>NZ_BNBZ01000022.1 GCF_014656215.1 Streptomyces zaomyceticus | reverse complement strand
CGGCCCGCCGACCTCGTTCGGCGGGCCGGGGCCCCAGCGCGTGGCGGGTTCGACGACGTTTCACGCGGTGCGGGGCATGTCGGTCCTTCCGAAGGACACGCGCGGTGCGGGCGAGGGCGCGGGTTCCACCCCCGGGGGAAGGCCGAGCGGCCGGTGGAGGGACGAACGGGTTCCGAAACCCGTGGCCCGTGTCAGGAACCGTTCTCGGACGTTGGCACTCATGATCCATGGGTACCGGGGGCCAGGCCCGACGGCCGGCCGTTCCCGTGACCCGTGACCCGTGGCGCACCGCCGCCGTGCGCCGTGCCGACCGTTTCGGAAGAAGTCGAGGAATCACCGTGCCCCTGTCGTCGAAGCGACGCCTGGCCGTGAGCACCACCCTGATCGCCGCGCTCGCCGCGGGCGTCGCCCCCGCCACCAGCGCGTTCGCCGCCACAAGCCTTCCCGCCGCCCCCGCCACCACCACGCCGGCCGCCGTTCCCGCGCCGGACATGGAGGGTGTCGTCACCGCTCTGAACTCGGCCATGGACAACGGGGCTCCGGGCGCGATGGCCCGGTTCACCGGTCCGACCGGCGTACGGAGCCGTACCGTCGGCGTCCAGGACCGTGTCTCGGGTGCGGCGATGGACATCCAGTCCCGTTTCCGGATCGGCAGCGTGAGCAAGACGTTCTCCACCGTGGTGCTCCTCCAACTGGTGGAGGAGGGCAAGCTGGAGCTCGACAAGCCCGTCAACACGTACCTCCCCGGCCTGCTCCCCGACGACCGGATCACGGTCCGTCACCTGCTCACCCACCGCAGCGGGTTGGCCGACTACACGAACGCGATGTTCGCCAACACCGTGCCGGGCTTCGAGGCCGTGCGGAACCGGGTGTTCAGCTACCAGGAGCTCGTGGACCTCTCCCTGAGCGAGCCGCGGACCACCGAGCCCGGGGTGTCCTACAAGTACTCGAACGCCAACTTCGTGGTGGTCGGGATGCTGATCGAGAAGGCCACGGGCCGTCCCGTGGCCGACGCGTACGAGCGTCGGATCTTCAAGCCGCTGCACCTGCACAAGACCTCGTACGTGCACCCGGACACCCGGATCAAGGGGCTGCACGTGCGCGGCTACCTGCACCCCGACGAGGCCGGGGGCGCGCTGGTGGACTCCACGGAGCAGACCGTGTCGTGGGCCCAGTCCGCCGGGGCCGTCATCTCCAACCCCGCGGACCTGAACACCTTCACCGGCGCGCTGATGCGGGGACGGCTGCTGTCCCCGGCGATGATGGAGGCCATGACGACGGTCACGCCGACCGACACCACCAACACCCGGTTCTACGGGCTCGGCCTGCGCCGCTACGACCTGTCGTGCGGGACTCAGGTGTACGGCCACACCGGCACCGTCCAGGGCTTCTACACGTACACCTTCTCGACCCGTGACGGCCTGCGCAGCCTCTCCGCCATGGCGAACACCTCGAACCACGGCGCCGCGAACACCGCGCTCGGCGGGACGCTGGAGGCGGCGTTCTGCGGCAAGAAGCCGACGCCCGCGGCCTCCGCGCGCGCCGCCTCCCCGTCCGCGGACCGTGACCTCACCTCGCTGCCCGCCGAGCGGGACCTGCCCGAGCGGTACTGAGCGGTCCCCTGAGGGGGAACCTCCCGGGGCTCAGGCCTCGTACTCGGTGAGGTCGATCGCCCAGACCCGCAGGGGCACGCCGTAGACGGGATGGTTCGTCTCGCGCTCCTCGGTCATGCCGAGCTTCCCGATGACGTTCTCGGAGGCCTGGTTGCTGATGTGGGTGATGGCGACGACCTTGTCGAGCCCGCGGTCCTGGAGTGCGAACTCCAGGACCGCGTGGGCGGCCTCGGAGGCGTATCCCTGTCCCCAGAAGGGCCTGCCGAGGCGCCAGCCGATCTCCACGTCCGGCATCACCTCGGGGAGGAACTCCGGCACGGACAGTCCGGCGAAGCCGATCAGCTCGCCCGAGGCGATGAGCTCGACGGCGAAGATCCCGAAGCCCTCCTCGTCCCACTCCTCCTCGTACCGCTCGATGTCCTCGGCGGTCTGCTCCAGATCCCGGACCGAGCCGTCGTCGATCCACCGCATGACCTCGGGGTCGGCGTTGATCTCGGACAGCGGGACGAGGTCGTCGTCGCTCCAATGCCGGAGGATGAGACGGGGGGTACGAATTTCGGTCATGCCCCCATCCTGACGCACGCGGCGAGCACTCCGTGCCACGGCCTCCCGCTGGTCAGGTGGGGAGCGATGCCACCACGTGGGCCCCGGCCCGGCAGACCCGGGCCGCTCCGGCGGGGGTCCGGGTCCCGGAAGGCGGGATCGTCCGGAGACGGCAGGTGTACCTCGTCGGCCGTCAACGGTAGTAGCCCTCGACCACGGCCCGGACCTCGTCGAGCAGCGCGGGGCCGTCCTGGGGTACGGGCGGCAGCCCGCTGCCGGGGCGGATGTCCAGGAGCTGTTCGTCGGACAGCGCGAACACCACCCGCCGGAGCCCCGCGCGCCGAATGACCGCCTCGCACATTCCGCACGGCTGGCAACTGGTGTACATCGTGGTCTCGGCCGCAGTGGCGGGCTCCAGCTCCCGAGCGGCCCACCGGGCGAGCTTGAGTTCCGGGTGTGCGGTGATGTCCCGCTCGGTGAGGGTCGTGTTGTACTCCTCCGCGAGCACCGTTCCGTCCGGCGCGGCGAGCAGGGACCCGAACGGCGGGTTGCCGCTCTCGCGCGCCGCGGCGGCGAGGGCGATGGCCCGCCGGAGGAGGGTGTGGTCGTCGGGGGTGGCGGGGGTGGAGGCACGGCTCATGACGGATCCGTTCGGGTGCGGGGCGGGTCGAGGTGTGCGGCCACGGCGGCGAGGGCCTGCCAGGCGGTCCGGGGGCGGTGTGTCTCGCGGGGGTCGCCGCCGTAGGGGTCGAGGACGACGGCCTCGGCCCCGAGCGACCGCAGCTGCTCGAGGTCGTCCATGATCTGGTCGATGGTGCCCTCCCCCGCGAGCCGGTCCGCTCCGCCGACCGGCGTGTCGGTCACCTTGAGGATGATCCGGGGTGCGAAGCCGGGCACGGGGAGGCCTTGCTCTTCCGCGTACGCGTGCAGTCTTCCGGGAGCTTCCCGCAGCCACGGCATGGTGCGGCGCAGCGGATGCCAGGCGTCGCCGAGACGGACGGCACGACGCAGTCCCGCGTCGCTGTGGCCGCCGATCCACACCGGGATGCGGCGGTCTCCGTAGGTGGAGGTGTCCGCCCAGGCCTCCCGCACGGCGCGCAGATGCTCGTCGGTGAGTCGCCCTCGGCGTTCGAAGGGGATGCCGAGCGCGGCGAACTCCTCCCGTGCCCAGCCCACCCCGACACCGAGGACCAGCCGGCCGCCGCTCAGCTCGTTCAGGTTGGCCGCCATACGTGCGGTCAGCAGGGGATGCCGGTAGGGGGCGATGAGGACCGTGGTGCCGAGCCGGATCCGCGTGGTGAGGCCGGCGAGCCAGGACAGGGTGGTGAAGGGCTCGTAGAACGGGGCGGGGTATCGCTCGGAGACATCGGGGGTGATGGCGATGTGGTCCGAGAGCATGAGCAGGTCGAAGCCCAGGCCTTCCACGGTCTGGGCCCAGCTCCGCAGCACTCCGGGGTCGGTGCCGGGGCCGAAATTGAGGATGTTGACTCCGATCTTCACAGCGTCAAGGCTAGCCATCGGGGACGTCCTTCAAGAAGGGACTCCCGCCTGTTCAGAGGCCGTTCGCCCGTGGATTCGCCGGTAATCTGACCGCATGACCGAGAGTTTGGACGCGACGGACTGGGCGATCCTGACGGAAGTCCAGCGGGACGGCCGGATCGCGTACACGGAGTTGGCGCGGCGGGTGAACCTGAGCGCCTCGGCGACGAAGGAGCGGGTCCGGCGCCTCGAGGCGGCCGAGGTGATCACGGGGTACCGGGCGGAGGTGGATCTGGAACGGACGGGGTACCCGGTGCTCGCCGTCGTGCGGCTGAAGTACCCGGGGACGCGGCACGAGCCCCTGCACCGACTGCTGGAGGAACGCTCGGAGATCCTGGAGTGCCTGCGGACCACGGGGGACGACTGCTACGTGCTGAAGGTGGCGGCCACGTCGATGGGTCATCTGGAGGAGCTCGTCGACGCGTTGGCCCGGTTCGGGAGTACGACCACCAGCCTCGTCTTCAGCCGGACGCTGCCGTTCCGCGGCCCGCGGGAGCCGGGGTCACCCACGCGGCTCGGTGGGTGACCGCCCGGCCTAGGCCGTCGGGCTGTGGATCAGGTCGGTGGGGTCGGTGTTGGCGCCGCAGAGGACCACGCAGACCCTCTCGCCCGGGGCCGGGCGGTAGCCGACCGCCGTCGCACCGCCGCGGTCCGTCGCACCGCCGGGGCCCGCACCGTCGAGGTCCGGTGCGTCGTGCGGATCCGGTGCCGTGAGGACGGCCAGGGCGGTGGCGGCCGCGTGTTCGACGGCGAGGCGGCGGTCGTCCCAGAGGGCCCGCCGGGCGCGGACGATCTCCGCGTCGGTGACGAGGGCGGTACGGACGTCGTCCTGGCGGGCGGCCGCCACGGCGGTGTCCGAGACGCGGCGGGCGCCGAGCGAGTCCGCGGCGACGGAGTCGACGGTCACGTCGACGGGGTGTCCGGCGCGGAGCGCCGCGTCGAGTGCCCGGCAGTTCTCGGGTTCGACGGCGACGGTTCGGATGCCGTGGTGCCGGGCGGCGGTGGCGACACCGGCGAAGAGCCCGCCCCCGCCCACCGCCACGACGACGGTGTCGAGGTCCGGGATCCTTCCGTGGATCTCGTCCAGCAGGGTGCCCGCTCCGGCGGCGATCAGGGGATGGTCGTAGGCGTGGGACGCGAGCGCGCCGGTCTCGGTGGCGAAGGCTTCGCAGGCGGCGAGCGCCTCGGCGTACTCGGTACCGACGAGCCGGACGTCGGCGCCGTAGCCGACGAGCTTGTCGACCTTCACCTTCGGGGCGGTGGTCGGCAGGAAGACCGTGGCACGGACGCCCTGCCGGAGAGCCGCCCAGGCACAGGCGAGGCCGGCGTTGCCGCCGGAGGCGATCGTGACGCCCGCGGCGGGGAGGGTTCCCTCCTCGCGGTGGGCGAGGAGGAAGTTCTGCGCGCCGCGGGCCTTGAAGGAGCCGGTGTGCTGCATGAGTTCCAGGGCGAGGTGGAGCGCGTACGGCCGGTCGCCGGGGTCGGCGTGCGCGATCGTGACGGGGCGGACGTGGCCGCGGATCCGCTCGGCGGCGGTCTTGATGTCGGCGTACGTGAGGGAGCTGTGCACGGGGCGCTCCTGCGGCGGTCGGGGCCCGCTGGGGTTCGAGGGGAACGGAACGTTCATGCCGTCGATCCTCTCAGGAAGGGGCTCCCCCACCCGCGGTCCGGACATGGCACCGCCCCGGAGGCGCCGGCTGCCTCCGGGGTGGTTTGTGGGCCGGGGGGACTACGGGACGATCCTCAGGAGGCGGTTCGGGGAGCCGCTGCCCGGGCTCGTCACCTTGCCGGTGGTGGCGCCGTTGACGAGGGCCGTGGCGACCTGCGCCGGGGTCGCGGAGGGGTGGCCGGCGAGGTAGATCGCCGCGGCGCCGGCGACGTGCGGGGTGGCCATCGACGTACCCGAGATGGTGCTGGTGGCCGTGTCGCTGGTGTTCCAGCCCGCGGTGATCGACACACCGGGGGCGAAGATGTCGAGGACCGAGCCGAAGTTGGACCAGCTCGCCTTGGCGTCGGTGTTGCTCGTGGCGCCGACGGTGATCGCCGCCGGGACGCGGGCGGGCGACGTGGAGGAGGCGTTGACCCCGGAGTTTCCGGCGGCGACGGCGTAGGTGACGCCGTCGGCGATGGAGTTCTTCACCGCGTTGTCGAGTGCGGTGGACGCGCCGCCGCCGAGGGAGAGGTTGGCGACGGCCGGGGCACCGGCGGTGTGGTGGGAGGTGACCCAGTCGATGCCCGCGATGACGCCGGCGGTGGTGCCGGAGCCGTTGTTGTCGAGGACGCGGACGGCCACGATCCGCGCCGACTTGGCCACACCGTAGGTGGTGCCGGCGATCGTCGTGGCGACATGGGTGCCGTGTCCGTTGCCGTCCTGGGCGACCGTGTCGCCCTCGACGGCGTCGTAGCCGTTCACGGCGCGGCCGGCGAGCTGGGAGTGGCTGATGCGGACGCCGGTGTCGATCACGTACGCCGTGACGCCGCCGCCCGCGGAGTCGGGGTAGGTGTACGTGCCGGAGAGCGGCAGGTTCGCCTGGTCGATGCGGTCCAGGCCCCAGGGGGCGTTGGTCTGCGTCGCGTCGGCGCGGACGATCCGGTTCTGCTCGACGGAGGCGACGGCCGGGTCGGCGGCCAGCCGGCGGGCCTCCGTCTCGTCGAGGGTGGCGGAGTAACCGTTGACGGCGGAGCCGAAGGTCTTGCGGACGGTGCCGCCGTACCCGGATATCAGGTTCCGTCCCTTGGCGGAGGCGGCCTTGAAGCCCGCGCCCTGCTTGAGGGTGACGATGTAGCTGCCGGGTACCGCGTCGGCGGAGCCCGCCGCGAGGACGACGCCTTCGGCGGGGGCCGCCTGGGCGGGGACGGCGGCGAAGGTGCCGAGCAGGGCGGCCACGGAGGCGGCGGACGCCGTGACGGCGAGGCGGGTCCGGGTGTTCTTCGGGAGTGCCATTACGAGGGATTCCTCCTCATGGACGTCGCGCCCGGTGGGGTGGGCGGCGCGACTGTGGGGGGGTGCACGTGGGGCCACGTACACGGTCGGGACCGGTGTGTCCGGTCCCGGCGTGATCAGCAGCCTGGCCGCTCCACGGGCGTGGCTCAAGGGAGTTGGGGCCTTGTCATGCATCTGCCATACGCCTGCAATCGAAGCACCGTCGAACCCGTTCGAAGTGGCCGAATCGGCTACTGACGTGGCCGGGAAGCGGGGTCGTGATCCGCGGTCGGGTCGACCGCGAGGGCGTGGGCGAGCGCTTCGGCGAAGCCGTCTGGGTTGTCGAACATCAGGTTGTGTCCCGCACGCGGGATCTCGACCACCGGGACACCGAACGCCGCCGCCTTCTCCGCGTCGCGGTCCGGCAGGCTCAGTTCCCCCACGAGGAAGGTCCGGGGCACGGCGGCCGCGGCGAGCAGGTCGCCCGGCGCGGGCACGCTTCCCTCCACGAGGGCGACCGCGCTGCGGTGGACGGCCAGGGGATCGGCGAGGCGCAGCCGGGCCGCGTAGTCCGCACGGTTCACGCGGGCCAGCATTCTCGCGTACCCCTCCGCCACGAACGCGTCCTCGCCCTGGGCCGCCACCGGGGTGCTGAACGCTCCCCCGCCCGCGTACAGGTTGGGCTCGGCCACCACGAGTCTCGCCACCAACTCGGGTCGCGCGGCCGTCAGATGGATCGCCACCGCACCGCCCATGGAGTGCCCGACGAGGTCCACACCCGTGAGGCCGAGGTGGTCGAGGACGGCGGCCACCGCCGCCGCCTGCGACTCCATGCGGTAGTCGAAGTCGGCGGGCCGGTCGCTCAGCCCGTGCCCGAGGAGGTCCACGAGCAGCGCACGGCCGCCGGCCAGGGCCGGGTGGGCCGCGACATGGGCGAAGTCGGACGACGCCGTGCACCCGAGGCCGTGGACGAAGACCCGCACGGGCCCGTCCCCCGGCAGGTCGATCCACCGGATGTACGCCCGCCGGTCCGCCAGGAACAACTCCCGCATGTCGCCCACTCTCCCCCGTGTCGCACCACTGCCGTACCGTCAGGAGCCACCCTACGAGTCGGCACTGACAGCGCCGGTCCGGCGTGCCCGCCCGTGGGCGGGGCGTCGGATAGCGTCGGGGGGACACGGACCGGCGGACGGCCGTGCCGGACACCACCGAAAGGACACCCATGCCCCTCGAAGGCGAGTACGAGCCCAGCCCTGAGACGTGGGTGCGCAACCAGGTCGAACTCTACGAGTCGTCCGGCGGCACCGAGGGCACGACGATGCGGGGCATGCCCGTCGTCCTGGTCACGAACGTCGGCGCGAAGAGCGGCAAGCTCCGCAAGACCCCGCTGATGCGCGTCGAGCACGAGGGGGCGTACGCGCTCGTGGCGTCGAACGGCGGGGCCGTGAAGCACCCCGTCTGGTACCACAACCTCGTCGCCTCGCCGCTCGTCGAACTGCGCGACGGCCCGCAGGTGTGGGACATGAAGGCCCGCCTGGTCACCGGCGAGGAGCGGGCGGCCTGGTGGGAGCGGGCCGTCGCGGCCTTCGCCGACTACGCGGACTACCAGCGCAGGACCGACCGGGAGATCCCGGTCTTCGTCGTGGAGCGGGGCGCGTAGGTCCCGTCCGGTCCACGGAGGGTCGTGCGGTCCGGCCCGTCCGGTCCACGGGGGACCGTGCGGTCCGCGGAGGATCGCACGGTCCCCTCCCGCGACGCCCCGACGGCTCGTGTCCGCAGCCTCGTCAGACCCACCCCCACCAGCACGACCACCATCCCCGCCACCACCCGCGGCGTCAGCGGCTCGTCGAGGACGAGCGCGCCGAGGGTCACGGAGACCACCGGCAGCAGATAGCCGACCGTGGCGGCGGCGGTCGGGCCCTCCTCCGCGATCATGCGGTAGTTGAGGTGGAAGGTGAGCCCGGTGGCGAAGACCCCGAGGACGACGACCGCGAGGACGCCCGCCCAGGTGACGGCCGCCGGACCGCCGGCCGTCAGGGCGGGTGTACTGAGTCCGGTCGCCGCGAGGAGTTGCGCGGCGGAGAGCGCCAGCGGCGCGGTGCCCCGGCCTGCGAGGTGGCGGGCCATGTACGCGAAGGCCACGGCGTAGCTCGCGGAGGCACCGAGCAGGGCGAGGGCACCCGCACTGATCAGCCCGGAACCGTGTGTCCAGGGCGCGAACACGAGCAGGACCCCCGCGAAGCCGAGCACGAGTCCGGCCGACCGGGCGGCGCGCAGCGGGCGTTCCGATCCCAGGGCCAGTCCGATGAGGAGGGACCACAGCGGGGTGGTCGCGTTCAGTACGCCCGCCACACCGCTGTCCACGGTCTGCTCGCCGATCGAGAAGAGCAGGAACGGCAGCGCGTTGCAGAAGAAGGCGGCGACTCCGAGCCGCCCCCAGGTGGCCCGGTCCCGCGGCAGTCGCTGCCCCGCCCCGTGGGCGAGGGCGAGGAGCACCGCGGCGCCGAGCAGGCAGCGTACGAAAGTGATCCATCCGGGGGTGAGGCCCTGGTTGAGGGAGATCTTGATCCAGAGGAAGCCCGAGCCCCAGAGCAGGGCCAGTACGCCCATGCGTATCGCCGATGTCATGTCCTCACGGTCCCGTGCCCCATCCGACAGGACAAGCGATGAATCATGCATCCGGCGTTAAGCTCTGCTACATGCTGGATGTGAGACGTCTCCAGGTGCTCCGGGCCGTGGTCACCAGCGGCTCCGTCACCGCCGCCGCCGCGAACCTCGGTTACACCCCCTCGGCCGTGAGTCAGCAGATAGGCGTCCTGGAGAAGGAGGCCGGCATCGCGCTGCTCGAACGGTTCGGCAGGGGCGTGCGGCCGACCGCCGCGGGGCGGCTGCTCACGGAGCACGCGGCGGTGATCGGCCGCCAGGTCGCCGAGGCCGAGACCGCCCTCGCCGACCTGCGGGCGGGCCGCACGGGGCAGATCGCGGTCCGCTACTTCGCCACCGCGGGCGCCGATCTCGTCGCCCCCGCCCTGGCCCGTTTCCGCACCGAACACCCGGGCGTACGCGTCGATCTGAGGATCGCGGACGGCGCACCCGACGAGGAGGCGGACCTCACCCTGGCCGTGCGACGCAGGGGCGGCGGCCCGGACTCGGCCGCCGACGGGCTCCGCTGGGTCCATCTGCTCGACGACCCCTACCGCGCCGTGCTCCCCCGGGGTCATCCGCTGGCCGATCGCCGCACCTCCGTCGACCTGGCCGAACTCGCCGCCGAGGCATGGGTCGGCAGCGAGCGCCCGGGCCCCTGTCTGGACGCGGTCCTCGACGCCTGCGCGGCGGCCGGCTTCACCCCGGACATCGCGGTGGAGTGCGAGGAGTACGGCACCGCGCAGGGCTTCGTGGCGGCGGGTCTCGGTGTCAGTCTGATCCCCCTGACGGGGCTGGGCAGCCGCCACCCGAACGTGGTCGTCCGCAAGGTCCGGGGTCCGGAGCCGGTCCGTTCGATCCACGCGGCCGTGCGGGAGTCCTCGCTGGCCCTGCCCGCCGTACGCGGTCTCCTCACGGCCCTTCAGGAGGTGTGAGGGCCGGGGCCGGGACCACGATCGGTCCGGCCCCGGCCCAGGTCCAGGTCCCGGCGCCGGTCCAGGTACCGGTCAGGAGGGTGCGAGCACCGTGAGCAGGTGGGCGACCTCCCGGGCCACGGCCGACCGCGCCGGGGTCAGGTAGTGGCGGGGGTCGACCGCGGCGGGGTGCTCGGCGAGATGGGCGCGGACGGCCCGGGTGAAGGCCTTGTTGAGGTGGGTGGAGACGTTCACCTTGGTCATGCCCGCCGCGATGGCGGCACTGAGGTCCGCGTCCGACACACCCGAGGAGCCGTGCAGCACGAGCGGGGTGGCGACGGCGGCCCGCAGGCGGGCGATGAGGTCGAAGTCCAGGACCGCGTCCCTGGTCAGCATCTGGTGGGAGCTGCCGACCGCGACCGCGAGGGCGTCGACGCCGGTGGCCTCGACGAAGGCGCGGGCCTCGTCGGGGTCGGTCCGTACGCCCGGGGTGTGGGCGCCTCCCTTGCCGCCGACCTCGCCGAGTTCCGCCTCGACCCAGACACCGTGCCGGTGGCAGTACTCCACGACCTCCCGGGTCGCGGCGACGTTCTCCGCGTAGGGGAGCTTCGAGGCGTCGAACATCACCGAGCCCAGGCCGAGTCCGACGGCCTCACGGACGAGGTCGGGGTTCTCGGCGTGGTCGAGATGGACGGCGACGGGGGTCTTGGCGGCGCGGGCGACGGCCAGGGAGGCGAGGGCGACCGGCTCCAGGGCGCCGTGGTAGCGGACGGTGTTCTCGCTGATCTGGAGGACGACGGGGCGGTCGGCGGTCTCGGCGCCGGCCACGATGGCCTGGGCGTGTTCGAGCTGGAGGACGTTGAACGCCCCCACACCGGTGCCCGCCGCGCGGGCGCGGCGGACGATCTCATCGGTCGGCGTCAACGGCATGGTCCTTCTCCGGAGGTGTGAGCGGGTGCGGGGGGGCTATGGCAGGGAGGGTGGGAGTGGGGGCGACGGTCAGGCGGGGACGTCGGTGAGGACCACCGAACGGGTCAGGTTCCGGGGGGTGTCCGGGTTCAGACCCTGGGCCTCGGCGACGGCGACGGCGAGGCGCTGGGCCCTGACCAGGTCAGCGAGCGGGTCGAGGTCGCTCTCCGCGAGGGTGCCGCCGACCTTGCGCACCTCGTCGGCGAGTCCGGCGGGGAGGGTGCCGAAGCCCCAGGTGACCCGCCCCGGTCCGGTGATGCTGATGGGGCCGTGGCGGTACTCCATCGCCGGGTACGCCTCCGTCCACGCGCCGGCCGCCTCACGCATCTTCAGTCCGGCCTCCAGGGCGAGCCCGTAGGTCCAGCCCGAGCCGAGGAAGGTGAACTGCTCCGCCGTACGGACCCCCTCGTCCAGGGGCGAGGCGAGGGCCTGCTCGGCGTCGCGGGCGGCCTCCTCCACGGTGGCCAGCCCCTCGGGCAGGGCGTCCTCGGACTCCAGGTGCGCGCGGAACAGAGCGAGCACCGTGGTCGCGAAGCGGGTCTGGACCACCGACTCCTCGTCGGCGAAGTCCAGGACGGCGACCTCGTCGGCGAGATCCATCACGGGGGTCGTCGGGTCGGCCGTGATCGCCCCGGTGGGGACCGTGCCGCGCAGCCGGGACAGCACGGCCAGTACCTCGCTGGTGGTGCCGGAGCGGGTGATCGCCACGACCCGGTCGTAGCGGCGCCCGTAGGGGAACTCCGAGGCGGCGAAGGCGTCGGTCTCCCCGTGGCCGCCGGACTCGCGCAGCTCCGCGTAGGCCAGGGCCATGAACCAGGAGGTGCCGCAGCCGATCACCGCGACCCGCTCGCCACGCCGGGGCAGGGCGGAGGTGTGCTGGGGCAGCGTGCGGGCAGCCTGACGCCAGGTCGTCGGCTGGGAGGCGATCTCCACGGCGGTACGGGTGGTGCTCATGCCGGTCTCCTTGCAAGAAGAGTGCACAGGAATGATGGAAGATGCTTGAAGTCGATGCCATTCAAGCAGAAACATGCATCCGCTTTCCAGGTCCCGCACGTGTCGGTGGATAGAATCGGACGCGCGCACGAGCCCCCGGGAGGGACCCCATGTCCAAGCACGAGCGATGGAACACGCTCCTTGAACTTCTGGCCGCCTCGGGGAAGCTGGAGGTCGAGGAGGCGGCGACCGCCCTCGACGTCTCCGCCGCCACGATCCGCCGGGACCTCGACGAGCTCGCCGAGCAGCAGCTGTTGATACGGACGCGGGGCGGGGCGGTCGCACACGGGGTCTCGTACGAGCTGCCCCTGCGCTACAAGTCGACTCGGCACGCGGCGGAGAAGCGGCGGATCGCGGAGGCGGCGGCCGATCTGATCGCACCCGGCGAGGTCGTGGGTCTCAACGGCGGCACGACGACGACGGAGGTGGCGCGCGCCCTCGCACTGCGCTTCGCGAGCGGCCGGGCCGATACGGCGGGAACGGCCGGGACGGCTGGTACCGCACCCTCGGGGCCCGCGCTGACCGTGGTCACCAACGCGCTCAACATCGCGGGCGAACTGGCGGTGCGCCCGCAGATCAAGATCGTCACCACCGGCGGGGTCGCCCGCCCCCAGACGTACGAACTGGTGGGCCCGCTGACGGTCGGGGTGCTCAACGAGGTCGTTCTCGACGTGGTGGTGCTGGGGGTCGACGGGGTCGACGCCGGGCTCGGCGTGATGGCCCACCAGGAGGACGAGGCGAGCATCAGCCGGCTCTTCGCGGAGCGGGCGAGCCGGGTCGTGGTGGTGACCGACTCCTCGAAGATGGGCCGCCGGGCGTTCGCGCGGATCTGCGGTCTGGACCGGATCGACCTGCTCGTGACCGACACCGGCATCAGCGCGGAGGCGGTCGAGCAGCTCACGGAGGCCGGGGTCAAGGTCCTCACGGTCTGAGCCGGCACTCCCCATTGGTACACAATCGAACCAATCGGGGATCCCATCCAGCAGCCCCCCTGTGGCGCCTCAGGGTGTTAATCCATTAATTACCGCACGGCTGTATACCTTTAAGCTCCCCTCCCCCATCATGTCTCCGACGTGCCGCCCGGGCACACCGCGACAGGAGAGGCGGAGCATGATTCCCATCAGCCGCAGAGGATTCGTCGGTATCGGCGCGGGGCTCGTGGCGGGCGCGGCACTGCCGACCGCCCGGGCGTCGGCCGCCGCGAGGGCGGCAACCGGCACCCTCGCCGACGTCCGCCATGTGGTCATCCTCATGCAGGAGAACCGCAGCTTCGACCACTACTTCGGCACTCTGCGCGGTGTACGGGGCTTCGCCGACCGCGCGGCGGGCAACCTGCCCGGTGGCTGGGGCATGTTCAACCAGCCCAACTGGGGCGGTCGCCAGTACCCGTGGAAGCTCAGCGACACCCCGCCCGCCGGCGGCGTCGACGGCGAGACCCTCGCCCAGTGCAACGGCGACCTCCCGCACAGCTGGACCTCCCAGCACGCCGCCTGGAACAAGGGACGCCTCGACAACTGGGTCCTCGGGGTGGGCAACACGCGCGCACTCGGCCACCTCGACCGCGCGGACATCCCCTTCCACCACGCTCTCGCCGACCACTACACGATCTGCGACGCGTACTTCTGCTCGGCACTGAGCGCCACCGGCCCCAACCGCACCTTCCTGTGGAGCGGGAAGATCGACGGCTCCAGCAAGGACGGCGGCGAGGAGTCCGGGCTCACCTGGGAGACCTACGCCGAGGCTCTCCAGCGCGCCGGGGTGAGCTGGAAGGTCTACCAGAACGCCCAGGACAACTACGGCGACAACGGCCTCGCGTACTTCAAGAGGTTCACCGACGCGCGGCCGGGCGACCCGCTGTACGACCGCGGGATGGGCTCGGTGCCCAGAGTGACCGGCTCGACGCCGGACGACATCGCCGCGGCGATCCGCGCCGATGTCGTCGCGGGCACCCTGCCGCAGGTGTCGTGGGTGGTCGCGAGCGAGGCGTTCTCCGAGCACCCCTACGCGCCACCCGGCGACGGCGCGCACTTCGTCGATCTCGTCTACCGCGCGCTCGCCGCCGATTCCGAGGTGTTCGACTCGACCGTCCTCTTCCTCAACTACGACGAGAACGACGGCTTCTTCGACCATGTACCGCCCCCGGTAGCCCCTCCGGGAACGCCGGGCGAGTACCTCGACGGCGTGCCGATCGGGCTGGGCTTCCGCGTCCCGATGATTGTCATGTCCCCGTGGACCCGGGGTGGCTGGGTGAGCTCCGAGGTCTTCGACCACACCTCCGTGCTGCGCTTCATGGAGAGCTGGACGGCGGCGCTCGGCACCCCGGCCACCTGCCCCAACATCAGCGCCTGGCGGCGGAAGGTGACGGGTGATCTGACCGGCGTCTTCGATTTCGCCCATCCGGTGTACGGGGTGCCGGCGGGCCTCCCGTCCACGGCGAAGGTGATCGGCCAGTCCACCTGCAAGCCCCTGCCGAATCCGGCTCCCCAGAACAACGCCCTGCCCTCGCAGGAGTCCGGCACCCGGCCGGCCCGCGCCGTGCCCTACCAGGTGAACGGCAATCTCGACCGCTTCGAGTTCGGGGCCGCCGGCAAGATCCTGGCCTGGTTCTCCATGACGAACCAGGGCGTGGAGGCCAAGCGCGCCACGCACTTCTCCATCCACCCGCACCAGCACCGCGACACGGCCGCCTGGCAGTACACGGTCGACGCGGGCGGCACGGCGGCCGACTACTTCAACATCGGCCTGGGATCG
The DNA here is from genome assembly GCF_014656215.1 of Streptomyces zaomyceticus. Classification (GTDB taxonomy): domain Bacteria; phylum Actinomycetota; class Actinomycetes; order Streptomycetales; family Streptomycetaceae; genus Streptomyces; species Streptomyces zaomyceticus. Next base: position 108,917 of record NZ_BNBZ01000022.1, on the reverse strand, counting down.
GGGTCCGGGAAGTACGACATCTCGATGATGGGCCCCAATCGTTTCCTGCGCCGGTTCATCGGCGACGCCTCCAAGGCGGGCAGCGCCGTCGAGGTGACGTCCCGGTTCGCCGTCGAACCGGGGACGGGCCGGACGGCGCTGTGGTTCAGGCTCGGCAACACCTCGGCCGGACCGGTGACGTTCACGATCCGCTCCAACGCCTATCGCACGGACGGGCCGTGGACGTACACGGTGCCGGCGAACTCCGCCCGTGAGGACTTCTTCAACGCGGTGGCCTACAACAACGGCTGGTACGACTTCACGATCCTGGCCGACATCGACGGCACCTGGTCGCGCCGGTACACCGGCCACATCGAGACGGGTGCTCCGAGCATCACCGGCTGAGCCGGCCGCCCGCTACCGGGCGGCGGTCTTCCGGCCGCCGCCCCCACCGGGGAGAGACCGTCAGTGGCCGGCCTGCGCCGCCCGCAGGATCGTGGCATCGAGGAGCGCCACGGCGTCGGCGGCGGTGCGGCCGGGGGCCCGGTTCCACGGCCCGATGAGCTCGCCCCACCCCCGCGAGCGGAGTTCGGTCATGATCCAGGCGGCCGCCTCGTTCATCGTCGTCGCACTGCCGTAGCCGAGGCGGTGGGCGGCGAGCAGGGCGCCGCAGACACACCGGGCACCGCGCGCGTCCCGCAGCTTGTACGGCGCGTTCTGCCAGCCCCACTCCGTCAGCACGAGGCGCGCGTAGCCGAGGTGCACGGAGGGCTTCAGGCCGGGACTGCCGATACGGCGCCAGGCGTGCAGCCGGTCGGGCAGGACGGCCCCGATCCGGCCGGGGAGCCGGCGCTCGCCGGGCAGGGACGGCGGAAGCGCGTCGAGCGCCTCGGCGACCAGCCGGTCCACCGGCACGGAGAGCAGCTCTCTCCAGCTCTCCGCGCCCGGTGCGTCGACGGGCGTCGGCGCGGGCGCGAGGAGGGGGGTGCGCGTGGGGGTGGAGGCGAGGGCGGACACAGGAGCGGGGTCTTCGGTCCAGTCCGTGACGATGCGCTGCCAGGTGGCGCTCTCGTAGAGCGCCACGGCTTCGCGGTCGAGGGTGTCGGGGCTGAGCAGGGGGGCGGAGGGCGACATTCGGGTGGCTCCTCGGTCGGGGTGGCTCCATCTTTCATGACGAATGTCGGTTTTGCGACTTTTGCCCTTGAGTGCACACCCGTCTGATCGGCCCTTTACATCCCACTTCCCTATTTTCAGAATTATGGTGCGGATTCGGACATTGAGTACCTGGTGATGCGACTCACTTTCCCCGGAACACCCCGGCGGCCGCAGTCCGCGCACGCCGGGCGGCGCAAGGAAGTTCAGCGCTCGGGAGATTCGTTCGATCTTGAATTCGGCGAATTCCGTGATCCTTTTCCCGGGCGCCGGGCCGTCGTCCTCTTGTTATCCGTCGCATTACTGGCCTACGGTCACCTCCATTCGAGCGGATCGCCGAATCCTGCCACTGCTCGAAATACCTCCCTTTCACCCGACGGCAGGAGCGGGGGACCCACGAATACGCCGGCCCGGATTCCGGAACGGCTCGGGGTGAAGCCGCGTGCGCGCGGCCGGACATCTCCAGTCCGAACCCGACAGCTCACCCCGAAGGCGCCGGAGAGGAATCCGTCATGCCTGCTCACGGTAAGCACCGCCGCCCCCGCCGCCCCGTCTCGCGTGGACTCGCGCTGGTCGGCACAGGTGGAGCCGCCCTTGCCCTCCCGCTGATCGCCCCGGCCGTGGCCGGCGCCGCCCCGGTGTCCGGTGCCCCGGAAATCGCCGCCCGGGCCGCCGCCGCCCCCGCGTCCCCGGTCGCAGTGAAGGCCGTCCCCCAGGCTCCCGCAGCCCCGGCCGCCGCGCGCACCTACACCGTCGTCGGCGGTGACTCGCTTTCCCTGATCGCACAGAAGAAGGGAATTCAGGGCGGCTGGAAGGGGCTTTACCGGGCCAACAAGAGCGCCGTGGGTGACAACCCGTCACTTATTCACCCCGGTCTTGAACTGACACTTCGTCCGGGTTCCGCGAAGGCCGCCCCCGCGCAGCCGAAGAAGGCCACCCGGACGACCGCCGAGAAGACCTCGACGACCGATCGGGCGAGCCGCTCCGAGCGCCGGAGCGCCGCCGCCAACACGGGTGCCTCCGCCGCCGCTCCCGCCGCGGCCGCCGCGGTCCAGGCCGCTCCCGTCGCCGCCACCCAGTACGCGAACAACCTCGACGGCTGGATCCGGGAGTCGCTGGCCATCATGGCCCAGCGCGGCATCCCCGGCTCCTACGAGGGGATCCACCGCAACATCATGCGGGAGTCCTCCGGAAACCCGCAGGCCATCAACCTCTGGGACTCCAACGCCGTGGCGGGCACCCCCTCGAAGGGTCTCCTCCAGGTCATCGAGCCGACCTTCCTGGCCTATCACGTGCCCGGCACGTCGATGGACCTGTTCGACCCGATCGCCAACATCACCGCAGCCTGCAACTACGCGGCCGACCGCTACGGCTCCATCGACAACGTCAACGGGGCCTACTGACCCCGGAAGTGCCCGGTGAACCAGGAGGTGGCGAGCTCCGCCACCTCCTCCAGGGCGCCCGGCTCCTCGAAGAGATGCGTGGCACCGTCCACGACGGCCAGCCGGCTCTCGCAGCGCAGCAGCGACCGGGCCCGCCGGTTGAGGTCCAGGACCAGCGCGTCCCTGCCCCCCACCACCAGGAGCGTCGGCGCCGTCACCCTGGCCAGGTGGTCGGCCGCGAGGTCCGGCCGGCCGCCGCGTGAGACGACGGCGGCCACGGAGGAGTCGGGATCGCCCGCCGCCCACAGCGCGGCGGCCGCTCCCGTACTCGCGCCGAAGTAGCCGAGTGGCAGTCCGTCGCCCTCCTGCCGCTCGGCCACCCACTCCGTGGCGCGGGTCAGCCTGCCCGCGAGCAGCGGGGTGTCGAAGACATGCGCCCGGTCGACCGCCTCGGCCTCGGTCAGCAGGTCGAACAGCAGCGTCCCCAGTCCCGCCCGGTTGAGCGCCGCCGCCACCGCACGGTTCCGGGGGCTGTGCCGGCTACTGCCACTGCCGTGGGCGAACAGGACGATGCCGAGGGCGCTCTCGGGCACCGCGAGCCGTCCCGAGAGCGCGACACCGGTGGCCATGGGGATCCGTACGGTGGTGTCCCGGACGATCGGATCGCGTCCCGCCCGGTTCCGGTCCAGGCAGGCGACGACCTCCCCGTCCGGCGTCTGCGAGAAGTCCCGGTAGAACTGCCCGATGGCGTAGAACAGCTCCGGCGTGTGGACGCTCACGGTCTCGTCCGCCTCGCCGCCGAGCCGGGCCGTCCAGCCCCGCGGCGCCACCGGCACCGCGAGCACGATCCGTGCGGCGCCCCTGGCCCGCACCACCCGGCAGGCGGCCAGCGCCGTGGCACCGGTGGCCAGGCCGTCGTCGACGACGAGCACCGTCCGGCCTTCGAGGGGCACCGAGGGTCTGCTGCCCCGGTAACGCCGGGCCCGCTGGTCGAGCTCGATGTGCTCGCGCTCCTCGACCGCGGCGAGGTCGCGCGCGTCGACCCCCGCCTCGCGCAGTACCCGCTCGTTCACCACCCGAACGCCGCCCTCGCCGAGCGCTCCCATCGCGAGCTCCGGCTGCTGGGGCACGCCCAGCTTCCGCACGAGACAGATGTCGAGCGGAGCGTCGAGCGCGTCGGCCACTTCCGAGGCCACCGGCACCCCACCCCGTGGCAGCCCGAGAACCACGACGTCATGGCCCTTGAAGTGGTCGAGACGGGCCGCGAGCTGCCGCCCCGCGTCGGTGCGATCGCTGAAGTACATGGCCCGCCGCCCTTCCGCCTCCACGGCCCGGGCGCGGGGAGGTCCGGAGTGCCCCGTCCCCCGCCCGTCTCTCCAGGGTAGGACGGCCGGCGCTCAGCGGGACTGCAGCGCGTCCAGGGCGACCGCCTGGGCTATGGCGAGGCGACGGTCGAGCCCGGGGTCCGCTATGTCGACCACGTACCGGTCACGCAGACCGAAGAGCTTGTCGACGGTCATCACGGTCCGGCCCGAGGCGGTGAAGTCGAAGTGGTACGGCACGAAGAAGGGGACGAAGTCGGTGAAGGGCAGGAACTCCCAGGCGCGTCGCAGCAGCGCCACCCGCTCGTTCCGCTCCTGCCCCGTCATCTCCTCATCGGCGTCCTGTCGGCTCAGGTGCCAGGTGCTCCGGAGCAGGGACGCGCCGAAGTTCTTGCGGAAGCTTCCCAGCCGGCTTCCGGAGGCACCGTGCACGTCATAGGTGGCGCCGAGGTCGAGCACCTGGCGGGCCCGGAAGGTGAAGAGAACCTGGCGCTGGGACTCGTCCGTGTAGAAGGTGACGTGCTCCTTGAGGGCCAGTCTCTTCTGGTGGGCGAAGGCGACGAGTTCGTCCTCCGCACCGTCGGGGCCCATGGTGTGCACCAGATAGCGATTGGCCATGAGCGTCACCTTCTGCCGGACGAGGAAGCGGTGCTGCGTCTGCGCGAGGCCCATCGAACGTGCTCCTGCTGATCGGGGACGGTCGCGGCGGACCGTCCCATGAGGTCGTGAGCACGATGATCAGGTGCAGAGGGGCCGCACCGCTGTCCTCGAAAGTCGTCACCTCCCACGACCTTCGGATGACGGGGCGCGCCGACCCGTCGGAGGAGGCCCCGACCGGCCGGGCGACGCTCCGGCGTCAGGCGGCGAGGAACGCCTCGATGGCCTCGGCGAGGGCTCCCGGGGTCTCCTCGGGCGCGTAGTGGCCGGCGTCCTTCAGGACCTCGAGGCGGGCGTTCGGGTACCAGCGCAGCCAGGTCGCCTCCATCGCCTCGGTGCCGAGCGCGGGGTCGTGGGCGCCGACGACGAGCAGCACGGGGACGGGGTTGTCCCGGACGCGCTCGTGGAAGTCCGTGCGCGACCAGGAGTCCAGGTAGGCGCGGAAGGCCGTCGCGGAGGACCGCCCGACGGAGCGCTCGACGAGGGCGCCCAGCCAGGCGTCGTCGTACCGGCCGCCGGTGGTGTTGTCGATGATCGCGCGCCGGTTGGCGGGCTCCGCGGCGGCGCCGGCGAAGAGCTCCCAGGTCTCTCCGTCGAGGGGGAAGCCGGCCGCCGACACGGGTGAGATCCCGATGATCGAGCGGACCCGGTCGGGGGCGTCGAGGAGCATCAGCTGGGCGGCCTTGCCGCCCATCGAATGGCCGATGACGGAGAAGGAATCCCAGTCGAGGTCGTCGGCGACCGCGAGGGCGTCGGCCGCGACCTCCTCCATCGTGTACTCCCCCGGATGGTCGAGGGCCTCGCCGTAGCCCCGGCAGTCGACGAAGGCGTACGAGCCGGTGGCATCGTTCAGATGGGTGCGCAGCGGGGCGAAGCTGGTGCGGTCGCCGAACCAGTTGTGCAGTACGAGGGCCCGCCGAGGGCCGTCGCCTTGTACGTCGTACGGAAGAACCCGGCCCGTCATCGTGCTCCCTGGTCATGAGGTGGTGGCGCCACGCGCCTGCGGCGCCGGTCGACGACCGAGTGTGACGGTGCGAGCGCGTGCGGTCAACACCGTCGCGCTCCGGGCACCACGACGCGCCCCTCCGAGCCCCCCGACCGGCCCCGGCGGCCACCACGACGCGCCCCTCCGGGCCTCACCGCGCTCCCGTCCGGGGACCGTGGAGCCCGGTCCGGGATGCGGGGCCTTTCCAGTCGGGCGCATCCTGGCTGTGTGACCTCGCACGGCACGCCCGGCCCCGGCCCGGCCGGCGGTACCGGGCGTCCGTCCCAGAACGGAGCCGCCGACGGGCCCGCTTCCGGTGCCCTGACCTGGACTCTCGCGGAGTCGGCGCTCCGGGCGGTCGAGCAGGTGGGCGGCTATGCCGGAGGGGTGTATCTGCGCTCCGGAACGCCCGGGCTGCTACGGCTCGCGGTCCTGGTCGGACTGCCGGGGCCCCTGTTCCGTCCGTGGTGGCGGATGCACACCAACCGGCCGTTCCCCATCGCCGAGGTGCACCGCTCGGGCCAGTCCGTGCACCTCCCCGACGTCGAGGAGGCGATGCGGCGGTTCCCCCAGCTCGTGGCGAGTCTGCCGTTCCCCTTCGCCTCGCTGTACGCCCCGGTCGTCGCGGGCCGCGAGCGCTTCGGGGTGCTCGTCGCGCTGCGACCGCCGACCCCCGGGGTTCCGGTGGACGGCCGGGACCGGACCCTGATGACGCAGGGGGCGCTGAGCCTCGGCGCGGCCCTGGCCGACCTCTCCCGTCAGGGGACGACCGTCGAGTGGCCCGGTGACCCGGTCTGCGTGCAGCAGTCCACCGCGGGGGCGCCACCGGTCCGCTTCGGTTCCTTCGACTGGGACCTGGACTCCGGCATGGTCACGATGGACGCCGGGCTCCTGGGGATCCTCGGTGCCGAGGTGCCCTCGCCCTGCCCGATCGACGTCCTGACGGCGCTCCTGGAGCCGGAGGACGGGTACGCCCTGTGGGCGGCGGCCCGGCAGGCCACGGGACCGGACGGACGTCCGGTGGTACGCCGGATCCGGCTGAAAGGACCCGACGGCGGACTCCACCTGCTGGAGGTCTCCACCCGGGCGCGCAGGAGCCCGTCGGAAGTGCCGAGCGGGAACCACGCGTGGGGCACCCACACGGGTCTGCGGCTCACCTGCACCCTTGTCGACCTCGGCACGGGCCTGATCGGCTCCGACGCCACGGACCGACTGCCGCGGGCGATCCTGGCGATCGACCGGCTCGGACGCGTCACCTACGTCAACGAGCGCACGGAGCGGCTGCTCGGACGCCCCCGCGGGGCCCTGGCCGGGCGCCCGCTGTGGGAGGCGCTGCCCTGGTTCAGCCTCCCCTTCCACGAGGAGCAGCTGCGCGCGGCCCTCATCTCCGGTGAGCCGGCGCGCTTCCTGGCCCGCCCCGAGCAGGGCCGGTGGCTGACGGTCTCCCTCCATCCGGGCCGGGACGGGCTGACGATGGTGCTGGTCCCGGAGGACGAACCGGTGCAGCTCCCGCGGAGTTCCGGAGCCGCCGGACAGAAGGACGACAGCCTGTCCCTGGCCGACGACCGGGTCTCGGCCCTGTACCGGCCGGTGGCCCTGGCGATCGCGCTGTCCGAGGCCGTGACGGCCCGCCAGGTGTCGGCGGTGGTCACGGAGGAACTGCTGCCCGCGTTCGGCGGGCGGCAGCTGGCCATCTACCTGTTGAGCGACCGGCGGTTGTACCTGGCCTGGGAGACCGGCTTCCCGCCGGGTTTCCTGGAGCCCTTCGACGGGGTGGCCCTGGACGAGCATGTGCCCGGGGTGGAGACGCTGACGACGGGCAGGCCGCTGTTCTTCGAGTCGATGGAGCAGCTGAGCCGGACGTATCCGGGTCTGCCGCTGGACGCCCATTCGGGGGCGCGGGCGTTCCTGCCGCTGATCGCCTCGGGCCGGCCGGTGGGCTCCTGCATCCTCGGCTTCGACCGGCCCCGCGGCTTCAGTCCGGAGGAGCGGGCCGTCCTCACGGCGCTCGCGGGGCTCATCGCGCAGGCTCTGGAGCGGGCGCAGCGGTACGACACGGAGTCGGCGGTCGCACGGGGACTCCAGGACGCGCTGCTTCCGCACCGGCTGCCGGTGTGGGAGGGAGTGGACACGGTCGGCCGCTATCTGCCGGGTACGCAGGGCATGGACGTCGGCGGGGACTGGTACGACGTGGTCGAGACGGGGCACGGACGCCTCGCGCTCGTGATCGGCGACGTCCAGGGGCACGGGGTCGCGGCCGCCGCCACGATGGGGCAGCTGCGGAGCGCGGTGCGCGCCTTCGCGTTGGCCGGGCACCGGCCGCAGGACGTGATGCGGGGCACCAACCGGCTGCTGATCGACCTGGATCCCGGGCAGTTCGCGAGTTGTTGCTATGTACTGCTCGACCCGAGGACGGGGGAACTGCGGGGCGTACGGGCCGGGCATCCGCAGCCGCTGCTGCTGCAACCCGACGGGACGACGGAGGTGGTGGAACTCGCGGGCGGGATGGTGCTCGGGATCGACGACCGTGCCTCGTACCCGGTGACGCGGCTCCGGCTGGCTCCCGGCGCGGTGCTCGCGCTGTTCACGGACGGCCTGGTGGAGCAGCCGGGCCGGGACATCGACGAGGGGATCGAGCAATTGCGCCGGGCGCTCGCGGCGACCGGTTCGCTGCCGCTCGCCGAGGCGGCGGACCGGATGACCCGGGAGGCCCGGCAGGCCACGTCCCGCCCTGATGACATCGCCCTGCTGCTCGCGGCCCGCTGGCCGAAGCATCGCTGAGGATCACCCGGTCGGGCCCGTGGCGCTGGTCGGCCGGCGCGGGCGCGGGGAGGCTGGGGGTGCCGTGCCGATCAGGCCGGACGAGTCAGGGCGGGAGCCCGAGGAGGACACGTGCAGCAGGACAAGCAGCCCGAGTACGGCCCGGTGGTCTTCCGTGACCGCACGGCCGGGTACGCCTTTCTGACCCGGTCCACCGCGACCAGCGACCGCACCATCGAATGGGACGACGGCAACACGTACCCCGTGATCGATGTCGAGATCTCCTCCGAGAGCCACCCGTTCTACACGGGCACGGCGCGGACGGTGGACTCGGAGGGCCGGATCGCCAAGTTCGAACGGCGTTTCGGCGAGGAGAGCTGAGGCTGCGGACACCCCTCGGATTCGCCTCGGTGAAAGTGGCCAGAAGATGGCCGGTTCGCCTTCCAGGATGAGGTCATGAAGACGGCGGAGCGCTGGTGCTCCGCCGAGGACTCCCTGGAGGGGAACAGCTGTGATCGTGGTGACCGGAGCGACCGGAAACGTCGGACGACCGCTGGTGGAGCTGCTGGCCGCGGCCGGTGAGCAGGTGACGGCGGTGAGCCGGCGGCCGGCCGCGGGACTGCCCGCCGGGGTGACGCACCGACAGGGGGATCTGGCCGATGTGGACGGCCTGAAGGACCTGTTCGAGGGCGCGGAGGCGGTGTATCTGCTCGTCGGGGGCCTCGGGGACGAGCTGAGTCCGCGGGGGATCGTGGCGGCGGCGGTCGCCGCCGGGGTGCGGCGGATCGTGCTCCAGTCCTCGCAACTGGTGGGGACGCGGCCCGATTCGGTGTCGCACGGGATTCTGCGCGCGTTCGAGACGGCGGTACGGGAATCGGGGGTCGACTGGACCGTGCTGCGGCCCGGCGGCTTCGCCTCCAACGCCTTCCTGTGGGCCGAGCCCGTACGTTCGGCCCGTACGGTGGCGGCCCCGTTCGCGGACGTGGCGCTGCCCGTGGTGGATCCGGCGGACATCGCCGAGGTCGCGGCGGAAGCGCTGCGTGGCACGGCTCACACGGGGCGGATCTACGTCCTGACGGGGCCCGAGGCGGTGTCACCGCGCGAGCAGGCGCGGGCTCTCGCCGGAGCGTTGGGCGAACCGGTCGCGTTCGTGGCGCAGAGCGCGAGCGAGGCCAGGTCGCAGCTGGTGCGATTCCTGCCGGAGGAGGCCGTCGACGGGATGCTGGCGGTGATGGGTGAGCCCGGCACGGAGGAGCGGCGGGTGAGCCCTGACGTGGAGCGGGTCCTCGGCCGGGCGGCGCGCCCCTTCTCGGCGTGGGCGGAGCGGAACGCGCTCGCCTTCGCCTGAGGTCGCGTCGGCCGCCGGTACCGGGGCCTGGGCGGAAGCCCGGTGACCGCACCCGGCAGGCGTCCGGGAATCCGTGGGAGTCCTCGGCGAGGGCGGGGACGCACGTCGCGCGGACGGCGTCCCCCGCCCCGGCCGGGTGGGTCGAGCAAGGGCGCTCGGCGCCCTGGGCTCAGTTCGAGAAGGCGATCAGGCCTTCACGATGCCCGACTCGGAGACCTTGATGCTCGCGGCGGTGGCGCCGGAACGGGAGCCGAGGCCCTCGATCTTCTTGACCAGGTCCTGGCCCTCGACGACCTCGCCGAAGACGACGTGCTTGCCGTCGAGCCAGTCGGTGATGATCGTGGTGATGAAGAACTGCGAGCCGTTGCTGTTCGGGCCGGCGTTGGCCATCGAGAGCAGGAACGGGCGGTCGTGCTTCAGCTTGAAGTTCTCGTCGGCGAACTTCTCGCCGTAGATGCTCTTGCCGCCGGTGCCGTTGCCGCGGGTGAAGTCGCCACCCTGGAGCATGAACTGCGGGATGACCCGGTGGAACGGGGAGCCGGCGTAACCGAAGCCGTGCTCACCGGTGCAGAGCTCGCGGAAGTTCTGCGCCGTCTTCGGGACGACGTCGTCGAACAGCTTGAAGGTGATCCGGCCCGCGGGCTCGTCGTTGATGGTGATGTCGAAGTAAACGTTGTCGCTCATGGGGACATCCTGTCATTAGTCACGCACGGCGCGCGCACGGGCCGCCTCCTCCCGGGTCACGGCGTGGCGGTGCCCCGCGGCCCGTCGGGGGCGCGGGGCACCGGTCGCCGCGCGGGGCATCGTCAGAGCAGGCCGCCGGTCCCGGGAGCCGGGAGGGCGCCTTCGGCTCCGTGGACGGTGTCGTGGACGACGGTCTCGACGCCCTGGTCCTCCTGGAGGAGACCGGTGGCGCCGCCCAGCGGGCTCTCGGCCGCGCTGGCCTGCGGCGGAGGGGTGACGAGGGCGGTGACGACGCCTGCGGCGAGGGAGGCGATGGCGAGCATGCTGCGCTTCTTCATGACCGGGTCAACTACTGAGCGGCCGGGGAGTTACGGCCATCGCGGGATCCGCCTCGGCGGATCCGGTCGGCCGGCGGCGGTCCCGGGTCCCCGCGGTGCGCCCACCGCCGTTCGCCTCGCGCGAACCGCCACCCTCCCCCACCCCCCTGCCGCATCATTCGCACATTTACCCCATATCGGATGGAACCATATGGTTGTGGTGGATGTCTCTGTCAGTGACAGCACTGTCCCCGGAGCAGGAGAAATTGGGGGACGTCATGCATCACCGTCACACCCTCGCGGCCGTCGCCGCGGGAATCCTGTTGACCGCCGGCATCGGCGCCACGATCCCGGCCGGCGCCGCCCACGCCCCCTCCCCGAGCCCGACGACCCCGGCCACGGCCCTGGTCGTCAACGCCCGCTGGGGCGGCCACGCCACCTTCGACCGACTGGTGATCGACGTACGGGGTGTCATGCCCCCGGTCACCGTGCACCCGGTCACCACACTGCGCTACGACGGCTCGGGGCAGAAGGTCCCGCTGGCGGGGAAGTACTTCCTGGAGATCCGCCTCTCCCCCGCGGCCGCCCACGACGACGCCGGAAAGTCCGTGTACCAGGGACCCCGGCTGCTGAAGATCCATCTGCCCACGCTCAAGGGGGTCGCCCTGACCGGCGACTTCGAGGGCGTGGTCTCCATCGGAGCCGCCTTCGACACCAAACCCGCCTACAAGACCTTCCGGCTGCACTCCCCGGAGCGCTTCGTGGTCGACTTCGCCCACCCGGTGGGCTGTCGCGTCTGAACGACCGGGCACGGGGGCGGGTGTCGTTCCGAGCGGCGGCACCCGCCCCCGTGCCTCTATGCCCGGTCTCCGTCGGGGCCGGTCTCCAGGTACAGCGGCCTGCCGGTCCTGCGGGCCCGGTCGATGCCCGCGAGGCGGGCGAACTCGCGCGGCTCCATCTCCCGCTCCCACTCCTCGAGCGTGCGGATGCTGTACGCGCTGTGCTCCTCGGGGTCGAGGACGACACCGGCGATCTGCTCGTCCGTCAGCTCACCGCCGTCGAAGACGAAGCCGATGTGGTTGGCGGGCCAGTCGTCGCCGCGGTCGGTGACGAAGTGGGTGCCGAGGAGCCGCGGTTCGCCGGTGAAGCTGATCCCGGTCTCCTCGCGGCACTCGCGCACCGCCGTCTCCCAGGGGGTCTCCCCCGGGTCCATGTTCCCGCCGGGCCACTGCCACAGCTCGGCGCGGTAGCTGGCCCGCAGCTGGAAGGGGCGGCCCCCCGTGTCGGTGAAGTAGAGGCAGGCGTACGCCGTCGCTCTCGGCAGGGTCGCGACGTACTCGACGGGCGGCAGCCAGATGTTCGCCATGGGCGGCTCTCTTTCGACGGGCCGATGGGATCACCCACATCCAAGCGGTCGGGGGGACGGCTCCCGGCCTCTCGTGGGCGGATCACCGGATCGTGTGATCACTTTCCCGCCGGGCACACGCCGTCGCTGCCCGCGCGCCCGTCCCCACCGCACTCCGCCGTCAGGCAGCTGAGACCAGGCCCGCCTCGTACGCGATGATGACCAGCTGCACACGGTCGCGTGCGTCCAGTTTGGCGAGCAGCCGGGTCACATAGGTCTTGGCGGTGGCGACACTGATGTGGAGTTCGGCGGCGACCTCCGTGTTGGAGAGACCCCGCCCGACCAGCGTGAGGACCTCGCGCTCGCGGTCGGTGATCCCCTCGGCGCGACGTCGGGGCGCCGCGGGGACGGACTTAGGCCGGTCGGTGAACTCCTTGATGAGTCGCCGGGTGACGCTGGGGGCGATCAGGGCGTCGCCCGAGGCGACGACACGGACCGCGGCGAGGATGTCGTCCAGGGCCATGTCCTTGACCAGGAACCCGGACGCGCCCGCGTGCAGCGCTCCGTACACGTGGTCGTCGTCGTCGAACGTGGTGAGCACGACCACCCGGGCCCCGCTGGAGCCAGCGGTGATGAGGCGGGTCGCCTCGATGCCGTCCGTACCGGGCATGCGCAGGTCCATGACGACGACGTCGGCGCCCGTCTCCTCGACGAGACGGACGGCCTCGGCACCGTCCGCCGCCTCGCCCGTGACGACGAGGTCGGTGGTGTCGGTCATGACCATCCGGAGCGCTGTGCGCACCAGGGGCTGGTCGTCGGCGAGGACGACCCGGACGGTGGGCTCGGTGGTATTCGTGCTCATCGGGTGACGGCTCCTGCCGGGAGGGGAAGGCGGGCGGTGACGCGAAAGCCGCCGCCGGGGCGGGGTCCCGCGGTGAACTCTCCGTGCAACAGGGTGACGCGCTCCCGCATCCCGACGAGACCGTAGCCCGATCCGCCTCCGGAGGGGACCCGGTCGCGGTCCTGGTCGTGGGCGCGGTCACGGCCGCCGTCGCCGTCCCGGTCCCGTTCGCGTCGAGGGCCGGGACCGTGGTCCTCGACGGTGACGACGAGGGCTCCGGGGTCCTGCTGGTCGACGGTGACCGTGCAGGAGTCGGCGCCCGAGTGCCGTACGACGTTGGTCACGGACTCCTGGACGAGACGGAAGGCGGAGAGGTCGATGTCCTGCGGGAGCGGGCGGGGTTCGCCGACGCGCCGGACCGCGACACGGACACCGGCGGCCGCGGTGACCTCGGCGAGCCGGTCGAGAACGGCGAGGCCGGGCATCTCGGGCAGCCCCGCGCCCTCGGCGGGTCGTGTGCCGGGGTCGCCCGGCTCGTCGGTGCGCAGCGCGCCGAGCATGCGGCGCAGTCCGGCCAGGGTCTCGCGGCTGGCCGTCTCGATCTCGCCGAGGGCCTGCCGGGCCTGCTCGGGCTGTGTCTCGATGACCCGGCGCGCGGCGCCGGCCTGGAGGGCGACGATGCCGATGCTGTGGGCGACCGAATCGTGCATCTCGCGGGCGATCCTGAGCCGTTCGGAGGTGACGGCCTGTGCGGCGCTCTGAGCACGGGTCCGTTCGGCGTGCACCCGGCTCTGCTGCTCCGAGCGGCCGAGCAGCCAGGCCACGACGGCGGTGAGGGCGACGGCCAGCGCGCTGGTGGTGGCGACGCTCCAGCCCGCGAGCAGGCGGACCGCCAGGTGGCCGAAGAGGACGCCGAGGGAGAGCAGGAGCGCCCTGCCCGCCTCACGGGGCGGGCGGGCGGCGGCGATGGCGTAGAGGGCGACGTCCACGGCGAGGTACTGCGCGGCCGGGATGGCCATGACACCGAGTGGGTTGCTGCCGAGCACTGCGGCTACCAGGAGGTACCTCAGGGCCGCTGCCGGACGGCTGGTCAGGAGCGCGCTGCCGCGCAGGGCGAGGGCGGTGGCGAGGAACAGCATGAGGAGGCCGTCCCAGCGCACGATGACCACTCCGGGCATGACGTCCGCCTCGTCCTGGCCTGGCAGTCGGATGCGGAGGAGTGCGGTGAAGACCATGCCCGCGAGCCAGGCGATCGCGGCCCATCCGTCGGGGGTGACTCTTCTGAGGAACGGAGCTGACGGGGTGACGGACATGCGGTGATCGTAAAGGGCGGCCCGCGTCCGGGGCATCGGACCCGGGGTGTACGACCCGGGGTGACAGCCGTCGTCACCGGAACCGGCGGGACCAGGTGACGGTGACGCCTTCGCGGCGCATACGGCGCCGGAGGAGGTGCTCGTGGACCAGGCGGCCGACGAGGGCACCGCCGTACACGACGAAGCCGACGCCGACCAGCCAGGACTGGAGGACGAGGACGGTGCCGAACTGGCCGTACGTCACCGCGTTCGAGGCGATGAGCGGGGAGAACACCAGTTGGGAGAAGATCCGCAGCCCCAGGAGGCCCAGCGCCGTGAGGGCGGCTCCGGGCACGAGGGCTCGCCAGCGGATGCGCCCGCAGAGCAGGAAGCGCTGCGACCACCAGAAGAAGAAGAAGGTGCCGACGAGGTCGGCGAGCGCGACGACGCCGGTGACCACTGCGGGCGCGTCGGCCGGTGCGGGATTGGCCACGAAGACCAGCAGACAGGCGATGAGGACGGCCAGCCAGACGACGTGCCGCCACATGGTGTGCCAGCGGGCGGTGGGGAGGTCCCAGACCCGCTCGTACCCGGTCTGTACGGCGGATCCGAAGGTGACGCCGAAGGCGGCGAGCGCGGCGAGGCCGAAGGCGGTGGTGCGTTGCAGGGCCTGTCCCGGCTGGCCGAAGAGCCGTTCGACCTCCTCCTGCGAGACCTCGGAGACTCCCAGTCCCTGCACGAGCCAGCGGGCGAATCCCTGGCCGCTGGCGAGGTCGGCGGCGGCCACGACGATGAGCAGGGGCACGAGGGTGAGCAGGCTGAGCGCCGCGAAGCCCATGGCTCGGTGCATGAGTTCCATGGCGCGTCCGCGGTTCCACGCGAGCCCGACGGGCGAGGCGAGGACGCGGGCGTGGAGCCGTTGGAACCAGTGGCCGTGTTCGGTGGGGGCACCGTCGTGCGGCGGACCGGGTGTGGAGGGCATGCCTCGTGAGGTACCCGGCCGGACGGCGGGGCATCGCAGACGTACGGCCGAACGGGTGCCTGGCCCGTCCGGTCCGAGGCGTCGGACGCCCTCCCGATGATCGGTCTCAGGGGTGGATCGGCCGTGCTCCGGGGCCGGGGCGGACGGTGACCTCGCGGGCGCTGAGCGTGGCCCGTTCCTCGTCCTCGCACTGGACGACGACGCGGACGGGGGCTCCGCAGTCCGTGTGCCGGATGTCCAGGACGGGGCCCTCGGGTTCCCCGGCGTGGGTGTCGCCCCACTGTTTGAGGGCGAGGAGCACGGGCCAGAGGTCGACGCCCTTGGGGGTGAGCCGGTACTCGTACCGGGTCCGGGAGCCGGGTTCGCGGTACGGCTCCGCCCGCAGTACACCGGCCGAGACCAGCTTGCGGAGGCGGTCGGCGAGGACCGCCTCGGAGAGCCCGAGGTGCCGGCGGATTTCGTCGTAGCGGCGGACGCCGTTGAAGGCGTCCCGCAGGATCAGCAGGGACCACTTCTCGCCCACGAGGTCCAGGGCGCGGCGAACCGGGCAGTTCTCCGTGTCCGTCTCCAGCCAGTTCATCGTCACACTGTAGCCACCTGACTGCGTCGTTGACAGTCAGCTTTCGGGACGGCTAGCTTCGCAGTACAGAGCCAGCTGGGAGTCAGCCGGCCGCGGCGGGTGGAGAGTGGTCATGGGGCGGTCGCGCACGGTTGAGTGGGAGGACGCCGGGGCCACCGCGCGGGCCGCCGGCAGCATGGCGGGGCTCGACTTCCTGCGGGAGATGGTGGCCGGACGGCTGCCCGGTCCCCCGATCGCCGCGCTCCTCGGCTTCGGCCTGGAGGAGGTCGAGGAAGGACGGGCGGTGTTCGTCCTGGAGCCGGGCGAGGAGCACTACAACCCGATCGGCAGTGTGCACGGCGGCGTGTACGCGACCCTGCTGGACTCGGCGGCCGGCTGCGCGGTCCACTCGACCCTCCCGCAGGGCACGGCGTACACCTCGCTCGACCTCTCGACCCGCTTCCTCCGGCCGATCACGACCGATACCGGCAAGGTGCGGGCGATCGGCACGGTGCTGTCGCGGGGGCGCAGGACCGCGCTCGCGGAGGCGGGCCTGTACGACGCCGAGGACCGGCTGCTCGCCCACGCGACCAGCACGTGCATGCTGTTCCCCGTCCCCGGATCGGGTCAGGGAGAGGGTTCCGGAGGCACGCGCGCGTAGGGGCGCGCCCGGCTCAGCGGATGATCCCCGTGACCGGGCGGGTCCGGGTGCAGCCGTCCGGGGCGACGTCGGGAACGCCGTTCGCCTGGAGGGCAGCGCTCACCAGGGTGGCGAGCAGATCGATGTCCGACCCCATGTCCAGACGGACCGTCACCCAGCCCGAGCCGGCCCGGAGACGGACCGCGCTCGACCCCAGCAGCGCCGGACGCAGTTTCGCGACCATGGCGCGGGTGAGGTGGACGTCGGCCTCGTGTTCACCGTGGAAATGCACGATCTCCTCCGTCGCCGTACCCAGTCCGATCTCTGCGCCGCAATGGGCGCGACCGGGGGTCAGCGAGGGCCAGCTCATCAGACGTTCACTGGCATGCCTGGCCGTGTTCATACGGAGGAGCGTGCCGGGCCCGGGGGCCGCGCACAAGCGTCCTGCGGGAAGAATCCCGCTCAGGCGTGAAACACGCCCCGAGCAGGGGCGGTGTGACCGTCTGTCACGGCGTTCCGTGGGGGTGATGTGACCCGTTGTCACTGTGGGGCGCGTGCGCGGATGCGGGCCGCGAGGACGGCCACGTCGTCCTCCGCGTCGTGTGCGCCGAGGTGGTGGAGCACCTCGTCGACGACCTGTTCCGGTCCGGAGTCCGGGGTGAGCCGGAGCGCGGCGAGGCGGCCGAGGGAGACGTCGATGTCCTCGCCTCGCCGCTCGACGAGCCCGTCGGTGAAGATCAGCAGAGTGTCGCCCGGACGGAGCGGGCGGGTGGTCGGTTCGTACCCTCCGACGCCGGTGCCCAGGGGTGGGCCCACGGTGAGGTCGACCAGCTCGGCCGAGCCGTCCGCGCCGAACACCGCGGGCGGCAGATGTCCGGCGCTGGCGAAGGTGGCGGTGCTGCGCGCCGGGTCGACCCGGACGAGCAGCACGGTGGCCGGGCGGCGGGCGTCGTCCTCGGCGACCACGGCGTCGAGGTGGCGCAGCACCCGGTGCGGCGGCAGGTCGGTCGCGGCGACCTCGCGGAGGGCCGTGCGGTAGGCGTTCATGTCGACGGCCGCGTCGAGACCGTGCCCCATGACATCGCCCACGACAAGCAGGCTGCGGCCGAAGTGGAGCCGTACCGTCTCGAACCAGTCGCCGCCCACGAGGGCGCGGGGCCCGGCGGGGAGGTAGCCTCCCGCGATCTCCAGGTTCGGGTGCGGCCGGCCGGGCTCGGCCACGAGGGCGCGCTGGAGATGGAGCGCGGTGTCCTCGGTGGCCGCCAGGCGACCGGCGTGTTCGAGGTGACGGGCCGCGAGCCGGGCCGCGTACCGGAGGAGGGCCACTTCGTGGTCGGAGAAGGGCCCGCCGCCACTCCGGGTGACGCCGACGGTCCCGAGCGCCCCGACGGTCCCGAGCGCCTCCGCGCCGTGGACGGCGAGGGGGACGGAGAGGCGGTGGGTGGCGGGGGTGTGGGCAGCCCGGTCGTGGGGCGTGGGACCCCGGACCGCGGCGCCCGGGGCGGAGGCGGCACGGCGGGGCCGAGCGCCCTGTTCCGTCACCAGGTCGACCTCGGTGGAGGCCCGCAGATGGCGGGCGAGGAAGCCGGCGAGCTCGCGGCAGGTGCTCGTCTCGTCGAGCGTCGTGCCGATCTCGCCGATCGCCTGCTCCATGGCCCGCACTCTGGTCAGGAGGGCCTCGTCCCGTCCGTCGTCCCGTTCCGCCACGACACCTCCACCGCCGCGCGGTCCCCGGGTGGCACACCCGGTTCCCCCCATTGCACCAGCGGGTGGCGCCGCGCGCGCGGCACGGACCTCGCGCGGGACGGTTGTGCGGCGGTGCCTGATCTGATCAAGTACGAGCTGAGGCTACTGGCCAGTACAAGATTCCGCTCCCCGGGGGGACAGCCATGACGACCGGTTTCTTCAGCTCCGTCGACGACGTCGCCGAGCGACTCGCCACGACCGGCTACCTCGCCTCGCCCGCCGTCGCCACCACCGTCTTCCTCGCCGACCGGCTCGGCAAGCCCCTGCTCGTCGAGGGCCCGGCGGGCGTCGGCAAGACGGAGCTGGCCAAGGCCGTCACCGAGGTCACGGGCGCACGACTCGTCAGGCTCCAGTGCTACGAGGGCGTCGACGAGTCCCGCGCGCTGTACGAGTGGAACCACGCCAAGCAACTGCTGCGGATCACCGCCGGGCGGGGCGAGTCCTGGGACGAGACGCGGACGGACATCTTCGGCGAGGAGTTCCTGCTTCCCCGGCCTCTGCTCACCGCGATCCGGTCCGAGCAGCCCACCGTGCTCCTGATCGACGAGACCGACAAGGCGGACGTCGAGGTGGAGGGCCTGCTCCTCGAGGTGCTCAGCGACTTCCAGATCACCGTTCCCGAGCTCGGCACCATCACGGCGACCCGGCGCCCCTTCACCGTGCTCACCTCCAACGCGAGCCGCGAGCTGTCCGAGGCACTGCGCCGGCGCTGCCTGTTCCTGCACATCGGTTTCCCCGAGGAGGAGCTGGAACGCCGGATCGTCACGCTCAAGGTCCCCGGGCTCGACGCCGCCCTCGCCGGCTCCGTGGTGCGGCTCGTCGGGGCGCTGCGGGCGATGGACCTGCGAAAGGTGCCTTCCGTCTCGGAGACGATCGACTGGGCCCGTACCCTGCTGGCGCTCGGCGCGGACCGGCTGGACGAGCGGGTCGTACGGGAGACGCTGGGCGTCCTCCTGAAGCACCAGGAGGACATCGTGAAGGCCGCCGCCAAGCTCGACCTGGACGCGGTGTGAGCCCCGCGGACGCCTCCACAGCGCGCGGAGACCTCACGGACCCCTCGACCACGGCACCGGGAGATCCCGGCGGCGCCGCCACCTCGCCGGGAGGGCCCGCAGCCGCTTCCCCGGGAGCGGCCGCGGCACGGCTCACCGGTCTCGTGGCCGCGCTGCGCGCCCACGGCTTCGGGATCGGGACCGGCGAGACCGTGGACGCCGGGCACGCCGTGGAGGCGGTCGGGTTCACGGACCGCGAGCGGGTCCGGGAGGCACTGGCGGCGACCCTGCTCCACGGCGAGGGACAGCGCCCGGTGTTCGACCGGGTCTTCGACCTGTACTTCCCCCTGGGCCACTCCGCGGCGGCGGAGACGTACACGAACACCCCGGCGGATCTCGCCGCCCTGCGGGACCGGCTCGCGGACGCCCTCACCGCGGGTGACGGAGCCGCTCTCGACCGGCTGGCCGCCGAGGCGGTCGGTGGATTCGGCGGCTACGGATCCGGTCCCCGGTCGGACGGCTGGTCCTCGTACCAGACGCTGTCCCGGCTGCGCCCCGAGACGCTCCTGGCCCGCGTACGGGAGCGGCTCAGGGCCGCCCCCGGGGCGGAGGAGCCCGAGTTCACCGACCGGCTGCTCGACGACGAGATCCGGCGCCGGATCGAGGAGTTCCGCGAGCGGGTCGCGACCGAGGCCCGGCGGCGCGTCGCGGAGCGGCAGGGCCGGGACGCGGTCGCACGCCGCGCCGTCGCGGGGACGGCGGACACCGTCGACTTCCTCCTCGCCGGGCGGGCCCAGCTGGACGAGCTGCGGCGTACGGTACGGCCGCTGGCGCGGAAGCTCGCCACCCGGCTCGCGGCCCGCAGGCGCCGGGCCTCGCGCGGGGAGATCGATCTGCGGCGGACACTGCGTCGTTCGCTGTCGACCGGCGGCGTGCCGGTCAGGCCGGTGCTGCGGCGGCGCCCTCCCCGGCGGCCGGAGCTGGTCCTGCTGTGCGACGTCTCGGGGTCGGTTGCCGGCTTCGCGCAGTTCACGATGTTGCTGGTGCAGGCTCTGCACGACCAGTTCAGCCGGGTGCGGGTGTTCGCGTTCGTCAATCGGGTGGACGAGGTGACGGGGCTGATCGCCCGGGGTTCGGCGGATCCGGCGGGGCTCGGCGACCGGATTCTCGCGGAGGCAGAGCTGACCGGGTGGCACGGCCAGAGCGACTACGGGACGGCGCTCGGGGAGTTCGCCGACCGGTACGCGGAAGCCCTCGGCCCGCGCACCGTGGTCTTCGTCCTCGGGGACGCACGGACCAACGGATCCGACCCGAACCTCGCGGCTCTGCGCCGGATCGCGGACCGGGCCCGCAGGGTCCACTGGCTCAACCCCGAACAGCCCTCGCTGTGGGGCACGGGCGACTCGGTGGCCCCGGCCTACGCCGATCTGGTCGAGATGCGGCCCTGCCGGAACGCCCGCCAGCTGGGGTCGCTGATCGGCCGCCTGCTGCCGGTGTGAACCGTGCGACGCGCAGTGAGCCACCGGTGTGACGAGCGGCACCCCCACCGGTGCGAGGAGCCGTTCCGGAGGAGGGCGGCTCGTGCACGGGGCGAAACGCGGGGAGGGAGTGGGGCCGGGCCCTCCCCCGCGTGGCACGATCGGTCCATGGCCACCGGATCCGACCGTCCCGAGACGGAATTCCCCCGCGCCATCGGCGCGCCCGCCACCCGCGCGCTCGCCGCGGCCGGATACACCCGGTTCGATCAGCTCGACGGGGTTCCCGCCGCCGAACTCGCCGCCCTGCACGGTGTGGGCCCGAAGGCACTGCGCGTCCTCGGCGAGGAGCTCGCGGAGCGCGGCCTGTCGCTGCGCTGAGCCCCCGGTGGCCTCGGCTGTACGGCGGAAGGGGCCGCGAACTAGCGTGACCCCCATGGAACTCTTGGGAAAGATCACCACCGACCGTCCGCTGCTCGTCCTCGCCGTCAAGGAGGAGGCGCAGTTCCTTGAGACGGATCTGCCGGTGCTGCTGACCGGCATGGGCAAGGTGAACGCGGCGACCGCGCTCGCGATCGCCCTCGGCCGGGGCCCGCGGCCGTCCGGGATCGTGAACCTGGGGACGGCGGGAGCGCTGCTGCCCGGCATGAGCGGAACGCATGTGATCGGCACCGTGGTGCAGCACGACTTCGACGGCCGACTGCTGGCCACGTTGACGGGCGAGTCGTACGGCGCGCCCCTCACGCTCCCGGACGGCGGTGACACGGTTCTGGCGACCGGGGACACGTTCATCTCGGACGAGACCGCCCGCGCCCGGCTCGCGGAGCAGGCCGCTCTCGTCGACATGGAGGGGTACGCCCTCGCGCACGCCGCCGCGATCGCGGGGGTCCCGCTGCGGATCGTGAAGCACGTCAGCGACGAGGCCGGGGAGGGCGCCGCGCGCACCTGGCGCGAGTCGGTCGCCGAGTGCGCGCGGGCGCTGGCCGAGTGGGCGGAGGCGCATACCCCGTACCGCTCCTGAGCGGTACGGGGTGTTCGCGTCGGGCACACCCCTTCCGGGGTCCCACCGGTCGGCCGGCGGCCTGGTCAGCGGTGCTGGAAGTGGACCTCCGGATTCGCCGGGGACGGACCGTCGAGAACCGGGCGGGCGAGGCCGCGCAGGTGCTGGTCGAAGAACGCGGCCACATACGTCCGGGTGACGGCGACCGCCCGGTCGGTGGGCAGTTCGGGCTGCGGGAGGCCGAAGTGGCGTGAGATCACGGGGCCGTCGGAAAAGGTGAAGTGTTCGGAGCCGGCCACCGTGACCCAGCGCTTCCACCCGTCGAGCGCGGTCCACGCCCGGTCCCAGCTGGTGTCGATCCCCCCGGGCAGGTGCATGTCGTCGTGGGTGCCGAGCATCATGAACGGACGGCCCCGCAGCCCCTCGGCAGGAAGGTCCTCCCAGAACGAGCCGTCCATGTTGATCCCGGCGTCGACGCGCCGATCCGCCACCATCGTGCCGGCGGCGCTCGCCCCGCCGATGGAGTGGCCCGCCATGCCGATCCGCCGGGCGTCGATCACGTCGGCGTGCTTCCAGACGGGCCGGGGCCCGGTGAGCCGGTCCAGGACGTAGCGCATGTCGGCGGCGCGGGTCGAGGTGACCACGCTGCCGTGCACGCCGCCCTCGTCGAGGGCCGTGCAGGCGACACACGTGAGGGTACGGCCGCCGGGAAGGCTGATCCCGTAGGACTCGTAGGCGTGGTCGACGGAGGCCACGACGTAGCCGCGGGAGGCGAGGTCCTCGGCGAGGTGGGTGAGCGTCCAGCGGGAGACGCTGAAGCCAGGCGAGAGCAGCACCAGGGGGCGACGGCCCGGCGCGGGCCGCGCGTCGGTCCTGCTGTGGGTGCGCGTCCGGGCGAGCACGTCGCCGGAGACGCCGGGGCCGAGCTGCTCGGCGAGCAGCCGCGCCTCCTCACGGGTGGCGTACGGCGCGGGGCGCCCGATCCCGGTGCGTGCGGCCGGGTAGTGGAGCGTGACCATGAGCGCGCGTCCGTCGGCGGTGGGTACCCACGGGTCGGTGCGGGACCGGTCGACGAGCGGCAGGACGGTGCTGCCGACGGAGTACGGCCCGGTGGGCGCGGGCAGCTCGGCCCGGACGACGCCCGGCGCCACGTCCTGAGCCGTGTTCGTCGGGGCCGATCGCCACGCCGCTGGGACGAGCGGGGACGGCGACGCTTGCAACGCCGAGATGATGTCGGGTCCGGCCGAGGCCGTGGCCGGGCCCGCGGTGGCCAGAGCCGCAGGTAACGCGAGGGAGCAGGCGAGGAGAGCGGCCGAGGCCGCCCTGCTGAATCGGATCATGAGGGCACGCTAGAGGTCGCGGACGGACCGAGGCGTCCTGCTGCGGGCCCATGTCCCGTCAGACCAGGGACGGATGCGGGACGGTCCGCGCTCCGCCGTACGGCGTGCGGGACATCCCCGACGCCCGCGCGTGCGGTGCGGTCGGGACCGGGATCCGTCATGACGACCCCGCGCGCGGGACCGCGCCCCATGAGCAAGTGCGCACGTGCCGACCCCACTTGTCGGTTCCGCCGGCGAACCCCCCTCCTGGCGGGCCCGTCCGCCCGACCACCTCGCGGGACGGCCTTGACAGTGCGGAAGGCGCCCTGCCTAAGCTGAGGCGCTCCCCTCCGGACGTGGACGGGATCTGGGCCCGGACCTGCGGGGAGGCGGATGTGCGCGCATCGACCGCGGCGCCGTGCGAGCCCCGTACGAACCTCTCCGTCGGCCTCCTGGTGAGTGCGCCGCTCGTCTGCCGGCGGCACGTCGACCTCTGCCGTACCTCCTCCGCCATCTGTCCTTCCCTCCGCGCCTGATCCCGCCCCCGCGGGTCCGCGCTCTCCCCGACATCCCGTGGCCCGGCCCTCCTCGGCGCGTCTCCGCGCGCCCGTGGCCCGGCCGCGTGCTCCTGTCTTCCGGAAGGACTTCCCATGCCCCGCCCTGCCCTGCGCCTGGCCGTCGAGATCGACGGTGACGGTGCCCATCCGGCCGCGTGGCGCCGTGCCGCGCACTCCCCCGGCGAGCTGCTGACCCCTCGTCGGCAGGCCCGGGTCGCGGCCGTCGCCGAGAACGCCGGTTTCACCCTGGTCACCCTGGACGACTCGATCCTGCCGCCGGGGTCCGGCGCCGATCCGGTGGGCCGGATCGGCGCGGTGGAACGGGCCGCGTTCGTGGCCGCGTCGACGAGCGTCCTCGGGGTGGCGCCGGTCCTCGCGACCACCTACGCCGAGCCGTTCCACGTCTCCTCGCAGCTCGCCTCGCTCGACCATGTGTCGGCAGGTCGGGCCGCGTGGGTGGTGGGGGTCGAGGACGACCCGGCCGCCGCGCGCGCCTGGGGCCGTCCACCGGTCGAGGGCTCCGCCGCACGGGCCCGCGAGGCCCGTGACGGCCTCCGTGTCGTACGGGACCTGTGGGACTCCTGGGAGGACGACGCGGTGATCCGGTCCGTGGCCACGAGCCGCTACCTGGACCGGTCGCGGCTCCACACCGTCGACTTCACGGGTGAGACGTACTCCGTGAGAGGCCCTTCGATCGTGCCGCGCCCGCCGCAGGGAAGGCCGGTGGTCCTCGCCCCCGCGGGTCTCGTGCCGGCCGATCTGGTCGATGTGGCACTGGTCGGCGGGGCCACCCCCGCCGAGACCGGCGAGGCGGCCGCGGCCGCGACCTCCGGCGAGGGGGCGTCGCCCCTCGCCTTCGCCGAGATCGAGGTGGCCCTGGACACCCCGGGCGGTACGGCGCGGGAGCGGATCGCCGACCTGGAGCGGTACGCGCCCTGGACCGCCCGCCCGGACCGGCTGCGGTACACCGGCCCCGCGGCAGGACTGGTCTCCCTGCTCAGCGAGTTGAACGGCCGGGTCGACGGGGTGCGACTGCGTCCCCTCGTCCTCGACGAGGACCTGGCCGTGCTCTCCCGGCTCGTGCTGCCCGAGCTCTTCGTCCGCCGGATCGCGGCCCGCCCGCTGCCCGGCACCACGCTGCGTACCGCCCTGGGCCTCGCCCGGCCCCTCAGCCGCTTCACGACCGAAGGCGCCGCCGCTCTCGCCCGGGAGGAGACCCGATGACCCGCACCGACCCGACCGACGTCCCCCGCCCCGACGCCCGGCTGCACTTCGGGGTGTTCTTCCAGGGCGTCAACCACTGGACGATCTGGTCCGACCCGTCGAGCGGCTCGCAGATCGATCCGGCGTCGTTCCTCAGAGTGGCGCGCACCGCCGAGCGCGGACTCTTCGACGCCTTCTTCCTCGGCGACGGCCTGCGGCTGCGCGAGTCGGAGGGCGGCATCCACGAGCTGGACGTCGCCGGCCGCCCGGACTCGATCACCCAGCTGTCGGCGCTCGCCGCCGCGACCGAGCGGATCGGGCTCGTCTCCACCTCCAACACCACCTTCAACGAGCCGGGCGATCTCGCCCGGCGCCTCGCCGGTCTCGACCTGCTCTCGGAAGGGCGGGCCGGCTGGAACGTGGTGACCACGCACAACGCCTGGACCGGGGAGAACTTCCGGCGGGGCGGTTTCCTCGACCACGCCGACCGCTACCGGCGCGCCGAGGAGTTCCTGGCCGTCGCACGCGCCGTATGGAACGGCTGGGCGGAGGACTCCGTGGCCGGTTCCGTCGAGGCCCGTTCCTGGTCGGTGCCGGGCGCCGTGGGACGCGTACGGTCGCGAGGGGCCCAGTTCGACGTCGACCTGACGCCGACACTGCCGCGCAGCGCCCAGGGGCATCCGGTGATCTTCCAGGCGGGCGACTCGGGGGACGGCCGGGAGTTCGGCGCCCGGAACGCCGATGTCATCTTCTCCGCGCACGGTACGGACTTCGACGACGCCCTCGCCTTCGCCGAGGACATCCGGCGCAGGCTGCGCGCCGCGGGACGGGCGGAGGACGCGCTGCGCATCCTGCCCGGCACGGAGATCGTCATCGGGGCGACCGAGAAGGAGGCCGAGGAGAAGGCCCGCTGGGTCCGGCTCTCGCAGGTCACGCCCGCGGTGGCGCTGGGCATCGCGAGTCGGCTGTGGGGCATCGACCTGTCCGGGCGGGACGCCGACGGGCCGCTGCCCGCCGAGGATCCGGTGGTCGCCCGGGACAAGGGGACGTTCGGGACCCGCTGGGTCGAGGACCCCCGGGAGGTGGTGGCCCGGTGGCGGGCGAAGGCCGGGGCCAACGGCTGGTCGCTGCGCGAGGCGGTCATCGAGCTCGGGCCGCAGCAGCGCGGGCACGTGGGCACTCCGGCCGGGCTCGCCGAGAAGTTCGCCCGGTTCGTGCGGCACGGCGCCGTCGACGGCTTCAACGTCACGCCGTACCTGGTGCCGGACGGGCTCGACGACATCGTGGAGCTGCTCGTGCCGGAACTCCAGGAGCGGGGGGTGTACCGGACCTCGTACACGGGCACGACGCTCCGCGAGCATCTGGAGCTGGCCCCGGCGGTGTGACACGACGGCGGACGGGTCCGCGCGCGGGGAGCCGCGTACCCGTCCGCCGTCCGGCCGGGGAACTCAGCCGAGCGGCAGTTCCAGGAAGGACGGCTCGTCCTCCGGGGATCCGACGACGGTCTGCGTCCAGGTGACGGAGGCGTCGCCGTACAGCGGGTCCTTGCTGTCGACGACCAGCATCAGCCGGTGCCCGGAGGCGATGTCGTAGGCGGCCGCCTGGAGCTTCCAGGTGACGGTCGTGTCCTGCTCGGGCGTCAGCCCGTACACGTTGAGCGGTTCGTGGCTGATGATGCGGGCCGTGTCGTCCTCGGCGACGTCCAGCAGATGGGCGTAGAGGCTCGCGGAGGTGGCGGTGGAGCGGACCGTGAGGCGCACCCTCGGGATGCCGCGGACGCGACGGGCGGTCGCCTCGCCGCCGTCGGGCGAGATCAGCGGCTCGGTCGTCCACGCGACCGCGTGCCGGCGGTCGATCTTGCGGGTGTCGTAGATCTTGGGGTTTCCGGCCCACTCCGCCCGGCCGGTCTGCATGATCGCGTCCATGGCCGTGGCCTCGGTGTCCACGCCCGCGAGGAACGCCCGCCGCCAGCCGGTCTCCTCCGCGGACGGCCCCCCGCCGGGGGGAACGAGCCGGCCGTCGGTGCCGCCCCCGCCGTCACCGGTGAGGCCGAACACCTCGGTGCCGTGGGTGACCTCGCTCCAGCCGGTGGCGGTCTCCCTGCGGGCGGGGACGACGATCCGGTTCTCGCCGGTCGGCTCGCCGGTCTCCGGGTCCCGGATCGGTTCCGTCACGTACGTGAACATCACCTGGCTGGAGACCTCGGGCCAGTCCTCCACCCCGTTGTGCTCGCCCTTGAGGTGGTGGTCGAGCCAGGCGTACGCCTCCGCCATGGGGAGGTTGTACTCGCCGGGGACGGCGGGCGGGCCGATGAGCCCGGGGCCCTCGGGAGCGGCGTGGTCGCCGATCCAGAGGTTGAGCCGCTTGGGCACGTCGAGGCCGTTGAAGGTCTCCAGGGTCTGGTTGACCGCGAAGAGGCTCTCGTGCCAGGTGTTGGAGAAGAAGGTGGGCGTGCCCTTCTCGTTGGTCTGGGGGAGGTAGGACTCGGGGGCGCGCTTCAGCCCCCACTCGACGACGCCGTCCAGGTTCCGGTCGGCCTGGAAGTCGGCGAGGATCCGCTGGTTCTCCTCGTCGAACTTGCTCTCCACGGGCCCGCCGGTGAGGCCGAGGAGCGCCTTGACGGCCGCGAGGTGGCGGGTGTTGTTGTCGTAGAGGCTGGTCGCGAGGTTGCCCCAGGTGCTGAGGGCGACGACGGCGGCGACGCGGTCGTCGTGGGCGGCGACGAGCTGGCTGATGCCGGAGCCGTAGGACTCGCCCATGAATCCGATCACGCTCGGGGCGAAGTGATCGACGGCGAAGTCGATGACGGCGGAGCCGTCGGCCCAGTCGTGGGGGCCGGCGACGTCGACGCGACCGCTGGAGGTGGAGGGCAGGCCGGGGATGCCGAGCCCTCGCGGCGTGTAGGCGAGGACGTGGTAGCCCCTGTGGGCGAGGACGAGGTACGACCAGAGGAACAGGGGCCAGCCGAAGGGGGTCCAGCCGGCCGGAACGACGACGAGCGGGTGAGGGCCGGGTCCGATCTGGCGGAAGCTGAAGGCGGAGAGCCGGACGTTCTCCGCGCCTCCCTCGCTCTCCGCGGCCCCCTCGATGCGGTGGTACGCGGGCAGTGCCAGACCGCGTACCTCCTGGACGTACGCCGCGAGTTCGGCGGGAAGCAGCGCGTCGACGCCGTCGGTCGTCCCGCCGAGGAGCGCTTGGGCGAGGGTCTGACCCAGCCGGACGGCGCCGGGGTCCACCGTTCCGTCGGCGGCCCAGAGGCCGCGCCCGGCGATCCGGGAGGTCTCGGCGGAGGTCAGGGCCGCCGTGATGCCCGGAAAGCCGGGAAAGTGTTCGGACGAGCCGGTGGCGAAGGGGTTGTCCTGGGGCACGTGCACCCGTTTCTCTCGACTGGACTGGTCACTGTCCGCGACGCGGACCTTCGCAAGCCTCACGCATGTGGGGCGGGAGCGGCCAGAGCGCACGAACAGCGCACGTATCACGCAACCGTGCGGGAACGACACAAGCCGCCCCGAAGTCGATGTTTGGGGACGACGGGGACGGGGTTCAAGCAGGTGGCGACGGGGTTCGAGGCTCACGGACACCCGTTCGAGGATGACCGGAGGGGGTCACAGGGAACGGATCTCGGACGGGTACACCACGAGCAGGGCGGCGACGTCGTCGTCGAGGCCACCGGAGCCGTAGCCGGCCAGATCCTGGTGGAGCAGCGCCGGAACGTCCTCGGCCGGTTCGCGCGCCCAGCCGCGCAGGCGCAGTTCGAGCGGGTAGAAGGTGCCGGCCCGGTCGCGGGTCTCGCTGACGCCGTCGGTGAACAGGAGCAGCCGGTCCCCCGGACCGAACCGCACCTCCTCGATGTGGTGGCGGGAGTCGGCGAGGCCCGCGAGGTTGACGGGAAGTGACGGGTCGTCGAAGTGCACGGACTCGACCTCGGCACCGCGCTGGAGCAGCGGGGCGGGGTGACCGCAGCTGAGGAGCCGTGCGACGTCCTCGCCGTCGGGGAGTTCCACGAGGACGACGGTGGCGAAGCGTTCGGCGGCGTCGGAGTCCGGGTCCCAGGCGCCGTAGCGGGCGAGGCCTTCGTCGAGCCGGTCGGCGAGGACGGCCAGGTCGGGGGCCTCGTTGACCGAGGCGCGGAAGGAGCCGAGGAGGACGGAGGCCGTCTCGACGGCCCCGAGGCCCTTTCCCTGGACGTCACCGAGCATGATCCGCACCGCGCCGGGAACCCGTACGGCCTCGTAGAAGTCGCCGCCGATCCGGGCCTTGGCCGCGGCCGCCACGTACAGCAGATGCAGGTCGAAGCGGCCGAGGCGGGCGGGGAGCGGGCGCAGCACGACCCGCTGCACCACCTCGGCGACGGCGGTGAGTTCCCGCATGTCCTGCTCGTAGCGGCTGCGGACCCGGCTCACCCATGCCGAGGCGGCGGTGACCCCCGCGATCACGGCCTCGTTGGCGACGATGTCGGGAACGAGAGGCTCTCCCCGGATGAGGCCGAGGACCAGCCGGGCGACCATGGCGAGCAGCCCGATGCCGATCGTCCCGCGCACGCTCCAGGTGACGGCGGCGAGCGCGGGTGCGGCGACCAGGAGCCGGTCGAAGCGCTCCGGGTCGGGGGTGATGAGATCGGCGGCGAACGTCAGGATCAGGATCAGGAAGGGCAGCGCGCGACCGAGGTTGAACTGAGTGCGCGTTACGGTGCCGGGAGGGCCCTGGTGACCAGAGGGCATCTCATGATCGTACGTAAGGTCGCCGTCCGGGCCGGGGTGGCGCCGCTCCCGGGCGTGTCCGCCGCCGGTCCGCCCCGGGCAGGGCGAGGGCGGCGGGGACCGCGAGACCGGCGACCGCGGTGAGGGCCGGGACGACGACGCCCTCGGCGGGAACGAATCCGCCGAGCGGGACGAGGGCGACGAGAAGGGTCGCGGCCGCGACGCCGAGCACCGGTCCGATGTTCATCACGGTCTGCTGGAGGCCTCCGGCGACTCCGGCGTGGGCCTCGGGAGCCCGGTGCACGACGACCGAGGTGGCGGTCACCATCAGGGTCACGAACCCCGCGCCGAGCAGGGCGGCGGCGAGGCCGACGGGGACGGCGCCGGCCGTCGCGTCGAGCCGGGAGAGCTGGAGCATCCCCAGCGTGAGGAGCGTGGCGCCGACGGTCGCGGTGCGCCGGGGGCCGAACCGGCGCTGGAGCGGCGCACAGAGCGGCGCGCCGAGCACCATGAGGACGGCGAGCGGCAGCACGCGCAGCGCGCAGTCGAGGGGATCGAGTCCCTGGACGTCCTGGAGGAAGTACGTCGCCACGAAGAGCGAGCCGAACAGGGCCGCCGAGGCGGCGAGGAGGACGGCGAGACCCGCGACGACGGGCACGCTCCGGAGCAGCTCGGGGGGCAGCAGGGGGGACGCGGCACGGCGCTCGTGCCGGGCGAAGGCGAACCCGACGGCCACGGCCCCGCAACAGGCGAACAGTCCGGCGAGGGTGCCGCCCGGCCGGGCGGTACCGACGAGGCCGTGGACGAGCAGCCCGAGCGAGACGGCGAGCAGCAGGGCACCGACGGGATCGAGCGGGGACCGCGGGGCGGGATCCGACGCGCGAGCCGGTTCCGACTCGTGCCCGGGAGCGGTCTCGCTCGTACGGTCCGGCCCGTTCCCGGGCTCCCGGGTGGCGAGGGCGACCAGGCCGATCGCGAGGGTCGGGGGTACGCCGAGGAGGAAGACCGCGCGCCAGCCGTACGCGGAGACCAGTGCGCCGCCCACGATCGGGCCGGCCGCGGCGGCGAGGCCGATGACGGCGGTGCGCACGGCGATCGGCGTTCCGAGTCGTTCCGGCGGGTAGGCGGTGCGCAGCATGCCGAGCGTGGCGGGCTGGAGCAGCGCTCCGCACACGCCCTGGAGCACGCGCAGCGCGATCACCGCGTCGATGCCGGGAGCAAGGGCGATGCCGGTGGAGGCGGCTGCGAAGCCCAGAGCGCCTGAGGCGAAGACCCGGCGGTGACCGTAGCGGTCGCCGAGCCGGCCCGCGAAGACCAGGAGGCTCGCGACGGCGACGAGATAGCCGGTGCTGGTCCACTGGACCTGACCGACGTCGGCGTGCAGATCGTGTTGGAGCGCGGGCTGGGCGATCGTGAGGACGGTGCCGTCGAGCGCGACGACGGCGGCGCCGACGACGCTGCACGCGAGGACGGGTGCGCGGCGCGGGGTCACTGGGCGGGCTCCGCGGGGCCGAGATGGGCGTCGAGCGCGGCGGCGAGGAGCGGGGCGGGGTCGTCGCCGCCGGTGGCGAGCCGGAGGCTGCCCCAGTGCCAGAGCTGGGCGATGCCGTGGAGGTTGGCCCAGAGCGCGCCGGCGAGGACGGCGGGGTCGGCGGGGTCGGCGGGGGGCCGGACGCGGGCGACGAGCCCGGCGAGACGGGCGAACAGCGGCAGGCTCGTCTCGCGCAGCCCGAGGCGGCCGCTTTCCAGCAGGTCGTGGCGGAACATCAGCTCGTACATGCCGCGGCGGGTCCCGGCGTAGTCGAGGTAGACGCGGGCGAGGAGCGCGATCCGTTCGCGCGGCGCGGCGCTCTCCACGTCCTCGGCGTCGACGCGGGCGGCCAGTTCGGCGAAGCCCCGTCGGGCGATGGCCGAGAGGAGGTCGAGATGGGTCGGGAAGTGGCGGCGGGGGGCGCCGTGGGAGACACCGGCACGGCGGGCGATCTCGCGGAGCGAGAGGGCCTGGACGCCTTCGGCGTTCACGAGCTCGACGCCGACGTCGACGAGCCGGGCCCGGAGCCCGCCGTCCTCGGCTCCGGATTCCTGATGATCTTCGATTCCGTCATGCATGGACAGTGTCTACCAAGCCCGAGTAGACACTGTCTACTCGCACATGTGCGCTGGTCGGCTACACTGAGGGACAGCGAAGGGGAGTAGCCCTGCAAACCGGTCGTCGACATACTGGAGCCCTCGGGTTCCCGGTGACCGGGTCCGCGTTCGACGCGGACGGGCGAGACCTTCGGCCAGGCATCAACCGCGTCCACACATCCGTGGGCGTGGTCCTTCATGCCGGGCCGAGTGGTCCTTCCGTCGCCCTCCGAGGTGCCGCGCCGAGTCCACGGGCCCGGACCGAGCAGAGAGCCCCGGTATGCACCTCGACCCCTTGGCGATCCTCACCGCCTTCGGGCTGATCTTCCTCGCCGAGCTTCCCGACAAGACGATGTTCGCGTCCCTCGCCATGGGCACGCGCATGCGTCCGCTGTACGTATGGATCGGCACCTCGACCGCCTTTCTCGCCCATGTCGCCATCGCGGTGGGAGCCGGCAGCCTGCTCGGTCTGCTCCCCGGCTGGTCCGTGAAGCTGGTCTCGGCCCTGCTGTTCGGCTTCGGCGCGTTCATGCTGCTGCGCAGCGGGGGCGACGACGACGAGGCCGACGCGGGCGGCAAGACCGTCACCGGCTTCCTGCCCGTCTTCTCGACCGCGTTCATGGCCGTCTTCATCAGCGAATGGGGCGACCTCACCCAGATCACCACCGCCAACCTGGCCGCCACGAACGGCACCTGGTCGACGGCGATCGGCTCCCTCGCCGCCCTGATGAGCGTCTCCGCCCTGGCCCTGGTCGCGGGCCGCTTCATCGCGAAGCGCGTGCCGCTCAGGACGGTGCAGCGCATCGGCGGCGTCTGCATGGCGGCGCTCGCGATCTGGTCCCTGACCGAGGTCTTCACCGGCTGACACCGACGACGTCTCCGAACGGCCGCACACTCCCGCGCTTCACGGCCGGGGGCGTGCGGCCGTTCGTTCGTCGGTCGCTGGATCCGTCGGCATCGGCGTGTCCGGGCGGGGCGGCGGGGCCGCACCCGCCCGACGGGTTCCGGGGACCCGAAGGCATCATGACCGGATGCCGAACGCCGCAGCACGCACCGCACTCCTCGACCACCTCCGCAGCACCCTTCCCGGCCGGGTCATCGACGAGGTCCCCGGCGCCGAGGGGCCGATCGAGGACCGCGCGCCCGGGTTCCGGATCTTCCGGATCCATCCCGCCCACCCCGGGGACTGGTGGCTCTATGTGACGTCGGGTTGCTGGGAGGCGACGCAGCAGGACGGCCACGGGACGGAGTTCTTCCTCGCGGCGCCGCGTGACGAGTGGACCAATCTGGAGAGCGTCACCATGAACGCGTACTACCACTGCGGTCCTGTGCGGCAACGACTCGACGTCGGGCACACCGTCCCCATCGGTCGACCGTGGCTCGACGACTCGGCCTGTGACCACTACCTGGTGAGCCTGCCCTACCCCATGGGACCCGAGTTCGAGGTCTACACCTGGGAGGGGGGCGACCACGCCCGGATTCTGTGGCTCCTGCCGATCACCGAGGCCGAGAAGGACTTCCGGCGGGAAGGCGGTCTGGAGGCACTCGAGAGCCTCTTCGACGAGCACGAGATCGACCCGGTCGACCCCGGGCGGGCTTCCGTCGTCTGATCGGCCCTGGCGTGCTTCCGTCGTCTGCTCTGCCCCGGAATCGGCCTTCCGGGCGCTGCCGGAACGGTGCCGGGTTCCGTCCCGGGTGGGAGCCTGGGTGGAGCACGTACCCCGTGACGACGGCGCCGGCCGGAACGAGAGGGAGTCCCCGTTGGGCAGCGAGGCGATCCACGACGAACTGGACGAGCGGGCGGCCGGGGTGGCGCGGCAGGTGGTGGCCTGGCGGCGCCATCTGCACCGGCATCCGGAGCTGTCCAACCGTGAGGTGAACACGGCCCGCTTCGTGGCGGACCGACTGCGTGTCCTCGGCATCGACGAGGTCCGTACGGGGATCGCCGGGCACGGGGTGGTCGGCGTCCTGCGCGGCGGGATGCCGGGCGAACGGGTCGTGGCGCTGCGGGCCGACATGGACGCGCTGCCGGTCCGGGACCTGTGCGGGACGGACTTCGCCTCCGAGGTGGTCGACGGCGACTACCCGGGCGGCCCGTTCCCCGTTTCGCACGCCTGCGGGCACGACTGTCACACGGCGGCGCTGCTCGGCGCGGCGACGGTGCTCGCGGGGGTGCGTGACCGGTTGCCGGGCACCGTGCTCTTCGTCTTCCAGCCCGCCGAGGAGGGTCCTCCGGTCACCGAGGAGGGCGGGGCGCGGGCGATGGTCGAGGCCGGAGCGTTCGCCGACCCCGTGCCCACGATGGCCTTCGGGCTGCATGTGACACCGCACCCGAAGGGGTACGTGGGATATCGCGTCGGCAATCAGTACGGCGCGTCCAGCCTCGTCCGTATCGTCGTCACCGGCAAGCAGACCCACGGCTCGACGCCCTGGGAGGGCGTCGACCCGATGCCGGCGGTGGGGGCGGTTCTGACGGGCATCGGCCAGCTGTACCGGCAGGTCTCGGCCTTCGACGCGGTCACCGTGTCCATCGGGCACGTCGAGGACGTCGGCCGGTTCAACATCGTCGGGCAGACGGTGACGCTGTGGGGCACGGTCCGCTGCGCCGTCGAGTCCGACATGGGCCGGGTCCAGGATCGTCTGACGACGCTCGCCGAACACTCGGCCGCGGCGTACGGGGCGACGGCCGCGGTCGAGTACCTGCAGTCCGTGCCGCCCGTGCACAACAGCGGGCCGTGGGTCGAGGCGGGGCTTCCGACCTTCCGCAGGGTGGTGGGCGAGGAACGGGTGCTGGAGGCGGGGGCGACGCTCGGCTACGACGACGTCTCCGAGTTCGTGAGCAGGTTCGGCGGCCTCTACGTGATGCTCGGCGTCCAGGACGCGATCCTGGACGCCGCCGGGCGCCCGGTGCCCGAGCCGGGCGGCCGCGGTCTGGTGACCAACCACAACCCGCACTTCTACGCGGACGACGACACCCTCGTCACCGGCGTACGGCTGCACGCGCACGTGGCGTACGACCATCTGACGGGCGCGCTCGTCCCCCGGGACGGCGCGTGAGACCTCCTGGACCATGGGTGAGGCTTCCGCAACCGCGGGCGAGGCTCCGGGACCGCGGTCGCTCCCCGGCGACTGCGGCCGGTTCCCCGGTCCGTCCGTGGCGCACCCGTCGGGTTCAGGGACCCTGCGAGCCGACCGCTGCCGCGAAGGCCCTGATCAGGGCCGAGTCCGCGGCGGTGCGCCAGACCAGGCCGTACTCCAGCGGCGGTGCGTCCCTCAGGGGGACGTAGGCGATCCCGGGGCGGGGGTGGTAGCGGGCGCCGCGGGCCGCGCCCGGGGCGACACCCCGGCCGGCCGTGACGTGGGAGAGGACCTCCTGCCAGGTGGCGGCGACCGGGCCGCGTCCGATGCGGGCGCCCGACGGGGTGCGCCGGGGGTAGTGGTGGTCGAGCCAGTGGCGGGGGTTGGCGCCTTCGGTGGTGATCAGCGGAAGGCCGGCGAGGTCCTCGAGGCCGAGGGACGGCCGGCCGGCCAGCGGGTGCGCGGCGGGCAGCAGCAGCACGCGGTCGTCCCGGAGGACGACCGGGCCCGTGGTGAGCTCCGGCTCGCGCACCGGGAAGGCGGTGAGCTGGATGTCGAGTTCGCCGTCCTCGAGGGGCCGGACTCCGCTGTCGAGGGAGACTTCGCGAACGGTGATCTCGCAGCCGGGGTGGCCGGCGAGGAGGGCGTCGGCGGCGGCCGTGAGCAGTTCGCCGCCCCAGGGGGTGGCGAAGCCGGTACGCAGCCGCCCGTGGATGCCGCGTCCGGCGTCCATGGCGCGTTCCAGCGCCGTCCGGAGCTGCCGGTGCACGGGCAGGAGGTCCTCGTACAGGCGCCGACCGACCGGGGTGAGGTCGACGGTGCGGCTGGTACGGGCGAACAGTGGGGTGCCGATGCGGCGCTCCAGCTTCCTGACGGTCTGGCTGACGCGCCCGGTGGAGACACCGAGGCGCTCGCCGGTACGCCCGAAGTGGAGCTCCTCGGCGAGCGTGAGGAACGTTTCCAGTTCGTACCGTTCGAGCACCGGGAGCCCTCCTCGCGTTCGTTTAGCGTGACTCAACGCCGGTTCGATGATCTCATCTTGCTCGACCGGCTCGACGGCGAGGAGCCTGGGGGGCATCCCCCTCCGCCTTCCGGAAGAGAGTCCGTGGAACCGAGCCCCCGCGTCGCCCCCGATCCCGACCGGCCCGTGAACGTCCCGCTCTTCGCCGTGGCCGGCGCGGTCACCGTGGCCAACATCTACTTCCCGCAGCCGCTCCTCGCCGCCGTCGCCCGTGGTCTCGACGTCTCCGAGCGGACCGCCGGCCTGATCGCCCCGGCCGCCCAGATCGGGTACGCGCTCGGCATCCTGCTCCTCGTGCCGGCGGCCGACACCGCGCGGCTCCGCCGCCTCACGTCGGTGCTGCTCTCACTCACCTGCGTGGCGCTGCTCGTCGCGGCGGCGGCGCCGGACGTGGTCACCCTGGCCCTGGCGACCCTCGCGCTGTCCACGACGACCGTGCTGCCGCAGATCCTCACACCGGTGGCGGCGGTGCTCGCGGGACCCGGGAGGCAGGGCCGGGTCGTGGGCCTGGTCGGTCTGGGGCTCACGCTGGGGTCGACCCTCTCCCGTACGGTCTCGGGCGCCGTGACCGATGCGAGCGGCAGCTGGCGGGTCGCCTACGTCGTGGCCGCCGTCGCGACGGGAGCGCTCTTGTTCGTGTTGCCGCGGAGGCTGCCGGTGCGGCTCGGGGCGCGGGGCCGGACCTCGTACGCCGGACTCCTCGCCGGACTGCCCCGGCTCCTGGCCGTGCACCGCGACCTGCGGGTCTCGGCGTTCCTCGGCGCCTGCGTGTTCGCCGCGTTCAGTGTCTTCTGGACGGTGCTCGCCTTCCATCTGGCGGCGCCGCCCCTCGGGTACGGGCCGGGTGCCGCCGGCCTCTTCGGGGCCCTGACACTGCCCGCCGCGCTGCTGTCGGCGACGGCCGGGCCGCTCACCGACCGCTACGGGGCGTCCGCGGTGGGCGCCGGTGGGCTGGTGCTCGCGGGACTCGGTCTCGGCGCGGCGGGGCTGGCCCCGCACTCCCCCGTGGCCCTGGTGGCAGGGGCGAATCTGCTGGTGGCGGGGGTGAGCTCCTGCCAGGTGGCCAACCAGGCGCGGATCTTCGGGATCGGCCGGGCGGTGGCGGCGCGGGTCAACACGGTCTTCATGCTGGCCACGTTCGGCGGCGGGGCGTTCGGCGCCCTCGCCGGGTCCTGGCTGTACGCGGCGCACGGCTGGTCGGCCGCCCTGCTCGCCGCCGGGGTGTTCGTCGCCGCCGGCGCTCCGGTGGCGCTGTGCTCCGCACGACCGGCGGTCCCGAGTTGCGTCCCGGACGGCAGACGGGAGGCTGGGGGTATCCGCCCGCGCACCCCGCAGGGAGATCATCATGCGTGACCGCGCCGACCTCACCGCCCTCGCCGACGAGCACCTGACCGCTGCCCGCACGGCGCCGCACGGGCGCAGCGCCTATCTGGTGATGCACGACGGGGTGCTCCGGCAGACCGTGATCGCGCTGACGGCGGGCACCTCCCTCGACGAGCACAACGCACCACCTGCCGCGAGTCTCCAGGTGTTGCGGGGCCGGGTGAGCCTGACGGCGGCCGGGAGGGCGGAGGAGCTGGCGTCGGGCACTCTGCTGATGATTTCCAAGGAGCGGCACGGGCTGACCGCGCTGGACGACGCGGTGGTGCTCCTGACGGCGGTGAACGACTGAGGTCCGGGTACGGCGGACGGGCCGGTAGGGCGGACGAACCGGGTGCCGGGGAGGGTCCGAACACGAGCCGCGCCCGGCCACGACGGAGAGGCCCGGCGCGGCTGGGGGGTCGGGCTCGACCAGGGGGCCGGGCGCGGCCGGGGCTCCTCTCGTGTCACTCGGTCGCGTCGAGGTCCCCTGCGTAGTGCTCGATGGCCCGGCGGTACGTCCGCACGGACGGGTCCCCGCTGGTGGCGGCGAGCAGCCGGAGCAGCAGCCGGGTCGACTCGTGGTGCTCGCCCGTGTTGTAGAGGGCCATCGCGAGGAAGGCCCGCAGAGCCCCCTCCTCCGGG
Source organism: Streptomyces zaomyceticus (assembly GCF_014656215.1). Taxonomy (GTDB): domain Bacteria; phylum Actinomycetota; class Actinomycetes; order Streptomycetales; family Streptomycetaceae; genus Streptomyces; species Streptomyces zaomyceticus. The sequence goes on along the minus strand of NZ_BNBZ01000022.1, from coordinate 71,450 downwards.
AACTCCTCGACGGCGCCGGTCAGCAGGGCGACGGCCTCCTCGTAACGGCCGAGGACCCGGTAGGTGCTGCCGAGACCGAGGAGCGCCCCACGCCGGTCCTCGGAGCTGAGCCCGGTGCCCGCGAGGGCGCTTTCGTAGTACGACACGGCCTCCGCCTCCAGGCCGAGGACGTCGTGCGCCCAGGCCGTCTGATAGGCGGTCTCCGCGTCTTCCGGGTGCTCGGCGGCGAGTGCGACGAGCTTCTCGCGGGCCTCCTCGCGCCGGCCCGCTTCGCGCAGTGCCACCGCCTCGGCCAGGCGGCCGCGCTTCTCGCCCTTCCTGTCGGCGTTCTTCTCGGCGTTCTTCTCGGCCTTCTGCTCCTCGTGATGTCCCATGACGGCATCCTCGCAGTTCGCACCGGGACCCTCCGTGGCGGCTGCCAGGTGACGGGCCGCCATACCCGGCGGGCCGGATTGTGGCGTCCTCACCCATGGAGGACGACTCCGGACCGCCCATAGCCTCCCGGCCGAACCTCCGTCAGGAACGAGCCATCCGGGAGACCCCATGCGTTCACCCCGTCCCACACGTCCATTCCGTCTGCCGCGTCCATCGGGCCCCGAACGTTCATCCCGTCCCGCCCTGCTCGGCGGGCCCCGCCGCCTCGCGGCACTCCTGCTCTGCGCCGCCGCGGTCCTGTTCCCCACCGCGCCCCCCGCCGCGGCCGCCGCTCCCCCGCCCGTGCCCGGCACGCTCCAGGGGTACGACATCGGCTCCGTGTTCAGTGCGGGGGTGTCGTCCGGCGGCTACATGGCCACCCAGTTGCACGTGGCCTACTCGGGTACGTTCGAGGGTTCCGCGGCGTTCGCCTCGGGGCCGTACGACTGCGCGCGCGGCCAGCTCGCCACGGCGCTCAACGCCTGTATGGACACGATGCAGAACCTTCAGCTCGCCACCCTGGAGCAGGCCACCCGCGACCGGTCGGCGCAGGGCCGGATCGACCCGGTGGAGAACCTGTCCGGAGACCCGGTGTACGTGTTCAGCGGCTCGGGCGACTCGACGGTGAAGCGCCCGGTGGCGGACGCGCTCGCAGACTACTACGGCCGTTTCGGCGCCCGCGTCCAGTACAACCGCTCCACGGCGGCGGGCCACGCCTGGATCACTCCGCTCGGCCCCAACTCGTGCACGGTGACGCAGACTCCGTTCCTCAACAACTGCGGGATCGACGCCGAGGGGCAGTTGCTCGGACACCTCTTCGGGCCGGTCGCGGCCCCGGGCTCGGGCACCGGCGGCTCGCTCGTCCGCTTCGACCAGAACACCTACGCGCCGGGCGGCTCCGCGGCGGCCCTCTCGATGGGCGCCGAGGGTTTCGCGTACGTCCCGGCGTCCTGCGCCCAGGGTGCGCGCTGCAAGCTGCTCGTGGCCCTGCACGGCTGCAAGCAGGGGTACGCGTACCAGGGCTTCGGCACCCGCTTCGTCGAGGGCGCCTATCTGAACGAGTACGCCGACACCAACGACATGATCGTGCTGTATCCGCAGGCGGCACCCACCACGACCCTGGAGAACCCGAACGGCTGCTGGAACTGGTGGGGCTACCTCGGTGACACGGCCTACGCCCGGCACGGCGGGAAGCAGATCGAGGCGATCATGGGCATGGTGCGCGCCCTGCGCGGCACCGGCACGCCGCCGCCCGCCTCCGGCCGGACCGTCCTCTCCAGCACGGACGCCGAGGACGGGTACGTGAAGGCCGCGGCGGACGGCTCGGGAGCGGCGGTCGGCACCCTGGAGGATCTGTCCGGGCTCGCGCTCGGCCGGGGCACGGACGGCAAGGTGAATCGTTCGGTGGTCTCCTTCGACACCTCGAAGATCCCGGCCGACAAGGAGATCACCCGGGCCTGGCTCACCGTCAGCAGGTCGAGCGGCTCGGGCGACCCCTGGGCCTCCCCCACGGGCAACCGGCTCCAGGCGGACCTGCGCACGGGCTGCTTCGGAGCGTGCTCGGTGGAACCGGCGGACTGGTCGGCGGCGGCCACGGTGGCGGGCGCGGCACGGATCGACGCGTTCTCCTCCGGGAGCGCGGTGTCGACGGACCTCTCCGCGGAGGCGCTCGCGGCCCTGAACCGGGGAGGGGTCACACAGTTCCGGCTCGGGTTCACGACGGCTCCGACGGGGACCGCGTACCTCTTCGTGAACCGGGACGCACCGGTGACGCTGACGGTCGAGTACCGGTAGGCCGGGGCCAGGACGCGATGGCCCGGGGTCCGAGGCCGGGGCGGCTCAGTGCGGCGTCTTCGTCCATTCGAGGGTGACGCGCAGACTCGCGTTGGCGCTGCCCTGGACGACGAGCGCCGTGAGCTTGCCGGCGTCCAGGCCGAGCTGGCAGCCGAACTCGACCGACGCGCGGTCCGGGGCCGCACGGTGGAGGGCGTCCCCGATCTGTCCGGCGAAGGAGGAGAGCGCCTCGGTGACCGCCGAGAGGTCGGGCAGTCGGCCGCCGAGCCCTTCGAGTTCCGAGTCGGGGCCGAGTCGCCGTGCCTCCACGAAGAGGGTCCCGTCCCCGACGTCGACCCGGGTGATGTCCGTCATCGCAGCTCCTTGCGGTTCACAGGGCCGGGCGCAGCGCGGCCGCGGTGGTTCTCCAGCGGGAGGGGGCGGCGCTCGGGTCGAGGGCGCTCCCCCGCCGCCACTCGGGCCAGCTGAGGTTCCAGTCGCCGAAGCCGTTGTCGAAGGGAGTCATGGGCTCGCCGTATCCGTTGATCACGCGGACGAGGTCGCCCTCGCGGACGGTGCCGAAGAGCCAGGCGGCGTCCTCGGTGCTCATTCCGGTGCAGCCGTGGCTGACGTTCTCGCTGCCCTGGGCGTCCAGCGACCAGGGAGCGGCGTGGAGGTACTCGCCGCTCCACGTCACCCGGGTGGCCCAGCGCACCTTCAGGTCGAAGTAGTCGCGGCTGCCGCGGGCGATGCCGATGGAGTCGCCGCGCATACGCACGAGCGGTTCCTTGCCGAGGACGACCTTGGTGCCGCCCCGGGTGCGGTAGCCGGGCTTGCCGGTGGTGACCGGGAAGGTGCGGAGCGGTTCTCCGTCGCGGAAGACGGTCATCCGCAGGGCGGAGACGTCGGTGACGGCTTCGATCCGGGCGCCGGTGGTGAAGGTGAGGGGCCGTGAGGGGCCACCGAGGAGACCTCCGGTGACCGGGACCCTTTCGAGCCCGCTGTGGACCCGGACCGTGGCGTGGGTGGGCCAGTAGCCGCGGGGCCGGTAGTGGAGGGTGTCGGAGTCGACCCAGTACCAGGCGCCTTCGACCCGGGGTTCGGACCGCACGATCAGGGAGCGTTCGACCACCCGCCGGGTCTCCGGGGCGTCCGCCGGCACGGGGTGACTGAGTTCGGCCGTGATCGGCCGGCCGACGCCGTAGGTGCCGCCGTCCTCCGGGCCGAAGGCGACGGTGAGCCTTTTCCCGGCGGGGACCGCGACCGTGCGGAAGTCCAGCCGTGCGACATGACGGTCGGGGCCTGCCGCCCCGACGCGCTCGACGACGAGGCGCGCGGCGTAGCGGGACCCCGCCGGCAGGGGCGCGGAGCTGGTCCACCGGGTGCCGTCGGGGCTCGGTGCTCCGGCGACGCGGCGGCCCCGCTGATCGGTGACGGTGACGTCGGCGAGGACCCCGGGGGTGCGCAGCACGAGTTCCATCGGCCCGGAGACCTGGCTGTCGAGCGTGAAGGGGCGGGCGGTGAGGACGGGCGCGCCGCTGAGTACGACGGTGTGATGAGGGGCGGAGCAGAGGCCGTCGGCGGTGGCGCAGCCGTCCACCGTGACCACGGTGGCGGGTTCCGGAGCCATGCCGGTCCGCGCGTCCGAGTCGGTGGGCGACTGGGCCGCCGTACTGACGAGGACGACTCCGACGGCCAGGGACAACGCTCCCCACCCCCGTACGTATCTGCGTGACGACACGTCGGACACCCTCCCCTTTCCTGACGACGGTGCCGGCGGGCGATGCCGACCGCAGCATCAAATCGGATGAAAGGAGGATCGGATGATCAAGACACCGGGCGTGGCGGCGGAGTGGGGGACGAGACGACTCGAATGGGTCAGCGCGGAGGCTCCGGGAGTTCCTCTCCCGTCTCCAGGAGGGACTTGAGGCTGGAGATGAGCGCGGGCCACCCCTCTGCGATCATCCCCTTCATCAGACCGTCGGGTTCCAGGTCGCCGTGCGTGACCGTGAGCTTGACCGTGTCTCCGGAGGGCTCGATCACAAAGGCCACGCGGGACCTGCGCTCGCGGGCGAGCCGCTCGTACACGTCCTGCCCGAGGTGTACGGCCTCCGCCCAGGCCGGGGTGAACGAATGCCAGGTGTACGAGAGGAGGCGGCCGGGTTCGGCCTCGAGGACGACCTGTTCGGGGTCGACGGTCCTGCGTCCGTTCTCGTCCCAGACCATGGAAGCGCCGGTGGTCCACTCGCTCTCGAAGGTCACGCCCCAGTACCGGCGGGTGGACTCCGGGTCGGTGAGCGCCTTCCAGAGTTCGTCGGGGGTGGTCCGGATATAGGTGGTGTAGACAAACGTGTGGTGGTCCATCGCGCTGCCCCTCGGATCTGCCGTCCCCTCCTTCCAGCCTAGGCAGGCGCCGGACGGACCTGCCAGCGAGAGGGCCCCGTCCGGCCCGGGGATCGCCCGTTGAATAGGTGCGGAGGAAACTATTCAACGTGCTGCTAGCGTGGCCGGATGTCCCTCAAGCACGCCGTCCTCGCAGCTCTCCTGGAGGGCGAGGCCTCCGGATACGACCTGGCCAAGATCTTCGACGTGTCCGTCGCCAACTTCTGGGCGGCCACGCCCCAGCAGCTCTACCGCGAGCTGGACAAGCTCGCCGAGGCCGGCCTGATCACGGCGCGCGTGGTGCAACAGGAACGCCGCCCCAACAAGCGGATGTTCAGCCTCACCGAGCCCGGCATGCGGGACCTGGCCGCCTACACGTCGACGCCGCCGCGGCCCAGCGCCGTCCGTGACGAGCTGATGGTGCAGGTACAGGCCTGCGACGAGGGCGACACGACAGCCGTCCGCGGGTTCGTGGCCCAGCGCATGGAGGCGTCCCGCGCGAAGCTGGCCCGCTACGACCGGCTGCGGGAGTGGATGCTCGCGGGCCGCGACGAGGACACGTACCTCGACGAGGCGGAGCGGGTGGGACCGTACCTCACGCTGATGCGCGGCCGGTTCTTCGAGGAGGAGAACCTGCGCTGGGGCGAGCGCGCCCTCGCCGTGCTCGACCGGCGCGCCGCGGCCCGGAGCGCGGCCCCGGCCCTGAGCGAAGCGGCGGAGGCGGCGGCGCACGGGGGCTGAGAGCGCCCCGAGGGTGAGGGGCGTGCGAGGGGTGACGTCACCTCCTACTCTGCGGTAACGTCACCGGCCGGCCACCGGACGCTCCGGTGACACATCGGGTACGGATCGGGGACGGGCCTCTATGAACGTCGGTGACCTCGTCGAGGACTTCAGCCTTCCGGACGAGACGGGCGCCCCGCGCTCCCTCACCGGTCTCCTTTCCGAGGGGCCGGTCGTCCTCTTCTTCTACCCGGCGGCTCTCACCCCGGGCTGCACCGCCGAGGCCTGTCACTTCCGCGATCTCGCCGCCGAGTTCCGCACCGTCGGCGCACAGCCCGTCGGGATCAGCACGGACGCGGTGGAACGGCAGCAGGAGTTCGCCGAGCGGCACTCGCTCGGCTATCCCCTGCTGTCCGACCCGGACGGCGCCGTACGCGACCTGTTCGGGGTCAAGCGGGGATTCTCGCTCGCTCCGACGAAGCGGGTCACGTTCGTGATCGGCCAGGACCGGCGGATCCGGGAGGTCGTACGCAGTGAGCTGCGCATGAGCGCCCACGCGGACCGCGCGCTCGCGGCCCTGCGCGACTCCTGAGCGGAACCCTCCACACCCCGGCCGGCCCGATGACGGGCCGGCCCGGCGAAGGCGTCGCCCGGCCGCGTGACGCCCCGTTCCTCGCATGCGGCACACTTCACGGCCTCCGTCCGAGCACGGCCGCGGGCGGTCCGCGGCCGGAGCGGTCACGACATGCGGGTGCGCCGAGGCTGGGTGAGACTCGCTCCAACACCTGGCCTCTCCCGGCCGGTGCCGGAACGGAGTGTGCAGGCATGGACGACTACCCCCTCCTCAACGTCTTCTGGACCATGCTGTGGTTCTTCCTCTGGATCATGTGGCTGTTCCTGCTCTTCAAGGTGATCACCGACATCTTCCGGGACCACTCCCTCAACGGTTGGGCCAAGGCGGGCTGGCTGATCTTCTGCATCGTGCTCCCCTATCTCGGGGTGCTCGTCTACGTCATCGCCCGGGGCAAGAGCATGGGCGCGCGTGACGTCAAGCAGGCCAGGGAGAGCGAGGCCGCCTTCCAGGACTACATCCGCAAGGCCGCCGGGACCCCGGAGGGCGGTGGCGGCGGTGCCACCGCCGAGCTGGCGCGGCTGGCGGAGCTGAAGGAGAAGGGCGCGATCACGCCCGAGGAGTTCGAGAAGGCCAAGGCCAAGGTCCTGGCCTGAGGGCTGGGAGAAGTACGCACAGAGGGCGCGCGCGGAGGTGCGGAAGAGGACGCGGGCGGCACCGGCCGCCGGGCTCGCCGGTTCCCTGCTGAGGGAGGTCCTGGCGGAGCCCGGCAGACTTCCGGAGTCGCTCGCGTCCTTCGCGTTGCGCCACCTGGGGCCGCGCGCCGGACCGACCGTCGAGCGCCTCCGGAAGGACCACCCCGACGCGGACGCGGCCGCCCTGCGCACCATGGTCGTGACCCGTGGACGCCGGCTGGTGACGACGGAAGGCGCCTTCGTCGGTGGCCCCTTCCTTCTCTTCATCCCGCTGGCCTTCTGCGGCGCGCTCCTCTCCCAGGTGCACACGGTGCTCGAGATCGCCGCCGTCGAGGGACGGGACACCACGGACCCGCAGCGAGCCGCCGAACTCCTCGTCCTGCAAGGGGTGTACGGAGACACCGAGACCGCCCGGACCGCGCTGGACCTGACCGGCCCCCGGCCGGGAGCCGGAGCCGGCCGGGGGCACCTGGCGGCCTTCCGGGAACTGATCGCGCGGATGGCCCGGCTCCTCGGACTGGTCACGCCGGGCGACGCGGCGAGCCGCTGGGTCCGCCTCGGCCGGTGGTCACTCCTCGGCGCCGTGTTCCTGGTCGGCCTGGTGGCCCCACTGGTCTGGCTGCCCTACATGGCCTTCCAGTACTACCGCGGCACCACGCGGCTGACCGACCGGGCCACCGTCTTCTATGTCGGCTCCCTCGATCTCCGGCCCTCACGCGGCGCCCGGATCGACCCGGCCCTGGCACGGGCGGGGTTGCGCGCGGCCGGTTCCGTCCTGCTGCCGACGGTCGCCCTCTTCCTGGTGATCGTCACGGACATCCGGATCGCGGACGGGCGATGGCCGGTGGTGGGGATCGTGCTCACCGCCAGCTGCCTGGTCTCGGGCGGCTGGTGGCTGTGGCGGCATGTGAGGCGAGACCCCACCCCTTAATACGTATGCGGGATACCGCTTTGATACGGTCATGGCGTGAGGCTGACGAAGTTCACCGACCTGGCACTCCGCGCCGTGATGCGCCTTGCAGTCACCGCTCCGGAGGAATCCGTCACCACCCGCGAGGTGGCGGAGTCGATGGACGTGCCCTACGCCCACATGGCGAAGGTGGTCACCCGGCTCCAGCACCTCGGCGTGGTCGAGGCGCGGCGCGGCCGTGGCGGCGGCCTGGCCCTGACGGAACGGGGGCGACGCTCCTCGGTGGGCTGGCTGGCCCGCACCCTGGAAGGAGAGGAGGAGGTCGTCGCCTGCGAGGGCGATCCCCCGTGCCCGCTGCGCACCGCCTGCCGCCTGCGGGGAGCGCTGCGCGAAGCACAGGAGGCGTTCTACCGCGCGCTGGACCCGCTGACGGTGGCCGAGCTGGTGAAGTCACCGACCGGCCCCCTGCTCCTCTCCCTCACCCCACGCCCCACACCCTGAGCCGTCGACACCCGACCGCACACCCGCCCCCGTACACACCCTCACCCACGCACGTCCTTAAATACGCAGATCATCTACCAGATTGCGAGTTCTCATGCTGTCCGAGCAGTCCCTCCCGGTCGTCCGCGCCACCCTGCCCGCCGTCGGCGGCGCGCTCGACCGGATCACCGAGCGGTTCTACGGTCGGCTCTTCGCCGCCCACCCCGAGCTCCTGCGCGACCTGTTCAACCGGGGCAACCAGGCCGGCGGCGAGCAGCGCAAGGCGCTCGCCGGTTCGATAGCCGCCTTCGCCGTCGCCCTGCTGGAGAAGCCGGACGAGCGCCCCGACGTGATGCTGTCGCGGATCGCCAACAAGCACGCCTCGCTCGGCGTCACCTCGGCGCAGTACAAGACCGTGCACGAGCACCTCTTCGCCGCGATCGTCGAGGTCCTCGGCGAGGCGGTGACACCCGAGGTCGCAAGGGCCTGGGACGAGGTGTACTGGCTGATGGCCAACGCGCTGATCGCCGTGGAGGCCCGGCTCTACCAGGAGGCCGGCGTCCCCGAGGGGCAGGTCTGGCGGTCGATGGAGATCGCGGAGCGGCAGGAGGAGACGGCCGACACCGCCTCGTTCGTCCTGCGCCACGCCGACGGGACCCCCACGGCCACGTTCCGTCCGGGCCAGTACGTGAGCGTCCGGGTCACACTGCCCGACGGCGCCCGGCAGATCCGCCAGTACAGCCTGTCCGCCGCCCCCGGGCACCCGCAGTGGCGGATCACGGTGAAGCGGGTCGACGGCGACCCGGCGGGCGAGGTCTCCTCCTGGCTGCACGCGCACGCGCGCGCGGGCGACGCGGTGGAGGTCTCCGCCCCCTTCGGAGACCTGGTCCTGCCCGAGGGCGACGGCCCCCTGCTGCTCGCCTCCGCCGGAATCGGCAGCACCCCGATGCTGGCGATGCTCGACCACCTCGCCGCCACCGGCTCGACCCGCCCGGTCGTGGTCGTCCACGCCGACCGCGGCCCCGCCTCCCACGCCCACGCCGACGAACTGCGGCGCCTCGTGAGCGCGCTGCCGCAAGGAACGCTGCACCTCTGGTACGAGGAGCCGGGCGACTCCGGAGCCCGGCCGGGCCGCGCGGACGTCACCGCCGTCGACCTGCCGACCGGCGTGACCGCCTATCTGTGCGGGCCGCTGCCGTTTCTCCGCGCGGTCCGGGGCGACCTCATCGGCAGGGGCACCGCCGCGGCCGACATCCACTACGAGGTGTTCGGCCCCGACCTCTGGCTGGGCGCCGACAACTGACCCGACCTCATCGAGGCACCTTCGATCCAAAAGGCCCATAGCGATCCCGCCAGGGATACTGCATAGTGAAGTCCCGTACTGGCCTCGTAATCAGCGGGTCCGCAGCGATTGGACGGAAGCGATGGGATCGTTCGGATCTACAGGCGGCGACCGGGGCCCGGGGAGGCCCGTGCGCGGGATCGCCCTCGACATCGGCAGCTCCAGGACCCGGGCCTGGGCGCCGGGGGCGGGCGTCTTCGCGGACGTGCCCAGTGGTCCGGTACGACGCGGGCGCGTGACCGACGCGGCCTCACAGCTCCGGCTGCTCCGACGTCTCACCGCCTCGGCCCCGGGTGACGGCGGGCACGACACCGTCGTGATGCTGACCCACCCGGTGCTCGCCGCCCCCGAGGAGCGGAAGGCCGCACGGCAACTGGTGGACGCGCTCGGCCCGGCCCGGGTCATCGCCGTGGACAGTGCCCGCGCCGCGGCGGCCTACGCGGCCCCGCCGGGCGGCGGTCCGCTGCTCGTCGTCGACCTCGGCGCGCAGCTGACCGAGGTCACGCTCGTCGTGGACGGCCTCGTCCAGGACGCCCGGCTGGCGGAGGTGGGAGTCGACGACCTCCCGGCGTCCGGCAACGCGCCGGACTCGGTCGCGGGGACGGCCGCCGACATGGTGAGCGACCTGTGGCGGCACGATCGCACCGGAGCCGTGCGCGGGGCACTGCGGCGCGGCGTCCTGGTGACCGGCGGCGGAGCCCTGTGCCTGGAGGTGACCGGTCGCCTCGCCCACCTCCTGCGCGCCCGCATCCGGCTGGCCAACGACCCGTCGACCAGCGTCGTCCGCGGCGCCGGCCTGATGCTCGCCTCGGCCCTCCGCCACCCGACGGGCGCCTTGGGCCGCGGCTGAGGCGGGGCATCGTCGAGCGCGCTGGAGACGGGGGCTGCGTCAAGGCTGACGCAGCCCCCGTGCCGTCCGCGGACTCAACGGTTCCCGGAGGGGTCGGGGAGCCCTGTCAGCAGCCCATCGACCAGATGTGGGAGTCACCACGGTCGTTGGCCGCGCCGTTGTAGCCGACCTCCTGGCCGGGGGCGAGGCAGACGGTCATGCTGCCGCCCTGCCAGGCACTCTCGTAGACCTTGACGTGGTCCTTGATGCCGGGACCGGAGATGCCGTGGTTGGCCCAGGAGGAGTCGGTGTCGGAGATCCAGCTCTCCCACCAACCGTCGTCTCCGCTCCAGTTCGCGCGCTGGCCGCCGAAGTTGGAGTCCTGCCAGACGCAGAACTCTCCGCTCGGGCATTCGGCCGCTCCCGCGGAGGTCGCGAGGGCGAGGCCGGCGGTCGCGGCGAAAAGGGCCGCGGCGGTGGTGACGAGAAATCGCTTCACGAGTGGGTGGGGCCTTTCTGCGGTGGGACGGTCGCGGGCAGTTCGACTGCCCGCCGCAGTGCGCGGTCGCGCAGCTGCCGGTACGTGGCGAGCTCGTCGCGGCGCAGTGCGCGCACGGTGACCAGCTCGGTGGCTTCGAGTCGGGCCCGGACCTCGTCGAGGCCGCTCTCGCGGGAGCAGCGGACGGCGACGGCCGGGTTCGGACGCTCGGCGCGGACGGGACGGCCGGGCCGGTCGGAGTGCGGAGTGCCGCCCGGCGGGGTCGCACACCGGGTCCAGCGGGCGAGCGCGGCACGGTGGGTGGGGTCGGCGCTCACCCGGGCCTGCGCCTCGGCGCGGAGGTTGTCGACGACCACCTGGGCCCGGAACCAGCGGCGCTGGTCGCCGTAGAGCCGATTCCGGGCCCCGGCGAGACACCCGTCCGTGTGGGCGGTGACGGTGGCCCCCGTGGCCAGGGTGACGGAGAGTTCTCGGGGGCCGGCGCCGAAGAGCGCCGCCCGGAGGGTGCGGTCGTCGTCCGGGGCGCGGGGCCTGGACGTCAGCGAGAGGCCCTGGCCCTTCAGACAGTCCACGACGAGCCGGTGCTCGGCGGCCTTGAGGAGCGCGTCCTGGGCCGCCGCACCGGAAGGGAGGCCGGATGCTTCGGACGGTCCGGGTCCGACCGTCGCGCAACCGGACAGCAGGAGCGCGGCGGCCGCGGCAAGGAGGGCGTGGCGCGTGCGCGCGGTGATGCGAAGCATGAGGTCCCCGTTCGATCGTCCCTGGTCGGACGGCCGGCGAGTGATCGACTCGGCGGCTCGGGATGATCACTGCCCGAGGGCGGGGCCCCCATGCCGCGCCTCACTCGAACGGGTCGAACGCGCCGGAGCGCGCGCCCCTCGAGCGCCTCGATCGTGCCGTGCTGGAGGGTGCCCCGGCTCTGCGGGAGGTGCCCAGCGCTGTGCGGCAAGGCGTCCGGGAACGACAAAGCCCCGGTTGGACGGGGGATTCCAACCGGGGCCGATCGCCGTGACACGAAGAGCGGTCACCTCTGGTGGGGGGACCTTGGGGACCGGGCCCCTTCGCAGTCACATAGGTATGAACGGCCATTCCTTCCAGAATGTTCCGAGCATGCCCGCATGGGCGGTGTGAGTCACCTCACCCGGTTTTCACCAGGTCTCGTCAGTCCCTCTCGGGACGGTAGACGGCACCCGGTTCGGCCTTGCCGGGGGCGAGCAGCTCCGGCACCGTCACGAAGGTGAAGCCTCGCCGCTTGAGCTCGTCGATGATCGGGGGGACGGCCGGGACCGTGCCGTCGTAGATGTCGTGGAGCAGGATGATCCCGTCACCGTGCGCCTGGTCGAGCACGCGCTGCTGTATGAGGGCGGAGTCGGTGGTGTCGTAGTCCTTGGCGGTGATGCTCCACAGGATCTGGGCGAGCCCGAGGTCCTTGCTGACGTCGGAGACCGTGCCGTCGGTGCGCCCCTGCGGCGGGCGCATGAGGGTGGGCTTGCGGCCGGTGATCTTCTCGACGGCGTCCTGGGTGCGGGACAGTTCGTCACGCACCTCCGACTCGTCGAGATCGGTGAGGATCCGGTGGGTCCAGGTGTGGTTGGCCACCTCGTGCCCCTCGTCGGCTATTCGCTTCACCACCTGGGGATAGCGGTCGACGTGCTTGCTGCCCAGCAGGAAGAAGGTCGCGGGGACCTGCTTCTCCTTGAGGATGTCGAGGAGCCGGGGGGTGTCCTTGCCCGGTCCCGCGTCGAAGGTCAGCGCGATGCACTTGACCTTGGCACAGTCGACGCGGCGGGCCGTGGCGCCCGCCTTGTCGTCCGTTCCGCCCTCCGCCCGGGCGTCCTGCGGAGTGACGGGATCGACTCCGCAGCCGCCGAGCGTCAGCATCAGCGACGCCGCGGCGAGCAGGGCGGTGGCCGTCCCCCTGCGTCGGCCCAGCCTGGATCGGAACATGATGGAACCCGCTTTCCCCGGTGCTGTGTTCGATTCGGCCGACAAACCACCTGGTCAGAGCGGTGATCACGGCCGACGCAGCACTCTACACACGGTGTATACCGAGGGTGTCGGCGGGGTCCTTCAAGCGCGCGGGCGAACGCCCTGGCGCGCGGGCACATCCGAGGAAGGTGGGAGCGGGCATCCGTCCGGGGCGGGCGGGCGTCCGCCCGAGAGCGGCGGGCATCCGTCCGGGGCGGGGGGTGTCCCGACGCATGGGCAGACGTCAACCCCGGACGGCGCCCGTCCGCTCCGTCCGGGGAGTTCGTGCCTCCGGCTCAGCGGGAGGCGAGCAGCAGTCGGGCCTCGGTCTCCTGGTCACCGGAGACGTACTGCAGGGACTGGATGTCGAAGCCGGCGGCGAGCACCTTCTGGACCTCGTCGACGGCGTGGTAGCCACCGCTGAGAGTGGCACCGACCGGGGAGGTCAGGTGGGTGGGGCGCACTTCCTGACGGCGTCCGCCCGCGGTGTCGAAGATGGCCGTCCAGACGGTGGGGGAAGGCCCCGTGGCCGCCTGTGGTGGGGCCGTCATGTCCTCCACCTGGTAGACACCGTCGAGGACGTCGAAGACGGCCTGGGCGTCCTCCCGGCAGCAGTCGTTGAGCTGCACGGTCACGTCGGTGTCGATGTGCAGGTCGTACACGTCGCTCATCTCCTCGCGGGCCCGTCGCTCCCGGCGCCTGGCGCGCATCGCGCCGACGCTCGTCGTGCCATGTCTCCAGCATCCCTCGCGCGACGATGTCACGCGAGGCCCGCCGGTTCCCCTCGGCCCCTGCCGACGATCTCCTCCACGGTGTCCGCCTCGGAGGCCGGCTTGTCGGGACGGTGGCGCAGGACGCGGGCGAAGCGGAGGGTGACACCGGCCGGGTAGCGCGTGGAGGTCTGGAGACCGTCGTAGGCGATCTCGACGACAAGTTCGGGCCGTACTCTCATGGTGAATCCGTCGTCCTCCACGGCGAGTTCACCGAGCCGCTCGGTCTGCCAGCGCAGCATCCCGTCGGTGAGTCCCTTGAAGGTCTTTCCGAGCATGACGAAGCCGCCGTCGACCGTACGGGCTCCGAGGTGGAGGTTGGAGAGGAGACCGGTCCTGCGTCCGTGGCCGCGCTCGACGGCGAGGACGACGAGGTCGACGGTGTGGACCGGTTTCACCTTCAGCCAGGTGCGCCCTCGCCGCCCCGCCACATAGGGCGCGTCCAGGGCCTTGACCAGGACGCCTTCGTGCCCACGGGCCAGCGTGTCGCTGAAGAACCGCTCCGCTTCCTCGACCTGTGCGGGATCGGCCGGGTCGTTCACGACGAGACGGCGGACCCGCTGGCTCTCGGGGAGCAGTCGTGCGAGCACCTCGTGCCGGTCGTGGCCCGGCCGGTCGATCAGCCCCTCGCCCTCGACCGCGAGAACGTCGAAGAAGACGGGCGTGAGAGGCAGGCCGGCGTGTGCGCCGGCCACGTCGGTGCGGGAGCCGACCCGGGCGGCGATGGACTGGAAGGAGACAGGGCGTCCGGTGTCGGGATCGAGGGCGATCACCTCGCCGTCCAGGATGAACGCGTCGTCCGGAACGGCGCGCGCGGTCGCGACCACTTCGGGGAGCCGGTCGGTGATGTCGTCGAGCGAACGGGTGTGGACACGGACGTCTCCACCGTGCCGATGCACCTGGATGCGGATGCCGTCGAGCTTCTCCTCGACGACGCAGGGCCCGAGGGCGGCGATCGCCTCGGTGACGGAGGCGGAGGTGTGCGCCAGCATCGGCTGCACGGGATTGCCGACCCGAAGGGTGAAGCGGTCGAGCGCGGCGGCACCCTCGGCGAGCACTGCCTGGGCGACCGGCGGCAGCGACCCTTCGAGCATGACGGCACGGCGCAGTCCGACGGCGGGCACCGTGGCGGCCCGGGCGACGCCTTCCAGGGCGACGGCGTCGAGGGCCCCTTGACGCACCTCCCCGGAGAGCAGCCGCAGCAGGAGCCGCTGTTCTTCATCGGTGGCGGCCGCGAACAGGGCGTGGACGAGCCGGGTCCGCTCGGCGCGGGCGCCGGTACCGGAGACCGCGGCGAGTTCCGTCAGCACCTCGTCGACCCGCCGGATCGTGAGGCCGGGTTGTTCGGCGGGTGATACGGCGGGTGGGGCCACCTCTTTGAGGACGCTCCACCCGATTCCGATCCGCCCCTGCGGCAGTCGACCCGAGAGGTAGGCGATGACGAGAGGGCTGTCCTCGGGCTCGGCCTCCGCGAACAGCTCGGCGAGGAGGCCGATCTTGCGCGAGCGCGCGGAGGTCTCGGAGACCTCCCGGGACACCTCCGCTACACGGGCGAGCAGCATGGGCCCATCCTCCCCACACCCCGCCCACCACGCACGCCGACACCGCCGCGGGGCCCCGTCGCAGGCGTCGCCGTCAGGGCCAGGCAGCCGGTCGCTTTCGTCCCCCGGAGCGTCCCCCCACTCGCCCCTCGCCCGCCCCCCGCCCGCGCCGCAGCCGGTCGAGAAGGCTGGTACGGCCCCGGCGGCCCGGTCGACGGCCGTCCGCCACCGGACGCCCCGCCGGCGCCGAAGGCGTCACGGGTACGGAAGGGTGGACGGACACGGGAGGCGTCGCGGGCGCCTGACCGGTGGCGGGCACCCAAGGCGTCACGGGTGCCGCCGGCACTGAAGGTGGCGCCGGGGGCATCGGTGGCGGCGCCTGGACCTCAAGCCGCCTCCTCCCCACGCCCGCTCCGAGCGGAACGACCGACGCCGGCCGTGCGGACCGCTCGAACGGCCCCAGCGGGGCGAGCGGCACGGACGGTACGGGCGCCGTCGTCAGCACAGGCGGTCGGGGCAGCGGCACACGGCCGCCGAAACCGGCCCGCGTTGCGACCGACGGCTCAGCCCTCGACGTGATCGCATGCTTCTCACCGGGATACGGAGCCGGCTCCATGGCGCGCGCCTCGTCCAGGGACATGACCAGGCTCACCCGGTGCCAGAGGATCTCGTCCGGGTCGTCGGCCCGTGTGAGCCGCTCGGCGATGTCACGCGCCGCCGTCTGCACCGGCATCCCTGGCGGCGCCGGCGGATGCAGTCGGTCGAGGTGGGCGCGCTCGTACGGGTCGTCGACCACCTCCGCCACGTGGACCGGGTCGAGCAACGAGGCGATGGCGGCGGTCCGTGCCCATGGGTCGTCCGTGGCTCGGAGGAGCATCCCGAGCCGTCGCGCCCGCCAGTTCCTGGGCCTCAGGTCCTCGTGCGCGGCGAGGCGCTCGCGGAGTTCCAGGGGCAGACGCCCGGTGAGCAGCCCCGGGCAGGTGGGACCGAACTCGGCGACCTCCTCCGCGAGATACGTCCACACCACCGCCCGGTAGCGGTTCAGGGAGAACCGCACCGGGCTGAGGTGGCCCGTCCGGACCAGCTTGGTGAACCGCTCCGGTGTGATCTCGAGGAGTGCTGCGGCCTCGCCGGTGCCGACCGCCCTCACTCGCTCGCGCAAACCGACGGGAAAGTCCGGCGCGGCCTTGAGGCGGTCGAGCTCACACCGCTCGATCCGCCTCCGTCCGCGCTCTCCCGCCGGGACGGTCCTCACCAGGCCGAGCTGGACCGCGAGCCGGAACTCGTCGCGCCCAAGTTCCAGTTCCTGCGCGGCCCGCACCGGTGACACCGTGCGCGCTCCTTGGTCCACCGTCATTCCGTGGCCCTCCCCCGTACGTCCGTGTTCTCTCCGTGTCGCGGATCTCCTCGACCCACCACCAAGAACGTAACGCAGAGTGACGAACCCCGCACGACCTGTGGACAACGCCCTGTGGACAACTCATCACCCCATCGCCCACAGCCCCGTCCGCCGAAACGCCACGGCGTCGAAACGTCAGAGCGTCAGAGCCGATGAGCGTCAGAGCCGATGAGCGTCGGAGCCGATGAGACCCGGAGCCCAGAGCGTCACGGCCTCAGAGCACGCCACCGCCCGGACGGCCCGGCTGCCGCGCCTCCACGCCGAGGTGCTCACCGACACGGTTGACGAGCAGCGTCATCTCGTACGCCACCTGGCCGACATCCGCTTCCGCGGCACTCAGGACGCACAGGCAACTGCCCTCGCCCGCAGCCGTCACGAAGAGCAGCGCCTCGTCGAACTCCACCATCGTCTGCCGTGCACGGCCCGCCCGGAAGTGCCGGCCGGAGCCTCGGGCAAGGCTGTGGAGACCTGACGAGACGGCCGCCAGATGCTCCGCGTCCTCGCGCGCGAGCCCGCTGCTCGCGCCCGTCACCAGTCCGTCGTTCGACAGCACGAGCGCGTGCCGTATGAATCCGACCCGCTGGGTCAGGTCGTCGAGAAGCCAGTCCAGTCCCTTGTCCAACGCCATCAGTGGTCCTCCCCCTGGGTGGTGCGTCCCCGTCGACCCGGCCGCGCCGTGGTCCCCGTGCCGCAATGGTCCGCCGTATCACCCGCAAGCCTTACGCACTGTCGTGAACAGGGCAAGCACTGCACCACGCCCGCGCGTGCCGCAGGATGGGGACATGACGAGGATGACCGACGAACAGTGGCGGGCCTTCGTGTCCGCGGGAACCCGAACCGGCAAGCTGGCGACCGTCCGCGACGACGGCAGTCCGCACGTCGTACCGATCTGGTTCCTCCTCGATGGCGACTCGTTCGTGTTCAACACGGGCAAGGACACGGTGAAGGGGCGCAACCTCGCCCGCGACGGGCGCGTCTCCCTTTGTGTCGACGACGACAGGCCGCCGTTCGCCTTCGTCTCGCTCAGCGGTCAAGCCGAACTGAGCGAGGACCCGGCGGAGTTGCGTCACTGGGCCGGCCGCATCGGTGCCCGCTACATGGGCGCGGACCGGGCGGACGAGTTCGGGGAACGCAACGGCGTCCCGGGCGAACTCCTCGTCCGCGTACGCATCCAGAAGGTGATCGCCAAGGGCGGCGTCGCCGACTAGGGCTTGTCCGGGATCCGGCCGCTGCCGAGTGGGAACGGCTGCGGCTGTCGGTTCAGGATGCTGCTCACCCGGGCGTCATGCCCGACAGCCACGACCATGATCGGCGGGACAGGTCCTGAGTACCGCCGGCTGGACGCCCGCGCTCCTGAACCCAACCCTGCCCAAAGCCGCCCCCGCACCCGTAAACCGGATCCCGTGAACCGGATCCCGTGCTCCGGAACCCACTCGTCCGGACGCACGGGCGTTCTAGCGTGCCTGTCATGACCTCGCTCAGGTGTTGGCGGGCGCTGCTTCCCGCCCTCGCGGCCGCGCTGCTGTTCGTCCCCCAGACGGCCGTGGCGCAGGACCCAACAGAACCCACAGACCCCGTAGCCTCCGCGGCCCGGCCCCGGGCGGCGACCCCGGACCGTCCCTCGTACGACGTGACGCTCCGCGCGGACGACGACGGCTCGCGGTGGACCGGACGCCAGACGGTGTCCTTCCGCAACGCCGATCGCGCTCCGCTGCGTTCGGTGGACCTACGGCTCTGGGGCAACGGCACCGACGGCTGCGGAGCCGCGGACAAGCCGTCCCCGATCCGGGTCGGCAAGGTGGCCGGCGGCACCGCGCGGCCGCTCACCGTCGACTGCACCGCGCTCCGGATCGACCTGCCCGAGCCGCTGCGGTACGGGGCCCGTACGAGCATCTCGTTCGACGTCTCGATCACCGTCCCCGACCGTGTCCACCGTTTCGGCAAGGACGGTGCGCACCGCTACCTCGGCAACGCGCTGCCCCTGCTGTCCGTACGCGACGCGCAGGGAGAGCACCTCGATCCGGACGTCGGCTTCGGCGAGAGCTTCCACACCCTCACCGGTGACTTCAGAGTCGTCCTCGACCATCCCCGCGCCCTGCGCGTCCCCGCGACGGGCACCACCACCCGGCGCGCGGGAGCGCCCGGCCGCACGGTCAGCACCAGTGTCGCGCGCGGGGTGCGGGACTTCGCGTGGGCGGCGGGACCCTTCCGGTCGAAGACGGTGACCACGCCCGGCGGGGTCCGGCTGAACGCGTACTGGACCGCCGCCACGTCCCCCGAGGGGGTCGCCGTCGACCTGAAGGACGCCGTCGGCTCGGTCGACGAGTTCGGGAAGCGGTTCGGGCGGTACCCGTACGGCGAGCTGGACCTCGTCATGAGCGACAACCTCGACGACTTCGGCAGCATGGAGTTCCCGGGCCTGGTCCTGCTGTGGACCGAACCGGAGGGATCCGCCGTCGTCCACGAGATCGCCCACCAGTGGTTCTACGGGATCGTCGGCAACGACCAGTTCGCCTCGCCCTGGCTCGACGAGTCCTTCGCCCAGTACGCGACGGAGCTGTACTACCGGGAGGACACCAGCACCTGCTGGGACGACCACGGTGAGTGGCCCAGCGACACGGCCGCCGTCACCCGGTCCATGGCCTACTTCGCCGAGGGCCACCGCTCGGAGTACGGCCAGGTCGTCTACAGGCGCGGTTCCTGCGCCCTGCACGACCTGGAGCGTGTCCTGGGCGGCCCGGCGATGGCGGGCATGTTGCGCGGCTACGTGCGGGACCACTGGCTGGGCGTCGCCACCACCGCGGAGTTCAAGCGCGCGGCACAGGCGGCGGCGCCCCACGACCTCGGCCCGTTCTGGACGGAGCACAGGATCCACTAGCCGCACCCCGGCGACTCAGCCGACGGTGTCCAGGAGCCGGGCGGTGTGCATCCGGCCCGCGTACTCGACCAGGCGGATGAGCACCTCCTTGCCGGAATCGCGGTCACGTGCGTCGCACAGCACCACGGGGGTGCCCCGGTCCAGGTCCAGCGCGCGGGAGACGTCGGCCGCGCCGTACGTGCGCGCGCCCGTGAAGCAGTTCACGGCGACCACGAAGGGGATCTTCCGGTGCTCGAAGTAGTCCACCGCCGGGAAGCAGTCCTCGAGCCGCCGCGTGTCGGCGAGGACGACGGCCCCCAGGGCGCCCTGGGACAGTTCGTCCCACAGGAACCAGAACCGGTCCTGGCCGGGGGTCCCGAAGAGGTAGAGGGAGAGACCGGACCGGATCGTGATGCGGCCGAAGTCCATGGCGACGGTCGTGGTCGTCTTCTGGTCGACTCCCCCCGTGTCGTCGACGAGCTCCCCGGCACGGCTGAGCTGTTCCTCCGTGCGGAGCGGCCGGATCTCGCTGACCGCGCCGACGAGGGTGGTCTTGCCCACACCGAACCCACCGGCGACAAGGATCTTCAGGGCGAGGGCGGTGGTGTCCGCGCCGTCCTCCGCGCCGGTGCTCTCAGAGCGCTCGTAGGCCATCGATTACTTCCCTCAGGATTCTTTCGTCGGGGAGCTGTGCGGGCGGTACGGGCCGGCTGACGCGCACGAAGCCCGATTCGAGGAGGTCGCCGAGGAGGACCCGGACGACGCCGACGGGCAGGTCGGCGTCGGCGGAGAGTTCGGCCACCGACTGGGTCTCGGCCCGGCACAGGGCGAGCAGGGACCGGTGCTCGGGGCCGAGGAGGGACTCCTCGGCCGGTCCGGGCGGGTCGTCGTCCACGACGACGAGGGCGATGAGGTCGAACCGTACGTTGCTGGGCCCCGGCTTGGTCCGTCCACCGGTCATCGCGTACGGGCGTACGAGCGGTCCGGCATCGGCGTCGTACCACTGACTGCCCGGTACGGACGGACCGCCGCCGGCGCTGTCCTCGTTCATGGGTGTCTCCGGCTCAGCCGACGGCCGGCGGGGTCACCGTGAGCCGCGGCGGGGTGTGCAGGTGCTCGCCGACGCGCTTCACGAGGCGGGCCATCTCGTACGCGATGAGGCCGATGTCGGCGCTCACGGAGCTGAGGACGGCGAGGCAGGAACCGTCACCGGCGGCGGCGACGAAGAGGAAGCCGTCGTCCATCTCGACCATGGTCTGGCGGACGCCGCCGGTGTGGAACTGGCGCCCCGCACCCTTGGCCAGGCTGTTGAACCCGGAGGCGATCGCGGCCAGGTGTTCGGCGTCCTCGCGGCTGAGTCCGTTGGAGGCCCCGACGGCGAGTCCGTCGTTGGAGAGCACCACGGTGTGGCGGACCTCCCGGACCCGCATGGCGAGGTCGTCGAGGAGCCAGTCGAGCTCGCCGGATCGGTGGTGAGAGATCCTCTCGTGGTCGATCATGCGTGGTCTCCTTCGGAAGGGGGGTCGTCGAGGGGATTCGTGCCGTGGCCGAGGTCGTGGCCGGTGGCCGCACCATGAGTGCCGGTCCTGGTACCAGGACCGGTTCCTGTTCCAGTGCCGGTTCCTGTTCCGGTGCCGGTTCCGAGGGGGCGCCTGCTGCCCGGCGCCGCGCCGCCGCCCCGCTGCCAGCCGTCCCGGTAGGCCGACATCCGGTCCCGTACCACCTCGGGGGTGCGGGCGTCCGCGCCCGGTGTGGTCGGTACGAACACCGGTGCCGGCGCGGGTGCCTCACGCAGCTGCGGAACGAGGCTCGCCTGCCGTACGCGCCGGGGCAGTTCCCCCTCGGGGTCGCCGTGCCCGGCGGGACCGGTGGGCGTTCCGGGCCGCTGTTCCCGGGTCGGCGCGGGTACGGAGGGACCGCGGCGGCGCAGTTCGGTCACCCCGGCCGGCGGGGGTCCCGACTCCGGGGGCGGCGTGAGCGCGGGCACGACCGTCGGGCGCGTCAGGGACTGGGGGCGCGAGGCCGGCGGGACCGGTGGCCTGGGGCCGCCGCCCGCTTCCGCGGGCGGAAATCCGGGCCCGGTGCCGGCCGGTGGCTTCGGGGAGCTCCCACGGGGTGCCGGGACGGGCCCCGCGGGGGCGCCTCCCGTGATCGCGGGGCCCGCAGGGGTGCCGCCCGTCACGGTGGGGCCTGCGGAGGCGGGCGGAGTGGCCCCCGCCGGGGGGCGGGCCATCTGCGGGCGGCCGAAGCGGCGGGCTTCGGCGCGGTGCGCCTCCTCGCGTTCGCGGGCAGCGCGCGCGTCGTCCGTACGCCGGTCGGAGCCGAGCCGTTGGGGACCGAAGTGGTCGCCCGTGGTGTGACCGTCGTGGCTCCGCCGCTCATTCGTACCCAGGTGGCCCGCGCCCGGGGCGGGGGTACGGGGATCGCTCGCACGCGGGGGTCCGGCGTGCGGCGTGTCGGGTCCGTGGCCGCTCGCCGAGCGGGCGCGGCCCGGTGGCAGCGCGCCCTGGAGGAGCTCGGTCGGAAGCAGGACGACGGCCGTGGTGCCGCCGTAGGGGGAGGTCCGCAGCTGGACCTTGATGTCGTGGCGGGAGGAGAGTCTGCTGACCACGAAGAGGCCGAGCCGGTCGCTGTCGAAGAGGTCGAGGGCCTCCGACTGGGCGATGCGGGCGTTGGCGTCGGCGAGGGTCTCCCGGCCCATGCCGAGCCCCCGGTCCTCGATCTCCAGGGCGTATCCGTTCCCGACGGGTTCGCCGCTGACGCGCACCTTGGTGTGGGGCGGGGAGAACTGGGCTGCGTTCTCGATGAGTTCGGCCAGGAGGTGGGTGAGGTCGGCGACGGCGCCGCCGACGACGGCGGTCTCGGGGAGCCGTCGTACCTCCACGCGCGCGTAGTCCTCGATTTCGGAGACGGCGGCGCGGACGACGTTGGTGAGGGGGACGGGCATCCGCCAGGCGCGGCCGGGGGCGGCGCCCGAGAGGATGATCAGGCTCTCGGCGTGGCGGCGCATCCGGGTGGTGAGGTGGTCGAGCCGGAAGAGGTCGCCGAGTTCGTTGGGGTCGTCGGCGCGCCGCTCCATGCTGTCCAGGAGGTTGAGCTGGCGGTGGACGAGGACCTGGCTGCGGCGGGCGAGGTTGACGAAGACGCCGGAGATGCCGCTGGCGAGTTCGGCACGTTCGACGGCGGCGGAGAGAGCCGCGCGATGGACGGTGGTGAGGGCTTCGCCGACCTGACCGATCTCGTCCTGGGAGACGGGGCCGGGCGGGGCCTCGGCCTGGACGTCGATCTCCTCCCCGGCGCGGAGCCTGCGCATGGCGGCGGGAAGTTTCCCCCGGGCGATACCGAGGGCGGTGTTGCGGAGGCTGACGAGCTCGACGACGAGCCCGCGGCCGATCCGTACCGAGATGAGGAGGGAGGCGGCGACGGCCGCGAGGCCGAGGACCACCGCCGCGCCGCCCGCCGTGAGGACTCCGCCGGCGAAGGGGTCGGCCCGGTCGGCCGCGGCGGTGCGCGCGTCGGTCTCGATCGCGGTGAGTCCGTTGCGTACGGCGGCGAGGGTGTCGTCCCAGTCCGCGGAGGTGACCACCTGGGCGGCGGGGCGGCCGCTGCTCGCGGCGGTGATCCGGTCCTCGGCCCGGATGAGCCGGCTGTGGTCTCCGGCGGCGGTGAGGCGGGTCCACGCGGCGCGTTCGGCGGTGGGCAGGTCGACCGTGGCGGAGGCGGTGAGGGTGCGCCGGGTCTCGACGGCGCCGGTGAAGACGCGGAGCCGGTCCGCGGTGAAGCGGCCGGTGAGGTGGGCGGAGGTGAGGAGGGCGTCCTCACGGGACAGCATCTCCCCGGCCCTGCCGAATTCCAGGAGTACGCGCGCGTCGGACCCCTGCCGGGTGTCCTGGATCCCGGTGAGGGCGCCGCCGACGGCGAAGGCGGCGGAGACCACCGCGGTGTACTCCTCGTAGACCTGGTCCCAGTCGGCCCGTCCGTCGGTGGCCGCGGTGCGGAGCTCGGCCAGGCCCTCGACCTTGCCGACGAACGCGCTCACGCGCTCGCCGACGTCCCCCGGCAGGTCTCCGGTGTCGCCGACGGTGTGCGTGGCGTTCAGGCGGAGGCGGTCGACGGCCTCGTCCGTGCGCCGTATCCGGTCCCTCAGCTCGGCCGACCGGCCGGCGCCGGGGGCGGCCACCTGGCGTACGGCAGCGCGCCGTTCGGCCTGGAGGGCGGCGAGGGCGGCCGTCACGGGCTCACGGATCTCGGCGTCGACGCGCTGGAGCTGGCGGAGCCGGGCGACGTCCTGGGCGGTGGTGACGGTGGCGAATCCCCAGAGCGCGAGCAGCGAGACGACGGGGACCATCAGAAGCGAGACGATCTTTGCGCGGACGGTACGGGGGCGCAGGCCGTGACGGGAGGGGCCGGCGGGGAGGCGGGCGTCGGGGATCGAGGCGGCACGCACGGAGGACCCAGCGGCCGGGGCGGTCGCTGCGCCTCCCGCCGCGTGGCTGGTGGCGGCGTGGCTGGTGGCCGCGTGTCCTGCGGTCGTGGGCGCCTCGGGGGTGGGCTCCCCCTGCTCGTCGGCGGGCGGCCCGGCGTGTGCGCGCCGCCCGCGCGCGGCCGCCGACGGCGGCGGTGTCGCCTCGGCGTCCTTGGTCTTGCGGGGAGTTCGCATGGCCTCCTCGTTCCGGCTGCGGCTGTCTCTGGTGCGGTGGGTCCTGCGCGACGGGTGGTGGGGCAAGAGGGTGGTGAAGCGAGACCGATGGTGAAGCGAGAGGGGTGGTGAGGCGGGCGGAGTGCGGGTCAGTTCGCGGGCGTACGAGCGGTCTGAGCGGCGCGGAAGCCGGGCGGTGCGACGTCCACCGCCCGGTCGTCGGGCTCGGTGAGGCGACCCGCCGAGGCGTACGCGGCCCGCTCCTTCGCCGTCGGGGAGAGGGCCACGAACGCGGAGGTGATGAAGAGGTAGGAGCCGAGGCCGACCGCGAGCGGGAAGATGAACTGCATGACGGTGGCGCCGGGGAGGCTCGCGCCGGAGGGGACCACGTCCACGCGCACCGCGAACATGCCCGTGTAGTGCATGCTGCTGACGGCCGCGCCCATCACGAGCGAGGCCACGGCCACGGCCGCGGGTGAGTGGATGTTGAGGGCCGCCCAGAGGGCCGCGGTGGCGGCGACGACGGCGATGAGCACCGAGACACCGACCAGCAGGGGGTCGAACCGGACGTCGCCGTGGAGCCGGAGGGCGGCCATGCCCAGGTAGTGCATGCTCGCCACACCGACTCCCGTGGTGAGCCCGCCGACCAGGAGCGAGCGGACGCGGTCACGTCCGTAGCCGACGGCGAAGACACCGACGCCGACGACGGCCATGGCGACGACGAGGCTGAGGATGGTGAGCGGAACGTCGAAACGGATGTCGGTGCCGGTCACGCCGAAGCCGAGCATCGCCACGAAGTGCATCGTCCAGATGCCGGTGCCGATCGCGGAGGCCGCCGTGAGGAGCCAGTTGCGGCGCGAGCGGCCGGTCGCGTCGAGCGCCCGTACGGTGCAGCGGAGCCCGAGGGCCGCGCCGACGCAGGCCATCGCGTACGACAGTGCAGGTGTCAGCCAGCCGAAGGTGGCGTGGTCCAGGTGTCCCATGGCTCAGGGACGCTAGTGCGCATCGGGGGGCGCATCAGGGGCGCATTTCGAAAGCTGATGGAATATGACAGAGAGATGATCCCGAACGATCGCGCCGGACTCGAACGTGTACTCAGAACGTTCACCCCTCCGGGTACGGGATCATGGGTGCATGAGCGATGACCCCACACACGTCCGAGAGTTCTTCGGCGTTCGAGCCGCCGGGTGGGACAGCCGGTTCCCCGACGACGGTCCCGCGTACGCGGCCGCGGTGAACGAACTCGGTCTGCGCCCGGGCGACGCGGTGCTCGACGCGGGCTGCGGGACCGGGCGGGCCCTCCCGCCGCTCCGCGGCGCCGTCGGACCCACCGGCACCGTACTCGGCGCCGATCTCACGCCCGAGATGCTCGAACGGGCCACCGCCGCCGGTCGCGGCGGAGTCGACGGCACCGCCGCGCTGCTGCTCACCGACGTCGGGCGTCTGCCGGTGCGCGACGGCGCGCTCGACGCCGTCTTCGGCGCGGGGCTCGTCTCGCACCTCGCGGACCCCGCCGCCGGCCTGCGTGAACTCGCCCGTGTCGTCCGTCCCGGGGGCAGGCTCGCGCTCTTCCACCCGATCGGCCGCGCCGCGCTCGCGGCCCGCCACGGTCGGCAGATCACCCCGGACGACCTCCGTGCCGAGCCCCGGCTGCGCCCGGTGCTCGCCGAGGCCGGCTGGCGGCTCGTCAGCTATGTCGACGAGGAGACGCGCTACCTGGCCGTCGCCGTACGGGAGGGATGAGTCCCGCGCGGTCCCGAAACGCCGACGAGCGTGCCGGTACGGGATCCGGCCGCGCGCCCCGGCGACGCGGCGCCGGACCGTCCGCTCGTCGACACCGAAGCGGACACCGAAGCGGACGCCGAGGCCGACGTCGAAGCCGACATCGGCTTCCGTGCCGAAGGGAAGACGGAAGGGCAGACCGCCGCCCAGCCTGCGGCATCTGGCTGAGCCGCCGACTCAGGACCGAGCGGTCTCTCGACCTCTACCTCAGGGTGACACTCGAGCTCGACTTCAGCCTCGCCGTCATCGCGTCGCCCCCTCACCCCTCACTTCCTCACCCCGCCACCTCGTCATCACAGATGCCAACGCGCTCTTCTTTCCCGGCACTTCACTGCTTACCGTGGACATGCCGGGCAGTCCTGCCCGGGAAAAGGCGGTGGGACGTGGCACGGGTACCGGAAAGACTGCGCAGGCTTCTTCCCTCGGCCCGACGGGCGTCCGAGACCGCCGCACCGGCGCCACCGCGGCCCCGGCAGGGGCACAATCTCTTCGAGGCCGCGGCGGAGTACGTGGCCGCCTGCGCCGAGGGCGACCCGGCGCGGGCCGAGGAGGCGGCGAGCCGGGTCTCCCCGGGCATGCTGTCGTTCGGGGTCAACGAGCTGGCCTGCCGGGCCGTCCTCACTCTCGCCCGGGAACGGAACGAGTCGCCGAGCGCGGTGGCCCGCTCGCTGCTCGGACTCCGGGAGGAGCGCCGGACCCCGAGTCCCGCCGACGAGGCGACCGGCGAGTAGCGCCGCGGACGGGCGGCGCGAGGCCGCGGGTGCCTGCTCATTGGGCCAAGGCGGCGCGCACCGCGTGAGGTGCGGCATTCATGGGAGCGAGCTGGCAGATGACGATGACCTGACGCTTCGGGTCGTACATGGACCTGGTCGGAGGGACCGTCAGGAGAGGCGAGTCGGGCTGCACCTTCGCCACAAGAAAGTAGCCCTTCATGAAGAATTTCAGAACCTCCACGGAGGAGAAATCACTTCGATTCAGAACAGTCTGACTCCGGCTTCCCGTCAGGACGACCTGAGAGCGTGAAATGGAAAGAGATCCTCGCCATTTTCCACGCCAGATGACCAGCGCGCCGATCAGGACCCCGACGGCGTAGAGCGCGATGCCGACCAGTACGGGTACGGGATCCTCATCGAACACGCTCGGCTTGTTCGCCGGGCCGAAGATCTTATCGGAACGCTTGATGAACAGCATCACCCCGACGAAGAACCCGACGAATCCGCAGCCCAGAATCCACGCGATGGCGGATCCCGAATCCCCGGTGCGGCCTCCGTCGAAGACCACGAATTCTCCGGGCTGGACACCTGTCGGCGATGCCGCCCCACCTGCGGGCGGCGCGGCAGGCGTGCCTGCCGGAGACATGTCCCGGTAGACCTGGACGGCGATCGGCGTTGCGGCTATGACACATACACCGATGAGCGCGTACCAGACGATCGGCGACGGGTCGATTTTCGCCGTCACCACATTGCCGGCCAAAGCGAAGAGCGGCGCGCACAGTGCGACCAACCCTCCCGTGACCCGTCTGTCCATGGATTCCCCCCGAGAAAAGGTAGGCCGTTCCCCCTGCCGGGCCAACGCTACCCGCGGGAGCTCTCCTCGACTCCCCCGCTCAAAGGCTCTGTTGCGGACTCGTCACACACGACAGGGAACTGTTCGCACCCAGCGCGAACAGCATCAATTCGCACACCCATCTCTCATTCGAACACTCGCAGGAATGCAACCGGAATTCTGTTCGCTGCTTGTCATGGCGGCCGGTATCGCGGCCGCCTTCGGCGCCCGGTCCTGGGCGGCGCCCGCATCCAGGGACGGGGCGACCCCTGCGGCGATGCAGGTCACGGCGCCCACCTCTGGACAGGTCTCCCTACTCACTGGTTAAGGTGCGCCGACAACCAGATGGGGAGGCACGCGTGGCTGGGACGGACCCGATCGCCGAGGCCGAGGCCGTCGGCGACGCCGACGCCCTGTTCGTACTGACCGCGGCACTGCTGACACCCGCGCGTTTCCCGAGCGTGCTCGGCGACGACTACCCGGCGGCCTGCGCGACGCTGGGGCTGCAGCCGTACGCGGAGGGGTACGGGCTCGTGTTCGGCCAGGACGGTCTCGGGGCACGCTGGACGGTCGTCGTCGACGACGTCTCGCTTGTCGCGGTGGCCATCTCCTCCTGGGACTGCGGCATGGCCTATGACCTCTCCCCCGACGAAAGCACGGTGGTGGCGGGCTTGCCGGGCTGGCCGCTGGCGGTGCGAAGCCGCGCCCCGGGCGTACCGGCCCCGCACGATCCCGCGCCGGAGGAGGGTGACCCCGCCCCGCTCGTCCCGCCCTCCGGCAAGGAGTGGGGACCTGCCCAGCGACGCCTCGGCGCCGACGAGGTGGCCCTGCAGTGGGCGGCCTGGCGCGCCCGGGTGAGCGACGACGACCCGGCCCCGGCGGGACCGGCCGCCCCCGTTACCGGGGCCGCGGCCGCCGGGGCCGCACCCAGTGGCAGCGGTCCGTCCTCCGGGGTCAGGAGGGCCCTGGACGAGCTGCGCGGCTATCTGGAAGACCCACCGCCGGTGGGCCGGGTGCGGTCCGCCCCGGGTGCGGACGCCGGTACGCGGATGCTCCGCGCGGACGGCCCCGGCTGGTCCTTCGTGGCCAGGGCCGACGACATGGCGTTCATCCTTCTCGACGAGCTGCCGCGCGAGGTACTGCCCGTGACACGGGGGCCCCGGCTTCCCGCGCTCCTCGAATCCCTCGACGCGATGGCCGTGCGCCCGTCCTGACGGGTGGCGCGGTGCACGTGGGGTCGCCCTGACGGCGGGCCCCCGGATCGTAGGTCCGCGGTGACGGCCGCCGTGACAGACGGGCCGCCTGTCACGGCGGGCCGAGGCGGACTCAGGACCCCGGGCCCTGCCCCTGCCCCTGCCCCTGCCCCTGCCGAGCCGCGCGTACGGCTCCTCCCCCGTCGAACCGTTCGCCCACCCCGAGGAGCACGCGAGCCGTCAGGTCAGGGCGTGGCCGTACAGGGCGGCGAGCTCGTCGAGCTCCGGGTCTCCGAACATCGTGCGGAGCGCCCCGAACGCCACGACCTTGTCCTGGCCGAACCGGCTCACGGACCGGGCATAGGTGTCCGGTGAGAGGAACCTCGGCGGGGTGCTCTTGCTGTGGAACTTGTCCGCGTACATCACCAGCCGTTCCTCCCGTGTGATCGCCACGTAGTCGGCGGGAGGCAGCGGCAGACCCTGGCGGACCACGTCCTCCTTGGTCAGTCCGACCCCGGTGTGGCACGAGGAGAACCGGCACACCACCTCCGGCAGTCCCTCGGCCGTGAGGATCTCGTGCCCCAGCAGCCCATGGCGAATGTAGTTCCGGCCGTCCAGCCGCCCTTCGGAGTCGAAGAGGCGGTACACCCCGATGTCGTGCAGCAGACAGCCCGCACGCACGAGGTCCACGTCGACGTCCGAGCCGACCCGTGAGATCAGCCGCTCGGCCACCTTCCACACGATCTCGCAGTGGGTGAAGACGAGCTCGAAGGCCTCTTCATTCGGTGCGTGCCTCAGGTGCATCGCGCGTATCTCGTCCGCCGACGGAATGTCCACTCCCGCAGCGTAATGAGTGCGTCGGAGGCCTCCGACCACGGCTTGGGTGGCCCCGCCTCGATCCCGCGCCCCCCATAGGCCGACGGAACGAGATGTGGTCCCAGGACATGGCCCGGCGGGTGGGACGCGCCGCACGATGTGGCGCCCCACCCTTTCCGTCGTCCCACCGGAGGTCCACCATGCGCCTGTTCCCAGGCGTCTCCCTGCTCGCCGCGCTTCTGACGGGGGTCACCGTCCTCGCCCCCGCGAGCCCCGCCGGGGCGGAGGAGCCCGCCACCGCGCACTGCGCGCGGCAGGACCGGCTCCGGGTCCCCGGCGCCGAGCACCAGCAGTCCGCCTGTCTCACCGATCTGACGACCGCCGGGCTGGCCGGCACGCCCTACACCGACACGGCGGACCAGGCCGGGCTCGCCGCCCTGGGGACCCGTAACCCCTCGGGCGTGCCGGGCGTCCAGATCGACGGCTACTTCCCCGACGACTCCCGGCTGAACGCCACCCACGGCTGGGCTCACGACGCGCAGTTCGTCATCCGGCTCCCCGACCGCTGGAACGGCGGGCTGGTCGTCACCGGCGCGCCCGGTACCCGGCGGCAGTACTCCACGGACGCGCTCGTCTCCGACCAGGTCCTCGCCCGGGGCTTCGCCTACGCGGCCACCGACAAGGGCAACACGGGGCCGGACTTCTTCACCGACGGACGGGGTCCGGGCGACGCGGTCGCCGAGTGGAACCGACGGGTGACCGAGCTGACACTGGCCGCCAAGAAGGCCGTGCGGCAGCGTTACGGCCGGTCCCCGGATTCCACGTACATGACGGGCATCTCCAACGGCGGCTATCTGACGCGCTGGCAGCTGGAGAACCGGCCGGAGCTGTACGACGGCGGGGTCGACTGGGAGGGCGTGCTGTGGACCACTCGCGGCCCCAACCTCCTGACGAGCCTGCCCGTGACCGTGGCCAGATCACTCGGGCGGGCCTCCGACGAGGACTTGATCGGGGCGGGCTTCGCGCCCGGTTCGCGCTTCCTGTGGCCGTACCACGAGAAGGCCTACTGGGGGCTGACGCAGAAGATCTTCCGGGCCGAGTTCGACCCCTCGTACGATCCGGCCTGCCCCGGCACCACCGCCGGCGGGACCGTGGAGCAGATCTTCGCCCCCTGCGCCTCGGACGCCTCCTACGACTACGCCTCCCGGCCGGCGTCCGTCCACCGCGCGGTCGCGAAGATCGCGCTCACCGGGCGGATCGGCAAGCCGCTCATCACGCTCCACGGCGACCTGGACACCCTGCTGCCCATCGCCACGGACTCGGACGTGTACGAGCGGATGATCGACGCGCGGGGGCGGGGTGCGCTGCACCGCTACTACACGGTGCAGGACGGGACGCACACCGACGGGCTGTACGACACGTATCCCGACCGGTTGCGTCCGATCCTGCCGTGCTACCGCTCCGCGTTCGACGCGCTGACGCGCTGGGTCGAGGACGGTACGAGGCCGCCGGCGGACCGTACGATCGCGCGGCCCTCGAGCGGTGACGTGGTCAACTCCTGCGCGCTCGTGGAATAGGCCGGGGCTCCGACAGGCTCCTGCCCCGGGCCGCACCGTCCCGGCCGGCCCCACCCGGCCTCCGGGCCGCTTCGTCCCGGCCGGCCCCACCCGGCCTCCGGGCCGCTTCGTCCCGACCGGCCCCGCGCTGCCCTGCCCCGCCCCGCCCCGCCCCGAAGGGCACCGCTGTCTCGGTCAGACCCTTTCCAGCGGGCGGTGCGGGCCCTCGGGGAGCTCGGCGCGGATCGGGTCGCCGGGCCGCACCTCCCCGCCGCTCAGGACGATCCCCATGATCCCCGCCTTGCGTACGATCTCGCCGTTCTCGTCACGGCCGAGGACCTGCTTGAGCAGTCCGTGCCGGAAGGCGTCGATCTGGGCGCACGGGTTGCGCAGCCCGGTGACCTCGACGACGGCCTCGGCGCCGAGGTGCAGACGGGTGCCGGTGGGCAGACCGAGGAGGTCGATCCCCCGGGTGGTGACGTTCTCGCCGAGGTCGCCCGGGGCGACGTCGAAGCCGGCGCCCGCGACGTCGTCGAAGAGCTCGGCGTGGATGAGGTGGACCTGGCGCAGGTTGGGCTGGGTCGGGTCCTGGGCGACACGGGAGCGGTGCTTCACCGTTACGCCCGCGTGGACGTCGCCCTCCACGCCGAGCCCGGCGAGGAGCGTGATGCCCTCCCGGTTGGGCTTGGTGAACGTGTACGTGCCGTTGCTGCTGACCGTGGTGACCGTGCCGTCGCTCATGGCGAGGACCTCCCCTTCTCCGCTCTCCGGCGGGCGGGGCGCCGCCCGCCGGCGGTTCGGCGGACGACCGCCGAACCGATGATCACACCGTGCGTGACCGCCCCGACCCTACTCCGCCCACTCGGAACGCAGCGGCGCGCCCACCTCGTGGAGATGACCGAGGGCCTGGCGGTACGAGTCCACGAAGCCGGTCTCGGTGTACGGGACGCCGAGCGCGGCGCAGTGGGCCCGGACGGCCGGCTGGGCGAGGCGCAGATGGGGGCGCGGCATGCTCGGGAAGAGGTGGTGCTCGACCTGGTAGTTGAGGCCGCCGAGGAACCAGTCGGTCAGCGCGCCGCCCCGGATGTTGCGGGAGGTGAGCACCTGGCGCCGCAGGTGGCCCCAGTTGTCACCGTCCACGTGTTCGTCGGGCCGTTCCATGCCCTTGTGGTTGGGGGCGAAGGCCATGCCCAGGTGCACGCCGAACAGCATCTGGTGGGCGAGGGCGAAGACGAGGGCCTGGACCGGGGTGAGGAGGGTGAACAGCAGGGCCGCGTAGCCGGCGAAGTGGGTGAGGAGCAGCGCGCCTTCGACGAGCCGCTCGCGCCGGGTGCGGCAGGGGCCGTCCTTCGCCAGCAGGGACCGGACCCCGTACACCTTGAGCGCGATGCCTTCCAGGGTCGTCAGCGGGAAGAACAGCCAGGCCTGGTGGCGGGTGAGGAATCCGCGCAGCCCCTTGCGGCCGGTGGTCTGGTGCTCCGCGAAGACGAGGATGTCGGCGGCGACGTCCGGGTCCTTGTCGAGGTGGTTGGGGTGGGCGTGGTGGCGGTTGTGCTTGTCGTTCCACCACTCCCGGCTCATGCCGAGCAGGAGGTTGGCGTGGACGAGCTGGACGATCCGGCTGATCTTCCGGTTCGCGGTGATCTGGGCATGACCGGCGTCGTGGGCGACGAAGGCGACCCGGGCCGAGAGCAGCGCGAGGGGCAGGGCCAGCGGGAGGGCCCACCAGGAGGGACCGATCAGGGCGATCCCGGCCACCACGGCGGCGATGCCGAGGATGTTGACCGCGATGCCTCTGGCGTACCAGCCGGGGCGGTGTTCCAGGAGGCCCTGTTCCCTGACGGTCCGCAGGAGCGGGGTGAACTCGCTGCCGCCCCTGGCGCGGCCGGGCGCCGGGGCGGGGGCGGCGGCCGGGGGCAGGATGGTGGCCTGGGACATGGCGGGCTCCGGTTTCTGTCGGTCGGGAGGCGGCGGCGACTCGTGCGGATTCCGTGCTCGTACGGCCTGTGGGCGCCTACCGAGAACGTACGGATTCCCGGCTCTCCGGAGCCATGACGTCACCACCCGCCCTCGGGCGGGGGTGCGCCGGGGGCCGGGGGTAGGGAGATCCCCACCACTGCGGCCCTGTGGTGTGGATCACGCGAGGCGAGTGCGACGTCACCGTTTCGCGTCAGGTACCCTCGGCCGCTCGGACTTCAGGTAGTCAAATTTGAGGAATGCGTTGTCGCTGTCGCACGGACCCGATGATTCCGCCCGCGAACCCGCTCGGGAACTCTCCCACGCACTCACCCGCCTCTCCGCCGTCTTCCTTCCCGCGGATCCACCCCGCGCGGGCCGGATCGCCTTCTGGTCACCGGAAGGTGACGACCTGTCGGACACGCTCGGCACCGCACACGACCCGGACGCGCCGGACGCGACGCCGGGCGCGCCGGGTGCCGCCCCGGACACCACCCCGGGCCTTCCTTCCCCTCGCGTCGACATCACGGTCGTGGACGCCGGGAGTCTCCGGCCGGTGACCGTTCCCGCGCTCACCCTCTCCGTACGGGACTCCCTGCCGCTGCTCGCCCGCGCCCGCTTCTCCGACACCGCGTCACCCGCGAGCGCCTTCTGGGGTGCCGCCTCGCTCCTCGCCCTCGACCTCGTCTCACGCGGCCTGCTCCTGCCGGGTCTCAGCCCCGGCGACGTCGATGCCTGGCGGGCCGCCCCTCTCGGCCCCGCCGAGCTGGCCGAACTGCGGGCGCTCGCCGCGTCGATGCCGCCCACCGCCCACGCCGTACCGTTGTCGTCGGACGAGCCGCCGCTCCTGCCCGAACCGGAGGCGCTGCTCCGCGCCTTCGCCGACGCCGTCGCGGACACCCTGCCCCGTACCCCGGCGGCTCCCCTCGCCGCCGACGGGCCGGCCTTCGCCGCCGACGCGCCGCGGACGATTCCCGAGCACCGGGCGTGGGCCGCCGACGTGGCCGCGGTGCACGACGCCGGTGTACGTCTCTCGCTCCGCCTCGAACTTCCCGGCTTCACCGCCGAGTCGGAGGAGGCACCCGCCTTCCGTGCGGTGCTGCAGCTGCACGGCGTCGCCGACCCGACCCTGGTCGCGGACGCCGCGGAGGTGTGGGCGGGCTCCGGCCGAACCGGAGCCGCGTTCGGTCCCCGGGCCCGGATGGACGTCCTCCTCGCCCTCCGGCGCGCCGCTCGTGCCTGGCCTCCGCTGGCCCCGCTCCTCACGGCGGCCGTCCCCGACACGGTCGAACTCGCCGACGAGGAGGTCGCGGAGCTGCTCGGCGCGGCGGGACAGGCCCTGGGCGCGACCGGTGTCCAGATCCACTGGCCGCGCGAGCTCGCCGACCGGATGACCGCGAGCGCGGTGATCGGGCCGGTGGGCGGAGGGGCGGACGAACAGCGGGGAACCACCGGGGAATTCGAGAATCCCGAGGGACTCGGAGCGGCCTCTCGCATGGGAGGGGCCGGGGACTTCGCGGGGGCCGACGGTTCCCAGGAGGCCGAGGAGAACCGCTCCTCCGGGCTCCCCTCCTTCCTCTCCGCCGACGCCCTGCTCGGCTTCAACTGGCGTTTCGCCGTCGGCGACCACGAGCTGACCCGCGCCGAGCTCGACCGGCTCGCCGAGGCCGGGCGGCCCCTCGTGCGCCTGCGCGACCGTTGGGTGCTCGTCGACCCGGCCGAGGTACGCAGGGCCCGTTCCCACCGGGACCACAAGGTGACTCCGGTGGACGCCCTTTCGGCCGTCCTCACCGGCACCGCGGAGATCGGCGGCCACACCGTCGAGGTGGCGGCGAGCGGCTGGCTGGAGCGGCTGCGCGAGCGGCTCGCCGATCCCGAGGGGGGCCGGCCGGAGGTCTCCCAGCCCCCGGCGCTCACCGCCACCCTGCGCGACTACCAGCTGCGCGGTCTCGACTGGCTGCATCGGATGACCTCCCTCGGCCTCGGTGGCTGCCTCGCCGACGACATGGGGCTCGGCAAGACGATCACGGTCATCGCCCTGCATCTCCACCGCCAGGCCGACCCGGCCTCGGCGGGGCCCACCCTCGTCGTCTGTCCGACCTCGCTCATGGGCAACTGGCAGCGGGAGATCGAGAAGTTCGCACCCGGTACGCCGGTGCGCCGCTTCCACGGCGCCACTCGTGACCTGGAGGACCTCGCCGACGGCGGCTTCGTCCTCACCACGTACGGCACCATGCGCCTCGACGCGCCACGACTCGCCGCGCGGACCTGGGGACTCGTCGTCGCGGACGAGGCCCAGCACGTCAAGAACCCGTACTCGGCGACGGCCAGGCAGCTGCGAACCATCGGGGCACGCGCGCGCGTGGCGCTGTCCGGTACTCCGGTGGAGAACAACCTCTCCGAGCTGTGGGCGATCCTCGACTGGACCACCCCGGGGCTGCTCGGCAGCCTGGGCGCCTTCCGGACCCGGTTCGCCGCCGCCGTGGAGGGCGGCCGGGACCCGGCAGCCGCCACGCGGCTCGCCGCGCTGGTCCGGCCGTTCCTGCTGCGCCGCCGCAAGTCCGACCCGGGCATCGCACCCGAGCTGCCGCCGAAGACGGAGACCGACCGTACCGTCTCCCTGACGCCGGAACAGGCCGGTCTCTACGAGGCGGTGGTCCGGGAGACCCTGGAGGCGATCGCCGAGGCCGACGGAATGGCGCGGCGCGGTCTGGTCGTGAAGCTGCTGACCGGTCTCAAGCAGATCTGCAACCATCCGGCGCAGTACCTCAAGGAGGAACGGCCGAGGATCGAGGGGCGTTCGGGCAAGCTGGAGCTGCTCGACGAACTGCTCGACACGATCCTCGCCGAGGGCGCCTGCACCCTGGTCTTCACCCAGTACGTGGGGATGGCCAGGCTCCTGGAGGCCCACCTCGCGGCACGGGGCGTGCGGACCCAGTTCCTGCACGGCGGGACGCCGGTCGCCGAGCGCGAGGCGATGGTCGCCCGCTTCCAGAACGGCGAGGTACCGGTCTTCCTCCTCTCCCTGAAGGCCGCCGGTACGGGCCTCAACCTCACCCGCGCAGAACACGTCGTGCACTACGACCGCTGGTGGAACCCCGCCGTGGAGGCCCAGGCAACCGACCGCGCGTACCGGATCGGGCAGGACCGGCCGGTGCAGGTCCACCGGCTGATCGCCGAGGGAACGATCGAGGACCGGATCGCGACGATGCTCGACCGCAAGCGGGAGCTGGCGGACTCCGTCCTCGGCACGGGCGGGGACACCCCGCAGGAGCTGACCGAACTGACCGACGCCGAGCTGGCGGAGCTCGTACGACTGCGGGGGGACGAAGGATGAGCGGGTACGGACACGAGGGCGACGAGCGGACGTTCGCGGCGCTGCCGCCCACGCAGGGCGCGGCCTTCACCCGGACCTGGTGGGGCCGGGCATGGCTCAAGGCCCTGGAGGACACGGCGCTCGACGGCCAGCAGCTGAAGGCTGGACGCCGTCAGGCGCGGGCCGGCGCGGTGGGCGCCGTGTCGGTGCGGCCCGGCCGCATCACGGCGGTGGTCAAGGACCGCGACGGCACGGCGTACCGCAGCGACGTACTGGTGCGGGAGCTCTCGGAGGAGGAGTGGGAACGGCTCCTCGACCTCGCCGTGGACAGCGCGGGACACATCGCGGCGCTCCTCGATCGCGAGATGCCGCCGCATCTGGTGGAGGACGCGGCGGCGGCCGGTCTCGATCTGCTGCCGGGGATCGGCGATCTCGATCCGGAGTGCGGCTGCGAGGCCTGGGACCACTGTCCTCACACATCGGCGCTCTGTTATCAGGTGGCTCGTCTCCTCGACGAGGACCCGTTCGTGCTGCTCCTGATGCGGGGGCGCGGTGAGCGCACCCTCCTGGACCAGCTGCAGGCACGCAGCGCGTCGCGTGCCGCGCGCGGCGGGCGGGGAACGGACGACACGCGGGAGGCCGAAGGCGCCGAGGGTGTCGGCGGGATGCCCGGTGTGTCGGCCGAGGAGGCGTACGCGGCGGAGTTCCTCCTGCCGCCGTTGCCCGCCCCGCCGGTCGCCCCGGACGCGCCGGGCCGGTCCCCGTCCCTGGACACGGAGACGGAACCGGCGCCGGGGATCGACCCGGCGGCCCTCGAGTTCCTCGCCTCGGACGCGTCGGACCGCGCGCACCGGATGCTCGTGGAGGCGCTCGGCGGCGGCACCCCGGGCGGGCTCATGGCCGGTGGGGGCGGCGCGGGCTGTACAGGCGGTACAGGCGGCGGATCCTGGGCCGCGGCCGCGCCGCTGACGGTCGCTCAGGACGCCGTGCGGCTCGCGTCGGACTCCCCAGCGCCATGGCTCACGGCACGGCTCACCTCCGGTTCGGGGCGGACGCGTGCGGAGATGGACCTGGCCACGCGCGCATGGCGGTTCGGGGGCGCCGCCGCCCTCGCCGTACTGGAGGAGGAGTGGACGCCGGACACCGAGGCGCTCATGTGGGCCGGGACCCGGCTCTCGGAGGCCTGGGAGGACGACGAGCGGCCCGTGATGCGACGGGCGGGTGCGCGCTGGACCGTGGTGGGCGCGGAGGCACAGCTGCGGCTCGGCGAGGACGGGCGCTGGTGGCCGTACCTCAAGTCCGGGGCCCGCTGGTCGCCGGCCGGTCCGCCGGACCGCGATCCGGCCACCGCCCTGGCGACGGCCCTCGCCGGCGGGCCTACTGGAGCCGGTGGCTGATCCTGCCGCCGATGGCGGAGGGGGCGGCCAGGCTGCAGGCCACGGTGTCCGAACCGAGAAGGTAGCTCGTTCGGTACGGGTACTGGACGAAGGTGGTCCAGCGCGTACCGGCCGGCTGCCGTGCGGCCTTGCGGCGCAGGGGTTCACGGCACAACAGCGTGGCAGCCTCACGGATCGCCTCGTCGGTGGCCCGGAGGCCGGTGAGGCGGAGCCGGGCGACGAGTTCGGCCCTGTGCGGCGTGTCGCAGGCGCGCCGGAGGGCGGTGCCCGGCGCGTCGCGATCGATGTCGAAGCAGTCGCCGACGCGCAGCGCCTCGAAGGAGACGGACCTCGTGGAGCCACCGCCGCGCGTCGCGGAGGCGGTCGGGCGGGGCGTCGCGGTGCTCCCGGCGTGGGAAGACGTCGGAGCCCGGCTCTCCCCGGAGGGAGCGGACCGCTGTGGGCGCGCGGTGCGGGTCGGCGTGCCGTCCGTGGTCGCACCCGTCGTCGGCGTGTCGGCGGTCGAGGTGCCGGCGGCCCCGGTGTCGCGCGTGTGTGTGCCCGCGGGGCCTCCGTCGGCCGACGGGGTGGGCTCGGGCGTCCTGTCGTCGTCACTGACGGCGGGCACCGGCGCGCCGGTCTCGGCACCTCCCGGCCGCCCGTCGGTGGACACACCCTGTGGGGTTCCGCCACGGGCGGCGAGGAAGGCGGTGGCCACGAGGGCGGCCACCAGCAGCGGGACGAGCGGCACGCCGAAGCGGTTGGCGCGCCGCGCGGCGGGACCGGGCCTGGGCGCGCCCAGCCGGACGAGCCGGGGCGACCAGCCCGACTCGGAACCGGCCCGCGGGGGTACGGCGGGGCGGGCGGCCCGACTCGCATCGGTCGCGCCGTGGCCGGACGAACCGATCCGGCCGGACGAACCGACCGGAGCGGAGGCGTCACGCGGGGCGGACTCGCCGCGCACGGCGGAGCCGACGGGCGGGCCGGATCCGGTGGGCGCGGCGGACGCGCCGTGCGGGTCGGGTTCGCCCGGTCGGCGGTCCGGCGGCGGGGTGTCGGTGGACGGGTGCGGCACGGGGTCCAGGTTCGCCGGTCGGCGGCCGTGCGGCCACCCATTTCCGCGCCCCGGACGAGGCCCGTACAGAACCGTGACAATCGTCGACGCCGCTCCCTCACGCCACCGCTGCCGCCTTCGCCCCGTCACACGTCGTCCCTACAGACCGAGCTGACGCTCCGCGCCCTCGACCGTCTGGGCGAGGAGCACGGCGATGGTCATGGGGCCGACACCACCGGGGACCGGGGTGATGAGGGAGGCGCGCTCGGCGGCCGACGCGAAGTCGACGTCGCCGATGTTGCCCGGGTTGTAGCCGGCGTCGACGACGACGGCGCCGGGCTTGATGTCCGCGCCCTTGATGAAGTTCGGCTTGCCGACGGCTGCGACGAGGACGTCCGCCTCGCGGACCACGGAGGAGAGGTCCTCGGTTCGGGAGTGGCAGTAGGTGACGGTGGCATCGCGGCCGAGGAGGAGGAGTCCGGCCGGCTTGCCGAGGATCGCGCTGCGGCCGACGACGACGGCGCGCTTGCCCCGGAGTTCGACGTCGTACGCGTCGAGGAGACGCATGATGCCGCCGGGCGTGCAGGAGACGAAACCGGGCAGGCCGAAGCCCATCGCGGCGAAGGAGGCCATGGTGACCCCGTCGACGTCCTTCTCCGGGGCGATGGCCTCGAACGCGGCGCGCTCGTCGATGTGCGGGCCGACCGGGTGCTGGAGCAGGATGCCGTGGACCTCGGGGTCCTGCGAGAGCGCCGTGATCGCGGCGACGAGCTCCTCGGTCGTCGTGGAGGCGGGGAGCTCGACGTGCCTGGAGCGGATTCCGGCCTTGGCACAGCGGTTCTGCTTCATCTTCACGTACGTCACGGAGGCCGGGTCCGAGCCGACGAGGACGGTCGCGAGACAGGGGGTGACGCCGGTGCGGCGGGTGATCTCGGCGGCGCGGGCGGCGGTCTCCTCGACCGTACGGCGGGCGAGGGCCGTGCCGTCCATGAGGGTGGCGGTGCTGGTGGACATGGGAACTCCTGGGCGTCGTCTCTGACCGGTGATTCGCCCAGGCGCACGGCATCGGTACGGGCGCGCCGGTGGAACGCGCTCCCGCCGGGCCGCTCCCCGGTGGTGATCCACCTCAAGCGCCAGTCACGGCCCGAGCCCCACTCTACGTGAGGGGTCGGGGACGGCTCCCGGACAGGGTGCATATGCCCGGGTGCCGGGGACCTTGTCTGCGGCGCGCCGCCGCACCACGATGTGCCCGACGAGCCGGACGACCTCGACGGGGAGGCCGAGTTGAGCGATGCGTGGGTGGCCGGGCGAACGGGGGCGAGGGCCTCGTCCACGACGGGCAAGGTCCTTGCCGAGGATTCCCCGGTCTCGGGCGAGGCTCCCCCGTCGTCCGGCGGGGCTCCCCCGGAGTCCGGGGTGGCACCCCAGGAGTCCGAGGTGGCACCCCAGGAGTCCGGGGTGGCACCCCTCGGCCCGGGCGAGGCGTCCCCCGCCCACGGAAGGGCAGCGCCCGGCCCTGCGGCTCAGGCTCCCGGCTCCGGACACGTCAGACCGCTGGTCGCCGCGTCGTGGCAGCGCTCCGCACGCGCGCGCGTGAGTCCGGACGGGGCGGCGCGGGTGGAGCTGGACGAGGACGAGCTGACCGCGTACCGGGACGGTCATCCGCTGGCGGCGGCGATGCCGGTGATCAGGGAGCTGATGGGGGCGTACGCGACGGACGGGGAGCATCTTCTCGCGGTATGCGACGCCGCCGGGCGGATGCTGTGGGTCGAGGGTCATCCGGCCACCCTGCGCAAGGCGCGCGGCATGAACTTCGTGGCCGGGGCACGCTGGTCAGAGGCGGCGGCCGGGACGAACGCGCCCGGGACAGCCCTCGCCGTCGACCGCCCGGTGCAGGTGGTCGCCGCCGAGCACTTCCGGCATCCGGTCCGGGCGTGGACCTGCGCCGCCGCCCCCGTGCACGATCCGCGCAGTGGGCGGGTGCTCGGCGCGGTCGACATCACGGGCGGAAGCCGGCTCGCGCACCCGCACAGTCTCGGCTTCGTCCAGGCGGTGGCGCGGGCCGCCGAGTCCCAGCTGGCGCTTCTCGCACCCGCACCGGCGCCGGGCGGGCTCGGCCTGTCGGCGCTCGGTCGCGACGAGGCACTGCTCTCGACCGGTGGACGCCGGGTGCGGCTGAGCCGCCGGCACAGCGAGATCCTGGTGCTGCTTGCGCACCGCCCGGACGGCGTGGGCGGCGAGGAACTCTTCACACTGCTGTACGAGGACGAGTCGGTCACCCCGGTGACACTGCGGGCGGAGCTGTCCCGCCTCCGGGGGCTGCTGGGTCCCGATCTGCTGCGGTCGCGGCCGTACCGGCTGACGGGCCTGGTCGACACCGACTTCACGGCGGTCGACCGGCGGCTCGCCTCGGGGGCCGTCGCGGCGGCGGCCGGGGCCTACGCGGGCCCGCTGCTCCCGGCCTCCGCCGCACCCGGGGTCGTACGGCTCCGGGAGCGGCTGGCGGACCGGCTGCGGGCGGCTCTGGTGGACCGGGCCGATCCCGGCCTGCTGGCCGACTGGGCGTACAGCACGTGGGGCGAGGACGACGTGCTGGTCTGGCGCGCACTGTGCGCGGCGGTCCCGGCGTCGCAGCTCCCGCCCGTACGCGCACGGCTCGACTCCCTGGAGGCGGAACTCTCCGCCGGTGCAACGGCCTTGCAACGTCCGGGTCCGCACACTCGCCGGTGAGCGTCGGCCGGGGACGGCCGGCACGTCCCAGGGAGGCCATGCCCATGACCCGATACGCCGCACCCGGTACCGAGGGCTCGCTCATGTCGTACGAGGCCCGCTACGACCACTGGATCGGAGGCGCGTACGTCGCTCCGGCACGCGGACGGTACTTCGAGAACCCGAGCCCGGTCGACGGCCGCCCCTTCACCGAGGTCGCGCGCGGCACCGAGGAGGACGTGGAACGCGCCCTGGACGCGGCGCACGCGGCCGCCCCGGCGTGGGGGCGGACGGCGCCAGCGGAGCGCGCGGCGATCCTGCTGCGGATCGCGGACCGGATGGAGAGCAACCTGGAGGCGCTGGCGGTCGCGGAGACCTGGGACAACGGCAAGCCGGTCCGGGAGACGCTGGCCGCCGACATCCCGCTGGCGATCGACCACTTCCGCTACTTCGCGGGGGCGTTGCGGGCCCAGGAGGGCACGCTGAGCGAGATCGACGACGACACCGTCGCGTACCACTTCCACGAGCCGCTGGGAGTCGTCGCGCAGATCATCCCGTGGAACTTCCCGATCCTGATGGCGGTCTGGAAGCTGGCCCCGGCGCTGGCGGCGGGCAACGCGGTGATCCTCAAGCCGGCCGAACAGACCCCGGCCTCGGTGCACTTCTGGCTCGGCCTGGTCGCGGACCTGCTGCCGCCCGGCGTCCTGAACGTCGTCAACGGCTTCGGCGAGGAAGCCGGCAAGCCGCTCGCCTCCTCGCCGCGCGTCGCCAAGATCGCCTTCACCGGCGAGACGGCGACGGGGCGGCTGATCATGGGGTACGCCACCGAGAACCTGAAGCCGGTGACGCTGGAACTCGGGGGGAAGTCGCCGAACATCTTCTTCGACGACGTGTGGGCGGCGGACGACGACTTCCGCGACAAGGCCCTCGAGGGCTTCACGATGTTCGCCCTCAACCAGGGCGAGGTCTGCACCTGCCCCTCGCGCGCCCTCGTCCAGCGGGGCCACTACGGCGAGTTCCTGGAGGCGGCGGTCGACCGCACCGAGCGGATCGTCCCGGGCCACCCCCTGGACACGACCACGATGATCGGCGCACAAGCCTCCGCGGAACAGCTCCGGAAGATCGTGTCGTACGTGGAGATCGGCCAGAAGGAGGGCGGGAAGATCCTGACGGGCGGCCAGGTCGTCGAGCACGGCGGCGAACTGGCGGGCGGTTACTACATCCAGCCCACGATCTTCGAGGGCGACAACCGTATGCGGATCTTCCAGGAGGAGATCTTCGGCCCGGTGGTGGCGGTGACCTCGTTCACCGACTTCGACGACGCGATCCGCACGGCCAACGACACCCTGTACGGCCTCGGCGCGGGCGTCTGGACCCGCGACACGAACACCGCCTACCGCGCGGGCCGCGCCATCCAGGCGGGCCGGGTATGGACGAACTGCTACCACGCGTACC
This sequence comes from Streptomyces zaomyceticus, assembly GCF_014656215.1. Taxonomy (GTDB): domain Bacteria; phylum Actinomycetota; class Actinomycetes; order Streptomycetales; family Streptomycetaceae; genus Streptomyces; species Streptomyces zaomyceticus. The sequence goes on along the minus strand of NZ_BNBZ01000022.1, from coordinate 28,903 downwards.
CGGCCCACGCCGCCTTCGGCGGCTACAAGCAGTCGGGCATCGGCCGCGAGAACCACCGCATGATGCTGGACCACTACCAGCAGACGAAGAATCTTCTCGTGTCGTACTCGCCGAAGAAGCTCGGCTTCTTCTAGGGGCACAAGAAAGGGCGCCTGACCTGGGCTTTTACCCAGGCAGGCGCCCACCGGTCGCGTCGGCCAGCGCGAGATAGGTTATGCGGTGTAACTCCCAGTTTCTCCCACTGCCATCCCACTCCTGACCAGCTCTTCCGGTCTATTTCCGGTCCAAGTCCGGTCCGGCTGAGGGGGTGACACCCCGGCTGACACGGTCCCATTCCTCCATGGACTGCTCGATGAGACGGTTCGCCTGCTCTCGAACGCCGTCCAGGAACTTGGCGTAGAAGCGGAAGAGGACCTCGATGCTCTGACCGGCTCTGCGAGCGCATTCGGCCGGATCCACACCGGAGTACAGCCAGAAGGAGATGCCGGCATGGCGGAGGTCATACGGCCGCTTGGCCAGGCCTGAGTCAAGCTCCATGCGCGTCAAAGCATGCTTCCTGGCCCGCGCCCACGTCAGGCCGTAGGCCGATGCCTCCACATAGTTCCCTTCCCGGTTCCGGAACAGGCGGCCGTCCGGCTCCACGCCGAACCTCTCTATGTGGGCGGTAAGCATGCGGACGAACTGCGGCGGGATCGGGACAGGACGCGTCGCGGTGGCTGCGCGTCGCTTGAGGGAGTGAACCTCGTACACACTGCCGTCATCCGTCCACTCCTTGCCGGCGGTGACGACACCCCCGGACAGATTCAGCATCCCCCATCCCGACTTGGGCAGGTGGCACTGCTCAATCCGGAGATGGATGACCTCCGCCGGCCGCATGGCCGCGAAGTACATGCAGCCGAAGAACGCCACCAGGTGCGGTCCACGTCCGGGCAGGCCAGCGACGGCGTCGAGCAAGCGAGTGATCTGCGCGGGGTTGGGTACGGAAGCCGGGTCTACCTCCTCGTTGACCTGCGGAGGGCTCCACTTGATCCCATGAAGAGGGTTCTGGGCGAAGTACCCCTTCTCGACGGCGGTGTTGAGTACCTCGCTGAAGGCAGACCTCTTGCGCCGGGCTGTCTTCGCGCTCGCCACCTTGCCATCGAGCTTCCGCCCCAAGGCGTCGAGAGCCCTGCGCAGCACGTCAGCATCAGCGAGAGCCCCGACGGGCAACGAGTTCCGCCTCATCCAGTCCAGGGCACTCCGCCACTCCTCGTCAGGCTCGCGCGCCCACGCGTTCTTGTTGAACGCCCACGAGTACAGGGCGCGCCGCAGTACCCGCGGTTCGGCAAAGGTCTTACCGGGCTGCACGAGGGCTGGTGTGACGGTCGCGAACGCATCGGCCAGGGTGCGGCGGGTATTTCCTGGTGTGCGCTCCCAGCGCTGGTCGATGTATTCGTGAACGAGGTCGTACCAGGTGGTGCGCTGCTTGATGGCCCGAAGTTCGGAGGCCGGCAGGCCGGTTGCCTCATCGAAAGGCTCGCCCTCGCGTGCTGCAGTAAGCAGCTTCGCGTGCCTGCTCTCAGCGAGCGCGTAGGCGGCGAACGACTCGGACCACTCGCGCCCACTGACGGTCCACCTGACCTGGAATCGGCTCCGCCGACCGGGACGCTCTCGTATCTCCCAGAATCGGACCTTGTAGCTCAGCGCCAATTGTCAGGATCCCTCTCACATGCCTCCCACCAGGCATCCAAATCTGCACGGCGACACCTGAGTTCACCGTTCGGCAGCTTGATCATTCGAGGCGCTTGCCCCCGCGACCGCAGTCGGTAAAAGGCTGACGGACTCATACGGATCTCCGCCAATACTTCCGCGAGCTTCAAAGCGGGCGGGCGCGCCATATCTTCCCCATTCAATCGACGCCCAGCCTGATCGAAGTCGCACGGATGCACCGCACACAGCCCCCACGTTCGGGCGACCGCCAGTCTTCAACCCGCTCGGCGAGTGACCATTTCAGTCGCTTCGCTCCACCGCGAGGTGGAGCGAAGCGACCGGCAGCAATGATCCAGACGATCCCCGGTTTCGGAAACCGGGGATCGTCTGCTATATATCCGCCAGCGAATGCCACCCCACCCAGGCCGACAGGCAACTGGTCGGGGCTCAGGTGAGCTGCAAGCTGTAAAACATAGGGCCTACGACGGATGAATCCGACCTGGACCAAGCCTTCGGTGAAGAGTCACCGTCGGCGAGCGGAAGGGGATGCCCTCACCGGCGAAGAGGGAGGGGCGGAGCGGCTGCGGAACTGAGGGATTGGAGCGGGGCTGAACAGAGGTCCTCCTCGAATGGAATCCGGCCTTTCCGGGGCGCGAACCCCCAGGCCTGCCTTGATCAGGGGTGTTGTAGGTTGGCATGCATTTTCGATTTATTCCAGTCCTGGCCGGAGGCTCCCTGTCTGCTGTAAGCAAACTCGAGGCCGAACCGTCTTCTTTCTTCTGCGCTCGGCCGGGTGCTCAAGTAGTTTGCAGCGCAGTCGCACAGGGCTTGATCGGAGGAGCGCGCCTTCCGAGTAGCAGCGGGATGCAGCACCGCCAAGGGCCTGTACCTAGGTGGAACTGGCACAGCCCCGATGCACGTCTGTCACATCGCGTACCTGGTCGACGACCACAGAAATCCCGTGGCCCATGAGCGGAGACATGGCGCTGACCTCTCGCGCGCCTTCCCAAACACCCGCCAGCGGCGAGCGAAACGGCACAACGATCACATCTTGCTCAGCAAACGGCTTGACTTCCAGATAGCGCATCCCGCCGGTGCCGCAGAGGTAGCCGCTCGCGCCGACAGCGGCGGCTAGGGACTGTCTCTTTGAAGCGTCCGTGAGATCGTCGTGCTCGTGATCGAGTCGTGGGTGATCAGTGACGACAGCCTTGTGCCTGTGTCGTCCGAGATGGTGTTGGAGGTTCTTCGGTCGAGGATCGACAGCGGTCAGCTTGAGACATGGCTGACCAGTTCGTCCGGACGGTCGCTGTCCTTCGTGACGAATACCGAGCGTGCGATGGTGATGCTGCTCGAAGACGAGGGCGATCCCGGCGAGCATGCCGTGGACCCCGGAGCTGATGGGTCGAGTGACGGGTTCGTCCTCTCCAACGGACAGGACGACGAGTATCCAGATGAGGACACCCTCCCCATCCGTGAGGCGTTCCGGCTCGTGGAGCACATCGTGGGCACGGGGTCCTGGCCGATGGACGCGCGCTGGGTGGTCGATCGCTGAGCGGGCTATCGCCGTGCCCAGATGAGGATGGCGGCGAGGTGGAGTGCGGCCTGGTAGGCGATGGCGAGCTTGTCCGTTCGCATAGCCAGGCCGCGCCACTGCTTGAGCCGGTTGATGCATCGCTCGACCGCGTTGCGCTGTTTGTACGCCTCCGCGTCAAAGGCCGGCGGTCGGCCACCTGCACGGCCTCGCCGCAGGCGGTGGCCGACCTGGTCGGACGGCTGAGGGATGACAGCGCGGATCCCGCGTCGCTGGAGGTGACTCCGGATTGCCCGAGATGAGTACGCGCGGTCCGCCAGGACGGCATCGGGTCGGGTCCTCGGTCTTCCGGGTCCGCTTCGCGGAACGCGGATGGCGGCCATGACGGTCTCGAAGGCCGGGGCGTCGCCCGCCTGGCCTGCGGTGACGCGGAGGGCCAGGGGTCGTGCACGGCTGTCGCTGGCGAGGTGGACCTTCGTGCTCAGGCCGCCGCGGGAGCGTCCGAGTGCGTTGTCGTCGGGTTCGGCCCGGCCTGGAGCCCCTTTTTCCTGGCTCCGGCGGCGTGCTGGTGGGCTCGGCAGACGGTGGAGTCCACCGACACGGTCCAGCCGATGTCGTCAGCGCCCTCGGCCGCTGTCAGGACCGCGGCAAGGATGCGTTCCCAGGTGCCGTCCACGGCCCACCTGATCAGGCGTTTGTGGGCGGTCTGGAACGAGCCGAGCTCGTCCGGCAGGTCCCGCCAGGGCGAGCAGGTGCGGTATTTCCACGCGATGGCTTCCAGGGTTCGGCGGTGATCGGCCCACCGCCGGCCGCGGACCGGATCGGCCGGCATCAGCGGCTCGATCCGGTCCCACATCGCATCAGTGATCACTAACCGGACGGACACATCCGATCAACTGACCAACCGATCAAAGAGACACGCTCAAGGCCACTGGCGACGACTCGACGAAGTCCCACACAGTGAAGCCGCTCCGAGAGCCGGTCCAGCTCCCGGGCCGCCGCCGCGTCCCCCTCGCGACTCCGGTATCGCCCGCTCACCGCTGGCCCCCTTCCGACTGACGCACTGAGCCGGCGAACTCGTCGTCCTCGACCGCCCCGCCCAGCCGCCATCCAGCCGGAGTCCCCGACGGGCGGCGGCACCGTATTTCGCACCGACGTTACCCCCGCGGGGCAGGGCATCTGGGACGTCCCCAACGCCCACACCCGCGAGTTCGTCGGCTTCATGGCCGACCGCGCCGCCGTCGAACGCTGGCGCCAGACCATGGTGCTGTACTTCGGCGAGGTCTCCGGGCCGCCCACCCCCGGCTGGCTCGGGCTGTCCCCCACCTGCCACGCCTGAACTACTCTCTGCCCCGATTCAGCCGCTGCGTGAATACGACGAGCCGGCTTCACGGCCCCTGCTGTGGACGTCAGTGGCCAGCCCCTTGTATCAGCGGTTACCCATCCAGACGATCCGTCCGGCGAAGCTGCCTCGCTCGCCTGCCTTCGCAACGCGGATCGCTTCCAGCTGTTCCGGGCTGAGGCCGAGATCAGCGGCAAGCGCGAGCAGCACCTCCGCCACGTCGGCCAGCTCGCCGGGCGCCGACCCTTCATCCGCGTCCAGGAGCTCCGCGACCTCCTCACGCAGCTTCTCCCGCAGCCGGGCCCGGTACTCCTCGGCCCCTGCGACATAGGTAACCGGATCGGCTCCCTCATTCCGGATGATCTGCGGGATCCGGTCCCGCACCGACTTGCCGTCTCCAGCGCTCGTCTCGGTGCCTGCCATCAGACCTTCCTCAGCTCAATGAGTGACCGCCGGGTGTCCGTCTGCCCTGAGGAGATGCGAACACGTGCGGCTGACCGTGTTGTTCCACTTCGCCCCGGCTGGCCGGACCGGGCTGAATGGATCACGTCATCCTGCCCACAGGATGCCGACCGCCGGGCGCGTTCTACCTTCGGCCATCACCCGTGCGGGGGACAGGGTGGCGGCCCGGCCCGTACCTCGGTCACGATGCCCGGATGCAGGATGACGAACCGCTGGAGGAGTGGGCTCGCTGGCGCGATGCACGCCAGGCCGCCTCGAAGGGCAGGCGGCGCGCGGTGCCGCTCGGTGACGGCCCTCATCGTGGGGCCCACGTGGACCCCGAGGCCCCGAGAGCGATCGAGGAGTGGACCGGTAGCGAGTGGATGGTTGTCGGCGTCGTCGAGGACTTGGCTGCCGCGAAGGCCCTGTTGTATCCGCCGCCGCCCATGCAGGAGAAGCCTGCCGAGTGGGACCGGCCTGCCATGGACGAGGGACGCGGCCGGCACCGGAAGCCGTCCTCCGCTGAGGATCGGGACCAGTAGGTCCGAGGTGTGTCCCGGCCTCGCGTCCCTCGCTCATCTCGAAGCCGCCTTCGATTCCTCCCCCGACCTCGCTCGGCCGCAGCACCTGACCCTCTGATGCGGATAGCTCCGCGTTACGGTCGAAGCGACCCGCAGGGCGTCGTTCCGGCGTCCGAGCCATCGCACCGAGGAGACCGACCGTTGGACACCGCCCCCCTTCCCACCGATGGGGACCTGTTCTGGCAGGAGCGCCGGACCTGCTTTCTGACCACCCTCCGCCCCGACGGCTCCCCGCACACCACCCCGGTCGGCGTCACCTACGACCCCGAGACGCGGATCGCCCGCGTCATCACCGACGGCAGCAACAAGAAGGTCCGCAACGTCCGCGCCGCCCTGGCCGCCGGGGGCGAAGCCCGCGTCAACGTGAGCCAGGCCGAAGGCCGACGCTGGTCCACCCTCGAAGGCACCGCCGTCATCAAGGACGACCCCGCCGCCGTCGCCGACGCCGAGCGCCGGTACACCGAGCGGTACAAGATCCCGCGCGTGAATCCCAACCGGGTCGTCATCGAGATCACCGTCACCCGCGCCCTGGGACCCACCAAGCCTTCCGACTGGTGACCCCGCCCGGCCTCGGCGCGGGCGCAATATAGGCGAAGATCCCCGGTTTCCGAAACCGGGGATCCTGCGGAGGATGGACGACACCACCGCCACTCCCCGCCCCTCCGTCGAAAGGCACCTCCACCACCGAGATCCCCGCCCCGCCAAGCGCTACGCCGCGGCGTACGACAGCCGGAACAGCTCCAGTGCCCGCTCCACGTCCTTCTCGGAGCGCAGCTGGACCTCCAGGTCGCCCGTGCCGTGATGGCCCAGCCCGGTCACGTCCCGAGTGAAGCCCGGCACGAGTTCCACCGTGGCCGGCGCGACCTTGAGGTACACCAGCAGCTTGTCCTGCCGTCCGGTGACGCAGGCGAAGTTCCGCAGTCGCTGGTAGGCGTCGTACTGCTTGCGCTCGACCTTCGTCACGCCCTCGCCCAGCCCGAGCAGCGTCTCGTCGACCACGGCCTCGAGCTCTGCCATGGCGTCGGTCCGCCGGCGCGGTGACGTGCCCCGTCCGCCGCGCAGGCTCTGCCGCCGCGTCCCGCTGCCCTGGGCAGCGACCGACGCGACCGTCTCCAGCGCGATGTGGTGCTCGCCGAGCATGGTGTAGCGCACGAGGTCGATGGACCGGCGGTGCTCGCGCACCGCGTGCAGGTCGTAGCGCGTGAAGCCGCCGGCCACGCAGATCAGCCTGGGCGTGCTCCACAGGACGCCGGCGGCTGCCGCCAGTCCGAGCCGCTCGCGGACCAGGGCCTCGAACTCCTCCCGGTGGTCCATCAGCCAGGCCACGTAGAACAGGCCCTGCGACAGGACACCCGGGTCGGTCGCCCGCTTGTACTCGACGATCACCGGCGAGCCGTTCTCGTCCAGCCCGAGCGAGTCGATGCGCCCGCCGTGGACGGGGCCGGTGTTGTACTCGGTGGCCAGAAAGCGGACCCCGAGCATGGGCTCCATCGCGCTCTCGACGAGCGCCTGCACATCGGCCTCAGTCTCAGCCAGCCACGGCGTGACCTCGGTCACGCCGTTTGCCGTGTCGAACAGTTTCAGGTCCAGCCACCTCCGCGCTCGTGATTGCCGAGCGGTAACGCTCTCGAACGGAGGGATATTTCCAGACAGCCTTCCAGCCGCCTCTGCATCCGAGGCCGCCCAAGTCGACGACTACTGCGTCCAGATCGGCCGCTGCCGCCGGGCTCTCGTGATGGATGGGCTATTGGATTTTCATGAAGCCATCCCAGACTGCGGTCTCCGTCCCTCGTTCTCCCGTTACCTCGACGTGCGGGTCGCTGTGATCCGGTCGCGTAGCTCCCCGATGTCGAGTCCCAGGCGGTCGGCGACGTCTGAGATGCGGATGTGTGGAATTCGGGAGGCGAGACGGATGGCGTCTGTGTCCCAGGCGCACTCCAACGGGGCTCCGCTGCGGAGGAAGTCCGTGGCACAGGTCGCGGCATCGTTGACGAGGGCGTGCAGGTGCTCGCTGGTGGGTGCGGGCGGGGGTGGCGGAAGCCAGGCTGCGGGGCTGGGCGGCTCGTTGGAGAGCGAGGGCAAGTAGTTGGGGATGGAAGGCAGGTCAGTGCATTCCCGAAACCAGGTCCAGGCGTGGTGTGCCGAGAGCCGGGTCTTCGTTCTGGTGCCGGCGCTCGTGTCCGCGGCGGGGATGTCCTGGGCAGGGAGAGAGGGCTGACGCAGGCCGCGCAGGACGGCGAGGTCCCCTGGGTGGGTGCGTAGCCGGTCGAGGAATGCATGGGCGAGCGCGGCTGCGTGACGGCAAGCGGAGGTGGCCGGGCAGGTACAGGCGAAGCTGAGTTGAGCGGGATCGGGGAGAAGGTTCACTCCGCCAATGTGGGCTGGCTCGGCCATACAGTCGGGCAGTGCGGCGTCGTCGGCTTCGTGGTGCCCGCACTGGGGCGTTGCTGTTCCGAGGTTGGCCGCCTGGTCGGAGGTGAGGACCGGCAGCGTGATGGCGGCATGGAGCTCCGCGCCTGTGTTGCGTGCGGTCACCAGGCCGGAGATACGTCCGGGTGAGATCAGGAAGCGCTCGATGCCTCGCTCGTCCAGGTCCGCTCGGCCGGCAAGGAAGGTTTCCTGGTCGGCGATGGCGACGCTCGCGGCAGTGCCGAAGTGGTCGGCCCAGAGGTTGGTGTGGTTCATCGTCGAGCTCCCAGCGCGATCAGCTCGCAGATTTCGCCGTCGGTCAGCTCGCTGAGGGCGGAGCTGTCGCTGGTGAGGATGGCGTCAGCCAGGGCGCGTTTGTGGCGGAGGAGTTCGTCGACACGGTCTTCCAGGGTGTTCTCGGTGGTGAGCTGGTGGACGGTGACGGTGCGGGTCTGGCCGAGGCGGTGCGCTCGATCGATGGCCTGGCTTTCCTTGGCTGGGTTCCAGGGGCGGTCGAAGAGGATCACGTGGCTGGCCTGGGTGAGCGTGAGGCCGGTGCCGCCGGCCTTGACGGTGATGACCATGGTTTGGCCGGGGCGGTTTTGGAAGGTGTCGATAATGCGCTGGCGGTCGCGGCCGGCGGAGATGTCGCCGCTGAAGTAGAGCGTGTTGATGCCGTGGCGTTGCAGGTGATGGACGAGGCGGTGCGCCATCGCCCGGTATCGGGTGAAGATGAGGCAGGACTCGTCCGGGTTGCGGAGGATGGGCAGGAGGTCGTCGAGGGCCGCGAGCTTGCCGGATCGGGCGGCAGCCTGTTCGGGGTCGTAGGCATCGCCGAGCGGTTCGTCCAGGAAGTGCTCGGGCGCGTTGCAGATCTTCTGCAGCTGGTCGAAGAGCTTGAGCAGGAGACCCTTGCGCGCGATGCCTTCAGCGGCACGGATCTCACGGAGCGTTTCGTCGGCGACGTGCTGGTATAGGGCCGCCTGCTCGGGCGTCAGTGTGACGATTCGCGGGCTGTGGACCTTGGGCGGGAGTTCGGGCAGGACTCCGGGGTCACTCTTGCGCCGGCGGAGCATGAAGGCTTTAAGGAGGCCACTGAGGCGGTCGGTCAGCTCGGTGTCGGTGATGTTGGCTTCGATCGGCTTGCCGAACTGCTCCCGGAAAGTTCGCAGCGCTCCGAACAGGCCGGGGTTGAGCCAGTCCATCAGAGACCAGGCGTCGTTGAGGTTGTTCTCGACGGGGGTCCCGGACAGGGCGATGCGGATCTGGGACTGGAGGCGTCGCATGGCCATGGCCGTACCGGTCCGGTGGTTCTTGATCAGCTGCGCTTCGTCGGCGATGACGAGGTCGAAGGGGTGCGCGACGAGGACGTCGATGTCGCGGCGGATGGTCTCGTACGTGGTGATCACCACGGTGCGGTGCGTCGTGCCGTCCAGGGTGCGGTCCGGGCCGTGGTAGCGGACGGTGGGCACCGTGGGGGCGAACCGCTGTACCTCACGTTCCCAGTTGATCACCATGGAAGCGGGACACACGATCAGGGAGGGCCCAGTAGGCCGACGCGCACCGTCGCGGCGGTGCAGGTGGAGCGCGAGGGCGGTCAGGGACTTTCCGAGTCCCATGTCGTCGGCGAGGAGGGCTCCGAAGCCAGCGTCGGTGGTGTTCGCCAGCCAGGCGAGGCCGAGCTTCTGGTAGTCGCGCATAGTGGCCGACAGCCCGTGGGGTGAGTTCACTGGTGCGCTTCGTGAGCCGGCGCGCAGGAAGTCCACGAGTTCGGCGAGGTCGCCCGCTGGCTCGCAGTCGAAGGTGGTGCCGTCGATGTTGATCTGGCCGGTCAGGGTGGCCCTCAGCGCCTGGTCAGCGGCGACGGGCGGCATCACGCGGTGTCCTGCCCGCTGGGCTGTCTCCTCGTCGACAAGCACCCACTGGTTACGGACCTTCGCCAGCGGCACGGAGGTCTTCGCGAGGTCGTCCATCTCGCTGTCGGACAGGTCGCCGCCGGCCACCGACAGCTGCCAGCGTCCGTCGAGTACATCGTCCAGGGCGAACCGGGGGCGCGCTGCGGAGGCTGGGGCTGCCGGGCGGCGCTCCAGCACCGCACGGGTACGTAGCCGGTCTGTCCATTTGTGGTGCCACTCCACACGCAGCCCTGCCCGTTCCAGCTGTTGGGCGGCTTGTCCTCTCAGAAGAACGGCCTCAGCCGCTCGCAGAGTGAAGGTGTCAGGGGCGGGCCTTTCCAGGAGCCGTTCGGCGGGTGCCCACTCGGCGGCGATGTGACGCAGCCGGCGGCGCAGGAGGGCAACGAGCTGAGGGTCGGAGGCGATGTCCGCAGCAGGGCGCCAGTTCCGTTCATGGACCGTCGAAGCATCCGGCATGCGAAGACGGAGGTCTGCCCAGAGGAGCTCGGTGTCGTCCGGGCTGTCCTTCTGGGGGGCGCGGACCGACAGAACCAGCTCCAGCGCCTCGGCGCCCTCTCCGTCCCGCAGAGCGTCGCCCCACTGGACGAGGGCTGGCGTGTGCTGGGGCTGGGGAACCGACCCTGTAAACGGCCCGTGGCCGAGCACGGTCGACGTACCCGGGCCGCGGAGCATCGCCTCGGCGACCGTGTCGATTCCGGCGAGGACCGCGGTTCTCGGGGACCACAGTCGGTGCGGTTTCGTGTCGGTGACCATGCCGCAGTGCGCCGGCGGCACCATGGCATCGGCGAGTCGCCCCACCCACTCTTCCTCTTCGGCAGTCAACGGACCGGCTCGCCACACGTCCGTCCCGTCGTCGGCCAGCTCGGGGTAGACGCGGCCGTCGGCCGCGACGGCCAGCCCGAGACGGATCACCTGTCGCCACACGCTGACTGAATGCGCCTCCTTGCCGCGTTCCTCCTCCAAGGCGATCACGTTGGCCAGCAAACGCAGCGGGACGTGCCAGCACTCCACGAGCTGGACCCGGATCGCGGCTCCCGTGTTCGGCAGGACCAGCGCGGCTGTGATGGGGCGGATCGGCCGATGGGGCATCTCCTGCATGGGCAAGCCATCAGCGCTGTACAGCAGGAATCGTGCACTTCCGCCCTGGATGTCGATGGTGAGTTCCGCTCCCTGCCGCAACAGGGCCGCCAGGGAAGCCGCTGCCGCGGTGATGTCGTCGGCTCCGGCGACCGGTCCAGCGGGCCCATGCCTCACGCGGTCGTCGTGGATATCCGGCTCCGGCTCAGCAGCTTGCGGCGGGATGCTGGGGGGCGCGGCCAGCAGCTCCAACATAGCTTTCGCCGCGTTTCGCTGGGCCGGCCGCTTCGCCGCTCCGGCCGCCTCCGCCCGCAGGTCCTGTCCGGCGACCCGGCACCTGACAGTCGCGAGATATCCGGCCCCGGGCTCGAGCCGGGGATCACCGATGACCAACTTGGAGATCCGGCCCTTCTGTTTGAGCTGGTTCAACACCTGGAGGGCAGTCATCTCATTGAACGCAGGTACGCTGCCCTGTCCCGGCCAAACCGGGAGTGCGGGCGCCTTCGTCCGCTTCCACTCACTGAGCAGGTGCTTCGCCGCTTCAAGACGGGCGCCGGACCTTCCCACGCTACGGCCGGTGCCCGAGAGCACCTGCCCGTTGCTGACGCAGGCGGCCACACACACGAACAAGGGCTCCAGCCCCGTGATGCTCGGCTGCTCTTTGAAGGCCAACTCGCTGATGACACCACCCTCCTGCATCACAAGGAGCCGATCCTGCGCGCCGAGAGCGGCCGTCTTGGCAGCCGGAGCAGGCGCTTGCTGCTGCCTCGGCAGGGGAATCTCGACGGGCAGACCCGCGAGATCGGACAGAACGCGCAGTGCGACCACGCCACGGGCGTCGCGCTTGTTGCTGCGCCACGGACCGGTCACGGTCGCCGTCTCGCCATCGGTGACGTACGTGACGTGAGACCGGAACAGCACCGCGTCTCCGGGCTTCTGCTCCTCTTTGAACACTGGGACAGGTTGATTGCGCACAGAGTGATACAGCGTCAGCACAGCGACCGCGGCCCCAGGTGTCTCGGCAGCAGCGCACAGCACCGCCTTACGGGCCGGATCCCAGGCAGAGGACGCGGCGTCGAAGAGCACGGCATGAAGATCTCGCGGGATCAGCGCACCCGCAGCGATCCGTGTGGCTACCTCCGCAACCACGGCCGGGGCCACGACCGGCTGCGCGAGAGCGACGAGCAGCCGAGATGCAAAGTTCGGGTCAGCGGCTGCCATCGCCGAGCCGGCCGAGTAGCGGGCCGCCGACTGCCAGCCCTTCTCGGCGAAGTCGCGCTGCTCCACCGGCTCGCAGCCGGACATGTGACCAAGCAGGCTCACGGCAGCTGCCTGCAGCGCTGCCTTCTTCGTCCCGCGGGTTGCTGCAGCGCCGTGGAGTTGCCGACCCTGGTCACGCCAGCCGGCCTGCACGACGAACAGTTCAGGACCACCGGTATTCAGGTCTCGCACCACGAGGGCAGTCGGGACGCCAGTGTCCTGGGCGTGCGAGTGCAACAACGACGTCGCGAGCTCTGGCCTCGCCCCTACCACCGTCCAGGCCGCCGCCCTCGCCTGCTCGGCGAGGCGCGGCCCCTTGAACTGGAGGAGGAGCAACCGTAGCTCCTTCACACCCAGCTGGCCGTTTCCAGCACGGACGGCCGCCTCGGCAGCCAGCTCCGGCGTGAGGTGCCGGGCCTCGTGCGCCTTCTCCAGCAGCTTGGAGAACACCGAAGAATCAAGAGCACTGAGGTCCACCCGGGCACCGAGCGAGGGACGCGGCACCTGAGCTGACTGATCGGAGGAGAGAGTCGCCATGACGAACCTTCACAAGAGCACACGGCCTCACCAAAGCAGCAAGGCGATCACAGGCAGTAGCCGATAGTTGCACTTCGTGCACGACAGGCGAGGTAGGTCGGAGCAAGGTCGCCATGAACTACCCGGACGAGTTCACATAGCACCAACGCCTTGACGGAGATCGACGGCAGACGTCCACGATCGGCTCAACACCATCCCGCTTGGCTGGCGTTACGACGATGCAGGAACTGCCGCAGCCTCCCCCGCTGACGCCGCAGCAATCCGCTTGTGCTTCGGAACTCCACAGGTCCGCCTACCGCACACCGTGCCGTCCAGCTGGACCACGAGGCACCGCTCCACGTGCCCGGCGCACCGATCCTTTCCATGTACGCGAGGCTCCCGGCACAACCTTCCCCGGTCGGGGTAGATGCATCGGCCCAAGGCATCTGCATTCGCAGGGCTGTGTTCCGGGCAGGTCCTCCCTCGCTCGCCACAATTTCCGCGCAGAACGATCGAGGGGAGCGGTTCTTGGACGGGTCGTCGTACAACGGCTCCAAGCACATGGGCCCGCTGAACCTGCGGAGGTCTTCTGCGAGTTCGCTCTCTTCGTGGTGTTGGGCCAGGTCCGCCAGCGCGCGCAGGAGGCCCGGCGTAGCCTCGACGGACCAGTCCGCGTAGTCCGTGCCGTTGATATATCCGGGCGTGGGCCTCAGCTCTGTGGCGGCGTCGAGGATGGCCTCGATCGCGCTCTTCGTATTGCGTGCGCGGGTGGGGACCGACGCCTTCGAGGCTCGGGGCAACAGGGCTCCTCAGGTCGTAGATACGAGGGCATCCTGCTCGTCTCCGAGTGGCCTGCGTGGCGACACGCTGGTTCCCTTCCCCTGACTGCTGCATCGCCCGCGCATGTACCAGTGGTTCGACGTCAACGGACACGCGAGAACCACCCACACGGGCCCCGACGAGCAATCCCTGGAACGGCATGGTGCTGATCAATACCCGTGACCCTCCCAGCGGCAAAGCCTTCGCAGCGCGACGCGGCAACCCACTCGGGGGCCGTCCACCGATACGGTGCGTTACCACATTCCGCGCCTCGACTGAGATCCCTCGCCAGCGAGAATGGCAGCACGGGACGGACGCGGCTGGGGAGAATCTGGGGAGAATGGAGGCGCCTGGGGAGTGGCTGGGGAGAATCGACCACGTAAGACGGCATCACTATGAAAGCCCTGGAAATCTGCAAAGTCGCAGCTCAGCAGACCTCACTCGGCTATCCCCGCAGGTCAGCGCGTTGAGGGCGACGACTTCAAGCGGATCTCGTCCTGGGCCGCCATCCTCTTTGCTCCCACACTCGTGGGAACTGTCTACGGCATGAACTTCGACTCGATGCCGGAGCTCCACTGGGGCCTCGGATACCCCTTCGCGATCGGCCTGATGGGGGCCGTATGCGTCAGTTTGTACGCCATCTTCAAGCGCCGGGACTGGCTACAGGAGGCGACCACCTCACACGCACAGCACACACGGTTTTGCTACCGCACCTCCTGCATGAACCGGTCATATAGGGCGAGAAGGGATGTTGGTGATCTCCTTGCCCTCCCCCAGACGGGCCCATGACCTCGGCCATCGTGGGTTCCCCGGTGCTGGAACGAATCTGGGGAGAATCTGAGCGGCCGACCGCACCTCCCGCCTGCGCCATCCACCCGACCCATCACACAATCAACCGACCTCGGCTCAGCTCACCAACGGCGCGGTTCATGACAGGTAGCGACGACGGGCGGTACGTCCATCCCGTACGCGGCTGACGAGACCCGAAGGAACACCGGTACTCCGTTCCGGCACGTAGAGCTGCCCCGGGTCCACTCACTGAGCGCGCCCTTCGTCACCCGTTCGGCCCCACCCATAGCGTCGCCGGGGACCCCTCCGGCGACGCTATGGGGAGATGCCGAACGGTTCGCGGCCGCGTCAAGGGAGTGGGTGACGGTCGCGGCGGATCAGGAGGGGTCGTCATGGCCTACGTACCCAAGCGAGCCACACCCGCCACAGCTGCCGCGAACAGCGAGGCTGCGACACGTTACGACATGGACGATCGGCAGGACTTCACCGATGCGGACCGGGGATTCTTGGCGCCCTTCCCGGACAAGCTCTACGGAGCCGATGGGCATCTCATATTCGACTCGGCGAGGTTCGATTACCTCGCCGAGGACGCCCCGGCACCGGACACCGTGCACCCCAGTCTCTGGCGGCAGTCGCAGGTGATGCGCAAGGGCGGCCTGTACAAGGTGGTCGACGGTATCTACCAGGTGCGCAACAACGACCTGGCGAATCTCACCGTCGTCGAGGGCGACAAGGGGCTGGTGATCGTCGACTGCATGTCCTCCGTCGAGGCAGCGGCGCAGGGCATGGCGATGATCCGGGAGCACGTGAGCGACAAGCCGGTGGCCGCGGTGATCTACACCCACACCCATATCGACCACTACGGCGGGGTCAAGGGCGTTGTGAGCGCCGAGGACGTGGCCTCGGGGAAGGTGCCGATCATCGCCCCCGGCACCATCGCCTCCTTCGACAAGCACGCGATCGGCGAGAACGTGATCGCGGGCAACGCCATGTCACGCAGGGCCGGCTACGCCTTCGGAAGTCTCCTCGACCTGGGCCCGACCGGGTGCGTCACCTGCGGCATCGGCATCACGTCGCTTCCCGGTGTGACCGTCTCGTACATCTCGCCGACTGACGGCGTCACGGAGACGGGCTCGAAGCGTGAACTGGGCGGTGTCGAGTTCGAGTTCCTCTACGCGCCGGACACCGAGGCGCCTGAGGAGATGCACATCTGGATCCCGGAGCTGGCGGCGCTGACCTGCGCGGAAAACGCCAACCACTCGCTCCACAATATCCAGACGCTGCGCGGCGCGCGGACCCGTGACGCCCGCAACTTCGCGCGCTATCTCGACGAGACCCTGGAGCGGTGGGGCGGCGAGGCACAGGTGCACTACGGGCCGCACACCTGGCCGGTGTGGGAGAACGGGGTCGTGGCCTCGTTCCTGGAGTCGCAGCGCGACACGTACAAGTACATCCACGACCAGGCGCTGCGTCTCGCCAACAAGGGGTACACGCCGCTGGAGGCGGCCGAGGTGATCGAGCTGCCCGAGGAGCTGGGCCGCAGGTGGTTCAACCGCGGCTACCACGGCACGCTCCACCACGACGTGCGGGCCGTCTTCACGAAGGAACTCGGGATGTGGGACGGCGATCCGGTGTCCCTGCACCCGCACACGCCCGTCGAGTCCGCCCGGCGCTTCGTCGACTTGATCGGCGCCGAGGGCATCATGGCCGAGGGCCGGCGCGCCTTCGACGCCGGCGACTACCGCTGGGCGGCTCAGATCCTGCACACGCTCGTCTTCGCCCAGCCCGATCACCATGCCGCCCGTGGACTCCAGGCCGACGCGTACGAGCAGATGGGCTACCAGGCCGAGGGGCCGCAGTGGCGCGGCATCTTCCTCACCGCCGCGAAGGAGTTGCGCGAGGGCGTCCAGCCCGCCACCTTCGCCACCGCGAGCCCGGACACCATCCTCGCCATGCCCGTCGACATCCTCTTTGACTTCGTCGCCGTCCATGTGATCGGCGAGCAGGCGGCGTCGGCCGAGCTGCGCGTCGACTTCACGTTCACGGAGAGCGACGAGACCTGGACGATCTGGATCGCACGCGGCGTGCTCAACGCCCGCCGCGGCGCCTCGCCCGACACCCAGCTCACCGTCAGCGGCCCGAAGCCCGAGCTCGTGGGTGTGCTGCTGAAGCCGGGCAGCGCCGCGAAGCTCGTCGAGGCCGGGAAGGTCAAGCTGGACGGTGACGCAAGCGCCCTGGACACACTCGCCGGGCTCCTCGACACCTTCGATCCCGACTTCCCCGTTGTGACCCCCTGAAGTGCCCGGTGGTCAGCCGAGGGCGCGGATCGCGGTCAGGACGTTCGTCATCAGCGCCGGGTCCGCGTCCGGGGCACCGCTGACCGAGAGGCGGTCGACCACGTCGGCGTAGCGGCGGTGGATATCGCGGGCGACCGCGTCCGGTTCGCCGGAGACGGCGAACGTGGCGTACACCTCGTCGTCAATCAGCTCGCCCATCTCCGTCCACCGGCCCCGTACGGACAGCCGGTGCAGCTCCTCGTGGAGTGCGCTCCAGCCGTGGGTCTCCATGACGGGCCGGTAGGCGGGGGTGGATGCGTAGAAGGCGACCCGTTCACGTACGGCGACGTGGTTGGCCCGTAGTTCCTCCTCGGTGCGGCCCGTCGCGGTCAGGACGTTACCCACCACCTCGAAGGGGCGGGCTGTCCAGGCCTCGTCGGCCGCCTCCGCCTTCGCGCGGGCCTCGCGGACTCCCGGGAGGACCTTGCGGGTGAGGTACTCGACCGACGTGAAGGGGTGGCTGAGGAATCCGTCGGCGACCGCTCCCGCCGTGGCGGTCATCAGCGGGCCCACCCCGGCGAGGAGGATGCGGGGGACGCCGCCGGGCACCGGGTCGGGTGCGAAGACCGGAGTCATGAGGGTGTGGGTGTAGAAGTCGCCGCGGAAGGTGAGCCGTTCACCGGTCTGCCAGCTGTTCCAGATTGCCCGGACGGCGTGGACGTACTCCCTCATGCGCGCGGCCGGGCGGTCCCACGGCATGCCGAAGCGGCGCTGGATGTGTGGCTTGACCTGTGATCCGAGGCCGATGACCGCCCGGCCGCCCGACGCCTCGTGCAGGCCCCACGCCTCGTAGGCGAGCGTCATGGGCGTACGGGCGAAGGCGATCGCCACCCCCGTGGCAAGCTCGATCCGGGAGGTCTGGTCGGCTGCCCTGGCCAGCGGGAGGAACGGGTTGTGCGAGGTCTCGGCGACCGTCAGCCGGTCCATACCCCGGCTCTCCGCGTCGCGGGCGGCCGCGAGGATGCGGCCCGGATGCGCGGGGGCGGAGACGTCGAGGCGGAGGCGGCCGGCCGGGGTGGTGGATGCGGTCACGTGGCCATTCTCCTCGGGGTACGGGACGTGTGTACGCGGCTACTCCGACCAGCGGGCCCCGGCCCGCTGGTCGGCCCGACGGAAATGCGGCGGTCCGTCGGCTCAGACGATGTCGACGATGGTGCGCAGCGCCTCGCCAGTGTGCATCTGGCGGATCGCCTCGTTGATGTCCGTCAGCGGTACGTGATGGGTGATCATCGACTCCAGGTCGATGCGACCCGCGCGCCACAGGTCGATGATGGTGGCGTACGTGCGGCGGATGTCGTCGCCGCCGTAGAACGAGGGCAGGATCGCCTTCTCGTTGAGGACCAGTTCGGCCATGCTGATGTCGGTCATGTCTGTGCGCGACCCGGCGCCGACCAGGCAGACCGTGCCGCCGAGCCGGGTCGCGTCGTACGCGGCGCGCAGCGTGCCGGCCTTGCCGACAGCCTCGAAGGCGTAGTCGACGCCGAAGCCTCGGGTGAGGCGCTTGACGGTCTCCGCCAGTTCCTCGGGGGCGATGGCGTCCGTGGCGCCGAACTTCAGCGCCCACTCGCGGCGGTTGGGCGTCGGGTCGACGGCGATGATCCGGGCCGCACCGGCGACCTTGGCGCCCTGGAGGATGCTGATGCCGACGCCGCCGAGGCCGATGACGACGACCGACGAACCGGGCTTCACCTTCGCGGTGTTGAGGGCGGCGCCGATGCCGGTGGTGACACCGCAGCCGATGAGGGCGGCGATGTCGTACGGCACGTCGTCGGGGATCGGGATGGCGGCGTAGGCCGCGATCACGGTCTCCTCGGCGAAGGTTCCGGCACCGAGCATGCCGGGGACGGCCATCTCGCCGTGGCGGAAGTTGAGGTGGGCGAGGTTGCGGTAGCCGCTGCGGCACAGGTGACCGTCGCCCGCCTTACAGGAGGGACAGGCGTCGCACGGCGGCATCCAGCAGACGATGACGCGGTCGCCGGGCTTGACGTGGGTGACGCCTTCGCCGACCTCGATCACCTCGCCGGCGCCTTCGTGGCCGGGGACGAACGGCGCGGGGTGGGTGAGCACACCGCTCATGGCCGACAGGTCGGAGTGGCACAGGCCGGCCTTGTGCATCTTGACGCGGACGCGGCCGGGGCCGAAGGACGCCGACTCGACGTCGACGACGTCCAGGGTGTCGTCTCCGGTCTTGTGCAGGACTGCTGCGTGCATCGGGGGCTCCTCTGGGAGAGACGGGTCAGGCGCGTGCGGGGGCGGGCAGGTGGATGGTCTTGGTCTCCAGGTACGCGGCGAAGCCCTCAGGGCCGTACTCGCGGCCGATGCCGGAGTTCTTGTAGCCGCCGAACGGGCCGGCGACGTCGAAGCGCTGACAGTTGACGGAGTACGTGCCGGTGCGGATCCGTCGGGCGATCTCGGTGCCGTGCTCGTCGGTGCCCGCCCAGACGGTGCCGGCCAGGCCGTACGGGGAGTCGTTGGCGATCCGGACAGCGTCGTCCTCGTCCTCGTATCGGATGAGGCAGATGACCGGGCCGAAGATCTCCTCCTGGGCGATCCGCATCCCGTTGTCGACGTCGCCGAAAAGTGTGGGTTCGAGGTACCAGCCGGTGGTCAGGCCCTCGGGGACGCCGCCGCCCGTGAGGAGCTTGGCGCCCTCCTCCTGGCCGATGCGGATGTAGTCGAGGTTCCGCTGTCGCTGCTGCTCGGTGACCATCGGACCGATCAGCGTGGCCGGGTCGGACGGGTCGCCGACCTTGAGCGAGGCGACGGCCGCGGTGAGCTTGGCGGCGATCTCGTCGTAGCGGCTCGCGGGGGCGAGGATCCGGGTCAGGGCGACGCACGCCTGGCCGCTGTTGGCGAAGGCGCCCATGACGACCTGCGGCAGGGCGGCGTCGAGGTCCGCGTCCTCGAGGAGGATCGCGGCGGACTTGCCGCCGAGCTCCAGGGTGACGCGGGTGAGGTTCCCGGCGGCGGAGGCCATGATCTGCTTGCCCGCGCCTACCGATCCCGTGAAGGCGACCTTGTCCACGTCCGGGTGTGCGACCAGGTGGGCGCTGGTCTCCCGGTCGGCCGGAAGGACGCTGAGCACGCCTTCCGGCAGCCCGGCGGCCTCGCACACCTCGGCCAGGAGGTAGGCGTCGAGGGGGGTTTCCGGGGACGGCTTGAGGACAACGGTGCAGCCGGCGAGCAGCGCGGGCGCCAGCTTGCCGGCGATGGTCAGCTGCGGCACGTTCCACGGGGTGACGGCGGCGACCACGCCGACCGGCTCGCGTCGGACCAGAAGGGGGCCGGTGAGGCCGGGCCGCTCCTCCTCCGTCACGAGGCCGGCGGCGACGGACAGTGCCGCCCCGAAGGCGGCGACGGCGCTGAGCGCCTGGGCCCGTACGGAGACGGTAATGGGGCAGCCGTTCTGCAGGGTGATCAGTTCGGCGAGCTCCCGGTGGCGGGCGAGGAGGCCGTCCTTGATCCGGGTGACGGTCTCGATGCGCTCGGCGGGCGTCATCCGGGGCCAGGGGCCGTGGTCGAACGCCTCGCGGGCGGCGGCGACGGCGCGGTCCACGTCCTCGGGGGTGGCGTGCGGAACGCGCCCGACGACCTGTTCGGTGACCGGTGAGAGCACGTCGATGGTCTCCCGGCCCGCCGGTTCGGCCCACCTGCCGCCGATGAAGAGCGTGCGGTGTTCCAGGATGTCGGTCATGTGCGGAGCCTCGCTTCGTTGCGCGGGAGGGCCGTGCGGTCGGCCGCCCCAGGACCCGACGGCCTCGCGAAAGTGAATGAACCCTGATCCAGCGACCGTCACAGATGGCGCAGAATCCAGGGATTCATGGCAGTAAGTTAATCCACGCTAACGCACCTGTCCAGGGTGGGATCAGCTCACGTAGGTGTAGAAGCCGCGCCCCGCCTTACGGCCGACGGCACCGGCCGCGACCATCCGGCGCAGCAGCGGCGGGGGCGCGTACAGCGGCTCCTTGAACTCCTCGTACATCGACTCGGCGATCGACAGCGCCGTGTCGAGGCCGATGAGGTCGAGGAGGCGCAGCGGCCCCATGGGGTGGGCACAGCCCAGCACCATGCCGGTGTCGATGTCCTCGGCCGAGGCGACCCCGGACTCCAGCATCCGCACGGCGGAGACGAGGTACGGGACGAGCAGGGCATTGACGACGAAGCCCGCTCGGTCGCGGGCCAGGACGACGGTCTTGCCGAGCGTGCCCTCGATGAAGGCGGTCACGTCGGCGGTGACCTCCGGGGCGGTGAGCTGGGTGGGGATGACCTCCACCAGGCGCTGTACCGGTACGGGGTTGAAGAAGTGGACGCCGACGACATGCCGCGGCCGTCCGGTGGCGGCGGCCAGGTCGATGATCGGGATCGACGAGGTGTTGGAGGCGATGACCGCGTCGCGGCCGGTGAGCACGCGGTCGAGCCGGGCGAAGACGGACGCCTTGACGTCGCGCCGCTCGGCGACCGCCTCGACGACCAGGTCGCGGTCGGCGAGGGCGTCGAGGTCGGAGGTGTACGAGAGCCGGCGCAGGGTCGCGTCGCGCTCCTCCTCGCTCAGCTTCCCGGCCCGGAGCCCCCGGTCGAGGGAGGCGATCAGCCGGGTCCGGCCGGCCGCCAGGGCCTCGGCGCCGCGTTCGGCGACCATGACGTCGAGGCCGGCGCGCGCGCAGACCTGGGCTATTCCGGAGCCCATCAGGCCGCAGCCCACGACCCCTATCCGGCTGAACTCACGCATACGTCGAACGTCCTCTCACTGTGACCTGCGGGAGATGGGAACGGCATCCGTGTCACACACCCCGGACACCTCGAACACGAGCTCGCCCGCCTCCGGATCCGTACCGGAGACCAGGCGCACCCGGGTGCCCGCGCGCACGAGGTGCGGCGGGGCGCCGACGACGCGGCAGCGGACCTCGAAGCCCTCGGGGAGGCGGACGACCGACTCGCCGCGCGCCGCCCGCCGGTACCGCTGCTCCGCGGCCGGGCGGACGACGACGCCCTGGCCGTCGCTGCGCCGGGGCGCCAGGTCGCCGGAGGCGCAGACCGGGCACAGGAGCTTCCGGAAGGCGGTCGTGCCGCACCAGTCGCAGCGCTGGTAGACGAGCCCGCCGTCGGAGGGGGCCGCTCCCGGAACTTGCCCTCCGACCTTCATCGACAGCGGGCCGCTCCATGCAAGCGCCGCATCACCAAGGGACACGATATCCCCCCTTCCACCATGGAGAATCCTGCACTCAGAACCTAGACATCAAGGTTATTGGAGATTAACTTAAGCGCCGTTCGACGAAACCGCCAGGCATGCGAGGGAAGGAATGGTGACCGTGCGCCGCAGCGTGTTCACCCAGGACCACGAGGCATTCCGGACGGCCGTCCGGGACTTCATCGCCCAGGAGGTCACCCCGCACTACGCCGAGTGGGAGCGCCGGGGGCAGGTCCCCCGCGCCTTCTACCGCAAGCTCGGCGAACTGGGCGTCTTCGGCATCAACGTGCCCGAGGAGTACGGCGGGGCGGGCGTCACCGACTTCACCTACCAGGCCGTGATCCGGGAGGAGTGCGGCCGCGCGGGCGTCGGTTTCGGTGCCGAGTCGGTGCACACCTGCCTCGTCCTGCCCTACCTCCTGGAGTTCGGGAGCGAGGAGCAGAAGCGGCGCTGGCTGCCCGGCTTTCTCTCCGGCGAGATCATGACCGCCATCGCCATGACCGAGCCGGGCACCGGCTCCGATCTGGCCGGCATCGCCACCCGCGCCCGGCTCGCCGAGGACGGCACCCACTACGTCCTCGACGGCGCCAAGACCTTCATCACGGGCGGCGCCCAGGCCGATCTCGTCCTGGTGGTCTGCCGGACCGCCGCGTACGACCCCGCCGACCGTCGGGGCGGGCTGTCGATCCTGTGCGTGGACACGACCAGCGACGGCTTCGCCGTGGGGCGCAAACTCGACAAGATCGGGCTGCGCGCGCAGGACACCGCCGAGCTCTCCTTCACCGGCGTGCGGGTCCCGGTCGGGAACCTGCTCGGCGAGGAGGGCGCGGCCTTCAGGTACCTGACCCACAACCTCGTGGTGGAGCGTCTCGGCGCAGCGATCAACGCCTACGCCAACGCGGCCGGGGCGATCGGCTTCGCGACCGCGTACGTGCGCGAGCGCGATGTGTTCGGCAGGCAGGTGGCGGCGTTCCAGAACACCAAGTTCGTCCTCGCCGAGTGTGCGACCGAGGTCGCCGCCGCACAGGCTCTCGTCGACCGGGCCCTGACAGAGCACGCCGCCGGGGAACTGACGGCCGCCGACGCCGCCAAGGCCAAGCTCTTCTGCACCGAGGTCGCGGGCCGTGTCATCGACAAGTGCCTCCAGCTGCACGGCGGTTACGGCTACATGCTTGAGTACCCCATCGCCCGCCTCTACGCGGACACCCGGGTGAACCGGATCTACGCGGGGACCAGCGAGGTCATGAAGACGATCATCGCGAAGGACCTCGGGCTCTGAGTCCGCGCGAAGGACCCCGGGCCCATCCCGGGCCCACCCCACTTTCCCCTCAGGAGGACCCCATGCGCGACGCAGTGATCGTCGACGCCGTCCGTACCGCCGTCGGCAAGCGCGGCGGCTCGCTCTCCCGGCTGCACTCCGCTTCGCTCTCCGCCCATGTCCTCAAGGCCCTGGCCGAGCGCAACAGCCTCGACCCCGCCGTCGTCGACGACGTCATCTGGGGCTGCGCCTCCGGCGTCGGCATGCAGGCCGGCTGCGTCGGCCGTGCCGCCGTGCTCGCGGCGGGCTGGCCGGAGTCCGTCCCCGGGCTGACGGTCGACCGCCAGTGCGGCTCCTCCCAGCAGGCCGTCCACCAGGCCGCCGCCGGGGTGATCTCCGGCCAGTACGACGTCGCCGTCGCCGGTGGCGTGGAGATCATGAGCCGGCTCCCGCTGGGCACCACCCGCGGCGACGGCAGCCTCGGCGAGCCCTTCGGCCCCGACGTCTTCGCCCGCTACGACGGCATCCGCTTCAACCAGGGCACGGGCGCCCAGCTGATCGCCGACGAGTACGGCATCACGCGCACCGAGATGGACCAGCACGGCCTGGACTCCCACGCCCGGGCCGCCCGGGCGATCGACGAGGGCCGCTTCAAGAGCCAGATCGTCCCGATCACGGTCACCGACGAGGACCACACAGCCCGGGTCTTCGACACCGACGAAGGCGTACGCCGCGGCTCCACCCTCGAGAAGCTCGCCGGGCTCAAGCCCGCCTTCACGGAGGACGGGACGATCACCGCAGGCAACGCCTCGCAGGTCTCCGACGGCACCGCCGCACTGCTCGTCACCACCAGCGAGTACGCCGCCTCCCAGGGCTGGACGCCGCTGGCACGCGTCCACACCGCGGTGGTGACGGGCACCGACCCCGTCACCATGCTCAAGGGCCCCATCCCGGCGACCGCCAAGGCGCTCGCGAAGGCCGGCCTGTCGATCGACGACATCGGCGCCTTCGAGATCAACGAGGCGTTCGCCTCCGTCACCCTCGCCTGGCTGCGCGAGACCGGAGCCGACTACGCCCGGATGAACCCACTCGGTGGCGCGATGGCCATCGGTCACCCCATCGGCGGCTCCGGCGCGCGCCTCATGACCACCCTCGTCCATCACATGCGCGACAACGGCATCCGTTACGGCCTCCAGTCCATGTGCGAGGGCGGCGGCATGGCCAACGCCACCATCCTCGAACTCCTGTGAGGGCGCACACCGATGCCCGTACTGCCCGAGAGTGAGACAAAGCAGCTCCGGAGCGGGGCCGTGGGCAAGGACTTCGTCGGACTCCTGAGCGTGGAGCAGCTGGACCAGGACGTGTTCCGCGGGTGGTGCCACGACGGCATGCCCTCACGCGCCTTCGGTGGTCAGGTGGCGGCCCAGGCACTCGCGGCCGCCGCCCTGACCGTGCCGGAGGGCCGGACCGCGCATTCGCTGCACGGCCACTTCCTGCGTCCGGGCGACACTGCACGCCCCCTCGACTACACGGTGGAGAGGGTCCGGGACGGATCCTCCTACCTGTCCCGCCGGGTCACCGCCGTCCAGGGCGGTGAGCCCGTCTTCGCCCTCACCGCGTCGTTCAAGCGGCCGGAGACCGCAGACGACCGCCAGCCGGCGATGCCGCGGACCCCGGGGCCGGACGAGCTGCCCGACATGTACGAGATCTGGGCGAGGAACAGCCCCGAGGACTTCGCGCAGGCGAAGTTCTGCCGGGTCCTTGACATGCGCTACGTCCCCGGACCACCCGAGCCGACCATGCCAGGCCTGACGGAGCAGAAGCTGTGGATCCGGGCGACCGAGCGGCTGCCCGACAACCCCGCGCTGCACGCCCGTGCGCTGGCGTACGCCTCCGACCTCTTCCTCGCGCCGGCGGCTGCGCTGGGGCACCAACTGCCCCGGATGCTGCGCGACGAGCCCTCCTCGGTCTTCCTCACCTCGCTCGACCACTCCGTCTGGTACCACCGGCCGTTCCGCGCCGACGAGTGGATGCTGTTCGCCCAGCGCAGCCCGACGTCGGTGGACGGCCGCGGCCTCGCCTTCGCCGACGTCTGGAGTCTCGACGGCCGGCTGATCGCCCATGTGGTGCAGGAGACGGTGGTGCGCCCTTCGCGGACGCGCCGCCGCTGACCCCACTGCCCACCTCCTTCTCTGCACTCATCGGAGGAACCCCATGTCCGACCTGGTCCTCACCTCGTTCGAGGACGGCGTCGCCGTCGTGACCATCAACCGCCCCAAGGCCCGCAACGCCGTCAACAGGGCCGTGGCCGACGCCGTCGCCGAGGCCGTCGACCAGCTCGACGCCCGCGACGACCTCGTCGTCGGTGTCATCACGGGCGCCGGCGGCACCTTCTGTGCCGGCGCCGACCTCAAAGCCCTCGCCGCAGGGGAACGCTCCGGCATCCCCGGCCGGGGCTTCTGCGGGATCACCGAGACCCCGCCCGCCAAACCGCTGATCGCCGCGGTCGAGGGGTACGCGCTCGGTGGCGGCACCGAACTCGCCCTCGCCTGCGACCTGATCGTCGCGTCCGAGACCGCGAAGTTCGGGCTTCCGGAGACCAAGCGAGGTCTGATCGCCGCCGGGGGCGGCCTCGTCCGGCTGCCCCGCCGGATCCCGTACGCCGTGGCGATGGAGTACGCACTCACCGGCGCCTTCCTCGACGCCGGGCGGGCCTACGAGCTCGGCATGGTCAACGCCCTGACCCCGCAGGGCGACGCCCTGGAGGGGGCCCTCGCTCTCGCGAGGGAGATCGCGGCCAACGGGCCGCTCGCCGTCCGGGCGAGCAAGCGGATCGTGGCCGAGTCGGCCGACTGGACTGCCGACGAGGTCTGGGCGCGCAATCGCGCCGCCTGCGACCCGGTCTTCGCCTCGGCGGACGCCAAGGAGGGCGCGCGCGCCTTCGCCGAAAAGCGTGCCCCTCGCTGGATCGGACGCTGACCGCCGCGCCGCTCCGGCTTTTCAGGGGGACCCCAGCTACCGTCCCGAGACACCGCTCGGGCATGACCGGACGAAGGAGTTCGCCATGACCACCACCTGGCCCCAGGGGCTGCCCCGCACCCTCGACTACCCCACGGGCACGATCGCGGACCTCCTCGCCGGCTCCGCACACGCCTACGGCGACCGCACCGCGCTGGTCGACGGCGAGGACCGGCTGACGTACGCGGAGCTGTACGAGGGGGCGCTCCGGGTCGCGCAGGGACTGCGGGAGCAGGGCATCGCCCCCGGCGACGCTGTCGCCCTGCACCTGCCCAACACCTGCTGGTTCACAGTCGCCTACTACGGCATCTTGTTCGCCGGAGCCGCGGTGGTGCCGGTCAACCCGACCCAGCCGCCGCTCGCGCTGCGCCGCCAGCTCGACGACTCGGGCGCGGTCGCCGTCTTCACGCACCCGGCCGTCGCGAAGGCGCTGAGCGAGGCGGTCGACGGCTCCCGGTCCGTCCGTCTCGTCTGCGTGACACCGACGACGGCCGCCGCCCCGGGCCCCTCCGACGAGCCCGCCACCCTCGCGTTCCCGGCCGCCACCGTCGCGTTCGACGAACTGATGAAGGCGCAGGCGGAGCCCGCGACCGACGTCGACGGCGACGCGGTCGCGCACCTCGCCTTCACCGGCGGGACGACGGGCGTGCCCAAGGCCGTCCGGGTCCTGCACCGCAACCTGGTCACGAACGTGCTCCAGGTGGCGTGCTGGCGCAGCGCCGCCGTCTCCTCCGCGGATGACCGGGGCCGTATCGTGCTGCGGCATGTGCCCGCCGCGCGGACCCCGCACCACATCCCGCTGGCCGCCGCCACCGGCATCTCCGTCGCCCCCCTCTTCCACGGCATGGGCATGGTCAGCCAGAGCGTCTTCGCCGCCGCCGGCCTCACTGTGACGGTCTTCGGCCGCTTCGACCCGGTCAGGTACCTGGACGCCATCGAGGAGCTCCGCGTCCACGCGATCACCGGCTCCCCCGCGCTCTGCCACGCCCTGCTGTCCGTACCGGGCGTGCGGGAGCGCGACCTTTCGTCCGTGCGGGTCGTCAGCAGCGGGTCCGCGCCCATCAACCCGGCCGTGGTCGCGGAACTCGCCGAGATCTTCCCGAACGCCGTCGTCAGCGACGGCTATGGGCTGACCGAGGCCACCATGGGGGTCGCGATCAGCCCCCTGGACAGCACGATGCCGCGCCCCGCCGGCAGCACCGGCCTGGTGCTCTTCGACACCGAGGTCGAGATCCGCGAGCCGGACCTCGTCACCCCCGTGGCACCGGGCGAGCGGGGCGAGGTCTGGGTCCGGGGCCCGCAGGTCACCGACGGCTACCACGGCCACCCGGAACTCACGGCGGAGCAGTACGTCGGGGGCTGGCTGCGCACGGGCGACCTGGGCACGCTCGACGCGGACGGATGGCTCTCGCTCGTGGGCCGGGCGAAGGACATGCTCATCTACAAGGGGTACAACGTGTACCCCGGTCCACTGGAGAACATCCTGCGTGAGCATCACGCCGTCGCCCAGGCGTCGGTCGTGGGGCGGCCGCACCCGGAGCACGGGGAGATCCCCGTGGCCTTCGTCTCGCTGAAGTCCGGGGCTGGGACGTCGGTCACGGCCGAGGGCCTGATCGCGTATGTCGCCGAACGCGTGGCGCCGTACCAGCGGGTCCGGGAGGTGGTGATCGTGGAAGAGCTGCCGCTCTCGGCGACCGGGAAGATCCTCAAGACCGAGCTGCGGAGGCGGGCCTCCGAATCCTGAGGCGGGGACTCCCGCTTCCCCGGACCGGTGTGGCCGGGCAGAGTGAACTCTCTGCCCGGCCACGTGTGCGTGCTCTTCGGGGCTACTGTGCGTAGGCCCGAAGCGGGGGCTCGGCCGGGACCTTCGTGGCGTTGAGGATCTCCGCGGTGAAGTTGGCGCCGGTGACCGCCGTGGCCGCCACGGCCTCGTGGGGCCAGACACCGGGGAGGTTGACGTCCAGGCACTTGCCGAACGGCAGCCGGCTGGGGATGGCAGTGCCGGGGTTCGAGAGGGCGTCGACGACCAGTCGGTAGGTGACGGCGTCGTAGAGCATGCTGAAGTGGGCGACGACCCGGCCGGGGCAGACGTCCTGGACGAGGATGTTCTTGGCGCCGTTCAGGGGCGCGGTCGTGAACGGGGTGATCGCCTCGTCGGTGAGGCTGTAGATGTTGGTGTAGGAGACGGCGCCGGGGGTCTCGTCATCCCGGTTGAGGGCGGCGACGAAGTCGGACCCGATGTTGAACTGGTGCAGGGCCGGTGCGCACCAGCCGACGCAGAAGAGGTTGCCGCCGGTGATGCCGTGGCCGGGGTTGGCCAGGAGGACCGCGTCGTCGACCTTGCTGTGCAGGCTGGGCCACCACTTCAGGGCCCAGCGGATCTCCATGTTGCCCTGGCTGTGGCCGATGACGTCGACCTTGCGGCCGGTGGCGGCCTGGATCTTGTCGATGGCGTGGACGACGTACTCGGACGCGTCCTGGATGTCGCTCATCGACCTGTTGGGCAGCTCGACGCCGCAGACGTCGTAGCCGGCGTCACGCAGGGCCGGGGCGTAGTTCCAGCCCCAGGTCTCGTCGTAGGTGGACGTGGTGCCGTGGACCAGCAGCACGGGCTCACGGTTCGGGTGGGTGAAGGAGGAGGGGCACTTCAGTGCGGCGTCGAGAGTGGCGACAGGAGTGCTCAGCGACGGCTCACCGGCGGCCGAGGCGGCCGGGGCGGGGGCGAGCAACGCG
>NZ_BNBZ01000021.1 GCF_014656215.1 Streptomyces zaomyceticus | reverse complement strand
GTGCCGCGCTCGGCCGGGGAGCCGGCCGAGCGCCCGCCCCACCCAGGGGCGTTCCCGCGCCTGCCGGGCCGCCCAGCGGCGCGCGTCGGCGGCGCCCGCGCGGAGCCAGAGCAGCGGGGCCGTACCCCGCCCGGCCAGCAGGAGCCGCTGGTTGCCGACGGTCTCGGGCCGCCAGTGGTGCTTGTACGCCTCGGTGCCGCGCAGCATGCTCAGCGTGGCCCGGCCTCCGGTGCTGGTCTCCCCGGCCCCGTGGCGGAGCAGCATCGTCGCGACGTCGACCTTGCGGGCGCGCAGGGCCGGGTCGGCTCCGTACAGATAGCCGCCGGCGAGCCGCGGGGACATCAGGGTCAGATCGGCGGCCACGACGTTCCCGGCGAGCCGGAACTCGGTGACCATCGCGTCCCCGCGTTCCACCATCGGCCGCACGGCCCGCGTGAGGTGCTGGGCGAACCGCTCGCTGGTGTGCTCGGCGGTCACCCCCCGCCCCTGCCACTGGAGCCGATGGAGCGTGAGGAGACGGTCGAGGGCGTCGGGGACCTCGGCCCCGGGGACGACGCGCGCGTCGATGCCGAGGGCGTCGAGCTTGCGCAGCTTGGCCCGGACCCGCTGGGCCTTCCCGGAGGGGATCCGTTCGAGGAGCCCTTCCATGGGGACGGCGGGCAGCTCCAGGCACAGCGAGTCGGGCAGGCGTCGACGAGGGCCCCGCCAGCCGGTGAAGACCCGTTCGCTGGCCGCCCCCGGCCGTACCTCCCGCAGGTCGATCACCGCACCCCGGGCGGTCCGGGCGAGCGCCCCGGCCAGGGCGGCCGCCGCCTCGGGGCAGTCGTCGTCGAGGAGCACGTCCGTGAAGTCGGTGATCGAGCCGCCGAGCTGGGTGAGGACGGGCAGCGGACCACGGGTGCGCATCAGGGGCGCGGCGGCGACGAGTCCGCCGTCCTCCCGTCGTACGAGCACCACCCGCAGCGCACCGGGCCTGCCGTACGAGAGCCACCAGGAGTGCAGCCAGGCGTGGGACTGGAAGGGGGTGGCGGTGGAGCAGCGCCCGTACAGCGCCGTCCACTCGGCCGCCAGCCGCCCGAAGCCTTCCTCGTCACGGCAGATCTCGGTCCGCAGGTTCCCTCGGGCTTCCGGACGTCTCGGGGTCACACCGCCTCCGGCTGGTGCGCGGCGACCGCCGGGGCGGGCACGGAGGCCGGTACGGAACCGGCCTTGACCGGGGCGGTGGGCACGGCCCCCCGGGAGTGGCGGGCCTCGCCGCGCGTGGCGGGGCGCTTCGGGCGGACCAGGAGGGCGAGGCCGCCGAGGAGGCCGCCCGCACAGCCGCCGACGAGCGCGGAGATCGGCGCGGAGGGGGAGACGGGGGCGGTCGGCCTGGTGGCGCGGGAGAACTGGACGACCTTCACGCCCGTGCTGCCCGCGACATGGGTGCTGTTGAGGATGAGCGCGCGGGCGACCCCGTCGGCCATCGACACGGCCTTCGCCGGCTGCCCGGCCTTGGCGGTGATCG
The DNA here is from genome assembly GCF_014656215.1 of Streptomyces zaomyceticus. Lineage (GTDB taxonomy): Bacteria > Actinomycetota > Actinomycetes > Streptomycetales > Streptomycetaceae > Streptomyces > Streptomyces zaomyceticus. Next base: position 130,810 of record NZ_BNBZ01000021.1, on the reverse strand, counting down.
AGATCATCGGCGCGTCCGGGGAGGTCGCGGCCTGTACGTTCCTGCGCAGCGTGTCGGCGGTGACCCCCGCCCACACCTGGGCGTCGCCGGTCACCGCGATGTCGGTGGCGACCCGCCCGTACGCCTGGGCGAAGCCGAGCGCGGCCGCCGGGTCGGACTTCTCGGCCGGCACGACGATGACATAGCTGGTCGCCGCGTACTGGGGGGTCTTGAGGGCCCCGTAACCGCCGCCGAGCACGGCTCCGGCGAGGACGGCGGCGGGCAGGACCGCCCAGCGGCCGGGCCTGCGGAGGCCGGCGGGGACGAGGGCACGGCGTGGGGAGGTGTTCATCGGACGGTCTCTCTCAGTTCGCGGTGGAAGGGGTGCCGTGGACGGCCTGGTCGTAGAGGGACATCAACTGCCGGGCGCTGTGCGCGATGTCGTAGCGGCGGGCGGCCGCCGGCAGCGGGAGCCGGGCGAGCCGGGCGTCCCGGATGCCGCGCAGCGCGGAGATCAGCTCCGGTACGGACTCGCCGATTCGCCGGGCGCCCGGAGCCGCCTCCGGGGTCAGGTCGTCGATCGCCGGGCAGGCCACGTACAGGACGGGCAGTCCGGCGGCGAGGGCCTCGACGACGGCGAGCCCGAAGGTCTCGTCGGGCGAGGTGGACACGAAGGCGTCCATGGCGGCGAGCAGTTCGGGCAGCGAGGGCCCGGGCGAGGCCCCGGTCGGCGGGTCCTCACAGGCCCCGGCGAGCAGCACCCGGTCGGCGGTCCCGCACTCACGGGCCACCCGCAGCAGCTCCTCGCGCTCCTCGCCCTCACCGACGAGGAGCAGGCGGGCCTCGGGGACCGAGGCCACCGCCCGTACCAGCCGGTCGAACTTCTTCCCGGGTGTCAGCCGCCCCACCCCGCCGACGACATAGGCGTCCTCGGGGAGCCCGAGGACACGGCGGGCGCGGTGGCGGGCACGGACGTCGTAGGCGAAGCGATCCGTCTCGATGCCGTTGGGGACGACCTGGATCCGGTCCGGGGGCACACCCCAGTCGGCGAGCCGCCGGGCCACGCTGGGGGAGACGGCGACCGTGGAGGTGCCCAGCCGCTCGGATGCCAGATAGAGGGCGCGGGTCCCCGCGGAGAGCGGCCTGCCCTCGATCTGGGTCTCGCCGAGCGAGTGCTCGGTGGCGATGACGCGCCGCACCCCGGCCAGCCGGGCCGCCGTCCTGCCGTACACGCAGGCGCGGTAGAGATGGGTGTGGACGAGGTCGTAGCGGCCCTGCCGGACGATCCGCGCGAGCCGCGGCAGCGCGCCGAAGTCCCGGTTCCCGGCCATGCCCAGATGGGTGACGGGGGTGCCGTCGGCCTCGATGCCCGCGGCGACGGCACCGGGGTTGGTGAGGGTGACCACCCCGCTCCGTACGGGCAGATGGCGCAACAGGAGCCGCAGCTGCTGCTCCGCGCCGCCGATGCCGAGCCCGGTGATGACGTGCAGGACCCTCATCGCGCACCGACCACGGCGGGGCCGTACGGGGCGGGGACCATATCGGCGGGGTGGCGGCGCCGCAGCGGGTGCAGAACGCGCTTGGCGGTGAGTCGCCAGGGGGTGTCGCCCTCGCCGATGTGGACCCGGGGCAGGGCGTACGTACCGGTGTGCGGGCCCGGGTCGATCGCGCAGGCGTAGTGGTAACCGGCCTTGCGTACGGCGTGGACCGCGCGCGGGTCGACCCGCCCGTACGGATAGCAGAAGCCGTTCACCGGAGCGCCGGTCATCTCCTCGAGGAGCTCGCGGCTCCGCCGGGTCTGGGCGGCGAGCTCCGCGTCGTCCGCCTCGGTGAGGGGGACGTGGGTGAGACCGTGCGAACCGATCTCCATGCCGGCCTCGGCGATCCGCAGGATGCCGTCCTCGTCGAGGAGCGACTTGCGCGGGCCCTCCGTGTCCCAGCCGTTCTCGCCGCCGAGGCGCCCCGGCAGGACGAACACCGTGGCCGTGAAGCCGTGCCGGCGCAGCAGCGGAAGAGCCGAGTCGAGGAAGTCCGCGTACCCGTCGTCGAAGGTCAGGCCGACGAGGCCCTTGGCGCGTCCCTCGGCGGTGGCGGCGAGCAGCTCCCCCACCGAGACCCCGCGCAGCCCCCGGTCGCCCAGCCAGTGCAGTTGCCGGGCGAAGCGCACGGGGGAGACGGTGACCCGGTACGGATCGTCACCGGTGTCCGTGATCGAGTGGTACATCGCCACCCACGGGGGCGGCTTCATCCACAGGGGCGGCTTCGGCAGCAGACGGCGCAGCGCGGTGGCGGCGGGCATGGGGGGTCCTCCTCCGGGAGGCGGAGCGGGGCAGGGGCGGAATCTCGGGCGCCTTGGCGGCGCAGGCGATGAAGAGCAGGAAGACGCCGATGACGACCAGGCCCGCGACGGCGACGGCGAGGGCGGCGGGACCGATCGCGAGGGAGCACAGCCAGCCGGCGCCGGTGGCCCAGGCGCCCGCGGTGGCGAGCCTGAGCAGCCCCTCGCCGAGCCGGTCGACGTGGACGGGGACGGCCTGGCGGTGCGCGCCGCGCAGCAGCAGTACGGCGGTGAGGGTGATGCCCAGGGCGTTGGCGGCGGCGATGCCGACGGCACCCCAGTAGTGGGCGCCGGGGACTCCGGCGGCGGCGGTCGTGGCGAGCCCGGCGGCCATCGCGGCGGCCGGGTACCAGAGCGGGCGGGCGGCGGAGAAGTAGCAGCGGACCAGCGCGCCCACCATCGTCTGGCCGAGCAGGCCGAGGGCGTAGACCCGCATGACGGCGGCGGTCGCGACGGTGTCGGTGCGGCTGAACTCGCCCCGCTCGAAGAGGAGCTCGACGATCCGCGGCGCGGCGGCGATGACGGTCGAGGCGCCGACGAGGACGACGACGGCGGCGAGCAGCAGATCCCGTTCGACCCGGCGGCGGGCGGCCTCGGGATCGCCCGCGGCGAGCGCGCGGGCGACCACCGGGAAGCTGACCGTGCACAGCATCAGGGAGAGGATCATCGGCATCTGCGCGACCTTCTGCGCGTAGTTCAGCTGCGAGATGGCGCCGGCGGGCAGGGGCGAGGCGAGGAAGCGTTCGATCAGGGTCTGCGACTGGCGGCAGAGCGAGAAGGCGACGACCGGCGCGATCAGACCGATGACGAGGATGCGGCCCTCGCCGGTGGAGGCTGGCGCGAGCGCCTCGGGCTCCCGCGTCGGTACGGGGCGGGCCCGCAGCTCGCGCAGCAGCGAGGGCGCCTGGACGAGGACCATCAGGACGCCGCCGACCGCGACTCCCGCGGCGGCCGAGCGCACGCCCCACGGCTCGCGGAGCAGCAGGATGGTGCCGATGATGCCGATGTTGTACGCGACGTAGATCGTGGCCGGGGGCAGGAAGCGGCCGTGCGCGCGGAGCGCGGCCGAGCAGTAGCCGACCAGGGCGAAGGACAGCACACAGGTCCCGGTCAGACGCGTGCAGTCGATCGCGAGCGTGGGGTCGGGCAGCCCCGGCGCGAGGGCCGAGACGAGCAGCGGGGCGGCGACGACGAGCAGCGCGGCGACGACGCCGACGCCGAGGGTGAGCCGGGGGAGCGTGCCGCGCACGAGGGCGCGCACGGGGTCCCCGAGCGGGGCGCCCGAACGGCGGGCCAGAGCACGGGAGAAGGCGGGCACCAGGATCAGCGCCATGGCGTCCTCGATGAGCAGCGTCGAGGCGAACTCGGGCACCGTCCACGCCACCAGGAACGCGTCGGTCTCGGCCCCGGCCCCGAAGTAGCCGGCCAGGATCTGGTCCCGTACGAGTCCGAGCACCGCCCCGACCGCGGTGAGCCCGGCGGTCACGAAGGCCGCCTTGGCGAGGAAGCCCCGGCCCTGGGGTGCGCCGGTACGGGCGGTCCGGTCCCTGGCGTGAGCCCGCCGGCCGGGTGGCCGGGGGGCGAGCGGGGATGCGCTGCCGGGACCCTTCGCGGTTCCCGCCGTGGTCATGGTCGCGGCCGCGGTTTCGGTCCTGTCCGCGGGGCCGGTTTCGGCTCCGGTGGGAGGGAGATCGCGCGCGGCCGCGCGTACGGACGCCGGTGCCGTGTCCTCCAGGAGCCGGCCCCGCGCGCCGCCCTCCGGACCCGGCCGCGCCCCGGGCCCCGGCAGCACGACGGCCCCCGGGGGCCACGGGGAGTCCGTGGGGCCCGGAGGCGTGGTCGGCCAGGGGTCGGTCGGCGGGGCGCCGGGGGGTGGGCCGCCCGTGGGCCGTGGTTCACCGGCCCGCGGGGTGTCCGTGGCCTCCGGTTCCCCGGCCCACGGGTCACGCACGCCTGACCTCCGCGAGCGCCCACCAGGCCGCGAGGCCCAGCACGACCGACATCAGGACCGTCGAGGGGCCGCCGATGTCCGCGTAGAAGAAGTCGATGAGCTGCCAGGCGAGCAGCCCCGTCGCGACCAGCGCGCAGTCCGCGCCGAGACGCCGCCGGCGCAGCGCGCCGACGAGCAGCGCCAGCCAGCTGCCCGTGAGGGCGAGCAGCCCGAACAGGCCCTGCTCGCTGAGGACCAGGAGGTACATGTTGTGCGGGGACAGCAGCGGCTGGCGCGCGAACGCGGCGCCCGCGCCCGCCGTGTCGCTGCCGGAGGACAGGGCGAGCGAGGCGTGGGAGTCGCGGTACTGGGGGAAGCCCTTGAGCCCGACACCGGTGACCGGCTCCGCGCTCCACATCCGCCCGGCCGCCGCCCACATCGTGTACCGGTCCGTCACCGACTGGTCCGGCGCGGCCGCCACCTGCGTGATGCTGGCGACCCGCTCCTTCACCATCGCCGAACCGATGCCGAGCCCGCCGACCAGGACCACACCGAGCGCGCCCGCCGCCAGCGCGACCAGGGCCGCACGGCGCGGCCCCGAGAGCAGCAGCTGGATCCCGCAGGCGAGCACCGTCGCGATCCACGCGCCCCGGCTGAACGACAGCACGAGCGGCAGGAAGAGCAGCCCGGCACAGACGAGCGCCGCCGTCCGCGTCCGGCCGGGGCCGCTGCCGAGCGCGATCCCCGTGACGACGATCAGCCCGTACGACACGACGGTCGCCATGCCCATCACATCGGTGGGCCCGAAGGTGCCGACGGCCCGGATGTCCTCACCCATGTACGAGGCGCCGGTGCCGGTCAGGTACTGGCCGACGCCGACCGCGCCCTGGAGCAGCGCGAGCCCGACCAGGCTCCAGGCGACCACGGCGAAGTCCCGCCGGTCGCGGAGCAGCAGCAGCACGGCCCCCGGGACGAGCACGAAGATCTGTACGTAGCGGGCGACGCCCGGCAGGCTCGCCGCCGGGTCGTTCGAGGTGATCGCGGCCAGACAGATGCCGAGGACCGGCAGCCCGAGGACGACGGCCGCCGTCCGGGTCAGCGGCCGGGCGCCGCCGCGCAGCACCCGGACGAGGCAGATCAGGACGAGGAGTCCGGAGGCCGCGTCGGCGACCGTGCCCGTACCGCCGGTGCCGCCCTGCGCCCCGCCGCTGCCGGGGACGAGCAGCAGGGCGATCACGGCGAGGACCGGGGAGAGCGCCCCGACCCGGCGCGCCCACTCCCGGACCTCGTCCGGAGCGGGCGCCGGCACCGTCACGGCCGTGGCCATCCTCAGCTCCCCGTGGGTCGGACGAGTCCGGCCGCCGTACGCAGCAGGATGCAGACGTCCTGCCAGAGCGACCAGTGATCGATGTAGTGGTTGTCGAAGCGGCAGCGGTCCTCGATCGAGGTGTCGCCGCGCAGCCCGTTCACCTGCGCCAGACCGGTGAGCCCCACCGGCATCCGGTGCCGGGCCGCGTAACCGGCGTGGATCTTGCTGAACTGGGCGACGAAGTAAGGCCGTTCGGGTCGCGGCCCGACCAGGCTCATGTCTCCCCGCAGGATGTTCCACAGCTGCGGCAGCTCGTCGAGCGAGCTCTTCCGCAGGAAGCTCCCCGCCGCGCTCATCCGCCGGTCGCCCGCGACGTTCCAGCGGGTCGCCGACTCGGTGTCGTCGGAGGGGCGGAGCGTACGGAACTTCAGCAGCGTGAAGTGGCGCCCGTGCTGACCCACCCGCTCCTGCCGGAACAGCACCCCGGGACCGTCCGAGAGCCGCACGGCCAGCGCGCAGAGCAGCAGCACCGGCAGCGCGAGCGCGAGGGCGGGCGCGGCGCACGCGATGTCGAGGGCGCGCTTGGCGGTCAGCCCGCGCCGCTCGGCCGGCGGGACGACGCGGTGCCAGGCGTACCCCCACATGTGCTCGCCCATCGGACCGGCCTGCTGCCGTCCGCCGACCCGCCACGTGGTGCAGCCGTAGTGCTGGAAGAGCGTCACCAGACCCGGGTCGTCGTCGAGGAACACCGCGTCGCGCACGGCGTTCTGGATGACGGCCCGGTGGATCTCCTCGGTCGTGGTGAGCACCGGCAGCCCGGGCTCCCCGGCCGGCCGGGGAGCGCCGCCCTGCTCGGGCACCCCGACGATGCCGACCGGCCGCACCCCGTACTCGGGGTGCTGGACGGCCGCCGCGGCGAACCGGCGCGCGGCCCCCGACCCGCCGATGACGAGGGCCGACCGCGGGTTGTCCCGCGCGACCCGGCGCCGCCGGGCGAGCATCAGCGCCCGGACCAGGACCACGGCCCCGACGTGGATGCCGTACGCGGCACAGAGCCGCAGCGGACCGATCGCCAGGGACGGGGAGAACGCGGCGACCCCGGCCGCCGCCAGACACCAGGCGACACCGGCGCGGGAGGCCAGCGCCGGCAGTTCGTCGAGCGCCCGGGTGTGCACGGGGGGCCGGTAGAGCCCCGCGTGCCCGTCGAGGACCAGGACGAGTGCCACGATCGGCAGCAGCAGCCGGGCGTCGTGGTGTGCCGTGCTGAGCTGCGCGGCGGCGGCGAGCACGGCCAGGCAGTCCACCGCGAGGAGCGGCAGGACCCCGGGCCGCGGCCGTGCGGGACGGCGCGGCAGGGTCAGGCGGTCGGTCGTGCCGCGGCGCGGCGCGAGGGAGGCGAGGCCGAAGGCCTGGCCCGCGGTGGGCCAGGAGCCCGGTGAGGAGGGAACGCTGGTGCTTTCGGTGGTCACTGCGCAATCGGCTCTCTGTGCTCGGTGCCCCGCACTCCGGCCAGGTCGCGGTAGACGTCCGCGACGGCCGCGCCGGTGCGCCGGACATCGAATCGGCTGAGTACGTGCTCGTGGGCCTCGCGGCCCAGGCGGTGCCGGAGCTCCTGCCTGCCGAGGAGGCGGCCGAGAGCGGTGGCGAGCGCGGCCGGGTCCTCGGGCGGGACCAGGCACAGGGGTTCATGGGAGGACGGCAGGCTCTCGCGGGCCCCGTCGACGTCGCTGACGACGACCGGCCGGCCGGCGGCCATGGCCTCCAGGGGCGCGAGCGCCATGCCCTCCCAGCGGGAGGGCAGGACGACCACGTCCGCGGCCCGGTACCAGGGGACGGTGTCGTCGACGGCACCGGTGAAGCGCACCGAGGGACCGGCGGCGGCGCGCAGCCGTTCGCCGTCGGGGCCTTCACCGACCAGGACGAGCCGGGCCGTCGGCACCTCCGCGAGGACGGCGGGCCAGGCCGAGAGCAGCACGTCCTGTCCCTTCTGGCGGCAGAGCCGGCCCACGCAGACGACGGTGGGCGCCGGATTGCCTGGCGGTCCGTCGGTCGCGAACCGGTCCACGTCCACGCCGTTGTGGACGACGGACCAGTCGGCCGTGATGCCCGCGGCCTCGCCGGTACGCCGTTCGGCCTCGCTGACACAGAGGATCCGGTCCGTCCAGCGGGCGCCGAACCGCTCCCAGCGGCGGGCGAGCGAGGCGGTCGTTCCCTCGACCGCCTCGAAGGACCAGGCGTGCGGCTGATACACCGTCGGAACCCGCCCCCGCAGGGCGAGTCGGGCGCAGAGCCCGGCCTTGGCGCTGTGCGCGTGGACGAGATCGGGCCGGACGGCACGGATCAGCCGGGCCAGTTCCCTCGTCTCACGGACGATCCCGGGACCGGGGTCGCGGCCGGCCCGCCAGTCGTGGGTCTCGGCCCCCTCGGCGCGGACGGCGGCGGAGAGGACGGTCTCCGGCGGGCAGGCGACCGCGACCCGCAGGCCGGCGGCGAGCTGGGCGCGGACCAGGTCGATGACGACGCGGGCGACCCCGCCGTCACCGGGCTGGACCGCGTGCAGGACGGTGACGGACCCGTGGTCCGTGTCTCGTGGAGGCAGCACGTCAGGGCCGTACGTCCGCCTGGAAGAAGAGCGCGCCGAGCCAGACGGTGTCCTTCCGGCTGCCGGTCCGGACATGGACACGGTCGGCTCCATCGCGCAGCGCCCCCCGCAGATCGAAGACGTCGGAGTCGTACCCCAGAGTGTTCGTACGATCGGGAGAGCGGACCGTCCCACCGGTGCCGAATTCGGTGATGCTGGAGTTCATCACGTCGTTCGCGGAATTGGCGGAATCGGAGAGCCGGACGCTCTTCGAGCGGTGTGTTTCCACGGCCAGGTAATCACCGGAAGTACCGCGGTCGCCGTCATAGGCGATCATGCCGAGACGCCCGCCCGTGGCCTTGCCGTAACGGTTTCCGTCGAGGGGAACCCGAAGATCGCCGCTGCGCGGACCGACCGTTTCGAATCCGTCCCAGACACCGATCCTGCGCAGCGGTTCCGACGCCTTCTCGTACGCGGCGACCAGCGTCCAGCCACCCCAGCCGCCGACCGGGGAACGGCCCATGGCGACATTGATCTGAGCGACCGTCCACTGTCCCGAACGGGAGGAGCGGACCAGTTCCGTGACGTCGGCGGAGGCCTGGAAGGCGTCGGCGCCGTCGGCCGTGCGGTGGCCGATCAGGGTGTCCGCGAGCAGCGCCTTGTACCGGCCGCCGGGCTCGGCGATCAGCACGCGTCCGTTGTCCTCGGGCGGCTTCTGCTCGCCCACCCGCAGATTGCCGCCCCAGTAGAGACGGGCCCAGCTGACCCGCGCACCCGCCGGAACGGCGAGTTCCGCACGGCTGGAGTTGTAGGTGTTGGGGTCGCTGTCCACGTCGACATAGGCGATCGCGGCGCCGTCGTTGACCGACTCGGTGCCCTGCACGCCCTTCGCCGACGAGTTGGCCGCGCGCACGATCCCGCCGTGCTGCACGGCCTGGTAGCGCGCGGTGAAGGGCACGCGGCTCGCCTCCCTGGGCTGGGGTGCGGCGGCGGAGGCGACCGGCAGCGCGGCGGACAGGGCCGCACACGACAGGGCGCACAACACGCTGCGACGCACAGCAAGAACCGCTGAATTCCGCATACAGGTTCTCCGCTTTGATGAGAGAAGGAAGGGAAGACCCGCGAAGGCCGGGAGAGGGGGAGGTGTCGTCCGCACGAAATGGGTGAACGCGCGGCGGGCCCGGAAGCAACGTTCGGGAACGTTATAACCCCGGCGCGGGGCGATAGTACGCATTAGATGCTCGGAAACGCTAACTCCCGTATCCATGAGGCAGGTTCCTCGTTGAGCGTGTTGCGCCATTCCACGCCCACTCCCCCCAATGGCCCTCCTATGGCCCAAAGATCGGTTGAACGTCACCCGTTCGGGAGAGCAACCGATGAAAAGCCGGGGCGTTGTTGAGGGAGCCGGGCCGAACAGTCCGCGCACACCACGCTGAATTTCGATCGAGGAGCACTTCCCCATGTCCCGTATCGCCAAGGCCGTTGTCCTGACCGTGGGTGCCGCCGCCGCGGTCGCCGGTGCCGCCGGTGCCGCCGCTGCCGACGCCGGCGCCGAGGGCGCGGCCGTGAAGTCCCCGGGTGTCGCCTCCGGCAACGTCGTCCAGGTCCCGGTCCACATCCCGGTGAACCTCTGCGGCAACACCGTCAGCGTCATCGGCGCGCTGAACCCGACCTTCGGCAACGCCTGCGTCAACGCCTGATCCGGCACGCCTGATCGGTCCTTCCGAAGCCGGTGCGCCCACCCCCGACGGGGTGGGCGCACCGGCTTTTCCCTTGGGGTCATGGGGTCGGTACTCGTTCGGCGGCACCGTCGTGCGCCGTTCGGTGCAACGGCGTACGCCCCTTCGGGGGGCAGGGGCGAGGGGCGGATTCACTCGAACGGAGGCGTGGCGCTCAGTAGTTCTGCGGTTGCGCAGCGCTATACCCGCAGGCACGGTGAGAGAGAAGTTGTCCGACGCATAAGGAAAAGGAACACGTATGCGTCCCCTGGCTACACGCCGCATCACCGCCCTGGCGATATCCGCCGTCATCACCCTCGGCACGGCGGGACCCGCCATCGCCGGCGAACACCATCCGTCCACCGCGGCCGACCGGGCCGCCCGCGCACCCCTCCCCGGCGCCGCCGCCCTGCTGACCCAGGCCGAGGCACTCGGAGAGCTCGGCTCGGTGACCACACCCGTGACCGATCTCGTGAGGGCCGCGCTCAAGGCCGACGCGGGGCAGCTCCCCGCGGCCGACGCGGAGACCCTCAAGGCCAAGATCGCGGAGGCCGTCGCAGAGGCCAAGGCCACCGCCCCGGCACTGCCGGACGCTCCGGTCACGCCACCCGCGGCCGATCTCCCGGTCACGCCACCCGCCGCCGACCTCCCGGTCACCCCGCCGACGGCCGACCTCCCCGTCACGCCGCCCGCCGTCGAGACCCCGGTCGATCTTCCGGCGGTGCCGCCCGTGGAAGCCCCCGCGCTGCCCGTGAAGCCGCCTGTGGGCCTGCCCGTCGCGGCCGGCGCCAAGGCCGCGTGGTCCGGCAGGGCCGCCGCCCCGGCGGACGTCGTGGCCGACGCCCTCGCCACCGTCGAGAAGGCGGTCGCCGCTCTGCTCGCCGCCGTCACCTCCGGCGACGCGGCTGGAGTCGTGCCTCAGGTCACGGCGACGCTGACCTCTCTGGTGAACCTGGCCGTCGCCACTGTCCTCGGCAGCGGCCTGCCCGCCCCCGACCTGGCCGGGCTGCCGGCGCTGCCGGCGCTCCCGGCCGCCGTGCCCGACCTGCCGGTGGACCCGCCGGAGCTGCCCGTCGACCCGCCCGAGCTGCCGGTGGACACGCCGGTGAAGCCCCCGGCCGACGTGCCCGAGCTGCCGGTCAAGCCCCCGTTGCCGGTCCGGTAGTCACCCGCGGCTCCTGTGCCGGTCCGGCGTCCCGCCGGGCCGGCGCAGGCGTGTGCGCGCGGTGTGCGATCGGCAAATAGCACCGGCCCGCATCGATCGGGTGCAGTGTCGAGAAATCCTTCCTTCCGGAGTTTCCGTGCGGCACGCCGTTCGTTACAGAAGCAGAACAAAGCACGGGATTCGGTCAAGAGGCCTGTGCAGTAAGTGACTTGAAAGTACAGAGGAAGGATTCACTCCATGAAGCCCACCAAGGTCGCCGCGGTTGTCGCCGGTTCGCTGATGGCCCTTGGCGCCGCCGCGCCCGCCATGGCCACGGAGGCGCTGACCCCCACCAGCCTGAACGGTGGCCTCGAAGCGATCGCCGCCAATGGGCTGAAGTCGGATGTGCTGAGCAGCACCACGGACGGCTCCCCGGTCAAGACCGTCACGGACACCGCGACCCAGCTGAACGAGACCACCAAGGGCGCCCCGCTGCTCGGTGGCCTGCCGGTCCCCGGTGGTCTGCCGCTGGGCAAGTGACGCCCGACTGACATTCCCTCAGTACCCCTGCCTTTCCGGGCACTTGCGGCGCGCCTCGTGCCGCCGTCTCCCACGGTCGGCTGATCGAATGATTTTCTGATCAGCTGCCGTGTGGCCCCCGTTGCACGGGGTCCGCCGACCCATACCCTCTGGCCAGTCCCGCGCGAACGTCGGCGTGGATCAGGCCGGTCGGAGCGAGGGGGGATCCTCGCCGGCCTCTCCCTTTCTCCAGAGGAAGAGCGGTATGCGGTCCATCATCAGCAGGAAAGTACTCACCGCGGCGGCAGCGACCGGCATCCTGTCGCTGAGCGGCGGATTCGCCCTGGCCGCGAACTCCCATGCCGGGACGGGCGACGGCCCGGGACCCGGCTCCGCCGGTCATGTCCAGGCCCCCCTGCCGCCGGAGATCTGCGGCGAGCACCTGGATCTCGGCGGTTACGCCGCCGAGGCCGTCGGCGATCTCTGCGCCCAGGCGGAGGGTCCCGACGGCTACGGCGACGAGCCGGGTGAACCCACGCACCCGGGAGAGCCGACTCGTCCGGGTGAACCCACCAAGCCGCCGACGCACCCGCCGACGCACCCGCCCACGAAGCCGCCCACCATGCCGCCGACGCATCCGCCGACGACGAAGCCCCCCACGCACCCGCCGACGCATCCGCCGACGACGACGCCTCCCACCAAGCCGCCGACGACGAAGCCCCCCACGCACCCGCCGACGCACCCGCCGACGACGAAGCCCCCCACCAAGCCGCCGACGCACCCGCCGACGACGAAGCCCCCCACGCACCCGCCGACCCACCCGCCGACGACGACGCACCCCACGCACTCGCCGACGACGAAGCCCCCCACGCACCCGCCCACCAGCCCGCCCGAGCTGCCCCACACGGGCGGTGACACCGCCGCGCTCATGGGCGCGGCCGGGATCAGCGCCGCGCTGATCATCGGCGGCACCGTCGTCTACCTCCGCGGTGGCCGGATCGCCCGCCGCCACTGACGCCGCGACCCGGCGAAGCGTCAACCGAGGCCCCCACCTTCACCGGTGGGGGCCTCGCGCGTTGCTGCACACGGGGGAGTTCCGCCACGTTCCCCCGAAGGTCTCGTTGTCAGAACATGACTCTGCGCTCTCACGCCGGCATGGGACTTCTCATGACCGCACTCGCCTCCGCCGCCCTGGCCGCCCCGGCCTCGGCCGTCGAGGCGCCGGTGCTCGTCCCCCTCCAGGGGCTTGAGCCGGTGCTCCCCATGGACGCCCCCACGGTGGCCACCGGCGTACCCGTTCCGATGCCCGGCGCGCCCACCGGTTTTCAGGAGGGCCTCGGCTCGCTGCCCGACGTCACGCTGCCCAGCGTTCCGCTCACCGGCACCCTCCCCGAGACGGTGGTGGCCGCTCCGCTGCCCGAGGTCCTGAAGGACAGTGAGCCCGGCCGGGCCCTGCTCGCCACACCGCACTCGGAGATGGCGGCGGCCACGCCCGGAGCCGTCCTCGGCAACCCGGTGGTCGCCCCGGAGGGCGACGGTCTTGCGGGGCTTCCGGGCGTGGCGGCGCCCCGGGCCGGTCTGCTGCCCCCGATGGTGAGCGGCGCCCTGGACTCCCAGCTCGGCCTGGCGCCCGAGGCGCACTGACGCGCGAGCGGGCCGTCGGAGCAAGGCCCCCTGTTCGTTCTTGTGTACGGGTGGCGACCCGGCGGGTGAAGACACGATTCTTCCCCGCCACCCCAGGGGTTTTCGTTCGTTGCAAGAGAAGGCTTGTCGCATGGCCGCGGCCCGCGGACCGAGCCGTCCCGTCGTATCCGGCGGCGGACGGTTTCGGCCCGCGGGCCATTTTCCGGGTTTTCCTTCTTCCCTTTCGGCCCAATGGCCGTGACTCGTTCCGGCGGTCGGCGTTGAACGGGAATGACGGCCGTGATTCCTGCGGTCGCTTTCCACGTCCTAGGAGTTCTTGATGTCTCGCATCGCGAAGGCTGCCGCTGTTCTCGCCGGCACGGGTGCCGTGGCCCTCAGCGGAGCCGGCCTGGCCGTCGCCGACTCGGGCGCCGAGGCCGTCGCCGCCCACTCGCCCGGTGTCGCCTCCGGCAACGTCGTCCAGGTCCCGGTCCACGTCCCGGTGAACGTCTGCGGCAACACCGTCAACGTGATCGGCCTGCTGAACCCGGCCTTCGGCAACAGCTGCGCCAACGTCGACGGCCACGACAACGGTGACGGCGGCTACGGCGGCTGATCCCCCCCCCGCAACGACCGTGTCCCCCGACCCGCCGGGCCGGGGGACACGTGTGTGCGGGGGCGTCAGGCGTACCGGTAGATCCGGCTGTGGTCGAACATCGACGCCGGGGTCACACCCCAGGGCGCCATCGACTGGTGGCGGGCGACGACCTTCCGGTACTGCGCGTCCCCGAGCGGCGGCGGCTCCGCCGGCAGATAGGCGGCCCCGGGGTTGCGCTGCTGCCAGCGCGACCAGACCAGGTCGACGAAGGAGTGGTGCAGCCAGAACACCGGGTCGTTCACGGAACCGCCGCCCAGCATCAGACCGCCGACCCAGCGGTGCACCCGGTTGTGGACGCGGAACCGCTCGTTGCCCCGGCCGGGCGCCCAGCCCTCCAGGCGGTTGCGGAAGCCGGAGGCGCTCGTCGAGTTCCAGGGCGCCGCGTCGTACACCCGCTCCCGCATCACCTCGTCCAGCTGCGCCTGCGTCGGGAGCGCGATCGGATCGTGCGGGCGGCCGAAGTCCCTGGTCAGGAAGCGTCCGTCGGTCATCGACTGGGTGATCGTCCAGCGGCCGGAGGAGTGGGCGAAGGGGCCGGTCATCACCTGGAAGTCGGCACGGCGTCCGTTCCCGCCCATGAAGTCCTCGCCCCAGATCGAGGAGGCCGGACTGTTGTCGCGGGTCCAGTCCCAGTACGGCACGGAGACGGTCGGGTCGACCCGGCGCAGCTCCGTCTCGAACTCCAGCAGGAACCTGCGGTGCCAGGGCAGGAAGCTCGGCGTCATGTGGGCGACCCGGAGCCGGCCCTCCCCGTCGGCCGAGTAGTGGTCGATATGGGTGCGGACGAAGCGGTCGTACGCCCCGGTGCGCTTGAGCTCCAGGACGGCGGCGACGAACTTCCGGCGCTCGGCTCCGGTCAGGTCGCGCTGGTTCTTACGCGTGTACACCACGCGGGCTCCCTTCCGTCGGGGCGGTGTGGCCGCCGTGGGCGCCGGCGAGCGGGGAGAGCGAGGCGGTGCCCAGCTCGTCCACGGCCGCGCGGGTGGCCGCCAGCGGCGTCGGGCAGGACTCGTAGTGGTCGACCGGGGTGACGTAACCCCCGTCGGCGCAGCGCATCAGATGCAGCGGCCGGCCGTCGACCAGGGCCGTCGGCTCGCCCTCGGGGCCGGAGAAGCCCCGGATGCGACGGCCCCCGTACATCTCGTCGAAGGCGTGCGGATCGAGCCGTCCCGTCGAAAGGACCGGGCTCTCCCCGGACGGTGGGCGGGTCGCGATACGACCGAGAGCGCCCCCCGTGAAAGCGGTGACGGCCAGAGCGAAGAGGGACCGCAGTGCGACGCGGCGCGGGACGATCATGAGTGATCTCCTCGGGGTCGGCTGGGGGTGCTCCCCACCGCGGGCAGGGAGAGCCCTCAGGGCACAACGATGAAACCCCGGGTTCGTTGCGCCGGAAATGCCAGCGGTGTGAATGTCGGCCGTTCGAGTGAAACCGACGCGGGGAAAGGGTGGTTGGAGCATTAGCATCCGGATTCATGACCACTTCCAACGTCGTTTCCTCGGCGCGCAGCGCCTCTCCGCTGGGAACTCTCACGGTGATTCCGTGGTCCAGCGAGCCCTCCGCCGACTCGGCCGGTACGCCGTTCCTCATGGCGTACTCGCTCGGCGACGGCCGGGACGGGCCGGAGGCCGGTCAGCAGGCCATGCGGACGGCGCTGGAGGCCATGAACCTCTCCGTCGGCGACCGGCTCTTCGATCTGGACAAGGACACGGGGATCAACGCCTCGCTGCTCGTCGAAGGCGGGTCCGCCGTCCTCAACCTGCCGTTCCTGAAGGTGCAGTGCCCGGTGCCCGACGAGTGGCAGGAGGCCGCCCGCGAGCGCGGACAGGTGTACCTCATCTGCTCCGTGCGCCCCTGGCCCGAGGCGGTCCCCGGACAGCCCGTCGACGAGGCACGGCTGCGCGCCTTCGTCTCCGACGAGGAGATGCTCAAGGAGAGCGCCCACGTCCTGATGCCCGTCCGTCGCCTCCAGGGCTGAGCGGGAAGGGGGTCGCGCCATGGTGACGGTGAACGTACGGGGCGGGGTGCCGGGACAGCGGCAGGAGGAGGAGTCCCCGGCGGGGAGCGCCGGGGCGATCGGCGCGAGCCGGGCCTTCGCCTGGATGCTGATGATCACCGGGGCGGCCGGAACGCTGTCCGGCTGGGTGATCACGATCGACAAGTTCCTCCTCCTGGAGGATCCCGGCTTCCAGCCCGGGTGCAGCCTCAACCCGGTCGTCTCCTGCGGCAACATCATGAAGAGCGAGCAGGCGGGGGTCTTCGGCTTCCCCAACCCGATGCTCGGGCTCGTCACGTACGCCGTCGTCGTCGCCCTCGGTGCCGGGATCCTCGCCGGGGCCCGCTACCGGGGCTGGCTCTGGCTCGGCCTCAACGCCGGAATGCTCTTCGGTGTCGGATTCTGCACCTGGCTGATGTACCAGTCGCTGTACGAGATCAACTCGCTCTGCCTGTGGTGCTGCCTGGCCTGGGTCGCCACCATCGTCATGTTCTGGTACGTCACCGCGCACAACGTCCGCCACGGGCTGATCCCCGCACCGGCCGGGCTGCGGACCTTCCTCGGCGAGTTCACCTTCGCCCTGCCCGTCCTGCACATCGGGATCATCGGGATGCTGATCCTGACCCGCTGGTGGGAATTCTGGACGAGCTGACGTGAACCGTCTCCTTCCCGGGCCGCGGGCCGCACTGATCGTGCTGCTCGCGGCCTTTCTCGTGCTCCTGGCCGGCTCCGACCGGATCGCGCCCGGCGACCGGCACACCGGGGCGCGGCCCGCGCCCGACCCGGCGCCGCCGCCCGGGGTGCCCTCGGGGTTCTTCACCGGCTCCGACGAGGCCGGGGTGCGCCGGATCGCGCAGGCGCAGGCCTGGCTCGGCGGCGACTCGCTGACCGTCGGGCACACCTATCTGCCGGGCGACCGCTGGTCCAACATCGAGGGCCATCCGGCGCTCTTCGGGCCCTGGGCGCGCTGGAAGGAGGCGCGTCCGGGGCGTCTCTTCGTGCTCAACGTGCCGATGATGGACCGGAGCGAGGCGGGGCTCGCGGACGCCGAGGTGCGGACGGGGCTGCGGCGCGGCGCGGCGGGGGCCTTCGACGGGCACTTCCGGGCGCTGGGGGAGCGGCTCGTGGAGCACGGGCTCGGGGACGCGGTCCTGGTCCTCGGCTGGGAGATGAACGGCACCACGTACAGCCATCGCTGCGGGCCGGACCCGGCGGCCTGGAAGACGTACTGGCGCCGGGTCGTCGGGGTGCTGCGGGGGGTGGAGGGGCAGCGTTTCCGCTTCGACTTCACCCCGAGCCGGGGGCGGGACGCCGTGGAGTGGCCGCGCTGCTACCCCGGGGACGACGTCGTCGACATCATCGGGATGGACGCCTACGACCAGCCGGCGGGGCTCTCCTTCGAGGACCAGGTGTCCGAGGAGTACGGCCTGGAGCACCATGTGCGGTTCGCGGCGGCGCACGGCAAGCCGGTCTCGTACCCGGAGTGGGGGCTCTTCAGGAACGGCGACAACCCGGCGTACGTGCGGGGGATGCTGGACTGGTTCGCGGCGCACCGGCCGGTCTACCAGACGTTCACGGACTACTGCCCGCACGGGGTGTGGGGGTGCGCCGACAATCCGGAGTCGGCGCGGGTGGTCCGTGGGGCCCTCGGGGCGCCGGCCGGCCCGTGAGGCCGGCCGTGGCACGGGGTGCGGCTGCGGCGTCAGGCGTGCTGGTAGGCGACCAGCGAGATGCCGACGTAGTGGACGATGAACGCGGCCAGGGTCAGCGAGTGGAAGACCTCGTGGAAGCCGAACCAGCGCGGTGAGGGGTTCGGGCGCTTCATGCCGTAGATGACCCCGCCCGCGCTGTAGAGCAGTCCGCCGACGATGACGAGGACGAGGACGGCGATGCCGCCCGCGCGCATGAAGTCGGGCAGGAAGAAGACGGCGGCCCAGCCCATCGCGATGTAGCAGGGCGTGTACAGCCAGCGGGGGGCGCCGACCCAGAAGACCCGGAAGGCGATGCCGGCGGTGGCCGCCGCCCAGACCGCCCACATGAGCGGCTTGCCCGTGGAGTCCGGCAGCAGGAGCAGGGTGAGCGGGGTGTAGGTGCCCGCGATGATCAGGAAGATGTTGGCGTGGTCGAGGCGCCGGAGCACGGCCTCGCCGCGCGGGCCCCAGTTGCCGCGGTGGTAGAGCGCGCTGATGCCGAAGAGCAGGCAGGCGGTGAGGACGTAGATCCCGCAGGCGATGCGGGCGCGGGGCGAGTCGGAGAGGGCGACGAGGACGAGGCCCGCGACGATCACGGCGGGGAACATGCCCGCGTGCAGCCATCCTCTGAGCCGGGGCTTCACGGGGAGCGGCAGGGGCCGCCCGATCGGATCGGGCTCGATCGGGGTCACTTCCGGCGTGGCTGCAGTCATGGAACGGAATCGTACCTACGCCCCCGTAGGTCCCGGATGTGAGTGGCGATGCTCACGTGGGCGGACCCCTGGACATATGGGCGGATCCATCGGATGATCAAATGAGTGCGGTCGGCACCGGATGAGCAGCTACGAAGTATCCGGGTCGCGGCCCCCACGGGGCACACACCAAAAAACCCCTCTACAAGGAGCAATCGTGGCGCGCGACAACGCGGCTCCCCAGAACCTTCCGACCCAGCACCAGGAGCTCGTCTCCTGGGTGAACGAGATCGCGGAGATCACCCAGCCGGACGACATCGTCTGGTGCGACGGCTCCGAGGCCGAGTACGAGCGCCTGTGCGAGGAGCTCGTCGCCAAGGGAACGTTCACGAAGCTCGACGAGGCCAAGCGCCCGAACTCGTACTACGCCGCCTCCGACCCGTCCGACGTCGCGCGCGTCGAGGACCGGACCTACATCTGCTCCGAGAAGGAGGAGGACGCGGGCCCGACCAACCACTGGAAGGCCCCGGCCGAGATGAAGGAGCTCTTCGCGGGCTCCGAGGGCATCTTCCGCGGCTCGATGCGTGGCCGCACCATGTACGTCGTGCCCTTCTGCATGGGCCCCGTCGGCTCCCCGCTCTCCGCCATCGGCGTCGAGATCACCGACTCCGCGTACGTCGCCGTCTCCATGCGCACCATGACCCGCATGGGCCAGGCCGTCCTCGACGAGCTCGGCACCGACGGCTTCTTCGTCAAGGCCGTCCACACCCTCGGCGCCCCGCTGGAGCAGGGCCAGGAGGACGTGCCGTGGCCCTGCAACACCACCAAGTACATCTCGCACTTCCCCGAGAGCCGCGAGATCTGGTCGTACGGCTCCGGCTACGGCGGCAACGCCCTGCTCGGCAAGAAGTGCTACGCGCTCCGCATCGCGTCCGTCATGGCGCGTGACGAGGGCTGGCTCGCCGAGCACATGCTGATCCTCAAGCTCACCCCGCCGCAGGGCGAATCGAAGTACGTGGCGGCGGCCTTCCCGTCCGCCTGTGGCAAGACCAACCTGGCCATGCTGGAGCCCACGATCTCCGGCTGGACCGTCGAGACCATCGGCGACGACATCGCCTGGATGCGCTTCGGCGAGGACGGCCGTCTCTACGCGATCAACCCCGAGGCCGGCTTCTTCGGCGTCGCGCCCGGCACCGGCGAGCACACCAACGCCAACGCCATGAAGACCATGTGGGGCAACTCCGTCTTCACCAACGTCGCCCTCACGGACGACGGCGACGTCTGGTGGGAGGGGATGACCGAGACGGCCCCCGCGCACCTCACGGACTGGAAGGGCAACGACTGGACGCCCGCGTCCGAGACGCCCGCCGCCCACCCCAACGCCCGCTTCACCGTGCCGGCCGGGCAGTGCCCGATCATCGCGCCGGAGTGGGAGGACCCGAAGGGCGTGCCGATCTCGGCGATCCTCTTCGGTGGCCGCCGCGCCTCCGCCGTCCCGCTGGTCACCGAGTCCTTCGACTGGAACCACGGTGTCTTCCTCGGCGCGAACGTCGCCTCCGAGAAGACCGCCGCCGCCGAGGGCAAGGTCGGCGAGCTGCGCCGCGACCCCTTCGCCATGCTGCCGTTCTGCGGCTACAACATGGGCGACTACATGGCCCACTGGGTCAAGGTGGGCGCGACCGCGGACGCCGCCAAGCTGCCGAAGATCTACTACGTGAACTGGTTCCGCAAGAACGACGCGGGCAAGTTCGTGTGGCCGGGCTTCGGCGAGAACAGCCGCGTCCTGAAGTGGATCGTCGAGCGCCTGGAGGGCAAGGCCGAGGGCGTCGAGACCCCGATCGGCATCCTGCCGACCCCGGAGTCCCTCGACACCGACGGCCTGGACCTGCCGGCCGAGGACCTGGAGTTCCTCCTCAAGGTCGACCGTGACGTGTGGCGCGAGGAAGCCGCCCTCGTCCCCGACCACCTGAACACCTTCGGCGACCACACGCCGAAGGAGCTGTGGGACGAGTACCACGCGCTGGTCCAGCGCCTGGGCTGATCCCGCACCGCAGACTCGTGGTGGGTTGCCCCGAGAAACCGCCCTGACCAGTGGGGTCACGACGGCTCACCACGACGCAACCGGCCCCCGGAGCCCCCTCAGGCTTCGGGGGCCGGCGCATGTCCGGCCGTCGTTCCGGACGGCTCGGGAACGGCTCCCGGCCGGCTCCCGGTCAGAGGATCGGGCGGCCGGCCTCGACGGTCGCGATCGCGCGACGGCAGGCGTCACGGAAGCCGAGGAACCGAGGGTTGTCCCAGGTCGCGATCCGGCCGCTCTTGCGGTCGAAGTCCGTGTCCAGCGGGCCGAAGAGGGAACGGCGCATGTCCTCGGTGATCTCCAGCTGCGCGCCCGCGCCGTTCATGGTCCGGTTGCAGATGTTCTTCGTGGCCGCGCCCGCGAAGTCCGCGAGGTTCGTCTTGTAGGGGTCGGACAGCGCGTCGACCGCCGGGAAACCGGCCGTGTTCAGCTCGTACAGGAGCGCGTCGCGGAAGGGCTTGTCGAGACCGCCCACGACGACCAGCTTCGGGTCCGCCTGCGAGGGCCAGATCATGGTGTCGGGCATTCCCAGCTGGCTGTACTGGCAGCCGTGCAGGCTCAGCACGCTCGGATGGCTCGCGGCCAGCACCCTCGCGACATGGTCGTCGCAGTTCACCGAGGTGACGTGCAGATCGCGGTTGTTCTCGGAGCGCATGCCCTCGAACATCCAGTAGTCGTGGACGGTGGGGAGCAGGGCCGGCTTGTTCGCGTCCGACGGGTCGTACCCCGCTATCGCCAGACAGAGTTCGGACGTGCCTCTCTCGATCTGGCCACCGTGGATGGCCATGATCGCCGTCTTCTGGGTGTGGACGCCCTTCTTGGACAGATAGCCGTCGAACTGCTCGTGGCGCCGTGAGCGGCGGCCGTAGTCTGTGCCCTCCACGACCGGGTGGTCCGTGCTCGTGTAGAGGTCCGTGTTGGTGTCGTAGAGGTCGTTCTCGCCGGTGGCGAACGCCGGTGCGGCCGTGGCGAGCTGGCCGACGAGCGGGGCGCCCGCCGTGGCCGCGGCGGCGAGGGCGGTGAGGACGGTACGGCGGGACGTGGTGCGGTCGGAGAGTGTCATGCGCGGAACCTAACCGATCATCGGCCGCGCTCCTCCGGTGGCGGGTGCCGCGGTAGCGTGGCGGCCGTCCTAGGGGGTGACGGGATGCCGCGCTGGGCGGTCGCAGTCCTGGTGGTCGTGGGTTCGCTGGTCGTGCTGGTGCCGATCGGCGGCCTCGCCGCGTACATCTACGCCATGGGGGAGAACCACAAGAACCTGCGGTTCCCGTCCGAGGACGTGACGGTGGCGCGGTGCGCCCTCGATCCGGTGTCCGGGCGGCCCGTGGCGGAACTGTCGGTCACCAGCCGGGCGGCCCGGCGGGGCACCTACACGCTGACGGTGGACTTCCAGGACGAGCGGGAGGAAGTCGTCGAGCGGGTCACCGGGCTCGTCGAGGACCTCGCGAAGGGGGCGACCGGGCGGACGGTGGTCGTCGGGGCCGGGAAGTACGGGCAGGGCACACCGCGGTGCGTCGTGTACGACGCCCGATTCGCATCGACCGAGCCGTCGGCGACCGCCACCGGCTGAAGGCCCGCGGGCCCGCGGAGGTGGGTGGCACCCGGTCCGCGCGGTTCGTGACGCGCGGACCGGGGCCGTCAGGGGGTGCCGGCCGCGGCCAGGGAGGGTTCCCCGGCGAGCGCCGCGGTGTGCGCGTCCATGCGCTCGGCGGCGAGGATCGCGGCGGCCGTGTCGGCCCGGGAGGCGGCGACGACCAGAGCGCGGCCCGCGAGGGCGTGGGCCCTGCTGTGCAGGTCCTGTGCGGACGAGCCGCGCAGACCCGCGTGCCGCGCGGGCGGTGCGCCGCGCAGCCGCGCCACCTGCCGGGCGATCAGATCGCCGGCCTCCGTGTCGCCGAGCTCGTCGGTGACGGCGAGCAGGGCGGAGAGGTGTCCGGCGAGCTGGATGTCCAGCTCCTCCTCGCGGGAGCGGTGCGGATACGCGTCGTGGGCGTCGTCGGCCATCCGGTGGACCGACTTGGTGCGGATCGGTTCGTACATGGGACGGCCTCCTGAGTGCTCTGGAGCCATCCTAGCTTAGATTCAGTCTAAAGTTGAGCGGGGTCCGGCCGGGTTTGCTACGGCTGGCTGTAGCCGTCCAGGAAGCGGCCGATCCGGGTCACCGCGTCCGCCAGGTCCGCAGCCGCCGGCAGCGTCACGATCCGGAAGTGATCGGGCTCGTGCCAGTTGAAGCCCGTCCCGTGCACCACCATGATCTTCTCGGCCCGCAGCAGGTCCAGGACCATCTGCCGGTCGTCCTTGATCTTGTAGACGTTCGGGTCGAGGCGCGGGAACAGGTACAGCGCGCCCTTCGGCTTCACACACGTCACGCCAGGGATCTGCGTCAGCAGCTCGTACGCCGTGTCCCGCTGCTCAAGCAGCCGCCCGCCCGGCAGCACCAGGTCCTCGATCGACTGCCGGCCCTGGAGCGCCGCGGCCACCGCGTGCTGCGCCGGCATGTTCGCGCAGAGACGCATGTTGGCGAGGATCGTGAGGCCCTCGATGTACGAGGAGGCGTGGTGCTTCGGGCCGCAGACCGCGAGCCAGCCCGAGCGGAAACCCGCCACCCGGTAGTTCTTGCTCATCCCGTTGAAGGTCAGGACGAGCAGGTCGGGGGCGATGGCGGCGGTGGGCGTGTGCGTGGTGCCGTCGTAGAGGATCTTGTCGTAGATCTCGTCCGAGCAGACCACCAGGTTGTGGCGGCGGGCGATGTCCGTCAGGGAGCGGAGCATCTCGTCGTCGTAGACGGCACCCGTGGGGTTGTTCGGGTTGATGATCACGATCGCCTTGGTGCGGTCGGTGATCTTCCGCTCGATGTCGGCCAGGTCCGGCATCCAGTCCGCCTGCTCGTCGCAGCGGTAGTGCACGGCCGTACCGCCCGCGAGCGACACCGACGCCGTCCACAGCGGATAGTCCGGGGCCGGGACGAGGACCTCGTCGCCGTCGTCGAGCAGCGCCTGCATCGACATCTGGATCAGCTCCGAGACGCCGTTGCCGAGATAGATGTCCTCGACGGAGAGCGGAATGCCCTTGGTCTCGTAGTGGCTCATCACCGCGCGGCGGGCCGAGAGCAGCCCCTTCGCGTCGCCGTAGCCGTGCGCCTCGGAGAGGTTGCGCAGCACGTCCTCGAGGATGGCGGGCGGACACTCGAAGCCGAAGGCGGCCGGGTTGCCCGTGTTGAGCTTGAGGATGCGATGACCCGCGGCCTCAAGCCGCATCGCCTCTTCGAGCACCGGACCCCGGATTTCGTAACAGACGTTGGCGAGCTTCGTGGACTGGATCACCTGCATGACGAGAGCTTACGGCCGGGGCGGCCGGGACGCCTCGTGTTTTGGGACACGTCGGACAGGGGCGAGGCCGTGACGGCGGGGGATTCCCCCTGGTGAGGCCGCCCGGACCGGGGGCCCTCCGGTCGACGGGATAGGTTGGCCCGTCGTGTGGGTTCTCAGTGCTTCCGGATGCAGGTGGCTCGGCGCTGCCGGGTCGCTCGCCGTCGCCGTGGGCGGCTGGGCCGCCGGGACGCTTCCCGTGCGCGGCGGCTGGGGACTGTGGGAGCCGCGCGGCTCCGCGCTCACCCTCGCCGGAGCGCTCCTCGCGTACCTCGGCCTGACCCTGCTGGTCGCCGCCTGGTGGCGGTACGGCGTGCTGCTCGCCCGCGGCGCACGGGACGGGGTGCTCACCACTCTGGCCTGGTGGACCGGGCCGCTGCTCCTCGCCCCGCCGCTCTACAGCAAGGACGTCTACAGCTACATCGCCCAGGGCGCCATGGTCCTCGAAGGGCACGACGTGTACGGCGGCGGGCCCTCCGTCCTCGGGCCCGGCGACCTCGGGGCGGACGCGGCCGCGAGCGTCGGCGGGCACTGGACCGACACCCCCGCGCCGTACGGGCCCGCCTTCCTGGTCCTGGCGCAGCTGGTGGTGAGAGCGACCGGGGGCGAGATCGTCCCCGCCGTGCTCGGGATGCGGCTGCTCGCGGTCGCCGCGCTCGCGCTGATCGTCTGGGCCGTCCGGGGGCTGGGAGGCGGACGCGGCGGCCCCGAAGGGGCGCTGTGGCTGGCCGCCCTCAACCCGCTGCTGCTCATCCATGTCATCGGCGGCATGCACAACGACGGCCTGATGATCGGACTCATGCTGGCGGGCGTGCTGCTCGCCGTGCGGGGCCGGTGGGTGCTCGGGTGCGTCCTCGTGTGCCTCGCGATGATGATCAAGTCGCCCGCGGCGGTCGCGCTGCTCTTCATCGGCGTGATGATCGCGCGACGGGACGGCGGCGGTGCCCGGGGCCTGGCGAAGGGGCTCGTGCTGCCGGGGCTCGTGGCGGGCGCCGTGGCGGCGGTCGCGACGCTGCTCGCCGGGACCGGGTTCGGATGGCTGCGCACGCAGAGCGTCGCCGGGACGATCCACACGGCGCTGTCCCTGAGCAGCGATCTCGGCCTGGGGCTCGGACTGCTCCTCGGGGACGACCCCGACCCGGTCAAGGCCGTCGTGCAGAACCTCGGGCTGCTCGTCGCCGTCGTGCTCATCCTGGTGCTCGCGTGGCGGGCCTGGCGAGGGC
Source organism: Streptomyces zaomyceticus (assembly GCF_014656215.1). Lineage (GTDB taxonomy): Bacteria > Actinomycetota > Actinomycetes > Streptomycetales > Streptomycetaceae > Streptomyces > Streptomyces zaomyceticus. The sequence continues at coordinate 105,966 of NZ_BNBZ01000021.1, read as the reverse complement.
TTCTCGACCCGGTGTTGGGCCTGGGGCTCTCGCTGGTCGGGCTGGTCGCGCTGTCGCCGATGGTGCAGCCCTGGTACCTGCTGTGGGGGACCGCCGTGGTGGCGTCGGTCGCCTGGCGGGGGCGGGCCGGGCAGGTACTGACGGTGCTCTCGGCGGCGCTCGTGTACGAGACGGCGCTCGACGGGCGGACCCCCTGGTACGGGTTCGTGGTGGCCGGGGTGGTGCTGGCGGGCGGTCTGGTGTGGACGCGCCGCGACCCGTGGGGCGAAGGGGCGTCGCCGCCCCTCCGCCCGCTAGCGCGTGCGGCGGACTGACCTGCCCGCCAGGGCGGTCGTGCGCCTGCCGTCCTCCATCACGAACTGACCGTCGACCAGCACGTGCGGGATGCCCGTCGGGAGGGTGCGCGGGGACTCGTACGTCGAGCCCGCGGCCACCGTCACCGGGTCGAAGAGGACCAGGTCGGCCACGTTGCCCTCCCTGATCACGCCCCGGTCCCGCAGGCCCAGGCGGGCCGCCGGACGGGAGGTCAGGTGGGCCACGCACTCCTCCAGGGAGAGGACGCCGAGCTCGCGCACGTACCGGCCCAGGTACTGCGGAAACGTGCCGTAGGCGCGCGGGTGCGGCTTCAGGCCCTGGAGGATGCCGTCCGAGCCGCCCGTGTGCACCCGGTGCCGCATGATCGTCCGGACGTTCTCCTCGTGGCCCACGTGCTGGAGGATCGTCGTCCCGAGCCGGTCCTCCAGGAGGAGCCGGCGGGCCGTCTCCCAGCCGTCCACCCGGCGGCCCACCCGGTCGGCGAGCGCCGGGTCCGACACCCCCGAGATCTCGATCGTGTCCCAGTCCATCGGCACGCCGTGGCAGCCGTCCGAGCCGAGGACCTCCAGGTGGTGCCGGATGCGCTCCGCCGTCCCGTCGTCGCGCAGCCGGGCGAGCACCGCCTCCGGGCCGCCCTCGCTCACCCAGCTCGGCAGCACGGCCACCAGGGTCGTACAGCCGGGTGTGTACGGGTACGTGTCGAGGCTGATGTCCGAGCCCCGGTCCAGCGCCTCGTCCAGGAGGGCGAGGAGCTCGGGGGCCCTGCCCTCGTTCACGCCGAAGTTCATGGTGGCGTGGGCGAGGTGGAGGGCGCAGCCCGCCTCCCGGGTGAGCCGCACCATCTCCTCGTACGCCTCCAGGGCGCCGGCCCCGTACGAGCGGTGGTGCGGGCAGTAGTAGCCGCCGTACCCCGCCACGACCCGGCAGAGCTCCGTGAGCTCGGCGTCCTTCGCGTACATCCCGGGCGTGTAGGTCAGGCCGGAGGACATGCCGACCGCGCCCTGCTCCATGCCCTCCGCGACCAGCCGGCGCATGTGGTCCAGCTCGGACTCCGTCGCCGGGCGGTCGTCCCAGCCGACGGCGTACATCCGGACCGTGCCCTGGGGGATCAGGTACGCGGCGTTGACGGCGATGCCGCGGTCCAGCCGGTCCAGGTACTCGCCGACCGTGCGCCAGTCGAAGTCGATGTCGTCGCCGGAGCCGTTCCAGCCGGTGATCGCCCTCCGCACCTCCGCGAGCGTGCGGTCGTCGACCGGCGCGTACGACAGGCCGTCCTGGCCCAGGACCTCCAGGGTCACGCCCTGCGCGGCCTTCGCGCTGTGGTCCGGGTCGCGGAGCAGCGCGAGGTCGCTGTGGGCGTGCATGTCGATGAAGCCGGGGGAGAGGACGAGACCCTCGGCGTCCACGACGCGCCGGGCGGTGGGGCGCTGGCAGCCGGCCGCCGCGCCCTCCTGGACGATCGAGGCGATCCGGCCGCCGTCGATCGCCACGTCGGCGCGGTAGGAGGGGGCGCCGGTGCCGTCGACGACTTCCGCGTCGCGGAAGACGAGATCCATGCGAGCTCCTTCAGAAGCCAGGTGGGTCCGGGAGGGATCGGAGGGATCAGAAGAAGGTGCGGATGTAGTCGACCACCGTGCCGTCGGCCTCGACCAGCGGGATCAGCTGCCACTTGTCGAAGGACGTGCACGGGTGGGAGAGGCCCATGCCGATCCAGTCGCCGACCTCCAGGTCGGCGCCCTCCTCCGTGCGTACCCAGGCGTGCTGGTCGGAGAGACCCGTGACCGTGACGCCCTCGGCCGCGCGGATCTCGCCGGTGCGGCCGTCGCGCACCACCTGCGCCTCGGGCAGGTGCAGGTCGTGGGCGGCGTCGCGCTTGCCCGCGTTGGTGAAGGCCTGCTCCGGGGTGGGGCGGGAGACGACCTGCGACCAGAGCCGGAAGGCGGGCTCCAGGGCGCCCTCCTCGGGGACCCGGTTGAAGGGGGTGAGCTTCCGGTAGTGACCGGAGTCGTGGGAGACGTACGCGCCGGAGCGCAGCAGCTTCAGCACGGGCAGGGAGAACACGGGAAGCTCGGCGAAGACCTCGGCGACCGTGTCGAACCAGGCGCTGCCGCCCGCGCTGACGATGATCTCGTCCGTGCCCGCGTCCGCGAACCGGCCGGCCTTGTCCCAGTCGACCGCGAGCGCAGTGAGCCGGTGCAGCCAGGCCCGCACCCGCTCGCTGTCCGCCTGCGGCACCTCGCCCTCGTACCCGGCGACGCCCACGAGCCGGAGCGTGGTCGTGGCGGCGACCGCGTCGGCGACGGCCGCGCACCCGGTCTCCGTACGGACTCCGGTACGGGCCCCCTCGCCGGCGCCCAGCTCGACGACGACGTCCACGCGGCGGCTCGCCCCGGCGGCGCGCAGCGCCTCGTCCATGAGCTCCACACCGCGGACCGAGTCCACGTAGCAGACGAAGCGGAAGCCGGGATCGGCGTCGAGTTCGGCGGCGAGCCAGCGCAGGGCGACGGGGTCGACGAGCTCGTTGGCCAGGAAGATCCGGGCGATGCCGTGGGCCCGGTAGACGCGGGCCTGGTGGGGCACCGCGGCGGTGATGCCCCAGGCGCCGTGCTCCAGCTGCCGGTCGAAGAGCTGGGGGGCCATGGAGGTCTTGCCGTGCGGGGCGAAGGCGAGGCCGTGGCGCTCGGCGTACGTCTCCAGGAGGCGCAGATTGTGCTCGACGGACTCGGCGGAGAGCGCGAGGACGGGGGTGGTGAAACCGCCGGTGAAGAGGTTGCGCCGCTGGGCGGAGAGCTCGCCGACGGTCAGGCCCTCGGCGTCCGGGGGCAGCGCCTTGAAGCGGTGGTCGACTCGCTCGTTCGCCAGGTCGGGCATGAGGCCTCCTCATCGAAGCGTTGCGTAGGGTGCAACAGTCATTGCGTATGTCGCTCAGTGCTGTCTAGCATCCGGGCCAAGGCCGGGTCAATGGACCCCGCCAGAGTCGCAAGGGAGCGCCAGAGTGGCCGGAGAACCGCCTGTGGATGTCGTGTGCCTCGGCGAGTCCATGGTCACCTTCCTTCCCTCCCGACCGGGCCGCCTCGCCGACGTCCCCGCCTTCGAGCGGGCCATCGGCGGCGCCGAGTCCAACGTCGCCTGCGCCCTCGCCGCCGCCGGACACCGCACCCGCTGGGTCGGCCGGGTCGGCCGCGACGGCTTCGGCGACCACCTCGTCGACACCATCGGCTCCTACGGCGTCGACATCACCGCCGTCGACCGCGACCCCCGCCGGCCCACCGGCGTCTACTTCCGCACCGCCGCCGACCGCGCCACCGACGCCCACGAGGTCGTCTACTACCGCGCCGGATCGGCCGCCTCCGCCATGTCCCCCGCCACCGTGCCGTACGAGACCCTCGCGGACGCCCGGATCCTGCACCTCACCGGCATCACCGCGGCCCTCTCCGACGACTGCCTCGCCCTCATGCGCGCCCTCACCGCACCCAGGGACGGCCGGCCCCTCGTCTCCTTCGACGTCAACTGCCGCCCCGGACTGTGGCGCGACGGCGCGACCACCGCCGGACCCGTCCTCATGGAACTCGCCCGCGGATCCGACCTCGTCTTCGTCGGCGCCGACGAGGCGGAACAGGCCTGGGGCCTCACCGACCCCACCGCGATCCGCGCCGCGCTCCCCGAGCCCGCCGTCCTCGTGGTCAAACGGGGCGCGGCCGGCGCGGTCGTCCACGAACGCACCGGCCCCGCCGGCACCGACACCGTCGTGGACGTGCCGGCCCCCCGCGTCGACGTCGTCGCCGCGGTCGGCGCCGGAGACGCCTTCGCCGCCGGATTCCTCTCCGCCACCCTCCGCGGGCTCGACGCCACCGCACGCCTGAGGCACGGTCACCTCCTCGCCGCCGCCGCCCTCACCGTCCCCGGCGACCTGGCCGTGCCTCCCCGCCGCGCCCACGCCGACCGGCTCGCCGCCCTCGCCCCGACCGCCTGGGGCACACTTCAGCTCGGCCCCGGCTGGACGGGGGACGACCAGGAGGGACGTACACCATGAGCCAGACCGTCGACCGGGCGCTCAGCATCCTGCCCCTGCTCGCGCAGGGACCCGCCGACCTCGGCCAGGTCGCCGACCGGCTCGGTGTCCACAAGTCCACGGCCCTGCGGCTGTTGCGCACCCTGCACGAGCACGGGCTCGTCTACCGCCAGGAGGACCAGCGCTACCGCCTCGGCGCCCGGCTCTTCGCCCTCGCCCAGGAAGCCGTCGAGAACCTCGACATCAGGGAGATCGCGCACCCCCACCTCGCCGCGCTCAACGAGCGCATCGGACACACCGTCCACCTCGCCGTCTACGAGGAGGGCGAGGTCCTCTACATCGACAAGGTCGAGAGCCGCTACCCGGTCCGCATGTACTCGCGCATCGGCAAGCCGGTCGCCATCACCGTCGCCGCCGTCGCCAAACTGCTCCTCGCCGACCTGCCCGAGCCCGAGCGCCGCGCCGTCGCCGCCAAGCTCGACTACCCCCCGTACACGCCCCGTTCGACCCCGAACGCCGCCGCCTTCCTCAAGGAGCTGGCGACCGTGCGCGAACAGGGCTGGGCCACCGACCTCGGCGGCCACGAGGAGTCCATCAACTGCGTCGGCGCTCCCATCCGCGGCGCCGACGGGCGTGTCGTCGCCGCCATGTCCGTCTCGGCGCCCAACGTGGTCGTCACGGCAGAGGAACTCCTCACCCTCCTCCCGCAGGTGCGCCGCACCGCGGACGTCATCAGCCGGGAGTACTCCGGCACCGCACCGAACAAGGACACCGCATGACCGACCAGAACCTCGAGCAGTCGATCGAGAAGATCGCCCTCACCCCCGCCACCCACACCGCCCCGCCCGCGAAGTTCTCGCACGGCGTGCGGAAGGGCAACATCCTCCAGGTCGCGGGCCAGGTCGGCTTCCTGCCCGCCGTCGAGGGCCAGGCCCCGACGGTCGCCGGCCCGACCCTGCGCGAGCAGACCCTCCAGACCTTCGCCAACGTCAAGGCGATCCTCGAAGAGGGCGGCGCGAGCTGGGACGACGTGATGATGACGCGCGTCTACCTGACGGACGTGGACCACTTCGCCGAGATGAACGCGATCTACAACCAGTACTTCGAGGAGCAGGGTCTCAAGGCCCCCGCCTCGGCCCGCACCACGGTCTACGTCGGTCTGCCCGCCGGTCTCCTCATCGAGATCGACGCCCTCGCCGTCCTCGGCTGACCCCGGAGCCACGGACCTCCCGAGCGCACCCGGGCCGAGTACATCCGGCCCGGGACACCGGGCCTGAGCACATCCGGCCCGAGCACATCCGGGCCGGAGTACAGCCGGCCCGAGCACATCCGGGCCGGAGTACAGCCGGCCCGAGCACATCCGGGCCGGAGTACAGCCGGCCCGAGCACATCCGGGCCTGAGCACATCCGGCCCGAGCACATCCGGGCCGGAGTACAGCCGGCCCGAGCACATCCGGGCCCGAGTACACCCGGCCCGAGCACACCCCGGCCCGAACGGACCTGGACCGATCCACCTGAGCCAGCCGCCCCACGGCACGGCGTTCACCCCGCGAACGCCGTGCCGCGCTCCGCCCTGCCCGCACGCCTTCCCCAAGCGAGGTCTCCCCCCGCCATGAACCCCGTCGCGCCCCCGCACACCGGTGGACTGCTCCACCTCATACCCGGCACCGCCGGACTGCTCACCGTCGCCGCCCTCGGCATCGCCGTCCTGCTCCTGCTGATCATCAAGATCCGGCTCCAGCCCTTCGTCGCGCTGCTGGCCGTCTCCATCGGCGTCGGCCTCGCGGCCGGCCTCTCCGTCACCGAACTCTTCGGCACCGTCCAGAAGTCCGCCGCCACCTCCGTCATCGAGACCGGCATGGGCGGCATCCTCGGCCATGTCGCGATCATCATCGGCCTGGGCACCATGCTCGGCTCGATCCTGGAGGTCTCGGGCGGCGCCGAGGTGCTGAGCAGCCGCCTCCTCGGCCTCTTCGGCGAGAAGCGCGCCCCCCTCGCGATGGGTCTCACCGGACTCATCTTCGGCATCCCGGTCTTCTTCGACGTCGGCATCTTCGTCCTCGCGCCGCTCGTCTACGCCGCCGCCAAGCGGTCCGGCAAGTCGATCCTGCTCTACGCCATGCCGCTGCTCGCGGGTCTCTCCATGACCCACGCCTTCCTCCCGCCGCACCCCGGCCCCGTGGCCGCCGCCGGGCTGCTGCACGTCTCGCTCGGCTGGGTCATCCTGATGGGCGTCCTCGTCGGCGTCCCCGCCGTCCTCGCGGCCTGGGCGTACGCCGGCTGGATCGGCCGCCGCCTCTTCGTCGCGGTCCCGCAGGACATGGTCGAGGCCGCCGAGGAGGCCAGGGCCAAGGTCGCCGCCGAGCGGGCCGGGGGCGCCGGGGGAGCCGAGGAACCGGTCGCGCTCTCCACGGTGCTCCTCATCATCGGCACGCCGCTGGTCCTGATCCTCGCCGCGACCTTCTCCTCCATCGCCCTGGACCCGTCCACCCTCCGCTCCGTCGTCGAGTTCTTCGGGAACCCCTTCGTCGCCCTGACGATCGCGCTGTTCCTGGCGTACTGGCTGCTGGGCATCCGGCGCGGCTGGTCCCGGAAGTCCCTGGAGCAGGTGTCCACCTCCTCCCTCAAGCCGGTCGGCAACATCCTGCTCGTGGTCGGCGCGGGCGGGGTCTTCGGCGCGGTCCTCAAGGTGAGCGGTGTCGCCCAGGCGCTCTCCGACACCTTCCACGACGTCGGTCTCCCCGTCATCGTGCTCGCCTACCTCATCTCCCTGGTCCTGCGCGTCGCCCAGGGCTCGGCGACGGTCGCCATCGTCACCACGGCCGGCATCGTGCTCCCGCTGGTCGAGGGCGGGGGCCACTCGCAGGCCTTCCTCGCCCTCGTCATCATGGCGATCTCCGCGGGCTCGATCTTCGCCTCGCACGTCAACGACGGCGGGTTCTGGATCGTCTCGAAGTACTTCGGCATCACCGAGCGGGACACGCTCAAGTCCTGGACGGTCCTGGAGTCGGTGCTCTCCCTGGCCGGTTTCGCGGCGGCGGCCCTGCTGAGCCTGTTCGTCTGAGCGCGGGGGCGCCCCGGCGGTGTTTCCGCCGGGGCGCCCCTTCACGTACGGACCGTCAGGCCGAGCAGTACTGCGCCTGCTTGCCGATCGAGCGGTACATGCAGTCGGCGTTCTCCAGGAGCTGGAGGACCGCGTCGCGGTTGCGGCTCGTCTCGCGCTCGATGACCTCGTCGGGCGGGTAGAAACCCCCGCCGGAGGACGAGGACGGATACATCTCGAAGGTGTACCCGAAGATCTTGTGCGCGCCCCACAGGTAGTCGTCGATGGAGCCGTCCGTGATGTAGAGGTCACTGGACTGCTCGGCCGTGTAGCCGTTGCTGGCCGCCATCTTCCCGCCGACGGCGGCGAAGGCGTTGCGGTCGTCCAGCGTCATGCCCGGCGCGGTGTTGGCCGTGGTCCAACCGAACGGCCAGAGCACCAGCTCGCTGTAGGTGTGGAAGTCGATGGCCGCGGTGATCTGTTGCTTGCCGCCGACCGCCCGGGAGCGGACGAAGTCGGCGACGACCTTCACCTCGGGGGCGGACTCGGGGGCCGTGCCGCGGTAGGTCTCCGAGCTCTTGGAGCTGGAGGAACCGCCGCAGCAGCCCCACTTGTAGTCCCAGTTCCGGTTCATGTCGGTGCCGATGTACGAGGAGCCGGAGTTGGGCTGCCGGTTCTTGCGCCAGCTGCGGTAGGAGCCGCTGGCGATGTCGTACTCGCCGCCGTCCGGGTTGAGGTCCGGGACGATCCAGATCTCGCGCCCGTTCACGGCGTTGGTGACCCGGGAGTCGCTGCCGTAGCCCGCGCCGAGTTCACGCAGCAGGTAGAGCGCCATCTCGACGGTGAGGTGCTCGCGGGCGTGCTGGTGGTGGGTGAAGAGGACCTCGGGCTCGGCCTCGTCGGTGGCGACGTTGTCGCTGATCTTGATGGCGACGATGTCCCGGCCCTGGTACGACTTCCCGATCACCTGCTTGCGCATGATGGACGGGTACTGGGCGAGCCGCTGGTCGATCTCCGCGTTCATCTCCGCGTAGTTGTGGTACTTCGCGTCGGCGGAGGGGAAGTCCAGCGCCCCGACGCCGTGGCCGTGCTGGTCCTCCTCGCCCGAGCGGTTCGGCGGGCCGGGCAGGGCGACCGGCCGGTAGCCGAGGGCCTTGAGGTTCCTGAGCTGTTCGGTGTTGGCGCTGACGACGACCGAGCGGGCGTCGACCTCGTCGATCGAGACGCCGGTGGCGGCGAGCGCGGTGCGGGCGGCCGGGGTCGACGGTCCGGCGACCTCGTACTGCCGGATCACCTCCTCGGCGCCCGAGGCGATACGGGCGGCGGTCGACGCCGGGTCTGCCCCGGCGGGCGTGGTGAGGGCGGAGAGGGGCGCCGCGAGGGCGAGCGCCACGAGGGCCGCGAGGGTGGCGGACCTTCTGCCGCGGATGGGACGTCGCATGCTGTCTCCTGGGTGGGGAGGGTGGGGGGTGCGACAAGCTCGTGCGGGTGGTTGCGCGTTCCGGCACATGGTGAGGCCATGTCATGGACGGGTCAAGATGAGGAGTTCAGCCATACTGTCCCGCGTGGGGACCCTCATCGGCAGATACGTCATCGAGCACAAGCTAGGCGAAGGCGGCATGGGCACCGTCTATTTGGCGCGATCGCGCGGCGGGCGCGCCGTCGCCGTCAAGGTGGCCCGGCCGGAACTCGCCGCCGACCCCTCCTTCCGCGCGCGCTTCCGCGCCGAGGTCGCCGCCGCCCGGCAGGTCGGAGGCTTCCACACCGCGCAGGTCGTCGACGCCGACCCCGACGCCGAGGCGCCCTGGCTCGCCACCGCCTACATCCCCGGCCCCACCCTCGCCGCGCTCGTCACCGCCCAGGGCCCGATGGACGAGGTACGGATCCGCTCGCTCGGGGCCGCGCTGGCCGAGGCCCTGGAGGCCATCCACGCCTGCGGCCTCGTCCACCGCGACCTCAAGCCCGGCAACATCGTCATGGCCCCCGACGGGCCCCGCGTCCTCGACTTCGGGATCGCCCGCGCGCTGGAGTCGACCCGCCTCACCGCCACCGGCTCGGCCTTCGGCACCCCGGGCTATCTCGCTCCCGAGCAGGCCCTCGGCGAGGAGGTCACCGGAGCCGCCGACGTCTTCGCCCTCGGCGCGGTGCTCGTCGCCGCGGCGGGCGGCCGGCCCTTCGGGGACGGCACCCCGATCGGGCTCATGTACCGGGCGGTGCACGAGGAGCCGGACCTCGCCCCGGTGCCGGAGTCGCTGCGCGGTCTCGTGGGTCGCTGCCTCGCCAAGAACCCGGCCGAACGGCCCACGCCGGAGGAGATCCTGGACGTACTCGGGGCGGGTGCGGGTGCGGGTGCGGGAGCGGAGGCGGGGCCGGCGGCACCCTCGACGCCGAACGGGACGGTGATCCCGACCGGGACGGTGACGCGTACGCCCGCGCCGTCGCCGTCGCCGTCGCAGGGCGTCGGGTCGGGGGTCCCGTCGGGCTTCGGGCCCCCGCAGGACGTGCCGTCGCCCCTGGGCGCGCCGTCGCTCCAGGACGCGGTGCCGCCGCAGGCCGTGGTCCCGCCACTCGGCGTGGTGCCGCCGTCCTACGGGGCGCCGCAGGGAGCGGCCCCGCCGGCGGACCCGGTCCCGCCGGTCTTCGGGGCGCCGCAGGGGGCGGTCCCGTCCGGGTTCGGGCCGCCGCAGCAGTCGGTCCCGCCGGCCTTCGGGCCGGCGCAGGACTCGGTTCCGCCCGGGTTCGGGCCGCCCACCCCGACGCGCTTCCTGCCCCCGCCGCCCGCCGCGCCCCCGCAGCCCGTGCCCGAGTTCGTCGCCGCCGACAACGTCTACGGGATCGTCGCCGACGGCGCGGGCATCTGCCTGCAGCTCCTCGACGACGAGGCCGAATTCACCTGGTCCGAGGTCGGTGCCGTGCGGTACGAGCGGACCCGGCGCGGCCGGTGGCTGCGGATCACCGTTCATCTGTACGACGGCAGCAGCTACCTCTGCGAGATCGACGGCCGCCGGGCGGCCCGGGTCGACGAGTGGGTCCACGGCCTCGACCGGGTCCTGGCCCGGTTCCTTCCCGTCTGAGGAAACGGCACAGCGCCGCCGGGGGAGCGGCGGCGCTGCGGTGGGGCTTCCGTTCGGGCGGGTGGTGTTACGGCAGGTTGTGGACGTGCGGGCCCACCGCGTTCGACCAGGCGTTGCCGGCCGTCGCGTCCCAGTTGGTCGACCAGGTCATGGCGCCGCGCAGCGTCGGCCAGGCCTGGGCCGGCTTGAAGGTGCCGCAACTGGTGAGCTTGGTCAGGCAGTCGAGCGCGTTCTTCACGATCTGCGGGTCGACGTAGCCGCTGCCCGCGCCCCGCGTGGAGGCGGGGACGCCCAGACCGACCTGGGACGGGGCGAGGCCGCCCTGGATCTGGATGCAGGCGAGCGCGGTGAGGAAGTCCACCGAGCCCTGGCTGTACACCTTGCCGTCGCAGCCGAGCATCGAACCGCTGTTGTAGTACTGCATGTTGACGACCGTGAGGATGTCCTTCACGGCGAGCGCGGTCTTGAAGTACTCCGTGCCCGTGTTCTGCATGTCGATGGTCTGCGGGGCCATCGTCAGGACCATCGACGAACCGGCCTTGGCGGAGAGCTGACGCAGCGCCTTGGTCAGGTACGTCGAGTTGATGCCGTGCTCGAGGTCGATGTCGACGCCGTTGAAGCCGTACTCCTGCATCAGGGCGTAGGCGCTGTTCGCGAAGGCGGTCGCGGAGGCGTCACTGTTGATCGTGACGTTCCCCTTCTCGCCGCCGACCGAGATGACGACCGACTTGCCCGCCGCCTTCTTGGCCGCGACGTCCGCCTTGAAGTCGGCCACCGAGGCGTAGCCGACGGCCGGGTCGAGGTTGAAGACGATCTGGCCGGCCGTGGTCGTCGAGTCGGCGAAGGACACGGCGATGATGTCGTACTGCGACTGCACGTCCCGCAGCTTCTGGACCGTGGCGCCGTTGTTGAAGTTCTGCCAGTAGCCGGTCAGGGCGTGCTTGGGAACGGCCGGGCCGGGGCCCGGGTCGGTGACCTTCGCGGTCCGGGCGGTCACGGCGGCGGACTTCGCGGACTCGCCCGCGGAGTTCGTGGCGGCGACCTGGAACTGGTAGGCCGTGTCGGCGGTGAGTCCGGTGACGGTGGTGGAGGTGCCGGTGACCGCCTGCGGGTTGGCGCCGTCCCGGTACACCTTGTAGCCGGTGGCGCCGGAGACGGCGTTCCAGCTCAGGGGCACGGAGGAGGAGGTGGTGGTGCCCGCGGCGAGACCGGCCGGGGTGGACGGGACGACCGGGTCGGGGTCCTGGCCGCCGCCCCCGTCGGGACCGAAGACGCTGACGTCGTCGACGGAGTACGGGGAGGTCCCGTACCAGCCGTGGGTGTAGATCTCGACCGAGGTGGTGCTCGCGCCGGTGGTGAAGCTGGTGGTGAGCTGCTTCCAGGCGGCGCTGTCGGGCGTCCAGGTGGAGACGCTGCCGCTGCCGGTCCCGGTGCCGCTCGCGCCGAGGTAGGCGTAACCGCCCTGCACCCAGGCGCTCAGCGTGTAGGTGGAGTTGGGCTTCACGGCCACGGTCTGCACGCACTTGGCGTTGTCGAGGCCGGCCGGGGTGGCTCTGAGGGCGCCGGCGCCGGTGCGGACCGGGGAGGAGACGGCGGCGCCGCTCCCGGCGGAACAGGCCCAGTTGGCCAGGCCGTTCTCGAATCCGGCGTTCTTGGCGACGTTGACGTCCGCCGCCTGCGCGGTGCCGGCTCCGCCGACGAGGACGAGCCCGGAGCCGACGGCGAGCGCCAGGGCCCCGCCGAGCCAGCGGCGTCCGTGCGGGCGGGTGGTGGTGCGGTCCACGTGCATCCTCCGGTGGGGGAGTTGGGGATGTGGAGGTGCCGTACGTCGTCGTACGGAGGGCTCGTACGGGGGTACGAGGCGATGCGGGGGGTACGGAAGTACGAGGTGTACGGGGAGTGCGGACGGTGGCCACCGTTGTCGGAACAAGCTGGTCCAGACCAATCGCGTTGTCAAGACCTCTGGCAGCAAGGGCTGTTCGGGCGGGGTGAAAAGGGCCGAGGGGCCCAAGCCCGGGCCCAAAGAAATGGGGACAGCTTGGCGGATTGTGTGTTCACCACCCCGGGGGACGTGGATAAGGTGCAGAGGCGGCAGCACCCTGCGGTGACGCCGTGAACGCGGTAAGTGATCCGCGGCCCCCGGGACGGCGGAGGCCGGAGGGGACGGGGGGTCCGACGTGCCGACAGCGATCGCGGTCACCAGCGCCGACCTGGTGCTGCCACCGACCGACCCCGGAACCCCGCACGCCACCGTCCTCCCGGCCCCCGACAGCCAGTCGCTCGACGCCTCGATCGCCGACATGCAGCAGCTGCTCGCGCGGTACGGAGAAGTGATCGTCGTCTGCCCCACCTCCGCCCCGGCCGCCGTCGAGCAACGGCTGCGCGCCGTCCGCGGCCTCCTCGAAAGCGACCGGATCGCCCTGGTCAGGACCGACCTGCCACCCCTCGGAGCGGCCGTACTCGTCCGTCAGCTCCGGCAGTTGGCGGGCTGCGACTTCAGCCCCGGCGTCCTCGCCTCCGCCGCCCGGCTGCTCGCCCACTACATCTACGCGGGCGCCGTCCTCGGCTCCGTCTCCCGGCTCGACCGCGTCCCCGTCAGCCTCGGCTCCCACCTCAAGAGCTGGCTGCCCGGCGCCCACTTCGCCGTCCTCGCCGGACCCACCCCGCAGATCGTGCGCGTCGGCGGCGGGGAAGAGACCCTGGCGGGACCCGAGTTCACCACCGAACTCCTCCTCGCCCGGGGCCAGCTCCAGACCGACTGGCCCACCGCCCACCTCGTACCCCGCTGGCGGATCCAGGGGGCCGCGGTCGAGGCGGCGCTCCCCGAGTCCTCACCCGGCTGGTGGGGCACCGGCAAACTCGTCGAGTTCGCCGCGTACCTGCCCGACCTACCCGTCCTCTACCAGCTCGTCGCCTCCGTACGGCGCGAGACCTGCCACTGGTGCGCGATGGACCTCATCGGCGACCGCTGCGGCTTCTGCGGCGCGCCGCTGCACGTGGGAACAGCGCCGGAACAGGGCGGACGCGCCCTCGGAGGTGCGGAGACTCGGGCACCGGGCGCCGGTACCCGCACTCACGCCGCGGACGCCCGCGCTCTGGGAACGGGCGTGCCCGCGCAGAGTCCGCGCGCCCTCGGCACCGGCGCGCACGCCGCGCCCGCGGGGCCTCACGCACTCACTCCCGTGCACCCCCCGCGCGCGCTGCCGTGACCCGCATCCCGCACGACCCCCGCCGGGTCCACGCCCCAGACCCCCGCCCGTCCGCTCCCCGCCCCCGCCCGTCCGGTCCCACGTCTCCGATCGAGGTAGTACGGCCATGAACTCCCGCCAGCGCCGCGGCGTCATCCTGCTGCTGCTGTCCGTCCTGTGCGCCCTCGGCGCCTTCGCCGGCGTCCTCGCCGTCATCAGTGACGTGAACTCCAAGGTCGGCCCGGAGACCACCGCGTACCGGATCAAGAAGGACGTGGACCCCTACGCGCCGCTGAGTCCGAGCCAGTTCGAGAAGATCTCCATGCCCGAGCGCTGGCTCTCGGAGACCGCCGTCACCGACCTCCGCCAGATCGAGGGCAGGATCGCCGTCACCCGGCTCAAGGCCGGTTCCCTCCTGCAGACCGACATGATCGTGAAGCGGCCCGAACTTCAGCCGGGCCAGCAGGAGATCGCCATCATGATCGACGCCGCCACCGGAGTCGCCGGAAAGATCAAGGCCGGTGCGACCGTCAACATCTACGCCACCTTCGCCGGCGAGAAGAAGGGCGAGACCGCCCAGTCCCGGATGATCGTCGCCGGCGCCCGCGTCCTCGACGTCGGCCAGCTCACCCCGATCAGCGACAGCTCCGGCCGCGCCGGCCGCGCCAACGAGGCCGTGCCGATCTCCTTCGCCCTCTCCACCCTCGACGCCCAGCGCGTCGCGTACGCCGAGTCCTTCGCCGAGCACGTACGACTCGCCCTCGTCGCCCCCACCACCGGCGGCGCCCCCGCCGACCAGCGCGACCGCACCTACACGCTCGAAAAGGACAAGTGAGGCCGGTATGACCACCAGGATCCTGCCGGCCGTCGGCGACCCCGACGCGGCCCGGTCCGTCACCACCCTGATCGGCCAGCTCCCCGACGCCGAACCCGCCCCGCCGGTCACCGACTCCACCCAGCTCGTCGACACCCTCGCGCGCCTCGCCGCCGCGTCCCTCGACGAACTCCCCGAGGTCGTCCTGGTCCACGAGCGGATCGGACCCGTCCCCGCCCTCGAACTCGTCCGCGAGGTCGCCCTCCGCTTCCCCGCCGTCGGCGTCGTCCTCATCACCGCCGACGCCAGCCCCGTCCTCTTCTCCGCGGCCATGGACTCCGGAGCCCGGGGACTCGTCACCCTGCCCCTCGGGTACGAGGAGCTCGCCAGCCGCGTCCAGGCCGCCGCCCAGTGGTCCGTCGGTGTCCGCCGCCACCTCGGCGCGGGCGCCGAGCAGGTCACCGGCCCCGGCGGCACCGTCGTCACCGTCAGCGGCGCCAAGGGCGGTGTCGGCACCACCGTCACCGCCGTCCACCTCGCCCTCGCCGCCCGCGCCTCCGGACGCACCGTCGCCCTCGTCGACATGGACCTCCAGAGCGGCGACATCGCCTCCTACCTCGACGTCCAGTTCCGCCGCTCCGTCGCCGACCTCGCCTCCATCGCCGACATCTCGCCACGCGTCCTCCAGGACGCCGTGTACGTCCACGAGACCGGCCTCTCACTGCTCCTCGCCCCGGCCGAGGGCGAACGCGGCGAAGAGGTCACCGACCGCGCCGCCCGCCAGGTCGTCAGCGCCCTGCGCGGCCGCCACGAGGTCGTCGTCGTCGACTGCGGCTCCCGGCTCGACAGCGCCAACGCCGCCACCATCGAGATGGCCGACACCGCGCTCCTCGTCGTCACCCCCGACGTGGTCGCCGTCCGGGCGGCCAAGCGGACCGTACGCATGTGGGAACGGCTCCAGGTCCGCAAGGCGGAGGAGACCGTGACCCTGGTCAACCGCCACCACCGCTCCACCGAGATCCAGCCGCCCCTCGTCCAGAAGATCACCGGCACCCGGGTCGCGGGCGTCTCCGTCCCCGCCCACTTCAAGGAGCTCCAGGCCGTCGTCGACGCCGGCCGGCTCCACGAACTCGACGCCAAGTCGACGGTCAAGCAGGCGCTGTGGGCCCTCGCGGGCGAACTGGGCCTGGTCCAGGCGCCCGCCACGGCGACCTCGGGACAGCCCGGCAAGCAGCTCGCACGCGCGGGCGACCGGGGCTCGCTCGGGCTGCGGCGCCGCACCGGAGGGCGCTGAGCCATGACCACGGTCCGGGACGACGACAGGGGACAGGTGGCGGTCGAGTTCCTCGGCATGGTGCCGGTCATCCTGATCACCCTCGCCCTGCTCTGGCAGGTCGTCCTGGTCGGCTACACGTACACCCTGGCGGGAAACGCGGCGGACGAGGCCGCGCGCGCGGCGGCCGTCGGCGACGACTGCGGCGAGGCGGCGCTGCGGCACCTGGACGGGGCGTGGAGGAGCGGCGCGAGTCCGTCCTGCTCGACCGGCGGCGGGATGGTGACGGCCGTGGTCGAGATCCGGGTCCCCGTCCTGGTCCCCGGCGTCGGAGGGCTGTTCACCGTACGCGGCAAGGCCGGCGCGGTAGCGGAGGAGAGCCGGTGAACGCGCGTACGGGCAAGGCGCTCCGCGACCGCGGCCAGGCCGCCATCGAGTACCTCGGGTTCCTCCCGATCCTGCTCCTCGTCGGACTCGCCGGCCTCCAGCTCGGCGTCGCCGCGTACGCCGCGCAGCAGGCGGGTTCCGGCGCGCGCGCCGCCGCCCGGGCGGCGAGCAGTGACGCCGAGGACCGGCCCGACGCCGTCGCGGCCGGATTCGCGGCCGCCGACTGGGCCACCGGGGTCGACGTGGACGCCGCCGGGGGCGAGGCCGTCGCCACGGTCACCGTGCGCATCCCCTCCGTCGTCCCCTTCTGGAGCGACTTCGGCGACGTCCGCAAGACCGCCACCATGCCGATGCCCGACGAGGAGGACCTGCCATGAGCCTGCGCGCCCGCATCAACGCCCCCGAGGACCACGGCGGCAACGCCGCCGCCCGGGAGGACGGCCACCTCGTCGCCGCCTTCCGCGCCAAGCTCCTGGAGGAGATCGACCTCACCGAGATGTCCGCGCTCGCGGCCGCCGAGCGGCGGGCCCGGCTGGAGCGCGTCCTCGGGCACATCATCAGCCGTGAGGGTCCCGTCCTCTCGACCGCCGAACGGTCCCAGCTGATCCGCCGCGTCGTCGACGAGGCCCTCGGGCTCGGCGTGCTCGAACCGCTCCTCGAAGACGCCTCGATCACCGAGATCATGGTCAACGGCCCCGACCAGATCTTCATCGAGCGCGCCGGCCGCGTCGAACTGCTGCCGCTCCGCTTCGCCTCCCACGACCAGCTGATGCAGACCATCGAGCGGATCGTCTCCACCGTCAACCGCCGCGTCGACGAGTCGAACCCGATGGTCGACGCCCGGCTGCCCTCCGGCGAGCGCGTCAACGTCATCATCCCGCCGCTCTCGCTCACCGGGGCCACCCTCACCATCCGCCGCTTCCCCCGCGCGTACACGCTCCACGAGATGCTCGGCCTCGGCTCCCTCGACGAACAGATGCTGCTCCTGCTCTCCGGACTCGTGCAGGCCAAGTTCAACCTGATCGTCTCCGGCGCCACCGGCACCGGGAAGACCACCCTCCTCAACGCCCTCTCCGGTCTCGTCCCCGACGGCGAGCGGATCATCACCATCGAGGACTCGGCCGAACTCCAGCTCCAGCAGTCCCACGTCATCCGGCTGGAGGCCCGCCCGCCGAACATCGAGGGCCGCGGCGCCATCTCCATCCGTGACCTCGTCCGCAACTCCCTGCGCATGCGTCCCGACCGGATCATCGTCGGAGAGGTCCGCGGCGGCGAGACCCTCGACATGCTCCAGGCGATGTCCACCGGCCACGACGGCTCCCTCGCCACCGTCCACGCCAACTCGGCCGAGGACGCGCTCATGCGCCTCCAGACGCTGGCCTCGATGTCCGAGGTCAAGGTGCCGTTCGAGGCGCTCCGCGACCAGATCAACAGCGCGGTCGACGTCCTCGTCCAGCTCACCCGGCACCCCGACGGCACCCGCCGCATCACCGAGATCTCCGTCCTCGCCTCCCACGGGCGCGAACGCTTCCTGCTCGCCACGGTCTGCCGCTTCCACGCCCAGCCGCTGGCCGCCGACGGACGGGTGTACGGGCGGTTCACGTACCACCCGCTGCCCCGGAGGGTCGCCGAACGCCTCTACCTGGCGGGCCAGCCCATCCCGCAGGCCTTCGGCGTGGCCGCGACCGACGCCCACCTGGCCACCCGAGAGGCGGAATGATGACCGACCCCTTCTGGCTGACGATCGGCGTCGCGCTGCTCTGCTGCGTCCTGGGAGTCACCGGCGTCCAGCTGTACGCGAGCGGGGCCCGCCGGCACGCGGCGCTCGTCGCCCGGCTCGACGAATCGGGCCCGCCCGAGACCGGCGGCCGCCGCAGGCGCCGCTTCCGGGGCGTCGACCGGCGCGTCCGCCGGACCGCCCTCGGCCGCAGGCTCGAACTGCGGATCGCGGCCACCGGCCTCGACATCACACCCGGCGAGTTCACCGTCGCCCTCGCGGCGACGGTCGCCGTCCTCTGGGTCGTCGGCCAGGCCGCGCTCTCCCCCTTCTTCGGCCCGATCTGCGGGCTCCTCGGCGTGTGGGTGGCGATGGGCTACCTCGGCTGGCAGCGCCAGAAGCGCATCGAGAAGTTCATCAACCAGCTCCCCGAGCTCTCCCGCATCCTGGCCAACGCCACCCAGGCGGGGCTGGCCCTGCGGATGGCGCTCAGCCTGGCCGCCGACGAGCTGGAGGCCCCCGCGGGCGACGAGCTGGAGAAGGTGGCCCAGCAGCTGGCCGTCGGCACCTCCCTCGACGACGCGCTCGGAGAACTCGCCGAACGCCTGCCCTCCCGCGAACTCGTCGTCCTCGTCACCACCCTCGTCCTCGCCAACCGGGCCGGCGGCACCGTCGTCTCCTCCCTGCGCAACCTCACCGAGACCCTGGAGGAACGCAAGGAGACCCGGCGCGAGGTCCGCACCCAGCTCTCCCAGGTGAGCATGACCGCGTACTCCGTCCCCGTCATCGGCGTCGGATCGCTCCTGCTCATCGACAACATGCAGCCCGGCGCCCTCGACCGGATGACCGGTTCGGGCATCGGACAGTTCGCCGTCGTCGTCGCGTTCGCCCTGTACGTGGTCGGCTTCGTCGCCATCCGCCGCTTCTCGAAGATCGACGTGTAGGGACGGGACAGCCACCGTGGACCTCCTCCTCGCCCTCCTCGCCGGCCTCGCCGTCGCCGGGGTCGCCTACGGCCTGCGGCTCTACCGCGCCGACGCCAAGCTCCCCGACGACCTCCGGCTCGCCCTGGAGGTCGGCGCCACCCGCACCGGCGCCGTCGACTCCGCCGTCGACCGGCTCGGCATGCGCTGGTCGCCCGCCGTTCTGCGGCTGATGGGCCCCAAACGCGTCAACGCCGTCCGCCGCCGCATCGACCTCGCCGGAAACCCCGGCGGCCTCACCATCGACCGGTACGGGGCGAGGCGCGCCGTCTACGGCTTCCTGGGCGTCCTCGGCGGCCTGCTCATGCTGAGCAAGGGCTCCTTCCTGGTGGCCCTGCTTCTCTTCGCCTTCGGCGCGTTCTGGACGGAGGTCGGCATCTGGTCGGCGGTCCGCATCCGCAAGGACCAGATCGAACGCACCCTGCCCGACTTCCTCGACGTGCTCGCCGTCGTCGTCTCGGCCGGCCTCGGCTTCCGGCAGGCCCTCGAACGCGTCGCCGAGAAGTACGAGGGGCCCTGGGCCGACGAACTCCGCATCACCCTGCGCCAGATGGACATGGGCGTCAGCCGCCGCCAGGCCTTCGACGAACTTCGCCGCCGCAACGACTCCGAGCAGGTCGCCCAGTTCGTCACCGCCCTCCAGCAGGGCGAGGAACTCGGCGCACCGATCGTCGACACCCTCATCCAGATCGCCAACGACATGCGGCGCACGGACGCCCAGAACGCGCGCCGCAAGGCGGCCAAGGCCGTCCCGAAGGCGACCATGGTGATCACCACGCTGATGGTCCCGGCGACGATGATCCTGCTCGGCGCGGGTCTGTTCCTGGGCACGGGGACGGACTTCGGCTCGGTGACGGGCGAGTGAGCGGGTGAGACGCACCCTCCGGACCGGGAAGCCCCGGACCGCCACGCGCCGGGCCGACGTACGGGCCGAGGCACTCCGCGGCGGCGCGGGGGCCGACGTACGGGCCCCCGTGCTCCGGGCCGACACGCGGGCCGACGCGATCCGGGCCGACGCGCAGGCCGACGCGCTCCAGGTGAACGCCCTCCAGGCCATGTGCCGACAGGTCTTCGGCTTCCGCCTCGCGATGATCGCCCTCGCCGCCCCCGCGGCACTCCTCGGCGCCGCGCCCGGACTCCCGGTCCGGCTCGTCGGCGCCGCCGTCGTCGTCACCTTCATGGGCTCGTACGTCCTCTTCCGCGACTGGGAACGCTTCGGCCCCCTCCTCCTCAAGCACCCGGCCCTGCTCGCCGCCGACACCCTCCTCGGCGCCCTGCTCCTCGTCACCGCCGGACCGCAGAGCACCCTCGGATACGTCAGCGTCTGCACGCCCCTCCTCGCCGGACTCGCCTACAGCTGGCGCGGCGCCGCCTTCTTCGCCTGCCTCCAGTCCCTCGTCCTGCTCGCCGTACGGGGCGACGTCCTCCTGCTCGCCGGCCTCTGCGTCATCACGGGCGCGCTCGGCGTCACCCTGCGCAACCTGCTGCTGCGGTACGGCGAGGCCGGCCGGGCCCTCGCCGAGGCCCGGGTACGCCTCACCGCGGCCCAGGCCGTCGAGGTCGAACGGGCCAGGCTCGCCCGCGAGATGCACGACTCCGTCGCCGGCACCCTGCACGGCCTCGCCCTCGCCGCCGACGCCCTCGCCGTCTGCTCCGACCCGGCCGAGGTCAACGAACGGGCCGCACTCGTCGCCCGCGCGGCCCGCCGGGCCGCGGCCGAATCCCGCGAACTCCTCTCCGACCTGCGGAGCCAGTCGTACGGCGGGGCCGGGGCGGCCGGCGTCGACCTGGCCTCCGAACTGACCAACCGGGTACACGACTTCAACACCCGCTGGGAGGCCTCCGGCATCGCCACGGCCTACCGCTCGGAGGGAGACGGCACCCCGCCCGTCGTCCCGTACCCGATGGCCCGCCAGCTCCTCTCCATCGCGGCCGAAGCGATGGAGAACGCCGGCCGCCACGCCCACCCGACCCGCATCGACGTCACGGCCGGGGTCCACGCGGGCCTGCTCCGCATCAGCGTCCGCGACGACGGCCGGGGCCTGCCGCCCGGCACGACCCTCGACACCCTGCGCGGCACGGGCCACTTCGGCCTGGTGGGCATGGTCGAACGGGCGGCGGGCGTGGGCGCCAGGCTCCGGATCGGCCGCGGGGACGCGGAGCGCGGCACCGAGGTACGCCTCGAAATCCCCCTGGGAGCCACGAGATGACATCGACGGCACCGACCCCGGCGGCACCGGCCCCGACGGCACTGACACTCCTGGTGGCCGACGACAACCCGGTGGTCAGAGCGGGCCTGCGGTCCCTGCTCGGGGGCCGCCCGGAATTCCGGGTGGTGGCGGAGGCGTCGGACGGCCGCGCGGCCCTCCGTGAAACGCTCCGCACCCGACCGCAGGTGATCCTCCTCGACGCCCGCATGCCCCCGCACGACGGCCTGACGGCCCTTCCCCATCTCGCCCGCCTCGCACGCGTCCTGATGCTCACCCACAGCCGCGAACCGCGAACGGTGGAGGAGGCCCTGCGGCTCGGAGCGGCCGGCTATCTCGTGCACGGCGAATTCACGACGGAGGAACTGGTGCGGGCGGTCCGGGACGTGGGCGAGGGGCGGTCCCGGTTCACGGCGACGGCGTCGGAGGTTCTGCTGCGGTCGCTGCGTGCGAGCGCACACGAGGGAGGAGACCCCATTGTCTCAATGTCACCGCAGCTTGAATCCAGCTCTTCGCGCCTGCAACGGACTGTGGAACAGTGGGGACTGAGTGCGAGGGAGGTGGAAGTGATGGACCTGATCGCCACGGGCCTGAACAACCGGCAGATCGCCGCGACCTGCTTCATCACCGAGAAGACGGTCAAGAACCACATCAACCGAATCTTCGCCAAACTCCACACCGACACCCGTGCCGAGGCCATAGCCTCCTGGCTGGGCACCAGGCCCACCCGATGACCCGGGCCCACAGATGGGCCCACGGGCCCTGTGCACCGACGAAGGGGTCGGCGTACCGTGCCCGTGCGCAGGCGTCTGAACGCGGAGGGGACCACGATGAACGACGCGATGCTGAAGGCTCTGACCAAGGCCAAAGTACGCATGACGAGCCGACTGCTGTCCGGGGACCGCGGGCAGACGGCGGTGGAGTATTTGGGGATCATCGTGGTGGTGGTGGCGATTGTGGTGGCCATCACCGGCACGGACATCGGGCAGTCGATCAAGGACGCCATCGCCACGAAGATTTCCGAACTCACGGGCGGCTAGTGGCTGCGCCTGACGCAAGGGGAGATGAGGGACAGGCGTTCCCTGTCTACATCGCCGCCATAGCGGGTCTGTTGTTTCTGGGGTTCGTCTACTTCGTGGTGGGACAGGCTGGCGCCTTGCGTAATGACGCCCAGACTGCCGCGGACTCGGCGGCACTTGCCGCCGCACAGGACGCTAGGGAGCAGCTCCGTGAGGGGTGGCTCGCGGTGATTCTCGAACCTGGGAAGTGGGACGGATTCCTTCAGGGTAGGGATTACGACACGTCCTCGGCGTGCCAGCACGCGGCTGTCTTCGCTGCCGAGAACGGCGCGGATATTGCGGAACCTGGCTGTGTGCCTCTTTCGGGTCAAGAGGGCTTCAGCGTCACGGTGCTGACGCGGGACAGTGTCGGCGACTCCATTGTCCCTGGAACGGCGGCGCAGCGTGCCAAAGCGTCCGCATCGGCAGTGATTGAGCCGAGGTGCTTCTTCACGGCACCGGAGGAGCCTGAGCCGGAGGAATCCGAGCCCGATCCCGACCCCACGGAACCGGGTGAAGAGCCGGAACCGGAACCCGAACCCGAGCCGATTACTGGGCTCACCTGTGATGGCGACACCTGGACGATCGATCCCGACGCCCCGACGCTGCCCAGCGCCGTGGATCTCTTCACTGTCCGACTGACCGGCGACGACGAGTAAAGGAAGCGCGCTTCATGAATGTTCGGTACGCGCGAAAGGGGTTGACCTCCCTCGCGGTCGCATCGTTGGCTCTCTTCGCGGTCGGCTGTGGAGCCGAGGAAAAGCCGAAGGCGGACAAGCCGGCTGCGACCACTCCTGCGCCTCAGAAGACCCCGGCGGGCCAAGAGTCACCGGGCGCTGAGGAGCCTGAGGAGGTTGTGGCCGTTGCCAAGGGGCAGAAGGGGCTTGAGCTGGCCATCAACTCGGTGGAACGGGATGCCGGCGGATTCCTGACCATCAAGGGTCAGTTGAAGAACACGTCCAGCGCTGGGACCATCATTTCCTCTCGTCTGAGTGGCGACGAGACGGAGGTCGTGAAACACGGGAACTCTTTGGGCGGAGCTACGCTGGTCGACTCCGTGGGGAAGAAGCGCTACTACGTGTTGAGAGACACGGATGGGCGCCCACTGACCACCTCCGGACTCTCAAATCTTGGCGCCGACCGGTCCATCCCGGTCTTCCTCCAATTCCCCGCGCCCCCCGCCTCCACCACCGACGTCTCCTTCCAGCTCCCCACCTTCGAACCCGCCACCCTCAAACTCTCCTGAGGCGCCACGATGACGACGACATACCGCCGCCTCGCCGCCCTCGCGATCGTCACGGTCGCCCTGGGCCCCTTCGCCGTGCCCAGTGCTCATGCCGACGATCCCCCCGGTTCCGCCGCGTCCGCCTCGCCGCCTCCGGCCATCGACTCCAACTCGCCGGAGCTGATGCTCCCCGACGGTGCCACTCTCGCCCCCGCCAAGGTTCTCGACATCAAGCAGATCGTCGAGGAGGAGGGTGGCGAGCAGCGTCGGGCCGACACCAACGTCGACGTCACCTTCGCGTTGCAGGCCGAGGTGTTGTTCCCGAAGAACAGCGCCAAGCTCGGGCCCGCCGCCACCGCCCGGATCGCCGCCATCGCCGCGGAGATCGACAAGTTGGGGTCCGGGCGGGTCCGGGTGTTCGGGTTCACCGACAACCTGGGGACGTACGAGCACGGTCTGAAGCTGTCCAAGCAGCGTGCGCAGGCGGTGCAGTTGGTTCTCGCGCGGAGTCTCGACCCGGCCACGACCTTCGACATCCGCGGGTACAGCGAGGACTATCCGATCGCCGACAACGGTTCCGAGGAGGGCCGCAAGAAGAACCGTCGCGTCGAGATCTCCTTCCCCCGCACCACACCACCCGTCACCCCCTGACCACGGGCGTTCAGGCGCCCGCCTCAGGGCCCCTCGACGTGCTGGTCCCCGCCGGTCTGGACGACGCGTCCTCGGCCGGAGGCCTTCGCGCGTTGTTCGAGCTGGGCGGGGACGCCGTCGGAGGGGGTGCCCGGAGGGGCGTTCAGGTGGCCGCCGGCCTGGAGGACGCTTCCGTCGTCGGACGCCTCGGCGTGCTGCTCGACCCGGGACGGGGCGGCGGAGGGCTGCTGACCGCTGCCCGGGGCGCCCGCGGCTGCCGGATTGCGGTCGTTGCCGCCGATCTGGGTGACCTGGCCGTTCTCGGACGCCGTCGCCTCCTGGGTCACCACCCGCCGAGGCGCGGGATCGGGCGCGGGCGTCGGCGTCGGCCGTTCGCGTGATGCCCACCAGCCGCCCGCCGTCAGGACGCCCGCCGCCGTCACCGCGCCGAAGGCGAGGGCCGTGTCGAGTCGGGGGCCTTCGCCCTGGGGCAGCCATCCCCACGGCACCGCCCGTACCACCCAGACGCCCACCCCGAACGTGGCGGCCGCCGCCACCACGACCGCCAGCCACCGCACCGCGCGTGTCATCCCCGTCCCCTCCACGATCCCCGGCCCGGGCACACCACGGGCCACACCCATGGTGTCGAACGGAGGGCGTCCCCGTCAGGCGGTGGGGTCAAAGAAGTGGCCCAGGGAGCGTGTTGGGGCCCTCGCCGTCCTTCAGGCGAGTGTCAGTGCCGCTCGGATCGTGGCCGTCATGCGGTCCGGGTGGTGGAACACCTCGCCCGCCGTGAACCGCAGGACGCGCCGGATCTCCGGGCAGGACTGCAGTGCGTTGAAGCGGGCCACGTCCCGTTCGTGGGCCCGGCGGGTGCCGTGGAAGGCGTAGCCCTCGACCTCCACCGCCAGGCCCTCCGCGCGGAAGAGGAAGTCCGGACGCAGGGGCGGCCCCCATGCCGTGCGCAGCGTGGGCTGCGAGTCGGGGAACAGGCCCGCGTCGCCCATCCGCAGCCTGGCCACCGTCTCCGCGGGGGAGCCCGACGCCGCCTCGGCCAGCCGGATCCAGGAACGGGCGCGGGCCGCTCCCCGCCGGGGCGCCGCGAGTTCGGCGGTGAGCTCCTCGTACCGGACGAGCGCCTCCCGCCGTACCCCTTCGACCGCCCTCCGGGCGAGCGCCGAGTCCGCGACCACCACCGCCTCCTCCCGGCTGCCGGCGGCCCGTATCAGATCGCCGACCGTCCGGGCCGGGGTCGTCGTCCGCAGCCCCCGCCGGGTCGACCGGTCGCCGGCCGTCAGGAAGGTCGTGGTGCGGACGCGTATGCCCTCGCCGCGCAGCGAGCGGCCGGGTGCGGGGGTCGTGAACTCCAGGAGGTCCGGCCGCTCCGTCGCTCCGAGGCGCTCGACGCGGTGCAGGCGCGCCGCCGTCCCGTGGCTGCACACCAGCTCCGGGCGCAGCAGCTGGAGCGCCGTCGCTCTCACCCGCCAGTCCACCTCCTTCCCCGGGGCCGCCCACGCGCCCCGGCAGATCCGCTGCCAGCCGTCCCGGCGCAGACGGCCGGCGAGGCGGCCCGGGGACCAGCCCGCCGCGACCGCCCAGACCGTCAGGAGGACCCCGCCCCTGGCGAGGATCGCCAACTCGTACATACGCCCAACGATCCACGGAAGAGGGACAGTTCGCACCCCCTGTGGAAAACCTGCCGAAAGCCGTCGTCAGGAAAGCGCAAAGGTGGCGGGACAGCTCCGCCGGGCGGGAGCATTCTGGACTGATGACGACGACGAGCGAGACGCCGGGCGCGGCGCCGAGTGTGCAGTTGGTCAGTGATCTCGTCACCCGGATCCCCGAGTTCCGGGGCGTGTACGAGAACCATGTGTTCCATCAGGGCGGCGTACAGCCGCACGTGTTCTTCTGGGATGTCGTCCAGGACACCGTCCGGTCCTTTCTGGGCGAGGACCCGGCGGCCGCCGACTGGCGCCGCACCCTCGCCTTTCTGGAGGAGCAGATCTGTCGTGGTGTCCTCGGCATCGACGAGGTCATCGTCACGTCGTTCCTGGGGGATCTGCCCTCTCCGCAGGAGCCCGGGCACGCCATCGTCCACCAGCTCGGTCCGGTCATGGCCGCGCGGTTCGTCCGCATAAGGCCCCTCGGCTGAGCGGTTCCGCGGCGCCGGGATAATCGGGCGCATGCCCGCGCCAGGACCCGACCCTCTCGATCGACCCGACCCCCTCGACGGGTCCGACCCTCTCGAACGGTCCGACCCTCCTGACCGGTCCGGCCCCCGCGGTCGACCCGACCCTCTCGATCCAGCCGGCCGTCCCCGCCGTCCCGGCCGTTCCCTCGGTGCCGCCCACCCCACCGTCCTCGCCCTCGGCGGCTACGCCCTGACCCGCGTCATCGGTCTCGCGGTCCTCGCGATCGCCGCCACCGCGACCGGCAAGGACGGTCTGCACCGGCTCAAGGGCCGATGGGATTCCGTCTGGTACGTGCGGATCGCCGAGAACGGCTACGGCCACGAGACCACCCTCGCGAACGGCGACGTCCACTCCGATCTGGCCTTCTTCCCGCTCTTCCCGGCCCTGGAGCGCGGTCTCTCCGCCGTCCTCCCGGTCGACGCGGCCACCGCCGGTCTCGTGCTCTCCTGGACAGCCGGGCTCGTCGCCGCCTGGGGCATCCACAAGTGCGGCGAGCACGCCTTCGGGGCCCGCGCCGGTGTCCTGCTCGCCGTCCTCTGGGGCGTGTACCCGACCGCGTTCGTCCAGTCGATGGCGTACACGGAGACCCTGTTCACCGCTCTCGCCGCCTGGTCGCTGTACGCGGTCCTGCGCGGCCGCTGGATCCTCGCCGGCGTCCTGTGCGCGGCCGCCGGGCTCACCCGGCCGACGGCCGCGGCGCTGATCGCGGCCCTCGGGATCACGGCCCTGGTCCTGCTCGTACGGGACCGGCGGCTGCCCTGGCGGACGGTGCTCGGGGTCCTGATCGCGCCGCTCGGCTGGCTCGGGTACATCGTGTACGTCGGTGTCCGGCAGGGCAGCGCGACCGCCTACTTCGAGGTCCAGGCCGCCTGGGGCAACTCCATCGACGGCGGGGTCGCCCTCGCCCGGTTCATCGCCGGTCTGCCGTGGCCGGCCGCCCTCGGCCTGTGCGCGGCGCTCGCCCTGCTCGGCTGGCTGGTCGCCCTCTGCGTACGGCAGGGGCAGCCGCTGCCCCTGCTCGTCTACACGATCGGCGTGGTGTTCGTCTCGCTCGTCGGCGCCGCCTACTTCGGTTCGCGACCGCGGCTGATGATGCCCGCGTTCGGGCTGCTGCTTCCGCCCGCCGCGGCCCTCGCGCGGCTGCGGAACCGTACCGTCCTGCCGGTCCTCGCCGGGCTCGCGGTGGCCTCCGCCGTGTACGGGGCCTTCACCCTGCTCGGTTCGGGCCCTCCGTGACGTCGACACGCACGCGGGCCTTCACGCTGCTCGGTTCGGGCCCCCCGTGACGTCGACACGCACGCGTGCCCCCGGCCGCAGCCCCCATCCCGCCATCGCGCCCGCCTCCGCCTCCAGGACGTGCCGGCCGCGCGGCCGGATCATGCCGAGCCGCCCCGGGGGCATGGTGACCACGGACAGGACCGTGAACGAGCGGTCCAGATGGGCCACGTCGATCGCGAACCGCATCCCGAAGGTGTGCACGCTGTTCGTCCGGACGATGAGCAGCGCGCCCGCGACCCCGTCCCGCCCGAGCAGCCCCCGACGCCGGCTCCGGTACGAGGCCGCGACCTCCAGCGGCACCTCGACCCCGTGCGGGCCCTCGGCCCCCTCCGAAGCCGGCACCCGCGTCGGGACCCACAGCGTCCCCCTGCCGTCCTCCCATTTCCCCATGCGCCAGACCGTAGCGGCCCCACGACCCTAGGGTCTGGTCCGTGTACGTCACGATGATCGCCCTCGCCGCCCTCTGGGGCGCCGCCGTCGGGCTGCTCGTGCCGCGCGCCGCCTACCGGCTCTCCGTGGACCCCGACGAGCCGTGGCGGGACAGCTGCCCCGCCGGCCACGCGCTCGCGGGGCCCGCGCGCGGCTGGCTCGGCGGTCCGGGGCGGCGGGACTGCGCGACGACCGGGAGCCCCGTCACCGCCCCGCTGCTCACCGCACTCGTCTGTGCCGCGCTCGCCGCCGCCACCGGCGGACCCCGGCCCGAGCTGGCGGTCTGGCTGCTCGGCGCGCCCTTCGCCGTCCTCCTCGCCAGTGTCGACGCGCGCGTGCACCGGCTTCCGGACGGTCTCACCCTGCCGCTCGCCGCCGCCGTGCCGCTGCTCCTCGGTGGCGCCGAGCTCCTTCCGTACGACGCGGGGTCCTGGCTCCACGCGGTGCTCGGCGCGCTCGCTCTCGGCGGGGCCTATCTGGCGCTCTTCCTGGTCAACCCGAGCGGTCTGGGCTTCGGGGACGTCAAGCTGGCGGTGCCGCTGGGCGCGGCCCTCGGCTGGTACGGCTGGGGTGTGCTCTTCACGGGGGCGTTCGCGGGTTTCCTGCTGGGCGCGGTGTACGGCCTCGGTCTCGTGCTGCTGCGACGGGCCGGCCGTTCCTCGGCGATCCCCTTCGGCCCGTTCATGCTCGCGGGCGGTCTGCTCGGACTGCTCCTCGGCGCGTTCACGGCCCTGCCCTGAGCCCTCGCCCCCGCGTCTGCCGGACCTCGCGCCCGGCCCCGCTCCGTCAACCGCGCCCCACTGGGCCGGTCCCTCTTCGGAGGGACGGGATTCCGCCGCCACGCCGGGGCGCAAACCCGCCACAGGCCCCCACAGCCCTTGTCGCGACTGGGATCCGGCGTATTCGCCGAGGTTCGTTCGGCGTACGTGGCGCGCAACACGACTATCGAAGGGTTATGGTGGAAACCCCCCCTCGGGCCGGTCCGTATCCCCCCCACGGACCGGCCCGTTTTTTCTTTCCCGGGTCCCGTCGGCCTTCCCTCCCGGGTCACGCCGGGACTCGCCCCGGATCCCCACGGGGCTCGCCCTCGGTCACTCCCGGGGCGTCAGCCCCGCCCGGCCCAGATGTTCGTGCCCGCGGTGTCCACGGCGAACGAGTCGATCTCCACGAGCTCCTCCGAGGTCAGCGGCGCACCCGCGAGGGCCGCCACGTTCTCCTCCAGCTGGGCGACGCTGGACGCGCCGATCAGCGCCGAGGTCATCCGCTCGTCGCGCAGCACCCACGACAGCGCCAGCTGCGCCAGGGACTGCCCGCGCCGGCCCGCGATGTCCGCGAGACCGCGAAGGCGCCGCAGCACCTCGTCGGAGAGCAGGTCCGGGTCGAGGGACTTGCCCTGGGTGGCCCGCGAGCCCTCCGGGATGCCCTTCAGGTACTTGTTGGTGAGCAGCCCCTGTGCCAGCGGCACGAAGGAGATGCAGCCCATGCCGGCTTCCTCGAGGGTGTCGAGGAGGCCGTCGTCCTCGGTCCAGCGGTTGATCATCGAGTACGACGGCTGGTGGATGAGGGCCGGGACGCCCATCTCCCGCAGGATCCGCGCGGCCTCGGCGGTCTGCTCGCTGTTGTACGAGGAGACACCGACGTACAGCGCCTTGCCCTGCTGGACGGCGGAGGCCAGGGCCCCCATCGTCTCCTCCAGCGGGGTGTGCGGGTCGAAGCGGTGCGAGTAGAAGATGTCGACGTAGTCGAGGCCCATCCGCTTCAGGGAGGCGTCGAGCGAGGACATCAGGTACTTGCGGGAGCCCCACTCGCCGTACGGGCCGGGGTGCATCTCGTAACCGGCCTTGGTGGAGACGATCAGCTCGTCGCGGTAGGGCGCGAAGTCCTGGGCGAAGAGCTTGCCGAAGTTCAGCTCGGCGGAGCCGGGCGGCGGTCCGTAGTTGTTGGCGAGGTCGAAGTGGGTCACACCGAGGTCGAAGGCACGGCGCAGGATCGCGCGCTGGTTGTCGAGCGCGCGGTCGTCGCCGAAGTTGTGCCAGAGGCCGAGGGAGATCGCGGGGAGCTTGAGGCCGCTGCGGCCGGAGCGGCGGTACTCCATGGCGTCGTAGCGGTCCGCGGAGGCGCGGTACACGGGGGAATCAGTCACGTATCTCTGCTTATCACGGACTTGTGACAGTCCCGGGCTGGGAGCCTGTCGCCGGTGCGCAGTAGTGTGGCGGCTTGCGGACCGCCGCGGTACGGCGGGCCTGCCGCTGCATGGAGAGGTAAAGAACAGTGAACCTGCGCGACCTGGTGTACGGGCTCTACGCACGCCGGGTGGAAGGCCGCCTCGACCACGACCAGGTGCCCAAGCACATCGGGGTCATCCTCGACGGGAACCGCCGCTGGGCCAAGGCGTCCGGCGGGACTCCCGAGCAGGGCCACAAGGCCGGCGCGGACAAGATCCAGGAGCTGCTCGGCTGGTGCGCCGAGACCGACGTCGAGGTCGTGACGCTCTGGATGCTCTCCACGGACAACCTGAACCGGCCCGAGGACCAGCTGGTCCCGCTGCTCGGCATCATCGAGAACGCCGTGCGGGCGCTGGCCGCCGACGGCCGCTGGCGGGTCAACCACGTCGGCACCATGGACCTGCTGCCCGCCCGCACGCAGTCCGTGCTCAAGGAGGCCGAGCAGGCCACCCACGACAACACGGGGATACTCGTGAACGTGGCCGTGGGCTACGGCGGCCGGCAGGAGATCGCGGACGCCGTCCGTTCGCTGCTCCTGGAGCACGCGGAGCGGGGGACGAGCTTCGAGGAGCTCGCCGAGATCGTCGACGTCGAGCACATCTCGGAGCACCTCTACACGCGCGGTCAGCCCGACCCGGACCTGGTGATCCGCACCAGCGGCGAGCAGAGGCTGTCCGGATTCATGCTGTGGCAGAGCGCCCATTCCGAGTACTACTTCTGTGAAGTGCACTGGCCGGCCTTCCGCAAGGTCGACTTCCTGCGGGCACTGCGCGACTACGCCGCACGGCACCGGCGTTACGGAACCTGAGCCCCGCGGGCGTCCGGAGCACGGGCCCGGGGCGCCACCCCGGGCCGTCCCGGGGGCACCCCCGGGAGCGTCGCCGGGCCCCTCGGGGGAGTCCCCGGACCCCTCGGGGACATCGGTCGGAACCGATCACCTGGTGTTCACGAACACGTCGTCATATGCCATGGCATGGTCGGCCCTGTTCGAGGGCATATCCCTGGTGAAGTGAGCGGCACGGAGACCGCCACCCGGGAGGCCCCTTGCACCAGGACGACCGTGCGGGACACGTACGGGAGAAGCGGAGGGCCGTGGTTCGGCCCGCGCATGGCGGCCTGAGCCCGGTCCCATTCCGCAGCGACACCGGTTCCGTCGCACCCCGACCTCACAGGGGTCTTCCGAGGGGGTCTGTCCTTCCGTGGTGACCAGCACGAAGCGCCGCCTTTCCGACCGGCGCACCTATGTTCTCGACACCAGCGTCCTGCTGGCCGACCCCAACGCCGTGTCCCGCTTCGAGGAGCACGAGGTAGTGCTCCCGATCGTCGTGGTCACGGAGCTGGAGGCCAAGCGGCACCATCCCGAACTCGGGTACTTCGCCCGGCAGGCCCTGCGCCTCCTGGACGACTTCCGGGTCCGGTACGGACGCCTCGACGCCCCGCTCCCCGTGGGGGACCTGGGCGGCACCCTGCGTGTCGAACTCAACCATTCCGACCCCGGCATCCTGCCCGCCGGCTACAGGTTGGGGGACAACGACTCACGGATCCTCGCGGTCGCGCGGAACCTCCAGGCGGAGGGGTACGACGTCACGGTCGTCTCCAAGGACCTGCCGCTGCGCATCAAGGCCTCGTCGGTCGGTCTCCTCGCCGAGGAGTACCGGGCCGAACTGGCCATCACGGACGCCAACGGCTGGACGGGGATGTCCGAGCTCGGGCTCTCCGCCGACCAGGTCGACCTGCTCTACGACCAGGAGACGCTGTACGTGCCGGAGGCCGCCGGGCTTCCGGTCCACACGGGCCTGGTGCTCCAGTCCGAGCGGGGCAAGGCGCTCGGCCGGATCACCGCCGACGGGAACGTGAAGCTGGTCCGCGGCGACCGGGAGGTCTTCGGGCTCCGCGGCCGCAGCGCCGAGCAGCGGATCGCGCTCGATCTGCTCCTCGACCCGGACGTCGGCATCATCTCCATGGGCGGCCGGGCCGGCACCGGCAAGTCCGCGCTCGCGCTCTGCGCGGGCCTGGAGGCGGTCCTGGAGCGCCGTCAGCACCAGAAGGTGATGGTCTTCCGTCCGCTGTACGCGGTCGGCGGCCAGGAGCTCGGCTACCTGCCGGGCAGCGAGTCCGAGAAGATGAGCCCCTGGGCGCAGGCGGTCTTCGACACGCTGTCCTCGGTCGCGAGCCGTGAGGTGATCGAGGAGGTGCTCGGCCGCGGGATGCTGGAGGTCCTGCCGCTCACCCACATCCGGGGTCGTTCGCTCCACGACGCGTTCGTCATCGTGGACGAGGCCCAGTCCCTGGAGCGCAACGTCCTGCTGACCGTTCTGTCCCGAATTGGTGCGAATTCACGGGTCGTTCTGACCCATGACGTCGCCCAGCGGGACAACCTCCGGGTCGGTCGGTACGACGGAGTCGTCGCCGTGGTCGAGAAATTGAAGGGGCATCCGCTCTTCGCGCACGTGACCCTCACCCGCTCCGAGCGCTCGCAGATCGCGGCGCTCGTGACGGAGATGCTGGAGGACGGTCAGATCTGACCCCATTCGTACACGTCCGTGCGTGTACGGAAGTTGGCGCCGCCCGGCAGAGCGCAGGAGCTTAGCCGGGCGGCGCCCCCATGTCCCCTCCAATGCCGAAAACACCTGCCCCCGCAGAGGTGTGAGCTTTCACACGCAACGGAGAATTGCCTTGCGGTGTCGCCGTCCGGCAGAGTCTTGCTTCCGTCAGGCCCCGCATACGGCACCCGTGCACCTTCAGGCGCACAAGCACCACACAACTCAACAACTGTCCGCCGTATGCCGCCCACAGCACCACGGGCCCGTGTCTTCTGTGACCTCGTATGTCGGAGACCAGCGCCAGGGGCACGATTTCGCCCGCGTGGTCACCTGTGCGGGCGTGCTGGAAGGAAACCGTGTGAGCCGGATCTCGGTCCGGGGATTCGCGGTGGCTTCGGCCACTGCGGTCACCACCGTCGGCGCCGTCATGGGCGTTGCGTCGGGTAACGCCGCTCAGTCCTCGGACGACAACTTCGAGGCCACCGCGGCCGACACGACGCTGCTCGCGGACATCCCCGTGGGCGAGCAGGCCCAGGTACAGGTCTCGTCCCTCTCGGAGCAGGCCGACGTCCAGGCCGCCGCTGCCGACTCGGTCGCGAAGAAGTCCGCCGAGGAATCGGCACGACTTCGCGCCGCCAAGGACGCCGAGGCGAAGAAGGAGGCGGCCGACAAGGCGGCCAAGGCCGAGAAGGAGCGCAAGGAGGCGGAGGCCGAGCGCGCCAGCCGCTCCGCGGTCCGCGACGCCTCGTCCTTCACCGCGAAGGGTTCGTACTCCGTCGCCGAGGTCAAGGCGATGGCCCGCCAGATGGTCCCGGCCTCGCAGTTCCAGTGCTTCAGCAACATCGTGAACCACGAGTCCACGTGGAACTACCTCGCGGTCAACCAGTCTTCGGGCGCCTACGGCCTCGTCCAGGCCCTGCCGGGAAGCAAGATGTCCTCGGCCGGCGCCGACTGGCAGACCAACCCGGCCACCCAGATCAAGTGGGGCCTCAACTACATGGACAGCCGCTACGGCAGCCCCTGTGGTGCCTGGTCGTTCTGGCAGGCCAACCGCTGGTACTAGTACGGCGTGCTCAACCTTCAAGAGCCCCTCACCGTCCTACGGTGAGGGGCTTCTTGCGTGTAGTTTCGAAGGTCCACGGTCTCCGGGGGAGCCGGTGGGGAAAGAGCGAGCGGGGGAAAAGGAAAGCGATGTCCAGAGTGCCAGGGTGGCTGGGCCGGCTGGGTGAGAACCTGAGCCGGATAGGCGAACGCCTCGACGAGCGCAGGGCCGAGGCGGAGCGCGAGGAGTCCGTCCACGCGTCCTACGAGGGCCCGGGACCGAGCCCGTCCGACGGTCCGCGCCAGGACGCGCCCGCGCGCCCCGAGATGGACCCGGACACGGCGGCCCCCCTCCCGGAGTCGGAGGTGGAGGCGGTCGCGACCGCCGACGCGGGCCGCTCCGTCCCCGCACCCCCCTCGTACGCACCGGCCGTCGCCGCCCGCCCCGACCCCGTCGCCGCGATCCCCTGGGGCATGCGCGTCGCCGCCGAGGCGAGTTGGCGTCTGCTCGTCTTCGCCGGCACGGTCTGGGTGCTGATGAAGGTGATCAGCTCCGTCCAGCTGGTCGTCCTTGCCTTCGTCGCCGCGCTCCTCGTCACCGCGCTGCTCCAGCCCACCGTGGCGCTGCTGCGCAGAAAGGGTCTGCCCCGCGGCCTCGCCACCGCCGTCACCGCCATCTCCGGCTTCGTCGTGATGGGTCTGGTCGGCTGGTTCGTGGTCTGGCAGGTCATGGACAACATCGACACCCTGTCCGACCGGGTCAAGGACGGCATCGAGGAGCTCAAGCGCTGGCTGCTCGACAGTCCCTTCCATGTGACCGAGCAGCAGATCAACGACATCGCCAAGAACCTCAGCGAGGCCATCGGCGCCAACGCCGAACAGATCACCTCCGCCGGACTCCAGGGCGTGACCGTGATCGTCGAGGCGATGACCGGCATCCTGCTCGCCATGTTCTCCACGCTCTTCCTGCTCTACGACGGGAAGCAGGTCTGGGAGTGGACGCTCAAACTGGTTCCCGCCCAGGCCAGGCCGGGCGTCGCCGGTGCGGGTCCGCGCGCCTGGCGCACCCTCACCGCCTATGTGCGGGGCACGGTGCTGGTCGCCCTCATCGACGCCGTGTTCATCGGCCTCGGCCTCTGGTTCCTCGATGTGCCGATGGCGGTGCCGCTGGCCGTCTTCATCTTCCTGTTCGCCTTCATCCCGCTCGTCGGCGCCGTCGTCTCGGGCGCCCTCGCGGTGGTCGTCGCGCTCGTCACCAACGGGCCCTTCACCGCCCTGATGGTCCTGGTCGTCGTCCTCGCCGTACAGCAGATCGAAGGCCATGTCCTGCAGCCCTTCATCCTCGGCCGGGCCGTACGGGTCCACCCGCTCGCCGTCGTCCTCGCGGTCGCGGCCGGCGGTCTGACCGCCGGAATCGGCGGCGCCGTGGTCGCGGTGCCGCTGGTCGCCGTCCTCAACACGGTCGTCGGCTACCTGCGGGCGTACAGCACGGAACAGGCGCTGCGCAGCGCGCCGGAGCCGCGCGGGGCGACCGCGTTCGAAGTGGCGCCGACCCCGGCACCGGGCACGTCGCTCTCCAAGGGGGACGGCGCGTGATCTCGGAGCCGGAGTTCGAGGGCGGGACCACGTTCGAGACGGCCGAGGTGCTGACGGAGGAGCAGGGCCCGCGTCCGCCCCGGGCCCGCCGGCCCTGGCTGTGGGCGCTCGGCGGCGCGGTGGCGGCGTCGGCGGTGTGGGGCGGGGGGCTCTACGCCTACGAGCAGCGGAAGGAGCCGGGTCCCGACCTCGGCGGTTATGTGACCGTGGCCGAGCAGGAACTCTGCAAGCTCGCGAAGCTCAGGGCGCTGGGCGGGATCCTGGGCGAGCGGAACGTGGACGGCTACGGAGCCCTCCTGGACGAGGCGGCGATCAGCGAGTCCTCCTGCTCGGCCGCCTTCGGACCGCAGGAGGCCGGTCAGACGGTCGAGGTGAAGTACACGCTGCACAAGCTGATCGACCCCTCCCACGAGTTCGAGGCAAGGGCCCGGCAGTCCGGTCTCCTGCGGAAGATCGACGGCATCGGCGAGCAGGCCTGGTTCGACGACGCCAGTGGGCAGGGCGGGACGCTCTGGGTCCTCGACGGCCAGGCCGAGCTCCAGTTCCAGCTGTTCTGGCAGGTTCCCTTCGACGAGAGCGGGAACCCGGTCAAGGGCGCCGTCGAGCAGCCCGACCTCTCCGGGATCGACGTCCCGATGTCCCAGGACGCGCTCGCCCTCATGGCGGCGCTCAAGAAGTGACGGGCCGACGGTCACGAAAGGGCCCCGGGGCGTGATGCCCCGGGGCCCTTCTCGTACCGCGTCGTCCTACTCGGCGGAGGCGAGCACCGCTTCCGCGTCGAGGGTGACGCCGACCGCCTGGATCACCGCGGCGATCTTCACGGCCTCCTGGATCGTGGCGCGGTCGACACCGGCCTGGCGCAGGACCTGCTCGTGCGAGTCCAGGCACTGGCCGCAGCCGTTGATCGCGGAGACGGCCAGCGACCACAGCTCGAAGTCGACCTTCTCGACGCCCGGGTTGCCGATGACGTTCATCCGCAGACCGGCGCGCATCGTCCCGTACTCGGGGTCCGACAGCAGGTGCCGGGTCCGGTAGAAGACGTTGTTCATCGCCATGATCGCGGCGGCGGACTTGGCCGCCTGGTACGCCTCGGGCTTCAGGTTGGCCTGTGCCTCGGGCTCCAGCTCCTTGAGGACCTTCGGCGAGCGCGAGGCGATCGCGCAGGCCAGGACGGTGCCCCAGAGCTGCTGCTGCGGCAGCTCGCTGTTGCCGATGACCGAACCGAGGTTCAGCTTCAGGTCCTTGGCGAAGTCCGGTATGGCGGACTTCAGTTCGTCGAGAGCCATGTCAGGTCACTCGCCCGACAGGAGCGCGGCGGCGTCGAGGGTGCCCTCGCCCTTGTTCCAGTTGCACGGGCACAGCTCGTCGGTCTGCAGGGCGTCCAGCACCCGCAGGACCTCCTTGGGGTTCCGGCCGACGGAGCCGGCGGTCACCATGGTGAACTGGATCTCGTTGTTCGGGTCCACGATGAAGACGGCACGCTGGGCGAAGCCGTCGGCGCCGCGCACGCCGCAGTCGCTCATGAGCTCGTGCTTGGAGTCGGCCAGCATCGGGAAGGGCAGGTCACGCAGGTCGGCGTGGTCCTTGCGCCAGGCGTGGTGCACGAACTCGGAGTCGCCGGAGACGCCGAGGATCTGGGCGTCGCGGTCCGCGAACTCGTCGTTCAGCTTGCCGAACGCGGCGATCTCGGTGGGGCAGACGAAGGTGAAGTCCTTCGGCCAGAAGAACACCACGCGCCACTTGCCCTCGTAGGCCTTGTGGTCGATCTGCTCGAACTCCTTGCCGCTCTCCAGCGACACGCAGGCGGTCAGGTCGTAGGTGGGGAACTTGTCACCGACAGTGAGCACGCGCTCTCCTTGCGAAGCAGGAAGGGTCCCTTTTGGGGTCTTCCGTGGGGGTTGGACGTGGTCACAGCATGGCACGGAGTGCATTGATCAGTGAAATAGCTAGAGTGGGTCGTGTTGATCGAAGGTGGTTATCAGTGGCGTCCCCGTACAGTCCCCCGCACGGCCCGAACCGAGGAAAGCAGCCGAGTCTCTCCCAGCTCAGAGCGTTCGTGGCGGTCGCCGAGCATCTGCACTTCCGCGATGCGGCGGCCTCCATCGGCATGAGCCAGCCCGCGCTCTCGGGCGCGGTTTCGGCGCTCGAAGAGGCACTCGGTGCCCAGCTCCTTGAGCGTACGACGAGAAAGGTGCTGCTCTCGCCCGCCGGGGAGCGGCTCGCGGCGCGCGCGCGTGCGGTCCTCGACGCGGTCGCGGAGCTCATGGAGGAGGCGGAGGCGGCCCGGGCCCCCTTCACCGGCGCCCTCCGGCTCGGCGTCATCCCGACCGTCGCCCCCTATCTGCTGCCGACGGTCCTGCGCCTGATCCACCGCCGCTACCCGGACCTCGACCTGCAGGTCCACGAGGAGCAGACCTCCTCGCTCCTGGAGGGGCTCACCGCCGGGCGGCTGGACCTGCTGCTGCTCGCCGTACCGCTCGGAGTGCCCGGCGTCACCGAACTTCCCCTCTTCGACGAGGACTTCGTCCTCGTCACCCCCGAGGGGCATCCGCTGGCGGGGCGGGACGACATCCCCCGCGAGGCACTCAAGGAGCTGCGGCTGCTGCTCCTCGACGAGGGCCACTGCCTGCGCGACCAGGCCCTCGACATCTGCCGCGAGGCCGGGCGGACGGACGGCGCCGAGGTCACCACCACCGCGGCGGGACTCGCCACCCTGGTCCAGCTGGTGGCCGGCGGTCTCGGGGTGACCCTGCTGCC
Organism: Streptomyces zaomyceticus; assembly: GCF_014656215.1. GTDB lineage: Bacteria > Actinomycetota > Actinomycetes > Streptomycetales > Streptomycetaceae > Streptomyces > Streptomyces zaomyceticus. The sequence goes on along the minus strand of NZ_BNBZ01000021.1, from coordinate 67,979 downwards.
GCGCACCGCCGTCACGGTCGAGACCGCCCGCAACAACGCCCTGTGGACCGGGCTGTTCGCCGAACCGGCCCCCGCCCGGCGGATCGCCCTCGCGACGCGGGCGGGCGCCGCCCGCTACGCCGAGTTCGAGGAACTGGCGGAGGCCCTCAGGGGTGCGATGCGGGACCTTCCGGTACGGGTGCTGGGCGCGGGTTCCTGAAACCCCCCGGTCCCAGGAACCCGCGCCCGCCCGTATTTCGCCCGCCCGTATTTCGTCCGCCCGTATTTCGTACGTGCGGGCGCAGGGTTACTCGGTGCGCAGCCCGTCCGCACGCATCAGCCGCCACAGCAGCGGCATGCTCAGCAGCGTGACCGCCGCGATCAGCGCGAGTCCGATTCCGGTGACCGGCAGGAAGACCCACCAGTCCCGGACCCGCTGCGCGGTCATCGACAGCAGGACGAATCCGAGACCGAGCCCGCCCAGCACGGCCAGCCCGAGCCCGAGGAGCATCGGCACCGCCGTCTGCCACAGCACCGACCAGCTCAGGGTGGAGCGCCGGGTGCCGAAGGCGACGAGCGAGGAGAGCAGCCGCTTGCGGTCCCTGAGCTGCTCCAGGGTCGTCACCAGCAGCGAAGCCGCCACCAGGAGCATCGTCAGGGTGGAGCCGACCAGGATGCCGGTGCGGACGCTGCTGAACTGGGCGTCCTGCTGGGTGTCCTCGAGCGTGCGGACCCAGGCCGTCGGATCGATGTCCGCCGCCGTGTTCCGTACGTGCTCGGCGGCGTCCGGCACGGCCGGGTCGAGCCGGACCATCGCCGTCGCGTCGGGCGTGTCGAGCCGGGCCGCACCGATCGCGGACGGGGTGGCGAGGACCCCGTACTCGTACATGCCGGTCGGGTCCGGGCGCGAGTCCACGAACCGGGCGCCGGCGGGGATGCGCCACTCGGGCGGGGGGCCCTTCCGGCGGCTCTCGGGGGCGTCCGGGTGCGGGTGCGGGTCGCCCAGCGCGACCGTGACGCCCGGCCGGGCGGTCCGGGTGACCCAGCTGTCCGGGGGTGCGCCCTGCGCGCCGTGCGTGAGGAGGACGAAGACGTCGCCCTCGCGGCAGGAGGGCAGGGTGGCGAACTCGGCGAGGGAGGCGCAGTCGCCGACCCTGATCGGGGCCATCGGGGCGAACTCCTCGCCCTTCTTCAGGGGACCCGGCCGCCACACGCTCGACGAGACCACGCCGATCACGTCGCCGACGCCCTCGGTGCGTTCGAAGCGGCCGATCATCGCGCGGGCCTCGTCGCCGTCCTTCGCGTGGGTGCCGATCGCGATCTGGGCGCGGGACGAGTCCGCGCCCGTGCCCTGGGTGAAGTCGCTCTCCATTGCCTGGAAGAGCATCTGGAGCGCGATCGCCCCGGTCGCCGCGACGACGATGCCGCTGACCGCGCGGGCCGCCGTCCCACTGCTCAGCTGGAGCCTGCGGACCGCGAGCTGCCAGGCCACGGGACCCGCGTGCAGGCGCTTCACCACCGCTTCCACGAGCCAGGGCAGCAGGGTGGTGAGGCCCACGAGGGCGAGCGCGACACCGACGCCGATCTGCGTGCTGTCGATCCCGGTCTGGCTCAGCTCGATGCCGCCGATCACGGGGGCGAGCAGCGCGACCCCGGCGGCCGTGAGCAGCAGCCGCCACCACACCCTGCGGCGGCGCGGGGTGGAGGTCCTGACCACCCCGAGCGGTTCGATCACCACCCCGCGCAGTGCGAAGAGGCTGACGACGACCGAGGCGACCGGCACCGTGACGAGGACGAGCACGGCGAGCGCGGGCATCGGCACGACGTCGGAGGGGTAGGCGTTGACGTCCCAGATGGTGAAGGTGCCGGCGAACTCACGTGCCACGGCGAAGAGTCCGAGTCCCACCAGGAGCCCGAGCAGCGCGCCGGCGAGGGACTCACCGGCCGCGATCCGACGGGTCATGGCCGTGTCGGCGCCGACGAGCCGCAGCGCGGCGAGCCGCCGGTCGCGCTGCTCGCCGCCGAAGCGGACGGCGGTCGCGATGAAGACCAGTACCGGGACGAGCAGGACGACGGACGCCACGAGGACGAGGAGGATCAGGAAGGCGTTCATCGGTTCCTCCGGCACCGACCAGCCGTAGCGCACACCGCGCCCGTCGAAGTTGTCGGTGGTGAGGAAGCCGACGTGGGCGACGTACCGCAGCTCGGCCGGGCCGATGAGTCCGGCCTCGCCGATCGTCCCGGCGACCTTGTAGGGGAGCCGCTTCGCGAGCAGGTCGCCGTCGGGGGAGTCGAGCAGCTCGCGGAGCGCGGGCGAGACCAGCATCTCGCCGCGCGCGGGGAACGCCTTCGCGCCCGGGGGGACCGTGGGCCTGTCGCCCTCGGGCCGCAGGAGGAGGCCGCTGACGACGTCGCCCCGGTAGTCCGTGGCCCGTCCGAGGTGGAGAAAGGAGTCGGGCCGGGGGGAGTCGATCGACTCGGAGCCGTCGACGGCGCGGAGGGACTCCCGTACCTCCCGCTGGAAGAGCATGTTCGGCAGGGCCGCGGCGAGCAGGAGCAGGGTCACCCCGAGGCCGACGCCGGTCGCGGTCAGGAGGGTGCGGAGCCGGCCGGTGCGGCCGCCGGTGACCGCGAACCGGGCGCCGAGCGCCAGGTCGCGGACCCAGGTGCGGAGCGTCATGCCACCCACTCCGCGTCCCGTACGGCACCGTCCCGTACGACGATCTCGCGGTCCGAGTAGGCGGCGACACGGGCCTCGTGGGTGACGAGGACGACGGCGGCGCCGGTGTCCCGTGAGGCGTCCGTGAGCAGCCGCATGACGCGCTCGCCGTTGAGGGAGTCGAGGGCGCCGGTCGGCTCGTCGGCGAAGATCACCCGCGGGGCGGTGACGAGCGCGCGGGCGACGGCGACGCGCTGACCCTGGCCGCCGGATATCTCGCCGGGGCGCTTGGCGGCGGTGTCGTCGACCTCGAGCCGCGCCAGCCACTCGACGGCCCTGGCCTCGGCGGCCTTCCGCTTCTCGCCGTTGAGGCGGAGCGGGAGGGCGACGTTCTCGACGCAGGTCAGCTCGGGGACGAGCTGGCCGAACTGGAAGACGAACCCGAAGTCGGTACGGCGCAGGGAGCTGCGCGCGGTGTCGGAGAGCGCGGTGAGCTCGCGTCCGTCGTAGGTGATGGTGCCCGCGTCGGGGCGCACGATCCCGGCGAGGCAGTGCAGCAGCGTGGACTTGCCGGAGCCGGAGGGGCCCATGACGGCGACGACCTCGCCGGCCCGCAGCGCGAACGAGGCGCCGGCGAGTGCGGGGGTCGGCCCGTAGGCCTTGTCGAGGCCGGTGGCCTTCAGGAGGGGGGCGTGACTCATCGGCGGATCTCCTCGGCGAGCCGGTCGAGACGGGCGGCGGTCAGCTCGAGCCAGCGCAGGTCTGCCTCCAGATGGAAGAGGGCGTGGTCGCAGATGAGCTGGTCGGCGAGGTCGCCGTCCTTCTTGCGCCGGGTGAGCTCGCGCATCAGGCGCAGATGCTCGGCGCGCTGGGTGTCGAGCAGATCGGCGGCTCCGCGGCCGGTGAGCAGCGCCAGGACGACCTTGGTGTAGAGCGTGGACTGGAGGTACGGCTCGGGCTTCTCGGGGGTGGCGAGCCACTGGGCGACGTCGGTGATGCCGGCGTCGGTGATGGCGTACCGCTTCCGCTCCGGGCCGCCGCCCGCCTCGATGCCGTCGACGACGACGAGGCCGTTCTTCAGGAGCCGGGACATGGTCGAGTAGACCTGGCCGTAGTGCAGCGGCCGGTCGTGGCCGAACTTCTCGTCGAAGGCGCGCTTGAGGTCGTAGCCGTGGCGCGGGCCGGACTCCAGGAGTCCCAGGAGGGTGTGACCGATGGACATGGGCGTCACTGTACACCGGGTGTATACGCACGATGTATAGCGACGGGTCGGGGGTGGCGGTGAGGCGCCTGGCGGATGCCCAGAAGTGGAACGAACCCTTCACGCAACCATCGGTACCGCCCGAGCGTCGGTTCCTCTGGGCATGGGTGCTGATTCTCACGTCCGGAAAAGGCGTGATCGGTTGTCCTTTGTCTGCATCGTCGGTGTTAGCTGGCTAGCTGAGCCGATCCGGCTCGGGCGGGACACGGACCGAGGCACGCCCGGTACACACGACGAGCGGAGCGACAGGACACATGGGCCGACCGGACAAGAGCAAGGCGAAGAAACGCGGCCTGCGCCGCTTCTTCTCCTGGAAGAAGCTCCTGGGCACCTTCTTCGTGTGCTGCCTGCTCGCCATGGGCGCCCTGTACGTCGTCTACGTCATGGTCCCGGTGCCGACGGCCAACGCCGAGGCGACCATGCAGAGCAACATCTACAAGTACTCCAACGGCAAGATCCTCGCCCGCACCGGCAAGATCAACCGTGAGATCGTCGGCCTGGAGAAGATCCCCGCGCAGGTCCAGAAGGCCTTCGTCGCCGCGGAGAACAAGAGCTTCTACAAGGACAACGGCGTCGACATCAAGGGCACCACGCGCGCCGCCTGGTCCACCGTCACCGGCAAGGGCAAGCAGGGTGGTTCGACCATCACCCAGCAGTACGTCAAGAACTTCTACCTGAGCCAGGACCAGACCGCGACGCGCAAGCTCAAGGAAATGGTCATCGCCATCAAGGTCGACCGGCAGATGAGCAAGAGCGACATCCTCGCCGGGTACATGAACACCAGCTACTACGGGCGCAGCGCCTACGGCATCCAGGCCGCCGCCCGCTCGTACTACGGCGTCGACGCCACCCGGCTGACCACCGCCCAGGGCGCCTACCTCGCCTCGCTGCTCCAGGCGCCCAACCAGTACGACTGGACCTCCGCGAGCGCCACCGGCCGCAAGCTCGTCGAGGAGCGCTGGAACTACGTCCTCGACAACATGGTCGGCGAGGGCTGGCTGCCGGCCGACGAGCGCGCCGCGATGAAGTTCCCCGTTCCGCACAAGCCGAAGCCCGCCCCCGGCATGGAGGGCCAGACCGGCTACATCGTCGAGGCCGCCAACCAGGAGCTGATGCGCCAGGGCATCAGCGAGGAGGACATCAAGGCCGGCGGCTGGACGATCACCCTCAACATCGACGAGAAGCGGCAGAAGGACCTCGTCAAGGCCGTCGACCGGCAGCTGGAGGCCAAGCTCGACCGCAAGGGCGACAAGAAGGACGCCACCGTCCAGGCCGGCGCCACCTCCGTCGACCCGAAGACCGGCGCGGTCGTCGCGATGTACGGCGGCGTCGGCGCCACCGAGCACTGGATGTCCAACGCCACCCGCCGCGACTACCAGCCCGCCTCCACCTTCAAGCCGATCGTCCTCGCCTCCGCGCTCGACAACCGCACGGTCACCCAGGACGGACGGCAGATCGGCCTCGGCACGGTCTACGACGGCACCAGCAAGCGCAAGGTCGTCGGCAGCGACATTCCCTTCTCGCCCGAGAACGAGGACAACCGCAGCTACGGCCCCGTGACCGTGCAGAAGGCCACCAACAGCTCCATCAACTCCGTCTACGCCCAGATGATCGTGGACGTCGGCGCCGCCAAGACCAAGAAGACCGCCCTGGACCTCGGCATGAAGGACGGCGCGGACTTCGGCCAGACCCCCGCCATGTCCCTCGGCACCATGGGCGCCTCCACCATGGACATGGCCGGTGTCTACGCGACCCTCGACAACCACGGCAAGAAGGTCACCCCGACCCTCGTGAAGGCCGCCGCCCACCGGGACCGTACGGTCTCCCCCGCCAAGGGGACCGGCGAGCAGGTCATCAGCCGCGAGGCCGCCGACACCGTCACCAAGGCCATGACCGGCGTCGTGCAGAACGGTTCCGGCTTCCGCGCCGCCGGTGACTACGAGGCCGCGGGCAAGACCGGCACCTCCGAGAACAACCGTTCCGCCTGGTTCGTGGGCTACACCCCCGAACTCGTCACCGCCGTCGGCCTCTTCGGCGAGGACACCAAGGGCAACCAGGTCACCCTGACCGACACGATCAACCCCGGCCGCGCCAACGGCGGCCGTACGCCGGCCCAGATATGGGGCGACTACACCACCGGCGCCCTCGACGGCGGCTCCGACGCCTCCTTCGACCTGGAGACCGGCGACTCGGCGACCTTCGCCCCGGACCCGACGCCCAGCCGGAGCACCGAGGCTCCCGAGGAGCCCACCGAGACCCCGACGACGACGTCCCCGGACCCGACGGCCCCGCCGACCACGACGTCCACCACGCCGCCGGAGCCGACGCGCGACCCGGTCACCACGCCGCCGGAGCCCACGAGCGAGCCGCCGGTCACCGACGAGCCGTCCCCGCCGCCGTCGATCGAGCCGCCGGACCCGGGCCCCGACCCGGAGAACGCCGACACCGTCCGCCCGCGGCGATAGCGACACCACGAAGGCCGGACCCCCGAGGGGGTCCGGCCTTCGTCGTGCGCGGGCACGACCCGTAGCGGGTCAGCCCCCGACCTCCTTCGCGACCCGGTCGCCCAGGTCCCCGTCCACGTTCCGCCAGTACTGCACGGCCCGCTCCAGGACCGGCGCGCTCACCCCGTCCTTCAGATGACCGCCGATGTTCGACACCAGCCGGTCGCGGGCCGCGTCGTCCAGGACCTCACGGACCAGGGTGCCCGGCTGCCCCCAGTCGTCGTCCTCCGCGTGGAGCCGGTACGCCTCGCGCACCAGCTCACCGGTGGCCTCCCAGCCCGCCGGCTCGCCGAAGCGCCCGTAGTCGGCATCCGGTCCGCCGTACGAGTTCGGCGCGTACGGCCGGGCCGCCGTCGAGGCCTCGTACCGCATCGCCCCGTCCTTCGCGTACGAGTGCACGGGGGAGCGGGGCCGGTTCGGCGGCAGCTGCGCGTAGTTCGGGCCGATCCGGTACCGGTGGGTGTCCGGGTAGGAGAAGAGCCGCCCGAGAAGCATCTTGTCCGGCGACGGGCCGATGCCCGGCACCATGTTCGAGGGCTCGAAGGCGGCCTGCTCGATATGGACGAAGAAGTCCTCGGGGTTCCTGTCCAGGGTCATCCGCCCGACCTCGATCAGCGGGTAGTCGCCGTGCGGCCACACCTTGGTCAGGTCGAAGGGGTTGAAGCGGTAGTCCGCCGCCTCCTCGAAGGGCATCACCTGGACCTTGAGGGTCCAGGAGGGCGCGTCGCCGGACTCGATCGACTCGTACAGATCACGGCGGTGCACATCCCCGTCCGTACCGGCGAGCTCGTCGGCCTCCGACTGGGTGAGGAACTCGATGCCCTGGTCGGTGGTGAAGTGGTACTTCACCCAGAAACGCTCACCGCCGGCGTTGATCCACATATACGTGTGGGAGCCGTAGCCGTTCATGTGCCGGTACGTCTTCGGGACGCCGCGGTCGCCCATCAGCCAGGTCACCTGGTGCGCGGACTCCGGAGACAGCGTCCAGAAGTCCCACTGCATGTCGTGGTCGCGCAGCCCGGTCACCGGATGGCGCTTCTGCGAGCGGATGAAGTCCTGGAACTTGATCGTGTCCCGGACGAAGAAGACCGGGGTGTTGTTGCCGACGAGATCGTAATTGCCCTGGTCGGTGTAGAACTTCAGGGCGAAACCGCGTGGGTCCCGCCAGGTGTCGGGAGAGCCCTGCTCGCCCGCCACCGTGGAGAAACGGGCCAGCATCTCCGTCCGCGCACCCGGCTGGAAGAGCACCGCCCGGGTGAACTGACTGACGTCGTTCGTCACTTCGAAGAAGCCGTACGCGCCGGAGCCCTTGGCGTGCACCACACGCTCGGGGACCCGTTCGCGGTTGAACTGGGCCATCTTCTCGATCAGATAGTGGTCCTGGAGCAGGATGGGGCCGTCGGGCCCGACCGTGAGCGAGTGTTCGTCGCTCTCGACCGGGTTCCCGGCGTTGTTCGTCGTGTAGGTCACGAGCGTCCTCCCGTCGGTGGGGGAACTGGTCAGATCGCCGCGTCCACCACAGAAGTCAACTCCGCCGACGGGAGGTCGGCAACCGCTGCCCCGCGGATGCCCGCGGGGCGGCGGCCCTCAGCTACGGGTGGTGGCCAGCTCGAACCAGACCACCTTGCCGCCCGAGAGACGCGTGGCACCCCAGCGCCTCGCCAGCCGGTTCACCAGGAAGAGCCCGCGCCCGCCCTCGTCGGTGTCCCGCGCCCGCCGCTGCCGGGGCAGCTGCGGGGAGTCGTCGCCGACCTCGCAGCGCAGCACGTCCGTCCGCAGCAGCCGCAGCGTCACCGGCCGCTCCGCGTACCGCACGGCGTTCGTCACGACCTCGCTGATCAGCAGCTCGACCGAGTCCGTCAGCTCCTCCAGGTCCCAGCGGGCCAGCGCCCGCCGGGCGAGCCGCCGGGCGCGGCCCGGGGCCGCGTCCTCCGGTTCCAGGAACCAGTACGCCACGTCGCTCGGCGCGATCCCGTCGAAACGGGCCGCGAGCAGCGCGATGTCGTCGTCCCGGTCACCCGGCCCCAGCATGTCCAGGACGTCGTCGCAGAGCGCCTCCAGGGGCGGCGAGTGGTCCGGGCCGGTCAGCTGCGCGGTCGCCGCCAGGCGCTCCCGCAGCTGCTCGATGCCCGTCCACACGTCCCGCAGCCGGGACTCGACCAGACCGTCCGTGTACAGCAGCAGGGTGGCACCGGCCGGGGCGTCCAGCTCGACCGCCTCGAAGTCCACGCCGCCCACGCCGATGGGCGCGCCCGGCGGCACCCGCAGCACCTCGGCACGGCCGCCCAGGTGGAGCAGTATCGGCGGCGGATGGCCCGCGTTGGCCACGGTGATCCGGTGCGAGACCGGGTCGTACACCGCGTACATACAGGTCGCCATCCGGTTCTCGCCGAGCCGCTGGGCCTGCTCGTCCAGATGGTGCAGGACCTCCTGCGGCGGCAGGTCAAGCCCGGCCAGGGTCTGCGCGGTGGTGCGCAACTGGCCCATGATCGCCGCCGAGGTCATCGAGTGACCCATCACGTCGCCGACGACCAGGGCGACCCGGCTGCCGGGCAGCGGGATCGCGTCGTACCAGTCGCCGCCCACCCGGGCCGTCTCGGCCGCCGGCAGATAGCGCGAGGCGAGCTTCACGCCGGTCGGCTGCGGCAGCGAGTCCGGCAGCATCGTCCGCTGGAGCTCGTCCGCGATGTACGCCTCACGGCCGTACAGGACGGCCTTGTCGATGCCGAGCGCGGTGTGCGTGGCCAGCTGCGCCGCGACCAGGAGGTCGTTCGGCTCGAAACCTGCCCGCTCGGGGCGGCGCAGGAACACGGCGGCGCCGATCACCCGGCGCCGGCCGCGCAGCGGCGCCAGGACCGCGCGCAGCCCGCCGGGCAGCGGGTGCTCCGGGCCGAGCAGCTCGGCCAGCGCCGTCTTGGCGGCGGCGGAGTCGCCGAACACCGGCCGCACCCCGCGCAGCACCTCGGCCAGCGCCCCGCCGGACCGCACCTCGCAGAGTTCGGCCGCGGGGGTCGGATCGGGATCGGGTACGAGGACGAGCTCCTCGCCCTCCAGATCGCTTAACCGGAGCCGGTCCGTACGGCGCAGCCGCAGCACGAACGGCGCCACCGGGCGCTCGTCGCCCACCGGCAGCGGGTCACGGAGGTAGACCAGGATCTCGTCGGAGAAGGTCGGCACCGTCGCCCGGCACAGACCCAGCACGATCTCGTCCAGGTCGATGCCGCGCGCGATGCGCCGGGTCGCCGCCCCGACGAACCGGAGCCGCTCGCCCTCGCGCCGCGCGACGGGGTCACCGCTCCTGCTGCCGCCGGGATGCTGCGGGGTCACGGCCACGGCCATGGCTCCGGGGCCGCCGGGGGACGCGGGCGGCGGCAGCGGGGGTGCGTCCGCACCGGGGGCCGCGGGGGCCGCCGGTCCGCCCGCCGTGCCGGGCACGTCGGAGGGCAGGCCGGCGGCCGCCTCCTGGCGAGGGCGCGCGCGTTCCTGCGACCGGGCAGCCAGGGGCTGCCGGCCTTCGTGGGAGGTGGGATGCTCCGTCACGCGTGGGATTCCGTCTGTCCGGGCCGGTGGTGCGATGCACTCGCTCTTCTCGCCGATGCCGCGCCTTCGGCGGGGCTAAACCCCTTGTGTGCAGCGGATGTGGAGGCTCTGCGGGTTGCGGCACCAGCGGGGGTGGGAACACCCGGGCAGACGTCCGGCACTGCTCTCCCCCTCGTGGATGACTTCTGGTCAGGTCCTGCGCTGCGTTCGGTCGTTGACGTGCTGTCCGGTCGGTCCGACGTGCCGTCGGGTCCGCCTCCGCCGTGCGGAGGACGATCCTACGTTTGCCCCCCGGGGGCGCATCAAGGGTCTCACGGTGCCGTGTGCGCCGGAGTGCGGTCCCAGTCGGCCGGCAGCTCCGGCACCCGCCATGCCGGATCGGGTCGCCAGTCCTCCCAGCCGTCCGCGAACGGCGCCCCCCACTCCTTGATCCGCTCCACCGCCAGCCGTCCCGCCGCGCGCACCCGCGCGGCCTGCTCCGGGCCCATCAGCCCGGACCGTTGGGCCTGCGCGAACTCGTCCTCGTCGCGCCACAGCCAGCTGCGGTCGGGGTAGACGGAGATGTCGAGGAAATGGTCCTCGGAGTCGAAACCGCCGGACCACCGGACCCGCGGCTCCTCCAGGTTCACGTACCAGCTGCGGAAGCGCCAGCCCCGTTCCCAGAACAGCCACACCGACCACGGTTCGCCTGGTCTCGCCAGCTTCAGGACCCCGCTGCCGGACCACTCCGCGCGCTCGGTGGTGCGCGGGGCGGTGTAGCGGGTGGCGAGCGGCTCCTCGTGGACGGGCGTGCCGTCGGTGAGCACGGGGCGGACGCACTCCGTGCCGGGGGCCATCCAGACGGCGAGCAGCTCGGGGGTGTCCTGGACGACCGTCACGGGTCGGCAGATGTGCACCTCTCCGGTGCCGTTGCCGCGATAGCGCCAGAGGATGTGATCCCCAGGCGCCCAGTGCTGGGAGCCGCCCGATCCTGTCATGCGCAGATCTTAGGGGCGCGCTCCCACGACCGCTGCGGCACAGGTCACGGATGAGTCGGCTACCGGCCGGTCACTACCCGTCGGTCACTTGCGTACGGTCGCCATGGCCGGTCACCCCGGTGGGTCGCTCACGGCGGGTTGCCCACGGCCGGTCGCGTGGGCGGGTCGCCGACGATCGGTCACGTGGGCGGGTCGCCGAGGGCCGGTCACGTGGGCGGGGCGCCGACGGCCGGGCGCCCACCGCCGTCCCGGCGGGTGCGTTCCCGGGCCCCGGGGACGCACCCGCGGGTCCGGGCTACGGGCGGGTCATGCGCAGGACGTCCAGCGCCTCGTCCAGCTGCTCGACCGTCAGGTCGCCGCGCTCCACGTACCCGGACTCGAGCACCACCTCGCGGATGGTCTTCCGCTCGGCGAGGGACTTCTTGGCGACCTTGGCCGCTTCCTCGTAGCCGATGTACTTGTTCAGCGGGGTGACCACCGAAGGCGAGGACTCGGCGTACTCGCGGGCCCGCTCGACGTTGGCGGTGATCCCGTCCACCGTGCGGTCGGCGAGCAGCCGGGAGGCGTTGGCGAGCAGCCGTACGGACTCCAGGAGGTTCTTCGCCATCACCGGCAGCATGACGTTGAGCTCGAAGTTCCCGGCCGCGCCCGCCACCGCCACCGTGGTGTCGTTTCCGGTCACCTGCGCGGCGACCATCAGGACCGCCTCGGGGATCACCGGGTTCACCTTGCCCGGCATGATCGACGAGCCGGGCTGGAGGTCGGGGAGGTTGATCTCGGCGAGGCCCGTCCGCGGCCCGCTGGCCATCCAGCGCAGATCGTTGGCGATCTTGGTGAGAGAGACGGCGACGGTGCGGAGCTGCCCGGACGTCTCCACCAGGGCGTCGCGGGCGCCCTGTGCCTCGAAGTGGTCACGGGCCTCGGTGAGCGGCAGGCCGGTCGCGCGCGAGACCGCCGCGATGACGGTCGCCGAGAAGCCGGCCGGGGTGTTGATGCCGGTGCCCACCGCCGTACCGCCGAGGGGGAGTTCGGCGAGCCGGGGGAGGGCGGAGCGCAGCCGCTCGACGCCGTACGCGACCTGCGCCGCGTAGCCGCCGAACTCCTGGCCGAGGGTGACCGGGGTGGCGTCCATCAGGTGCGTGCGGCCGGACTTCACGACCGTCGCGAATTCGGCCGATTTTCGCTCCAGGGAGGCGGCCAGATGCTCGAGGGCGGGGATCAGGTCGCGGGTGACGGCGCTGGTGGCCGCGATGTGGATGGAGGAGGGGAAGACGTCGTTGGAGGACTGCGAGGCGTTCACATGGTCGTTGGGGTGGACCTCGCGCCCCTCGGGGAGCCGCTCGGTGGCGAGGGTGGCGATCACCTCGTTGGTGTTCATGTTGGACGAGGTGCCCGAGCCGGTCTGGAAGACGTCCACCGGGAAGTGCTCGTCCCAGCGCCCCTCGGCGACCTCGGCCGCCGCCGAGACGATGGCCTCCGCGCGGTCCTTGTCGATCACCCCGAGCTCCGCGTTGACCTGGGCGGCGGCGGCCTTGATCCGGGCCAGGGCCTCGATGTGGGCGCGCTCCAGGCGCTGCCCGGAGACCGGGAAGTTCTCCACCGCCCGTTGGGTCTGGGCCCTCCATTTGGCGTGGGCGGGGACCCGTACCTCGCCCATGGAGTCGTGCTCGATCCGGTAGCCGTCCGCCTGGTCTGTGTCGTTCATGTGCTCCAACCTTCCACGCCGTGCCCGTCGGGGGGCGCCCCGAACCCCCCCGAAAAAGATGAGCACTTGTCTTGTTCGATGTATTCCCATCACGCGTACCGGCCAGTAAAAACCGTGGGTAACCCCACTTCCAGGAGGCGCAATGAGGCGCACCAGGTACAGACTCCGCTGGCCCATAGCCGCCGTCGCCGCGGCCGCCGCCGCACTCGGCACGATGACCGCGGCCGCCCCCGCCGGCGCGGCCGGCACCGGCACCGTCGGCACCGCGGCCGTCACCGCCGCCGTCCCGCTCCCGCCCGAGCTGGAGGCGATCCGGGCCGCCGAGGCCACCAGGATCTACGGCAGCCCCGAGGAGCGCCCCCTTGCCCAGCGCAGGACCGGGCTGATCTCCCTCGGCGACAGCGAGATCTCCGGCGAGGGCGTCGGTACGTACGAGCCCCCCACCAACGGCCCCACCAACTGGTGCCACCGTTCGCCCGACGCCGCCATCCACCGCACCGGGATCCCCGCGGACCTCACGTTCAACGTGTCCTGCTCCGGCGCGTACACCGGCAACATCCGGATCGGCGGCTCGAAGCAGTACGCCGACGAGCTCGTCCAGAGCGACAACCTGGCCGTCAAGGCGCGCAACACCCGCATCAAGATGGTCCTGCTCGTCGCCGGAGCCAACGACGACCTGCAGTTCGGACCCGTCATGACCGACTGCGTCCAGCGCTACCTGCTGCTCCAGGGCACCTGCGAGCCCAAGTACGCCCCGGGCTGGCAGTCCCGCGTCGACGGCCTCGTCCCCAAGGTCGAGCAGACCGTGCGCGACCTCAAGAGCGTCATGCGCGACGCCGGATACGCCGACGGTGACTACAAGCTCGTCCTCATGGGCTACCCCAGCCCCATCGGCCCCGACTTCCACGACAACCCCGACTTCCCGGGGAAGCTGGTCTGCGGCGGACTCGGCTACGACTCCGACACCGTGTGGGGCCGCAACACCGCCGTCCCCGCCTTCGAACGCGGAATGCGCGCGGCCGCCGCCTCCACCGGGGCCGTCTACCTCGACAACTCCCGGCTCTTCCACGGCCACGAGGTCTGCATGGAGGACACCTGGGCCCGAGGCCTCTACATCGACCTCTCCAAGCCGGGCACCCCGGACGCGAACTCGGTGCGGCAGTCCTTCCACCCCAACGCGCGGGGGCACGCCGCCTTCGCGTCCTGCCTCACCCAGATCTACAACTCCGGCTCACGTGAGGCGAGTTGTGCCGATGTGAACTCCTCGGGCACGCCGACCCTCTTCCCGCTGGCCTGGGACGACGTGTACAAGCCCCTGAAGAACCAGGCGACCGGCGACTGTCTGGACGTCGAGGCGGCCTCCTCGGCCAACGACACCGGTGTCCTCGGCTGGGACTGCCACGGCGGCCGCAACCAGGGCTGGTGGTACGACTCCACCCGCCGGACCGTCCACACCCAGCTCACCCAGGACCGCTGCCTGGACGTCCCCGCGTCCGGCTACCAGGCGGGCAGGGCCCTCATCATCTGGAACTGCCACGGCGGCGCCAACCAGAAGTTCGTCCGGGACGGCGCCACGCTCCGGCCCGCCGACGCGACGGGCCTCTGCCTCAGCCAGAGCGCGGCGCGGCAGCCGATCCGGCTCCAGGCCTGCGACGGCTCGGCGAACCAGAAGTTCGCGTAGCCCGCGCGCCGTCGAGGAACGCCGTGGCCCCCGTCCGGGATCGGACGGGGGCCACGGCCGTCTCCGAGGCCGGGGCCACGGCCGTGTTCGGGGCGGGACCACGGCCGTCTCCGGGGCCGGGAGCAAGGCCGGCCTCGCCCGAGCGGGACCACGGCCGGCCGTCCTCGGCGCGGGTACCGCCTCAGAGCGCCTTGAGCGTGGTCCGGGCCAGCTCGTAGGCGGGGACCATCGCCCGGTGCTCCGCGGTGTCGAGCCCGCCGAGGTGCACGATCACCGTCCCCTTCGGGGTCGCGACGGCGAAGGCCCGCTCCTCCTTCGACTCCTCCATGAGCTTGTTGTAGACGGTGTACGTCACCTCGGTGACGGGCCCCGCGCCGGACCCGCTCTCCTTGTAGGTGACCCCGGAGGTGTTCTGCGCGGCCTTCACGAACCCTTCGAGCGCCGTCCTGGCAGGCCCCTTTCCGGCCGTCCACACCCGCAGATAGCCCACGTGCCCGGCCGGCTTCGCGTCCACCTCGCAGCGAACCGTCGCCGGACCCTGGCGCGTGAGGGCCGCGAACTCCGGGTTCTCGGGGTCCTCGACGGCCTTCGGCGTCCACTTCTCCGCCACCGCGAACGCGACGGGCAGCGCGCAGGCCGTCCCGGGACCACCGACGGTCGCACGGGACGCGGCGGCCGCGGGCGCCTTCGCGGTGGGCGCCGCCGTGGGCCGGGCGCCCTGCGTGACCTCGGGCATCGGCTCGGCGTCGGCGCAGCCGGCGAGCAGCAGCCCGGCCGCCAGGGCCGCGGCTGCGGGGGCCAGGGGTCGTATCGGGTGTCTCATGCGCGTCAGCGTAGTGGCGGGCCGGCCGTCCACCGGACGGGCGTATCCGGGGTGGCCGTCGCACAATGTGAAGCAGGTCCGAAGATCCGAAGGGGGACTCCCCGCAGGAGGCAGGACATGTTCCGTAGCTTCAGGAGGGTCGGCGTGCTCGGGGTCACCGCCGTGGCCGCCGGTGCCTTCTCCGCCGTCGCCGCCGTCCCCGCGTCCGCGGCCGAGGGTTTCGAGTTCACGCTCTACGCCCAGGAGGTCCCGACCGATCAGGGCGGCGACACGACCGCGCCGCCGCCCGAGCTCGGGGACTCGTTCGCCTTCGCCGACGACCTCTTCAGGTCCAAGGGCGGCGACAAGGTCGGCCGGGACGGCGTGACCTGCACCGTGGTCCGCACCGGCAGCCCCAACGACCTGGTGTGCGTGGGCACTTTCGTGCTGAACGGCGGACCCGGCGGGCAGATCATGGGGCAGACCCTGCTGTCGGTCGACCCGGACGCCGAGGAGCAGGCCGCGTTCGACATCGCCGTCACCGGTGGGACCGGCGACTTCAAGGACGCGCGCGGCACCATTCGCTCGACCCCGGACGGGGACTTCTCCAGGCTGGAGTTCCACATCACCCGCTAGCGGGAGCCCCGGAATCCGACCGGCGGGGCTCCCGGGCCTCCGGGACCTTCCGGGCCTCCGGTCAGGAGAGCTTGCCGCCGTAGTCCGGGAGCTTGAACGTGCGCTCGGCGTGGCCGCCGACCAGGTCGGTGGTGTTGTTGCCGATGTTCGCGATGATCGTGTAGCCCTTGGCCTCGATCTCCGCGCGCTTCTCCGTCTTGTACGCGCTGACCTCGGCGAAGAGATCGGGCAGCGAGCGCACGTACAGACCGTCGACCGGGTAGCCGGCCTTCTTCAGGTTCCAGTCGGTCAGGGAGTGGATGATGCCCGGGCGGGCGGTCACGAAGAAGACGTCCACCCCGCGCCCGTGGGCGTCCCGGACGAGGTCGCGCACATCGGCGATGGCGGGCGTCGGAAGCTCCCAGAACGGGTGGAAGTCCGTCTCCAGGGAGCTGTTGTCGATGTCGAGGACGATCGCCTGCTTCTCGCGCCCGGCGTTCTCCGACCGCTCCTCGATGTACGGGCGGGCCTCGGCGACGACGGCCGCCACATCGCGGAGCCAGGTCGCGTAGTCGACGTCCTTGAAGGCCGCGGTCGACGTGCTGTGCCGGTCCGGGTCGGAGGCGGAGGCGGTGGGCGCGGGGCCGACGACGAGGAGGGCGGTCAGCGCGAGCGTGGCGGTGGTTCCGGCGGCGGCGCGCCTGCGGAAGGGCGTGACGGGCATGGGGGGCTCCTTGGTCGACCAGCTCAGGACTTTGGCATGCTCGCGCTCAATACTGGACAGGAGGCAACGAGTTGGCTACCGGTCGGTAGCAACTTTCTGAGCGGACGACGAAGCCCCCCGGTCCGGAGGACCGAGGGGCGGACGTCAGGCGCCGGGTGATCAGCCGAGACCGGGACCCCGCACCGGGATGTGCGTGAACGTCGGCTCGGGGGCCGGGTTCTGGAAGAAGTCGTTGCCCTTGTCGTCCACCACGATGAACGCCGGGAAGTCCTCGACCTCGATCTTCCAGACCGCCTCCATGCCGAGCTCCTCGTACTCGACGACCTCGACCTTCTTGATGCAGTCCTGCGCGAGACGCGCCGCCGGGCCGCCGATCGAGCCGAGGTAGAAGCCGCCGTGGCTGCCGCAGGCGTTCGTGACCTGCTGCGAGCGGTTGCCCTTGGCCAGCATGACCTTCGAGCCGCCCGCCGCCTGGAACTGCTCCACGTACGAGTCCATCCGGCCGGCCGTGGTCGGACCGAAGGAACCGGAGGCGTAGCCCTCGGGGGTCTTCGCGGGGCCCGCGTAGTAGACCGGGTGGTCCTTCAGGTACTGCGGCATCTCCTCGCCCGCGTCCAGCCGCTCCTTGATCTTGGCGTGCGCGATGTCACGCGCCACGACCAGCGGGCCGTTGAGCGAGAGCCGGGTCTTGACCGGGTACTTGGTCAGCTCGGCGAGGATGTCGTCCATCGGCTGGTTCAGGTCGATGGTGACGACGTCGGCCTCCTCCGACAGGTGCTCGTCGGTGGTGTCCGGCAGGAAGCGCGCCGGGTCGGTCTCCAGCTGCTCCAGGAAGACGCCCTCGGCGGTGATCTTGGCGACGGCCTGGCGGTCCGCCGAGCAGGAGACGGCGATGGCGACGGGCAGCGAGGCGCCGTGGCGCGGGAGGCGGACGACGCGGACGTCGTGGCAGAAGTACTTGCCGCCGAACTGCGCGCCGATGCCGATCCTCTGCGTCAGCTCGAAGACCTTCTCCTCCAGCTCCTTGTCACGGAAGCCGTGGCCGGTCTCGGCGGAGCCCTCGGAGGGCAGCTCGTCCAGGTAGTGCGCGGAGGCGTACTTCGCGGTCTTGAGCGCGAACTCGGCGGAGGTGCCGCCGACGACGATCGCCAGGTGGTACGGCGGGCAGGCCGCGGTACCGAGCGAACGGATCTTCTCCTCCAGGAACTTCATCATGCTCGCCTCGTTGAGGACGGCCTTCGTCTCCTGGTAGAGGAAGGACTTGTTGGCGGAGCCGCCGCCCTTGGCCATGAAGAGGAACTTGTACGCGCCGCCGTCGGTCGCGTACAGCTCGATCTGCGCGGGCAGGTTCGAGCCGGTGTTCTTCTCCTCCCACATGGTCACCGGGGCCATCTGCGAGTACCGCAGGTTCAGCTTGGTGTACGCGTCGTAGATGCCCTTCGACAGGGCCTCCTCGTCGCGGCCCGGGGTCAGCACGTTCTGGCCGCGCTTGCCCATGACGATCGCGGTGCCGGTGTCCTGGCACATGGGCAGGACGCCGGCGGCGGCGATGTTCGCGTTCTTGAGGAGGTCGAGCGCGACGAACTTGTCGTTCGAGGAGGCCTCGGGGTCGTCGATGATCCGGCGGAGCTGGGCCAGGTGGGCCGGGCGCAGGAAGTGCTGGATGTCGTGGATCGCCTCGGCGGCCAGCGTGCGCAGCGCCTCCGGCTCGACCTTGAGGAACGTACGGCCGTCGGCCTCGAAGGTGGAGACACCTTCGGAGGTCACCAGGCGGTAGGGCGTGGTGTCCTCTCCCAGGGGGAGCAGATCGGAGTACGCAAACTCTGGCATGGGGGCCATTCCTCACTCGGCAAGACGTCGCACCGCCTCCGTTGGCAGTGCGCCCTCCAGCGTAGAACGCGGTCCGGGGCGCGGTCCTGTGAGGTAAGGCTCACTTGGGGCCGGGACCGTGCCGGAGTGGCGCGTTCGCGCCTTTGTCCAGGGGCCTCGGCCTGCCCCCTGGTCGCGATCTATCGCGTTTCGCTAGGCTGGCTCCGTGGACCTCGAAAAGAAGCCCGAACCCGAACAGCAGCCGCAGCCGCAGCGGCAGGTCTCGCCCGCCGAGACCGCCCCCGCCGAGACCGTCTTCGCCGACCCCCAGGGCTCGTTGCGGGCCTCGGACGCGGACCGGGACCGGATCGCGGACATCCTCAGGGACGCCCTGGCCGAGGGGCGGATCGACGCCGAGGAGCACTCGGACCGGATCGACGCGGTGTACCGGGCGAAGACCGTCGGAGAGCTGGAGCCGATCGTCCGCGACCTGCCGGGCGCCCGGCGGCACCAGGAGCCCGCGCCGGAGTACGGGTACGCCCCGGACGGCGCCGACGGTCCCCCGGAGAACCTCGTCGCGATCTTCTCCAGCAACACCCGCAAGGGACGCTGGAGGGTGAGCCGGCGGACGAACGCCTTCGCGCTCTTCGGCAACATCGAGATCGATCTGACCGAGGCGATCTTCGCGCAGCGTCTGACCACCATCAACGCCACGTCGATCTTCGGCAACGTGGAGGTCCGGGTCCCGGAGAACATCAGTCTGCGCGGCAGCGGCAGCGGAGTCTTCGGCAACTTCGAGGTCGTGACCCTGGAGGGCGTCGACCCGCAGGCCCCGGTCGTCGTCATCAACGGCTACTCGGTCTTCGGGAACGTCGAGGCGCGCCCCAAGCGCGGCAAGTGGATCACCGATCTCCAGGACAAACTGCGCAAGCATCTCGGCCACTGATACCGCCGGGCGGCCGCGGTGACTCCCGGTGACGGGGGGTGCGGGACCGGGGCTGACCGGAATTCGCCGTCGGGTATCCGCAGAGCGGAACGGCGCGGCACGCAGTGCATAGGCGCGCGCACAGCGGGTAGGGCTGGGGCATCGCCGCTCTCGCGAAGCCGTCGTCAGGAGTAGACCGTGCTGCAACTGCCGCATCAGCCCCTCCAGGTCGCCGCCGTGCCCCCTCAGCGCGCCCCTGCCCGGGAGGACGAGGCCGGCCCCTGGCACGCGGAGGCGGTGTGCCGCCGGGACGAGGCGGGACTGTTCTTCGCGCCCTCCAAGGAGCCGACCGCCGCGCGGCTCGCGCGTGAGGCGGCGGCCAAGCGGGTCTGCGGTCGCTGTCCCGTGATGGTCGAGTGCCGGGAGCACGCACTGCTCCAGCCCGAGCCGTACGGCGTGTGGGGCGGGCTCACGGCCGCCGAGCGCCGGGTCGCCCTGGCCAGGCGCCGGCGGCGCGAGGTGGAGCTGCGGAAGGCGTCCGCGACCGACCGGATCGCGCAGGCGGGCTGACGGAGACCGACGGGAGCGCGGACACGTCCGTCGTACCGTACGAAGAGGGGCGCCCCCACCGCACATGGGGGCGCCCCTCTTCGTATCGTCCCGTCCGTGGCCTCCGTGGCCTCCGTGGCCTCCGTGGCCTCCGTGCCCCGTCGGCCTCGTCGGCCACGATCCGGTGCCGCGCTCGGGGCGCGGGTCGGGCCCGGACCGGGCCCGGGTCGGTCAGTTGGCGCGATCGAAGTCGATCTTGCTGTACGCGCGCAGCTTCGAGAGCCGGTGCGTGGAGTCGATCTGGCGGATCGTGCCGGACTTCGAGCGCATCACCAGCGACGACGTGGTCGCGGTCTCCGAGCGGTAGCGGACACCGCGCAGCAGCTCGCCGTCCGTGATGCCGGTGGCGACGAAGAACACGTTCTCGCCGCTGACCAGGTCGTCGGTGGACAGCACGCGGTCCAGGTCGTGACCCGCGTCGATCGCCTTCTGGCGCTCGGCCTCGTCCTTGGGCCAGAGCTTGCCCTGGATGACACCGCCCAGGCACTTTATGGCGCAGGCCGAGATGATGCCCTCGGGCGTGCCGCCGATGCCGAGGAGCAGATCCACGCCGGTGTTCTCGCGGACGGCCATGATCGAGCCGGCGACGTCACCGTCCGTGATGAACTTGATCCGGGCGCCGGTCTCGCGGATCTCCTTGACGATGCCCTCGTGGCGGGGGCGGTCCAGGATCACGACGGTGACGTCCTCGGGGGCCATGCTCTTGGCCTTGGCGACACGGCGGATGTTGACCGAGACGGGTGCGTTGATGTCGACGAAGTCGGCGGCCTCGGGGCCGGTGACCAGCTTGTCCATGTAGAAGACCGCGGACGGGTCGAACATGGTGCCGCGGTCGGCGGCGGCCAGGACGGCGATCGCGTTGGGCATGCCCTTGGCGTTGAGCGTGGTGCCGTCGATCGGGTCCACGGCGATGTCGACCTCGGCACCGGTGCCGTCGCCGACCCGCTCGCCGTTGAACAGCATCGGGGCTTCGTCCTTCTCGCCCTCGCCGATGACGACGACGCCGTTCATCGAGACGGTGGAGATCAGCGTCCGCATCGCGTTCACCGCGGCGCCGTCCGCACCGATCTTGTCGCCGCGGCCGACCCAGCGGCCGGCGGCCATGGCGGCGGCCTCCGTGACGCGGACCAGCTCCAGGGCGAGGTTGCGGTCGGGGGCCTCGGGAGAGACCTCCAGCTCGGACGGCAGGGAGTGCTCGGTCATCGGAGCGCACCTTTCTGTACGGCGACGGCCGGAAGAAAAAAGAGGGTGATGCGACTCTATCGGTACGTCGACAAAATGAGCAGAGGGGCCCACGTATGAGCACGGCACCGTGATGCGACCATGGTGCACGTGGCAGGTACGCGAGGCAGGCAGACGGTACGCGGGATGTTCCAGTCCCTTGGGGTGATCTTGGTCGCCGCGGGGGTGATGTATCTCTTCATCCCGCACGATGAGAGCGCCGAACCGGTCAAGGCGAAGGACTACCGGGTCGAGCTCCTGACGGCCCAGCGGGCGGCGCCGTATCCGGTGCTGGCCCCCGAGGGCCTCGGCGAGGGCTGGAAGGCGACGGTCGTCTCGTACAAGCGCGAGGAGGCCAACGCCTGGCAGCTCGGTTTCCTCTCCCCGGACACCCAGTACGTGGCGATCCACCAGTCGACGGCGGCGCCGGGCACGTACGTGCCGGACGTCACCCAGCGGGCGAAGAACACCGGGAAGACCCAGACGGTGGCCGGCCAGGTCTGGCAGCGCTGGGAGGGGCCGAAGTACGACGCGCTCGTCCGCGTGGACGGCGGGGCGACGACGGTGGTGACCGGCACGGCCTCGTTCGAGCGGCTCGCCGAGATGGCGGCCTCGCTCCAGTCGAAGAAGGTCTGACACCCGGCCCTCGGCGGGTCCGGGCAAGGGCGGTCCGGTGGAGGACCGTCCGGGCCGGGACAGCCGCGCCGGGACAGCCGGGACGGTCCGCGCCGGGATACGGGAAAGGCCCCGCACTCAGGGAGTGCGGGGCCTTTCGTGTGCCGTGCGGCGGTGCGCTGCGGCACCGCGTCGGGCTGGGGCTCAGACGGTGGTGACGACCTCGTCGTAGGCCAGGCGCGGGGAGCGCGGGAACCAGGCGTCCTCGCCCGGCTTGCCGATGTTGACGACCATCAGCGGGGTGTGGTCGGCGTCCAGGAACTCCTTCTGGAGGCCGGCGAAGTCCAGACCGGTCATCGGGCCGGCGGCCAGGCCGGCGGCGCGGACGCCCACGATGAAGTACGCGGCCTGGAGGGCGCCGTTCAGGATGGCGGACTGCTCGCGGACCGGGCGCTCGGCGAAGAACATGTCCTTGGCCTGCGGGAAGTGCGGGAGCAGGGCCGGGAGCTCCTCGTGGAACTCGTTGTCGGCGGAGAGTATCGCGACCAGCGGGGCGGTGGCGGTCTTGGGCCGGTTGCCCTCGGCCATGTGCTTGACCAGGCGCTCGCGGGCCTCGGGGGAGCGGACCAGGGTGATGCGCAGCGGGGTCTGGTTGAAGGCGGTGGGGCCGTACTTCACCAGGTCGTAGATCGCCTGGATCTGCTCGTCGGTCACCGGCTCGTCGGAGAACGTGTTGGCGGTGCGGGCCTCACGGAACAGGAGATCCTGAGCGGCGGCGTCAAGGGCGAGAGACATGCTGCGTACCTTCCGGACTGCAAAAGGGGGCTCGCTCGTGGGGCTTCAAGCGATGTCCTCGACAGTACGCCGATGATTGGTGAAATTTCAACTAATCCATCCGGATAGTGATCCGCTTCACTCCGGAGTCTACGCCAGGCCCGGCGGGACCGGGGCGGGAGCCACTGCCCCCGGGCGCCGGGGGCGGCTACTCGTCCCCGTCGCCGTCCCCGTCCGCCTCCTCCGCCGCGCGCTCCGCCGCGAGCGAGGCGTCCAGCCGGGCCCGCGCCCCCTCCAGGCGACGCCGGCAGACCTTCGCCAGCTCCTCGCCGCGCTCCCAGAGCGCGAGGGACTCCTCCAGGGACGTGCCACCCGCCTCGAGCCGCCGAACGACCTCGATCAGCTCGTCGCGCGCCTCCTCGTACCCGAGCGCCGCCTCGTCCGTTCCCGTTCCCGCTGCCATCTGCCGCTCCACCCTCCGTGTCCGGTTCTCTCTTACGTCTTCCGCGGCCCCGCCCGTGCCGGGCCGCGCGCACGGCCCCGCTCGGAACGGGTCACCGCGTGGTCCCGCTGGGATGAGCCCGCGTCCGCGGTCCCGCTCAGGCCGGGTCGGTCACGCGGCGCACCGCGAACTCGCCCTCGGCGACCCTGGCCCGCAGCCCCTCGCCCTCCGCGACCTCCTCGGGGGAGCGGACCACCGTGCCATCCGCCCGCTGGAGCACCGCGTACCCCCGCTCCATCGTCGCGGCGGGCGACAGCGCCCGGACCCGCGCCCGCGTGTGGGAGAGCTCGGAGTCCGCCCGGTCCAGGAGATGCCCGAGGACGCGCCGGCTCCGCGCGAGCAGCGCGACGAGCTCGTCCTCACGGACCTCGACCATGCGCTGCGGATGCTCCATGACGGGCCGCGCGAGCGCGTGCGCGAGTCCGCGCTCCTCCCGGTCGAGGAGTCCCCGTACGGTCCGCAGGGCCCGGTCCCGCAGCCCGCGCACCCGGTCCAGCTCCTCGCCGACGTCCGGGACGACCTTCTTGGCCGCGTCCGTCGGTGTCGAGGCGCGCAGATCGGCCACCAGGTCGAGGAGGGGCGAGTCGGGTTCGTGCCCGATCGCCGAGACGACCGGCGTACGGCACTCGGCGACGGCCCGGATCAGCTGCTCGTCCGAGAACGGCAGCAGGTCCTCGACGCTGCCGCCGCCCCGGGCGACGACGATCACGTCGACGTCCTCCTGGGCGTCGAGCTCCCTGACCGCCTGCACGACCTGCGGAACGGCCTTCACACCCTGCACCGCCACGTTCCGCACCTCGAAGGCGACGGCCGGCCAGCGTCGCCGCGCGTTCTCCAGGACGTCCCGCTCCGCCGCCGACGCGCGGCCGCAGACGAGCCCGATCCGGTGCGGCAGGAACGGCAGCGGCTTCTTCCGGTCGAGTGCGAAGAGCCCCTCCGACGCCAGGCTCCGCTTCAGCTGTTCCAGCCGGGCGAGCAGCTCTCCGATCCCGACCGGCTTGATCTCCACGGCCCGCAGCGAGAGCTGCCCGCGCGGCGCGTACCACTCGGGCTTGGCGCGCACGACGACCCGCGCGCCCTCCGACACGACGTCCGCGACCGCGTCGAAGACCTGGCGGTAGCAGGTGACGCCGATGGAGATGTCGTACGAGGGATCCCGCAGGGTCAGGAAGACGACCCCGGCGCCCGGGCGCCGGGACAGCTGGGTGATCTGCCCCTCGACCCAGATCGCCCCGAGCCGGTCGATCCACCCTCCGATCAGCCGGGAGACCTCACCGACGGGAAGCGGTGCTTCGGCGGACGTAGTCAGAGCCATGGACCGAGCGTAACCGCGCGGTACGACAACGTCAGGGCCGCACACGACACCGGCCTCGCCGCCCCCGCCGGGGCAGCCGCCCCGGCACCCGCCGCCACGCGCCCCGCCGGGACATCCGCCCCGCCGCCACGCGCCCCGCCGGGACATCCGCCCCGGCGGGCTCAGTTCCGCGCCGATGTCCGTGTCGTCCCCTGCACGGCCAGGACCACCATGCCCACCCCCAGCCACACCACACCCACCACCTGCGCCGCGACCGAGGCCTCCACGATCACCGCGATCAGGATCGCCGCCCCGACCACCGGCAGGACGATGTGCTTCAGCCGGTTCGGCGGCCCCTCGGCCCTCTTCACCGCGAACCAGCCCACCACGCTCGCGTGCAGCAGGACGAAGGCCGTCAGGGCGCCCACGTCGACCACCGACACCAGGTGGTCGAGCCCGTCGTCCCGGCGGGCCGCCCACACCGCCGCGATCATCGTCACCGTCGCCGCCACGAGCAGCGCCACCCGCGGCACACCCCCGTCCGTACGGGCGAGCAGGTGCGGCAGGCGCCGGTCGCGCCCCATCGCGAAGAGCAGCCGGGCGCCGGCCGCCTGCCCCGCGAGCGCCGCGAAGGCCGCTCCGATCGCCTTGGAGACGGCGACCAGATCGTGCAGCCAGTCACCGACCGAGACGTCCACGGCGTCGTAGAAGGCCGAGCCCTGCTTCCCGGGGTCCGCCGCGAGCTCGGCCGAGGAGACCGGTTCGAGGAGCGCCACCAGCCAGGACTGCGCGACGAAGAGGACGCCCGCGAGGGCCAGGCAGAACAGCACCGCCCGTGCCACCTTCGCCGAGCCGCCCGTCACCTCCTCCGCGAAGGAGGCGATCGCGTCGAAGCCCAGGTAGGACAGCACCGCCACCGACACCGCACCGACCACGGCGGCGAGCGAGAAGGCGGCGTCGCCGGTGAGCGGCGACCACCAGTCGCGTCGCGCCCCGTCCTGCGCGAGGACCACGAGGGCCGAGACCACGAAGATCAGCAGGACGACGATCTCCATCGCGAGCACCGCGAAGCCGACCCGGGCCGCGGCCCGTACGCCCCAGAGGTTGAGCAGGGTGGTGACGACCACGGCGATCCCGGTCCACACCCACCGGTCCACCTCCGGGACCAGCGCCTCCATCGCGATGCCCGCGAAGAGATAGGCGACGGCCGGGATGAGCAGATAGTCGAGCATCGCCATCCATCCGGCGATGAATCCCGGCCCTTCTCCGAGGCCCTTGCGCGCGTACGTGAAGACGGAGCCGGCCTGCGGTGCGACCCGCACCATCTGCGCGTAACTGAAGGCGGTGAACGCCATGGCGACCGTGGCCACGATGTACACCAGCGCGACCGCGCCGCCGGACTTCGCGTCGAGCGTGCCGAAGACGCCGACGGGCGCCATGGGCGCGATGAAGAGCAGTCCGTAGACGACCAGGTCCCGGAACCCGAGGTTCCTACGAAGCCCCGTGTGTTCCGGATCTTCCCCGCGCGCCGCCACCTGCGATTCCTCGGCCATGGCCACAGTTTCGGCCAAGGCTCCGATCAAACCGCTCACCGACGCGGCCTTACGATGGGACGCATGACTGCAACGCCCGCGCCGACGCCCGATTCCGCCTCCGCGACGAACCGCCCGAAGCGTGTCCTGCTCGCCGCTCCCCGCGGCTACTGCGCGGGCGTGGACCGTGCGGTGATCGCCGTGGAGAAGGCCCTGGAGCAGTACGGGGCACCGATCTACGTCCGGCACGAGATCGTCCACAACAAGTACGTCGTCCAGACCCTGGAGCGGAAGGGCGCGATCTTCGTCGACCAGGCGACCGAGGTGCCCCCGGGCAACATCGTGATGTTCTCCGCGCACGGCGTCGCCCCGACCGTCCACGAGGAGGCCCGCCAGGGCCGGCTCGCGACCATCGACGCCACCTGCCCGCTGGTCACCAAGGTCCACAAGGAAGCCGTCCGCTTCGCCAACGAGGACTTCGACATCCTCCTCATCGGCCACGAGGGCCACGAGGAGGTCATCGGCACCTCCGGCGAGGCCCCCGACCACATCCAGCTCGTCGACGGCCCGGACGACGTGGCCAAGATCGAGGTCCGCGACCCGTCCCGCGTCGTCTGGCTCTCCCAGACCACGCTCTCGGTCGACGAGACGATGGAGACGGTCGACGCGCTGAAGGAGAAGTTCCCGCAGCTGATCTCCCCGCCGTCCGACGACATCTGCTACGCCACGCAGAACCGCCAGATCGCGATCAAGGAGCTGGCCGGCCAGGCCGAGCTGGTGATCGTCGTCGGCTCGAAGAACTCCTCGAACTCGATCCGCATGGTCGAGGTCGCCAAGCAGGCCGGCGTCCCCGCCGCGTACCTGGTCGACTTCGCCAGCGAGATCGACGAGGCCTGGCTGGAGGGCGTCACCAGCGTCGGCCTCTCCTCCGGCGCCTCCGTCCCGGACATCCTGGTGCAGGAGGTCCTGGAATGGCTCTCCGAGCGCGGCTACGCGGACGTGGAGATCGTCAAGACCGCCGACGAGTCCCTCACCTTCTCGCTGCCCAAGGAGCTCCGCAACAAGGACCTGCGGGCCGTCGCCGAGAAGCTCGGCGCGGGCGCGCCCGTTCAGGAGTAGTCGAGCAGTAACTCCGCGCCCCAGCCCGTACCGTGGATTCCATGAACGTCTTCGGAGTGGACATCGGCGGCTCGGGCATCAAGGGCGCTCCCGTGGACCTGGAGCGCGGAGCGCTCACCGAGGAGCGCCACAAGGTACTCACCCCGCAGCCCGCCACACCCGACGGTGTGGCGGGCTGCGTCGCGGAGGTCGTGGAGCACTTCGGCTGGACCGGACCCGTGGGGGTGACCTTCCCCGGGGTGGTGACCGGCTCCACCATCCGTACGGCCGCGAACGTCGACAAGTCGTGGATCGGCGTGGACGCGGGCACGCTCATCGGCGCCCGGCTGGGCGGCCTCCCGGTGACCGTCCTGAACGACGCCGACGCGGCCGGGATCGCCGAGATGACCTTCGGCGCGGGCCGGGGCCGCAAGGGCACCGTGATCATGCTGACCCTCGGCACGGGCATCGGCTCGGCCGTCTTCGTCGACGGCCGCCTGGTCCCCAACACGGAACTGGGCCATCTGGAGCTCAAGGGCCACGACGCGGAGACCAGGGCGTCGACGAAGGCCAAGGAGGACGAGGACCTCAGCTGGCACCACTGGGCGACCCGGAGGGTCCGGAAGTACCTCGCGCACGTGGAGATGCTGTTCTCGCCGGAACTGTTCATCATCGGCGGCGGGGTGAGCCGGAAGGCGGACAAGTTCCTGCCGCTGATCGAAGGGATCCGCGCGGAGATCGTCCCGGCGGAACTTCAGAACAACGCGGGGATCGTGGGGGCGGGGATGGCGGCGGGGTCGGAGTAGAGACGACGGGCCGGTGCGGCTCCACCGCCGCCGGCACCCCGGCACGCGCCCCGGCCACGTGAGGGGGGCCGGAGTACGCGAGAGGCCCCGGTGACGCGCGGGCCTCGGTTACGTGAGTGGGCCCCGGTTACGTGAGCGGGCCCAGACCTGCGCGACGGCTCCCGGGCCGGGCGACGGCTTCTGGGCCGTGCGGCGGCTCCCGGCCTGTGCGACTGCCCCCGGACCGTGCGACAGGCCCCCGGCTGTACGACGGCCCCGGCGTGTGCGACGGCTGCTCGCGGGCCGTACGACGGCCTCCGCGCCATGCGACTGCTCCCGGGCCGGTGCGACGGTTCCCGGGCTGCGCGACGGCCCCCGGACCGTGCCGCAGGCCCCCTCCCGGCTATACGACGGGGCGGCGGCGGGCGGTGGCTCCGCCGGGGCCGCCACGGCCGCCCGGTGCCTCACCGGCCACGGAGGGCGCCGCGGCGGCGGGCCCGGACACCCCGGACCTCCCCTCCGCCCTGGTGGTCCCGGCGGCCTTGGCCTGCCCGGCCGTACCGGAGCCGGACGACCGGGCGAGGTGCTGGCGTCGGCCCATCTCCCGCACCTTCCGCACGCTCGCGATGAGCCCGGCGACGAGGGTGCCGCCGTAGAGCCAGCCGGCGTGCACGGCGAGGGCGGTCACGACGGCCATGGCCTGGCCGCCGAAGCCGCCCGTGCCGCCCGCGATGGGGACGACGCCGACGGCGAAGGCGATGGGCACGCCGATGGGGGCGGTGACCAGGTCGGCGGTGCGGACCCAGAGCGCGGTCAGGGCGCTGACCGGCAGGAACAGCAGTCCGTAGACGACGGGCGAGCCGTCGAGGAGCAGCCGGTCGAGGAAGCCGAGCGCCAGCATGACGGCGGCGGCGAAGAGCCCGGCGCCCAGCCCGGTGAGACGGGGCTGCGGGAGGCGCCGCAGCGCGAGGACGACGGGCGGCACGGGTCGCCGGGCGGACGGTCCTCCCGTCACCCCGGGGGCCCCGGCGCGCTCGACGCGCGCGCCGCCCGGGCCCCGCCGGGTCCGGCCGGTCACGCGGTAGACGGTCGAGCCCTCCGCGAGCGCGGTCGGCGGCGTGACGGGCGGCGTGACGGGGGTTTGCGGCCGTCGGCGGCCTTGCGGCTGACTTGTCCTGTGCTGCTCCACTCGACCAACGTAGGTCGGGAGAGGGCGGGAACCGGGTCCGGGACACGCCCTTTGGGTGACCTTGCGCCCGAGAACGACCGAAGGTCGGCGTCACTGGCCGGTTCGGCCCGCCCGTAAACTGGGGGATCGGCCCCCCGTCCACACCTTCAGGAAGTCGCCACCGTGTCGCTCACGATCGGAATCGTCGGTCTGCCGAATGTCGGCAAGTCGACCCTGTTCAACGCCCTGACCAAGAACGACGTGCTGGCGGCCAACTACCCGTTCGCCACGATCGAGCCCAACGTCGGCGTCGTCGGTGTCCCCGACGCGCGTCTGACCAAGCTCGCGGAGATCTTCGGCTCCCAGCGCGTCCTCCCGGCGACGGTCGACTTCGTCGACATCGCGGGCATCGTGCGCGGCGCGAGCGAGGGCGAGGGTCTCGGCAACAAGTTCCTGGCGAACATCCGCGAGTCGGATGCGATCTGCCAGGTCATCCGCGCCTTCAAGGACGAGAACGTCGTACACGTCGACGGCAAGGTCTCGCCGAAGGACGACATCGAGACGATCAACACGGAGCTGATCCTCGCGGACCTCCAGACGATCGAGAAGGTCCTCCCGCGCCTCCAGAAGGAGATGCGGATCAAGAAGGACATCGCGCCGAAGGTCGCGGCGGTCGAGGCCGCCCAGGCGATCCTGGAGCGCGGCGACACCCTGTTCTCGCAGGGCATCGTCCAGGGCACGGAGAAGACGGAGCTCCTCCACGACCTGCACCTGCTCACCACCAAGCCGTTCCTCTACGTGTTCAACGTGGACGAGGACGAGCTGACGGACGACGCCTTCAAGGCGGAGCAGAGCGCGCTGGTCGCTCCGGCGGAGGCGATCTTCCTCAACGCCAAGCTGGAGCAGGACCTGGCCGAGCTGGACGAGGAGGACGCCATGGAGCTCCTCCAGTCCGTCGGCGCCGAGGAGCCCGGCCTGGCCATCCTCGCCCGCGTCGGCTTCGCCACCCTCGGCCTCCAGACCTACCTGACGGCCGGCCCGAAGGAATCCCGCGCCTGGACGATCAAGCAGGGCGCGACGGCCCCCGAGGCGGCCGGTGTCATCCACACCGACTTCCAGAAGGGCTTCATCAAGGCCGAGATCATCTCCTTCCACGACCTCGTCGAGACCGGCTCGGTCGCCGAGGCCCGCGCGAAGGGCAAGGCCCGCATGGAGGGCAAGGAGTACGTCATGCAGGACGGCGACGTGGTGGAGTTCCGCTTCAACGTGTGATCGTTTCGCAGGTCGGAAGG
This sequence comes from Streptomyces zaomyceticus, assembly GCF_014656215.1. Taxonomy (GTDB): domain Bacteria; phylum Actinomycetota; class Actinomycetes; order Streptomycetales; family Streptomycetaceae; genus Streptomyces; species Streptomyces zaomyceticus. Next base: position 37,908 of record NZ_BNBZ01000021.1, on the reverse strand, counting down.
GGTCGGACTCCGGTGAGTCCGGCCCCTTCCGCGTTCCCGTGCCGACTTTCAGCTGCTTCGGGGTGGCGTGAGCTTGTCGAGGTCCAGGCTGACCGCGAAGGGCACCGGGCGTTGGAGGGTGCCGCGGAAGATCCCGGCGGGGGCGTAGGCACCGGTGGGTTCGTCGAGCTCGTAGACGTGGACGACGGGTGCCCCGTGCTCGTCCTCGACGCACCAGTAGTGCGGGATGCCGGCCTCCGCGTACTTGCGGAGCTTCACGGTGCGATCGCGATGGGCGGACTCGGGGGAGACGACCTCGATGACGAGCCGGACGTCCTCCGGCGCGAACCAGGTGCGGTCGCCGTCGAAGTCGGCCGTCGTCACGAGCAGGTCCGGTTCGGGACGGTTGCGCGGGTCGAGCTTGATGGTCATCTCGCGGCCGACTCTGGTGTCGGCGGGAACCTGCTCCATGAGTGCGACCGTGAGCATGGTGACGAGGTGGCCGTACCACCACCTCTGGGGCGACATCATGAAGACGAGGGCTCCGTCGATCAGCTCGGTGTGGCGCGGCGCTTCCGGGAGGCGGTCCAAGTCCTCCGCGAACCAGCCTTCCTCGCGCGGCGGGCGCATCCAGTCGGGCAGTGCGGCCATGGCTTCACGGTAGCGGGCAGCAGCCCAGGCCGGTGAGCCGACGAATCCGGACCGGCGATTTCGCAGGGAGGAGTGGGGCCGTCCCGGTGGTCGCGGCCGGTGTGAGGGCTGGTCGTGTCGCTGATCCATACTCGGCGCATGGATGTCGTCCGGATACTCGAAGCCGCCTCCCTGCTGGTGCCCGAGGACGTCGCCGGCGACGGCGACGTCACCGTGTCCGACGTCTGGGAGTTCCTCGCGCGCGACGAGTGGGAAGTGGCGTTCGATCTGCTGCGGGCGGCGGGTGACGGGTGGAACGCGCCGGCGGGCTTCTGGGAGGAGCTGGGGCGGGCGGCCGGGGCGCTGGGGTTCGAACGGAGCCGGGAGTGGGCCTGGTGGCGGGGGGCCGAGGTGCGCGCAGGGGTCGTCCGGGCCGAGCTCGCCCTCCGCCCCGCCGGTGAGACGTTCCGGCGTACGCCGATCCCCGGCGCCGGCGTTCTGCGGCCCATGTGGGACATCGGCAACCAGGGGGACGACGGAGCGCCCGAACGGGACATCGCCCTCGTGTGGGTCGAGTTCGCCTCCGAGCTGGCGCCCGGCGCGCGGGCTCCGGTGCGTCTTCTCCCGCTGGATCCGGAGCGGTGGAGGCGTCTCGCCCCCGGCGATCGGATCACCCTGTACGAGACCGCGGTGGCCGGTGGGACGGCGGAGATCCTGGAGGTGCGGCCGCCGTCGTCGTAGCGTCGAGTAGGGGAGTCGGGGCAGTACGCGGTCGGGGCGGCCCGAGGGCGCGTCGGAGCCGAGTGGTCGTGGCGCGGAGGGCCGGGTGTTCGGGCGGCTGCGGCGACGGTCGCCGCGCCACCCGGGCGAGTCCCGGCCTCCGTCGTTCCGAGCGGATCCGGACAGCGAGGGCGGGATCGGGGATCTCCCTGCGCTTTCGACCCCTCCACCCCACGTATCCTCGACTGCTGGGGAAATGGGGGAGAGGGATCGCGGAGGTGTACTGGTGGAGTTCCGGCTGCTCGGCTCCGTTGCGCTGGTGACGGAGGACGGGGACGTAGCCCTGGGGCCCGCCAAACGGTCCAGCCTCCTGGTCATGCTCCTGCTGCGGCCCAACAGTGCCGTGAACGTCGGTCAGTTGATCGACGCACTGTGGGAGGAGGAACCGCCCACCCACGCCAAGACCGTGCTGCAGGGACATGTCTCGCGGCTGCGGGCGCTGCTCGCCGAGCACGGTGCGGACGCGTACGGGGTGGAGCTGGCCACCCAGGGGTCGGCGTATGTGCTGCGGATGCCGGAGTCACTGGTGGACGTGCACCGGTTCGAGGAGCTCGTGGCGCTCGCCGGGGTGCAGCGCCGGCCGGCGGACGCGGTGCGGATGTTGCGGGAGGCCTTGTCGTACTGGCAGGGGCCCGCGCTCAGCGGCACCGTGCACAGCCGGCCCCTGGAGGCCGCGGCGAGTGGCCTCGAAGAGCTGCGGCTCTCCTCGGTGGAGGCGCTGGCGGAGGCGTACGGGCAGCTCGGTGAGCACGGCAGGGCCGCCGCCGTGCTCCGTACCGAGGCCGTCGCGCACCCCCTGCGGGAGTCCCTCGCGGCCGCGCTGATGCTGGCCCTCGGCCGTTCGGGCCGGCAGTCGGACGCGATCGACTGGTACCACCGCACCCGGCGGCTGCTCGCCGAGGAGCTGGGCGTCGACCCCGGCGAGACGCTCAGCGAGGCGTACGCCACGCTGCTCCGCTCCGCCGAGCCCGTCGCCGTGGCCCGTCCGAGCGTTCCCGCCGCCGTCCCGGCGCCCGAGGGGCTGCCGCGCGCGCCGCGCGGCTTCACCGGGCGCGGTGCCGAACTGGCCGCCCTCGACCGTGCCGTGCGCGGTGGGGAAGGGCCCGTCTGCCTCGTCACGGGGCCCGCCGGCGTCGGCAAGACGGCCTTCGCCGTGCACTGGGCGTACGAGCGCCGCGCCGACTACCCCGACGGGCGGATCTTCGCCGACCTGCGCGGCTTCAGCGACACCCCGGCGCCCGAGGCGGCCGGGGTCCTGCGCGAGTTCCTGCTCTCCCTCGGTGTGCCCCCGCAGCGGATTCCCGAGGCCGTCGAGGCGCGCGGCGCCCTCTTCCGCTCGCTGACCGCCGGCCGCCGACTGCTCGTCGTCCTCGACAACGCCCGTTCCTCCGAGCAGGTCAGACCCCTGCTGCCGGGCGGCGACCACTGCACGACCCTGGTCACCAGCCGCGACCGGCTCGGCGGCCTCATCGCCTCCGACGCGGCCCGGCCGGTGCCGCTGGGCCATCTCCCGCCGGCCGACTCGGCGGCGCTGCTCACCACCGTCCTCGGCGAGACGCGGGTCGCCGCCGAACCCGCCGCCGCGGCTCGGCTCGCCGGGCTCTGCGACGGCCTGCCGCTCGCGCTGCGGGTGACGGCGGCCCGGCTCGCCGAGCGCCCGCAGTGGACCCTCGACGCGATGGTCGGCGAGCTCGCCGACGAGCAGGGCAGGCTGATGCTGCTCGACGTCGAGGACCGGGGCGTGTCCGCCGCGCTGCACCTCACCGTGCAACAGCTGCCCGAGTCGGCGGCCCGGCTGTTCCGCGCCATCGGGCTGCACACCGGCTCGGATCTGGACCGGTTCGCGGCGGGCGCACTGGTCGGTACGTCCCCCACCCAGGCCTCCGCCGACCTGGACCGGCTCGCCGCCGCCCATCTGCTCACCGAGTCCGTCCCCGGCCGCTGGACGCCGCACGACCTGGTGCGCCTCTACGCCCGCCACCTCGCCCCGGGGGCCGATCCGGAGGGACTGCCCCGCCTCTTCGACCACTACCTGTACACGGGTCTCGCCGCCGACGCCGCCGCCGAGCCGGGTTCCCAGCCCTGCTACTCGCTGCCCGCCGACGCCCGGCGGCCCGCCGCGACGCGCGAGTTCGAGGACCGTACGGCGGCCCTCGACTGGTACGTGGCCGAACGCGCCGCCCTGGAGGGCGCGGTCACCGCCGCGGCGGCCCTCGGCCTGCACGACCGGGCCTGGCGGCTCGCCCTGGTGCAGTGGCCGCTGATGCTCATGCGGATCGGGGACGGCTGGACGCCGCTCCTGGAGGCCGGGCTCGCCTCGGCCGAGCACGTGGGCGACCTCGACGCCCAGTCGAGGGCCCGGGCGCTGCTCGGCTGGATCCTCCACGAGGAGGGCCGGGACGCCGAGGCGCTCGTCCATCTGGAGAAGGCGCCGGGGCTGGCCGCCCGGGTCGGCGACACCATCAGCGAGGCGATCGCCTACGTCAACTACGCCGCCGTCCTGGAGGCGACGGGCGAGCACGACCGGGCCGGGCTGCTCATGATCCACGCGGTCTCGCTCGCCGACCGCACGGGCCATCCGTCCACCCAGGCGCTGACCCTCCAGCACCTTGCGGACCACTGCATGAAGGCGGGGGACTACGAGGCGGCGCTCGCCCACACCCTTCGCGCCGGGGAACTGGTGGCACCCGACGCGGTGGTCGTCCAGGCCCAGCTGCAAATCGTCCGGGGCGAGGCGCTGGCCGGCATCGGGCGCCATGAAGAGGCTGCCGACCAGCTGGAACGCGCGATCGTGGCGGCCGACGCGGCAGGTTTCACCGAGGGGTCGGCGAGGGCGGCGGCCCGCCTTTCGCGCCTGTCAGCGGATCGTTAGCGGTACGCAAGCGGGACGGCAGCGTGGGGGCGGAAGCTGGATGCAGCACACACCGTCCGACCGTTCCACGGGGGAGAACCACCATGCGTACCCACCACAAGTCCACCGTCCTGGCCGCCGCCGCCCTGACCGTCCTGTCGCTCGGGCTGACCGCCTGCGGAGGCACGGACACCGGCGCCAAGGACGCGGGGAGCGCGAGCGCCTCGCAGCAGGCCTCCGGGGCGGCCGACTCCGGGACGGGCGCCGCCGGCGGCGCCGACCAGACCTCCGCGAAGAGCGGCTCGGGCTCCACCGGTGGCTCGACGGGAGGTTCCACGGGTGGTTCGACGACCACCGGCGGCAAGGGCTCCACGGCCGGCTCCACGACCGGTGGATCCACCGGCGGCAAGACCTCCGCCAAGGCGCCCGCCTGCGCCTACGGCGACATCAAGGTCACGGCGAAGAAGGCCGACGAGGTCCCGACCGAGCACATCGTCCTCACCGCCACCAACACCTCCGGCAGCGCCTGCACCCTGCTCGAGTACCCGTTGATCGCCTTCGGCCCCATCCAGACCGCCAAGGACGTGCCCGCCGTCGCGAAGAGCAAGCCGGCCGCCCCGATCGTCCTGAAGCCGGGAGCGCCCGCTTACGCCAACGTGCGTGTCGCGCTCGGCGGCGCCCACGAGGACAACAAGGTCGTGAAGAGCTTCAACGTGAACCTCTTCGCCCCCGAGGGTCCCGCCGAGGGCAGCATCGTGGTCGACGCTCCCGCGGGCGGCCTGGCAGTCGACGAGGCCGCCGCGAAGACGGGCTACTGGACGTACGAGCTCCGCAACGGCGCCGACGAGTTCTGATCGGGCCCGAGCCGTACGCGTCCCGCGTCAGGGCGCCAGGCCGGTCTTCGCTCCCGCCCCGCACAGCGGCACCACGGTGAGGCCGGGGCGGGGCGGGGCCGCCCGGACCGCGGCCCAGCAGGCGACGCCGGTGGACTCGACGAAGAGGCCCCGGCGGGCCAGGTCCCGCTGGGCGGTACGGATCTGATCCTCGGTCACGGTCAGGAACGTGCCGCCCGTCGCGCGTACCGCGCGCAGGATCTGGTGGGCGCGCGGCGGGGCCGGGATCGCGATGCCCTCGGCGAGGGTGGGGCGGACGGCGGCGGGTGCGCCGAGTTCGTCCGCGCCCGCGTGGAAGGCAGCGGCCAGGGGGGAGACGGCCTCGGCCTGGACGGCGACGAGGGCCGGCCGGTTGTCGGTGAGGCCGTGGCGGTGCAGTTCGCCGAGGGCGAGGGCGGCGCCGAGGAGCAGGGTGCCGTTCCCCACCGGGACGACGATCGTGTCGGGGAGGCGCCCGCCGAGCTCCTCCCAGAGCTCGTACACATAGGTCTTGGTGCCGTGCAGGAAGTACGGGTTGTGGACGTGCGAGGCGTAGAAGGTGCCGGGCTCGTCGGCGGCCGCACGCGCGGCGCGGGCCGTCGCCTCGCGGTCGCCGGGGACCTCGACGACCCGGGCCCCGTGCGCCCGGATCTGCTCCAGCTTCTTGGGCGAGGTGCCCTCGGGCACGTACACGAGGCAGTCCAGTCCGGCCCGCGCGCCGTACGCGGCGACCGCCGTGCCCGCGTTTCCGCTGCTGTCGGCGACGACCCGGTCCAGGCCGCCGTTCCGGGCGAGGCGGAGGGCGTGGGCGGCGAGCATCACCGCGCCGCGGTCCTTGAACGACAGCGTCGGCATGAGGAAGTCGAGCTTGGCCGAAACCGATCCCGCTTCCCCCTCCAGGAGGGGCACGAGGGGGGTGCGGCCCTCTCCGAGCGTCACCTCCGGCGCGTACGGCATCGGCGGTAGCGCCTCCTCGTAACGCCACAATGAATTTCGGCGGGACGCGAGTGACGGGAGCGAAACGGGCGCACTCGCGAACTCCAGGTCCCAGGGGCCGCGGCACTTCGGACAACACCAGGTGAGCGCGTCGGTGGGGGAGTGAATCCGGCAACGGGGGCACACGTATGAGGTCATGACGGTCAGCATGTCAGCCGTGTGGCACGGGTGTTGCGGGGCGTCGACAGCCCTTGTGAGATTCCTATGGATCAGTCAATCTTTCGCTCGGCAGCCGGATGTGCGAAGCGGCGCGGTGCTTGCGTTGCCTTGTCATGTCCCTGCCTACCCCCACAGCAACGCACCACCAATGAGGAGGACCCCTCACATGTCAGTGATGCGTGATTCGCGGCGCAGAATCGCCACCGCCGCGGCCATGGCCGTCGCCGCCCTCACCCTCGGCTCCCTCTCCGCCCTCCCGGCCGCCGCCTCACCGGCCGCCCCGGAAGGCGTCATCGAGAACGCCGGAGCCGAAGGGGCGATCGCGGGCAGCTACATCGTCACCCTCGACGAGTCGGCCCGGGCGGAGACCGCCGAGGGCAGGGCCGTGGCCGCCAGGTTCGGCGCGAAGATCAAGCGGACGTACACCTCGGCGCTCAACGGCTACGCCGTCGAACTCTCCGAGGCGCAGGCGAAGAAGCTCGCGGCCGACCCCGCCGTGAGCTCCGTCGTCCAGAACCGCGTCTTCACGATCGACGGTACGCAGCCCTCCCCGCCCTCCTGGGGCCTGGACCGGATCGACCAGAAGGCCCTTCCGCTGAACCAGAGCTACACCTACCCGGACACCGCGGGCCAGGGCGTCACCGCGTACATCATCGACACCGGTGTGCGGATCTCGCACAGCGACTTCGGCGGCCGCGCCTTCAACGGCTACGACGCCATCGACAACGACAACGTCGCCCAGGACGGCCACGGCCACGGCACCCACGTCGCCGGCACCGTCGCGGGCACGTCGTACGGCGTCGCCAAGAAGGCGAAGATCGTCGGCGTCCGCGTCCTCAACAACCAGGGCTCCGGCACCACCGCGCAGGTCGTCGCCGGCATCGACTGGGTCACGCAGAACGCCGTGAAGCCGGCCGTCGCCAACATGAGCCTCGGCGGCGGAGTCGACACCGCCCTCGACACGGCCGTACGGAACTCGATCGCCTCCGGCGTCACCTACGCCGTCGCCGCGGGCAACGACAACTCCAACGCCTCCAACTACTCGCCGGCGCGGGTCTCCGAGGCCATCACGGTCGGCTCCACGACCAACACCGACGCCCGCTCCAGCTTCTCCAACTACGGCAGCGTCCTGGACATCTTCGCCCCGGGCTCCAACATCACCTCGTCCTGGAACTCCAGCGACTCCGCCACCAACACCATCTCCGGTACGTCCATGGCGACCCCGCACGTCGCGGGCGCCGCGGCCGTCTACCTCGCCGGCAACCCGACCGCGACCCCCGCACAGGTCTCCACGGCGCTGACGACCGCCGCCACCCCGAACGTCGTCACCAACCCCGGCAGCGGCTCCCCGAACCGGCTGCTGTACATCGGCGGCGGCACCACCACGCCCCCCGGCCCGAAGTTCGAGAACACCGCCGACTACGCCATCGCCGACAACGCGACCGTCGAGTCCCCGGTCACCGTCAGCGGTGTCACGGGCAACGCCCCCGCCGCCCTCCAGGTGCCGGTGAACATCGTCCACACCTACATCGGTGACCTCCAGGTCCAGCTGATCGCCCCCGACGGCTCGGCGTACACGCTGAAGGGCTTCGGCACCGGCGGCAGCACGGACAACATCAACACCACGTACACCGTGAACGCCTCCTCGGAGGTCGCGAACGGCACGTGGAAGCTCCGGGTCACGGACAACGCGAACGCCGACACCGGAAAGATCGACTCCTGGGCCCTGCAGTTCTGAGCCCGGCGGAACCCGCGTGACTGAATGAACGAACGACGAGGGGCGGTCGCCTGCGGGCGGCCGCCCCTTCCGTCGCCGGGTGCGGCCGCCCCTTGCGCCCCTTGCGTCGCGCGGCGCCGCTCGGCGGGGTCGCCCGCCACGGTCGGCCCTGTCGCCCGCCGCGAGCGGCCCCGTCGTCCGCGGGACGGCCCCGCGCTCCGCCGCCCAGGCCCGGCCACGTACGATGCGCGACCGATCGTTTGTTCGTGCCGCCCGCCCCGAACAGGAGCACCGTACCCGTGGAGCCGACCCCGCCGCCCCCGCCGCCGCCGTCCCCCCAGGGCGGCCCGCAGCAGGGGGGATGGCCCGCTCCGGGCCCGTACACCTCCCCGGGGATGCCGTACACGGCCGGTCCCTACGCCGGTCCGCCCGGTGCGCCCGGAGCCGGCCCCTACGGGCAGCCCCGGCGCACCACCAACGGCCTCGCCATCGGCTCCTTCGTCTCCGGCATCGTCTGCTGCCTGCCGCCCCTCGGTCTGGTCCTCGGGCTCGTCGCCCTCCCGCAGATCAGAAAGCGGGACCAGGCGGGCAAGGGCCTCGCGGTCGCCGGCATCGTCCTCTCCGCCGTCAGCTGCCTGCTGCTCGTGGTCGGCCTCGTCACCGGCGGGATCGGCTCGGCCTGGAGCGACTTCCAGGAGGGCGTGGACGAGGCGGCCCGCTCGAAGTCGCCGCTCTCGCTGCGGACCGGTCAGTGCTTCCTCGACGAGGGGAAGCTGGAGGAGTACACGACGGACGTCACGATCGTCGACTGCGACCGCCCGCACGACGGCGAGGTCAGCGGCGGCTTCAAGGTCACCGGCTTCGACAAGTGGCCGGGCGAGGACGCGATCGACGCGATCGCGGAGAAGCGCTGCGAGTCGGTCAACGCCGCGTACGCGCTGGACACCTGGGCCGTGCCGGTGGACGTCTGGCTGTACTACTACCTTCCCAGCGCCCAGAGTTGGCGCCTCGGAGACCGGATGGTGACCTGCGCGTTCGCCACCGAGAAGAAGTCCTTCAGCGGCTCGGTGCGCTCCGACGCGACCACGCTGACCGACGACCAGAAGTACTTCCTCAAGACCGTCAACCCGATCGAGACGGTCTCGTACCGGGAGCCGGACGAGGACCCCGACGAGGACTTCGCGGCCAACAAGGTGTGGGCCGGGGAGTTCCTCTCGACGATCGACACGGCGCGCACGCGACTCGAACTGCACTCCTGGTCCGCCGAGTCCGCCACCGCCGTCGCCGCGCTCCGCAAGGAGCTCGAAGCCGCCTCGAAGGAGTGGGGCAAGCTGTCGACCGCGGCCGACGCGGAGGCCTACTGGGCGGCGTACGACACGGCCTGGGACACCGTGCCCGGGGATCTGGGCGCGGACGCGCGGACCGCGCTCGGACTGACGGGCGCACCGCCGGAGCGCGAGGGCACCGCCGCCTGAGCCCCGCCCGCCGAGAGGTACGAGAACGGGGCCGGGTCTCCCTCGGGAGGCCCGGCCCCGTCGTGTGCGGACCGTGCGGTGGGACAGGAGACGGCGGCCCGTGACCGACCGCCGCTCCCGGCCCACCACGATCGGCGGGACCGGTCCGCGGTTCGGGGGCCCCGGCCGCCGAGCGGGCGGCCGGGGCGGGGGTGCCGACGCCGGGGTACCGACGAGCCGGGGGTACCGGCACCGGGGTACCTGCGCCGGGGTGCCCCGGCGCCGGGGGCGTCAGCGCCGGGACAGGCCCCGGTCGATGGCGGTGATCAGCTCGCCGTCCGGGGTGTCACCGTCGAGCGACCAGACCATCGCGCCGCCGAGACCGTTCTGCCGGACGTAGGAGGCCTTGGTGCGCAGCACCGTCGGGTCGTCGTACGTCCACAGGGTGGTGCCGTCGAAGAGCCACGCGTGGCCGTTGCGGTATCCCCGGTACAGCTTGTACGTCCCCGAGTTCGCCAGCTCCTTGAGGAACTTGTAGTCCTCGGAACCGGCCGCCCAGGTGGCGGGGGCGGGAGCGGCGGCCGGCTGGCCGAGTCCGTCGCCGCCGCCGGTGACGCCGGTCCAGCCCTGGCCGTAGAACGGCATGCCGACCACGAGCTTGTGGGCGGGGGCTCCGCGCCGCAGCCAGGCGTCGACGGTCTGGTCGACACTGAAGTCGTTCTTGGCGAAGAGCGCGGACTGCTGGGCGGTGGTCTTCTCGCCGGAGACGTGGAAGTCGTAGCCCTGGAGGTTCACGAAGTCGAAGTCCCGCATGATCTTCGGGACTTCGAAGCCCGCGTCGATTTTGGCCGGGGCGGTGGGCACGTACGCGCTGAGGTCGTAGTGCTTGCGCTTCTTCAGGGAGCGCCCGTAGGTGTCGAGCTGGGTGCGGAACTCCCGTACCAGCTTGGTGAAGTTGGGCTTGTCCTCGGGGCGGATCCCGTTCCCGGGGTTGCCCTCCGAGCCCGGCCACTCCCAGTCCAGGTCGACGCCGTCGAAGATCCCCGCGGCGGCTCCGGCGCCACCCCGGGCTCCGTCGACGGGCAGGTTGCCCTTGATGTACGTGTCGATGCAGGAGGCGACCAGGGTCTTGCGTCCGGCGTCGGTGCGCACCGCGTCCGAGAAGTGCGCCGAGCCGCTCCAGCCGCCCAGCGAGATCATGACCTTGAGGCCGGGGTTCTTCGCCTTGAGCTCGCGCAGCTCGTTGAAGTTTCCGGCGAGCCGCTGGTCGGCGGTGTCACCGACTCCGTCCACCGAGGTGGCCGCGTCGACGGGGCGCACGTAGTCGGCCCAGGGGTCGGAGCCGGGCGCGTTGCCCATGAGGCACTTGCCGTCCGAACCGACCACGCCGAAGGCGTAGTTGATGTGGGTCAGCTTGGCGGCGGTGCCGCTCGTCTCCAGGTCCTTGACCTGGAAGTTCCGTCCGTAGATGCCCCATTGGGTGAAGTAGCCGATGCGCTTCAGCTCGGGCTTGTGCCCGGAGGGCTGGTGCGCGTCGGCGGTGGGGGCCAGGGTGGCGAGGAGACCGAGAGTGGCCGCGGCGGCCGCACCGAAGGTCAGCTTGGTCATGGCTCTGGGACGCATGGGCTCGTTCCTGTGCGAGGCGGGATGGAGCGTGCGGAGGGAGCGTGCAGCAGGAACGTATTGGTCTGTACCAATGGGGGTCAAGGGGTTCGACGCGATCTCGCCACCGCCTACTCGGGGTGACCATGGGTAGCAAGAGGTGTGATCTCGGTGTCATCACTTCGAGTGAAACTTTGGCCCATGCTTGCGGATGGCGACCGAGGGTTGCCAGGCTGTAGCTGTCAGTCAAGCTGAGGGGAGTGTCCAGTGACGTTCGGTGAGCAGCCCGCCTATCTGCGCGTGGCGAGCGATCTGCGGGAGAAGATCGCGAACGGCTCGCTTCCGCCGCATACCCGTCTCCCCTCGCAGGCACGCATCCGCGAGGAGTACGGGGTGTCGGACACCGTCGCGCTGGAGGCCCGCAAGGTACTCATGGCCGAGGGACTCGTGGAGGGGCGCTCCGGCTCGGGCACCTATGTGCGGGAGCGCCCGGTGCCGCGCCGCATCGCACGCTCCGGCTATCGCCCGGCGGCCGGCGCCAGCCCCTTCCGGCAGGAACAGGCCGCCGAAGGGGCCCGTGGCACCTGGGAGTCGGGCAGCGAGCAGGAGGACGCGAGCGGGGAGGTGGCCGAGCGGCTCGGCATCGAGCCGGGGGAGCGGGTCATGCGCACGCGGTACGTGTACCGGGACGGGGGCGAGCCCATGATGGTCGCCACCTCGTGGGAGCCGCTCGCCGTCACCGGCCGGACGCCGGTCATGCTGCCCGAGGAGGGCCCGCTGGGCGGCTGCGGTGTCGTCGAGCGGATGGCGGCCATCGACGTCGTCGTGGACAACGTGGTGGAGGAGGTCGGGGCCCGGCCGGGCCTCGCCGAGGAACTCCTGGCGCTCGGCGGGGTGCCGGGGCACGTGGTGATGGTCGTGGAGCGGACGTACTACGCCTCGGGCCGGGCCGTCGAGACGGCGGACGTCGTGGTCCCGGCCGACCGCTACCGCCTCTCGTACCACCTGCCGGTGCGCTGAGACCTCGTCGGCGGGGGCGCCGACCATGTGGGGACGCCGGCCGTGCGGGGGCTTCGGTCGTGCGGAGGCGTCGGCCGTGCGCGTGGCCGCTCGGGGAGGCCCGGGTGGTGGCGCCCGCGTGGCGCGGGTCGCGTGGTGGGGGCGCGCCGAAGGCCGTGCGCGTGGCCGCGTCCGGATGCGTGGCGCGTCCGTGTGCGTGGGGGTGTGCGCGGAGGGGTGCCGGCGTCCGCGGTGGTGCGCGGGGTCGTGACCGTTCAGCGGATCCCGCCGTCCGTGCGGCGTGACCGCGAGTTAACGGGGCGTCAACTCGCTTAACCGCCCGGCAACGGCGCGCCGACGCCCCCCGTCACGCCGGGCTCCTACCTTCCTCGTCCGTACCCGCGAACCGGTCGGACGACAGGAACCCTCATGACGGACACGGTCACCACCCCCGCCCCGGAGCCGGGAGGGAGCCCCGCACCGGCGCTCGAAGCGCCGCCGGAACTCGCGCCGCCACCCGGCGGCCCCCGCCGCAGTTACGCCAAGCTGGCCGCCGACGAGAGCCGCGAGGACTACTCGCTCCGCTACGCCCCGCACTCCTTCCGCCGTTGGTCGCCCGCGACGGTGGCCGGGACCGCCCTCGGCGGCATCGCCTACCTCGCCGACTTCGCGATCGGTGCCTCGATCGTCTTCACCTACGGCTTCGGCAGTGGACTCGCCTCGATTCTCACCGCCGCCACGCTCATCTTCCTCACCGGCATCCCCATCGCCCGGGCCTGTGCGGAGTACGGCCTGGACATGGATCTGATCACCCGCGGCGCCGGCTTCGGCTACTTCGGCTCCACCCTCACCTCGCTCATCTACGCCTCCTTCACCTTCATCTTCTTCGCCCTCGAAGGCTCGATCATGGCCCAGGCCATGCATCAGGCCGTCGGCCTGCCGGTCGAGATCGGGTATCTGATCACGACCCTGATCGTCATCCCGATCGTCTTCCGCGGCATGGGCGCCCTCGCCAAGGTGCAGGCCTGGACCCAGCCGATCTGGCTCATCGGCATGGTGCTGCCCTTCGTCGTCCTGGCCTTCGAAGCGCCCGACGCCTGGGGCGCCTTCGCCTCCTTCGGCGGAACGGAGGGTGCCGGAGCCGGCTTCTCGTGGATCGGCTTCGGTCTCGGCACCGGTGTCGCGCTCTCCCTGATCGCCCAGATCGGCGAACAGGCCGACTATCTGCGCTTCATGCCCGCGAAGACGGAGGCCACCAGGCGCCGGTGGAACCTCGCCGTCCTCGCCGCCGGGCCCGGCTGGGTCGTCATCGGCGCGGCCAAGCAACTCGGCGGCGCTTTCCTCGCCTTCGTCGCCCTGGAGGCCGTCGGCAGGACCCACGCCCTGGAGCCGATCGCCCCGCAGATCGAGGCGCTCAAGCCCTGGCTCGGCACCTTCGCCCTGCCCGCCGCCGCGCTCATCGTGATCGTCTCCCAGATCAAGATCAACGTCACCAACGCCTACAGCGGCTCACTGTCCTGGTCGAACTTCTTCTCCCGCGTCACCCACCGCCACCCCGGGCGCGTCTGGTACATCTTCCTCAACCTCGCCATCGCGCTGACGCTGATGGAGATGAACATGTTCGCGGCCCTGAACAAGCTGCTCGGGTTCTACTCCAACGTCGGCATCGCCTGGATCACCGCCGTCGCCGTCGACCTCGTCGTCAACAAGCGGGCCGGCTGGAGTCCCCCGTACATCGAGTTCAAGCGCGCCTATCTGTATGCCGTGAACCCCGCGGGCTTCGGCGCGATGGTCATCGCCTCCCTCGTCTCGATCCTCGCCTTCTTCGGTGTCTTCGGTGCGTACGCCCAGGCCTTCTCCACCTTCATCGCCGCCGGTCTCGCCCTCGTCCTCTGCCCGCTGCTCGCCTGGGCGACCCGGGGCCGCTACTACCTGGCCCGCCCCAACACGGTGAACGGCCCCGCGGCGGGTGCCGTCGACGAGCGGGCGACCCACCTCTGCGCGGAGTGCGAGACGGCCTACGAGCTTCCCGACATCGCCGACTGCCCGGTGCGCTCCGGCCCTGTCTGCTCCCTCTGCTGCTCGCTCGACGCCACGTGCGGGGACGTCTGCCGCAAGGACCCGAAGGGCGCGGGCGGGCCGGTCCTGATGCCCGTGCCGACCGTCCCGGGGGCCGCCCCGGGGGCGTGACCTTCGGCCTCGCTCCGTCGGTTCCCGGCCGATCCGTATCTCTTTGTGTAATTCCGTATCCGCTGTGTGAAGGTCAGGCGTAAGCTCCGGCATATGCGGATTGCGGTTTCCCGGAGATCCTTGGTGGCGCCCGGACCGGCGGAGGGAGAAGCCTGATGACCGACAGCGGCCCCGACCTCGCCTGGCTCGTCATTCGGCAGGACGACAACGGCAACCGCTACCGGGTGGGGCGGTACGCGACGAAGGACGAAGCACAGCGGATCGCGGACAGCCTCGACGACCGCGGCCACAAGCAGCTCTACTGGGTCGAGCGCATCGGCAGCCCCGCCCTCTGACCCCGGCGGGTGCCGGCCGGGCCGGGCTACGCTCGCGCCCATGACCGAACCTCCCACCCGGCCCGCCCCACTCCACCCCGCCACGCCCCGCGATCCCGTCGTGGTCGTCGTCGCGGGCGCGCTGTACGACCGGGGGCGGCTGCTGGCCGCGCGCCGCAGCGCCCCCGTCGAGCTCGCCGGCCGCTGGGAACTGCCCGGCGGCAAGCTCGAACCGGGCGAGAGTCCCGAGGAAGCCCTGATCCGCGAGCTGCGGGAGGAACTGGGCGTCGAGGTCGAACCGGGTGAGCGCATCCCCGGCGAATGGCCGCTGAAGCCCGGATACGTCCTCCGGGTGTGGACCGCCCGGCTGCTCTCCGGCGAACCCCGCCCGCTGGAGGACCATGACGCGCTGCGCTGGCTCTCCCGGTCCGAGCTCGACTCGGTCGACTGGCTCGACCAGGACCGCCCCGCCGTCGCCGAGGCCGCGCGGAGACTCCCGGCGGCGCCCGATGGCGGAGCGCACGGCTGAGTCTCTACGCCGTTCGTGCCACCGTGCGCCCGCTGCTGCGCCCAGCGCGATATCTCGCCCCAAATATCGGGTATGTCCTGATTGACCCGTTGAATGAGGACGTGGGCCTTCCTGCTGACGCACGGCTGGGGAAGTGATCGGGTGTGATCGACACCGACGGCGACCGCGCCGAGTGGAACTTCCCGGCGGAGGCGAACGCCGTGCGCACGGCCCGGCACGCCGTGCGCGAAACCCTGAGGGCGTGGGAGCTCGACTCCGCCCTCGGTGATGTGACCGTCCTGCTGGTCAGCGAGCTGGTGACCAACTCCCTGCGGTACGCCTCCGGGCCGATCGGGGTCCGCCTGGTCCGCCCCCGGCCCGACGGGGCCGACCCCGCCCACCCGCCCGCGCTGCTCGTGGAGGTTTCCGATCCGCTTCCGGATCCGCCGACCGAGCGCGCCCCCGGACCCGAGGACGAAGGGGGCCGTGGACTCGGGCTCGTGGCCTGTTCCGCACGCCGCTGGGGGACCCGAAAGGGCAGGACGGGCAAAACCGTATGGTTCGAGCTGGCTCTCCCTGGTGAGTAAACAGAGTGGGACAACGATCACCGGTACTCGGCGCGGGACGACCGAGACCACCCTGTGATCGTGAACGTCGTGCCGTCGGGGCCTGCCGTATTGAATACTGCGGGCATGGCCGGTCCGGTGCGGTGAGCTGGAGGGGACGGTCGCGTGAGCGAGATACCTGAGCAGGCGAGTGGCGGCGTCGTGTGGCAGAGCAGCCCGCCCG
This sequence comes from Streptomyces zaomyceticus, assembly GCF_014656215.1. Lineage (GTDB taxonomy): Bacteria > Actinomycetota > Actinomycetes > Streptomycetales > Streptomycetaceae > Streptomyces > Streptomyces zaomyceticus. The sequence goes on along the minus strand of NZ_BNBZ01000021.1, from coordinate 22,068 downwards.
GCTCCATCTACGACTACATCCGGGTGGCGTCCTTCTCCATCGGGCCCGACGGACTCGTCGAACAGTGGAGCCGACGGGCCGTGGACCTTTTCGGGGTCACTGCCGAGGAGGCCAGGGGCAAGGACCCCGTCGAGGCCTTCATGCCCGCCGACCTGCGCGAGCGCGGTCATCGACGGGTCCGGGAGATCCTCGACGGCAAGGAGTGGACAGGCCTCGTCCCCTTCCGGATTCCCGGCGAGGAACGGCCCCACGGCATCGCCGAGATGTACGTCATGCCGAGCGAGACCCAGTCCGGGGAACGGGCCGCGCTGTGCATCGTCGTCGATGTGCGCGCCCTGCGCCGCATCGAGACCGACCTCGCCGCCTCCCAGGCGATATTCGGCCAATCCCCCTTCGGTTTTCTCCTCTTCGGCACCGACCTCACCGTGAAGCGGGCCAACCGGCGCTTCGCCACCGTCTTCGGCGGCTCCGCCGACGACCACCGAGGCCGGACCGTCCACGACTACCTCAACCGGCCCGAGGCCGACCGGATGACCGCCGCCCTCCGGGGCGTCCTGGAGACCGGGGAGTCCGTCACCGACTTCGAGATCGTCGGCGCCGCGCCCGGTGCCCGGGACCGACGCCACTGGTCCATCAACCTCTACCGGGTGCACAGCGGCTCCGGCCGCCCGATCGGCGTCGCCGGCCTCGGCATCGATGTGACCCGCCGCCACAACGCGGCCAGGGAAGCCGCCAGCGCCCGCCGCAACCTCGCCCTCCTCAACGAGGCCGGCGCTCGCATCGGCAACTCCCTCGACCTGGAGGCCACCGCCCGCGAGCTGCTCGCCGTCGCCGTCCCCGGCTTCTGCGACCTGGCCTCCGTCGACCTCTACCAGGGCCTGCTGACCGGCGACGAGGCACCGCCCGGCCGTTGGGGGAGCTCCCACGACGTCGGCTACGGGGCCGGCAGCGCCGAACTCCGCAGGGTCGCCGTCGCCAGCGCCGTCTCCGACACCCCCCTCAGAACCGACGAGGGGCACCGGCAGGACGGCGGCTGTTGCGGACCCGAACCGATCGAGGTCGGTGCCGTCCACCGCTACCCCTTCAACTCGCCCTGCGCGGGAGCCCTGCGCACCGGCCGACTCCGGACCGTGCCCGGCGTCGACGGCGACCTCGTCCAGACCACCCTGGTGGTCCCGATGGTCGCCCACGACACCGTCGTCGGCCTCGTCCAGTTCTCCCGCACCAAGGGCAGCGAGTCCTTCGGGGAGCGCGACCGGGCCCTCGCCGTCGAACTCGCCGCCCGCGCCGCCGTCTGCATCGACAACGCCCGTCTCTACCGCCGCGAGCACGAGCGGGCCCTGATCCTCCAGCGCAGCCTGCTCCCGCCCGGCGACCCCGAGGCGGCCGGCCTCGACATCGCCTGCCGCTACCTCCCCGGCACCGCCGCCACCGAGGTCGGAGGCGACTGGTTCGACGTCATCGAACTCCCCGGCCACCGCACCGCCCTCGTCATCGGGGACGTCATGGGCCGGGGCCTGCGCGCCGCCGTCGCCATGGGCGAACTGCGCACCGCCGTCCGCACCCTCGCCCAGCTCGATCTGGAGCCGGCCGAGGTCCTCTCCCATCTCGACGAGATCGCCCGCGGCCTCGGCGCCCCCATCGGAGCCCAGCAGTCCCGCGGCCACAAGTCCCGGGGCCCGGAACTCTCCGAGGTCTACCTCGCGACCTGCGTCTACGCCGTCTACGACCCGGTCACCCGGCGCTGCACCTTCGCCAACGCCGGTCACCTCCCACCGGTGCTCGTCGAACCCGGCGAGGAGGCCCTGCTGCTCGACGTACCTCCCGGGATGCCGCTCGGAGTCGGCGGCGAACCCTTCGAGGAGGTCGAGGTCGAACTGCCGGAGGGCGCCCTCCTCGCCCTCTACACCGACGGGCTCGTCGAGTCCCGCGACCACCCCCTCGACGAGGGCCTGAGCGCCTTCCGGCGCGCCCTCACCGATCCGGCGCGCCCGCTGGAGGACGTCTGCGACCGGGTCCTCAACAGCCTGGAGACCGGGCACGGCGAGGACGACATCGCCCTCCTCATGGCCAGGATCCAGGGACTGCCCGGCGAGGCGGTCGGCGACTGGCAGCTGCCCAGGGAACCCCGATCGGTCGGCCGGGCCCGGGAGCTCGCCCGCGCCCAGCTCAAGGCCTGGGACCTCGAACCGCTCGTCGACACCGTCGAACTCCTCGTCAGCGAACTCGTCACCAACGCCCTGCGCTACGGCGAGGGGGAGATCCGGCTGCGACTGCTCCGCGACCGCACCCTCGTCTGCGAGGTCTGGGACGCCGGCCTGGTCCAGCCGCGCCGGCGCCGCGCCAAGGACACCGACGAGGGCGGCCGAGGCCTCCAGCTGGTCGGTCTGCTCAGCTCCTCCTGGGGCTCGCGCCGGACCCCGCGGGGCAAGACCGTCTGGTTCGAACTGGCCCTGCCCGACGGAGAGGGGACGGCGGAACCCACGGTGGAACAGCTCCTCAGCATGTTCTGACCGCCGCCGCACCCAGCCGGCCGCACGGCACAGCCACACCGGGCCGCCCACGCGCCGCGACACCGGGCCGAGCCACGCCCGGTCCCCGAGCCACGCCCGGTCCGCATGCCGCGCCCGGGCCGGGTGGCCGTCGGCCGGGCGGCGGGTCAGCGCTTGAGCGCCGCCAGCCGGGCCTCGACCTCGGCGCTGTCGCCCAGCCCGTCCAGCTCCTCGAACTGCGCGTCCAGGGAAGAGGCGGCGAGCTCCTGCTTGCCCATCGCCCGCGCCTCCTCCCGGCGCACCTTCTCCTCGAAGCGGTTCAGTTCGCTGGTCGGGTCGAGCACGTCGATGCTCTTCACCGCGTCCATCATCGTGTGCTGCGCCTCGGCCGACTTGGCGCGCGCCACCAGCTCGTCCCGCTTGGCCCGCAACTCGCCGAGCTTGGCTTTCATCTGGTCGAGGCCCGTCCTGAGCTTCGACACCACCTCGCTCTGCGCGGCGATCGTCGGCTCCGCCGTCCTCGCCTCCTTCTCCGACTGGAGCTGGCGGCCGAGCGCCACCTTCGCCAGATTGTCGAAGCGGTCCGCCTCGTCCGTCCGCCCGCCGCCGCGCAGTTCGTCGGCCTTGCGGCTGGCGGCGAGCGCCTTGCCGCCCCACTCCTTCGCCGCCGCCACGTCCTCCTGGTGGTCCTGCTCCATCAGCCGGAGGTTCCCGATGGTCGTGGCCACCGCCTCCTCCGCCTCCGCGATGTTGTTCGCGTAGTCGCGGATCAGCTGGTCCAGCATCTTCTGCGGATCCTCCGCCTGGTCCAGCAGAGCGTTGATGTTGGCCTTCGCCAGCTGGGTGACCCGGCCGAGGATGGTCTGCTTGCTCATGGCTCTTCTCCTTGAGAGGGACAGAAACGGGGAGGACACCGGTCGCGCCGTCCTCAGAAACGGCCTCCGCCGCCACGCCGGCCGCGTGTGCCGCTGCCGCCGAAGCTGCCGGGCCCGCCGCCGAAACCTCCGCCCCCGAACCCCCCGCCCGAACCGCCCCCGAACCCCCCACCCGTACCGCCACCGAACCCCCCATGTCCGCCTCCCCTTCCCCCGCCGAACAGTCCGCCGAGGATGATGCCGCCGAGCACCGCACCGCCGAGCCCGCCGCCTCCTCCTCCGCCCACCCCTGATACACCGCCCAGGCCGTTCGGGTTCCCATACGTCCTGACGTCCTGCTCGGCGAGGTCCTGGGCGCGCCGGGCCAGGGCGTCCGCCTGCTGGGCCTCCGCGAGGGCGGCCCCGGGGTCCTCCGCCTCGGCGAGCGAACGCGCCTTCTCCCAGCGGCGGTGGGCCTCGGCCAGGCGGGTACGGGCCTCACTGCCCACCGCGCCCCGGTGCGTGGTGATGTAGTCCGAGGCCGCTCCGATCGCCGAGCGGGCCGTCAGCATCGCCTGATCGAGGAGCGCGCGGGCGCGCCGACTGCCCGACTCACGCTCCCGCGCGCCCTCGAGTGCCTCGTCGAGCGCCGTGTCGGCCTGCTCGACGCGGCGAAGGGCGTCCAGGGGGTCGTACCGTCCGGAGTCCACGAGCCGCCGCACCTCCGCGACCACCGACTCGGCACGGGCGATCCGGCCCCGGAGGTCGGCCGTGGACACGCCCTCGGCGGTCCCCTGCAACAGGCCACGGGCGTCCGCGAGGTCCGCGTCCGTCTCCGAGAGCGCGCCCGGCAGCTTGCCGACCGCCTCGGCGAGTTCCTGCGCCCGCCGGTCGACGGCCTCGATCAGCCGCGCCGCCTGGTCCACCGCGCCCTCGGCCGCGCGGATGTGGACGGCGGCCCCGCCGTTGTCGCCGGCGTCGATCCGCCGGCGGGCCTGGTCGACATGGGAGGTGGCGAACACGAGCCGGTCCCTGGCCTGCTCGACGTCGCCCGCGACGGGGGCGGCGGCCGTCTCGGCGTACCGCTCGCGCATCGCGGTGAGCGCGGCCTCGGCCATGCCCATCCGCCCGGTCTGCTCGCGGGAGGCGGCCTCGACCGTGTCGAGCGCCTCGGGCGCGGTCCGCTCCAGGGCGCGCAGCCGGTCGAAGTCCTCGCTCTCGGCGTCGAGGCGCGCGTTCGCCTCCGCGCAGCGGCGCAGGATCTCGTCGAGCATGGCACGGCGGGCCGAGTCGTCCTCGGGGAAGGAGTCGTCGAGTTTCTGCCGCAGCCGGAAGGAGGCGGTCAGCTGCTCCTCGGCGAAGGCGACCGCCTCGGTGAAGGGGCGTACGGCCTCCTCGCCGAACTGGGCGGACGCGAAGCCGAGTTCCTCCTGGCTGGTGCGGACGGCGTCGTCGGTGGCGACGAGGGTCTGCCGGGCCTGCCCGTCGAGCTCTTCGAGGGTCGGTGCCGGGGGTTCCCTGGGGGTGCCCCAGCCCTGGCCGCCGCCGGGCGTGGTGCGGGTCTCGGTCCGCCGGCGCCGCTTGGTGTAGGCGTAGGCGGCCACGGCGGCGGCGCCGCCGACCAGGACCACGGGGAGGACCAGATCGGTCGCGGAGGTGCCGTCGTCGGCCGCGCCGCCGGGGTCGGCGGGCCCGGGGGTGATGGCCGGGGTGGGGACGGGCCGGCCGGCGAGGACGGCGGAGTAGCCGTCGGCGGCGCCGATCGCGGCCCCCGCCCAGTCGTTCTGTCGCAGCGCCGGTTCGACGGCGGTCCGCGCCACCTCGTCGAGCTGGTCCGCGGTGAGGCGCGAGTCCGGGTCGGCGGAGTAGCCGTACCGGCGGTCGTGGGTGGCGACGGCGAGCAGCAGGTCGTCGAGTCCGAGGCCGTTGCGCTCGGCCGTCGCGTCGGCCCAGGCCTGCCCGGTGCGGCCGGAGAAGTCCCGTACGTAGACGACGAAGAGCTGGATCCGTCGCTCGTCGTAGAGCCGGTCGAGGGCTTCGGCCACGGAGGTGCGGCGGTCGCCGAGGGCGTCCACCCGGTCGGTGATCTGGCCGTCCCGGGACAGGACGACGGGGTCGTCGGCGTGGGCACCGTGAACGGCGGGCACGAGGAGCCACCACGCCGCCACCAGTACCGCGAGAAGGGCTCGGGTGGCTATTCGCGTCACAAAGGGGAGGCTATGTCCGGGTATGTCGCTCCGCGACCGGACGGCCGGGCGACCCGGGCCGTACGGAAACCATTCTGCACAGCCTGGCGTCACTGTCGGTAGCCACCGCTACCGTGTGAAGCGGTGGGACCAGTGACACGACGGCTCTTGGGGGGCTCCGGTGAGTGGACGACTGAGGAGAATGTGGCGGCGGGGGCGCTGGTTGGTGCTCGGTCTCGTCCTCCTCCTCGTGGTGCCCCCGCTGTTCGGTGCGCTCGCCCTGCGCGTCAGCTACGCGGGCGATGTCAGGGAGGACGCGCGGACCCGGAGCAAGGACGCCATCTGGCTCGGGCACGCCTGGGTCGACGGGCGGAAGAAGGACGCCGACCTCGCCGCGTTCGCCGCCCGGATCAAGGGCACGGGCATACGCGACCTGTACGTCCACGCGGGACCCCTGGAGCACGACGGCACCCTGCCCGCCGCCCGGTACCCGCGCGCGAAGTGGCTCATCGACGCGGTGCACCGCACGATGCCCGGGATACGGGTGCAGGCCTGGCTCGGGGACGTCCTGGTCACCGAGGGCACCGACGGGCTGCGGCTGGACAGGGCCGAGTCCCGGGCGGCCGTCGTCACCTCGGCCCGGCAGATCCTGAACGTCGGTTTCGACGGGGTCCACTTCGACCTGGAACCGCTGCTCTCCGACGACGCCGACTACCTCTCCCTCCTCGACGACCTCCGGGAGCTGACCCGGGTGCGGAGGGCTCAGCTCTCCATCGCCGCCCACCAGATCGACCCGCTGCCGGGCGCGCACTCGGTGAACGGCGCGCTCAGCGGCAGGGAGAAGTGGTGGTCGCAGGAGTTCTTCGGGCAGGTCGCCCGGCGGGTCGACCAGATCGCCGTCATGTCGTACGACACCTGGATGCCGCTGGAGAGCCTGTACGGCGGGTACGTCGCCCAGCAGACCAGCCTGGCCCTCGAAGTGACCCCCGAGTCGACCGACCTGCTGATGGGACTCCCCTTCTTCCACGAGGACGACCTCGGCCACCACGAGAACGCCGAGACCGTCGAGGCCGCCGTCCGGGGCGTCAGACTCGGGCTCGGGCGCACCGACCCGGACCGTGAACGGTTCGGCGTCGCGCTGTACGTCGACTTCGCCGCGGAGGAGGGCGACTGGGCGGCCTACCGCGCGGGCTGGCACTGAGCGGCGGGGACACGCCCGCGTGCGGCCGGAGACCGGGCCGACGGCCCGCGGGCGGGAACGGCTACGGAGCTCGTCGGTTCCGCCGCCGTCCGATCGTGTTGCCCAGCCACACCAGCGGGTCGTACTTCCGGTCCACGACCCGCTCCTTCAGCGGGATCAGGGCGTTGTCGGTGATGTGGATGGACTCCGGGCACACCTCCGTACAGCACTTCGTGATGTTGCAGTAGCCGAGTCCGTGCTCCTCCTGGGCCGTTCGCCGGCGGTCGAGCCCGGCCTCCTCCGCCGCGTCCAGCGGGTGCATGTCGAGCTCCGCGACCCGCATGAGGAAGCGGGGCCCGGCGAAGGCCTCCTTGTTCTCCTCGTGGTCGCGCACCACATGGCAGGTGTCCTGGCACAGGAAGCACTCGATGCACTTCCTGAACTCCTGCGAGCGCTCCACGTCCTCCTGCCGCATCCGGTACTCACCGGGTCCGACCCCGGCGGGCGGCACGAACGCCGGGATCTCCCGGGCCTTCGCGTAGTTGAAGGAGGCGTCGGTGACCAGGTCGCGCACGACGGGGAAGGCGCGCATCGGGGTCACGGTGATCACCTCGTCCCGGGCGAAGACCGACATCCGGGTCATGCAGAGCAGCCGCGGCCGGCCGTTGATCTCCGCCGAGCAGGAACCGCACTTGCCCGCCTTGCAGTTCCACCGCACCGCCAGGTCCGGCGTCTGGGTGGCCTGGAGGCGGTGCAGCACGTCGAGGACGACCTCCCCGTCGTGCACCTCCACGGTGTAGTCGGTCAGCTCACCGCCGCCGGCGTCCCCCCGCCACACGCGGAACCGCGCGTCGTACGTACTCATGCGCCACGCCCCCCTTCCAGCTCGTCCTCGGCCAGGTACTTGGCCAGCTCCTCCCGCTCGAACAGCGCGAGCAGATCGGGCCGGACGGGCTCCGTACGCGTCCGTTCGAGCGCGATGCCGTCGCCGTCCAGGTGACAGCGCAGGTTCACCGGGCGCCAGGAGCGGTCCATCGCCGGGTAGTCCTCGCGGGTGTGGCCGCCCCGGGACTCGGTGCGCTCCAGGGCGGCGCGGGCCACGCACTCGCCGACGAGCAGCATGTTGCGCAGGTCGAGGGCCAGGTGCCAGCCGGGGTTGAACTGCCGGTGGCCCTCGACCGAGACGTGCCGGGCCCGCGCCCGCAGGGCGGCGATCCGTTCCAGGGCCTCGGCCATCTCGCCCTCCCGCCGGATGATCCCGACGAGGTCGTTCATGGTCTGCTGGAGCTCCTGGTGCAGGGTGTACGGATTCTCCGGGGCGTGCCCGTCGGGGGAGCCGAACGGGGCGAGTGCCTCCGCCGCCGCGGCATCGACCTGGGCCGCCACCACTCCGCCGCCGGCGCCCGAGAGCGCGTACTGCGCGGCGTGGAGTCCGGCGCGCCGGCCGAAGACCAGCAGGTCGGAGAGGGAGTTCCCGCCGAGCCGGTTGGAGCCGTGCATGCCGCCGGCCACCTCGCCGGCCGCGAAGAGCCCCGGCACGCCCACGGTCGCGGCGGTCTCCGAGTCGACGGCTACCCCGCCCATCACGTAGTGGCAGGTCGGCCCGACCTCCATCGCCTCCGCCGTGATGTCGACATCCGCCAGTTCCTTGAACTGGTGGTACATCGAGGGCAGCCGGCGCTTGATCGTCTCGGCGGGCATCCGGGTCGACACGTCCAGGAACACCCCGCCGTGCGGGGAGCCGCGCCCCGCCTTCACCTCGGAGTTGATGGCCCGGGCCACCTCGTCGCGCGGCAGCAGCTCGGGCGGGCGCCGGTTGTGGTCGGGGTCCTCGTACCAGCGGTCGCCCTCCTCCTCCGTCTCCGCGTACTTCTCCTTGAAGACATCGGGGACGTAGTCGAACATGAAGCGCCGGCCCTCGGAGTTCCGGAGAACGCCGCCGTCTCCGCGTACGGACTCGGTGACGAGGATGCCCTTGACCGACGGCGGCCAGACCATGCCGGTCGGATGGAACTGCACGAACTCCATGTGCACCAGCGGCGCCCCGGCGAGCAGGGCGAGCGCGTGCCCGTCGCCCGTGTACTCCCAGGAGTTCGAGGTCACCTTGAAGGACTTGCCGATGCCGCCGGTGGCGAGGACGACCGAGGGCGCCTCCAGGACGAGGAAGCGTCCGCTCTCCCGCTCGTAGCAGAAGACCCCGGAGACCCGGCCGTCCCCGTCCTTGAGGATCCGGGTGACGGTGAACTCCTGGAAGACCTTCAGACGTGCCTCGTGGTCGCCCGTTTCGCGATGGTCCTCCTGCTGGAGCCCGACGGACCTCTGCTGGAGGGTGCGGAGCAGTTCGAGGCCGGTGCGGTCGCCGACGTGCGCGAGCCGCGGGTACTCGTGACCGCCGAAGTTGCGCTGCGAGATCCGGCCGTCGGGGGTGCGGTCGAAGAGCGCGCCCCAGGTCTCCAGCTCCCAGACCCGCTCGGGGGCCTCCTGGGCGTGCAGTTCGGCCATCCGCCACTGGTTGAGGAACTTCCCGCCGCGCATGGTGTCGCGGAAGTGGGTCTTCCAGTCGTCCTGCGGGTGGACGTTGGCCATGGAGGCGGCGATGCCGCCCTCCGCCATCACGGTGTGCGCCTTGCCGAAGAGGGACTTGCAGACGACCGCCGTGCGGGCGCCCGCGCGGCGTGCCTCGATCGCGGCCCGCAGGCCGGCGCCGCCCGCGCCGACCACGATCACGTCCCACTGCTCTCGCTCGACGTGCGTCATCTCAGAAGAACCTCGGGTCGTCGAAGGTGCCGGTGGCGAGGAGGTACACGTACAGGTCGCAGAGGGCGACGCTGATCAGGGAGGCCCAGGCGAGGAGCATGTGGCGGGCGTTCAGCCGGCCCACCCAGGTCCACAGCCGGTAGCGGACGGGGTGTTTCGAGAAGTGCTTCAGCCGGCCGCCGACGATGTGCCGGCAGGAGTGGCAGGAGAGGGTGTAGGCCCAGATGAGGGTGATGTTGACGAGGAAGAGGAGCGTCCCGAACCCCGCGTGGCCCCAGGCGTAGTCGGCGTTCCGGAAGGTGAGCGCGGTGTCGTACGTGAGGATTCCGGCCACCGGCAGCGCGGCGTAGAAGAAGTACCGGTGGAGGTTCTGCAGGAGGAGCGGGAAGCGGGTCTCGCCGGTGTAGGTCCGGTGGGGCTCGGCGACCGCGCAGGCGGGGGGAGCCGCCCAGAACCCCCGGTAGTACGCCTTCCGGTAGTAGTAGCAGGTCAGCCGGAAACCGAGCGGGAAGACCAGGATCAGCAGGGCGGGGGAGAGCCCCCACCAGCTGCCGAAGATCTCCCAGTTCGGTCCGCCGCGCATGGGGACGCAGTTCTCCGCCAGACAGGGCGAGTAGAACGGCGAGACGTAGGGGGCGGCGTAGTAGTCGGCGTTGGCGAAGGCCCGCCAGGTCGAGTAGGCGACGAAGGCGAGCAGTCCGGCGGCGGTGGCGGCGGGGGAGAGCCACCAGCGGTCGGTGCGCAGATGGCGGGCGGCGATCGCGGCGCGCCCCGGGGAGCGCACGCCCGTCGCGGTGCGGTCGGTTCCCGGGGGTTCCGTACCTGTGGCCAACAGGCCCTCCTACGGTCGGTTGCCGGTACGTCCTGCGGCGCGTGGCGGTCCACGGCGGGAGCCGGCCCGTGGCTCCGGTGGGCTCCCGTGGCTGCTCAGGGTGCGTGGCGGTCGCGTGCTCCCAGTCCCTCGTCGTCCGTGTCCGTCCACAGCCCGCTGTCGTACGGGGTGTCGGGGATGGTCACCAGGTTCTCGGGGCGTCGGCCGGCCGGTTCCGGGGGTGAGCCCCGCTCCGCCGTGACGGAGCGCTCCAGCTGTCCGACGGTGCGCACCAGGTCTTCGAGGCAGCGCTTGACGGCTGCCAGATCGTCCTGAACGGACATGGTTGCCCTCACTTCCGCGAGCGGCTTCGGCAGGAGTGTCGCGCGTCACATTCCCGCTTGGGAAGCCATGTGCACGGGATTCCACTCGTCCGGAGCGCTCCTCTTCCGGCGGGTTGGGCCGCACGAGTGGGGTTTCCCGGACGTGCCGCCGTGTCGCCGTGGCCGGATCCGCTCCGTCCTTTTCAGTGTATGAGCAATAGGTGTGATCATCTCCAAATGGAATGAATCTGGACGAAGGGGTACAAGTCATGTCCCAGATCGGCGCCCCTCGCGGGAGGACATGCTCCAGGAGCCCCCGCTCCCGCACGCTGCGCTCCGTCGCCACCCTCACCAGCGCCGTCCTCGCCGTCACCGTCCTCGCCGGATGCAGCTCCGGCGACGAGGCGGACGAGGCCCCGGCCGCGGCCCAGGACAACGCGCCCGCCGCACGCGACAAGGTCGCCGACGGCGGCACCCTGCGCTGGGCCGTCGACGCGCTGCCCAGCACCCTCAACAGCTTCCAGGCCGACGCCGACGGCACCACCTCCCGGATCGCCGGGGCCGTGCTCCCCTCCCTCTACACGCTCGACGCGCGGGGCAGACCGCAGCGGAACGCCGACTACCTGGAGTCCGCGCAGGTCGTCGAGACGGAGCCGAAGCAGGTCGTCCTCTACAAGCTCAACCAGCAGGCGGTGTGGAGCGACGGCCGGGAGATCGGGGCTCCGGACTTCGTGGCCCAGTGGCGGGCGCTGAGCGGGCGCGACACCGCGTACTGGACCGCCCGCAACTCCGGCTACGAGCGGATCGAGAAGATCGAGCGGGGCAAGAACGACCTGGAGGTACGGGTCACCTTCGCCAAGCCCTACTCCGACTGGAAGTCCCTCTTCACCCCGCTCTATCCGAAGCAGGTGATGGGCGCCCCGAACACCTTCAACGACGGGGCCCGCACCACCCTCAAGGCCACTGCAGGACCGTTCCTCCTGAAGGCGATCGACCGCAAGAGCAGCACCGTCACCCTCACCCGCAACCCCCGCTGGTGGGGACAGCCCGCCAAGCTCGACAGCGTCGTCCTCACGGCCGTCCCGCGCGCCGACCGGGCGGCCTCCCTCGCCGCCGGCACCCTCGACCTGGCCGAAATCGACCGGTCCACCGCCGAGCGGATCGCCCTCGCGCTCCGGGACGCCCGCGCCGGACGCAACGGCGCCCAGGCCGCCCTCGCCCACGGCCCCGGATCCTCGATCACCCCCTCCAAGGCCCTGAAGTCCTGGGCACTGGCCCATGGCTCCGACGAGGAGAAGGCGGCCGAGGTCCAGGCCGCCCGCACCAAGAACCAGCAGGCCATCGCCGTGTACGCGAGCGCCCAGGACACCCTGGCGAAGTACGTGGTCCGCAAGTCCCTGGAGCCCGCCTACACCCAGCTCTCGCTGAACGGCGAGTCCGGGCCGCTCGCCGACGAGCGGGTACGGCGCGCGGTTGCCCGAGCCATCAACCGCCAGGAACTGGCCGAATCCGTCCTCAAGCCGCTCGGACTCCCGGCGAAGCCCCCCGGCAGCCATCTGGCCCTGGCCGGCCAGGCCGCGTACGCGGACAGCAGTGACGCCCTCGGAAGCCAGGACACCGAGGAGGCGAGGGCGCTCCTCGCCGACGCCGGCTGGGTCCCCGGCGGCGCGGTCAGGAAGCCCGCGGACGCGGGCACCAAGGCGGGCAGCGAGGCCGAGCGGAAGGCCGCGGAGAAGGCGAACGGCAAGACGGCCGACAAGGCGACCGGCACCAAGGAGGACGCGGCGAAGGAAGAGGCGGCGAAGGAGGCCGCCAAGGCCGAGGGAACCACCGACGCCAAGAAGAAGGAGGCGGGCGACACCGCCTCCGACGAGGGCCTCTACATCGTCGGCGACGACAAGCCCGGCGAGCGCCGAACCGTTCCCGCACCCGCCGCCGGCGCCGAGAGCGCCACCGGCATCCTCGCCCCGGCCCCCGCCGCCGCCCGCCAGAGCGCCGCACTCCTCGCCCGGGCCGAGGCCCTCGACACCGGGACGGGCTCCGGCGCCCGCGCCGCCCTGCCGGTCTCCGGGACGGACAAGGGCGTCGCCGGGGCCTACGCCCCGCGCGGCACCGCCGCCCCCGTGACGGCACCCGACGCCGCCCGGGCCCTCGGCAAGGACGGCAAGGCGCTCAGCCTCCGCTTCGTCCTGCCCTCCGGCCCCGGCTCCGAATCGCTGCGGGCGGTCGGCGACCGGATCGTCCGGATGCTCGACGCCGTCGGCATCCGCACCGAGGTCACCAAGGTCTCCGACGAGAGCTTCTTCAAGGACCACGTCGCCTCGGGCGACTACGACCTGGCCCTCTACTCCTGGCCGGCCTCCGCCTTCCCGGCCACCGACGCCCGGCCGATCTTCGCCAAGCCCGAGCCCGCCTCGGACGGCTCGCTCCTGGTCGAGCAGAACTACTCGCGGGTCGGCACCGACCGCATCGACCAGCTCTTCGACCAGGCGGCGGGGACGCTCGACGAGGAGGAGGCCCGCGAGCTCGTCCGCCAGGCGGACGCCCGGATCTGGGCCGCGGCCGGTTCCATTCCCCTCTATCAGCGCCCCCAGCTCGTCGCCGCCAAGGCCGATCTGGTGAACGCCGGAGCCTGGGGTCTCGCCGGTCCCCGCTACCAGGACATCGGCTTCAAGAAGGCCGAGACCTCCAAGGGCGCCGAACGAAACAGCCGAACCCCCTGAAAGCTCTGAAAGCACTGGTCACAACCTCAGAACCAGCTCAATTTCCTTGCCCGCCGGTGATCCCGGCGGGCAGGATCGCGTCGGCCCTTTGACCCGGCCCGTCCCGCTGTCACTCGCAGTCGCCCCGCACGTGCACCGCCGTCGTACCGCAGTCGTACCACCGCCGCGCCACACCCCGGGCGCGGCGGCGAAACACCCCGATGGACCCTCTCGGATCCGGGCGGGGAAGCCCCTTGCGCGGCAGCCCCGTACCATAGGACATAGCCGTGGCGCGTCCGCCCGGCGGGCGTACGAGGAACTGACGCCGCATCCCACGATCCGAGAGAAGCGCAAGCACCCATGCCCACGCGCCACGACATCCGTAACGTCGCCATCGTCGCCCACGTCGACCATGGCAAGACGACCATCGTCGACGCCATGCTCAAGCAGGCCGGTGCCTTCGCCGCCCACCAGCAGCTCGACGACCGCATGATGGACTCGAACGACCTGGAGCGTGAGAAGGGCATCACGATCCTCGCCAAGAACACGGCGGTGAAGTATCACCCCAAGGACGGCGGGGCCCCGATCACGATCAACATCATCGACACCCCCGGCCACGCCGACTTCGGTGGCGAGGTCGAGCGCGGTCTCTCGATGGTGGACGCGGTCGTCCTCCTCGTGGACGCCTCCGAGGGTCCGCTCCCGCAGACCCGCTTCGTGCTGCGCAAGGCCCTCCAGCAGCGCAAGCCCGTCATCCTCTGCATCAACAAGACGGACCGCCCGGACTCCCGGATCGACGAGGTCGTCAACGAGACCTACGACCTCTTCCTCGACCTGGACGCGGACGAGGACCAGATCGAGTTCCCGATCGTCTACGCCTGCGGCCGTGACGGCATCGCCTCGCTGACCAAGCCGGAGAACGGCACGGTCCCCGCGGACAGCGACAGCCTGGAGCCGTTCTTCAGCGCCATCCTGGAGCACGTCCCGGCCCCGGTGTACGACGAGGAGGCCCCGCTCCAGGCCCACGTCACCAACCTGGACGCCGACAACTTCCTCGGCCGTATCGCGCTGCTCCGCGTCGAGCAGGGCGAGCTGCGCAAGGGCCAGACGGTCGCGTGGATCAAGCGGGACGGCACGATCTCCAACGTCCGCATCACCGAGCTGATGATGACCGAGGCGCTCACCCGCAAGCCGGCCGAGGTCGCCGGCCCCGGCGACATCTGCGCCGTCGCCGGTATCCCCGACATCATGATCGGCGAGACCCTGGCCGACCCGGAGAACCCGATCGCGCTTCCGCTGATCACGGTCGACCAGCCGGCCATCTCCATGACCATCGGCACCAACACCTCGCCGCTCGTCGGCCGCGGTGGCACCGGCAAGGGCGCGGACGCCAAGGCCGCGGTCAAGCAGCGCAAGGTCACCGCCCGTCAGGTCAAGGACCGCCTCGACCGCGAGCTGATCGGTAACGTCTCGCTCCGCGTGCTCGACACCGAGCGCCCGGACGCCTGGGAGGTCCAGGGCCGTGGTGAGCTCGCGCTCGCCATCCTGGTCGAGCAGATGCGCCGCGAGGGCTTCGAGCTCACCATCGGCAAGCCGCAGGTCGTCACCAAGGAGGTCGACGGCAAGACGCACGAGCCCGTCGAGCGCCTCACGGTCGACGTGCCCGAGGAGCACATGGGCGCGGTCACGCAGCTCATGGGTGTCCGCAAGGGCCGCATGGACAACATGTCGAACCACGGCTCCGGCTGGGTCCGCATGGAGTTCGTCGTTCCGTCCCGTGGCCTCATCGGCTTCCGTACGGAGTTCCTGACCAACACCCGCGGTACGGGCATCGCCCACTCGATCCACGAGGGCCACGAGCCGTGGTTCGGCACGCTGACGACCCGTAACAACGGTTCGCTGGTCGCCGACCGCGCCGGCGCCGTCACCGCCTTCGCGATGACGAACCTCCAGGAGCGCGGTGTCCTGTTCACCGACCCCGGCACCGAGGTGTACGAGGGCATGATCGTCGGCGAGAACTCGCGCTCCGACGACATGGACGTGAACATCACCAAGGAGAAGAAGCTCACCAACATGCGCTCCGCCTCCGCCGACTCCTTCGAGGCGATCGTCCCGCCGCGGAAGCTCTCCCTGGAGCAGTCCCTGGAGTTCTGCCGCGACGACGAGTGCGTCGAGGTCACCCCGGAGGCCGTGCGTATCCGCAAGGTCATCCTGGACCAGAACGCGCGTGGTCGTGCGTCCTCCCGCGCCAAGAACGGCTGAACCGCGCAGGAGCAGCAGCATTAGCGGTACGAGCGGTACGCGTACACGCGGTGCGAGCGGTACCGGCAGCACGAGCCCAAGCACGAGCAGTGCCGGCCGTACGGCGACGCACCCGTAGTACCGCCGAACTCGGTGGAGAGATCGACTGAGTTCGGCCGCATGCGGCCGATGACAGTGGGGTAGATCACGATTCTGTGATCTACCCCGCTTTCGGTTCGACACGGCGTCAGCACCGGAGCCCGGACCCCCACAGGCAGTGGGTGGGTCCGGGCTTTTCGTCAACTTCCGTCAACTCCATTTCAGAGGCCACGTGTCCGCATATCGGCCATCGCTCTCCGGTACGTGTGTTAACGGTCCGTTTCGCGGGTGTCTGTCTGTGCTCAGTTTGTCCGGATTTCGGTATCCGGGGGTGTGGTGATGTTGTCAAAACGAGACCACTTAAGTGTGGTTTACAGCCCGGACGTACTTAATAGTTGGCTCCATTGAGCTCGGGTCAATGGGTCACGCACTGTGGGGAGTGCCGACTCACGAGCACACTCGGGGCACTTGAGTGCAAAGCCGTCAGGGGTGTCGGCGAAACTCGGAGTGCCCCTCTTGTAGTGACAAAGTGGACTCATGAGGAGGAACCCATGCGCGGTGCCAAGAGCGCCAAGTGGGTAACGGGCGCGATCATCGTCGCCCTTGCTGCGACCGCCTGTGGCGGGGGTAAGAGCGACGGCGGCAGCGACGCCAAGGGCGCTGTTGACCCGAACGGAATTTTCTCCGTCGAGCTGGGCGAGCCTGAGAAGCCCCTGCTCACCGGTGACACGATGGAGTCCAACGGCTCCGCCGTGATGGCCGGCCTGTTCTCGACCCTGGTCGACTACAAGGCTGACGGCTCGCTGGAGATGATCAACGCCGAGTCGGTCACCACGACGGACTCGAAGACGTGGACCGTCAAGCTCAAGCCGGGCTGGACCTTCCACGACGGCACCCCGGTGACCTCCAAGTCCTTCGTGGACGCGTGGAACTGGAACGCCAACGTCAAGAACGCCCAGGGTCTGTCCTCGTGGTTCGCGGACATCAAGGGCTTCGACAAGGTCCACCCCGAGGCGGAGGGCGCCAAGCCCACCTCCGACAAGCTGGACGGTCTGACCGTCGTCGACGAGACGACCTTCAAGATCGAGCTCACGAAGGCCGTTCCGTACTTCGGCCACAAGCTCGCCTACATCGTCTTCGCCCCGCTCCCGGCGTCCTTCTACAAGGACCCCGCGGCCGGCGGCCAGAAGCCGGTCGGCAACGGTCCCTACAAGTTCAAGAGCTGGGACCACAAGAAGAAGATCGAGATCACTCGATACGACGCCTACAAGGGCCCGAACAAGGCGAAGAACGGCGGTGTGGTCTTCAAGAACTACACCACCCTCGAGGCCGCGTACGAGGACCTGAAGTCGGGCAACGTCGACGTTCTGCGTCAGATCGCGCCGAAGGACCTCCCGGTCTACCGTCAGGACCTCGGCGACCGTGCCGTGGACCAGGCGTACTCCGCGATCCAGACGATGGCCATCGCCTTCTACGCCGACCAGTGGAAGAAGCCGAAGGCGATCGACCCGCGGGTCATCCAGGGTCTGTCGATGGCGATCGACCGTGCCACCATCACCAAGACGGTGCTGCAGGGTACGCGTGAGCCGGCGACCGGCTGGGTCGCCAAGGGTGTCCTGGGCTTCCAGGAGGACGGTGGCGCCGGCGTCACCAAGTTCGACCCGGCGAAGGCCAAGGAGCTCATCAAGGCCGGCGGCGGCGTCCCCGGCAACAAGATCTCCATCCAGTTCAACGCCGACGGTGGCCACAAGGAGTGGGTGGACGCTGTCTGCAACTCCATCACCCAGGCCACGACCGTCCAGTGTGTCGGCGACGGCAAGCCGGACTTCCAGGCCGACCTGCAGGCTCGCAAGACCAAGCAGGTCAAGTCGATCTACCGCTCCGGCTGGGTGCTCGACTACCCGGTGAACGCCAACTTCATCTCGGACCTGTTCCGTACGGGTGCGGCGGGCAACCAGGGCGACTTCTCCAACAAGGAGCTGGACGCCAAGATCGCCAAGGCTGACTCCGCGGCGACGCTGGACGAGTCGGTGAAGCAGTTCCAGGCCATCGAGAAGGACCTGGTCAACTACATGCCGTCGATCCCGCTCTGGTACTACAAGGTCAACGCGGGCTACTCCGAGAAGGTTTCGGGCGTGGCGTACGGCCAGGACGGCGACCCGATCCTGACCGGCGTCGAGGTCAAGAAGTAATCACCCAAGCGTAGTCCGCCTGCCGATGCGGGGCTGACGGGATGTCAGCCCCGCCCTCGGCGCCTTACGTATGTGGCTGGGGGGCCCTTCCACGACATTCGTGTGCCCGTTTCGGGTCACGGTTGCCGAGGGAGGGCCCGTCGGTTGCTGCTGTCATATTTCAACGGAGGCATGATGGGGCGCTATGTCGCACGACGACTGCTCCAGATGATCCCGGTTTTCCTCGGGACCACCCTGCTGATCTTCCTCATGGTCTACAGCCTGCCCGGCGACCCCGTGGCGGGTATGTTCGGGGACAAGGGCGCTGACCCCGCGACCCTCGCGAAGATCAGACACGATCTGGGACTGGATCTGCCGCTCTGGCAGCAGTACTGGAACTACATGACCGACATCATCCTGCACTTCGACTTCGGGAACCAGATCCGCAACGGTCGCCCGATCACCGAGGTCCTGGGTGAGGCGTTCCCCGTCACTCTGCAGCTCGCCGCTCTGGCGTTCGCGTTCGAGCTGGTCTTCGGCATCGGCCTCGGCATCATCGCGGGCCTCAAGGCCGGCCGGCTCGCCGACAACGCGATCCTGATCTTCACGCTGCTGATCATCTCGATCCCGGTCTTCGTGCTCGGCTTCATCATCAAGATGGTGTTCGCCTTCGAGCTCGGCTGGATCGAACCGAACGTCAGCAACGACCAGTTGGTGTCCGAGATGATCGCTCCGGCCATTGTGCTCGGCGGTCTCTCGCTTGCCTATGTGGCCCGGCTCACCCGGACCTCCATGGCGGAGAACCTGCGCGCCGACTACATGCGTACGGCCGTCGCCAAGGGCCTGCCCCGCCGCCGTGTCATCGGCGTGCACCTGATGCGCAACTCGATGATCCCCGTGGTCACCTTCCTCGGCACCGACATCGGCGCCCTCATGGGCGGCGCGGTCGTCACCGAGCGCATCTTCAACATCAAGGGTGTCGGTGGCCTCATCGCCGAGTCGATCACCCGGCGCGAAGGCTCCACCCTGGTCGGCCTGGTCACCATCCTGGTGATCATCTACCTCGTCACCAGCCTGCTCATCGACCTGCTGTACGCGGTCCTGGACCCGAGGATCCGGTATGCCTGACGTGACCAAGACCGCGACCGCCGTCGAGGACGCCGTCGCGCTTCCCGCCGACGTCACCGCTCCGGCGAAGCAGGAGAAGGCCCGCAGCCTCTGGGGTGACGCCTGGGTCGACCTCCGCCGCAACCCGTACTTCCTCGTGGCGTCGGTGCTGATCTTCTTCCTGCTGCTGATCGCCGTCTTCCCGAGCGTGTTCACCAGCGCGTCGCCGACCAAGGGCGACCTGGTGAAGCACTTCCTCGGGAAGCCGGAGCTCGGTGCGATCGGCTCCGAGGGCTGGCTCGGCTACGACGGCCAGGGCCGCTCGGTCTACGCCCGACTGATCTACGGCACCCGTGCCTCGATCATCGTCGGCGTCACCGTCACCGCGATCGTCACCCTCGTCGGTGGTGTGATGGGCATGCTCGCCGGCTACTTCGGCGGCTGGATCGACGCGCTGCTCTCGCGGCTGACCGACATCTTCTTCGGCATCCCGTTCCTGCTCGGCGCCATGGTCGTCCTGCAGTCCTTCGTCGAGCGCACGGTCTGGGTCGTCGTCTTCGCCCTGGCCTTCCTCGGCTGGACCCAGATGGCCCGCGTCATGCGCGGCGCCGTGATCACGGTCAAGCAGGCCGACTACGTGCACGCGGCCAAGGCGCTCGGCGCCGGCACGACCCGCATCCTGTTCCGGCACATCCTGCCGAACGCCATGGCTCCGGTGATCGTCGTCGCCACCATCGCTCTGGGCGGGTACATCTCCGCCGAGGCCACCCTCTCGTACCTGGGCCTGGGCCTCGCCGCCCCGACCGTCTCGTGGGGTGTGGACATCTCCACCGGTGTCGACCAGATCCGAGTGGCGCAGCACATCCTGCTGTGGCCCTCGATCATGCTCAGCATCACCGTTCTGGCGTTCATCATGCTCGGCGAAGCCGTCCGCAACGCCCTCGACCCCAAGCTGCGCTAGGAGGGCGTAAAGGTGACCATCATCGACAACACCGCGACGGTCCCGTCGCCCCGCGACGGCTCCGGCCACAACGGTCCGCTGCTCGAAGTCCGCGACCTGCACGTCGAGTTCCACACCCGCGACGGTGTGGCCAAGGCGGTCAACGGCGTCAACTACTCGGTGAACGCCGGCGAGACCCTCGCCGTGCTCGGCGAGTCCGGCTCCGGCAAGTCCGTGACCGCGCAGGCCATCATGGGCATCCTCGACATGCCGCCCGGCAAGATCCCGCAGGGCGAGATCCTGTTCCGCGGCCAGGACATGCTCAAGATGTCCGACGAGGAGCGCCGCAAGGTCCGCGGCCGGAAGATCGCGATGATCTTCCAGGACGCGCTGTCCTCCCTCAACCCGGTTCTCAGCGTCGGTTACCAGCTCGGCGAGATGTTCCGGGTGCACCAGGGCCTGTCCAAGAAGGACGCCAAGGTCAAGGCCATCGAGCTGATGGACAAGGTCAAGATCCCCGCCGCCGCGGCGCGGGTCTCCGACTACCCCCACCAGTTCTCCGGCGGTATGCGCCAGCGCATCATGATCGCGATGGCGCTCGCCCTGGAGCCGGACCTGATCATCGCCGACGAGCCCACCACGGCTCTCGACGTGACCGTCCAGGCCCAGGTCATGGACCTCCTCGCGGAGCTCCAGCAGGAATACAACATGGGCCTGATCCTGATCACCCACGACCTCGGCGTCGTCGCCGACGTCGCGGACAAGATCGCCGTGATGTACGCCGGCCGGATCGTCGAGCAGGCGCCGGTGCACGAGCTGTACGGGCGCCCCGCGCACCCGTACACCCGAGGCCTCCTGGACTCGATCCCGCGCCTGGACCAGAAGGGCCAGGAGCTCTACGCGATCAAGGGCCTGCCGCCCAACCTGCTTCGCGTGCCCACCGGCTGCGCCTTCAACCCGCGCTGCCCCAAGGCCGACGACATCTGCCGTACGGAGATCCCGGCCCTGGCGCCGGTCACCGAGCAGAACGGTGCGGACCTCCCGGGCCGCAAGAGCGCCTGCCACTTCTGGAAGGAGACGATCCATGGCTGACCTCAGCAAGAACGACGCGGCCGGCGGGTCCCGCGTGGGCCGCGGCGAGCCGATCCTCCAGGTGCGCAACCTGAAGAAGCACTTCCCGCTGACGCAGGGCATCCTCTTCAAGAAGCAGGTCGGCGCGGTCAAGGCCGTGGACGGGGTCTCCTTCGACCTCTACCAGGGCGAGACCCTCGGCATCGTGGGCGAGTCCGGCTGTGGCAAGTCCACGGTCGCCAAGCTCCTGATGAACCTGGAGCAGGCCACCGCCGGCGAGGTCTTCTACAAGGGCCAGGACATCACCAAGCTGAGCGGGCGGGCCCTCAAGGCCGTGCGCCGCAACATCCAGATGGTGTTCCAGGACCCGTACACCTCGCTCAACCCGCGTATGACGGTCGGCGACATCATCGGCGAGCCCTTCGACATCCACCCCGAGGTGGCCCCGAAGGGCGACCGGCGCCGCAAGGTGCAGGAGCTCCTCGACGTCGTCGGTCTGAACCCCGAGTACATCAACCGGTACCCGCACCAGTTCTCCGGCGGTCAGCGCCAGCGCATCGGCATCGCCCGAGGCCTCGCGCTCAACCCGGAGATCATCATCTGCGACGAGCCGGTCTCGGCCCTGGACGTCTCCGTCCAGGCGCAGGTCATCAACCTGATGGAGAAGCTCCAGGACGAGTTCAACCTGTCCTACCTCTTCATCGCGCACGACCTGTCGATCGTCCGGCACATCTCGGACCGGGTCGGCGTCATGTACCTCGGCAAGATGGCCGAGATCGGTACGGACGAGCAGATCTACGAGCACCCGACGCACCCGTACACCCAGGCGCTGCTCTCCGCGGTGCCGGTGCCGGACCCGCAGGCCCGCGCGCACCGCGAGCGGATCATCCTGACCGGTGACGTCCCCTCGCCGGCGAACCCGCCGTCGGGCTGCAGCTTCCGCACCCGTTGCTGGAAGGCGCAGGAGAAGTGCTCGCAGGAGACTCCTCTCCTGGCGATCCCGGAGCGCTTCCAGGGCGTTCAGGACAACCCGGCCGCCCACCTCTCGGCGTGCCACTTCGCCGAGGAGAAGCAGGTCGTCCCGGTGCACTGACGCACCGCTCGCCCCTCACGGCCGGCCCCCGGCGCCGTACA
>NZ_BNBZ01000020.1 GCF_014656215.1 Streptomyces zaomyceticus | reverse complement strand
GCGGCCGGACGAACTCCCACTCGGCGTCCGACAGTTCATGGCGACGTATCACGACACCATGATCCACCAACGGTGATCATTTGAAGACACTGCCTAGTCCCTTCACTGTTGCCGACCGTAGACGCGGCCGCCGAAAAGGCTCGTAGCGATCCGGTCCCCGCAGGGTCGACGATCCGCATCAGACGCTATGTCGACAACGGGGAACGCCTAAGACAGTTAAGCCCCGAGAAAGCACCCGCTGACGGCGTCACTCCCCGCCCTGCGCCTCTGGCAGCTTGTGCTTCAGCTCTCCGACGAGCTCGTTGATCTTGGCCATCATCTCGGCAGACACGCCCGCACCGTTGCCGCGGGCAGCCAGGCCGAGGATCTGCCCCCGGTGAATCGAGCCGAGAAAGCGGAGTGCCTCCAGAAATTCGCGGGCCGCAGGGTCGACCTCGGCATCGTCCTGGAAGAGGGCCGCGTCGACCTGAAGCGCCTCGGCTAGGCCGGCGCGCACCACGTCAGAAGCCTCCGTCGTGGCACCCGCACGAAGGGCGACGATGCCATCGGCGGTGACAGCCGCCACGCCCGCATGCGCGTTGACGATCCGCGCAATTTCTTCATCAGAGGGCGCTTCCTGGCCAACGTACCCGTACTGCAGGAGGTAGTTGATCTTCTCTCCGACCGTGCGGAGTACGGACGCATGCTCGTCACGCGAGGTCGTGGGGCGAAGCCCGAACGAGCAGTCCTGGGCGGCCAGCAACTCCTCTTCGGTCACCCCGTATGCATGTGCGAGCGGCTGTACGTAAGCATCACTGAGCCGACGCCGGCCGGATTCGGCGTTGCTCACCGGCACGCGGCTCGCGCCGATGATCGCAGCAGCCTGCGCCACGCTTAGGCCGGCGTCGCAGCGCAGGAGCTGGAGGTCCTGCGGGCCGTCGTGGGGGAAGAGGGCATCGAGCGACTGATGGAGAGCCGCTGCAATCGCGGGGAGCTTCTCACCCTTAGGGAAGTCCTGGCCGCTCTCCCACCTCGCGACCGTGGGGGCGCTGACGCCCACCATCTCGGCCAATTCCTTCTGGTGGAGGTCCTTGCCTCGTCGGACAGCACGCAGGCGGCTGCCGTCGAACTGACGTGGCACATGAACTCCTGCGGGGTGGCGATCGGGCCGGTGGTGGCGGCCTCTCGAGCAACTGTAACCCAGGCTTGATACATTTCCGCAACTGACGTACGTTTCCGTATCGCGCCTGCTGGCCGGGCTCCGGCTCCCCATGGTGCCAGCCCTGGGGGACCCCTATGCATGCTGCGTTGTCGCGGCCACTCGCGCAACGCGCCGTCGGATTCGGTACCCAGGCGTTGCCGGTCGGTATCGGGAGCACTCTCCCGATACCGACTGTCGCGAGCCCGGTGCGACCTGCAACGAGCCAGGGATGGACTTGCCGCAGGCGTCTACATATGTTCATCGTCCCCCCGCCGGGCGGTGCCCCGGGGAGGGGTGGAACGAGCATGAGAGAGGAGGTGGGACGAATGCGAGCGCACGGCCCGTGACATGGCTCGGCAATAAAAAAGCCGGCGCCCGGGAGCTACCAACTCCCAAGCGCCGGGCCGGCACCCCGAGAGGTGCCCATACGCATCACGCGGGCGGCGGGGCTTTTGCACGAGAACCGCCGCACCGCGCTCCTACGAAAAACGGAGTATCGCATGCTCGCCATGCCGAGCGGAACCCTGGCCTGCCCGGATACCGACCGCCAGCACCGCCTCGCGGCCCAGCTCGCCGCCATGATCCCGGGCGCGGCCACCATCCGGGTCAGCCTCAACGACCCGAAGCAGAGGTGGCCCCACCTGCACGCCACCGTGACGGACGAGGCCGGGAGGACTCTGGAGTCGAACCGTACGACCGTCAGGGTCGCCGCCCGCTGGATCCTGCGGGTCTGGCCGGAGGTGAACGGGGACCGGCCGCACGTCTTCGACCTCTCCGATGCCACTCTCACTCACAGCGACCTGGTCGCCGTCGATCGGGGCCGCTGACATGGCGCGGATCCGAACCATCAAGCCGGAGGCGTTCGTCTCCGAGTCGCTCGCCGAAGTGAGCGTCGAGGCCGAGCGCACCTTCTTCGGGCTCCTCACGCAGTCCGACGACCACGGTCGCCACCGCGACAACGCCGCGATCATCGCTGGGCTCCTCTGGCCCCTCCGCGCCGAGCACAACTCGGTCCACGTCGAGGATGACCTCCACCAGCTCGCCACCGCCAGCCTGATCTGCCGGTACACCGGCTGCGACGGCCGCCGGTATCTCCACATCGTGACCTGGTCCGAGCACCAGAAGATCGACAAGCCGAGCCAGTCGCGCCTGCCCTCCTGCCCGCAGCACCAGGCCGCCGACCGGTGCGCCCCCTGCAAGGGCACCTGCGCCAAGCGGACCGGGGACTCGTCCACCGCTCCCCGAGGACTCGCTGAGACCTCGCCGAACGCTCCCCGACGCCTCGACCTGCCCGCGACGACCACCTCGGCACCTCCCGGACACACGGGTGGGGCCTCCGCTGATCAGCTGGAAGCCGCCGACTGCATGGTCGGCGCTCACGGCCGCGCTGGAACGAAAAGTACAGGTCAGAGCTCATTCTCCGAACCCTCCCCGAACCTTCCCCGAAGTGGCGGAGAGGGTTCGGCGCCTGGATCTAGGATCTTGGATCCTGGATCCCTTGTCCCTACGGGGCGCACGGCGCCCGCAGACGGCGTCTCGGCCAACCAGCTCGTCGGCGAGTACGTCGCCGCCTGTGACGAGCGCCCGCCCAGCGACGTGATCGGACATCTCGGCCGGATCACCAAGAAGCTCCTTGGCGAAGGCATCGCTCCGGAGCACATCCGCGCCGGGCTGGCGCATTTCGCGAGCAACCCCAAGCACCCGAGCGTGCTGACCAGCATGGTCAACGAGGCCATGAACGCCCGCCCCGGCGGCTTGGCACGGCTGGGAATCCGGCATAACGTGCCCGCCCACCAGGCGTGGACCAACCCGTCCGACGCCACTGCCGCCTACGCCGAGGAGCTGTGATGCGCACCCGTCACCGCGAACCGCAGACCCTCGGCGAGGGCACCCTGGACCGCGTGGCCCGGATCCTGGCCGCCCGCAACATCGACCCCGCCACCGCCGCCGCACCGGCCCAGGAGCCCGAGCCCTTCTCCCCTCTGGAGGCCCTGTCGGCCGGGATGCCCCCGCGCTACCGGGCCGCCGTCGCCGACCACCCCCAGGTCCTGGCCTGGGTCCGGGACGTCGCCAAGGCCGCCGTCGCCCCCAACCAAGGAGCCAGGCGGCAGGTCGCCGCCGGACCCAGCCTGCTCATGGCCGGCGTCGTTGGCGCAGGCAAGACGCACCAGGCGTACGGCGCGATCCGGAAGCTGGTGCAGAGCGGAGTCGGCGTGCGCTGGCGCGCGACCACAGCCGCCGACCTGTACGCCGACCTGCGGCCCCGGCCCGGAGCCGATAGCGAGCGGGAGCTGGCGGCCGTCAGCCGCTGTCCGCTGCTGATCATCGACGACCTCGGTGCGGCCAAGGCCAGCGAGTGGGTCGAGGAAGTCACGTACCGGCTGATCAACCGCCGATACAACTACGAGCTCCCGACCCTGATCACCACCAACCTGGCGATCAGGGACCTTAGGGCCCACCTCGGCGACCGCGTCAGCTCCCGGCTCGCACAGATGACCACCCGGGTCGAGTTCGAACAGGTCGACCGCAGACGGCATCGCCTCGCGGCCTGACCCGCCCCAGGCCACCACGCCGGGCCGCGCCCATCGCGCGCCGCCCCGAGCTCGTCCCCGACCCAGCGCACCTCTCCGCCGACGCCCCTGCGCGCGGAGAGCGATCGGAGCACCCCGCATGACCAGCACGACGCACAGTCCTGCCCGCCACCGGTCGCTCGGCGACCACACCTGGCGAGACCAGGCCGTCTGCCAGAGCACCGAGTACAAGCCGGTAGACCCCGAGATCTTCTTCCCGGACCCCGACGAGACCGACAAGATCACCGCAGCGAAGGCGCTGTGCAACCAGTGCCCGGTCCGCCGCACCTGCCTGGACGCCGCTCTGGAGGGCAACGACGCCAATGGCATCCGAGGCGGACTGACCGAGGAGGAACGCCGACCTTTGCACGAGAAGATCGCCGACCGCCTCGACTACAGCCGCGTCAACGAAACCGTTTCCGGACGCGATATCCACCTCACCACCGCCGAGCGCACCGCGGTCGTCCACGCCGCCTACCACCACGGACTCAGCACACGGCGCCTGGCCTGGCTCCTGAAGGTCACCGAGGAGCACACCAAGAAGCTGTACCGCGAACACCGCCGCGCCCTGCGAAACCGCGACCTGAACCAGCCTGCGACGACCACCGCGTCACCCGAGGCCGGCGGCGAGCACCTGAGCCGCGACGACTTCGGGACGGCGGCGTGACCGCCATGACCGCGCCGAAGACGGCGCACATATCCGGCTGGGACCGCGCGGTCGTCATCGCCCTCGGCGGCGCGGGATGCGCGCTGTCGTACGACGCGCTGCAGCAGATGGCCGTCGCCATCCACATCCGAGGCTTTCTCACCTACCTCTTCCCCTTGGTGATCGACGGGTTCATCGCCTACGGCGTCCGGGCGCTCCTGGTCCTCCGTGACGCGCCGCTGCGCGCCAGGCTCTACGTCTGGACGCTCTTCGGCACAGCCACGGCCGCCAGCATCTGGGCCAATGCGCTCCACGCGGTGCGGCTCAACGAGGACGCGGTCGCCGGCACCGGCCTCCGGCTCGGAGACACGGTGGTTGCGGTGCTGTCCACCATCGCCCCGCTCGCCCTGGCCGGAGCGGTCCACCTCTACATCCTCATCGCCCGCGGGCCGGTCAAGGGCAGTGACCGCGAGGACCTCGGTCACCCCGGTCACCTCGGTCAGGGTGACCGGCGCGGCGCCGTCGAGGTCACCCGGACTGACCGGGTCGGTCAGAACGGGTCGGCGGTCGGTCAGGTCAAGGCCGGTCAGCCGGTCACTGCCGTCACCGACAGGCCGCCACAGTCCCTGGCCAAGCAGTCTCCTGCCTCCCGGTCACTGACCGGGGGCAGGGCCCCGGTGGGCAGCAACGCGGTCACCGATGACCGGGGACAGTCGCAGGGGGCCGCTGAACTGCCCGGACAGTCGGGCTCGGCTCGGCCGGTCACTGACCGCCCCGACGGCACCGCCCCGGTCACCGGCGGCCAGGACAGCCCGGCGGCGGTCACCACTCCGCCGGTCAAGCCGCCGCCGGTCACTGACCGAGAGGCTCGGACACCCGGTGACCGGCGGCCCGACACGGACACCGCGGAACTGTTGAAGATCGCCCGGTCAGCGGTCAGGGCCGAGGACAAGCTGACCCGCAAGGTGGTCGCCCAGGCGATCCGCGGTCAGCAGATCCCGCTCTCCAGCGACACCCTGACCGCCCTGATGGCCCAGCTCCGCGCCCAGCACGGTCAGCCGGTCACCTCCACGCGGAACTGACCGGACACCACGGAGCGGGTGACCGAGCCGGTCACCCAAGCCGGTCACCCGCTCCTGACATCCGCCCCACACCCCTCCAGAGCAACAGCGGAGAACACCCGATGCGCACCCACCCGGCCACTCCCGCCGAAGTCGACTCCTGGCTGACCGTTCTTTACCAGCGCGGTCATCTCCACCGCGCCCAGTCCGGCCCCGACACCACCTGGATCGTGCAACGAGAGCAGCACCATCGCCCCTGGACCCTGCACCACCCGGTCCTGGCCATGGACTGGATCGAGGAACTCGTCCGCGAAATCCAGCAGCAGGACCCGGAGACGAGCCGGTGACCACCGACGACCCGGCGGTGACCACCGCCGGACAGCAGCGTGACCTCACGACGGCACCTGGCGGAGCAAGCTATCGCGTACGACGGTCCTACGGGCCGTCGCACGCACTTGCCCCCGCCCAGGAGGACGGGGGAGGCCCGGTTGGTTCCCGAGCGAGGGCGCTCGGGAACCAACCGGGCAACCGGCACCAGGGGGCGCCGGTCACCGGGGGAGAAGCCGACCGCGACGACCACCGCGAGCAGTCGAGCCCGAGCACGCCCGCCTTCCCCGACCGCAAGCCGCGCCGCCGCAACCGCAACCCGAGCGAGCGCACCCGCAAGACCACCACCCGCCTCTCCGACACCGAGAAAGCCGAGATCGTCGCCGCAGCCGCGCAGCGCGGCGTCACCGTCGCCCGATTTCTCGCCGCCGCCGGCCTCGCAGCCGCCCGCGGTTCAACCGCCCTGCACACCAACGAACGACTCGACACGGCCATCGACGAACTCGCCGCCCTGCGTACCGCCCTGGCCCGGATCGGCAACAACATCAACCAGATCGCCTACGTCCACAACGCCGGCGGACAGCCCCGCCCCGGCGAACTCGACCACGCACTGAGCGTTCTGACCCAGTCCCTCGGCCGCCTCGACGACGCGGCGAACGACCTGGTGACCAGGCGGCTGTGATGGTTCCCGACATCGGACGCGGCTCCCGCACCCATGGACTCCTCGTCTACCTCTACGGCCCCGGTAGGCGCGAGGAACATACCGACGCGCACCTCGTCGGCTCCTGGGACGGCTTCGCCCCCGACCCCGGCCGCGACCCCGACCCGCACGTCACCCTCGCCCGCCTCACCGCAGCCCTCGACCTCCGGGTCAAGCAGGCCGGCGACCGCGCGCCCGCCAAGCACGTTTGGCACTGCTCGGTCCGGACCGCCCCCGGTGACCGGCGGCTCTCCGACGAGGAGTGGAACGCCATCGCCCAGCGCATCGTCCACGCCACCGGCATCGCCTCGGAAGGTGATCCCGACTGCTGCCGATGGATCGCCGTCCGCCACGCGGAAGACCACATCCACATCGTCGCCACCCTGGTCCGCGGCGACCTGCGCAATCCCCGCCTGAACTACGACTTCAACAAGGCCCAGGCCGTCTGCCGGCGCATTGAGGAGGAGATGGGCCTGCGCCGCCTCAACGCCGGCGACGGCACCGCAGCGAAGAACCCCACCAGCGCCGAGAAGTTCAAGGCCGAACGTACCGGCCGCCCCGAGACCTCTCGCGAGACGCTCCGCGAAGCCGTCCGCCAGGCCGTCGCGGGAGCGGACGACGAGAAGGAGTTCTTCACCCGGCTCCGCGAGGCGGGCCTGCGCGTGAAAGTACGCCACGCCCCGTCCGGCGACGCGCTCGGCTACAACGTGGCCCTGCCCGGCGACCGTAACCGCCACGGTGAACCGGTCTGGTACCCCGGCTCCAAGCTGGCCCCCGACCTGTCCCTCCCGAAGATCCGCCTCCGCCTCGCCGACGGTACCGCCGACCAGACCACGCCTTCGGCCGCCGAAGGCCGGGCGGACTGGTCCCAGCCCGCCCGAGAGCGACGCAGCGCCACCGGCATCGCCGAGTGTGCCGCCGTCCTCCTCGACGGTGACGACGATGAAGCCGCCGCCCAGCTCGTCGGCGTCGGAGAACTCCTGGACGCGGTCGCCCAGACCTCCCCGGCCGCCACCCGCGCCGAGCTGGCTGCCGCAGCCCGAGCCTTCGAGCGGGCGACCCGCAGCCACGTCCGCGCAGAACGCGCCGACACCCGGGCTCTCCGCTCGGCTGCCCGGGGTATCGTTCAGGCTGGCGGCGCGCTCGGCCGGGGCGAGGACGGCGGCACCACCGCCATGCTCGTCTCCACCCTGGTCCTGGTCACCCTCGCTGCCGCCCGTTGGCACTCCGCTCGCGGTCACGCCCAGCAGGCCCATGCCTCCCGGCAGGCCGCCGAGCATCTGCGCGCCGCCTACCGCCAAGCTGCTGCCACCCCGATGCGAGTCCTGCACGACCGAGGCCGGGCCCTGCCCGAAGCCGAACGCCGGAAGCACGAGGCCACCCTCCGCACGGTTCTGCCGGAGCAGGACATACGAGCGGACGGCACGGCGACGAAGACCGAAGCCCTGGTCGCCACCCTCGCACAGGCCGAGCAGGAGGGCCACGACCCCGAGGTCCTCCTGCGGCAGGCCATTGACATGAGCGAACTAGACACCGCCGCAGATGTGAACGACGTCCTGGTCTGGCGCTTGCGCCACCTCGCCCAGCTCCCCGCCCAGGGCGAAGCTCCCCGTCGCCCGCAGGCCAGCACCCGCCCGACCAAGACCTCGACCAACCGCACCAACGAACGGAACGCCCCCGCCGCGCCGCCCTGCCCTGCCGTCTCCAACCCGCGCAGTCGCCCACCGCACCGCTGATCAGCACGCCCGGAGGGTCGGCCATCGGCCGACCGGACTCCACGAAATGCCTGGATAGTCGGTTCCACTGGCTGTTACGGATGAAACAGCAAGCCTTCGAACGGGAGATGACGCTCGTGCTCAGAACCACCGACCGCACCACGGAGCCGGCACCCGCGCTGCCCGTCCCGCCTGCCGGCACCGACCCCCTGCTGCAACTCCAGTACGAGACGCAGCCTGCCGACGGCCCCGGCGCGACCCGCTGCGTCAGCCACCCGCACGAGATGGCCCTCGGCGGCATCCCCGTGACGTGCGCGGCCTGCCGGGCCCTACGCGACTGGCTACTTATCAACCACGGCCGCAACGTCTGGATCCGCTGCCGGTGCAGCAACCAATGGTTCGAACCCGAGATCAGCCGCGCCGACTTCGACGCCCTGATCGCCAGCCCGCACGGAACGACCTACCCTAGCGTCGAGGAGGGGCTCGTCGCACTCGGTTTCGACGGTGTCTTCGCCGGCCTCTATCTGGCGTAGCGAGCGACATGGGAGCAGCTCCGCTGCCGTCAGCTCTGTTCGCCTGAGGGGCGGCTCCGATTTGCTCGGGCCGCTCCTCGTGTTTGTGAAGCCGGAGGGGTGGATGTGGCGGCCGGGGTCAGGCGAGCCGATCGCGCTGCTCGGGGGCGTCTCGGCGCAGGGGGTCAGGGGATTCGTTGATGCGCATCAGCCAGTCGTAGGTACGTACCTGGATATGTGAGCGCCGGGCATGCAGTTCCCGGATGTCGGCAGCCGCGTCATCGGCGTCCTCGCGGGCCATGATGATCAAGCCGGGGACCTCTGCCGTGATGCCCGGCAGGCCCAGCCCGTCGGCGTTGCGCGCGGATCGGGCGTAGTGCAGGTTCGCGGACAGCCACCTGCGCCAGTCCTCGATCTGGTCGACCGCGTGTCGCAGGGTAGTTGATGCCCGCTTGTTACCGGGGTTGCTCATACGGCTGACCGGGCTCTCCAGTTCGACCAGGGTCCACCGGATTCCGAGCGATGTCTGACCGGCGATCATGAAGTCGGCCATGTAGTGGTTCCCGAGCTGGACCTGGGGCCGAACCCAGGTGTCGTGGGTGCCCACCACGGTGCTGGCCAACAGCGCCGGATGTTTCTCCAGGAGCCGCTGCATCGTGGCCTCGTCGTCGGCTGTCTCCAGTGCGTTGCGCAGCGCCTCGACCGCCGCTGGGGTCGCCGGAAAGCTGACCCGCCATTGGGCCAGCTGCACCTCCTGGGCTCGGGTGATCCGGGTCGGGTTGCTCTGAGCCGCGGCGACGTATTCGCGGGCCAGGCGGAGCTGATCGGCATATCCGTCCTCGTCGGGACGGACGATGCGGGTGATCCGGTGCGGGGCAGTGCCGAGCCCGTGGCCGCCACGGAAGTACAGTCGGCCGTTGGCGCCGACTGACGAAATCTCGCCGTACAGATCCGGGCCCTTGCGTCGATCGCGAGCGGTAACGACATCATCGACCGCGGGCTTCAGTCGGCGCAGGGCGGCGGCGGACTCGCAGTCACGGGCGACGTGCAACCAGGCATTAAGTAACTCCCGGTACTCGATCTGCTCCATGTCGGGAACAGCCAGGCCGGTGCGGCTCGCCAGGTCGAGGAGGACCTCGTACTCCTCGTCATCGAAGTCACCAGCGAGCGTGAGCCCCAGAGGCGTTCGCAGCAGGACACGCAGCTCGGCAGCGGCGACCAGCGCGGGTGTGTCCTGTCTCAGGGCCGCGCCCAGGGCCTGGGCGACGGTGATCTGCTCGGTCGTTGGCGCCGCGCACTTGCGCTCGAGGCTGTCGGCCACGACCTGCCACCCGGGATCTGACACTTCCCCTCCTTATGAGACGACGCGCCCACCGTAGCCATAATCGACGACGTGGTGTGCGCTTCCTCTATCCGAAGTAACGGGCTGCTCGGCAAGAGGTGTTGCGGAACATCCCAATGCCTAGTCTTCGCCGCTGTGGACTGAGGCGATGGCGCCGGCGAAGCTCGTCCCGAGCATGGTGTTCTCGGGCGCGGGGAATGGTGGGACGGCATCGGGAAGTCGTTCACGCGTTCCGATTCGATGGGGGGCGAGCCGTCCTTCAGCAGGCCCGCCTTGGCCAGGCGGTGGATGCTGAGCCGGACGGCGGCCAGCCGAAGAGCAAGTTCGTTCGCGAGGGCCTCGACGGGTCAGCGTGATCGGTCGCGGCGTCCTGCGACTGGCTGATCAGCACGACGCCGAAGGCGCCGACCGTGACGGCGAACAATGCGATGGTGCAGATACCGTACTCGTGCTGGACGGCAGCGACGATGGCGGTCACCGCACCGGCGGCAGCCACGAAGACGCTGGCGAGGAGCTTCTTCATGATGCGTCCGAGCCCAAGCCCGCCGGCGAAGAAGCGGGGGTTAGCTCTCGGTGCGGGTCGGCGCGGAATCCTCGGCCGACCTGATTCCAGCCTTCGAACGTGGCTGGCTTCCACTGGGGCCGGTGCGGAACAGTGGCGTCGTCGGGAGCAGGTAGGCTGCCCCGGCTCTTGCGGCTGCGGGCGGCCTGGACGCTGATGCCCATGTGGGCGGCGACCTCCGGATATCCCCAGAGTGGCCGGTCGTCGGCCAAGGTGTCTTCCTCCTCCTTCGTTGGGCGATGAGCGTGCGCACGTGCGGCCAGGCGTACGGCAAAGCCGCCCCCGCCTGATCGGCGAGGGGCGGCATTCTGGGTTCTCGGTCAGACCTCGGCGAGGCGGTTGGAGAGGTCGAGGGCGTCGGTCGCGAACGCTAGGGCGATGCAGAGGCCGGTCACCTCGTGGAGGGTCGGGCGGATGAGGCGCGGCCAGTCGTCCGGGGCGGCGGGCCAGGAGGCCAGGTGTACCTCGGTGGTGGCCAAGCCGAGGTGGGCGGTGACGTTCCAGCCGGAGCGAGAGGCGGGCTCCCAGTGGAGGCGGATGCGGCCGAGGGGGAGCAGCGGGGTTCTGGCGGCGAGCCACGTGACATCGAGTGGGCCATCGTGCCGGGTGGAGACGCGCTGGACAAGCGCGCCGCGTACGCCGTCCGGCATGGGATGTACGGCGAGGCCGTGCAGCGGGATCATGTGCGACGAGATGAGAGCCTCCGGGAGAGCGGGGGGAAGGGGTCAGGACCAGATGAGGGCGTCGCGCACCGACTTGGGGAGGTAGTCCTCCTGGCCGTCGTCGGGGATGAACGCCTTGCCGTCCTGGACGACGACCTCGGTCCCCACGTAGTGGGTGAAGGGGAAGTCGGGGTTGATGGCGAGGCGGATCGGCAGGGCGGGGTCGAGGTCCTTCAGCTGGCGGAGCAGGTGGCCGACGGTCAGGTGCTGGGGCAAGGAAGCCTCCGAAAGCGGTACGGGCGGGCGGAGTCGGAGCGACAGTGAGCGTCGAGGCGGAGTAGGTCCCGGAGGACCTTCGGCCCCGGGGCGTGCCCCGCGAGGTGCCGTTTCCTGCATTCATCGACGTAGCCCTTGCCTCGTTTCTTCATCTCCCAGCCGCCGCACGAGCAGACGGCCTGGGTATACGAGCGCCCCGGGCAGTCGGCGTGCAGCGGCTTGCCGGAGCTGGTGTGCTTGTGGTCCGCCGGGCAGAGGGGGCCGTCGGCGTGGTGGTTGGTGAGCGGGGCGTGGAACGGCACGGTGAGTTCTTCCTCGTGTTGGGGAGGATCCCCTGCACTGCCGGGGCGTTGGACGTCAGGGCGCTCCGTCATTCGGAGAGGCTGCCCTGCCACTTGCGTTGCTTCGGCTCGGCGCGCGGCACGGCGGCGGAGGGGCTTGACGTGGCGGCCGTACTGACCGGGCAGGTAGTAGCAGGTGCAGCGGCGACGGGCGAAGGCGCACTTACGGCGGAAGCGGGGACGGGTCGCCAGGAGCATGTGCGTTCGGAACCTCCTGCTGGGTCGGCGAGCGGGGACGGGGCCAGTCGGCCGCGAGGAGGCGGACCCGAATAGGTGCCGGTGAGTGGGGGCGGCCCGGTGGTGGACCGCCCAGCTCACCGATTCAGTGCGGGGAGTGGGCGACGAGGGCGGCGACGAATCCGGCCACCGCCTCGGCGGGGGTGTTGGTGTCGAACTCCTGGACCCACGTGTCGCCTTCGGCGGGCTGCACCTGGACCCGCCAGACGATTTTGCGTGTCCAGGCGGCGGGGTCCTCGGGGAGCCAGCCGACGTAGACGCGGCCGTCCGGGCTCGTCGCGTGGACGTTGGCCTCCGGGGTGTCGACGACCGTCCAGTCGAGGGCGTAGAGGAGTTCGAGTACCGGGGTGGCGCAGTGGTCCGAGGAGAGCCAGTGGCGGTCTTCCACGGAGGGGCCGACGACGGCTGGCTGGAGGGTGGCGGAGGCGTTCACGGTTGGACTATCCCTTCGTTGACCTGCGGTTTTTCCCGACACCCGTACGTTGACATGGGGTGTGCCGAAGTCCGTAGTCGTTTCGGGAGGTGCCCCGTCTGCCGTGGGCGAACTGATCACTGGCAGACGCCCAGAACGCCTTCGGCACGGGAATGGAACGACGGCCGGGGTTGTCGTAACCGAGTTACAGCAGCGAGCCGTAAGGGACCGAAGGGGAAGCAGGGATGACGGAGTCGGGCAGACATTGGGCGGGGGCGGGCTGGAGCGCAAGATCCGCGCCGCCGGGCGGCCGTGGACCGTGGGTGACATCGCGATGGTCGCCGACGGCCAGTGGGGCGTCGGCGCGCAGTCGGACAGATGGCCGGACGAGGGCGGTGGTGGAGCACCGGGTCGCGGAAGGACAGCACGTCGAGCTGACGGTGGAGGAGCTCGCCCGCGCGGTGGGCACCCGCACCGAGCTCGCCCACCACGACGAAGACCTTGCCTGACCGTTCAGCGGCGCGGCCCTGGTGAGGGCGCCGACGGCACGACAACAGCCGCAGGAACTGGCTGGTCGGGCACCTGCCCCGGGGCATGTGAAGCGAGCCCCGAGCGGGCGACTGCGGCCCGGGACAGGTTCGCCGCCGGCCCCCGGTCCGAGGCCGAGGCGGCTTCGCGTGCTTCGACCACACGCCGGATCGCCTGCACGTACGCACCGCTCTCCGCGAGCGCCACGCGAAGGTCGGCCGCCGAGCTGGCGAGCCGGTCCAGCTCGTAGAAGGCCGGCACATACCCGGGCCGGGTCATGGCGTGCAGACGATCCTGGTGAACGGACACCGCGTTGTCGGTGATGGCCAGGGCCGTGCGGATGTGCATGGCCGAGCGCAGGAGCGAGTCGTCGCAGGGGCGACGCACCGCGAGGACTTCCAGGACCTCGATGGGCTGACGCCAGGCCTTCTCGATCATGGAAGTGGCCTGGTCGAGCGCGGTGGTGTCGGGCATGAAGGAACTCCTGTTGTCCGGAGGGGCGGAGGAGGCGTCCGGGAAGGTCCGGGTGGGGGTCAGCGGCTGCGCCGGGGAGCCGACGGAGCGGCCGGCCGCCGGGCTGCAGCTACGGGCGCGAGGGTGCTCGACCGCATCTGTGTCGAGGCCATGGTGCGGCTCTGGGCCGCCATCATGCGGAGGTCGGCTGCTGTCCGCGGAGCGCGTGCGGCACGGCGTACGGCCTCGGTGACAGCGGTGCGGCGTACGTCGAGCGGAGTCGGAGAGCGAGATACCCGGGGATCGGCAGCCGGGCCGACCGGCGTCAGCGTGACCAGCGGCTCCATCTCGACGTGGATCATGTGCCGTTCACGGACCACCGGGGCCGAACTCGCCATGACGGCCGCCGTCGCGGCGATCAGATGGGACGGAGTTCGGGCCGTGAACACCGCCTCCGCCCGCGTACCCCAGCCCCGGGGACCGGCCCACAGCATGACGGCCTCGGCGCCCCGTCCGCCGCGAAGGGTGTCGATCTCGACACCCGCCAGCCCGTCGGGAGCGGTGATCTCGACAGTTCCGTTCGTGGCTGCCCCTCGGCGCCAGCCGGCATCGAGCAGCGGCCGGACGGCATCAGCCCAGTACAAAGACGGATCCGGCAGGAAGCGTCCGTTGTTCTCATATGGGTCGGATTCGGTGTAGTCGCGGGCCAGCGCGGTGGTGAAGCCGGCGACGATCTCGGCTGGGGTGACGTGGTTGAAGGTCGCCGTCCAGCGGGGCGCGGCGACGGCCTCCTCGGCCGCGGTGATCCTCCACAGCTCGAAGTCGTCTCCGAACCAGCCGATCCGGATCCGCTGGTCGGGAGAGGTGACGAGGAGCTGGCAGGGGCCGTCGTCGAGGTAGTGGTGCGGCCAGTGGGCCACGGGGGCGAAGCCGGCGTCTCCGGTCCCGTTAGAGCCGGCGAGATACATGGGGCTGACCAGTACCTCTTCGTGGAGGGACGGGTCGGGAAGGGCGGACATGGTCGAAGCTCCAGGCGCGTGTGGGAGGAGGGGAACGCGCCCGCGTGCGCAGCGTGGTGAAGGGCCGGAGCGCACGCGGACACGGACGCTGTGGCGATGGAGGGGCGCCTCTGGATCTCGGCACCATCCGGATCACCTGCCCCGTCCCGGGGCCGACGAAGCGGTTGCGGCCACCGGCACGCGTGATTGTGGCTGCGAGGCGTGGCTGAACAGGGCGTTCGGTGCGGCAGCGCTCCGGCGCAGGGCTGCTGCGGTCCGGGCGCCGTCCGGCCCCAACGGGATGGCGGAGTGGGTCCGCTGGGCCGTCGAGACAGCGGCAGCGGGCGACGGGGTCCACCGCGTGGCCAAGGGGGCGCTCCAGTGCTCGACGGTCGCGTAGACGGGGCCCACCTCCCGGCCGGCATCGGTCAGCACGTAGGGGTCGTCGTGGCGCGGGCCCGTGCGGGTGACCAAGCCGTCGGCCTGAAGCCGACGGAGGCGATGCTGGGTGAAGCTGACGTCCAGGTCGACGCCTTCGGCGATGTGGACGAACCGCATCGGGCCGCCCGCGTCGAGGACTTGGATCATGGCAGTGGAGTGCCGCAGCCGCAGACGCTGTACGGCCTCCTCGACACGTTCGGCTTCGGCCATCGCGCCAGGCGACAGGTAGTTCCGAGACCAGTCGGCCACGGTGCGGTGCACGTGCGTCAGGGACTCGCCGAGGGCGCTGAGCCGGTACGGAGCCCCGTGGCGCTTGTCGGTTCGGGTGACCAGTCCATCGGCGTGCATGGCGGCCAGCCGCTTGCCGACCAGCTGCTCACTGACGAAGGGGAGCCTGGCGGCGACATCCCGCACCCGCATGGGACGGCCCTCCTGGACCATGGTCATCACCGACCAGGTGGTCCACTTGGGTCCCATCAGGGAAAACGCGTCCTCGATGCGCTGAGCGTCGAACGAACCGATGGGAAAGAAGGTGGGCTGCTCGGGCGTATCGCGCGGGTTCATTCGGCCGCCTCCATCCGGGCGAGCAGCGAACGGACCAGAGTGGGCAGGCCCCATAGTTCGCCACCGATCCAGATGCGGTCGGCCGCCCCGTCGAGGACGTACGCGGCGTCTTCGAGCAGGCCGCTGGAGATCTCCATGCAGGCGTCGGTGATCCGGGAGGCCGCGAGTAGCGACTGGGAAAGCACGTCGACGTAGTCGCCCGGTGGGAGGCTGGCGGCCTCAGCGGCGGTGCGGATCGCCGCCAGCTCCAGCGGGCTGAAGGCGAAGTCGAACCTGTCTTCCTCCTCGGCGTCTTCGGTCGCGGCGAAGGTCAGGTTCCCGGGTTCCGTGGGGATGCCCACGCGCGTGCAGATCTGGTCGACGGCGGTGGTCAACTCGGCGAGGGACTCGGTGAGCCAGCCCAGCGCGGAGGCGTAGGAGGCCAGGGTGAACAGACCCGCCGGCGTGGAGGGACGCGGCTCGGCGGCCATGAACTCTTCGAGTTGGTCGGTCAGTTCGCCCACCACGTGCGGACCGGCGGACAGCGCGCCCAGTACGGGGTGCAGGTAGGAGCGGCTGGCGGCCGTTGGGTACTCCGCGGCGAGGATTCCGGAGACGCTCTGCGCGGCCTCGGTGAGGAGGCCGGCCAGGTCGGTACGGGACAGCGGGCCGCGATCGGTGGTCATCGCTGGGGGACCCTTCGGGAGGCGGCGGCCGTGGAGTGGGCCGTTACGGGTGGATCTGCCGGGGAGGCCGTCGGGCGGCCGGCGGCAAGGGAAGAACGGGACCGGGCGGCCTGCACGCGGGCCTCGTCGGCGGAGGCCGTCTCGGTGGTCTGCTGTGGGGCGGTGCGTAGGTGGGCCGTGCGGTAGACCGCGTAGTCCTTCCGGCTTCCGGCGGCGACGAGGTAGACCTCGCGCTTGTGGTTCGAGGTCGGTGGGGCCGGTCGGAACTGGATGACCAGCCGGTAGGCGACGGAGGGGTCGACGTAGACCTTGTGGAAGCAGGCGAGGCGGCCCATCAGCGGCAGGCAGTCGTCATTTCCGTGGACCAGGTTCTGCAGCTCCAGCAGCTCCAGCAGCGCCAGGTCGCGGATGTTGTCGGGAAGTTCCCGGAGGTCCGCGATGGCGTCAGGGTGCGCGGGGAAGGCGAAGCGGGCGCGGCTCACATCAGCCTCCGCTGTACCGGACGCTGGACCGGTTCCGCCTGAGGCGTACGGGGGGCGTCGAGGACCGCCTTCGGCACCGCGGAGGCACCGGCCGACCGGGCGAGGGCGATGCGGGCGACGCGGGCCCGAACAACAGCGCCGTTGTCATCGCTGTACTCCGGCGGCTCGGGCAACGGGCCGCTGCGGTCGTCCAGCCAGGAGCGGGCGGCGCCGGCGTCGGCGAAGGCGCCCTCGCGCATCGTGTACGTGCCAGCGCCGTGGTCCCACTCTTCGGGGAAGACCCGAATCGGTGCCTCGTCGGCGCGGGAGTCGCGCGTCAGCGTCCACGTCTCGCACGGGTCGGAGTCCGAGGTGTGGTTGTCGAGGACCTCGTATCGGGTGCCCGACTCCCGGATCTGCCGTTCGACCCACACCGTGAGGTCGTCGGCGGGCTTCAAGGAGCCGCCGTGGATCTTGGCGGTTTTCTCGGGCGGGCAGCCGCGTTCGACCAGCCAGTTCTGGGCGAAGGGCAGCGTGGCGTGGTGGCTCGTCTCCAGGGTGTACGTGAACCGGGTCAGGTCCCGGACGACGGCGATCGCCATAACCTGAGGGGCGCCGGGTATTCCCCACCTGGCCGTCTGGTCGTGGGCGATGATGAAGCTGTGGGAGCCGTTGGGCGTGGTGTGGTGCTGGGACAGCGCCGTCAGGTCACCGGACCAGAACCTCTCCACTGCCTCCTCGGACGCGGCATCGGCGGGGGCGAGTTCGTCGAGGTCGAAATCGAAGTCGAAGCCGTCGTTCATGCCGCCACCCCCGACTGCTCAGGGGCGGGAGTGGCCAGGACCCGGTGGTTGGGGCGGGTCGGGCTCGTCGTGCACGCGGCGAAGGGACCGTCCGGGGCGCGGAGGTGCACGAGGGCCTGGTCCAGGTGGTCGCGGTGCCAGGTCGAAGGGCCGGCCAGGCCGGCCTCGGTGTCGGTGAGCTGCTGCCACGCGAGCCAGAGGGCGTGCAGCCGGGCGACGGCCTCCGGGTGCTCGTGCCACTGCGCGCACCAGGGGCGCGTCGTGCTGATCTCCCGGCCGTACACCGGCAGGAGGAGGTGGTTCACCCAGTTGCTGAGGGCGGCGAGTTCGACGGCGTACGCCTCGCCGCCCAGGGCGAGGATGAACACCGAGGTGGGGCCGTCGGCCTTCTCGATGCCGGCCGCCCCGGCTTCCGCAGCGCCGTCCGTCTGCTGATCGGCAGAAGGTACGGGATCGGGCTCGGAGCCGAGGCGGTCGAGGATGACGCCTTGGCGCCTGACCTCCGCGATGGTCTTGGCGAGGGCGCTGGCGAGGTCGTCGAGGTTCTCGTCGGAGACCCGGAACGGCTCAGGGCCGGGGGCGGGGGCGGTCGGGCTGGTGTCGGACATGAGAGCGTGCTCCATCTGTGAGACGGCGACATGCCCGACAGGATTCGGATAATCCGTGGTTTGGCCCGGCCGGGAAATCCCGGTAGGGAGCCGCTACCCGGCCGCGCAGCGCGGACAGCGCGGGAACGGAGGTGCCAGCAACTGCAGAGCCCGAGCGGCCTGTTGGGGAACGACGCCGTTGCCGAGCGCGGTGAGCTGAGCCGGGCGTCCGAGTCCCGGAGTGGCGGTGACCCAGCCGGCGTCGAGGCCCTGCATCCACTCGACGAAGTCGGCACGGAGCCGACCGGCCGCGTCGGTGGGCGCCGGCGCGGGGCGGGTGCGTGTCTCCCATCGGGTGATGGCGCCTGCGTACGGTCCCCATCGCGGCTCGACTCCTCGGTTTCCCGGGACGGCTCCGCCCACAGCGGCAGGACCACCGCCGACAGGGGAGGTCGCCACCCCTTGCCGGGGCGACGGCCCGGGGTGCCCGTGTCGCTGGCCCTCGGTGTGGGCAACAGCGATGCCGCCGCACTGGGCAGGGTCATGTCCCCATTGCCGTGCCGCTGGTTGGGTGAGCCCTTGATTCCGGCCGACGCCTTCGGGGTCGGCAGCAGGAGCCACTCGACCTCGTCGGCCAGGTTCGGGCCGTGGCCCCCGCTCTTCCTCTTGGCCGGGTGCTGGGAGCCGCCGTTCTTGCCGATGTTGCTGGTCGGCGTCTTGAGCAGGGTCTCCGGCGGGCCAGGCCGTGAGGAAGGTCCGCTCGCGCCGGTGCGGGGCTCCGATGTCAGAGGCGCGAAGCACGAGCCATTTCGCGTCGTACCGGAGATCGGCCAGGGATCCGAGTACGGCACCGAGTGCCCGCAGAGGAGGCTGACCTGCGGTGTCTCCCAGACATCACGGGCAGGGTTCCACGTCGCCAGGGGAACCGGCGGGGGAGGTGAGGAGGCCGCGCACATTCTCGATCACTACCAAGCAGGGTCGGAGGGCCTCGACCGCACGGGCGACGTGCAGCCACAGCCCCGATCGGGTCTGGGAGTTGAGTCCGGCCCGGCGGCCGGCGACCGAGACGTCTTTGACAGGGGAAGCCGGCCGTCAGGACGCATACCCGGGGGACGGTGGACCAGTCGACGGTCGTGATGTCGCCCAGATCGGGGACGCCGGGCCAGTGGCGGGCCAGGATGCGCGAGGCGTTCGGGTCGACCTCCGCGTGCCAGGCAAGCGCGCCGCCGAGAGCGGACTGCACGCCCAGGTCGAGGCCGCCGTACCCGGAGCAGAGCGACCCGATCAGCGGAGGGCGGGAGACGATGGCGGACATGTCACCGGCCCCGTACGTGCCGGGGCGCGAGAGCCGTCGCCGGTGCCGGTGCTGTGGGGGTAGCCGGTAC
This sequence comes from Streptomyces zaomyceticus, assembly GCF_014656215.1. Lineage (GTDB taxonomy): Bacteria > Actinomycetota > Actinomycetes > Streptomycetales > Streptomycetaceae > Streptomyces > Streptomyces zaomyceticus. The sequence goes on along the minus strand of NZ_BNBZ01000020.1, from coordinate 127,716 downwards.
GGCCTCGTACACGGGGGTGGTGGTCCGGCCGAGGGCGGCCCGGAGCCGTGAGGACGGCGGCGAGACCGTCGTCGAGGCGGCGTGCAGGGAGTCGGCGGCCTCCCGCAGGGCCGTGTCCGCCGTCCCGAGCGCCTCGTCGATTACCCGCCCCGCCGCTTCCCGGGCATCCCGGCTGTCGGGCCGGTCGTGCAGGTGCTCGGTCCGCTCCAGGAACGCGAGCTGCTGGGCCACTTCCCCGAGGGCGGCTGCCGCCTCACCGGCGGGCCGTACGGCGGCGGAGAAGCTGGACACGGCTAGGGAAGTACGAGAGCTGTGTTCCCTGTTTGCGGTGCGGAGGAGGACCTCGTCGCCCAGCTCGGTGATCAGTTTGCCGAGTTCGGAGATCTGCTGGGCGACGGCGACGCTGCTGGGGAGGCGGTGAGGGTCGCCGGGGACCGGGAGCTTGCCGCGCTGGGCGTCGAAGGCCGAGGCCGTGGCGCGTATGGCCAGAGCGTCGGCGAGGGGGTTCGTGGTCACCATGAATTCCCGTACATGAGGAGGAGCGGCGAACAGGGGTGTCAGCTGTGGTTGCGCGAGCGCTGGCGTGCGGCGGTGGGGGTAGGCCCGGGATCGAGCCGGCCCGGTGGAGACGGGGCGGCGCGCGGCGTACTGCGGGTGAGGGCCGCGTGCACCCGCGCCGCCGGCGGCCCGCATGGGGATGTAGCGGTGGCTGGCGCCCGTGAAGCCGGCTGGCCGTTTGCGGTCTGCCAGCGGGCGCGGACCTCGTCGAGTGGGCCGAGCGCGTACAGGGCGTGGTTGATGAGCCGTCCAGGGGCCAGGACCTCGTCCTCGGCAAGCGCGCGGACGGCGTGGGCGGTGGCGACTGCGGTGCGCGTGAGGGAGGAGCGCATCACCTGCTTGCCGAGCCACTCGGCGTCACCGGCCCCCACGCCGTCGCAGATGGCGGTGAACCGGTCTTCCGACAGCGTGCCGTCGGCCAGCAGGCCGCGCCGCTGTGCCTCCCAGAGCAGGGTGATCCGGTCGATGGGCTCGCCCCGGTGGTGCAGCGCCCCGAGGCACTGGTAGAGCTGCCCGTGGACTGGGTCGGCGAAATCCCCGGGACGCAGCCAGTCCACCACCTCACCCATGGCCCCCGGCCGCTCGACGAGGACGGACAGAAGGAACTCCTCGTCCTCGGCAACCTGATCGGCCTGAGCCGGCGGAAGGGCAGGCGGGTCGGGGGCCTGCGATGTCGCGGGCGCGACAGGGCGCGGTTCGGTGCCCCACCGCCGGGCGAGATCGGTGAGTACCCCCGTCAGGACGTCCGTGTGGTGCAGCGCTCCCTCGACCTCGCCTCGCACAGCGCCCGCGCGAGCTTCCTGGTGAAGGCGGATCGCGTGCTGGGCGACGGTGCGATGGATCGCGCCCTCCAGCACCATGCGGCCGTACACCGGAGCGTGCGCCGGACGCGGACAGGCCGAGACCAGGAGATGAGCGTACGACGCGGTCAATCCCCGGACATGGAGGCCGGCCTCGGCGACCGCGTCGGTCACCCACGACAGCGGCACCGGCCCCTCGCCCTCCACCGCGGGGTGGCCATTGCCTCGGAGCTTGAGCAGCGCGGCGAACAGCGCCTGGTGGGCTGGCCGGTAGAAGCGATCCGGCGTGAGCCACTCCAGGTGTGAGAGCTGGCCCGGGTCGAGCAGCACCGCGCCGAGGACCGCCTGCTCGGCCTTCAGAAGCGGGTTCATCGACGACCTCGCGTGTTGGAAGCGGACGGCTCACTCGGCCGGGCACGCAGATCGGCGACCGCCCGGTCGGCGGCGGCCACCGCCTCGGCGAAGCCGTCCAGCACGGTGGTGAACGCGGGATCGGTGACGGGAACCGACCCGGCATCGGCGACCAGCCACCATCGGCCCTCGCGCAGGACGGCCGGCGACTGCGCGAGCCGCGCGGAACGCGGCGTGGGCGCGCTCATGCCGACAGCCCGAAATCGTCGTGGCCGACGGTCTTCGCCAGGGCCCGCTCGGTGATCGCCTTCGTGGCGCGGGCGGAGGCCGGCCCGACCACCTTGGCGGAGGGTTCCTTGTACCAGGGCCGGATGCTGAGCATGGCGATGCGCAGACCGGTGGCCAGTAGCAGCACCTTGCCCTTGGGCAGGGCGCGGATCGCGTCGGGCGGCAGGATGCGTTCGGTGCGCATGCTCACCGAGGTGGACTTGCCGCTCTCGCTTGTCGAGACCGAGACGGTCTGGACGTCGTGGTCACCGACCTGTCGGCTGAGGCGGTCGGCAAAGTCGGCGTCATCGATGCCCGAGCCGACGATCTTGACGGTGGCGGCGGACCAGAGGGCGTCCATCCCGGCCTCGCCCCAGCACCGCTGGCCTTGCCGGTAGGACTGCAGGATCGTCATCGGGATGACGCCCCGGCTGCCCAGGTGGCTGTACAGGTCCGGGAGGTCGCTGATGCGGCACACGTTGGCGGCCTCGTCGAGGACGCACAGGGCGGGCGGGTCGAGCCGTCCGCCGGAGCGCTCGGCGACGATCACGGCCGCGCGCATCATGGCGTCGGCCGCCGCCGCGATGATCGCGGACGCGCTGCCTCCGCCGTCCTTGCTCAGCAGGTACAGCGTGTCGCGGGAGGTGGCGAAGGCGAGGGGCCTGAACTCGGGGCGGTCCTTGCTCGGGGTGACCCAGGCGGCGACGTCCGGGTCGAGCAGGCAGCTCGCGTACTGCCTCGCCGTCTCATAGATGCCGTCGCGGGTCTCGGTCGCGCCGGAGACGGTTCCCTGGAGCTGGGCGGCGACCGCGTCGTGGCCGGCGTCGGTGAGCAGGTCGACCGGGGTCCGATCGGCGGGGGAGGCGAGCCAGGCCAGCACGTCGGTGATCGGCCGCCGATGGCTTGCGGCGGCCAGGAACAGGGCGCCGAGCGTGTTGGTCGCGGCGGTGGACCAGAAGTCGGAGCCGCTCGACTCGTCCACGCTCGCCGCGACGAAGTGCCCGGCCAGCCGCTTCGCCCCGGCAAGGTCACGGGCGTCGGCCAGGATGTCCCACCACATCTCGCGTGGATGGTGGGCGATCTGCTGGGGATCCAGGGTCCACACCGTGCCGACCTCGGCTCGGGCGTCCACCGTGGCGGTGAACGCGTCGTTCGCAGCCTTGTTGCTGGTGAGCAGGACCGGGCCGGGAGCCGCGAGGATCGCGGGGATCGCGAGGCCGGACGTCTTGCCGGAGCGCGGGGCCATGATCGCGACGATCACGTCCTCCCAGGACGCGCGGACCTCGACGCGACTGGGGGCAAGGGTGCCGAGCAGGATGCCGCGGTCGGCGGGAGCGACCTCTTTTACACCCCCGGCCATTCAGGGACGGCCGAAGGCTCATCGCCTTGGCGGTGATCTCCTTGTCCAGCAGCGGCGCCAGGTCGCCCTTGCGGGCGAGACCGGTCCTAGCGCCGGAGCGCCAGCACAGCCACAGCACCAGGCCGGTGGTGATCAGCGCCAGGGTGAGCAGGCCGGGGACGACGCGGACGCCGATGAGCAGCGCGGTGGAAGTCAGGGCCGGCCACAGAGCCTCGGGGTGCAGCAGGGCGTCGGTGGCGCGGAATGGGGCCCACGGGCCGCTTCCGACGAGGGAGTTGGTGAGGTTGCCGGTCAGCCAGGCGAGGGAGCCAAAGGCCATGGCGGCACCGAGGACGCCGAACAGGAGATAGAGGAGCGCGTCGGAGCCGGTCGTGGTCGACGGCGCACTGGTACGCGGGGAAGGCACGGGTGGTTCCTTGGGGTGCGAGCGGGCGGGGCGGGGCGCGCTCGGCTCTCGTACAGCTCACGGGCCTACTCCTTGCGGATCGAACGGAACGCTGCATTGGAAGCGGGGGGCGGCGTGTGCCGCGGACTGGGGCGGCGCGGTGGACGGCGGGGCGCTGGTGGCTGTGTTGGTCTCAGCCGCCGTGGGGGAGACCTGGCGGGCAGCGGCCAGCCGTCGGGCCTCGGGGCTGACGGTCTCGCCGACGTAGCCGACGGCCAGGGACGGGTCGATCGCGACGTGGTACCCCAGGTCGGCGAGCATGCTCGCGGCAGAGGAGGAGGCGAGCTGCCGGTCCGGGCCGATGATGTGCGACGCGAGGCTGTAGAAGGCGGGATCGCCCGGGTCGCCTGGGGCGGCGAACCCACAGGAGCGCAGGATGCGGTGGGCCGATTCGGGCAGGCCGGTCCGGCAGTCGGCCCAGACCAAGTCATCGGTCCGGGGGAAGATCTCGACGTCGGTGCCGTGGGTGTCGGCGAGGTTGGCCATGGAGGGCCCTTCTGGAGCGCGGACCGGTGGGGTGCGCGCCGGGACTTCTTCGGTCCCGGGCGGCGACGACGGTTGTCGGGGGCCGGTCTGCGGCGTGGAACGACGGGCGCCACGGCGGCGGTCGGCGTCCGGATCCCGGCCGGAAGGCGCTGCGGAGACCGTGTCGGATCCGAGGACGTCATCGGGTAGTTCCCGGGTCCGCAGGACGTTGACACTGTCGTGGAATCGGGGGTCGGTCCGCTCGGCAGGGCACGCGGCGATCCCGTCCTCGGTGGCTGCCAGCTGCTCCTGAACGTTCTGGAGCATGACGTGGGCGGCGGCCAGTCGCGTCCAGGTCTCGAAGACGGGGTTGTGGTGCGGGTCGTCGAACGCCAGACGGACACGGGTCCAGTCGGCGGCAGCGGCGACGAGTTCGGTCAGCTGAGGCAGAGCGCCGACCAGCGCACCGTTGACCTCCTCGATGATGCCGGCGACCTCGTCGGGTGTTGCGTCGTCGGTGAGACGGGCGATCATCCCGGGGACGGAGTACGGGTCGGCGGAAGCGCTGGGCAGGTGTCGGACCTGCAGCGGCTTTTCGGAGCTCGGTGCCACGCTGCGGTGGGCGAGCCGGATGTTGTGTTGCGTCGCGGCGCCGACGGCCTCGCCGATGCTGGAGTAGAACTCGGGCAGGGTTCCTCCGTGAGTTGATGGTGCTGGCTGGCCAGGCCGGGTGGAGCACGTGGCACACGTGCTCCACCCGCAGGAACGGTCCTGGGTCTGGTGCCGGAAGGCAGAGGCGGCGGAGTCACGGTGTCACCGGCAGGCTGTCGGCGAGGGACGAGAGCCGTTCGCGGGCGGCGGGGCTGCCGGCGGTGACGCCGCACGAAACGCGTACACGACAGGCTGGCGGATGGAGCGGACGAGGAGAACACCCGATCACCGCCGAGGACCGGAGGCACGCGGCGGGCGCGCAGCTGCACGAGCGTCCGTGAACTCGATACCGAAGACCGAGCCGGCCTCGGCCGCCGCGGGCGATACGGCCAACGCCGCGTTCTGGGAAGCAGACAGATCCGAGGACCGCGTCCGCGTCTCGGTCTGGGACCGGGACGGGCCGCCGACACGACACAGCTCGTCCTCCGAGTCGACGAGTTCCGACTGCGCCGAGCTGACGAACTCCGCCGCGAAGCCGAACCGGTCAGCCAGCGCGTACGCCTCGTCGTCGAGGTCGGTGAAGTGTTCGCTCGCTGCCTCCAGCGCTTCCCGGACACGTTCCACGGCCCCGTGCTCGGGGTGAAGGAGCTGGCCGACCGCTTGCCGAAGGTCCGCCCCGTTCTCGGCCGACCTGATGCGGTCCGTGATCTGAAGGAGGGCGGCTCCGGCGGCGTAGGGCCCAAGGGGATTCGCCGGAATACTCATCCGGGCCACGTCCAGGGAAGGAGCGAGATCGACTCCGTAACGGGCGGCGCGGAGCATCTCGGCCGCGTGGCTGGCGATGGCGACTCGGTCGGCGACCGCGGTGGTGGTGGGAAGCCGGTGGCGCCGTCCGTGCCAGTCCTCGATCTGCCGGAAGCCGGCGTGCTTGAGGATCATCGCGGAAAGATCATCATTGGCGCCCTTTGCCACGACACTGCCGCTGGCCTCGGAGGAGATGGTAATGAGAGGGGCAGGCACAGAAGTCTCCTGGGCACGGAAGGTCGGATGGGGTGCGGTGGGCAGGTGCCCCAGCTCGGCCGCGATGCGGCGGCACTCGGTCTGGAGGCGGAAGGCGTCGCGATACCCCTCGTGCAGGCCGCCGTCCTCACGGGCGAGGGTGGCCACGACGTGTACCTGACGGGGCTGGTTGCGCAGGGCGATCCACCGGCAGGCATCCGGATCGCCCTCCGGTGCGATCCCGACGGCGGACACCAACCGGCGGGCGACGACGGCCCACTGCGCGTCGGTGAGGTCCGGCCGGTGAGGAACGGAACGGACCGAGCAGACCCACGTCGGCCGGACGGGAGCCGGGGCCCCGAGCCGCTTGACCGGAGCGTCAAGTGCATGGGCCAGGTAGGACAGCGAGCCCGGCTCGGCGAGCAGCTCGATCGGCGCCCCGTGATTGTCGCCAGCGATCAGCCGGGGGCTGACATGGGCACCGCGTTCACCCGGCCCGTACAGATACGCGAGCAGGCCAGCGGTGTCGCTGACGCGCTGCAGGTGGGCGATCACGGCGTCTACCTCGAAAGAGAAGGAAGAAACGAGGGCCCTGGAGACCGGGCCAACAGGGAGAGAATCCGCCGGATTCGGGATTTGGCCCGGCCGGGGATCCCTGATAGAAGCCCCGCTCGCCCGGCCCCTGGCCTTGGTGGGCGGGGAGGCACCGGACAGCTAGAAGTAGGGGTTCTCGCTGGGCCGGTCGGCGTCAGTGGCTGCCTGGAGCAGCTCGGTTAGGTCGACAGGTTCGGAGGAACGCTGGTCGATCCACCATCCGGCGCGGGTGATGGTGCGAGCGGTCTCCTCGATCTCCTCCCACTTCTGCTCGGTGGTTTCGCCTTCGACGACCAGGGCGGTGTAGGCGGCGGCCAGGATCTGGTGGCGGCAGCGCACACCCCAGGGGACGGCGCGCTCGGTTCCCTCCAGCGGAGGCATCCGGTACTGCTGTGACCAGGCTTCGGACTCGGCCTGCTCCTCCGCACGTTTGGCCTTCACCCAGGCGGCCTTGTCCTGCCCGCTGTTCTCGTTGGAGGCGCGCCAACAGTCGTTGCACTCCTGGCTGGCGAGCCACTCGGCGAAGCCCGCGCGGCGGTCGGCCGGCCGGTTGGACAGGTCACGGTCGGCCTTGTGGCCGCATGAGTGGTTGATCGGCCAGATGGTTTTCACGGCCATGGGAGCTATTCCTTACGGGAGTTGGGTCAGCGGTCGCGGGTGAACGCGATGCGCGGGTCGACCGGCCGGGCCGCCGCGGCGGAGGTGGCGGGAGCCGACACCGATGCATTGCCGGGGAGACTGGCGAGAGCCGGGCTGGCGGCGAGCGCGGCGGCCACGATCGGAGAACTACGGCCAGCGCCGTGGATACGGTCGCGGGACGAGGCGGGCGCGGGGCGGTGGCGGGCCGCTACGTCCTGGGCGAGGCGGGGCTGCACCGCAACCTGGACCCCGGAACGGTGCAGGGTCAGCGTGGCGTCGGCGACCTTCCCCAGGGCCTCGTCGCGGCTGGCGCCGGGCAGCGTGTAGATGTCCAGGCGGCGATCGTGCCGCCAGCCGTTTTCGACCAGGGCGAGTCCGGTGAGTCCGGAGGCGCGGCTGTCGATGGCCCCGACGATGCCGAGCCGCGGATGTTCGGCGAATGCGACATCGGGCTCGGCGTGCGGAGCCCGGGACGGGACGGGCCCCGCGCCGGGTACCAGGGAGGGGTTGAACACGGCGTCCGTGTCGACCCGGAAGCCGGCATTGCGCAGCAGCGCGACGGCCCGGGTGGCGCGGCCCTGCCCGTCACGCTGCTGGTCGGTCAGGGCGTACAGGGTCGGCTCGCTCAGGACGGGGCGGAACTCGAGCCGCTCCAGCATCCAGGTGCCGGCGGCGAGGTTCTTGGGGTTCGCGGCGACGATGCCGTAGTCGGGGTGGCGGCCGACGGTGACGTCGGCAAGCAGTTCTTCGGCGGAGGTGGGCAACACGGCTGATCCATCCAGTGCGGGCTCGATGACGAGGGAGGGCGAGGCCGGAACGGTTCTGCTGGTGAGAGGCATGCGGCGTACTCCGAGACGGGAAGAGATCAGCGACCAGGGGTGGTGGAGGGACGTGCGGGTGGAAGCACGGGACGTGGGGGAGGGTCCGTCGCCAGGCGCGTGCGGACCGTGCGTGGTCCGGCCGTCGGCGAGGGCGCGAGAGCAGCGCTCACCCGTGGCTGAGTAGAGGCCGGCAGGGCGGTTCGGTCTATCGGACTTCGGCCCTTGGACGTGAGCGGGGCCGAGTCGCATAGGACGGTGAACCCCTCGTCCTGCAGCGCAGTGAAGGCCCGGGTCACCGCCCGCCGCTGCTCGGTCGGATCGGTCATGGCCGTGGGCAGCCGGTGGTAGCGCTCCCCGTCGAATGAGACGGCGGTGATGAAACCCGCACGGTGGAGCACGGCGTCGGCGACGCGCTCCTGTGAGGAGCGCTGCTGCTCGGGGCGTGGCGGCACGCCGACCTGGTCCAGGCGTGCGTCGACGGCGGCGAGCAGACTCGGGACGCTCCCGCCGTACCGGGCGTGGGGGCCGCCGGGTTCCGAGTCGTAGATCTCTTCGTACACCGAGGGCCCGGTGTCCCGGTGGCGGATCGCCGTCCAGCTCTCGGGGAACTCGGGGTCCTTGCTGGGTGGTTCCTGCGGCGGCGAGATGATCAGCGAACTGCCGTCGGGGAGGGCGGCGTGGACGATGTAGTCGCTCAGGCCGTACTCGACGGTGACCTCCAGGCCGCGTTGGCGGAGGGGAGCGGTGAGGTGGCCGTACCGGTGATCGTCTTTCGGATCCTCGGAGACGGCAGGCGAGGAGGTGGTGCTGGTCCACGCGGTGATGTGTGGTCCCTCTCGCTCGAAGGTGGTCAGGGGGTTGTGCTGGTGAACGGGTTTTCTCCGTGGTGGGGTGTTCCAGCGGTCGGTGGCGCAGGCTGCGGGCACGTGGTGCTGGGCGGGCGGTGGTCCACGAGGATCTGGCGGTCGGAAGGTTTGGTCCCACCGGGACTCGGTGCTACGGGCGTCAGCGGGAGCGCCCCGGCACCGGCGGGCCGGGTGCCGGTGGCGCCGGAGGAGAAGCGGGCAGGGACCCGCGCCGGCCGGAGGCGGATCGGGCGAGGGCTACCCGTGCCTGTTCGGTCCGCGAGGACTGTTCGCGGTCCGCTCGGCCAACCAGGCGGCGGCCCGTACGAGGGCCGGGCCACGGATGGACAACTCGTCGGCGTAGTGCCAGCCGTCGGAGTTGCGGTCCTCCTCCGCCTGGCTCTCGTAGAGCTTCCGGGAGCCGGGGAGTGAGGCGTCCATGAGGGCCATGATCTGGTCCCACTCGCGCTGGAGTTGTCCTGCCCGTTCCAGGGTGGTGTCGATCCCGCGCAGTCGGCGGAGGTCTTCGCTGGCCGGCCCCTCGACGTAGTCGGCACCACGGGGGGCGGCGCGGACGCCGGCCAAGACCTCGGGACCGTGGTCGAGGAAGACCTCCACGTGTTTCCACGCCTCGGCGTCGCGTTTGACCTTGCCGTCCTCGTATCCCTGCTCGTCGACGGGCCAGCCGTCGCCGTCGCAGAAGGAGTCCGAGACCGCGTCCCAGGCGTCGGACGCCTGCCTGATCTCGGCGGCGTCGGAGGCCAGCGCCGGGATGTGCCTCCGCCACGCCAGACGGTCGGTGGCCGCCGGCGGCCGGTTCTCGGCCAGGCCGGGAGAACTGGGAGAAGCAGACATGATCGGTCCTCCGGACAGGCCCTATGCCGACATGCGGGCGTCGGTGTCGAACAGTTCGCGTTCGGCCGGGTGGAGGATGTGCTGCGTGATGAAGGACCGGCCCGCGACTTTCCACAGGCCCCGGCCCTTGGTCAGGGCGGACACCGCCTGGGTCTCGACGCCGGTCAGGCCGAGTAGGGAAGCGGCAGCGTCGAGCTGGTCGGGCTCCTGGCGGTAGATGATGCGGGTGGAGCAGTCGGCCAGGAGGCCCTCGGCCAGCACCCGGCCGCGCGAACCGGCATCGCCCGCCGAGAGCAGATCGCTGAGCCGGTGGATGACCATGAGGTTTGCAATGCCGAGACCCCGGCTGAGCTTCCACTGGGACTGCATGCGCTCCAAAAGACCCACGTGCCTCATCAGTCGCCACGCCTCGTCGTAGATCACCCAGCGCCGACCCCCGTCCGGATCGGACAGAGCGCTCTCCATCCATGCCGAGGCGCAGGTCATGGCCAAGACCAGGGCGGTGTCGTCTCCGGAGCCGCCGAGGCGGGAGAGGTCGATGGACAGCATCGGCGCGGTCGGGTCGAAGGCCACCGTCGAGGGGGCGTCGAACATGCCGCTGAGGTCGCCGTGTACCAGGCGGCGCAGGGCGTGCGCGAGGTCCTGGGCGGCCGACCCGAGGTGTCGGGCCTGGTGGCCGAGGGCTCGGTCGAGGTGTTCGGGCGAGCCGAGGGCGTGCGCGATCTCTCCGAGGAGCGGCACGGTGCCCCGGGCGGTGGCCTCGGCGACGACCAGGTCGAGCGCGAGGTCGAGGGCGGTGTGCTCCATCGGCAACAGGTCGCGCTTCAGGACGGTGCGCGCCAGGCTGGCCAGGAGCAGCAGCCGGCGCTTTCGGACCTCGGTCCCCCAGTCGTCCTCGCTGACGGAGGCGGGCCGGGCCGGCGCGTCCAGCGGGTTCAGCCGACCCGGGAGGCCGGGGCCCAGGGCGATGCTGTAGCCGCCGAGAGCCTGTGCGACGCCGGTCCACTCGCCCTTCGGGTCGCAGGGGATGTAGATCCGGTAGCCATGGGCGATGGACCGGGTGGCGATGGACTTCGCCAGCGCGGACTTGCCCATGCCGATGATCCCGGCGAGGACTGCGTTGGGGTTCGTGAAGCCCTCGATCCGGCCGCTGCTGTACAGCGAGAACGGATCGAAACAGAAGGCGGCTTCGGCGTGGACGTCGCGGCCGATGAAGATGCCCTCCGCCCCCAGGCCGCCTTCGGCCACGAAGGGGTAGGCCCCCGAAGCGGTGGCGGTGGTCATCCGGTGGGCGGGCAGGCGGAGCTTGCCGCCCCGGGCCGAGGCCGGACCGGGACGACCGGTCGGCGGGTAGGTCGGCCGCAGCTCTGGGTCGAGGGTTTGCTCGGCGCGGTGCTTGGGCGGTGTTCCGGCGAGGCGCGCCTGGCGGCGGGCCTCGGCGAATCCGGCTCGGGCGGCCCTCTGTTGGGCCCGCGAAGCGTTGTGCGGCACGTACAGGGGAGAGGCGCTGGCGCGGGTGCGGGGCATGAACGTTTCTCCAGGCAGGTGATGGGGTCAGCGGCGGACGAGGCCGGTGAACGGCGTGTGCAGCTCGGCCGGGGTGGTACGGCGACGGACCAGGTGTGCGGCGCGTTGGTGGCGCTGGCAGATGGTCAGCTCCGGTGCCCCTTCGGGCAGGCCGGCCTGGCAAGCCTCGGGTTCGGGCACCTCGCCCGAATCCGGCCGGGGCGCCGCGTGGTAGGCGGCGTGGACGTGGTCGGCGGCCTGCCAGATGCGGGTGCGGGCGGCGCGAAGCTGGTCACCTTCGATCGGTACGAGCTGACCGACGCGGAGGGCGTGGGCGTCGAGCAGCCCGTGCACCGAGACGAGATGCGCGTGCAGGGCGTCCAGTTCGGCCCGGCTGGTGACGAGCGGGCCGCCGGGGAGGTTGAGCGCGCGGTGGAAGTCGAGCGCGGCGGTGGCGAAGGGCACGAAGTCCTGCGCGGTCGGGCTGGCGGTGCGGGACATGGGGGTGCTCTTTCGAGGAGAGGGAAGGGCCGGCGTCAGGCGGAGAGCGCGAGCGGCAGGGCGGCGGCGGTGAACGCTTCGGCCTGCTGCCAGGTCAGCGGCCGGACGTCGAGCTGGGCGCCGACGGCGGCGGTCTCCACGACTGCGCAAGCGGAGCGGAGTTCGTCCTCGGAGTCGGCCGAGACGGTCAGCAGGCCGGTCAGGGCGACATCGGCGTGGCCCGCGATGAGCTGGCGCTCGCGGGACTTGATGTCCTGGTACTCGATCGAGTCCGCCTCGGAGTCGACCTGGCCGCGCCGGGCCCGCTCGGCGGCATCGGCGATCACGCTGGCCTTCTTGCGCTGGACGTCGCGCAGTGCGGCGTCCAGTCCCTTCGGCTCGTAGGAGAGCGACAGTGTGCGCCGGACGCCGCCGGTGAACAGGAGCTGGTGCAGGAAGCCGGCCGACGTTTCGGTCCTCGGCCAGTTCTCCACCCAGTACGTGGCGTGGACAGCCGAGTCGGTCGCGATGTGGTCCGCCTTCTCGACGACCACGACGGGTCCGGCGGCGGCGGGCTCGGCCTCGGGACGGCCGGCGGTGGACCACCGGTCCAGCGCCGTGAGGGCCTTGGGGTCGTAGGCGGTGCGCACGACGGCGGCGATCTCGCGGGCGGTGAGCCAGCCGGTGGGGTTGAGCCCGGCGGTCCTCGCGGCCTGGTCGAAGGTGGAGGTCAGCTGCGCCAGGACGCTGAAGGAGCCGGTCAGGCCACCGCCGGCCTGGTTGATCAGCCGTCGCGCGGCCTTGGCGTCCAGCGCTACCGCGACGTATGCCTCGTGGGGTGCCGCCGCCGGGCCCGCGCTCTGGATCAGCTCGCTGTAGATCGTGCCGGCCATGGGGGCGTGGGGTCGGCCGTGCTCTTCCCAGTAGCGGCGAAGCGCGTCGCCGGAGTCCGGGACGGTGCGCTCGATCACCTGGATGCGGGCGATCTGCCCGGTACGGGCCAGCGCGGCCAGCGCGCGTCCCCAGCCGTTGACGTTGGCCTGCTGGGTGCCCGGGTCGAGCAGCGCGTAGGCGCGGGAGGAGACCTTGACCACGGCGGTCAGCGTGCCGCTGTGGGGATCGTGGACCGCACCGTACCGGCCGTCGGGGGCGGTGACCACGCGCAGGCTGGCGGCGGTGCCGGGAAGGTGGAGGAGTCCTTCGCGGGTCGGCCGACGGGAGGGCCGGGTGAGCCAGACGAGCTGGCCGCGCATCCGGCGCAGGACGTAGCGGGTGACGATCGGAGCCCAGTCCGCCAGGGCACGGCCACGGTGGCGGACGAAGACGAACAGGGCGATGACGGCCCACAGTGGGATGAGCTGGAGGGCGCCGACCACGCCGCGGGTGAGGACGACGGCGAGAAGGAGAAGGCCGGTGAGGCCGGCGACGAGCAGCTGCGGGGCGGTCAGTCCGAGCAGGATGCCGCGCCTGCTGCGGTGGGGGAACTTCACGGTGGCTGTAGGGGCCTGGTGCTTGCCGGACATGGTGGTTCCAGACGGTGGGAGCGGGCGGAGGACGGGGTGCGCGGCGCTCTTCTGGAGGTCATGGGGGACTCCTCTGCTGGTCGGTCAGGGTGGGGCGGGCCGTGGTGTACAGCCCGCCCCGGGGGTGATGGGTCAGGAACCCGACGGCGGCTGGTTGGGGAACACCCAGTTCGTCGGCGTCGGAGAACCGGTGGCCGACAGTCCGGCAGGGGGCGGCGGTGCGGTCGCGGGGCCGGCAGGCGGCAGGGAGGTCATGCTGCCGCCCGGTCCCGACGCGCCGACGAGATGATCGGAACTGCCGGTGACGCCGTGGGCGACCCCCTCGGACCCTTCCGCTTCGTCCGCGCCGGGACGCGTGATCAGCGGGGGGATCCCGGGCCGCTGGATCAGGGCCCGGCCCTTGTCACCGGTCGCGTTCGGGTCCTCGCCGTACCGGAAGCGGGTCTGCTGCTTGGGCGGCCCGGCGTCGATGCCCTCCTTGCTGAGGTTGCCGCCGGCGGGATTGATGCCGGAGGCGACGCCATCGGCGCCCGCGCCGGGGACCTTGTTCGGCCCCTGGGGAGCGGGAGAGCCGGTGCCGGCCTGCATCGCCAGGGTGGCCGCGGTCTTCGCCGCCCCGGCGGCGACCGCCATGCCGGCGACGCCCGTGCGGTGCAGGTCGTCGTGGCCGCCGCCGTCGCTGGCCCAGTGCACGAACTTGTACGTCGCGTACGGGCAGAGCAGCACGAGGACCATCACGACGATGCCCGCCATCGCGTCGGACAGGGCGGCCATCCCGTCGCTCGCGTCGCTCTTGCCCACGGCGGAGACGCCGATCAGGAAGACCACCGTCATCAGGAGCTTGGAGACGACCAGGGTGGCGGTGGCCTCGATCCAGCCGCGCCGCCACCGCTTGGCGACCTCCCAGCCACCGCCGGCTCCGGCGAACACGGCGAGCGAGACCATGATCAGGACGCCGACCTTGCGGGCGACCATGACGCCCCAGTACAGGAAGGCGCCGATCGCGCACCCGAGGGCGACCAGGGCTGGGACGCCCCAGCCGAGGCCGTACATCGCACCCAACTCGTTGACCTTCACCACGCGCCGGATCGCGTCGTCGACGGAGGTGTTGGCTGCATGGAACAGTCCGTCGGAGAGGGCGTCGACCACGGTGATGGCGACGGTGGTGAAGGCGATGGCGGAGAAGCTGAAGAGGACGCCGGTCATGGTGCCGAAAGCGGCCTGAGCAAGGGCGCGTTCGTCGCGTCGCCAGGCCGCGGTCATGAGCTGGATGCAGAAGATGCCGACGGTCAGGGCGAGCCCGATGGGCAGCAGGAGCTCGTAGTTGTCCCGGAACCATCCGGCGTTGAGGTCGATCGCGGTCGTCTCGTTGACGGCCTTCGCGGCGAGATCGGCGGCGCTGGCCGCCAGTTCGCCCATCGACTTCGCGATCCACGCGCCGATGCCGTCGGTGACGGTTCCGGCGGGGTTGGTGGCGAAGTCGACGGCTCCGCACACCTTGTCCATCAGTGGGAAGTCGCAGACTCCCATGGCGATACCTCCTTTCCTGAACGGGGATCAGGGCGCGACGGACGGCATGACGCCGACCAGGGCGCAGGGAATGTCGGGCCAGCACTGGACCGCGAGGGTGGTGGCACGGCTCTCCGCGCCGCCGGCGGGCGAGCCCTTCCAGGCGATCGCCTGTTTGCCGGAGACCGTGACGGCGTAGACGTACGCCTGGGTGATCGCCCCCGGGTCTTCCTGAAGGGCCCGGGTGAACGTGTTCGGGAAGTGGCCCTCGTACACCTTGGCCGTGGCGAACTGGCCGTTGGCGGCCATCTCCTTCCACAGCACCGCCGAGGGGACGACCTTGTCGACCGAGGCCGGATCGGCGTACTTCGCCTCCGTGGTCAGCCACCCGCGCAGAGCCTTCCGCAGCTCGGGCTGCGAGTACGCACGGGTGTCGTAGGACCACAGCGCTGCCGCGGCTGCCTTCCCGTACGCGATCGGGTCATGGGTCTTCGGCGGGACCGGAAGGGCACGGAGACGGGTGTGCGGGGTGGACGACCCGGATGCCGAAGGGGCCGAAGAGGAGACCGAGGGTGAACTCGGCGGTGGAGCAGGGGTTTCGGATGGGCCCCTGCCGTCGCGGGTGAGGTACGCGGCCAGGCCGGCGAGGGCGACGAGTACCACCAGGACGACGGTGCCGAGCAGCGCCCGGCGGCGCACGCGAGATGCGCCGCCGGGGTGTGTGGAGTGCTGAGCCATCAGTGGACCTGCGTCCCCAGCGTGCTGAAGAAGGCCACCACGCCGTTTGCCGCACCGAGCAGAAGGGCCGCGCCGGCGCTCACCAGCACGCCCTTCTTGCCGTTGGCCTCCGCCTGGTGGCCGCCGGAGTGGTGGCCCCAGGCCCACACGCCCGCGCTGACGGCGAGGGCGCCGACCACGGCGATGAGACCGAAGAGGTTGATGGAGCCCATCACCTGCTTGAGGACGGACAGACCCGGCAAGCCGCCCTCGTTCGGCTTGATCCCGGGGTCGTAGGCGAGCTGAATGACCTGGTTGGCGAGATACATGAAGAACTCCAGTTCGATTACGCGTACGTCAGAGCCCCGCTGGGGCGAAGCGGCCGTGTGAAGAAAGAGGGAGAGGGGAGGAAGCGCCGGTCAGACGACTCGGCGGGCCGCGAGAATCCGCGGTTTCCAGGAGGCGAGGGTCGTGATGCGGACCACGTCGCTGGTGCGCGGGGCGTGCACGATCATGCCCTGCCCGATGGCCATCCCGACGTGCTCGGGCACGGCGGCCGTCCCCTCGGTGAAGAGCAGGTCACCCGGCCGGAGGGCGTCGACCGATACCGCCTTGCCCTCCTTGACCTGCGTGTACGTCGTCCGCGTCAGGGTGACCCCGGCGGCCTTGTACGCCTGCTGCATCAGGGAGGAGCAGTCGCACCGGCCCATGGCGTCCTCGCCGTGAGAGTCGGTGCAGGTCCCGCCCCACTGGTACGGCGTGCCGAGCTGGCCGAGCGCCCACCGGATCGCCGTCTGGACCTCTCGCGGAGCGTTGGCGGGGATCTTGTAGTCGGCTGGCAGCGCGCCGGGCGGGATGGTGCCGAAGTCGGTCCCGCCCCCGTCCGCCGAACAGCCGCCCGCGACACTGGGCGGAGGACTGCTGGCGCCGGCCGAGCCGGACGGCGACGAGTCCGGAGACGCGCCGCTTGCCTTCGGCAGCAGGGGCTCGATGGCCTCCTGCAGAGCGGTAGCAAGCGGCTCCCACTTGGCGTACGCCTCCGGGAAGCCCGACTGCTGCACGGCCTGGGCGGCCTGGGTGATCGACAGGGATTGCCAGCCCGAGACCGTCCGCAGCCCCTCGTAGAACTTGGTCGAGGCGTGCACCGGGTCGAGGATCTCGTTCGCCGTGCCCCAGCCCATCGACGGCCGCTGCTGGAAGAGGCCCAGCGAGTCCCGGTCGCCGTAGGTCAGGTTCCGAAGGCCGCTCTCCTGCAGGGCGGTCGCCAGGGCCACGACCTGCCCGCGGGCCGGGATGTTCATCGCGACGCCGGTGGCCTGGATCGTCTTGGCGTTGGACACCTGCTCGGCCGGGTCGTCCAGACCCGGCACGGAGACCGAGCCCTTGTCGCCGCCGTCCAGGATGGCCTTCACCTGGGCGGCGACGGCGGCGGTATCCACATCCTGTGCCCCGCCGGTCGAGCAGGTGGCCGAGGCGGCCCCGGCCCCAATGGCGAGAATCGGAACGGCCAGCAGCAGCGTAGCGGTTGCGCAGAGACCGACGACGCCCTTGGTGGTCTTCTTCATCGCCGCCGCCGTTCACCGAGGCGGCGGTGCCGGCCGGGTGACGGCGTCGGGTCGGGGTGCGGATGTATCAGGGCATGCTGCATCGCAGCGGCTCCTCGGTGTTCGTAGGAGGCGCGGTGCCGACTTCTCGTGCAAAGCCGCCGGCACCGCGCCGATGTGCATCCGCCCGCTCGGGCGGGCCCGGGTCAGAGGAGTTGGTAGCTCCCGGACGCCGGTTTCAGGTCACGCGCGGCAGCCAGCCGCGCTCGTAATCTCTGGCAGTGCACCGAGGCTCCTGACGGCGTGCGGGAAGGAAGAGGACAACGTGCCTCCGATACCGCTCGACTGAACGAGAAAGCACGGAAAGCGCAGGTCAGCGGGGTGGAGCGAGGCTCCTGTCCGGTGACACGGCGAGACAGTAGACCGGCATTCCGGCCGCACCAAACGACTCCCGGACCCCGGCCAGCAGCACGGCCCGTCTCGTTGGGTACGGCCGGAGATCGCCGCTAACCTCCAGCACAACCCCGCCCCGGAAGAACGCCGTTGAGCGCTGCCTGGAGCGGTCCCAGCCCTGCCATGCCCTGAGAGAGGCCCTTCCCATGAGCTACACGCTGCACCGAGGCGACGCCCTGACCGTGCTGAAGTCCCTTCCGGACGAGAGCGTGAACGCCGTGATCACCGACCCGCCGTACAACTCCGGCGGCCGTACGAGCTCGGAACGCACCGGACGGACCGCGCGCGCCAAGTACGTCACCAGTAACAGCGCCCACAACCTCGCCAACTTCCCCGGCGAGAACCGCGACCAGCGCTCCTACCGCTCCTGGCTGACCGAACTGCTCACCGAGGCGTACCGGGCCTCGACCGAGCACGCGGTGGCCATGGTCTTCACCGACTGGCGCCAGGAACCGACCACGACCGACGCCCTGCAGATGGCCGGGTGGACCTGGAGCGGCACCATCCCGTGGATCAAGCCCGCCAGCCGGCCCCGCAAGGGCGGGCCGAAGCAGGACTCCGAGTTCATCGTCTGGGGCGTCAAGGGATCCCTCGACAACACCCGCGACCTCTACCTGCCCGGCCACTACATCGCCTCCCAGCCCCGCAAGGATCGGGTCCACATCACCCAGAAGCCCGTCGAGATCATGCAGCAGCTCGTGCAGATCTGCCCCGAAGACGGCACCGTCCTTGACCCGTTCACCGGCAGCGGCTCCACGGGCGTCGCGGCCCTTCGCGAAGGACGTCGCTTCGTGGGCGTCGAGCTGTCCTCGCACTACGCCGACGTGGCCGAGCAGCGACTCCGCGCCGAGCTGACCAAGGGCGACTTCGACTTGGCCGGACCGGAGGCGTGATCACGAGAGCGGAGAGAGCCCGGGGCCGGCGGGCCGCAGACGCCGAAGGGCGGCTGGAGCATCGAGAATCCGATGCACCAGCCGCCCTTCTCGTTGCGTCACGCCGCCTCGAACGCCCGCCGGATCAGCGGCGCCGCCTTCTCCAGGTCCGCTGCCGAGGCGAGACGTACCTCCAGGTCCCCGGTACCCAGGTGCCCGATGCCCCGCATGTCCCGGGTGAAGCCCTCCTCCAGTGCGACCGTTTCCGGGTCGAGTCTGAGATAGACCAGGATTGCCTCGTGCTTCGGACGGAAGATCACCGATGCCACGTTCACCAGCCGCCGGTAGGCGATGTAGTGCCGCAGCGACGCCACCTCCACCTCGCCCCACGCCGTGAGCGCCTCGTCGAGCTCCGCGTACAGGTCCCGCAAGGACTCCGGCACGAGGCCAACCCCCGGCGCAGGAACCACCGGTGCCTTCGGCGCGCTACCGACCACCCCGTCCCGCTCCCGGCTCCGCCGAGACGAAGCAGCGCTCGCTGAGCCGGGCGAGGAGTCGACGAGCAGCAGGCTCAGCAGGCCGCCCTCGAAGACCCGGTAGCGCACCAGGTCGATCCGCTCGGGCAGCCACTGCACGGCCACACGGTCATGGTGGGAGAAGCCGGCCGCGATGCAGACCATCCGCGGACGCCGCCAGTCGATCGACTCGGCCGCCTCCGCACCCAGCACCTTCCGGACCAGCGCCTCGAACTCGTGCTGCGCCGAACGCAGCCAGGACAGATACGAGACGGCCTGCGACAGCACCCCGCTGTCGGAACCCCGCTTGAACTCGATCACCACCGGGCTGCCGTTCTCATCCAGCCCCAGCGTGTCGATCCGCCCCCGGTGCCACGGACCGGTCGCGTACTCCGACGCCACGAACCGGATACCGAGCATCTGCTCAAGACCGGCCTCGACCCGCCGCTGCAGCTCCACCTCCAGCGCCACCGTCGAACCGGACAGCTCGACATCCCGCCCGTCCGCGTCGCGCCGGAACAACATAAGCTCCGCCACCAGCACCCCTCCCAGTGATCTCTGCAAGAAGAGCAATCGGGGCCAGGCTTGGTGTATTCCGTGAGCCAGGCCGCGCCTGACGAAAGGTCTTGGTTTGGTTTGCCGGAGGCAGTGAGACTTTCAGCGGCCACCCCCAGAGGGCGGATGGTCCTCTGAGGTTGCGGGCTTGTTCCTCGCGCTGTCCACGAAAGTCGCGTGCCGCCCGCACCACTGGTCAGGGATGATGTGGTGCAAGGTGACCGGGCTGCGTGTCGGGATGGGTTGCATGGAACAGTTGGAGTTGATCGTCGTGCAGCTCGAAGAAGCCAAGGGCTTGATCGAGAAAGGACGCGTGCCCCACCTCCGGCTGGCGTTCATACTTCTCGACAGTGTGACGGAACTGATCCTGCACCGGACAGTGCAGTCCGAGCTTTGGGACCAGGAGATGCTTACTGGCCTGCTGCCTACGTACAAGGGAATGGCGGACCATGGGCATGCGGAGGCGGTCGCCGAGGTTGAGGCCATTGAGGCCAAGATCATTTCCAAGTCCGATCTGAACAAGATTGATCGCAACTTCGACGCCAAGGTGGCTTTCCTTGTGGGGCGTGGAGTCCTGGACGCTGCGCTGGGCCCCGTGCTGGAGAAGCTGCACAAGTACCGCAACGAGATGTACCACCGTGACAAGCTGAGGCCCGAAGTCATCAAGCCCGCCACTTTGATCTACTTCGATTCCGCCTGCACTGCGCTGGACGCATACCGACAGCTCTACATGGCATACGGCTCTGCCTCGGCGCTCGGTCCTGAGCTCAAGAGGTACGCGGCGGACGATGGCCTATTGGGGCTCGTGAGCCAGGACCTCCCACAGAGGATTGCTGCCCAGCTGCGTCGCGAAGTGGGACTCGACCTGCCACAGGTGCGCAGTGCTCTCGTCCAGTACCTGCATGCTCGGCTGGATCAGGTGAGGGACGGACTCGTGTTCATCGAGGACAACCTCGGCGTCCCGCACCTCGTACGCGGAGATGCTCTGCGTCTGGTGCAGGCGAATCTCACGGCGACGACAACCCTCGAGCAGGTTCGCGGGCGAAGGTACCCGTACTCCAAGGCGGACATGGAGCGGTGGCGGCATCTGGTGTCCGAACTGGAGTCGATCGACGACAAACACCAGCTCGTCCATGAGTACGCCGCCATCGAAGACGCCTTGGAGCCCTTCGAGCAAAAGGTCGAGAAGGCTGTGACGGATCTCGACCGGCACCTCTCCCTCCAGGACGACATGGCGCGCGGCAAGTAGCGAGTTTGCAGCAATCCGTGAGCGGTGCCTGGATATCCGGCGCTATCGTGACTGGGATGAGCTGGTTGCTTACTGATCGTTTCAGAATGAGGTTCGGAGGCGGCGGAGGCATATAAAGCTGTAGGCCAGTTCGAGCAGGCCCTGGTGGAGGTCGGCGCGTCGCTCGTGCGGATGCGGAGCCGTTTCAACTGGTGCAGCCAGACGAAGGTGCGCTCGACGACCCAGCGAACCTTGCCCAGTCCGGAGCCGTGAGCGACGCCGCGTCGGGCGATCAGCGGCTTGATGCCGCGCTTCCATAGCAGGCGGCGGTACATGTCGAAGTCGTAGCCCCGGTCCGCGTACAGGCGTCGGGGCTTGCGGCGTGGACGTCCCCGCCGACCCCGGATCGACGGGATGGCGTCGAGTAGCGGCAGGAGCTGGGTGACGTCGTGCCGGTTGCCGCCGGTGAGGGTGACGGCCAGAGGGGTTCCGTGGCGGTCGACGATCAGGTGGTGCTTGGAACCGGGGCGGGCGCGATCGACGGGCGAGGGGCCGACGTGATCCCCCCTTTGAGGGCCCGGACGTGCGATCCGTCCACGGAGCAGTCGTCCAGGTCCAGCAGGTCGGCGCGGCGAAGTTCGGTCAGCAGGGCGGCGTGCAGGCGGGGCCAGACGCCGGCCTCGGTCCAGTCCCACAGCCGACGCCAGGCCGTGACTCCGGAGCAGCCCACGGTCTCGGCCGGGACGTCGCGCCAGGCAACGCCGGTCCGCAGGACGTACATGATGCCCGCGAGAGCCGCCCGGTCGGGAACGCGCAGCCGCCCGGGATGCCACCGGCGCCGTTCGGGAGCGGGTGGCAGCAGCGGGGCCACCCGCTCCCACAGGTCGTCAAGAACGAGATCAGCACGCACTCGGACACCCTGCCGACCAAGATTGGCAAGTGCAAGACCCGCAGCTCACCTCATTCTGAAATGATCAGTTAGTCCGCCTGATCACCATCCGGGGGCATCGACAACAACTGATGTGCCTGGTTCTCAAATTCGGTCAACTCGCCACGGAACCTGCCAAGCGCAGCCCCAAGCGCACGACGAAGCGTCCTCACCTCGTCATTTGGGCTACTACCTGTCACAGCAGCAAGCCAATCATTGAAACGGCTCTGAGCCTCGGACATGGCATCGAGCGTCAGAGCGCCAAGCAAGTTGTTCTCGTCTCGTGACGCGTAGAGCGCGTAATGCCGCTCCTGTACGCGGCATGCCTTCAGGGTCGAGTTCATCTGCCGCAGAGCCTCGTCCCTTGTCCCATAGCCCAAGGGAGCCAACACGGCAGCCTGCTGGTCAGGAATCTCGTAGAGCAGGATTGCGTGGTACGTGTCACTGATGGCCTGCTCAAAGAGACGCACCGTCTCCAAGTAGGACTGCTGCTTCTCCAGCCTCAGACGTTCTTCCCGCTGGCCGAAGAGCTGCAGCTTCACCCCCTCGACGGTGGCCTTGCCCTGTGCCCGTCCCGCTAGATACCCGCCGAGTGCCCCGGACAAGGCCCCGACAACTCCGATGCCAGCAGCCCATACGGCTGCATCCCCTTGATCCATGACGCAGGATTGTGCCTCACAGAGGGCTGCGCCCCGAGGGAGACTGATAGGAAACTCAGCCCCCACAGGGGCGGAGATCCTGACCTCCAACGAGTCGTTCACCGGCTGGACCAAGGCCTTCACCGACCCCCGTCTCTGCGTGGCCATCGATCGCGACGCTGTTTCCCGTGTCGGTTTTCCCGTCCCCGCCCGCCGAACCGGACGTGCCCGTTGGTCGAGCATCCGGCTCTCCATGTGTTCCGCTGGGTCAGGTGAGGTATTCGCCGACCTGGCCGACAAAGGCCACATCGTCGTGTTTCGTCCGGCGAAACGTGATCCGTCAGGATCGACCTCATCGATGTTGTATCGCTTGATTTCCGCTGCTCAGGCATGTCTAGCTCGGAGTCAGGGAGGCATGGGGCGTCTTGTCTCGGCTTCCCGAGACCGTCGATGCTTGGGTCTTCGGCAGCCAGCGCGCTGTCCTACCCGTCGGAGACCTGCTACCGCAAGCGGACTCCTAGCTGTTGGAGGAGTCCTCGTCTCGCCCTTCACGTGCCCCCGTCTGGTCACGGCTTCGCCCTACCGGAGCTATCGAGCTCCCCGGACGCCCCTTCCTCCGCAAGGCCATTCGGGGCCTGGCAGCTCTTCGTCTTGCCGGCGATGTAGGCGACCGTCCCCGGCCCGCTTCCCTTCAGCGACGCAGCAGCCTCTATCGGTGCCTTGGATCGTGTACGGGGACGGTTCCCCGCTCGACTCGCTGCATGTCGCCTTCGACCGGAGCCGGTCGGCCGCGTTGCCCATCTCCATGAGGGAGTGACGGACCGCCTCCTCCGTGCGACGGACTGTGGAGGAGGGCAAGTGATGGACCGTTTGCCTGGAGTCACCAAAGTCATATGCCTCATGAAGGTTCAGGCGCTCTGGAACAGGTGATAACGGTGCGAGAAGGAGGAACTAACGGTGAACCAGCAGACTTTGGGGAAACTCCTCGAAGACGCCCGTCACGCCATCCAAGTGACCGACGAGGAGCTCGACGAAGCCAGACGCCGAAGACGGCTCCTGGCCGGCGCCATGCGTCGTGCCTTCCCGGGCAGCACGATCTACTTCAACGGCAGCGTTGCGCACGGTGACGCGAACACCCCTCTGACCGACGTCGACCTCGGAGCGAAGCTCTCTGCGGAGGATGCCAAGGGCTATGGGCCAGGGGGAAGAAACGCTCTGCCGCTGATGGAGCGTACGAGGCAGGCGATCAGAGGTGAGTTGGGGGAGGAGTTCCCCGACCTCACCGTGAAGATCGAAGGTCAGCGCCGCGCCGTACTCGTCAGGTTTGGCGACCCCGTGACGCCCGGTCAGCCGGACTTCACGGCGGACGTGATGACCGCGATTCCGCACCCCTCGGGTGTGGGGTTGTACATCCCCAACATGGAGATCCCCGATCGGTGGGACCGCGCGGATCCTCTCACGCATACGAAGCTGGTGCTGAAGGCGTTGGAGGACACCGACCGTGTGTTCGCCCGCGCTGTTCGGCTGCTCAAGCACTGGAATGAAACGCACAGCAAGCCGCTCTGTTCCTGGAACATCAAAGCGCTCGCCCTTGAGTGCATCAAGGAACCGATGCCGCTGATCGACGCCCTCGAAGTCTTCTTCACGCATGCGGACGAGGCACTCAAGGATGGTCCCACGGACGATCCGGCCCATGTCGCAGGACCGATCCCGCTCAACATGCTGCGAGGAGATGTGCGTCGCCGCCTGCGTACGGCACGGGACTACCTGAAACTCGCGCAGGAGCACGAGGCCGAGGGCAGGCCACTCAGCGCGCAACGAGCGCTCAGCCGTGTCCTGCCGGAGATCGTCCCGGACGTGGACGCCACCGACGAGGAGCAGGATAGGATCCGCTCATCTTTCAGTGCCGCAGCGGCAGCTGGTCCCGGCTTGACCTACGGGGCAACGCCCACCCGAGCATGGGCTCCTTGAGATGGGCCGCTGGTACGGGGGTGAGCCGGTGTGGTGGGCCCCGCTCGAAAGGGATGCCAAGCTCCGCTTCGGCTCCGACCTGGCGCACCGTTACGGAGACGGGCGGCTGACCTATCACCTCTCCGGCCTCGACGTCGTCGGCGAAACGGATCCTGTCCTGGTCACGGTCAGCTTCTACGCCGATCCCTGGTACGACACGTACGGGCAGTGGCCCCAGGACTTTCCACGGGTCCACGCCAAACCGGGCGCCGCGTCCAAACATCGCTACGCCACGGACGATGCGCTGTGCCTCTGGTACCCGTACGATCCCGAGGAGCGCCGGTGGACCAGCGAGAAGGGACTTCTCGATCTTCTTGGGATCGTTGAGAGACACCTCTTCCTCGAACACTACTGGCGCTGTACGGGCGGGCATTACGGCGGTGAGTGGATCGTCGAGGACGCACCGCACGGCCTTCCGGAGGATCGCGATTGGTCCAGGAGCAGTTCCTCTCGACCGCGGCGCAGACGAGCGGCTGGTCATGGGTTCAGACGACCGCCCTGATCGTGCCCGTCGTCGCACTGCTGGGCGTCTACGCCACGTATGCCCTCAACCAGCGTGCGGCTCGCCGGGAGCGCAGGGCCAGGACTTTTGCCGAAGCGCTGACCGCCGTGGAGGAGTATCTGGAGATGCCCTACCGGATACGACGACGACCCGACTCGGCCGATGCCCGCAGAGAACTCACCGACCAGGTCAGTTCTCTCCTCGCCCGCATGGCCTTTCATCACTCCTGGCTCCAGATCGAGGCATCCGCGGTCGCCGAGCCTTACGCGGCCCTGGTGTCGGCAGCTCGTTCCGAGGCCGGCATGCACATGAGCGAAGCATGGATGCAGCCACCGATCCAGAATGACGACGGTATGAACCTGGGGCAGGCGTACCCCCGAGATCGCTCCGCCGCCGCGCGCGCCGCGTGCATCGAAGCCATGAAATCCAGCCTCTGACGGTGCCTTTCTGTCGCTGGTACGTCCGTTTAAGGAAGCTGTTCCCGGCAGCTGCTGCAATGGTCCTTTAGTGGATTTTCTGTTGTTCCAGCCACCTGAAGACCTCGGCCCTCTTGTATAGCACCTTGGCATTCTTGCCCCGCCCGAGCTTGTACCCCTTCAGGCCCAGTTTTGAGGCTTCCCTGTAGACCCAGCTCGTGGACATGCTCAGCATCGCGGCGACCTCGGAGGTGTCCATAAGGACGGGCTCGACGGGCTGGCGCCTGCGCGGTCGGCCGTTATCGGAGGGGTGCAGCTGCGGTTCCATGAGTATGACGGCTCCTCGAGCTGGTCTGAGGCTGATCGCAGTGCCGGGTCGCGCTCTGCTCTGGCCGAATTCAAGAGTTCTCGGTGGCCGCCCAATGCCATTACCAACAGCACCGGGCGGACCACGGCCATGGTCACGGGGACCGTCGGTTTTGCCGAGCCGAGATTCATTGGTAGGCGGCCGCGCCGCTTCGGGGGTTCCTGTGGTGATGGGCCTACGTGCACGTGGCGCGCGGGATCGCTGCGGCATCGTCGGAGTGACGGTGGTCACGAGGGCTCTTGAGTGCGTGCTGCGTAGGCTTGTGGGGTCGTCGCGGTGGGGCAGGGAGAGTAGGCGAAGCTCCTGAGCAGCGCCTGACGATGCGTCAGGAAAGTCAGCAAGTGGTCAGCATGAGTCCTGAAAAACCTGGGGAATGCTGCCCGAACATGCGACTCGTTGTAGGGTGGCGAAACAGCCCTTGACCTGCAAAAACGCAGGCAGGGAGCCTATGTCCAGGAGTACCTCAATGCTTCGAACGATATTCAAGTCCAAGATCCACCGGGCGACCGTGACCCAGGCCGACCTGCACTACGTCGGTTCCGTCACCGTCGACGCCGACCTGATGGAGGCGGCGGACCTCCTGCCCGGTGAGCTGGTGCACATCGTCGACATCGACAACGGGGCCCGTCTCGAGACCTATGTCATCGAGGGTGAGCGCGGTTCCGGCGTCATCGGGATCAACGGCGCCGCCGCCCATCTGGTGCACCCCGGGGACCTCGTGATCCTCATCAGCTACGCGCAGGTCGAGGACGCCGAGGCCCGGTCGTTCGTGCCGCGCGTCGTGCACGTCGACGCCGACAACCGCATGGTGGAACTGGGGACCGACGCGTCCGCGCCCGTCCCCGGGAGTGACACGGTGCGCGCCCCGCACGCCGTGCCCGCGCCGGCCGCTGAGTCCGTGGCCGCGGGGGTCTGAACGACCGAGTCGGGTGGTTCGAGCCGAGCGACCCCGGTCGAACGATGTGACCGCGCCGTCCGAGCCCAGGGAGGGCCGCCGCATGGCAGAGCCGACGATGCGTGACGACCGGGCCGGTGGGCGTCTCGAGGCGTTCGAGGGCGACACCTACGTCGGTGTCGTCGTCTACTTCGCCCTGGACGCCGAGCCGCACGCCCTGGTCGCGGTGCACACCGTCGTCGAGGACGGTCACGAGGGGAAGGGTGTCGCCGGGGCGCTCGTACGCGAGTTCTACGCGATGGCCGCCGCCGAGGGCGTCCCCGTCGTGCCGCTCTGCCCGTACGCCGCCGCGTGGGCCGAGCGCCACCCGGACGAGGCCCCGGTCGCCCCGTCCGAGCTGGTCCGTTCGGCGAAGCTCCAGCTCAAGGCCACCCCGGAACTGTGGTGAGCACGACGGGCACCCTGGCGCTGCTGCACACCTCGCCGGTCCACGTGCCCGTCTTCGACGGGCTGCGCGACCGGTACCACCCGGGGCTCGTCCTGCGCCACCTCGTCGACGAGAAGCTGCTGGTGCGCGCCCGGGAGGCGGGACCCGGGGCCGTCACGGCGTCGGTCGCCGCCGTGCTCGCCCGGGCCGTCGCCGACGGTGCCGACGCCGTGCTCTGCACCTGTTCCACGATCGGCGGGGTCGCCGAGCGCCAGGCGGCCGGGCTCGGCGTGCCCGTGCTGCGGGTGGACCGGGCGATCGCCGCCGAGGCCGCCCGGTACGACCGCATCATCGTGGTCGCGGCCCTGCGCTCCACCGTGGAGCCCACCGTCGCGCTCATCGCCGAGGAGTCGGGGCCGGGCACCTCGTTCATCGGCACCGCCGTGATGGAGGGGGCCTGGGAGCTGTTCGAGGCGGGGGACCGGGACGGCTACCTCGACGCCGTGGCGGCGGCGGTGGACGGCGCGCCCGAGACGGACGGCAGTGTCGTGGTGCTCGCCCAGGAGTCCATGGCGGACGCCGTCGGGCGGATGTCGACCCGGCGGCCCGTCCTGGCCGGCCCTCGTCCCGGGCTCGCCGCGGCCGCCGCGGCCGTGGCCGCGGCGCGGACCCGGTCGGCGGGAGCGCGGGACCGACCCGAAGGACGGGATCCGGCAGGCGCGGCCGGGCCCGCCGGGCGACCCTGGTGAGGGACGAACCCGTCGACCGAGAGGTCCCGTCATGACCCACCCGTACCCCGACCCGCTGCCCCCCTCGCCCATTCCGCCGCCGGTGCCCACCCCTCCGCCCGTACCTCCGCCGAACCCGGTGCCGGTCCCGCCCGACCCCGATCCGAGCCCGGCGCCACAGCCCGGCGGACCGGTGCCGGAACCGGAGCCTCAGCCCCAGCCGGGCCCCGCCGGTCGCCGCGTGGCGTCAACGCAGAGGTGACGGAAGCGGGTTGAGCTTTCGCGTATCCCTTGTCACGGAGCGTGCGCCACCCCTAACTTGGACGGCTGCTGCTGTGTTCAAGGGGGGCCCATGGCCGTACGCGGACGTCACCGCCGCCACCAGCCGAGCCGGATCAACCGTGCCTCGCTCACCGTCACCGCGGGAAGCGCCGGAATGGCGCTGCCGCTGATCGGCGCGGGCGCCGTACAGGCCGCCTCGCTCGATGTCTGGGAGAAGGTCGCCGCCTGCGAGTCGACCTCCAACTGGCACATCAACACGGGCAACGGCTATTTCGGCGGACTCCAGTTCAGCCAGTCCACCTGGGAGCAGTACGGCGGGACGCACTACGCGCCGCGCGCCGACCTCGCCTCCAAGGACCAGCAGATCGCGATCGCCGAGCGCGTCCTGAAGGGCCAGGGGCCCGGCGCCTGGCCGTCCTGCGGCTCCCGCGCGGGTCTCGCCCGTGGCGGGGACGCGCCGGACATCACGCCCCGAGGAACGGCGTCCGGTGGCGGGAACGCGCCGAGGACCGCGTCCCTGCCCGGGCAGCGTGCCTTACCCGAGCAGCCGGCCAGGAACGTCGGTCCCACCGCCGTGCCCACCGTCCGTGAGATGTACACGGTGACGCCCGGCGACTCCCTGTCGACGATCGCCCGCGACGAGCGGGTCCAGGGCGGCTGGAAGCGGCTGTACGACAGCAACAAGTCCGTCGTCGGCGACGACCCCGACCTCATCCACCCCGGCCAGCGCCTGACCTTGCGGATCACCGCGCCGAAGAAGCCGGACGAGGCGAAGAAGGCGGAGGGGACGAAGGCGACGGAGCCCGCGAGGGCGACCCGGCCGGCGGCCACGCCTCCCACGACGCCCCCGACGAAGGCCCCCTCGGCCACGACGCCTCCGGCGAAGCCCTCGGTCCGGGCCACCGTGCCCCGGACCCGGCCCGCCGCGCACCCGGTGACGAAGCCGTCCCGGCAGCCCGGGGCCGGGCCGAGCACCGGACCGACCACCAGGCCCGTCGCGAAGCCGACCGGCAGGCCCGGGGCCGGATCGACGACCAAGCCCGTGGCCGGGCCCACCGTCAAGCCCGCCCCGAAGCCGACGGCCAAGCCCAGGACGAAGCCCGCTCCCCGGCCGACCACCAAGCCCCGCCCGGCCGTCGTGGACGAGGACCGCTACTCCGCGCCCGTCTCCGCGGGCATCGGCACCCGCTACGGCAAGCCCGGTTCCTCCTGGTCCAGCGGCTACCACACCGGTGTCGACTTCCCCGTGCCCACCGGCACCTCGGTCAAGGCCGTGGCCGGCGGACGGATCGTCTCCGCCGGATGGGGCGGTGCGTACGGCTACCAGATCGTGCTCCGCCACGACGACGGCCGCTACAGCCAGTACGCGCACCTCTCCGCGCTCTCCGTCCGCGAGGGCCAGCGCGTCACCGCCGGTCAGCGCATCGGACGCTCAGGGTCGACCGGCAACAGCTCGGGACCGCACCTCCACTTCGAGGTAAGGACGGGTCCCGGGTACGGCTCCGACATCGACCCCCTGGCCTATCTCAGGGCGCGGGGCGTCACCATCTGACCCCGTCGGCCCGCGCCCGGACCGCGGCTCGCGCGGAGCGTCCGACGCCGCGGGCGACGGCGCCGGGACCGTCATCCGGTCGAGCGTGAGCTGGACCAGGCCGCCCGCGGCGACCGCGCCGCAGATCAGGGCGGCGACGGTGCCCGCCGTCCCGTAGCGGAAGCTCTCGCCGAACAGGGTCAGTCCCACGGCGGCGGCGACCACCGGGTTGACCACCGTGACGGTGGCCAGCGGGGCGGCCAGGCCCGCGCCCCGGTACGAGGCCTGCGACAGCAGCAGGCCCGTCACGGCGAGGGCCGAGAGCACGAGCAGCCCCGTCCACTCGGCGAGCGGCGCGTCGGGCGTCCACTCCTCGGCCACCGCCTTCGTGAAGACGGAGGCGATCCCGAAGGCGACACCGGCCGCGGCGGCGAGGACGACGCTGCGCAGCACGGACCTGCCGATCAGGTGCGCGGCGGTGAACAGGGCGGCCACCACGGCGAAGGTGCAGCCCGCGAGGAGCCAGCGGTCGCCGTCGGTCAGGGACCGCGTCTCGGCGCCGCTGGTGAGGCTGAGCAGCCCCGCCAGGCCCACCGTGGCCATCAGGGCGCCGCGCCAGGCCCGCGATCCGGCCCTGCGGCCGACGAACAGGGCCGCCATGGGCAGCGCGAACACGATCGTGAGGGCACCCAGCGGCTGGACCAGGCTGAGCGGTCCGTACGCGAGGGCCGCGACGTGCAGGGTCGCGCCGACGCCGTTGAGCAGGACGGACCCCCACCAGGCGGGGCTGCGCAGCGGCGCGTAGCGCGGACCGGTGGCGGAGGCCGCGACCCGCTCCTGCACGATCGCCGCGGCCGCGTAGGCGACCGCCGAGACCAGGGCCAGGATGACGGACAGCAGGAGGGGACTCATACCTTCCACGATCTCTCTTCCCGGCCGATCGCGTCGTCGTACCAGGGGACGTCTTCGTGGGTACGCCGGTCGCAGTACGTGGGCCCCGTCTACGCCTTCAGGTGTACGCCATCGCAGGTCGGAACGGGTGCAAAGCGGCCTTTAGGTAGCAGATCGGGGAGCTGTCCGGGGCCGCTACGGTGGTCGGAAAACTTCGGCACGGAACCAGGGGGAACGTCGGGTGGATCTTGTCGAGAGCGGATCGGTGGGCGGATTCTTCGCCCTGCGCACCACCGCGCCGGAGACAGGCGGGGCACACCGCCCGCTCGCGCGCCTGTACGCGGGGGAGGACGGCCCCCTCCACGCCCGGGTGGACCGGGTCGCCGCCCGGCTCGGCGCCCCCGAGCGGCGCGTCGGCGCCTCCGTCGCCCACCTCGGGCTCGCGGCCCGGCTCTGGTCGACCGCCCTCGGGCCGGCCGCGCTCCACGGCCGCTTCCCCGCCCTCGACCCTTCGGATCTGCACTGGGACGGGGCGCTCACCTCCCCCGACGACCTGTGGTGGGCGGGCTCCGAGACCCGCCCCGGGACGGTGGACGCGCTCCGCGCGGCCGTCCAGGAGGCCCATCTCGTGCCGCTCCACGCGGCCCTGCGCCGCGACGGCCACATCTCCCCGCGCCTGCTCTGGGGCAACGCGGGCTCCGCCCTCGCGGGGGCGCTGCGCGAGCTGACCCGCTGGGCGCACGCCCACGGCCGCCCCGGGGCGGCCGAGCGGGCCGCCGCACTGGTGGCGGGCCTCCTCGACCACCCCGACCTCGCGGGCACGGTCCGCGGCCCCCGGCTGCGCCGGGCGAGCTGCTGTCTCTACTACCGCTGCCCCGGCGGAGGGCTCTGCGGAGACTGTGTCTTCGACCACGCCCCCCGAACGGGTTTGGAGGCGCGGCCCCCGGCTCCGTAAAGTTGCACTCTCGAGAGCCCATGAACGGCGACAGCCGGCGAACGGCGACGTACGAGCGAACGAGGACCCCGAAGGCCATGACGGTGACCGAAGAAACCCAGGACTACGGGCCGGGCGTCGACCCCGAGCGCCTGGCCGTCTGTCTCGCCGTCCTCGACGAGCTCGACACGCTGGACGTCGACCACCCGGACGCGATCCTCGTCCGGCGCGCCACGGCCGGGATCTACCGGACGGTGAAGCAGCGCCGCCGCCAGGAGCGCCGGGCGTCGAAGACCGCCAACGACAAGGCGGTCACCGAGGCCACGGCCACCGGCTCCGCGCAGCGCATCGACGACGAGACCGAGGGCATCCTGCCCTCCTCCGTCACGGAGGAGGGCAGGATCGCCGGGATACTCCAGCGTCCGCGCTCCTGCTACGTCTGCAAGACGCGGTTCGTCGAGGTCGACTACTTCTACCACCAGCTCTGCCAGAAGTGCGCCGCCGAGAACCGGTCCAAGCGCGAGGCCCGCGCCGACCTCACGGGCAAGCGCGCCCTGCTCACCGGCGGCCGGGCCAAGATCGGCATGTACATCGCGCTGCGGCTGCTGCGCGACGGTGCCCACACCACCATCACCACCCGCTTCCCCAAGGACGCCATCCGCCGCTTCAAGGCCATGGACGACTCCGCGGACTGGATGCACCGCCTGGAGGTCGTCGGCATCGACCTGCGCGACCCGGCCCAGGCCGTGGCCCTCGCCGACCAGATGACCGAGGCGGGGCCGCTCGACATCCTCATCAACAACGCGACGCAGACCGTGCGCCGGCTGCCGTCCGCGTACGCCGCGCTGGTCGACGGCGAGAGCGCGCCGCTGCCGGCCGGTGAGCTTCCCGCCCACCATGTCATCGGTGCCTTCAACTCCGGCGCCGTCGGCGAGCTCGTCGGATCGTCCGAGCTGCCCGCCGGTGTGCAAAACCTGGAGGCCCAGCAGGTCGCCGACCTCGCGCTCGTCGCCGGCAACGCCACCATCGCCAAGCACATCGACGGGACCGCCATCGACGCGGGCGGCCTGGTGCCGGACGTCGTCGACTCCAACACGTGGGTGCAGAGCATCGAGCAGATCTCCCCGGTGGAGCTGCTCGAGACCCAGCTGTGCAACTACACGGCGCCGTTCATCCTCATCAGCAAGCTGCGGCCGGTGATGGCCGAGGCCGCGAGGAAGGCCGACAGCGGGCGTTCGTACGTCGTGAACGTCTCCGCGATGGAAGGCGTCTTCAGCCGTGGTTACAAGGGTGCGGGGCACCCGAACACCAACGCCGCCAAGGCCGCGATGAACATGGTGACGCGGACCAGCGGTGAGGAGATGTTCAAGACCGACGGCATCCTCATGACCTCCGTCGACACCGGCTGGATCACCGACGAGCGTCCGCACTTCGACAAGCTGCGCCTCGCCGAGGCCGGCTTCCACGCCCCGCTCGACCTGGTCGACGGCGCGGCCCGCGTCTACGACCCGATCGTGCGCGGCGAGCACGGCGAGGACCTCTACGGCTGCTTCCTGAAGGACTACTCCCAGGCGAACTGGTAGAAATCACGCCCCATGGGGTGAAAAGCGGTTTCGGCAGTCCTGACAAGAGCGCCCCACCGGCCCGGTGGGGCGCTCTTTCGGTTCGATTCACCCGAACGCGTCACACTTCCGAGCCCGGTAGAGCGCGGACGCGCTCATTTGGTTACTCTGATGTTCACGGTCGGCCACCGAGGAGACACACCGTCCTCACGGCCTACCAGGGACAGGCCTTCCACCAAGGCCGCGGTCCCGCCCGACGAACGGCGCCACCGCGACCGACCGGCACTTGTCCTACAGGTACGTGACACGAAGGAGTGCGCGGTGACACCCGAACTGACGAAGCAGGAACCGCGGCCAGCCGAACCCAAAGAGCGGCCGCGCAGGAACGGCGAGCTGGGGAGCCTCGAAGTCTGGGCCCATGCGGCCCCGATCCGGCTCGCGGGCTACGAGGACGACCTCGCCGAGCCCCACATCCTGCCGGGCATCGACTGAGCCCTAGCTTCACCGGTGCCCCCGGCCTTCCACGGCCGGGGGCACCGGTGCGTTCCGGGGCGTCTCCGGCCTCGCTCACCGTCGCCTGTCCGCCTGTCCGCCTGTCCGCCTGTCCGTCTGCCCGCCGGTCACCCGTCCGCCCGTCGCCCGTCCGTCGGTTCCCTCAGCCGGATCGGCGGCAGATACTCCCGTACGAGCGTCCGGTGCCACCAGGCCCCGGTCGCGCGGAGCTCCCGCCAGGTCGTGTAGCGGTAGCGGTACAGCCGGGCCCGGACGAAGGTCGGCGGAGCCTCGGGGAAGGGGTTGTGGGCGAGCAGCCGCAGGGTGTCCCGGTCGTTGTCGAGCAGGCGCTCCACGAACGGGCCGAACCAGTCGCGCGCGTACCCCGGGCTGAGCGCCGCGAACCACATCAGCCAGTCGAGCCGCAGATGGTACGGCGCGAACTGCCGGGGGAGCCGGCGCGGATCACCGGGCTTGCCCTTGAAGCCGTACTCGCGCCACACCGTCCCCGCGTGCGGTACGGGCTCGTCGGTGCCCTCGACGACGATCTCGTCCCTGATCCGGCCGACCGTGCCGAACGCTCCGTACGTGTTGACCAGGTGGAACGGGTCGTACGAGCGGTTCATCGCCTGGTTCGGGGAGAGCAGGTTGCGCACCGGGCGGTAGCTCCGTACGAGGACGAAGGCGGTCACGGCGACGACCACGACCACGTACCAGAGCGGCGGGTCCGGCCGGGGGTGCTCGCCGGTGACGGCGGAGGCGTCCACCACGGAGAGGGCGAGCACGATGGTGATCCAGTTCAGCCAGGCGAAGTTGCCGGAGAGCACCAGCCACAGCTGGGTCGCGATCATCAGCCCGGCGGCGATCGTGGCCACCGGCTGCGGGGTGAACAGCAGGAACGGCACGAGCAGCTGGACGACGTGGTTGGCCGCCACCTCCACCCGGTGCAGCGGGCGCGGCAGGTGGTGGAAGAACCAGCTCAGCGGGCCGGGCATCGGCTGGGTCTCGTGGTGGTGGTAGAGGCAGGTCAGATTCCGCCAGCAGGGGTCGCCGCGGATCTTGATGAGGCCCGCGCCGAACTCGACCCGGAAGAGCAGCCAGCGCAGCAGGAAGAGCACCAGGACGGGCGGACCCGTGTCGTCGTTGCCGAGGAAGACCGCCAGGAAGCCGGTCTCCAGGAGCAGCGACTCCCAGCCGAAGGAGTACCAGGTCTGGCCCACGTTCACGATCGACAGGTACATCGCCCACAGCAGCAGCCACATCAGCATCGAGACGGGCAGCGGCACCGCGTCCCCCGCACCCGCCACGAGCGCGAGGGCGAGCGTCGCGCCGGACCACGCGACGGTCGCGAAGAGCCGGTCGGAGTAGCGCCAGTGGAAGAGCGAGGGGGTGTGCCGGGGTCCCGTTCTGCGCACGTACTCCGGTACGGGGAGCATGCCGCGTTCCCCGATCAGCGCCCGGAACTGAAGGGCCGCCGAAAGGAACGCCACGCAGTACAGCCCGGCGAGGCCCCGCTGGAAGACGATCCGGCTCAGCCAGTGGTCGGGTGCGGTGAACCACTCCATCGCTTCCAGTATCGGCCCGGGATCAGCTCCTGACGAGGCGCCGGAGGATCCGGCCGAGCCGGCGCGCGTACGCCCGCTGGAGCAGCGGGACCACGGGGCCGCCGAGCCGTGTGTACCAGGAGGCGGGGCGGCTGAACGCGGTGACCGCGAACCGGACCGTGCCGTCCGGCTCCAGGTGGACCATGAAGGACTCCTCGCCGCACTCCGGATGCCCGGTGAGGGTGCCGTACGCGAAGCCGACGCGGTTCTCCTCGTACGCCGTCCAGATCACCGAGCAGGGGGCGCCGATCCGCAGCCGGCCGATGCCCGCCGATATCTCGACGGCGACCCCGGACTCGGCGCGTTCGGCGTCCGCCAGGAGGCGCGCCCCGGTGGCGCGGTGCATCCGCCAGGTGGTGACGGCGGTGCCCGCGGCCTCGAAGGCGGCGCGGCCGTGGCCGACGACCGTGCTGTACCGGAGGAGGTGGTAGCCCTCGGGGAGGGCGGCCGGGGTCCGGGTGGCGCCGACCTCGCGGTAGCTGAGGGCCGGGCGGGGGCGTTCGGGCCGGGACAGGCTGTTCAGGAGGCGGGTCATGTCGGGAGCTCCGTTCGCGGGTGGGCCGTGCGGGGCGGGTTCTGGGCGGGTGCCGGTGGTGCCGGCGGGGTGGGGCGCCGGGACCGGAGGCGGCGGTGGGCGAGCAGGGCGCAGACCGTGAATCCGAGGGCGTTGCCCAGGCCGTGGGTCGCGGCCGTCCAGGTCAGGTCGAGGTGGGGGAGGCCGGTCGCCTCGCCGAGCGCCCAGCTCAGCGCGAGCAGCATGGTGGCGAAGAGGACCAGGGCCGAGACGGCGAGCAGCCCGCGGGTGAGGCGGTCGGTGGCCGTCTCGCGGCGCTCGCGCAGGGTCAGCAACGCGACTGCCGTCATACCGGCCGTCAGGACGACGGCCCCGGCGAGCTCGGCCCAGTCGTCGACGAAGTAGCCGAGCAGCACCAGCAGGGTGCCCGCGGGGACGCTGAGTGC
Organism: Streptomyces zaomyceticus; assembly: GCF_014656215.1. GTDB lineage: Bacteria > Actinomycetota > Actinomycetes > Streptomycetales > Streptomycetaceae > Streptomyces > Streptomyces zaomyceticus. The sequence goes on along the minus strand of NZ_BNBZ01000020.1, from coordinate 91,997 downwards.
GGCGAAGCGGGCGGTGCGGCCGTCGGAGGCACGGCAGAGGAGTCCGGCGACCAGGGCGGCGGCGAAGCCCGCGAAGTGGAAGTGCGGGACGGTCAGCGCCAGGATGTCCAGGTCGAAGCCGAAGAGCGGGTGAGCGGCCCGTTCGGCGACGAGCGCGAGGCCCCCGACGGACGGCGCGACCAGGGCGGTGAGGACGGCCACCTCGCCCGGTCGCAGGGAGCGGGTCAGGAACAGCCGGGCCGGGGCCTGGAGCGCGAGCGCCAGTGTGGCGAGGGCGTAGACGGCGGCGAGCGCGGTCGAGAGCCCGGAGCGCGGCAGCCAGAGGGCCAGTCCGCCGGGGACGGCGAAGAGCGGCCAGCTGCGCCGGAGCAGGTCCCAGCCCGGTGGCCGGGGGCCGTCGAGGAGCGCGAGCCCCGTCGGGACCACCCAGAACATGCCGAGGGTCACGACCGATCCCACCAGGACCGACAGTGCGGTCATGAGCCACCACCCCCCGACTTGAACGTGTTCAATTGATCGGTCCGAGCGTAGAGCCTTTCTTGAACACGTTCAAGCGGCTTGCGTCCGTCGCTCTCCCCCGGTCGGCCGCCCTCCGCTTGCGGCGGCCCGCGCGCTGCGACAGACATGAGGGACTGGCCGGAACCGGGCGCCGTGGCCCGGGGGAGAGAAAGCGGGAGAACCAGGTGCGCTCAGCCCCTCGCCGGACGCGGCGAACCCCCACCGTTTCCCGCGCGACCGAGCAAGTGACATCCGGGGCGACCGACCCCGACGCATCCGGGGCGACCGGTCGCCCCACCTCCCGCGCGACGGACCACTTCACCTCCCGCGCGACCGACCACGTCGCATCGCGCACGACCGACCCCGCGCCTTCCCGCGCCCCCGCGCCCACCGTTCCCCCGGCCCCCCGCCGCGCCGGCTCCCGCGCGCCCTCCCGCACCGCGGCCCGCACCGCGTTCGCGGCGCTCTCCGCCTCCCTCCTCCTCGTCGGCTGCACCTCCGTCTGGGAGGGCTCCCCGGGCGGCTCCCAGCCGGCGGCCGCCGGGTCGATGCAGGACGTGCTCCTCCAGTCGGTCGCCGCGCGGGGGCCCGACCCCTTCACCGCCTCCACGGCCCGGAGCACCGCGCGGGCCGACTCCCCGGGCCGGACCCCGGACCCCGACACCGAGCGGGTGCGCGAGGTCACCGGCTCCACCCCCGGGCTCTACGGCGGTACCCGCGCGGAGGGCAGCTGCGACGTCGAACAGCAGGTCGCGTACCTCTCCGCAGACCAGGACAGGACGCGCGCCTTCGCCGAGGCCGCCGGCATCCCCGAGACCAACGTCGGCGACTGGCTGCGCGGACTGACCCCGGTCGTCCTGCGGGCGGACGCCAGGGTCACCAACCACGGCTACCGCCAGGGCAGGGCCAACGCCTACCAGTCCGTCCTGCAGACCGGTACGGCCGTCCTCGTCGACCAGTACGGCTCCCCGCGCGTCCGCTGCGCCTGCGGCAACCCGCTCCGCACCCCGACCGCCGACCGGGGCGGCGTCCACCAGGGCGACCCCTGGGACGGTTTCGACCCCGACCGCGTGATCGTCGTCCGGCCGACCACCACCGTCGTCACCAGCCTGGTCATCGTGAACGCCGCCGACCGCAGCTGGATCGAGCGCCGGACCGGCAGCGACGGCGGCGAGGACCGCAAGCCCGCCGTGGAGCCCGGCTGCGACCCGGACGCGTGCGCCCTGGCCGGCACCACCACACCCGACCCGGCCGTTCCCGACGCCCGGACGCCCGACCCGAGCGCCCCCGACCGCCGTACCTCCCCGGACACCCCTTCCCGGGCTCCCGTCCCCCCGGCGCCCGAGAACCCGCCGGTGAGCCCCGACAGCTCCGGAGGCACGGGCACCGAGCAGAGCCCGGACACCGACCCGTACCGCGTACCCGACACGGAGCCCCACCCCGTACCCGATCCGTACACCGACCCCTACGCCGATCCGTACGCCGATCCCCCCGGCGAGGCGCCCACCGCGCCCGACGGCGAGCTGCCGTTCGAGGAGCTCTTCCCGGCCGAGACGGTCCCGGACCAGCCAGAGACCTTCGAGGGGTGAAACGGATCTTCATGGTGCGTACGGGCGGAGCTGCGCCTAGCGTGGCCCCATGAACGCGCGCGACGGGGGCGGGGAGGCGGTCGAGCGGCTCGGCCGTGCGCCGGAGGAGTCCGCAGCCGGGCCGGGGAGCGAGCGGACCGCAGGTGCGGGGATCCTCGCCGACTTCGGCTCAGTCTTCCGGATGGGCGGCTTCGACTGGGACCTCGCGACCGGCACGATGATCATGGACGAGGCGGCGCTCGACGTCTTCGACATGGACCGGTCGGAGTACGACGACCGCCCCGAGTCCCTCGGCTCGCGGGTCCTCCCCGACGAGAGCCGCCGCCTCGACACCCTGGTCGCCCAGGCCCTCAAGGACGGCAGCGACCAGTACGGCGCGTACTTCCGCATCCGCCGCCGGGACGGCAGGCACCAGTGGACCCACACACAGGGGCTCGTCCACCGCGACGACAGCGGCCGCCCGGTACGCATCGTCGGCGTCGTCCGCGACGCCACCCACGAGCTCACCGAGTCGGCCGCCCGGCTCGGCCTCGACGAGGGGCGGCGCAAGCGGGCCGGCGTCGTCGAGGGCACCACGGCGGCCCTCGCCTACGCGCGGACCGTGAAGGACGTCATCGACCTGCTCAACGACTCCCACGCGCTCGAACACTTCGGCGCCGCCAGTCTCGTCATGGGCCTCCTCGACGCCGGCCGCATCCACCTCGTCGCCGAGGGCCCCGAGGGTGCCTTCGTGCCGGGCACCCGTTTCACCCGGGTGGACGAGCCGTACCCGATGAGCGAGGTGATCCGCACCCTGCGGCCGCGGTTCATCGACTCGCCCCAGGACTTCGCCGACTCCTTCCCGGTGCTCTGGCCGCACATCAGCGGACTCGGCATCACCGCCGCCGCCTATCTGCCGCTGATCGCCCAGGCCCGGCCCATCGGCGCGCTCGGGCTGCTCTACAGCGACAGGACCGGATTCAGCGAGGACGAGCGGACCCTCCTCGTCGCCCTCGGCAGCAGCATCGCCCAGAGCCTCCAGCGGGCCATGCTCTACGAGCAGGAGCACGACCTCGCCGAGGGGCTCCAGCAGGCGATGCTGCCCCGCCGGATCCCCGAGGTGCCCGGCGCCCAGACCGCCGTCCGCTACCGCTCGGCCCGCCTCGGCCGGGACATCGGAGGTGACTGGTACGACATCATCCCGCTGCCCGGCGGACGCGTCGGCGCCGTCATCGGGGACGTCCAGGGTCACGACACCCACGCCGCCGCCGTCATGGGCCAGCTGAGGATCGTGCTGCGGGCGTACGCCGCCGAGGGGCACACCCCGGCCACGGTGATGGCCCGGGCCTCCGTCTTCCTGCACGAACTCGACACCGAACGCTTCGCCACCTGCACCTACGCGGAGGTCGACCTCGGCACCGGGGTCGTCCAGGTGGTGCGCGCCGGTCATGTCGATCCGTTGATCCGCGAGATCGACGGCCGCTGCCGCAGGGTCCCGGTGGAGGGCGGGCTGCCGCTCGGGCTCTCCGCCGAGTTCGGCCGGCTCGACTATCCGGTGACCACCCTGGAACTCGACCCCGGACAGACCCTGATGCTCTACACCGACGGGCTGGTCGAGAAGCCGGGCGCCGACCTCGACGAAGGCCTCCAGTGGCTCTCCGCGCTCGTCCGGCGCGGGCCCGCCGACCTCCAGGAGCTCGCCGACCACCTGTGCGACGTGGTCGCGGACCGGGGCGGCGAGGACGACGTCGCCATCCTGCTGATGCGGCGCCTGGGCGCGGCCACCGGCCACGGCGCCGGCCGCTTCCAGCAGCATGTGGCCCAGAGCGACCCGGAGGCGCTCAGATCGGCCCGGCACATGATCAGGGCCGCCGTCCGGGCCTGGGGGGCCGAGGAACGAGCGGACGAGATCGAGCTGGTCGCCGACGAGCTGATGACCAACGCGCTGATGCACACCGACGGCGGGGCCATCGTGACCCTGCGGATGCTCGGCGGGGCCGAACGGCGGCTCCGGGTGGAGGTCGAGGACCGGTCCAGCGCGCTGCCCCGGCGCCGCGAGGCGGGGGAGGCGGGCGTGTCCGGGCGGGGGCTGCTGCTCGTCGACCGGATCTCCGACGTGTGGGGCGTGGAATCGCGGGGCGGCGGCAAGTGCGTGTGGTGCGAGTTCACGGTGGAGAACTGAGCCCGTTACAGAAGGATGAGACCGTTGGCGGAGGACCGGAGGCGTTGACAGAAGACCGACACTGTTAACTGAGCGTGCATTGATCGTACTTGACCGTAACTGTCGGTGCGCGATTGACTTCGTTCTCCCGGCTCTCCGTGCAGGACGTGAGGACACCTTTGAGCAGCGAGCTACTGGCACCGCTTGACCTGGCCTTCTGGCACCTGGAATCCACCGCGCACCCCCTGCACCTCGGGGCGCTCGCCCACTTCGGCCCCGCGCCCACGGAGGGCGGCCACGAGCCTCCCGACATCCTCGCCCTGCTCGCCCGCCGCGCCGCCGCCGTCCCCCGGCTCCGGATGCGCGTCCGCGACGTCCTGCTCCCCGTCGGCGGCGCCGCCTGGAGCGCCGACCCGGACTTCGACGTGCTCCGCCACGTCCACGAGATCACCCTCCCCGGCGCCGACTTCCCCGCCGAGTCCGCCCGGCTCGCCGCCGAGCTCATGGAACGGCCCGTCGCCCGCGGCCTGCCGCCCTGGGAGATGTACCTGCTCAGCGGCGCCCCCGACGGTTCCTTCGCCGTCCTCGTCAAACTCCACCACGCCCTCGCCGACGGCATGAGGGCCGTCGCCATCGGCGCCGGGATCTTCGACGAGATCGCCGCGGGACGCCGCCCCGCCGGCCGGGCGCGCCCCGTACCCCCGACCTCCTGGCTCCCCGGCCCGGGACGGCTCCTCGGCATGGCAAGGGACCGGCTCGGCGACCTCGGTCGCGCCGTCGAGGTCGGCGCCTCCGTCGTCCGCGCCAGTCGGTTCGACGTACGGCCGACCGCCGCACTCGCCGCCGAGTCCAGCGGAACCCGCCGGATCGCCACCGTGACCCTGTCCCTGGACCGCGTCCACCGCGTCCGCCGCACCACGGGCGGCACCGCCAACGACGTCCTCCTCACCGTCGTCGCCGGAGGCCTCCGCCGCTGGTTCGACGGCCGTGGTCTGCCCCTCCCCGAAGCCGATCCCCGCGCGCTCGTCCCCGTCTCCCGACGCCGCCCCGGCGCCCCGCCCGGCCCCGGCAACAGCCTCTCCGGCTACCTCCTCGACCTGCCCGTCACCGAGGCCGACCCCGCCGCCCGGCTGGCCGCCGTCAAGAGCGCGATGGACCGCAACAAGGCCGCCGGGCCGTTCCGGGGCGCAGGCGCCGTCGCCCTGCTCGCCGACCAATTGCCCCCGCTCGCCCACCGCTTCGGCGCCCCGCTCGCCTCCGGTGCCGCCCGGTTCCTCTTCGACCTCCTGGTCACCCAGGTGCCGCTGCCCCGCTCCGCGCTCTCGCTCGGCGGCGCACCGCTGCGCGCGCTCTTCCCCATGGCCCCGCTCGCCCGCGGGCAGGCCCTCGCGGTGGCCATGTCCCCGTACGGAGGCCAGGTGCACATCGGCCTCGTGGCCGACGGAGAGGCCGTCCCCGACCTCGACGCCCTGGCCGGCGCGCTCACGGCAGAACTCGACCTCCTGGACCCGCCGGACACGCCGTAGCGCGCAACGCGGTGCCGTGGTGCTGTGGTGCCGTGGTGCGGTCGTGCGGCAGGGCCGTCGTCCCGATGTCCCTGCGATGTCTCGTCGTTCCGTCATCCCGTACAGGTCGTGCCGGGGCGGACCTTCGTGAGGTCGATCAGGTACCGCTCGACCTTCCTGTCGACGCAGGGGTTCCGGCCGTAGCCGGTGTGGCCGGGGGCGTCGAAGGACAGCAGCATGCCACCGGGGAACTGGCGCGCCAGACCGACCGCCTCCTCGTACGGCGTCGCCGGGTCGCCCGTCGTCCCCACGACGAGGACCGGCGGAACGCCCTCGGCCTTCACCCGGTGGGGGCGCTGGGGACCCGTGGGCCAGTCCCGGCACACCAGCTCGTTCGTCACACCGGTCGTGCCGTGGACGCCCGCCGCCTTCTCGGCGGGCCCGAGCGCGTCCCAGTAGGCCCGGGCGTCGCGCGGGTGGGGGACGTCGAGGCAGTTGATCGCGACGAGGGCGGCCTCGCTGTTGTCCTCGGGAACGGCGGACGCCGACCCCTCGGACGCCCCGGCCTCGGCGGAGCCCTCTTCGGTACCCTCCGCGCCCGCCGTGTCCGTCGCGCCCTCGGTACCCTCAGGGCCCTCCGTGTCCTCCTCCTCGCCCGACGCCAGGGCCGCCAGCTTCGTCCCGTCCCCGCCGTCCGCCGCGCGCAGCGCCTCGGACAACGGCTCCCACTGGGCCTCCGGCGTGTACATCGACAGGCCGAGCGCGGACACCAGCGCCGCGGCGTCGAGACCGGACTCGGAACCCTCGACCGGCAGCGGCTCGCGCTGCGTCCGCGCGACGAGGCGGTCGATCAGGGCCCGTATCTCCTCGGGGGTCGCGGCGGGGCAGGCGTCACCGACGGTCCCGGCGCAGGTCGCGGCGTACTCCTCCACCGCCTTCCGGAACCCGGTGGACTGGCCGAGCACGCGCTGCCGCCAGTCGAGCGACGGATCGACCGCCCCGTCCAGGACCATCGCCCGTACGCGGCGGGGGAACTGCTCGGCGTACGAGGTGCCCAGGCTCGTGCCGTACGACCAGCCGACGTACGTCAGCCGCCGCTCGCCGAGCGCGGCCCGCAGCACGTCGAGGTCGCGGGCGGCGTCGTGCGTTCCGACGTGCGGGAGCAGCGGACCACTGGCCTTCCGGCAGTCGGCGGCCGTCGCCCGCGCCGACGCGAGGGCGTCGGCGCGTTCGGCTTCGGTGCGGGGGTTCAGGGGGGCGATGGTCGGGGTGTCCGTCGTGTCCGCCGAGCCCTCGGTGGGGGGATCCTCGGTGGCGGCCTCCGGGCCCGCGGGCGTACAGGTCAGGGCAGGCCTGCTCTCCCCGACGCCGCGCGGGTCGAAGGACACGATGTCGAACCGCTCGCGCACATCCCGGCCGATGTCGTCGGCGACGCCGTCCTTGATGAGCCGGACTCCCCGCTCGCCGGGGCCGCCGGGGTTGAGGACGAGCGAGCCGACGCGCTTGCCCCGGACCGCGGTGACCGCCTTCGCGACCGGGAGCACGAAGGTCTTGCCGTCGCCGGGGCGCGCGTAGTCCATCGGGACGGTCAGCGTGGCGCACCTGTGGTCGCCGCAGGGCTTCCAGGCGAGCTTCTGCTCGTAGAAACGCCGGAGGTCGGGGCGGTCGGCGGGATCGGCGGGCCCGGCCGACGACCTCGGCCGGCCTCCCTCCGGGCCGGAGCCGACGCTGCAGGCGGCGAGGGACGTGGCGCCGAGCACGGCGAGAGCGAGAGCCAGGGCCCGACGGTGGCGGGTGGGGGCGGTGATCACGAGGTACTCCCATGGATGGACGGTCCGGGGAAGGATCACGCGCGGATGCTGAGGATTTCCTGAGGGCCGTGTGGCGACCCGGCCCGGGGCCCACCCCGGCCGTCCGCCCATCGATGAGGAGCGCGGGCCGGAACCGGACCAGGCGCAGGGGCACGGCTCAGTCCGGTGTCGGCAACTTCAGTACGAACCTGGCGCCGCCGTCGTCCCCACGACCCGTCGTCAGCGTCCCCCCGTGCGCGTGCGCCACCCAGGCCGCGATCGACAGACCGAGTCCCGTCGACCCCGATCCGCTGCGGAAGCGTTCGAACAGGTCGTCCGCGACCTCCGGGGGCAGGCCGGGACCCGCGTCCTCGACCGTCAGCGTGCCGTCCCGGGCCACCGTGATCCGGACGTCCGCCGGGACTTCCGGCGCGTGGCCGTGGGTGAGGGCGTTGCCCAGCAGATTGCCGACCGCCCGGCGCACCAGATCGGGGTCGGCGAGCACCACCGTGTCCTCGGCATCGACCAGCACACGATGGCCCCGCGTGGGCGCCTCGTCGACGACCGCCTCCACCAACTGGTCGAGACGCAGCGGCTGACGGGCCACCGTGGCCGTACCGGACATGAGCCGGGCCCGGGTGAGCAGCCCGTCGACGAGCCGGCCCATGCCCTCCGCCAGGCGCAGGGTGCGCCGGTGCACGTCCGTGCTGTCCGTCTCGCCCCGCAGCGCCGTCTCCGCGAGCGTCCGGAGCGAGGCGGCCGGGGTCCGCAGATCGTGCGCCGCGTCCGCGAGGAACGCCTCCTGCCGGCCGAGCGCGGTGAGCGCCGGCCGGATGGCCCGTCCGGACAGGACGTGCCCGACGGCCGCCGACAGCAGGACGAGCACCGCGCAGCCGGCGGTCACCACCCGGACGAGCCGCGTGTGGTCGTCCCGCTGGGCCGTCGCGTCCGCCAGCGTGACCAGGACGCCCTGCGGCCCCTCGCCGTCCACCGCCTCCGGCGCGTAGAAGGGCAGCGCGAACACCCGTACCGGTCCGCCGCCGGTCGTGTGCCGGTCGAAGGCCCGTGCCTCCCCGGACCGCGCCGCCGCACGCCCGGCCTCCAGGACCACTCCGGGGCCCACCGTCAGGCACGGCGCGGTCGGCGCGTGCCGGACGGTCAGGCCGCCCGCGGCGTCCGGGCCGTCGCCCGGGGCCTCACCGGGGGAGTCCCCCGGGCCTTCGTCGGTGACGAGGAGCACGGTCAGTGGCGGGCAGCCGGTGTTCACGGTGTCCGCCAGGACGTCCGTGGCCAGCCGCCCGTTCTCGTCGGTCTCGAGCAGACCGAGGGCCCAGCTGGTGTCCACGTCCATCGAGTGGTCGAGCTGCTCACGCCAGCGCGCGCTGTCACTGCGTACGGCGAACACGGCCATCGCGATCAGCCCGACCGCGCTCGTCAGCGCGAACAGCAGACTGATCCGCCGGCGCAGCCTCAGCACCCGTGCCGTCGGCGTCGGCGGCCCCGAGGACGAGGTGCGGAGGCGGCGGCGGCTCACCGCGTGCCGTCGGGCGCGAGCCGGTAGCCGATGCCGCGCACGGTGTGGATGAGGGGCGGGTCGCCCAGCTTGCGGCGGAGCTGGGAGACGAGCACCTCGAGGACGTTGGACTGCGGCTCGGCCATCTCGTCCCAGCAGCTCTCGATCAGCTCCGCGCGCGGGACCGCCTGGTCGGCACGGGCGCCGAGGGCCTCGAGGACGGCGAACTCCCTGGTGGTGAGCGTGAGAAGCACCCCGGCCCGGCGGACGAGCCGACGGGCGGTGTCGATCTCCAGGTCGCCGACGTGGTGCACCGGCGGGCGGACGACCGCGGACCGGCGGCACAGACTGCGCACCCGGGCGACCAGTTCGGGTACGGCGAACGGCTTGACCAGGTAGTCGTCTCCGCCGCTCGCGAAGCCCTCCACCCGGTCCGCCACCGTGTCGCGCGCGGTCAGGAACAGGACGGGCACGGCGCGCCCGTCCCGCCGCAGCCCTTCGACATAGGAGGCGGCGTCACCGGAGGGCAGCATCCGGTCGAAGACCGCGCAGTCGTACGCGGTGACGAACAGGGCCTCGTCGGCACGGGGAAGATCGGCGGCCTCGTCGACGGCGAGCCCGGCGGCCCGCAGAGCGGCGGCCACGCCGAACCGGAGGTCTTCGTCGTCCTCGACGAGCAGTACGCGCACGTCACCCACCCTAATCGCCGTTCGGGCGGCGTTTCGCGGCGCCCGCCGCGCGACCCCGCCGCCCGTGCGGCAGGGTGGAACCATGCCCGAACTCCCCGAGGTGGAAGCGCTCCGCGCGTTCCTCGACACGCACCTGGTGGGCAAGGAGATCGCCCGTGTGCTGCCGGTCGCCATCAGCGTCCTCAAGACGTACGACCCGCCCCTGAGCGCCGTCGAGGGCGCCGAGGTCACCGCGGTCGGGCGCCACGGGAAGTTCCTGGACCTCACCACCACCGGCGCCGCGGGCGAGCTCCACCTCCTCTTCCATCTGGCCCGCGCCGGCTGGCTCCGCTGGCAGGACCCGCTGCCCTCGGGCCCGCCCAAACCCGGCAGGGGCCCGCTGGCCCTGCGGACCGCGCTCACCGGCGGCGACGGCTTCGACCTCACCGAGGCGGGCACCACCAAACGTCTCGCCGTCCACCTCGTCCACGACCCGCAGGAGGTCCCGGGCGTCGCGCGGCTCGGTCCCGACCCGCTCGCCGAGGACTTCGGCCCCGAGCGGTTCGCCGCGCTGCTCGCCGGTGAACGCCGTCAGATCAAGGGCGCGCTGCGCGACCAGAGCCTCATCGCGGGCATCGGCAACGCGTACAGCGACGAGATCCTCCACGCCGCGAAGATGTCGCCGTTCAAGCCCACCCGGAACCTCGCCCCGGAGGAGATCACCGCCCTGTACACGGCGATGCGGAGCACGCTCCACGAGGCGGTCGAACGCTCCCACGGTCTCGCCGCCGGCAAGCTCAAGGCCGAGAAGAAGAGCGGCCTCCGGGTCCACGGCCGCACCGGCGAACCCTGTCCTGCGTGCGGGGACACCATCCGCGAGGTCTCCTTCAGCGACTCCTCCCTCCAGTACTGCCCCACCTGCCAGACCGGCGGCAAGCCGCTCGCCGACCGCCGCCTCTCGAAGCTCCTCAAGTAGCTCCCGGGATCGGACGGGTCCGGGCCGGGACGGTGCCGGAGGTCCCCGTTACACTCCGCCGCATGCTGCGCGTACTGGCCGTCGACGACGAGGAACCCGCTCTCGGAGAGCTGCTCTACCTGCTGCGCGCCGACCCCCGCGTCCGCACCGCCGAGGGCGCGGGTGACGCCACCGCCGCGCTGCGCAGGATCGGGCGCGCCCTGGAGACCGGACCGGACGGCGGCGACGCGATCGACGTCGTCTTCCTCGACATCCACATGCCCGGCCTCACCGGGCTCGACGTGGCCCGGCTGCTCGCCGGCTTCGCCCGGCCGCCCCTCGTCGTCTTCGTCACCGCCCACGAGGGCTTCGCACTCCAGGCCTTCGACCTGAAGGCGGTCGACTACGTCCTCAAGCCCGTCCGCCGCGAGCGGCTCGCCGAGGCCGTCCGCCGTGTCCACGACCTGGTGCACACGTCCGCCGCTCCCGCCCCGGCCGTGCCGGCCGTGTCCGCCGCCGCCGAGCAGGTCCCCGTCGAGCTGGGCGGGGTCACCCGGTTCGTCTCCGTCGACGACATCGCGTACGTGGAGGCCCACGGCGACTACGCGCGCCTCCACACCGACCACGGCAGCCACCTCGTCCGCATCCCGCTGTCCACGCTCGAGGAGCGGTGGGCCGCGCGGGGCTTCGTCAGGATCCACCGCAGCCATCTCGTGGCCCTCGCCCGGATCGACGAGCTCCGGCTCGACGGCGGCGCCACCTCGGTGCGGGTGGGGGACACGGACCTGGCGGTCAGCCGCCGGCACGCCCGCCCGCTCCGGGACCTGCTGATGCGGCGCGCCGGCGGCTGAGCCCCCGTCCCTTCCGCCCCTATCGCAGGTGTTCCCACCTGCGTAGACTCCACGGGTCCCGGGCCCGAGGGCCGCCACTTACGACGGAGGCGGACGCCGATGTCCGAGCAGCACCCTGCCCCGGCCTTCGGCCGGGGAGACCCGCAGCGCAGACCCCGCCGCGAGACCGTCACCTATGTCTCCGCCCACGGCCCCGGCGCCGTGCCCGGCCCCGCCCGCCGGCGCCCCGCCCACCCGCCGGCCCGCTCCGAGATCGACGAGCAGACCACGCTCGGCCACACCTACGTCCGCTCCCTGATGCGCAGTCAGCTGCGCGCCGCCCTCACCGCGCTCGGCGCCCTGGCCCTGCTCGTCGGCTCCCTTCCGCTGCTCCTGGCCCTGCCCGCCCCCGAGATCTACGTCTGGGTCGTCCTCGGTGTCGGGGTGTATCCCGTCGTCTGGGGCATCGCCCACTGGTACGTGCGCCGCGCCGAACGCAACGAGCGCGACTTCACCGGCCTCGTCGAACGCTGAAACGCCCCGCGTGAACCAGACCTACGCCGTCGCCGCCGTCACCGCCGTCGTCCTCGCGACCGTCCTCATCGGCGCCCTCGGCCTGCGGATCTCCCGGACCACCTCCGACTTCTACGTCGCCTCGCGCACGGTCGGGCCGGGGCTCAACGCCGCCGCGATCAGCGGCGAGTACCTCTCCGCCGCCTCCTTCCTCGGCATCGCCGGACTCGTCCTCGTCCAGGGCCCCGCCATGCTCTGGTACCCGGTCGGCTACACCGCCGGATACCTCGTCCTGCTGGTCCTCGTCGCCGCCCCGCTGCGCCGCTCCGGGGCGTACACGCTCTCCGACTTCGCCGAGGCCCGACTCGAATCCCCGCAGGCACGCCGGATCGCCAGCCTGTTCGTCGTCGGCATCGGCTGGCTCTACCTGCTGCCGCAACTCCAGGGCGCCGGGCTCACCCTGGAGATCCTCACCGGCGCCCCCGACTGGGTGGGCGGACTGCTCGTCGCCCTCGTCGTGACGGGGACCGTCGCGGCGGGCGGGATGCGCAGCATCACCTTCGTCCAGGCCTTCCAGTACTGGCTGAAGCTCACCGCCCTGCTCGTCCCCGTCCTCTTCCTCCTCGCCGCCTGGTACGGGGACGGGGCGCCCAGGGCCCGTTTCGACGCCCCCGCCGTCCTGCGCGGCCACACCGTGGTCGAGGTCGCGGACACGGTACGGATCGGGCTCGACGAGCCGCTCACCCTCACCGTCACCGGCAGCGTCGACTCCGTCCCGTACGAGCGGGGGACCGTGACCCTCGCACCGGGCACCCATCACGTCCTCGCGGGCACCACGCTCGCCTTCGCCCCGGGTGCCGAGCTCCCCGAGCGGGTCGCCGGCGGAACCGAACCTCCCCCGGACTCCGGCCGGGGGGACCCCCGTCTGGATCCGCTCGGCTGGTCCCAGCCGCTGGCGGGCGGCCGTGACGGGCACCAGCTGTACGCCACGTACGGGCTGATCCTGGCGACCTTCCTCGGCACCATGGGACTGCCGCACGTCGCCGTCCGCTTCTACACCAGCCCGCACGGTCGCGCCGCCCGCCGCACCACCCTCGTGGTGCTCGGACTCGTCGGCGCCTTCTATCTGTTGCCGCCGCTCTACGGGGCCCTCGGCCGGATCTACGCGCCCGAGCTCGCCCTCACCGGTTCCGCCGACGCCGCCGTGCTCGTCCTGCCCGACCGGATCCTCGGCGGACTCCTCGGCGACCTCCTCGGGGCGCTCCTCGCGGGCGGCGCCTTCGCCGCCTTCCTCTCCACCGCCTCCGGGCTCACCATGTCCGTCGCCGGGGTCCTCACCCAGGACGTGCTGCCCTCCCGGGGCGTACGGCACTTCCGCCTCGCGACCCTGCTCGCCACCGCCGTCCCGCTCGCCGTCGGGGTGGTCGCCTCGAAGGTGCCGGTCGCCGACGCGGTCGGTCTCGCCTTCGCCGTCTCCGCCTCCTCGTTCTGCCCGCTGCTCGTCCTCGGCATCTGGTGGCGGCGGCTCACCCCGCCGGGCGCCATGGCCGGGCTGCTGCTCGGCGGCGGCTCCGCCCTCGTCGCGGTGATGGCGACCCGGGCCGGGCTCGCTCCCGAGGGCTGGCCGCACACCCTGATGGCCTGGCCGGCCGTCTGGTCGGTCCCGCTCGGCTTCCTCACCATGGTCCTGGTCTCGCTGGCCACGCCCCGCCGGGTTCCCCCCGGCACCGCGGCGCTCCTCGCGCGGCTCCATCTGCCGGAGGAGTTCACCGGTCTGCCGGGGGAGAGCACGCTCGCGGAAGGGAACACCGGCGCCGTCCCCGCTCCCGCCCAGGAGGTTCGCCGATGAGCGGCATCGCCCTCGCCGCCGCGGCTGCCGCCGGGGCCGTACTGCTCGCCGCGGGCTTCGCCCTGGGACGGTTCGCCGCCCGCCGGGGTGGCCGCGCCGCCGACCCGGATCTCGGCACGCCCGTCGAACGGGCCACGTTCCACACCTTGCACACCGCCTCGCTCGCCGCGCCGCCGCTGCGCGCCGGGCTCACCGAGGAGACGGCCCGCAGGGCGGCCGGCACCCTCCGCTCGCTGCTCGGCACGGAGGCGCTCTGCCTCACCGACCGGGGTGCCGTCCTGGCCTGGGACGGACCGGGCGAGGACCACCACCGCGCCCATGTCCCGGAGCAGGCCGCCGAGACCCTGGAGACCGGCCGCAGCCGGTCCGCGCACACCGGCTGCGCCGACCCGGCGTGCCCGCTGCGCTGGGCGGTGATCGCCCCGCTCACCGGCGAGGACGGGGTGCTGGGCGCGCTCGTCGCCTACGGCTCCCGGGAGTCTGCCGTCCTGGTGCGGGCCGCGACCGAGGTGGCCCGCTGGGCCTCCGTCCAGCTGGAGCTGGCCGAACTCGACCGCTCCCGCACCCGGATCGTGGAGGCCGAGATCCGCGCGCTGCGCGCCCAGATCTCCCCGCACTTCATCTTCAACTCCCTGGCCGCCATCGCGTCGTTCGTCCGGACCGACCCGGAGCGGGCGCGGGAACTCCTGCTGGAATTCGCCGACTTCACCCGATACTCCTTCCGCAGGCACGGCGAGTTCGCCCAGCTCGCCGACGAACTGCGCTCCATCGAGCAGTACTTGGCGCTCGCCGGGGCGCGCTTCGGGGACCGGCTGAAGGTACGGCTGCAGATCGCCCCCGAGGTGCTGCCGGTGACGCTGCCCTTCCTCTGCCTCCAACCCCTCGTGGAGAACGCCGTGAAGCACGGTCTCCAGGACCGGGAGCGGGGCTGCCGGGTCACGATCGCGGCCCGCGACGCGGGCGCGGAGGCCGTGGTGACGGTCGAGGACGACGGCATCGGCATGGACCCCGAGCTGCTGCGCGCGGTCCTGCGCGGAGAACACCCGGCCGGCTCCGGCATCGGCCTCTCCAACGTGGACGAGCGGCTGCGCCAGGTGTACGGGACGGAGTACGGACTCGTCGTCGAGACCGGGGTCGGCGCGGGGATGAAGGTGACGGTGCGCGTCCCCAAATACCGTCCCGGGGTGCACCGTTCGCCGCCTTGACCGTCGGCGGGCCCGCTCAGCGCAGATGCAGCGACAGGTGGGCGAGCGGCAGCCCCAGCTTCCAGGCGGGCAGCCAGATCTGCTCGTCCTCGTCGACCGGCGATCCGGTGTCGTCGGCCGTCCGGCCGTCGAGGTCGGCGGCGCGGACCCAGGTGTCGCGCAGGCGCCGCCAGGCCGCCTCGGCGAGCGCCAGGTCCGGGCCGTCGCCGCCGGCCGCGCGCCGGGCGGCGAGCCGCTCCTCGACCCAGGGCGGCCAGGGCCGGTCGTAGGCCGTGTGCCGCAGCCATTCGTCGATCCGGCCGGCGGACCGTCCGTCGGCCGGTCCGCCCGGCTCCTCGGAGAGGTGGACGGTGAGGGCCAGTGCCTGGAGACCGGCCCGGTGCTCCAGTGAGCCGGGGGCCACGAGCGCGGCGGCCCGCAGCACCTCGTCGGCCAGGTACTCGGCGCACAGCCAGGCCATCGGGACGGCGAGACCGCCGCCACTCGTGCCGCCGGCGCCGTTCGTGCTCTCGGGGCGCAACACTCCCACCTTCTCCCGGACATCGGGGACCCGAACGTGTGGGGGCCCGGGGAGAGCTTCCTCCGAGAAGGGCGCCCCCGGGTCCCGCTTTGCTCAACTCGCCCGTGTGGTTTCGGATACGTTTCCCGGCCGGATAGGTGCCGGTGGGATTCCTGATGCCAAGGGGGTCGTAAGGGACGGAGGAGCCGAATCGGGGGAGCCGGATCAGGGGGAGCAGGCCGGGCGGTGGGCCGCTACGGCGCGGGACTCAGCCGAGCAGTGCGTACACCGCGGTCGCGTGGGCCGCGATCTCCTCCGAGCCCTCGGCCGTCATGGTGATGTCGGCGAAGGCCATCCGCTTCCCCACCTTGGTGAGCCTGGCCCGCACCAGGACGTCGGAGCCGACGACCGCCCGCTGGAAGCCGATGGACTGCTGGACGGTGGTCATCGGCACGAAGCCGTCCCGCGCCGCGGCGACCGCGATCACCGTCGCCGTGTCGGCCGCCGCCATCAGGGCCTGACCGGAGAGGCCACCGCCCTCCCTGGCGAGCCGGTCCGACCACGGGAGCCGGAGCACGGCCCCGTGGCCGTCGACGGAGTCGACGGTGAGGCCCAGATCGAGGACCCAGGGCGCGAAATTGTCGGCGAGGATCTTTTCGGCGGCGGCGGGTGTCAGCGTCACGGCGTCATTGTGGGGCCGCGACGTGTGGCCGGGCAACGGCCGCGCGGCGTGGCCGGTAGCCGGGCAGCGACCGGCCGAGCTGGCGCAGCGCGTAGTGCGAGCGGGACTTCACGGTCCCGGCGGGGATGCCGAGTTCGACGGCGGCCTCGTTGACGGTCAGGCCGTGGAAGTAGAGCCGGACGAGCACGGCGCGGTGCTCGGGGCTCAGCTCGCGGACGGCCGCCCGTACGTCGAGGGCCGCTTCGGCCGAGGCGGTGGGGTCGGCGGGGTCGGGCGTCACCGCGAGGACGCCGTCCCCCGTCTCGGCGGGCCGGGCGAGGCGTGAGCGCCGGGCGTCGATGGCGAGTCGGCGCGCGACGGTGAAGAGCCAGGGGCGCATCGACGCGTAGGGGCCGTCGAAGGCCTCGGGGTGCTGCCAGGCCCGTACCAGGGTCTCCTGGGCGAGGTCCTCGGCCCGCTGCCGGTCCCCGTAGGTGAGCCCGAGCAGGAAGGAGAGGAGCGCGGGGCCGTGGTCCCGCTGAAGCTCCTCGAGGGTCCGTTCGTCGGTGGTCGCCGTGGTCATGCTCGCCGCCTCTCCCGCGTCGTCGTCCGGGGCGTATACGAACGCATCCGCACGGCGAGGGACAGGGAACGGACATCGGTCTGCGACGAACGGTCGCACCGAGCGGCGAATGGTACGGCGAACGGTCGTACGGCGATCAGACGGAGTCGCTGCGTCCGTTTCAGCGGGGTTCATGACTTTCTGCGGCCTTGACCCTTGACTGCGGCTTTCTCGCGAGATCAATTCGTATGAACAAGTGTTCATCCTATGAATCGGGCGGAGTGCCGCACATGACCTCACGCACCAGATCCGCGGGCGTGGTGGCGCTCGCCGCCGTCCTGCTCGCGGCGGCGACCGGTTGCACGGGCGGGAGCGTGGCGGGCGGACCGGGCGGCGACACTCCCGGTCCCGAGGCCGGGACCGGGCGGGGTTCGTCGCGCCCGGCCGTCCCGTCCGCCGCACCCGGCGGGGCCTCCGCACCCGCCGGATTCACCCTCGTCGCCTCGGGTGACATCCTCCCGCACGACTCGATCATCCGCCGGGCGTCCCAGGACGCCGGCGGTGACGGCTACGACTTCGCCCCCATGCTCTCCGGGGCCGCGTCCGTCGTCTCCCGGGCGGACCTGGCCATCTGCCACATGGAGACCGTGTACGGGAGGAAGGGCGGGCCCTACACCGGATACCCCGCCTTCAAGTCCCCGCCCGAGATCGCCGCCGCGCTCAAGGCCACCGGATACGACTCCTGCTCCACCGCCTCCAACCACACGCTCGACGACGGCGCTGCGGGCCTGGCCCGCACGCTCGACGCCCTGGACGAGGCCGGTGTGCGCCACGCCGGATCGGCCAGGACCGCCGAGGAGGCGGCGAGGCCGACGCTGCTCGATGCGGGGGGCGCCACGGTGGCCCAACTGGCCTACACGTACGACACCAACGGCTACCCGATGCCCGAGGGGCAGCCCTGGGCGGTCCGGCTGCTCGACGAGCGGAAGGTCGTCGCCGACGCGCGCGCCGCCCGCGCGGCCGGTGCCGACGTGGTCGTGGTCAGCGTCCACTGGGGAAGCGAGTGGCAGACCGAACCCGATGAGCGGCAGCTCTCCCTCGGCCGCGCGCTCACCGCCTCGGCGACCGGCGGCCGCCCCGACATCGATCTGATCATCGGCACCCACGCCCATGTCCCGCAGGCCTACGAGAAGGTCAACGGCACCTGGATCGTCTACGGGATGGGCGACCAGATCGCCGGGGACATGATCAACCACGAGGGTGCCTTCGACCCTCGGGGCAACCAGGGCAGCATCGGCCGTTTCACCTTCGGCCCGCCCAGGAAGCCCGGCGGGCGCTGGGAGGTCACCAGGGCCGAGTTCGTCCCCCAGTGGTTCGACACGGCCCGGGGCAGGGTGGTCAACCTCGGCGCCGCCGACGGCTCGGACCCACGCCACATCGAGATCCGCGACACGATCCGGCAGGTGGTCCTCGGTCGCGGCGCCGGCCGGGACGGCCTGGTGATGGGCAGGTAGCCCGCACGACGCGGTGGGGCCGGTCACGCCGCGACGGCGAGTGGCCGGCGGTCCGCGCCATCGGCTCATCGGGTGCATTCGGAGGGGCGGCCGGTGTCGGTGAGCGATGCGGACCCTCATCCGTACGAACTATTAGTCATGAAAAAGGATCAGATGACGAGTGGGCGTCGGGCGGTGCTGCGGCTCGCCGCGGCCCTCGCGGCCGGCGCCACCCTCGGAGTCCTCGCGACGGACCGGCTCGCGGCCCCCGAGCAGGCCGTCGGCGCCGCACCCCCCGCCCCGCCCCGCGGCGGCACCGCCGGAGCGGCGGGCCCCCAGGCGCGGGCCGCCCGGCCGCTGCCCGCCTCGTACCGGCTCCAGCCGATGACCGCGTACGCGCCCCCGGCCTTCCGGCGTGCGACGCCGCCGGTGCGGCAGCGGCCCTTCCTCAGCATGTCCGGGGTCGGCCGGTCGATGGTGCTGACCTTCGACGACGGCCCGGACCCCCGCTACACCCCGGCCATCCTGGAGGCCCTGCGCCGTCACGACTGCCGGGCGATGTTCTTCGTCTGCGGCGAGATGGCCGTCGAGAACCCGGACCTGCTGCGGGAGATGGCCGACGACGGCCATGTCGTCGGCAATCACTCCTGGTCCCATCCCCTCATCCCCAGACTGCGGCCCTCCCGCATCCGCGACGAACTCGGCTCCACCAGCGAGATCGTCGAGCGGACCCTCGGCACGGCTCCGCTCTGGTACCGCGCCCCCTACGGGGCCTGGAACCGGCACTCCTTCGAGATCGGAGCCGAGCTGGGCATGGAACCGCTCGCCTGGACCGTCGACACCCTGGACTGGAAGGAGCCCGCGGACGCCGACACCATCGTCCGCCGGGTCCACGACGGGGCCGCCCCCGGCGCCGTCGTGCTCTCCCACGACGCCGGTGGAAACCGCGCCCAGAGCGTGACCGCCCTCCGCCGCTATCTGCCCGAACTGCTCGACGCCGGCTACCGGATCACCGTGCCCGGGCGCTGACCGCGCCGTGACGAGGGGCGCCGGCGCCGACCGCGCCACGACGAGGGCCCCGGCACCCGAGGTGCCGGGGCCCTTCGCCGCACCCGTCCGGGCCTTCTAGCGGGAGCCGATCATGCGCGCGTACACGACGACGTTCCCGTCGTAGCCACGCGCCCGTGTGTAGCCGCCGCCGCACGTGATGACCCGCAGCTCGGGCGCACCCGTGTCGGCGTACACCTGCACGCCGGGGAAGTTGTCCTTCGAGTACACCTCGAGCCCGTAGATCTCGAAGACCGCGATCCGGCCGTCGTACCGCTCGACCTCGATGTGCTGCCCCTTCTCCAGGGACCCCAGGCCGTAGAAGACCGCGGGCCCCTGCGCGTTGTCCACATGGCCGACGACCACCGCGGTGCCGCGCTGGCCGGGGGAGATCCCGTTCTGGTACCAGCCGGCGAGGTTGGCGTCCTGGGGCGGCGGGGCCGCCACCCAGCCGTCCGGGTCGAGGCCCACGTCCATGATCGGGGCCGCGACCTGGATCGCCGGGATCTTGATCCGGGAGGCCGGGGCGAAGGGCAGCGGCTCCAGACCCTCGGTCGCCCCGTCCTGCGGCGGGGTGACGGGGCGCGCCACCGGACGGGCCGCCGCGGCGGGCTGCGGAGGCCCGAGCGCGACGTCCGCTCCGTTGCGCATCATCGCGATCCCGGACAGCATGGCGAGGGCCAGGACGCCCCAGGGTTGGCGTCTCCTACGCTCGAAGACGCGGAAGTCCTTCGGGGGCATGGTTCTCCCTTCGTGGCGTCGGACAGAACGGTAAAGGCGACCCGACGGGCCGTCGCGCCGAGCGGTGCGAACGGGTGGGACCCCGCTGCCGGACGGGTGTCGGACCGGGTACGGGAGTGGGCACGGGAGCGCGCCCCCGTCCCCCTGTCCTCGTGTCCCGGGCCTCCCGCACCCCGTGGGTGCCCGGGGAGGCGGGCTGCCGACAGGTGGGTGACACGGGGCTGACCCATCCGAGTAATCGTCAGATAAGCGACCCGGTCCGCTCTGACCTGCGCTTCTTCCTCCTCCGAGGGGTCGATTCCGGGCGTGTCGCCTCACCGGGGTGGCCCAGTGCCGAAATGCAGAGCTCGCCCTGACTTGTGATGGTTCGTCATGGAAGGCGTACTCGTCGAAACTCCCGGAGCACCGCTTTGGGGCGTCTTCCACTGGAGGTTCAACCATGCGTGCTGCACGCACTCTGGCGGTGACCGCCACCGCGATCGCGGCGGTCGGCCTTTCGGCCCCCCTCGCCGCCGCCACCTACGGTTCGGGCACTGTGCTCAGCGGTGGCTCCAACAACACCCCGAGCAACGTCACCGTCAGCCCCTTCGAGGTCCACCCCGGGTCGACGCTCACGATCACCGCCAGGGGCTGCAACCGTGGCGGCACGGTCACGTCCAACGCCTTCCCGGACGCCACCCTCTCGGGCGGCAACGGCGTCTCCACCGCCGTCGCCCGCGTCTACAACAACGCCACTCCCGGCAACTACAACCTGGCCGTCAGGTGCAACGGCGGCTCCAACGTGGTCACGGAGCCGTTCCGGGTCCTCCCGGGCCGCGGCGCCCAGGGCGGCCTCGGCGGCTCGCTGGCCCCCAGCTCCACGGAGATGGCCGTCGGCGGCAGCCTGGTCGCCGCCGCCGCGCTCGGTGGCGGGCTCTTCATCGTCCGTCGTCGCCGTATGACCGGTGCGGGGGTCTGACCGGTCGAACCTCCCGGTCGGCCCGCTCCGCCCGTCGCCCCCGAGTCCCGTCCGGGACCCGGGGGCGACGGGCGTCCACGGACGCCCGGCACCCACCGGTCACGAGGAACGACCGCCGCTCAGTGGCGGCGGGCCGCGCCGGAGCGGCGACGCACCACGTACACCCCGCCGACGGCCGCGGCGAGCACGAGCGCACCGCCCGCTGCCAGTTCGAGCGGCTCGACGCCGCCCACCGAACCGCCGAGACCACCCTGCACGCCACGTGGGGGAGTGAGGATGGTGGAGCTGATCGTCGGGGCGGCGGTGGGCGTGCCGCTGATCGTCAGGGTCACGGTGTCCGTGATCCCGCCGGTGCAGTTGAACGCCACCGTGTACACAGCGCCTCGTCGGGCGTCCGCGTCCACGGTGGCGATGGCCGCCGAGCCCGGTGCGATGGTGACGGTGTCGAAGATGCCGGCCGAGGCCGTCGCCGTACTGGCGCAGCCGGGGGCGCTGAGCGTCACCCGTCCGCCCGGGGCGACGAGCGAGGGCGACACGACGAAATCGCCCGGTGCCTTGGCCCGCGCTGCCCGCGGGTTCGGTGCGGGGGCACCGTCCGCCGCGAAGGCGACGGGGGCGGCCAGGGCGAGGGCGGCCGCCCCCAGCAGGGCTGTCGATGCGGCACGTATCGCGCGCATGGTGAATCCTCCGGGTCCCGAGGGGCAGCCGCGAAAGGGGGTTTCCGCGAAAGACCGTGCGTACACCTCGATGCCGGACACGCTAGGAGCGCACTATCACAGCCGCGATCCCAGACGTGCGAATGGGGCACGGATGTCCCTCGACCGGCCCACACGGCCGTGTCGCGTCATGGTGTGAGGTGCGGGAACAGATCGGTGAACGGCGCGGCGGTGGCCGAGATCCCCCGGCCGAACGGCGCGTCGAAGTCCCAGATGAGGAACAGCAGGAACGCGATCAGCACGCTGAAGAGCCCGGCGAGCAGCAGTTCGCGTCCGGTTCTGCGGATCTGCAGGGTGAAGATCAGGCCGACCGTCACCAGGGCGCCGATGATCAGGCCGAACCACACGACCCCCGGCATGGTCGCCCCCGCGTTCTGCCCGCGGGCCCCCCGGGCGTCGTCGGCCGCCGCCACCTGATCGACCAGGGGCTGGTACGCCTGTCCCTCGAAGTCGTCGGCCGGCCGGTAGTCGGTGACGCTGCGCCGCACCTTCTCCAGGAGCGCGGTGCCCTCCTCGCTCAGCTCGCCGTGCTCGGACATGTACGTCCACTCGTCGCCGACCACATAGGTGACGTACGCGTCGACGTCGGCGCGGATGCGCTCACGGACCGCCTGCGGGTACACCTCGGCGCGGGCCGAGATCTCGTGCATCGCCTGGGCCTCCTGACGCACGGTCTCCTGGGCGGCCCCGCGGGCCTCCCAGACGCCGGCGATGGCGAGACCGAGGACGATCGCGTAGATGACGCCGATCATCATCGTCATGTACTCGATGACGTCCGGGGTCTCGCTCGGATCGTCGTCCTCGGTGATCCGGCGGTTGTTGATGACGACGATCGTGAGCACGACGGCGCACGCCGCGGCCATCGCAAGGGTGAGAACAAGCCATTCGGACATGGATTCCTCCTGTGGGATTCAGAGAGGTGAAGGGCCGGCGGGCGGCGCGTCACTTGGACCGGGCGCGCAGGATGGCCGTCGCGAGGACCGCGGGCGCGGTGATCATGAGGGTCGCGGTGACGACGGAGGTGCCGCTCTTCGGCTCGGCACGCGTGGCGCGGCGGTAGTGGGGCAGCGCCACGGGGCCGGGCGCCGGGGGCCGGGGGCGCACGGTGGGAGGAGGCGTCGGGCTCGGGCTCGGCGGCGGTGGCGGTGGCGGGGCGGCCGCGGGCTCCGGCGGCCTCGTGGTCGGAGGCGCGGGCGGCGGTGGCTCCGGGCGGGGTGCGGGCCTGGTGGCCGGTGGCTTCGGCACGGGCCGGGGTGGGGCAGGGGTGGGCGGCGGAGGCGGCTCCGGCTTCGGCGAGGGCGTCGGGGAGGGGG
Organism: Streptomyces zaomyceticus; assembly: GCF_014656215.1. Taxonomy (GTDB): domain Bacteria; phylum Actinomycetota; class Actinomycetes; order Streptomycetales; family Streptomycetaceae; genus Streptomyces; species Streptomyces zaomyceticus. Next base: position 68,952 of record NZ_BNBZ01000020.1, on the reverse strand, counting down.
ACGGTGGTTCGGGCGTCGGCGTCGGGGAAGGCGTGGGTGTCGGGGATGGCGTGGGCGTCGGCTCGGGCGTGGGGGACGGGCACGGCGGAGGTGGCTCGGTGGGGCAGGGCTTCGGGTGGTGGTGATGGTCGTGACCCTTGCCCTTTCCCTTCCCGTGACCCTTCCCGTGGTCCTTCCCGTGGCCCTTGCCCTTCCCTGAGCCGCCGTGGCCGTGGCCGTCGCCGGCGATCGCCACCGCGACGTGGGAGCCGCCCTGGCCGGTCGAGGCGTAGGCGCAGGCGTCCGCGGCGGCGGGCACCGGGGTGGCGAGCAGCCACACCAGTCCGAGGGCCGCCAGCGGCCGCGCGAGGAGTGATCCGTACAGAGACACGCCGTCGAGCTTGATCACAGTTGTGGGGCGCCGGGGCGGATTCGAGCGGGATTCGCCGGATGGAGCGGATCTTCCGACGATCCGGTTTGACGTTTCGCCTCGCACGTGGCGGGCCCGGGCGGTTCGGCGGGGCTCAATGCCCGGGTATCGCGGGGCAGATGGATTCCGGGAGACGGCGGAGGAGGTCCGTTCCGGCCTCGGATCGATAACTGTCCGGTTGTCGCCCTGTCGGACGGGAAGGAGAACGGGGCATCCTGCACCGGCGACCAGACCCCTCCGGCGGCAACAGCCGAGGTACGGGCGGGCCCTGGGCGTCCACCGCGGGGTGCCGCACGCGGCCGAAGAGCCGACGCACACTCATATGCACGTGAATTTGCACAGCCTGAAGGCGTGAACTCTTCGCTGCGAGAGCACGTGCCAATGGCGTGTGACCAAGAACGGACCGCGAATTTCCGTTTCTACTCGCTCTCTCGGCGGGCGATCAGTAGCCTCACCTCGAACACCGGCCGCGAACACATGGCCGCATCCCCCATGGCGACTTGTTGGAGACATTGATGGAGCGTCCCGCCTGGGCTCCGCCTGGTATCGACATCTCGGTGCCGAGCGTGTCCCGTATGTACGACTTCTATCTGGGCGGCTCGCACAATTTCGAAGTGGACCGGGAAGCGGCGCGCAAGGCCATGGAGTTCATGCCTGGTCTGCCCAAGATCATGCAGGCGAACCGTGCCTTCATGAGGCGTGCCGTCCGCCACGCCGTTGACAACGACGTCACGCAGTTCCTGGACATCGGATCCGGCATACCCACGTTCGGCAACGTGCACGAGGTCGCCCGTGCCGCCGACACCGCCGCGCGCGTCGTCTACGTCGACCACGATCCGGTCGCCGTGGCCCACAGCCGCGCCGTCCTCGAGGGCGACGAGGGCGCCGCGGTCGTCGCCGCCGACCTGCGCAAGCCGGCCGACATCCTGCACAGTCCCGAGGTCACCCGACTCCTCGACCTGGAGCGGCCGGTGGCGCTGCTCCTCGTCGCCGTCCTGCACTTCCTGGAGGACGAGGACCGGCCGTACGAGGCCGTCACCGAACTCCTCGACGCGCTCGCGCCCGGCAGCCTCCTCGTCCTGACCCACGCCTCGTACGAGGGCATCCCGCTCTCCCAGGAACAGGCCGGCGGCACCGTCGGGGTCTACCGGAACATCCGCAGCCCGCTGGTGATGCGCTCCGGCGCCGAGATCACCCGCTTCTTCGAGGGCACGGAGCTGGTCGATCCCGGCCTCGTCCCGATGCCCGAATGGCGACCGGAGAGCCCGGTCGAGGAGGAGGATCCCTACGCCTTCTCCGGTTTCGCAGGGGTGGGGCGCAAGGCGTGAAGGTCCCTTCTCAGCCGTCCGGCGGCGTTGCCGAAGCCGACGGCCCCGAGGACAGACTCAGGCGGTTCGTCACCATCTGGAGCCGCGCGATCTTCCCGGTGACCGCCACCTCGCTGACCCGTACCGAGTTCGAGGTGCATCTGCTGCCGCTCGCGCGCACCCTGAACGACGCGCTGCACGCCCGGCCCTTCGACACGGCCCCGGCCCAGCGCGCCGGCGCGGCGCTCGTCGCCGCCCACTGCACCGACCCGGACGCCCTCGGCCGCAGCCTCGGGGTCGTCGACTCCTACCTGGTGCTCTACTGCGGTACGGAGTCGGAGCTCCCGGCCGAGGAGCTCCGGGCCCGCTGCGCCCGGCTCCAGCACGCCATGGCCACCGGCTACGCCCAGGCCCTGCGCGAGCGGACCCGCTCCGAGCAGGAGGCCATCGCCCGCTCCGCGCTCTCCGCCCGCAGCGCCGCCGAGATCGCCCTGCACGCCACCGAGAGCCGCTTCCGCGCGGTCTTCGACGGGGCGGCGATAGGGATCGGCATCGCCGACCTCGACGGCAACGTCCTGGAGGTCAACGAGACCCTCACCCGCATGTTCGGCGGAATGGAGGGCCCGCTGCGCAGCCGGAAGGTCAGCGAGTGGGTCCACCCGGAGGACGGCCCGCACGTCTGGAAGCTGTACGAGGAACTCGTCCGCGGCGAGCGCGAGTCCTACCGCGTGGAGAAGCCGTACTACCGGGGCGACGGAACGGTTCTGTGGACCAACCTCACCGTCTCGCTGCTCCGCGACGCCGACGGCACCCCCCAGTACCAGCTGGCCCTCATGGAGGACACCACCGAGCGGCGCCTGCTCCATCTGCGCCTGCGGTACGAGGCCACCCACGACGCGCTGACGGGACTCCCCAACCGGACCCTGTTCTTCGAGCGCCTCGAAAAGGCCCTCGCGCCCGGCGACAACGCCCGCTTCGGTCTCTGCTACCTGGACCTCGACGGCTTCAAGGTCATCAACGACAGTCTCGGGCACTCCACCGGGGACCGGCTGCTCGTGGAGGTCGCCGACCGGCTGCAGAGCTGCGTCACCGGTGCGGGCGAGATGGTGGCCCGGCTCGGCGGCGACGAGTTCGTCGCCCTCACCACCGCGGCGGGCGGCGAACGCGATGTCACCGAACTCGCCGACCGCATCCTCGCGGCCCTCGCCACCCCCCTCAGCATCGACGGCCGCGAACTGACCGTCCGCGGCAGCCTCGGCGTGGTCGAGGGACCGGCCGGCGAGCGCACCCCGGCCGAGGTGCTGCGGAGCGCCGACATCACCATGTACCGGGCCAAGTCGGCGGGCGGCAACCGCTTCGAGCTCGCCGACCCCGAGGCCGACGCCCGCGCGATCACCCGGCACGGGCTCACCACGGCCCTGCCGACCGCCCTGGAGCGCGGCGAGTTCTTCATCGAGTACCAGCCGCTCGTCCACCTCGACGACGGCAGTGTGCACGGCGCGGAGGCGCTCGTCCGGTGGTGCCACCCGCAGCACGGTGTGCTCGGCCCGGACCGCTTCATCCCGCTCGCCGAGGACACCGGCCTCATCGTGCCGCTCGGCCGCTGGGTGCTCCAGGAGGCCGTGCGGCAGGCCCGCTTCTGGCAGACCCGGCACGCCGACGGCGGCCCGCTGCGGATCAACGTCAACCTCTCCCCGACCCAGCTCCACCACCCGCGCCTGGTGGCCGACACCGTCGACGTCCTGGAACGGTCGGGGCTCGATCCGGGTGCGCTCTGCCTGGAGGTGACCGAATCGGCGCTCATCGGCGCCGACGAGGACCTGCTCAAGCCCCTGCGGCAGCTCGCCGAGATGGGCGTCGACATCGCGCTCGACGACTTCGGCACCGGCTACTCGAACCTGGCCAACCTGCGCCGTCTGCCGGTGAGCGTCCTCAAGCTCGACCGCTCCTTCACCCGGGGCATGCAGCAGCACCCGGTGGACCCGGTCGACCTCAAGATCGTCGAGGGGATCGTCTCCCTGGCGCACAGCCTGGAACTCGCCGTCACCGTCGAGGGCGTGGAGACCGGCGCACAGGCCCGCCAGCTGCGCGACCTCGGCTGCGACACGGCCCAGGGCTGGTACTACGCCCGCCCCGGCGCCCCGGACCGCATCCACTCGCTGCTCCTGGCGGACGCGGTCTGAGAGCCGGACGTACGAAACCGGCCTCCCCGCACGAAGCGGGGAGGCCGGGAAGAGAGACGGGGGAGGAAAGCGGAGAGGCTATATCGGCAGATGATGTGCTGAGAAGGAAGCCTCTCCATGGCCTCGCCCCGCAACGACCGTAACACTCAGGCGGGCAGCAGGTCGCGCAGATTTTCCGGGGTGATCACCCGTGACCCCGGGGGCAGCCCCTCGGGACGCTCCAGACCCAGGTAGGTGACCGGCGTCCGCGGCACCGAACGGCCGTCCCACGGCGCCACCGGGGTCCCCGACTCCTCCATCAGCGACACCAGGTGCCGTACCGTCAGCGACTTCCGCCCGAACAGACCGCGCAGCAGGACCGCGATCGACACCCGGTGGTCCTCGACCTGGTTGGCCGACGGCTTCCCGCGCAGGTAGAGGTGGAGCCAGTGCGCGTGCCAGCGACCGTCCTCGTCGCGGCGGAACGCCAGCGGCAGCGCGACCCGGCCGGGGCCCCGCAGATCCGACTTCGTCCGCACCGTCCGCGGCTCGAACGGGCGTCCCTCCTGTGCCGTGTCGCGCAGCATGAAGCCGAAGAAGCACTCGGCCGTCTCGTCGAAGCCCTCGCCCGCGTAGACGTGCACCTGCGGCACGACGAAGGTGCCGCGCACCGCACCCAGCCGCAGGTCGATGAACTCGGAGGCCCCGTCCGGCGCTTCGGTGACATCCCCCGAGTGCACGCCCTCGACATCGGAGAGCGCGGTGTACGAGAGCCAGGTGACGGTCGCGTACTCGCCGTCCAGGACGAGGGCGGACAGGTCGTGGTCGGTGGTGTGCCGCTCCTCCCGCCAGTACGTGAAGAAGCGCAGAAGCTCGCCCTCGACCGGCGAGACCGAGCCGCGCGGCAGCACTCCGAGCCCCGCCGGGGCCGCCCGGCCGCTCAACGGCAGTGCCACATCGAGTATCTGAGGATCGATCAGCAGCGGCCCCGGGTCCGGCAGGCGGCGCCGGGTCTCCGCGTCGAGCAGGCCCGCGAGCCGCTCGCGGACGGCCTCCGGCAGCGGCGGCCGCGTGTCGGCGGTGGCCCATGCCCGGCCTTCGCGGTTCACGAAGACCCGGCGCGAGGGAGTGCCCGTCCCCGCCAGGCCCGCCCGGTTGTGGACGTGCTCGCGCAGCGACAGGACCACCCGGCCCGAGACCCGCGGCGCGGCCCGCTCCACGGCGGCGAGGACCGTCTCCCACTCCGCGTCCTCCTCCGCGGAGCGCAGGAGCCGGTCCGCGGCGCGGAAGAGCCGGCCCGGGGCGTGCGAGGCCAGCAGGTCCGCCGCGCCGGTGAGGTCCCCCCGTGCCAGCAGCGCCTCCACGCGTCCGTCGAAGGACGGGGCCCTGCGCTCACCCCTGGCCACGGCGAACACCTCGGCCGCGTGCGGCCAGTGGGGGTACTCGTGGGGGTGCAGCCGCTCCCCGAGCCGCTTCCACGTCTCCCCGTGCGCGGAGACGTCCGCGAGCTTGCCGGGGGAGGCGGCGACGAGCGCGTCGAGGCCCGCGAGCAGGGCCCGGCGGTGTCGGCGCGGCAGGGAGCGGAACCGGGTCGGCTCGCGGAGGGTGACATCGCCGTCCACGAGCGCGCAGCCGAGCCTCAGGACATCGGTGACGGTGTCCAGGAACGGAGCCGCGCCCGCCCGGAGCCGTCCGCGGTTGACCACGGCGCGGTTCTCACGGACGGGGATCTCCTCGGGGCCGTCCGGGTCGTGCGCGTGGTGCTCGGCGAGGAGCGCCAGATCCCCCAGGTGCTCCGCGCCCAGCGGGGTCGTGCTGCCGGCCAGGGCCCGGTAGAGCGCCCCGACCTCCTCCCGGGCCTCTCCGCCGGGGTGGAGCACGGTAAGCCGGTCACCGGCCGACGCGATCAGCTCGTCGTGCCGCGCGACCATCTCCTCGTACGTGTGCGGGTAGCGGCCGTACGCGGGGAGACTCAGCAGGTCGAGCACACCGGCGCGCAGCCGCCGGAGCAGCCCGGCGCGGGCGTCGCGCTCACCCACCGCCCGGGCGAAGCACTCCGTCCAGAAGTCGAGGGTGTCCGGCACGTTGGCCGGGAAGTCGACGAAGTAGACGTTGTGCCGCACATGGTCGCCGACGAGTTCGCGGACCGTGGCCAGGGTGCGGACGGCGGTCTCCACGACCGTCGGCTCGGCGAACCCCGACAGGCGCTCCAGCAGCTCGCCCGACAGCTTGAACCCGGCGGTCATCAGTGCCGCGTCGAACCTGCGCGCGGCGGCGGCCCCGTCCCCCGAGGGGCCGGTGGGGGAGGGGAGACGGCGGGTGTGCCGGACGACCAGGTGTTCGAGCGCGTGGACCATGGGTGCATGCTCGCAGCCGCCGACGGCCTGCCGCACGCGGATTTACGGGGGGTACGGGGAGGAGTGACGGGGCCGGGCCGAGCCGAGGCGGTTGCAGGGGCGGGCCGGAGTCGAGGTGGCTGTGGGGGCCGGGCGAGGCGCCTCAGTCGATGTCCATCGCCCTCTCGGGTTCGCCCCGCCGGGAGGCCAGCAGCATCCGCTGGAGTTCCCGTGCCGCTCGCGGCGGCGCCACGTCGCTCCGGTGCGCCAGCGCGATGGTCCGTCGAAGCCCCGGCCGGGCGAGTGCGGTGACGCGCAGGTCCCGGCCCGCGCGCGCCGCCACCATCGCGGGGACGACCGCGAGCCCGAGCCCGGCCCGTACGAACCCGAGGACCGCGTCCAGCTCGCCGCCCTCGACCGTGAAGGTGGGCTCGAAGCCCTCCGCCCGGCAGGCCGCCACGGTCAGTTCCCGCAGGTCGTAGCCGTGCCGGAACATGACGAGTGGCTGTTCCCGCAGATCCTTGATCCGCACCGGGCGGCCGGGCGCCGACGCCGAGGGGGAGGAGACCACCACCAGGTCCTCCCGGAGCAGCTCGACCGTCGTGAGCGCCGGTGACGGCGTCGGCAGCGGCAGCACCACGAGCGCCAGGTCGAGGGCGCCGCGGGCCAGCTCGCGTACGAGATCGTGCGAGCCGCTCTCCTCGATGAGGAGCTCGATCCCGGGGTGCAGGTCGTGGAAGGCCCGCAGCACGTCGGGCAGCAGCCCGGTGCAGATGCTCGGGGTCGCGCCGAGCCGTACCCGGCCCCGCTTGAGCTGGGCCAGCTCCTGCACCTCGATCCGGGCCGTCTCCGTGTCGGCGAGGATCCGGCGCGCGAGCGGCAGCAGGGCCTCGCCGGCGTCGGTGAGCGTGATGTTGCCCCGGGCGCGGCTGAACAGCTCGGCGCCCAACTCCTGTTCCAGTGCCTTGATCTGCTGGGAGAGGGAGGGCTGCGAGACATGGACGCGCTCGGCGGCCCGGGTGAAGTGACGGGTCTCGGCCACGGCGACGAAGTAGAGGAGCTGCTGGAACTGCATGGGCCCAGCCTAGAGGACATGAATAGGCGACGCCTATTGAGATCAGCCGGACCATGTCTTGGACCTCTCGGGCCCTTCGGCTCTAGCGTCGAGGACATGGCTCTGGCACCCACGAGGGACCGGACGACGGGCCGCCCGCCGTCCCCCACACCGTCACGCGGATTCCTGTCATCGACCCTCGGCAAGAAGACGGTCATGGCCGTCAGCGGGCTGCTCATGCTCGGCTATCTCGTCGCCCATGTCGCCGGCAACCTGAAGGTCTTCTTCGGCCCCGAGGAGTTCAACGCCTACGGCCACTGGCTGCGGGTCATGGGCGCCCCCGTGCTGCACCACGCGTGGGCCCTCTGGCTCGTCCGGATCGTGCTCCTCGCCGCCGTCGTCGCCCACGCCGTCTGCGCGTACCAGCTCAGCCGCCGCGACGTGCGGGCCCGCCCCACCGCGTACGTCCACCGCCGCAGGCGCGCCTCGTACGCCACCCGCACCATGCGCTGGGGCGGGATCATCCTCGCCCTCTTCATCGTCTGGCACATCCTCGACCTGACCACCGGCACCGTCCACCCCGGCGGCTTCGAGGAGGGCAAGCCCTATCAGAACGTCGTCGACACCTTCTCGACCTGGTACGGCAACGTCATCTACATCGTCGCCATGCTCGCCGTCGGCCTCCACGTCCGCCACGGATTCTGGAGCGCCGCCCAGACCCTCGGCGTCGGCAACGCCCGCCGCGAGCGCCTGCTGCGCGCCGCGGCCAACACCCTCGCGCTCGTCCTGACCGCGGGCTTCGTCTCCGTCCCCGTCGCCGTCATGACCGGAGTGGTGAGCTGATCCATGAACTCCACCGGACCCACCGAATACGCCGCCTACACCACCGGCGACCCGCTCGCCGACACCAAGGCCCCCGCCGGACCCGTCGCCGAACGCTGGGACACCCGCCGCTTCGAGGCGAAGCTGGTGAACCCGGCCAACCGCCGCAAGCACCGGATCATCGTCGTCGGCACCGGACTCGCGGGCGGCTCCGCGGGCGCCACCCTGGCCGAACAGGGCTACCACGTCGTCCAGTTCTGCTTCCAGGACTCACCGCGCCGCGCCCACTCCATCGCCGCCCAGGGCGGCATCAACGCCGCCAAGAACTACCGCAACGACGGCGACTCCATCCACCGCCTCTTCTACGACACCGTCAAGGGCGGCGACTTCCGCGCCCGCGAGTCCAACGTCCACCGGCTCGCCCAGATCTCCGTCGAGATCATCGACCAGTGCGTCGCCCAGGGCGTCCCCTTCGCCCGCGAGTACGGCGGACTCCTCGACACCCGTTCCTTCGGCGGCGTCCAGGTCTCCCGTACCTTCTACGCCCGCGGCCAGACCGGACAGCAGCTGCTCCTCGGCGCCTACCAGGCCCTGTCCCGGCAGATCGCCGCAGGAAACGTGGAGATGCACGCCCGTACGGAGATGCTCGACCTGGTCGTCGTCGACGGGCGGGCCCGGGGCATCGTCGCCCGCGACCTGATCACGGGAGAGATCTCCACCCACTACGCGGACGCGGTGGTCCTGGCCAGCGGCGGCTACGGCAACGTCTTCTACCTCTCCACCAACGCGATGAACTCCAACGCCACCGCCGTCTGGAGGGCCCACCGGCGCGGCGCGTACTTCGCCAACCCCTGTTTCACCCAGATCCACCCCACCTGCATCCCGCGCACCGGCGACCACCAGTCCAAGCTGACCCTGATGAGCGAGTCGCTGCGCAACGACGGCCGGATCTGGGTCCCGAAGGCCGAGGGCGACACCCGCCCCGCCGCCGAGATCCCCGAGGACGAGCGCGACTACTACCTGGAGCGGATCTACCCCTCCTTCGGCAACCTCGTCCCCCGCGACATCGCCTCCCGCGCCGCGAAGAACGTCTGCGACGAGGGCCGCGGCGTCGGCCCCGGCGGGCAGGGCGTCTACCTCGACTTCGCCGACGCGATCCGGCGGATGGGCCGCAGGGCGGTGGAGGAGAGGTACGGCAACCTCTTCGACATGTACGAGCGGATCACCGCGGAGAACCCGTACGAGGTCCCGATGCGGATCTATCCCGCCGTCCACTACACGATGGGCGGGCTCTGGGTCGACTACGACCTCCAGACCACCGTCCCCGGCCTCTTCGCCGTCGGCGAGGCCAACTTCTCCGACCACGGGGCCAACCGGCTCGGCGCGTCCGCCCTCATGCAGGGCCTCGCCGACGGCTACTTCGTCCTCCCCGCGACGATCAACGACTACCTCGCCCGTCACCCCCACGCCCAGCCCGTCACCGACGAGCACCCGGCCGTCCGGGAGGTGCTGGCCGAGACCGAGGACCGGCTGAACCTCCTCCTCGCCGTCGACGGCGACCGCACCCCCGACTCCTTCCACCGCGAACTCGGCGAACTCATGTGGGAGTACTGCGGGATGGCCCGCACGGAGGCCGGCCTGCGCACCGCCCTCGCCCGGATCCCGGAGATCCGCCGGGAGTTCTGGAGCCGGATCAAGGTTCCCGGCACCGGCGAGGAGTTCAACCAGTCCCTGGAGAAGGCCAACCGGATCGTCGACTACCTGGAGCTCGCCGAGCTCATGTGCCTCGACGCGCTCCACCGCGCCGAGTCCTGCGGCGGTCACTTCCGCGAGGAGTCCCAGACGCCGGACGGCGAGGCCGCGCGCCGCGACGAGGAGTTCTCGTACGCGGCGGCCTGGGAGTTCGGCGGCACCGGCGGGTCCCCCGTCCTCCACAAGGAGGACCTCGCCTTCGAGTACGTCCACCCCACCCAGCGGAGCTACGCATGAGGCTCACCCTGCGCGTCTGGCGCCAGCGGAACGCCGACACCCCCGGCGCGATGTCCACCTACGACGTGGACGGCATCTCCGCCGACATGTCCTTCCTGGAGATGCTCGACACCCTCAACGAGGACCTCATCCTGCGCGGCGAGGACCCCGTGGCCTTCGACCACGACTGCCGTGAGGGCATCTGCGGAGCGTGCAGCCTCGTCATCAACGGCGACGCCCACGGGCCCGAGCGGACCACCACCTGCCAGCTCCACATGCGGTCCTTCCACGACGGGGACACCATCGACGTCGAGCCCTGGCGGGCCTCCGCCTTCCCCGTCGTCAAGGACCTCGTCGTCGACCGCTCCGCCTTCGACCGGGTCATCCAGGCCGGCGGCTACATCACGGCCCCCACGGGCGCGGCCCCGGAGGCCCACGCCTCCCCCGTCCCCAAGGCGGACGCGGACTCCGCCTTCGAACACGCGGAGTGCATCGGCTGCGGAGCGTGCGTGGCGGCCTGCCCCAACGGCTCGGCGATGCTCTTCACCTCGGCCAAGGTCAACCATCTGAACGTACTGCCCCAGGGGTCGCCCGAGCGCGAGACCCGGGTCCTCGACATGGTGGCCCAGATGGACGCGGAGGGCTTCGGCGGCTGCACGCTGACGGGCGAGTGCGCGACGGCCTGTCCCAAGGGGATCCCGCTGCCGTCGATCTCGGCGATGAACAAGGAGTGGCTGCGGGCGCGGAGGAAGGCGGCCCGGGGCTGAGTCCGGATCAGGACAGTCTGAGGGCGTGGGCTCCGCCACACATCCCACCCCGGAGCGAAAGATCATTCACAAAATGATCACTTTCTCCGTAAGATTTTCGCTTCGGGGTGTCCCCGTCCGCGTGGACAGCAAGATCAACTCCGTTCAAATCTGTACTTTTCACGACAAGTTGTCCACTTCGCGGCCAACCGGCCGTCGGCGATTTCCGCCGCGCCCGAACCCCCGGGTACTGATGGGTGCTGCCGGGGGCATATGACCAAACCCCCGGTCGCACAGACCATTTGGGGGTTCCATGTCCAACATCACCCGCCGCCGGGCTCTCGGCGTCGCGGCCGGCGCCGCGGGCGCCGCCGCAGGCATCGCCCTGGCCGGCTCCGCCGTCGCCGACGCTCCCCGCCCCGCCGTTCCCGCGGCCGGCCCGACGTCCTTCGACGAGGTCTACCAGGGCCGCCGCATCAAGGGCGGGCCCGCACACGGCGGCCACCACGGGGGGCACCACGGAGGCGGCTACTCCGTGACCATCGACGGCGAGGAACTGCACGTCATGCAGAACGCCGACGGCACCTGGATCAGCGTCATCAACCACTACGAGCCCGTCGCCACGCCCAAGGCACTCGCCCGCGCGGCCGTCCGCGAACTCCAGGGCGCCCCGCTCGTACCCCTCACCCTCAGCTGATCGTTCCAGGAGCCGCACCACCATGACCGTACGCAAGAACCAGGCCGCCCTCACCGCCGACGAGAAGCGACGCTTCATCAACGCCCTGCTGGAGCTCAAGCGCTCCGGGCGGTACGACACCTTCGTCACCACCCACAACGCCTTCATCATGAGCGACACCGACAACGGCGACCGCGTCGGCCACCGCTCGCCGTCGTTCCTGCCCTGGCACCGACGCTTCCTCATAGAGTTCGAGCAGGCCCTGCAGTCCGTCGACGCGACCGTCGCCCTCCCCTACTGGGACTGGACGGCCGACCGCACCTCCCGCTCCTCGCTCTGGGCCCCCGACTTCCTCGGCGGCACCGGGCGCGCCCGCGACGGCCAGGTGCTCGACGGCGCGTTCGCCCGCAGCGGCAACCGCTGGACGATCACCGTCCGCGTCGACGGCCGCGACTACCTCCGGCGCGACCTCGGAGCGGGCGGCCGCCAGCTCCCCACCCGCGCCGAGGTGGACTCCGTGCTCGCCATGGAGACCTACGACACGGCCCCGTGGAACAGCTCGTCGGACGGCTTCCGCAACCACCTGGAGGGATGGCGCGGCGTCAACCTCCACAACCGCGTCCACGTCTGGGTCGGCGGCCAGATGGGCACCGGAGTCTCCCCGAACGACCCCGTGTTCTGGATGCACCACGCCTTCATCGACAAGCTGTGGGCCGACTGGCAGGCCCGCCACCCCCGGTCCCCGTACCTGCCGGCGGCGGGCACGGCGAACGTCGTCGACCTCCGCGACACCATGCGCCCGTGGAACGACGTGACCCCGGCCGACATGCTCGACCACACGCCGCACTACACCTTCGACACCGCGGCCTGACCCCGCCGGACGGACCTCAGCTCCGTCCGGTGATCCCCAGGGACCGGGCCAGATACGGCGCGGTGCGGCTCTCCGCCGCCCGCGCCACCCGGTCCGGGGGCCCCTCGGCCACGATCCGGCCCCCCTCGTCACCGCCACCGGGCCCGAGGTCGACGACCCAGTCGGCGGTGGCGACGACGTCCATGTCGTGCTCGACGACGATCACCGAATGACCGGCGTCCACGAGACCGTGGAGCTGGCGCATCAGCACCTCGACATCCGCGGGGTGCAGACCCGTGGTCGGCTCGTCGAGCACGTACACCGTGGGGGAGCGGTGCGGCCGCTGGAGCTCGGAGGCGAGCTTGATCCGCTGCGCCTCGCCGCCCGACAGCTCCGTGGCCGGCTGGCCGAGCGTCGGATACCCGAGGCCCACGTCGAGCAGGGTGCGCAGACTCCGGGCCGCGGCGGGGACGTCGTCGAAGAAGGCGGCGGCCGACTCGACCGTCAGACCGAGGACCTCGGCGATGGTGAGGCCCCGCAGCCGCACCTGGAGGGTCTCCGGGTTGTAGCGCGCGCCGTGGCAGTCGGGGCAGGGCGCGTACGTACTGGGCAGGAAGAGGAGCTCGACGGAGACGAATCCCTCGCCCTGGCAGGTCTCGCAGCGCCCGCCGGGGACGTTGAAGGAGAAGCGGCCGGCCTTGTAGCCGCGTGCCCGCGCCTCCTCGGTCTCCGTGAACAGTCTGCGCACGACGTCGAACAGGCCCGTGTACGTGGCCAGGTTGGAGCGCGGGGTCCGGCCGATCGGCCGCTGATCCACCGTCACCAGACGCCCCACCCCCGAGAGTTCCTCGGTGAGCGCGCCGACGAGCGTCGACTTCCCGGAGCCGGAGACACCGGTGACGGCCGTCAGCACCCCTACCGGGAAGGCCGCGTCGACCGCCCGCAGATTGTGCCGGGTGACCGGCCCCGTCCGCAGCCAGCCGGCCGGTGGACGGACCTCCCGCGCGGGCGCGGGCGGCCGGTCGAAGAGGAAGCGGCGGGTCGCCGACTCCTCGACGTCCGCCAGTCCGCTCGGCGGGCCGCTGTGCAGCACCCGCCCGCCGTGCACCCCGGCGCGCGGGCCGACGTCCACGAGCCAGTCGGCGTGCCGGACGACGTCCAGGTGGTGCTCGACGACGAAGACGGAGTTCCCCGCGGCCTTGAGCCGGTCGAGGACCACGAGCAGGGCCTCCGTGTCGGCCGGGTGCAGCCCGGCGGACGGCTCGTCGAGGACGTACACCACACCGAAGAGCCCCGAGCGCAGCTGTGTGGCGAGCCGCAGCCGCTGGAGCTCGCCGTTGGAGAGGCTGGGGGTGGAGCGGTCCGGACTGAGGTAGCCCAGGCCGAGTTCGGTCACGGTCGCGATCCGGGCCACCAGATCCTCGGTGAGGACGCGTGCGGTCTCCTCGTCCTCCGGCGCCGTCTCCCTCGCCGCTGTGGACAGGAGCCCGGACAGTGCCGTCAGCGGCAGCGAGGCGAGCTCGGCGATGGTCCGGCCTCCGAAGGTCACCGCGAGGGCCTCGGGCCGCAGCCGCCCTCCGCCGCACACCGGGCAGGGCGCGCTGGTGAGGAAGCGCTCGGCCTTCGCGCGCAGCGACGTGCTCTTCGAGTCGGAGAACGTACGCAGGACATGACGACGGGCACTCATGTACGTGCCCTGGTAGGGGCGTTGGATACGGTCGGCGTCCCGCACCGGATGAACGGTGACGACGGGCTGCTCGTCCGTGAAGAGGATCCACTCCCGGTCCTTCGCGGCGAGCTCGCGCCACGGCCGGTCGACGTCGTATCCGAGCGCGTCGAGGATGTCCCGCAGGTTCTTCCCCTGCCAGGCGCCCGGCCAGGCGGCGATCGCGCCCTGACGGATGGACAGGCCGGCGTCCGGGACGAGGAGTTCCTCGTTCGTCTCGTGGATCCTGCCGAGGCCGTGACACGAAGGGCAGGCGCCCGCGGCGGTGTTGGGGGAGAAGGCGTCGGAGTCGAGCCGCTCGGCGCCCGCCGGGTAACGGCCGGCCCGTGAGAACAGCATCCGGAGGGAGTTGGAGAGGGTGGTGACCGTGCCCACCGAGGAGCGGGCGTTCGGCGAGGACCTGCGCTGTTCCAGGGAGACCGCAGGCGGGAGTCCCGTGATCTCGCCTACCGAGGGTGCCCCCACCTGGTGGATCAGCCGCCGCGCGTACGGGGCGACCGACTCGAAGTAGCGGCGCTGGGCCTCCGCGTAGATCGTGCCGAAGGCCAGGGACGACTTGCCGGAGCCGGAGACACCCGTGAACACGACGAGCGCGTCCCGGGGGATGTCGACGTCCACCCCGGCGAGGTTGTGCTCACGGGCGCCGCGGACTCGGACGTACGGATCATGGACTCTGTCGTGCATGCGGTGATTTTAGCCTTTCGTCCGCCACCGTCCCGATCGCGTGGTCGCCCCTAGACGGCCGTCATCGGGACGGCGGCGGACGGCCGTCCGGGCGGCCGCCCTGTCGGCGGCCGCCCGGACGGGTCGTGGAACTACCGGACGTCGTAGGCGCGGGTGATGGTCTGAGTGACCGCGTTGCCGTGGGCGTCGGTGAGGACGGCCTTCGTCATGACCTGCGCTCCGGTGGCGCCGGTGTGGTCGAGGACGGCCGTCCACCTGCCGTCCGTCTGCCGGGTCGGCGCCTCGGTCCAGGTGGCGCCGCCGTCGTACGAGTAGGACAGCGTGGCCGCCGTGATCGTGCCGGGGGCGTACCCGGCGTGGCCCTCGGCCGACAGACCGACCTCGATCCCGCTCCGGGCGGGCAGCGTGTTCATGCCGTCCACCGGCAGGTCGTAGACCGGGGTGAGCATCGGCAGACCGCGGGAGTAGACCTCCGGCTCCCGGTGGGAGCGGAAGCTCCACGTGGTGGTGGCGGCGGTGGAGCGCAGCCAGTTCCGGTCCGCGGACGGGATCTTGTTCAGGATCTGGGTGAGTTCGTACGCGGAGTCCTCGTCCGGCACCTTGAACACGCCGTACGGATCGACCCTCGTGGCGATCTGCTCGCCGTTGCGCTTCAGCACCAGCTTGCCGAGGTCGCCGAACGATCCCCCGTAGGTCCAGTGGTCACCGGAGCCGTCGAGCCAGAGCGCGTTCTGGAAGCCGATGAGGTCGCCCTGCCGCTCGGCAGCCAGCATGAGCCCGCCGTCGGCGTCGCGCGGCGCGGCCGGCCGCAGCGGGCCGCCGTACCACTCCTCCGAACTCCGTTGGCCGGGCCGGTAGGTGCGCTCCTGGTCGCCCATGAAGGCGGCGAACGGGAAGCTGGTCATCGCGCCGTGGTACCAGGCGTCGTCGCCGGCCGTGTAGTAGGCCGTGCGGGTGGTGGGCGCGTGGACCTTGCCCATCGGGGTGACCGGAAGGTAGGCGCTGTCACCGCCGCCGGGGCGGATGAACAGGGCGTCGACGTAGTCGCTCTCCTTGCCCATGGCCTTCCACGTCTCGGTGACCCGGGCCAGCCCAGAGTGCTCGGGCCGGTAGACCTGGTCGGAGTGCAGCGGACCCGCGGTCGGGTACGACAGGTTGTAGACGTACGGCGAGCCGCCCTCGGAGCCCGACGCGCGCCAGGTGGACCGGAACTCGAAGGTGCCCTTCCGGGCGCGTCCCTCGACGTCCGCGTAGATCCGGAGGGTGGGGGCCGCCAGGAGCGATCCGGAGGCGAGCCAGGTCTCGTCCCAGGTGCGGGTGTAACTGAACGTGGCGCTGTCCAGCGTCGTGGGGCGCTCGGTCCGCAGGCTCAGCCGGTGGGCCTCGCGGGCGTCCAGGACGACCGTGGTGTCACGGGTGATCCGGAGCTGAGGCCGCGCGAGGTAGCTGATGGACTCGGCCGCGTTCCCCGTGCCGTACGACGTCACGAAACTGCTCAGGGCGTAGTCGCCCGGACGCACGCCGAACGTCTGGTCGCTCGCGCCCGCGTTGACACGGCGCTCGCCCTCGTCGATGTCGAGCTTGACCAGGTCCAGCGACGAGGGGCCGGACGCGGGCTTCCCGTTGCGGTCGACGAGCTTGACCCGGAGCGTGACCGTCTCGGGCTGGACGTAGAGGGTGAAGGGCACGGAGACGTGCGCACCACCGCCGGTGGCCAGGATCCGGCCGGTGACCGCGCCGTACTGGGAGTCCTTCAGACGGGCCGTGGGATCGATCCGCAGCGGCACCTGGACGGTGGCCCCCGCGGGGACCGTCACCCTGCCCCGGGCCGGCTCGGCGATGCCGGAGCGGACCTCGCTGCCGTCGTTGCCGCGCACCCCGTCGACCTTCAGGTTCAGGGTGAGGTCGCGGTCACCGGTGTTGGTGAAGGGCACCTGCACGGTGGTGCGGTCCGAGGCGTCCTGCGGCCAGTTGTAGCTGCCGGCCCGGACGGAGGGAGCGGAGAGCACCTTCTGGTTCACCGCGCCGAGCACGTCGAGCACTCCGGCGCCGGTCTCGTCGGCGCCGGCGATCCTCCCGCCGGTGCGGGCGGAGGAGACCAGGGCGGCCTTGATCTGCTGCGCGGTCCAGTCGGGGTGGGCCTGGCGGAGGACGGCCGCCGCGCCCGCGACGTGCGGGGTGGCCATGGAGGTGCCGGACATCGCGCGGTAGGCGTAGACGCCCCTGCCGCCCGCGGCGGCCGCCGAGATGTCGACCCCGGGGGCGGCGATCTCGGGCTTGAGGAGGTGGGTGGCGGCCACCGGACCGCGGCTGGAGAACCCCGCCGTGGTGTCGTCGCGGTCGACGGCGCCCACGGTCAGCGCCTCGGGCACGCAGCCGGGCGAGGAGACGGTCCCGGTACCCGGACCCGAGTTGCCGGCGGCGACGACGAACAGCGAGTGGCTGCTCCGTGCGAGCTGTTGCGCGGCCTGCGCCACCGGGTCCGTGCAGTCACGTGCCGAGGCGTTGCCCAGGCTCATGGACACCACGTCGGCCCGCTGGTCGACGGCCCACTGCATACCGGCGATGACCCAGGAGTCCTGGCCGTGGCCGGAGTCGTTGAGGACCTTGCCGACGAGCAGGGAGGTGCCGGGGGCGACGCCCTTCATACGGCCGTCGCTCGCCGCTCCGGACCCGCCGACGGTGGAGGCGGTGTGGGTGCCGTGGCCCTGCCGGTCGCCGGTGCTCGTGGAGTCCGTGAAGTTCTCGGACGCGGAGATCCGGCTCGCCAGGTCCGGGTGCTCGGCGTCCGCACCCGTGTCGAGGACGGCGACCTTGGTGCCCTTGCCGTCGTATCCGGCCGCCCATGCCTCGGGAGCGCGTACCTGGGCGGTGGACCGGTCCAGCGTGGCCTCCACCCTGCCGTCCAGCCACAGCTTCTTCAGCGTGGAGGCGGAACGCGAGCGGGGGTCGGTGATGTCCTGCCAGAAGGTCGCGGCGGTGTCCTTGCCCGCTTTGAGCGCCACGCCGTCCACCGCCGGGAGGCTCAGCCCGCGCTCGGCTCCGCGCGGAGCCGCCGGAGCGCTGTCGCGGACGTTCACCCCGGGCAGGTAGGTGGCGATGAGCGGCAGCGCGTCGGTGTGCGCGTCGTCGTAACCCTGGCGGATGAGCCCGGTGACGTTGAACAGCTGCTCGTCGACCGTGCCGTCGGCGATCGCCTCGGTGGCGCCCTCCGGGTAGACGTAGAGGTCCTTGCCCGTCTGACGGGTCTGGACGGTCGGCTGCGTGCCGTCCTCACGGGGCAGGACCGCCGCCGAGCTGCGACCGGACGGGTCCGTGGTCACCAGGATCCTGTCGCCGGTGACGAGGGTGACCGTCACCTGCTTGCCGCCGGTCGCGGCGGACCCGCTGCCGACGACGGGCCTCTTGCCCGAGGCACCGTCAGGCGGGGTGTCCGCCGCAACGGACGGTGCGACCGTGGTGACGGCCAGGACGGCGGCGGTTGCCGCGCCCAGGGCTGTACGCGTGATGGAGCGCATGAATCTCCCACTCGAAACCGTGAACATGTCGGGTGCAGCTGCAGCCTGGCAGGTACACGGATCGCCGAGTGAGGCTTGAGGTGACGGGTTCCCCGCATGGCGGTTACCCGACACGGCTCGTATCCGGAATGCCTTGTACGGGGGGAGATTCGGGCCGCGCGGGTGAGGTGAGCCGCTGCCCGGACACGGGCGCCGCCGCCCGTCGGCCGGTCGTGGGCCCGGTCGTGGCGGCGGTCGTGGGGGCGGTCGGATCAAGACCACGACGTGCTGCCCCGGCCCGCTCCGGGGCATGCCGGCGGCGCGCGCCCGCCGGCCCGGACTCCGTTCGGGGCGGACGGCTCGCCCATGTCAGGACCCCGTTCGGGGCGGCCGCCTCGCCCACGCCCGGACCCCGTCGGTCGACGAGGAGGTCAGAGCCAGCCCGCGCGTGCGGCGTGCCATCCGAGTTGCAGGCGGGAGTCCGCTCCGGCGAGGTCCATCAGCCGGCGGGTGCGTCGCTCCACGGTGCGGATCGAGAGGCCGAGCTGGGTGGCCACCCGCCGGTCGGAGATCCCCGCCAGCAGCAGCGCGAGGACCTCCAGCTCCCCCTCGGTCGGACGGTCCTCGGCAGCCGGCTCCGCGCGCAACCCCGTGGAGGTGTCGAACAGCGGCCGGGCCTGGTCCCATTCCCGCTCGAAGAGGTGGACCAGGGCCGTCAGCAGACCGCTGCGGTGCACCACGATGGCGCTCGGCTCACCGTCGGAGTCCGCCATGTCCAGCGGCACCATGGCGCGTTCCCGGTCCGACACCATCATCTTCAGCGGCAGGTCCTCGGCCAGGCGAATCTCCAGGCCCGCCGAGATGGCCGCCCGTACCTCCCGTCCCACTCCGGGACCGTCGAGGTAGTCCTTGGCGGCCACGACCCGGAAGTCGACTCCCCGGTCCAGCGCGGAACTCTCCGAGACGTCGGCGTCCTCGCGGGCCACCGCGATCGGCTCCCCGATCAGGAACACGAGCAACTCCCGCTGCGCTCCGCGCTGCAGCTGGTGGAACCGGTGCGCGACCTGCTCCACTCCGACGACGACCTCCACGACGCTGCCCGCGGGATGCGCGGCGGTGCTGCGGTACTGCTCGGTCAGGATCGAGAACGCGGCCTCGGCCCGGTGAAGCGCGTTGCGCTGCTCGACGAGGAGCGGGGCCAGGGCCACGGAGGGCGGGGTGAGCCGGTAACGGGCGGGTGCCCGGTCGGCCCCTCTGTCGGGGGAGTCGGACGTCCCGGCCCCGGCGGGCGGGATCCCGTCCCCGGCCTCGGCGGCGATCGCGACCAGGCCACGGGCCGACAGATCGGCGAGGACGCGGGTGACGTCGGGACTCTCGAGGCCGGTCTGGCGTACGAGGTCGTGCGCGGAGGCGGTCGGGCGGGTCAGCAGTGCGGTGTAGACGGCCTCTTCGGGCAGACTCAGCCCCAACGCCTGCAGCATCCAGGTCCCTCCCGGCCGGCCGCCGTGTCCGTCCTTCGCGCGGCTCGTGAGGACCGAGCGCGTCCGTCTCGGCGGCACCCTATCCCAAGGCTCGGACGCCCAGGCGTGGTCGTCGGGTCGCCGGGCGTCGGGAACGGGCGGGGATGTCCGAGGCGGCTCCTAGGCTGAGCCCGTGACAGCCGACAACAACCGGCCTCTGGCCGTCTTCGACCTCGACAACACGCTCGCCGCGACCGCGCACCGCCAGCACTTCCTGGAGCGGCGCCCCAAGGACTGGGACGCCTTTTTCGCCGCGGCGCCCGACGATCCGCCGCTGGACGAGGGGATCGCGCTGTGCCGCGAGGCGGCCGAGGAGTGCGACATCGTCTATCTCACCGGGCGGCCGGAGCGCTGCCGCCGGGCCACCCTGGAATGGCTGTCGGCGCAGGGGCTTCCGGAGGGGCCGGTCCACATGCGCCGCAACCGGGACTTCCGGCCGGCCAGGGTGACCAAGGTGGAGACCCTGCGGCGGCTCGGCGCCGACCGCGCGATCAGGATGCTCGTCGACGACGACCTGCTGGTCTGCGACGCGGCGGAGGCGGCCGGATTCCACGTCGTACGCGCCCTGTGGGCGACCCCGTCGCAGGAGCTGAGGGACGCCCAGGAGAAGGAGGGCCGGACCTGAGCGGAGGCGGGGTCAGGCCTCGTCCTCCAGACGGAAGCCGACCTTCAGGCCGACCTGGTAGTGCTCGATGGCGCCGTCGACGATATGGCCGCGGACCTGTGTCACCTCGAACCAGTCGAGGCCCCTCAGTGTCTGCGAGGCGCGGTTGATGCCGTTGCGGATGGCCTCGTCGACGCCCTCGGTGGACGTGCCGACGATCTCGGTGACGCGGTAGGTGTGATTCGACATGGGGGCCGAACTCCTCTCGGTGCGGTCCCTCCACGGTGCCCCAGGCCGCGTCGGTCCGCGACACGACGACGGCCGGGTGGCCGATGCCCCGGTCGCGGCGGCGGTCGCCCTGCCGGCCGTCGGCGGAGCCGCCGCGACGGCCGGGGTGGAAGCCGTCGCGGCGGTCGCCGTGGAGCCGCCGAGGCAGTCGCCGTGGAGCCGCTGAGGAAGGCGCCGTGGAAGTCGGCCGGGAAATCGCCGAATCGGCCGACCAAAAGCGACCGACGGGTAGTTACCGTTGGTAACGGAACAGATGGTGCGTCCGGGGCGTGGAACGGGATGGTCAAGGACTTGACCATCCCGTTGGTCCAGACCAGAATCCAGGCCACATACCCGCGCGAACACCCCGTTCGGTCCCCCCATGTCGGGTCAGCCCCCCATGCCGCACGACCCTGTGCTGAACCGCAGAAGGTGACCTACGTGAAGAACCGCCATCTCGTCTGCCCCCTGGCAGCCGCCACCGCGCTCGCCCTCGCCGGCTGCGGGATGCTGCCGGGCGCGGGCGGCGGAACGAAGACCGTCAACATCTGGCTCATGCGGGACAGCGCCAGCGAGGACTTCATCAACCGCTTCACCGAGGCCTACGAGGACGAGCACGACGGCGTCGACCTCAAGGTCACCATCCAGGAGTGGACGGGCATCGGAAAGAAGGTCACCGAGGCGATCCAGGGCTCCGGCGGACCCGACGTCATCGAGGTCGGCAACACCCAGGTCGCCCAGTACGCCGACACAGAGAAGCTCTACGACCTCACCCTGGAGTCCGTCCGCGACCTCGGCAGCGACGACTGGCTGCCCGGTCTCGCCGAGCCCGGCAGCATCGGCGGATCCCAGTACGGCATCCCCTGGTACGCGGCGAACCGCATCGTCATCTACAACAAGGACCTGTTCTCGGACGCGGGCATCGACAAGCCGCCGGCCACCCGCACCGAGTGGCTCGCCGACACCGAGAAGCTCAACAGCAACGGATCCCAGGGCATCTACCTCGCCGGGCAGGACTGGTACACCCTCGCGGGCTTCATCTGGGACGAGGGCGGCGAACTCGCCACCGACAAGGGCGGCGAGTGGACCGGCGCGCTCGACAGCCCGGCGGCCCAGCGGGGCATGGCCTACTACAAGGCGCTCCAGTCCCTCGGCTCCGGACCGAAGGACGCCGACGAGCAGAATCCGCCGCAGGCCGACGTCTTCGCCAAGGGCGACGTGGCCCAGCTCATCGCCACGCCCAGCGCCGTCGCCGCGATCCTCAAGACCAACCCGGGACTCAAGGACAAGCTCGGCTACTTCCCAATACCCGGCGCCGAGGCGGGCCGGCCCTGCGCCGTCTTCACCGGCGGCTCCGACCTGATCATCCCGGAGAACGCGCCCCAGCGCGGTGCCGCCCTCGAGGTCGTCAAGGCGCTCGCCGGCGAGAAGTGGCAGTCCGAACTCGCCCGCGCCATGGGCTACGTGCCCAACAAGAAGGGCCTCGCCTCCGTCGTCGCCGGCCAGGAGGCCACCGCCGTCATGGCCAAGGGCGCCGCGCGCGGCCGGGCCACCCCCAACTCCCCGCAGTGGGCGAACGTCGAGGGCGACAACCCCATCAAGCCCTACATGACCGCCGTCCTCCAGGGCGAGGATCCGCTGAAGGCCGCCAAGCGGGCCTCGACCGAGATCACCGACACCCTCGCCGAATAGCATTCAGCGCCTCCACACCCGCGAGCCGCCGGACGGTCATGTCGAATCCAGCCGGTCACGGAAGAAGTAAGGAGCCGGGCCACCGCTCACACGGCCCGGCGCCGACCCTTCCCCTTCCGTACGCCGGAGGAACCCGACATGGCCGCCGCACCGACCCCCACGCTCGCCGTCTCCGCCCAGCCGCTCGCCGTTCCCACCCAGCCCCTGACCGTCCCCGCCCGGGCGGACGCCGAGCCGCTCGCGCCGCAGACGCCCGGCGAGGAGCCCTCGCCCCGGTACGTCGTCGGTCTCGCCCGGCACCAGGAGGACGTCCGCGCCGCCCAGCGGCTGCGCCACCAGGTGTTCGCGGGCGAGTTCGGCGCCCGGCTCGACGGCCCGGAGCCCGGCCTGGACACCGACGCCTTCGACGCGTACTGCGACCACCTCCTCGTACGGGAGGAGACCACCGGCGAGGTCGTCGGCACCTACCGCATCCTGCCGCCCGACCGGGCCGCCGTCGCCGGGCGCCTCTACTCCGAGAGCGAGTTCGACCTCACCCGGCTCGCCCCGATCCGGCACGACCTGGTGGAGGTCGGCCGTTCCTGCGTCCACCCCGCCCACCGCAACGGCGCCGTCATCGCCCTCATCTGGGCCGGTCTCGCCCGCTACATGACGGACACCGGCCACAACTGGCTCGCCGGGTGCTGCTCCCTCCCGCTCGCCGACGGCGGCACCCTCGCCGCCGCCGCCTGGGACACCGTCAGGAGCAGGCACCTGGCCCCGGAGGAGTACTGGGTCACCCCGCACAGGCTCTGGAACGCCGAGGGCGTCGCCCGCCCGGAGGGCCGCACCGAGCTCCCGCCGCTGCTGCGCGGCTACCTCCGGCTCGGCGCCTGGGTCTGCGGCGCTCCGGCGTACGACCCGGACTTCGGCGTCGCCGACGTCTACGTCCTGCTCTCGCTGCGCCGGATCAACCCGCGCTACCTCAACCACTTCCTCTCGCTCGCCCCGGCACGGTGAACGGGACCACGGCCCTCTCGCCGTGGCTCCCCACGGCGCCCTGCACCTCGGGCCACTGCGCCGCCCATCCCGAGACCGCCCCTCCCGCGACCACCCGTCTCAAGGCCGCCCGTCCCGAGACCGCCCGTCCCGAGTCCGCCCGCCCCGGGCTGGGTCTTGCCGTCGGGAGAGCCCACCGTCCCCACGGACACGGGGCGGCCGACCGGGTCGGGAGCGTCCGGGCCGCGGCCCGGCTGACCGCCGGACTCTGCGCCCTCCTCCTCGGCATCCTGCTCGCGCCGGCCGCCGGACTCCTCCCGGCCGCCGGCCGCCTCGCGCTCGTCCGCCACTGGCTGCGCGCGGTGGTCCGCGCCTTCGGCGTCCACGTCCGGTACGAGGGAGCGCCCGCCCCGTCCGGCGGCCCGCTCCTCGTGGTCGCCAACCATGTCTCCTGGCTCGACATACCGCTGATCGCGGCGGCGCTGCCCGGCAGGGCGGTCGCCAAGTCGGAGGTGCGCCGCTGGCCCGTCCTCGGCACGCTCGCCGCGCTCGGCGGCACCCTCTTCATCGACCGGGACGGGCTCAGGGCCCTGCCGGGCACCGTGCACGCCATGGCCGGGGTCCTCGCGGACGGCGGCCGGGTGATCGTCTTTCCCGAGGGATCCACCTGGTGCGGACGGGCCCGGGGGCGCTTCCGGCCGGCCGCTTTCCAGGCGGCCCTGGACGCCGGAAGCGCCGTACAGCCGGTACGGATCGCGTACCGGCCCACCGACGCCGCCGCGTACGTCGGGGACGATCCGCTCGGCTCCTCACTGTGGCGGGTCGTCTCCACCCGTCGGCTCACCGCCGTCGTCCGGCTCGCGGAACCGCTGCCCGCCGCCCGGTACCCGGACCGGCGGGCCCTGGCGGCCGCCGCTCAGCGGGCCGTCGCCAGCGACAGCGCGAACCTGCCCTCGCTGTCGGTCCACCAGCGGTCCAGGTCGAGGCCCGCCTCCGCGAGCTCGGCCCGGACACCCGCCTGACGGAACTTCGCGGACACCTCCGTCCGCATCTCCTCGCCCGCCGTGAACTGCACCAGGAGGTCCAGCTCGGGGATCTTCACGGTGAGCGCGCGGCGGGCCCGCAGCCGCATCTCGATCCATTCCCGATCGGGGTCCCACACCGCCACGTGGTCGAAGGCGTCCGGGTCGAAGTCCGCGCTCAGCTCCCGGTCGATCACGGACAGGACGTTCTTGTTGAAGGCGGCCGTCACCCCCGCCGCGTCGTCGTAGGCGGTCACGAGCGTCTCCTCGTCCTTCACCAGGTCCGTGCCCAGCAGCAGGGCGTCACCAGGGGTGAGCATCGCCCGCACCGAACGGAGGAAGGTCCGCCGCTCGCCGGGCAGAAGGTTGCCGATCGTGCCGCCGAGGAACGCCACCAGGCGCGGTCCCGGTGTCCCGGGCAGCGCCAGCCCCCGGGTGAAGTCGGCGATCAGGGCGTGCACCCGCAGCTCGGGCCGCTCGGCGAGCAGCGACTCGGCCGCACCGGTCAGCGCGGACTCGCTCACGTCGACGGGCACATAGCTGTCCAGACCGGGCAGCAGCGCGTCGATCAGGAACCGGGTCTTCTCGGAGGAGCCGGAGCCCAGCTCCACCAGGGTCCTGGCCCCGGTGGCGGCGGCGATCTCCGGGGCCCGCTCCTTGAGGATCTCCCGCTCGGCCCGCGTCGGGTAGTACTCGGGCAGCCGGGTGATCTCCTCGAAGAGCTCACTGCCCCGGGCGTCGTAGAACCATTTCGGCGGCAGCTCCTTGGGGGAGCGGGTCAGCCCGTGGAGGACGTCGGCGCGCAGGTCGGCGCCGGCGGCGTCGGGGGCGAGGGTGCGGGTCAGCTGGAACGGGCTCACGCGGAGGGCTCCTTGAGCGGGGTGAGGGTGACATCGGCGCGGGTGGCGGTCACGAGCGTGTGCTCGGGGACCTCCCGCCAGCGCGGATCGTCGTCGTACGGTTCGGAGGCCACGACCACCCGGTCGGGGGCCTTCAGACACCAGAGGCTGTTCTCCCAGGCGGTCGCCGCGATCCGCGTGCCGTCGGTGAGCAGCAGGTTCAGCCCGGCGCCGGGGGCCGCCGCGGCGGCCTCCCGCACCGTGTCGGCCAGGGCCGGACCCGGCGCGTCGCCGGACCGCAACCGGTGCAGGACCAGCGCCCAGAGCAGCGCCGAGTCGGTGCGGGCCTCCATCCGGAGGAGTTCGCCGGCCGTCAGGGTTCCGGCGAGCGGCTCCAGGGAGTCGGGCCAGCCCGGGACGGCGCCGTTGTGGCTGAAGAGCCAGGGCCCGGCGGCGAACGGCGCCGCCGCCGCCTCCCCGTCGGCGCCCGGCAGCGTCGCGCCGCGGACGGCGGCGAGCAGCGCCCCGGAGCGCACCACCCGCGCCAGGTCGGCGAAGGACAGGTCGCCCCAGATGGGGCCCGGGCGCCGGTACCGCGCGGGCACCGGATCGTCCTCGGCGTACCAGCCCACCCCGAAGCCGTCGGCGTTCACCACACCGCTGCTCTGGGTGCGGGGCTCCCAGGACTGGCGCAGCAGGGCGTGCTCCGGCCGGACGATCAGCTCGCCGAGAGCCACCGGTGCGCCCAGGTAGGCGATATGACGGCACATCAGTCGAGCTCCGCGTTCCGGGCGGTGCGGAAGCCGGAGAAGATCTGGCGGCGCACCGGCAGGTCCCAGTTGCGGAAGGTGCCCCGGCAGGCGACCCGGTCCACCGCGAACGAACCGCCCCGGAGCACCTTGTGCTCCGGACCGAAGAACACCTCCGAGTACTCCTTGTAGGGGAAGGCGGTGAACCCCGGGTACGGCAGGAAGTCGCTCGCCGTCCACTCCCACACGTCACCGATCAACTGCCGTACCCCGAGCGGCGAAGCACCCTCCGGATAGCTGCCCGCCGCCGCGGGCCGCAGATGACGCTGCCCGAGATTGGCGTGCTCGGGGCCCGGGTCGGCGTCGCCCCACGGATAGCGGCGCGAACGCCCCGAGACGGGGTCGTACCGCGCGGCCTTCTCCCACTCGGCCTCGGTCGGCAGTCGGCGTCCCGCCCAGCGCGCGTAGGCGTCCGCCTCGTACCAGCTGACGTGCATGACCGGTTCGTCCTCGGGTACCGGCTCCGTCACCCCGAACCGGCGGCGCAGCCACTGCGTGCCGTCCCCGCGCCAGAACAGGGGTGCCGCGATGCCGTGCTCCCGGATCTGTGCCCAGCCCTCCGGCCGCCACCAGCGCCGCTCCGTGTACCCGCCGTCGGCGATGAACGCCAGGTAGGCGCCGTTGGTGACGGGAGTGGTGTCGATGTGGAAGGAGGGTACGACCCTGGGGTGCGCCGGCCGCTCGTTGTCGAGGGCCCAGGGCTCGTCCGAGGTCCCCATGGTGAACGGACCGCCCGGGACGAGGACTTCGGCGGGCAGTGGGCCGCCGCGCGGGGCCGGGGGCGGGGGAGCGGTCAGGGCGACCGGCCCCTTCCGCAGCTGATGGGTGATCAGCATCGTCTCGTCGTGCTGCTGTTCGTGCTGGGCGATCATGCCGAACGCGAAGGCGGCGTCGAGGAGAGGCCGCCCCTCGAAGGGGGTGCGCTCCAGCACGTCGAGGACCCGGAGCCGCACGTCCGCCGCGTAGGCGCGGGCCTCCCCGGGTGCGAGGAGCGGCAGCGACGGACGGGTGGCGCGCGGGTGCTCGAAGGCGTCGTAGAGGGAGTCGATCTCGGGCCGCAGTGCCTCCCGGCCCGCGACGGCCCGCCACAGCCACTGCTCCTCCTGGTTGCCGATGTGCGCCAGGTCCCAGACCAGCGGAGACATCAAGGGGGAGTGCTGGGCGGTGAGTTCCCCGTCGTCGACACAGGAGGTGAGCAGCGCCGTACGGTCCCGCGCGACGGTCAGCGCCTCCAGGGCCCGCCGGCGCAGGGCCTCCGGATCGGTCCGAGGTCCTGTCTCCGTCGTCGTCATGACGCCACCGCCTCGAAGTCGTCGGCCGGGCAGTTCCCGGGAACCACGTACCGCTCCTGGAATGCGGCGACCGCCCGCCGCACCTCCTCGCTCGCCCCGATCCGGGGCAGTGCCTCCAGCGCGGTGGCGAACACCGTGCGCGCCGCCGCGTGCAGTTCGGGGTCGGCGAGTCCGTCGCGGGCCGCCGACAGCCACAGCGGATTACGGGGAGCCGGGCCGTCACCCGCCCGCTCCGCGAGCGGCTTCACCGCCCGGTACACGGTCTCCGCCGCCTCCGGGTCGTCGAACACCGCCGTCGTCACCGCCACCGGAACCATCCACCCGTCCGTCCCCGGCTGCGCGTCGACCATCCGCAGCTCCAGATGACCGCGCGGCCGCACCGGAGGGAACAACGTCGTCATGTGATAGCGCAGGTCGTCGACGTCCGCGGGCCGGGGCAGGCCGGTACGCAGCCACTCGCGGAAGGTCAGCCCCTCCGGTACGGCCCAGGGGCCCTCGTCGGCCCGTACGCACATCACCGGTGTGTCCAGGACGTGCGCCGCCCACTCCGCGCGCGGCTCACCGTCCGGCGACGGCGCGAGCGCCCGCCGGGGATCGAGGTCCGTCCACAGCGACTGCCGTGTCGAGCGCCAGCCGGTGGGACGGCCGCCGTGCAGCGGCGAGTTGGCGAAGGCGGCCACGAGCACGGCGCCCAGCAGATGCGCGAGCCGCCATCTCCGGTGGTAGCCGAGCGGGCCGGGTTCCTCCAGGCCGGCGTCGAGACAGATCTGGACCGAGGCCGATTCGCACATCATCGCCCGTCCCGCCGGGCCCGTACGGTCGAGGGCGGTCTCCATCGCGTCGTACCGGGGCTCGTGGAGCACCCGGCCGCGCGGCGCGTGCCAGGGATCCACCCCGTAGCCGCTGAGGGTGAGGCCGAGCGGCCCGAGCGCCGACCGTACCGCCCGCAGATCGGCGGCGAGGGAGTCGAGACATTCCATGAGCGAACCGGCCGGGCGCGAGCTGAGCTCCAGCTGCCCGCCGGGTTCGAACGTCAGGGAGGACACCAGCGGCAGGGACCGCACGGTGTCGAGGGCCGCCGCGAGCCTTGGCGGCCGTACGGGGAGCCGAGGGTCACGCAGCTCGTGGACGAGCCACTCCAGCTCCACCCCCACGGTCCGGGGCGGGCCGGTCTTGAAGCAGATACATCGCAGCAGGTCCTCCGCCTCCGTCTCGCTGAGTGGGCGGCCGCCACGCGGTATGCCGCTCGACGACATCCGTGCACCTCCTGGTCATCGGGCCGGTCGTCCGGGACCGGGCCCCGGAGAGTCGTTGCTTCCACCTAAAGCCACCACCGGGCGGCGTGCAAGAGCGCCCCGGACCGGCCGAACGCGCCCCCTGTGCCCCCGCCCGGCCGAAATTGCCCGGTCACGCGGCGTCCCCGGAAGACCGTCGTACGGTCCCGGGAAGTCCGGGGACGTCCCGGTCCGGCCCCGGGAAATCCTGTTGTCCCGGCCGGGTCGAAACGATCATCCTGAGGTCATGAGTGCACGACTGCGCGCGATCGCGCGGCAGACCGAGGAGATCGTCGCCGCGGGCCACTACCGGGCCCCGGACGGCCGGACCGTCTCCCTCGCCGAGGACCTGACCGTGGCCCTGGCCGAAACCCGTCTCCACGGACCCGAACCGGTCCCGGTCACGCCCGACACCCACCGCACCCCCACCCTCGACGTCACCGGCGAGAGCAGCCTGGTCGCCGCCCGCCGGATGACCACCGCCGACGCCACCCGCCCGGTCGCCGTCCTGAACTTCGCCTCCGCCCGCAACCCCGGCGGCGGCTACCTCAACGGCGCCCAGGCCCAGGAGGAGGCGCTCTGCAGATCCTCCGCCCTCCACGCCACCCTGCTCCGCGCTCCCGACTACTACGCCCACCACCGCGAGGAACGGGACGCCTTCTACACCGACCGGGTCATCCACTCGCCCCGGGTGCCGGTCTTCCGTGACGACAGGGGAGCCCTTCTCGACGAGCCCTTCACCGTCGGCTTCCTCACCTCCCCGGCCCCCAACGCGGGCGTCGTCCGCCGCCGCACTCCCGCACTCGCCGGCCGGCTGCCCACCGCCCTCGCGTCCCGCGCGGAGCGGGTCCTGGAGACGGCGGCCGCGACCGGATACCGCCGGCTGGTGCTCGGCGCCTGGGGCTGCGGGGTCTTCCAGAACGACCCGGAGCAGGTCGCGGGTGCGTTCAGGGCGCTGCTCACCGGAGACGGCCGCTTCGCCGGCCACTTCGAGGAGATCGTCTTCGCCGTGCTCGACCGGGCCTCGGGCGCGCCGACGCTGGCCGCCTTCACGCGGGTCGTGGGGGCAGCCGCCTGACATGCGGCTTTCGCGCCCCCGTGCCAGGCTGAGGGGATACGGACCACAGTCCGACACCCGTCACGGGAGGCACGATCGTGGGCAAGAAACAGACCCGGACCAACCGGGGAGCCCGTACCGGCGGCCATGAGCACCGTACCGATGCGGCCGCGAAGGAACAGACCGCGGCGGTTCCGAAGAGGGACAGCACGATGCCGCTCGTCGAGCACGCGTCGCACCGCAAGGAACGGAAGTTCGGCCACAACTGAGGCGCCGGGGCCGAGGCGTCCAAACCGAGGCGCCACGACTGCGGCGCCTCGTTCGCCGCATCATGGCACCACGGCCAGGCAAGCACGGCCAGATAAGCACGGCCCAGCGAGCACGGCCGACGCGCGCAGCCGAGCACAGAGCGAGGCGGGGAGCCGACGGGGTGCGGGACAGGGGCCCGGTGGCACGACGCCACCGGGCCCCGCCCCTGTGCGACACGGGTCGCCCCGTACGACAGCCCGGCGCGCTACTTCTCGTCGCCGACCGTGATCTCGACGCTCTCCTCCGACGCCCGCGGCGCCGGCGGAACCGCCACGCCCATCCGCTCCTGAGCGGCCGGGTTCATCGTGGAGAGCAACTGCCGGGCCAGGCCGAGTCCGGTGCCGCCCATGGTCAGCGCCTTGGCGAACACGTCCGCCATGCCGTCGGCGCCGTTGAGCAGCACCATCTGGTCCACGTTCCCGAACGCCGACGCACCCGCGGAGACGATCTCCGGCCACTTCTCGGCCAGTTGCTGGGCGACCACGGCCTCCTGGTTCTCGGCGAGCGCCGCCGCACGGGCCTTGATCGCCTCGGCCTCCGCCAGACCCTTCGCCCGTGTCGCCTCCGCGACCGCGAGGCCCCTGGCGTGCTGCGCCGCCGCCTCGGCCTCACCGGTGAGCCGGGTCGCCGTGGCCTCGGCCGCGCTCGCCAGCTCGGTCTCCTTCGCATCGGCCTCGGCCGCAGAGATACGGGCGTCACGCTCGGCCGCGGCCAGCGTCCGGGTCTCGTACGCCATCGCGTCCGCAGGCTTGCGGACCTCCGCCTGGAGCTGCTGCTCCTTGCGGTGTCCCTCCAGCTCGGCGACCCGGGTCTCCTGGACGACGACCTCCTGGCGCGAGGCCGCCTCGGCCAGCGGACCGGCCTGCCTGGCCTTCGCGGAGGCCTGGTCCCGCTCGGCCTGGTATCCCGCCTGGAGGATCTCGCTGTCGCGGGTCGCCTCCGACATGCGTGCCGCGGCCTGCTGTTCGGCCTCGGTCGCCCGCCGGTTCGCCTCGGCCTGCGCGATCCGCGCGTCCCGCTGGACGGCGGCCGCGTGCGGGGCGGCCAGGTTCTTGATGTACCCGGTCGGGTCCTCGATCTCGTGGATCTGCAGGGAGTCGACGATCAGGCCGAGTTTCTCCATCTCCGTGCCACAGGCCGAACGGGCCTGCCCGGTCAGCTTCTCCCGGTCACGGATCATGTCCTCCACGGTCAACCCGCCGACGATGGCGCGGAGATGGCCGGCGAAGACGATGTGCACCCGCTCGCTCATCAGCTTCTGCTGGTCGAGGAAGCGGCGTGCGGCGTTGGCGATCGACACGAAGTCGTCACCGACCTTGAAGATCACCACGCCGCGGACCTTGAGCGGAATGCCCTGGTGGGTGACGCACTCGACGGACAGCTGGGTCTCGTTGAGATCGAGCGAGAGCTTGCGCACCGCCTGGACCCCGGGCAGCACGAGCGTGCCGCGACCGGTGACGATCCGGAACCCCATACCCGCGCCGAGGCCCTCGTTCTTGTGGTTGGAACCGGAGATGATCAGCGCCTCGTTGGGTTCCGCGACGCGCCACATCATTTTGAACACAGCGATGAGAACGGCGAAGGCGCCGACGACGACGCCCGCAAGGATGCCGATGCCCATGGACAAGGTCCCCCTTCACCGGAGCCGGTGCGGATCCGGTGAAGGGAGTGTGCGCCCGTGCGGGCCGCGGCTCAACGGTTGCGTCAACTGTCGTACGCGGCTGTGACATAGACGGTGCGTGGAGGGAGATGTTCCATGACCATCACGACCGTTCCGACATCGATCCGCTCCTTCGGGGAGGCCGGATGGGCGAGGAAGTGCTCGGCACCGCCCCGGATCCGGACGATCACCTCACCGACGAGACCGGGCCCGATCGTGCCGGTCACGCGGCCGAGCAGTCCCACCATCGAGGAGTCCATCGACGCGTCGTCCATGGCTGAACGGTACGTCAGATCCAGTCGTCCAGGGCGGACATGAACCCGTCGAAGTCGTCCCGGTGGACGGTGTGCCCCGCCTTCGCCACCGTACGGACCGTGAACCCGCGATCCTCCAGCATCGCGGCGTCCTCGGGCCACACCAGCGAGCTCGGATCGGCCCGCACCACCAGGGAGGGAACGGCGGCCCGGGCGGGCCACAGATCGGCCCCCACGAAGTCCTCGAGACCGTGGGCGGAGCGCGCGTCCCATACCCCCACCGACGCCATCTCGGTGTCGAGGTCCTCGTCCGACCAGTCCGGGTTGAATCCGCGGACCTGCTCCCGGGTCATGGTCGCGCCCCGGACGAAGGCCGCCGCCCGGTAGCCGGCCGGCCCCGACCGCAGGTGCCAGGCGGGGTCGGAGTAGACCGCGCGGACCGGCTTCAGCCGCTCCAGGGCGAGGGCCAGGACCAGCCCGCCGAGCGAGTGCCCGACGGCCAGCTCCGCGCCGGCCGGGAGGGTTTCGACGAGATCGTCGGCGTAGTCCTCCGGCCGGTAGCCCTCCGGGCCCGCGGCACGTCCGCTGGCCCCGTGCCCCCGCAGGTCCACCGCGACCACCCGGTAGCCACGTTCCGAGAGCGCCGGTCCGACCCGCCGCCAGGTGCGGTGGTCGGCCATGAGGCCGTGGACGAGCAGGGCGATCCGGTCACCGGATCCCCAGGTGGTGGTGTGCAGGCGCACGGTGCCGCCTTTCCGACGGTGCTCTGCGGGCGCCGACCGGGGTCAGCGCACGCTGCGGATGGGGCGCACGGCGAGTGCGCCGAGCACCGACAGTACGGCGGCGATCAAGAACAGTGCCGTGTATCCGCCACTCAGCGAGACGACCAGCGAGGCCACGAAGGGGGCGACGATCTGCGGACCCGCGTTGGCGACGTTGAGGACACCCATGTCACGGGCCGCGTCCCCGGCCGTCGGCAGCACCATGGTCACCAGGGCGGTGTCGACGGCCATGTAGCAGCCGAAGCCGAGGCCGTTGACGGCGGAGAAGGCGAGCATCGCCGTCCAGCTCGTCGAGAAGGCCGGGACGAGGAGCGCGACGGCGGCGAGCGCCGCCGAGGCACCCACGAAGAGCTTGCGCCGGTCGTAGCGGTCCGACAGCCAGCCGCCGAGCACGGTGGAGACCACCATGGCGACCGCGTTGAGCGGCATCAGGATCGCCACGGCCTCCTCGGGGCTCAGCCCGGCGGGCAGTTCGGTGTGGTCCTTGAGGATGTACAGCTGGAATCCGGCCACCGCGAAGTAGCCGAGGACCAGCAGGGCGCGGCCGATGAAGGCCCAGCGGAAGTCGTGCTCCTTGAGGGCGCTGCCGAAGGCCGCGAGCTGCTGCCCGACCGGCAGCGGGGCCTTGGCGGGCATGCGCTGTTCGCGGGCGCAGGCCGAGAACAGCACGGCGGTGGCGGCGATTATCGCGCCGAAGACCAGATAGCCGGTGCGGTAGTCCTCGGAGAAGGCGGCGCCGACGAGGGCGCCGATCGTCGAGCCGACGGGGAGACCGAGGCCGACGGCGGCCGAGGCCTTGCCCCGGGCGGCCACGGGGACCCGGTCGGGCACCACGGAGGTCAGGGCCGCCTGGTAGACGTTCATGACGGCCTGGCCCAGACACCAGGCGATGGTCACGAGCAGGATCGTGTGCACGCTGCCGAGGAGCAGCATCACCGGGACGGTGAGCAGTCCGCCCGCGAGGATCCACGGGTTGCGCCGGCCCGAGCGGTCCGAGAGGGCGCCCGCGACCGGGTTGAAGACGGTGGCGAAGACCGCGGATATCCCGGAGACGAGGCCGAAGGCGGCGACCTTGTCGGCGGGGGAGATGTCCTCGATCTGGAGGGCGAGGAGCATGCCGGGAACGCCGACGTACAAGGCGTACATGGCGGTGTTCCCGGCGAGGAGCAGGGGCAGCAGGCCGCGCGTCGGCCGTGGGACCGAGGGTGAGCCGGGGCCCGGCGCGCCGGTTTCCGGTTCTGTCCCGGAGCCGGTTCCGGAGCTGTTTTCGCGGGAGGAAAGGGCCACGGTGCCCTCCTGGGGGAGATCGCCCGACGAGGGGGCGAGAGGCGGATCGAGCGAGATAGTTACACGTGTCAGTGACACGTGTGAGCATTGTGTAGCACTCGATTCCGGCCATCCGCCAGAGCCGGGGCCGGATTGTTCTGGAAAGATGCCGGAGCGATGAGCCAGCCAACCGAACACTCCCCCGAACGCCCCACCGGGCGCGCGGTCCCGACCAGCGCCGATGTCGCCCGCCTCGCGGGTGTCTCCCGGGCCACCGTCTCGTACGTCCTCAACAACACCTCGGCCGTCCGCATCAGCGAGCCCACCCGCCGCCGCGTGCGCGAAGCGGCCGAGGAACTGGGGTACGTGCCCCACGCCGCCGCCCGCAGCCTGCGCGCCGGCCACAGCCGGATGGTGCTGCTGCCGGCCTCCCACGTCCCGGTGGGACCGCTGTACAGCCAGTTCTTCAACGAGTTCCAGTGGGCGCTGCGGCGCCTCGACTACACGGTGGTCCAGTACGGCAGCGTCGGCCTGGAGGGCGAGGAGGCCGCCCGCGCCTGGGCGGAGCTCCGGCCGGTGGCCGTGGTCTCGCTCGGCGAGGTCCAGCTCACCGGACAGGGCGTCGAGATCCTCAAGCGGTCCGGGGCGCGGGCCGTCATCACCCTCGGCACCCAGGAGGTCGAGGGCACCCACGCCCTCGTCATGGACCAGGGCAGGGTGGGCGAGGCGGCCACCGCCCACCTGGTGGAGAGCGGCCGGCGCCGGATCGGCGTCGTCATACCCGAGGAGCCGGGCCTCGCGATGTTCTCCGGACCGCGTCTCGACGGCGCGCGGCGCGCCGTCGAGGGCACCGACGCCACCGTCGTCCCCCTGCCCCTGCGGTACGAGGAGGAGTCGGCCGCCGGTCTGGCCGCCCGCTGGCGCGAGCTCGGCCTCGACGGCGTCTTCGCCTACAACGACGAGTACGCGATGCTCCTGATGCGTGCGCTCCAGGACGCCGGCGTCGCGGTTCCGGAGGACACCGCCGTCGTCGGCGCCGACGACCTGCTGCTGGGCCGGCTGCTGCGGCCCCGCCTCAGCACCGTACGGATCGACATGGTCCTCGGGCGCGAGCTGGCCGAGCTGGTCGACCGGGCCGTACGGGAACCCGAGTCCCCGCCCCGCACCCGCGCCCTGCTGGCCTCGGAGGTCGTCCGGCGGGAGTCGAGCTGAGCGTTTAGCGTCGGTGCATGAGCACAGTTCCGCAGCGTTTCGAGATCCTGCTGGTGCCCGCGCACGTCGAGGACAGGGGCGGCGCCTCCGTCACGGACAGCGCCGTCCGCTCGGCCGTCGTGGAGGCCACCGGGCGGCACGGCGAGTCCGGCTACCCGATCTACGAAGGGCACGGCATCAGGGCCGACATCGACCCCGAGACGCCGACGGTGGAGGCGCTGCTCGTCGACGGGCGTGAGCTCGACTACGGCCTGACCGCCCTCGTCCGCCCGGTGGCACGGGACTGACCTGGGGCGCCTTCCCCCGCCGTGTCGCGAAACGGCCCGTTGACACGGCCGTCCTCCCGGCAGAGACTCTGCGCGCGCGCCAAGACGAAAGCCTTCGGGGTGAAAGTCTTGTCACCAGGCGAACAGAGTCGTTCCGAAGGTCACGTGGGAGAGAACCGATGAGCATCCGCGACGTCTACATCGTCGACGCCGTCCGCACCCCGATAGGGAAGTTCGGGGGCGCCCTCGCCTCCGTGCGCCCCGACGACCTCGCGGCACACGTCGTCCGGTCCCTCGTCGACCGCTCGCCCGCGCTCGACCCCGCCCGCGTCGACGACGTCTACTTCGGTGACGCCAACGGTGCCGGCGAGGACAACCGCGACGTGGCCCGGATGGCCGTCCTGCTCGCCGGACTGCCCGTCTCCGTCCCCGGCGTCACCGTCAACCGACTCTGCGGCTCCGGTCTCGAAGCGGTCATCCAGGCGGCCCGCGCCATCGCCCTCGGTGACGCCTCCGTGGCGATCGCCGGCGGCGTCGAGTCGATGTCACGGGCCCCCTGGGTCCTGCAGAAGCCCGAGAGGGCCTTCCCGGCGGGCCACCAGCAGCTCCACTCGACGACCCTCGGCTGGCGCATGACGAACCCCCGTATGCCCGCCGAGTGGACGGTCGCGCTCGGTGAGGGCGCGGAGCTGATCGCCGACAAGCACGGCATCACCCGGGAGCGGCAGGACGCCTTCGCGCTCGCCAGCCACCGCAAGGCGGCCGAGGCGTGGGCGAAGGGGCTGTACGACGACGAGGTCGTCCCCTACCCGGGGGTCGAGCTCGGCCGCGACGAGTGCATCCGCGACTCCACGTCCATGGAGGCCCTCGCCAAGCTGAAGCCCTCCTTCCGCCCCCAGGGAGGCACCGTCACGGCGGGCAACTCCTCGCCGCTCAACGACGGCGCGGCGGCCCTGCTGCTCGTCGACGAGGAAGGACTGCGCGAGACCGGCCGGGAGCCGCTCGCCCGGATCCGGACGTCCGCCGTCACCGGCATCGAGCCCCAGCTCTTCGGCCTCGGGCCGGTCGAGGC
The DNA here is from genome assembly GCF_014656215.1 of Streptomyces zaomyceticus. Lineage (GTDB taxonomy): Bacteria > Actinomycetota > Actinomycetes > Streptomycetales > Streptomycetaceae > Streptomyces > Streptomyces zaomyceticus. The sequence continues at coordinate 32,540 of NZ_BNBZ01000020.1, read as the reverse complement.
GGCCCGGCGGGCCCTGGACAGGGCCGGGCGCTCCTTCGGAGACCTGCGGACCTTCGAGCTGAACGAGGCCTTCGCCGCCCAGTCGCTCGGCTGCCTCGCGGAATGGCCGGAACTCGACCCCGAGATAGTGAACCCGCGCGGCGGCGCCGTCGCCATCGGTCACCCCCTGGGCGCGTCCGGTGCCCGCCTCGCGGGATCGGTCGCCCACCAGCTGGCCGCCGCCGGCTCGGGCACCGGCCTCGCGGCGCTCTGCATCGGCGTCGGCCAGGGGCTCGCCCTGGTCCTGGAGCGCTGACCCTCCGGACGGCACGGGACCGGGCGGCACCGCACCGGAACGCACACGAGGGGGGTACGGGAGTCACTCCCGTACCCCCCTCGCGGTGGGTCACGCCTGCTTGGCGTCCTCGACGGACTTGCGGACCTCGTCCATGTCCAGCTTCCGCGCCTGGCCGATGACGTCCTCGAGCGCGGCCTCCGGCAGGGCGCCGGGCTGCGCGAAGATCGCCACATTGTCCCGCACGATCATCAGCGTCGGGATCGAGCGGATCTCGAAAGCCGCCGCCAGCTCCTGCTGCGCCTCGGTGTCCACCTTGGCGAACACCAGGTCCTGGTGACGCTCCGACGCGGCCTCGAAGACCGGGGCGAACTGACGGCAGGGACCGCACCAGGAAGCCCAGAAGTCGATCAGGACGAACGCGTTGCCGCTCACGACTTCGTCGAAGTTGTCCTTGGTGAGCTCTACGGTGCTCATGTTTTCCTGCCTCCGAGATGTGTAGACGATGCGATCCTGGCCCTGGCGGCCCCGTGTGGCACTCCTCCGTGTGCGGGACCCCGGGAAGAGTGGGATACGGAGCCGGGTCCGGCTCCGTGACCGGTCCTGAGTGCCACCCCGGTCCCAGGACCACGGACCAGGAGGGGACGATGACCGGAGGTAACAGGGAACGCGGACACAGCCTCTTCCCCGACTTCAACGTCCTGTTCGACAGGGAATTCCCGGGACTGCCCGGATGGCGCCCCGCGACGGCCGCCCACTCCATCCCGGTGGAGATGTCCACCGACGGCGGCGTCTGCGTGCTGCGGGCCGAACTGCCCGGCGTGGACCCGGAGGACATCACCATCAGGGCGGACGGCGATGTCGTCACGGTGAGTGCCGAGCGCGGTGAGAGCACCGAGGACGGGGCGCACTCGGAGTTCCGTCACGGATCGTTCCGTCGCATGCGGAAGCTCGGCGCACGGGAGCACATCACCTTCGGCGGAGCGGTGACCGCCGAGACACCCGGCCCGATCGCCGGTGCCCTGGTCCGGCAGGGCAAGGGCGGGGACTTCCGCAGCCCGGAGCGGATCCGGGCCCGGGCGCACCACATCGGAACCGAACTCGCGGCCACCCCCTGAGCGTTGGACGTGTCCGGGCCGGCAGCCCCGAGTCCTGGCCGGCAGCCCCGGGCCGGCCACTGGAGACGCGCGGGCTCCTCCCTGACGGCGTCTTCGATCAGCGACGCCACGAGGGGGCGGGTCAGAGGGGTGGTGGACACGGTTCGTCCTGTCTGCGAGGGGTCACCGGATGACGGGGTGCGGGGCGCGGGCCGGGGGCGGGTGAGGTGTGTCGTCCGCGTGGAAGGCCAGCTGGTCGACGACGGCGACGACGCCGTCCAGGCTCTCGGCGAGCCGGACGAGCATCAGGGCCTGGCTACGGCGCCGGACACGACCGGCGAGCGTCACCACGCTGTCGAGGACGTGCACGTCCACCGCGTCCCCGGGCAGGTGCAGGGCGTCCGCGAGGACGTCCTCACGGATGCGGTCGCGTATCTCCGCGTCGGGGCGGAGGTAGACGCGGAGCAGGTCGCGGCGGGTCACGATGTCCACCAGGCGCTCCTCCTCGTCGACCACCGGGAGGCGCTCGACTCCGCGCCGCACCATCAGCCGTGCCGCGTCCGGCACCGTCTCCTCGGCGTGGACCGTGATGGCCGGCCTGGTCATCAGGTCCAGCGCCGCCGGTTCGTCACGGGCCAGGAGATCACTCTCGGAGACGACTCCGACGACGTGGTCGTCCGCGTCCACCACCGGGACCCCGCTGATGTCGTGCTCGGCGAGCAGCTTCGCCACCTCCTTGAACGAGGTCGCGGGGACGGCGGAGACCACGTCGTCGGTCATGAGATCGCCGATCTTCAGGTGCTTCATCGCCGTACCTCCTGTTCGAGGGCCGGAGGGTGCGGAAGGAGCGCTCCCCGCGTCACCAACCTCCGACGCGCGGGTGGGGGGTGGCGAGGGCCGAATGGTCCACCGTCCCTGGCCTGAGCGGCGCTCGATCGCACGGGGACCGGCCGCCGGGGCGCGGACAGGCCTTCGCACGGGGACCGGCCGCCGGGGCGCGGACAGGCCTTCGCACGGGGACCGGCCGCCGGGGCGCGGACAGGCCTTCGCACGGGGACCGGCCGCCGGGGCGGGGACATTCCTTCGGACGGGGACTCCGACAGGACCGCGGGCCGCCCCCGGACTACCGTGAAGGGGGGTGGGCCACGTGTGCCGGGAGATCGGGCGGAGGGTGCGATGGGCGGCCGGGAGAACCCGGGATCCGCGGGCCCCGGGATCCCGCGGCTGAAGCTGGACGAACTGCTAGAGGAGCTCCAGGTACGCATCGACGAGGTGCGGGGCACCCGGGACCGCCTCAACGGCCTGCTCGAAGCCGTGATGTCCGTGGGAAGGGAGCTGGACCTGCCCCAGGTGCTGCGGGGCATCGTGGAGGCGGCGGTGACGCTGGTGGACGCCGAGTACGGGGCGTTGGGAGTCGTCGGCGGCGACGAGAGGCTCTCCGAGTTCCTGCCGATCGGGATCGACGACGAGCTGCGGAGCCGGATCGGCGATCTGCCCTCGGGCCACGGCATCCTCGGCGAGCTGATCCGCAACCCCGTGCCGCTGCGCCTGTCCGAGCTGTCGGACCATCCCGCCTCGTACGGCTTCCCGCCGCACCACCCGCCGATGCACTCGTTCCTCGGCGTCCCCATCCGTGTCCGTGACGAGGTCTTCGGCAACCTCTACCTCACCGAGAAGCGTGGAGCCGCCGACTTCGACTCCGAGGACGAGGCTGTCGTGACGACCCTGGCGGTCGCGGCCGGCATCGCCATCGAGAACGCCCGCCTGTACGAGGAGAGCGGTCTGAGGCAGCGCTGGCTGGCGGCGAGCTCGGACCTGACGAGCGCCCTCCTGTCCGGCGCGGAGGAGTCCGAGGTCCTGGGCGGGATGCTGGAGGAGGCGGTGGACATCGCGGGCGCCGACATGGGGGTCTTCTATCTGGTCGGGTCCGGCGGTGAACTACGGGGTTCGCTGGCCCGCGGCGACGGGGCCGAGGCGCACCGGGGAGTCGTGCTCCCGAGCAGCGAGGGGACCCTGGCCGCGGCAGCCCTGGGCAGGGACGGCCTGATCACGGTGGCCGACGTCGAGAGCGACGAGCGGGTCACCGTACAGCCCGAACGCTGGCGGGGCTTCGGACCGGCCGTCGCGGTCACGGTCGGGACGAAGGAACGGCTCAGCGGCGTGCTGATCCTCGCGAGGCGCCGGGGGCGGACGCCGTTCGCGGGCGCCGAGATCGGCGCTCTCCCCGGGTTCGCCGGGCAGGCGGCGCTGGCCCTCGAACTCGCCGACCGGCGTCGCGACGCCGAGCAGGTGAGCCTCCTGGAGGACCGTGACCGGATCGCCCGCGATCTCCACGACCTCGCGATCCAGCGGCTCTTCGCCACCGGCATGACCCTGCAGAGCGCCCGCCGGTTCGTCGAGCACCCGGAGGCGGTGGACCGGCTGACCCGCGCGATCGACGACCTGGACGCCACCATCAAGATCATCCGTTCGACCATCTTCGGCCTCCGGGAGCACGACACCCCAGGTGCCGTCCCCCGGCTCAGGAACCGCATCGTCAAGGTGGTCGACTCGGCGGCCCCGACCCTCGGACATGCCGCCGCCCTGCGCATGGAGGGCTTGCTCGACACGGACGTGCCGGCCGAGGTGGCCGAGGAGGTGATCGCCGTCATCGGCGAGGCCCTGACCAATGTGGCCCGGCACGCAGGGGCCCGCCATACGGAGGTGGCCGTCGTCGCCGAGGACGGCGTCCTGGCCGTGACCGTGTGCGACGACGGCGTCGGCATCCCGCCGGGCGGAGCGCGCAGCGGACTGCGGAACCTCACCGAACGGGCCGAGCGTCTGGGCGGCGACCTGTCGGTCCGTACCCGACCGGAACCGACGGGCGGCACGGTACTCGCCTGGCGAGTCCCCCTGGGGTCCGTACGGGAGTGAACGCTACTCGCCCCCGGCGTCGTGCTCGTGGGCCTGCGCGGCGATGACGGCGGCCTGCACGCGACGTTCCACTCCCAGCTTGCCCAGGAGCCGCGAGATGTGGTTCTTGACCGTCTTCTCCGACAGATAGAGCCGTTTGGCGATCTCCCGGTTGGTGAGCCCCTCGCCGATGAGGTCGAGCACGGACCGCTCCCGCTCGGACAGCACGGCGAGACGCTCGTCCTCCGGCGGCTTCGCCGCCTCGGTGGCACGCAGCGAGCGCATCAGGCGGGCGGTGGTGGCCGGGTCGAGCATCGACTGTCCGGTGGCCACGGTCCGTACCGCCGAGACGAGATCGGAGCCCTTGATCTGCTTGAGCACGTATCCCGCCGCTCCCGCCATGATGGCGTCGATGAGGGCGTCCTCGTCGTCGAACGACGTCAGCATCAGACACGCGAGCTCCGGCAGGCGGGAGCGCAGCTCACGGCAGACGGAGATCCCGTCGCCGTCGGGCAGCCGTACGTCGAGCACGGCCACGTCCGGTCGCAGCGCGGGCCCTCTGGCGAGGGCCTGGTCGACCGTCGACGCCTCTCCGACCACCCGCATGTCGGGCTCGTCGTCGATCAGGTCGCGCAGTCCCCGGCGGACGACCTCGTGATCGTCCACGAGAAAGACACGCGTGCGTGTGTCGGCTTCCGGCAGCTCGGTCATGGCGACCCCCGTGGTCGGTGAATGCCTGCGCGCCCTCATAAGGATTCTCCGCCATGAGGTGGTTCCGGGCTTCTTCGTGGGCTCCGGGATCCGTCCGGGATGTCCACGCTTCCCTTCCGCGGGCCGGTACGTCACGCGCGAGCGGCTGCCCGAGCCGACGGGGGAAGGCCGTGGCCCGGTGGAGCCTTCGTGCGGCGGCGCCGTCCTCGGGGCCCTCCACCGTTCCGTGCGTGGTCCGTGGCTGTCTCCCGGCGGCGTCCTCACGGTCCCCCGGGGGACTCGCCCGGCGCGAAGGTGCAGCGAGCCGCGCCATTCGGCACGGCTCCCGCCAGACTGGGACCCATGACACGAGTGGTGGAACACGAGCACGACCATGGGCGCGCGCCCGAGCACGAGTACGACGTGGTCGTCCTGGGGGCGGGACCGGTGGGGGAGAACGTCGTCGACCGGGTGCGGGCCGCCGGTCTGAGCGCTGCGATCGTCGAGAGCGAGCTGATCGGCGGCGAGTGCTCGTACTGGGCCTGTATGCCCAGCAAGGCGCTGCTGCGCCCCGTGATCGCCCGCTCCGACGCCCGGAAGGTCGCCGGGCTGCGCGAGTCGGTCTACGGTCCGCTCGACGCCCTCGAGGTCTTCGCCCACCGGGACGAGGTCGTCGGCGACTGGAAGGACGACGGCCAGGTGGACTGGCTTGACTCGATCGGGGTGCGGGTCTTCCGGGGCCACGGCCGCCTTCTCGGCCCCCGCCGGGTCGAGGTCGCGGGGCCCGAGGGCGAGCGTCATGTCCTCACCGCCCGCCACGCGGTCGCGGTCTGCACCGGCAGCCGGGCCGTCCTCCCCGATCTGCCCGGCATCACCGGGGCGAGGCCCTGGACCAGCCGTGAGGCGACCAGCTCCGACCGGGTCCCCGGGCGGCTGATCGTGGTCGGCGGAGGTGTGGTGGGCGTGGAGATGGCCACCGCCTGGCACGCCCTCGGCGCGAAGGTCACGATGCTCGTACGGGGCGAGCGCCTGCTGCCCCGGATGGAACCCTTCGTCGGCGAGCACGTGGCCGAGGCCCTCAGGGCGCGCGGCGCGGACGTCCTGACCGGTGTCTCCGTCAGCGCGGTGGTACGCGACGGGGGTACGGGACCGGTGACCGTGGTCCTGGAGGGCGGCGACCACGTCGAGGGCGACCAGGTCCTCTTCGCGACCGGCCGGGCACCCCGTACCGAGGACATCGGGCTGGAGACGGTCGGCCTGAAGCCGGGCTCCTGGCTCGACGTGGACGACAGCCTCAGGGTCACCGGCAGCGACTGGCTCTATGCCGTCGGGGACGTCAACCACCGCGCGCTCCTGACCCACCAGGGCAAGTACCAGGCCCGGATCGCCGGTGCCGCGATCGCCGCCCGCGCGAAGGACGCCGGGCCCCTGGACGACGGGAGTTGGGGCGCGCACGCGGCCACCGCCGACCACGCCGCCGTGCCGCAGGTGGTGTTCAGTGACCCCGAGGCGGCCGCCGTCGGTCTCTCGCTCGCCGAGGCCGAGCGGGCCGGGTACCGCGTCAGGGCCGTGGACCTCGACATGAGCGGGGTCGCCGGGGCCGGGCTCTACGCCCAGGGCTACCGCGGGCACGCCCGGATGGTCGTCGACCTCGACCGCGAGGTCGTGCTGGGTGCCTCCTTCGTCGGCCCGGGCATCGGTGAACTCGTCCACTCGGCGACGGTCGCCGTGGTGGGGGAGGTCCCCATCGCCCGGCTGTGGCACGCGGTCCCCTCGTACCCGACGCTGAGCGAGGCGTGGCTGCGCCTGCTGGAGGCCTACCGGGGCTGACGCCCCTTCAGCCGGCCCGTCCGGCGGGAGTCCCGTCCGTACCGGAGCCGTACGGGGCGACGAGTGCCCGTGCCGCCGAGCGCGCCACCTCCAGGGCCGGCCGCCGATCGCGCCCCGACTCCTGGCCCAGAACGACCCGGGTGCTCAACCCGTCGAGCAGGGCCAGGAGTTCGGAGGCGCGGGCGCCGATGTCGAGAGGGGCGAAGCGCCGCCGCTCGACACCCGCCGCGAGGAGTGCCTCCAGGTCCTCCCGCCAGCCGCGGTCGAGCTCCTCCTGCGCCTCGCGGAGCGCGTCGTTGCCGGGGGTGCGGGCCCACAGCTCGATCCACAGGGTCCAGCGCGGGTCGCGCGGGCCGCGCGGCAGATAGAGCCGGAGGAAGTGGTCGAGCTTGCGCTCGGCCGTGGTCCGCCGGACCATCAGCGCGCGGCGTTCCTCGGCGAGCGAGGCCTCGCTCCACCGCAGGGCGGCGAGCAGCAGCAGGTCCTTGCTGCCGAAGTAGTACAGGATGTGGCCGCCGCTCGTACCGAGCCGTTCGGCGAGCGCCGACATCGTGAGGGTGGCGAGGCCGTTCTCGGCGATCGCCGCCATGGCCTCCTCGAGCATCCGTTCCTGGGTGACGTGTCCGTCCCGCCGTCGTGCCGCCCCTGCCACCGCCGCTGTCCCCGTCCTGCCGTTCCGCCACTGACCTCGGGGTCGACCTTAATCGCAACCTCCGAAGGTCTTGACGTGGCCCGAACCCATCGCACATCTTGAATGACGTTCAAGAACTTAGAACGGTATTCAATGCGGGAGTGCGATGTGCGTGAACACGAGACGGCGGCCGTGACCACGGCGACCACGGGCCGGACCACGGAAAACACCGGCCGGGACGAGGTGTTCCAGATCGAGGAACACGGGATCGACCCCATACCCGACGCCGAACGGCACGGCAGCGCCAAGGACGTCTTCTGGCTCTGGTTCGGCTCGAACCTCACGTTCACCTATGTGATCAACGGCGCCCTCGCCGTCGCCTTCGGCCTCTCCTTCTGGCAGGCCACCGCCGTCGTCGTGATCGGCGGCCTCGCCTTCGTGGTCATCGGCGCGGCCGGACTCGGCGGCGTACGGACCGGCACCGCCACCCTCGTCATCTCCCGCGCGGCCTTCGGACCGCGCGGCAACTGGCCGGCCGGTCTGCTCAACTGGATCGTCAGCATCGGCTACACCATCGTGAACACCGTCGTCGGCACCCTCGCCCTGGAGGCCTTCTTCGCCGACCTCGGCTGGAGCGGCGGGACCGGCGTCCGCGCCCTCGCCCTCGCCGTCACCCTGGCGCTGACCTTCGCCGTCGCCCTCTGGGGCCACGCCACCGTCCAGTTCGCCGAACGCTGGATGGCCTACGTCCTCGCCGTCGGATTCGCCGCCCTGCTCGTCCTCGTCCTGCCCGGCGCCGACACCTCCGCCCCCTCGGCCGCGCCCGGCGCCGCCGGCTGGAGCCTCGCCTTCGTCGTGATGCTCGCGGGCCCCTTCTCGTACGTCCCCATGCCCGCCGACTACACCCGCTATCTGCCCCGCACCACCTCCCTCAAGGCCGTGACCGTGAGCGGCGCCCTCGGCGGCTTCCTCTCCTCCGTCGCCCTGGGGGTCGCCGGAGTGGCCGCCGCGACCCAGGTCGACATGACCGACGCCGTCGCGGGCACCGAGAGCCTGCTCCCCGGCTGGTTCCAGCCGCTCTTCCTCGCCCTCGTCCTCGGCGGCTCGGTCACCAACTCGATCATCACGCTCTACTCCTCGAGCCTGAACCTCCAGGTCCTCGGCATCCCCTGGACCCGGGCCCGCGCCATCGTCATCAGCGCCGCGGTGACCGCCGCCGGCTCCCTCGGCGCCCTCTTCCTCACCGACTTCACCACCTCGCTCCTCTCCTTCCTCTCCCTCCTGATCATCGTGTTCGCACCGTGGAGCGGGGTCTTCCTCGCCGACATGGTGCTCCGCCGCTGCACCTACGACTCCGCCGGACTGCACGCGCGCACCGGCGGCGCCTACTGGTACCGCTCCGGCTGGCACCCGGCGGGCCTCGTCGCGCTCACCACCGGTCTCCTCTTCTCCGCGCTCACCTGCGACTCCGAGCTGTGGAGGGGCCCGCTCGTCGCCCCGCTCGGCGGCGCGGACCTCACGCTGCTCGGCGCGGGAGTCTCGGCCCTGGTGTACGTGCTCCTAGCCCGACGCGGCGTGGCGCCGGTACGCCCCTGACGCCGCCCCCCGCCGGCCCCGTCACACCCCTCCCACGCCCTCGTACGTACGTCACGGAGTCACCCCGCATGAACGGCACCACCCCCCTCCCCGCCCCCGCCGACCTCCTCCTCACCGGGGCCCGGATCCACACGGTCGACCCCGCGCTCCCGGAGGCCCAGGCCCTCGCGGTCCGCGACGGCCGCATCGTCTGGATCGGCCCCGACACCGCGGCCGGAGCCTGGAACGGTCCCGGCACCCGGGTCCTCGACGCCGGCGGACGGCTCGTCCTCCCCGGCTTCGTCGACGCCCACAACCATGTGCGCCTCGGCTCCGACGACGCCTGCGTCCAGCTCTCCGGAGCCCGCACCCTCGACACGATCCACGAGCGCATCCGCACCTGGCACTCCGCGCACCCGGACGCCGACTGGATCGAGGCCGAGGCCTTCGACTACTCCGCCGTCCCGGACGGGCGCATGCCCACCGCGGCCGACCTCGACCCGGCCACCGGCGACACCCCCGCCTTCGTCCTCAGCTACGACGTCCACACCGCCTGGCTCAACACCGCCGCCCTCCGCCGCCTCGGCGTCGACCGCCACCACACCGACCTCCCCTTCGGGCGGGCCGTCACCGACCCCACGACCGGCGAACCCACCGGATTCGTCAAGGACTTCGCCGTCAGGGGACTCTCCCGCGACGGCCACCGGGCCCTGCGCGAGCTCGGCGTGCCGTGGGCCTCCCCGGACCGGCAGTACGGCCGACTCGCGAAGAGCCTCGACGACGCCATCGGCTTCGGCATCACCACGGTCGTCGAGCCCCAGAACTCCCTGGATGACCTCGCCCTCTTCCGGCGCGCCCGGGCCGAGGGCCGACTGCGCTCCCGGATCGTCGCCGCGCTCTTCCACCCGCGCGGCACGACCGCGGCCGACCTGGACGCGTTCGAGGCGGCCGCCGGGGAGTTCGCGGACGACCGGCTGCGGGTCGGCCCGCTGAAGCTCTACATCGACGACGTCGTGGAACCCCGTACGGCCGCCCTCCTCGAACCGTACGCGGGCTGCTCCCACCACCGCGGCGACACCTTCTACCCGCCCGAGGAGTTCGCCGAACTGCTCACCCGCCTCGACGCGCGCGGGTTCCAGTGCTTCGTCCACGCCACCGGCGACCGTGGCATCCGTACCGTCCTCGACTCCGTCGAACGCGCCCGCGCCGCCAACGGGCCGCGCGACGCACGCCACCAGATCGTCCATGTCGAGTGCCTCGACCCGGCCGACACCCCGCGCTTCGCCGAGCTCGGCGTCGTCGCCTGCATGCAGCCGCGGCACGCCGCCCCCGACATCGCGGGACCCGGCCAGGACTGGGCGGAGAACGTCGGCCCCGACCGCTGGCACAAGGCGTGGCCGCTGCGCAGTCTCCGCGCGGCGGGTGCGGTGCTCGCCCTCTCCAGCGACTGGAACGTGGCCGAGATGGACCCCATGGTCGGCATCCACGCCGCCGTGACCCGCCGCCCGCCCGGCGGCGGGGAGGCCTGGACGTCGGGCGAGACGATCGATGTCGTCGCCGCGGTCGAGGGCTACACGATGGGCTCGGCGTACGCCAACTTCCTGGAGCACGAGAGGGGATCGCTGACGGTCGGCAAGCTGGCCGACTTCGTCGTCCTCTCCCGCGACATCCTGCGCGTCGCCCCGGAGGAGATCCCGGGCACGGTGGCGGAGACGGTCGTGGTGGGCGGAGAGGTGGTCGTGGAGCGCTGAGCGCGCCCGCGCCGAGTGCCCGGCGTCGGGCCCCTGCGCGGGGTGCCTGCGCGGGTCGCGGGGCGGGCGGAGTGCGGGACGGCCCGCCCCGAGAGGGGCGGGCCGCCGTGCGTGCTGGTGGGGAGGACCGGTCAGAGGCGGTCGAGAATCGTCCGCAGCTCCGTGACCTCGGCGGTCTGGGTCCGCACGACGTCGTCCGCGAGCGCCTTGGCCGTGGAGTTGCGGCCGTTCCGCTGCTCGTCCTTCGCCATGGCGACGGCGCCGTCGTGGTGGGCGATCATCAGCTCCGCGAACTTCCGGTCGAAGGCCTTGCCCTCGACGGCGGCCAGGTCCTTCATGTCCTGGTCGGACATCATCCCGGCCATGCCGTGACCGCTCCCGCCGGATCCGTGACCGGCGGACTCGGGCCTGCCCCAGCCCTTGAGCCAGGCCTTCATCTTCTGGATCTCCGGGTCCTGGGCCCGCTCGATCGCGGTGACCAGCTTCCTGACCCCGGGGTCCTCGGCGCGCCCCTCGGCGAGCCTCGCCATCTCCAGAGCCTGTTCGTGGTGGGGGATCATCATCTGCGCGAACATGACGTCCGCGTCGTTGAAGGCGCCGGTGGCGGCGGCCCCGGTGGCGGAGGGAGCCGCGGTGGCGGTGGGAGTGCCCGACGTGGGAGCGCCGTGGTCCCTACCGCTCTTGCCGTCGTCCGTGCCGCAGGCGGCGAGCAGGAGCCCGGTCGCGGTGGCGGCGCCGACGAGGGCGACCTTCCGGGCGGTGCTACGGGTGAAGGAACGCATGGGTGATACCTCGAGAGTGCTGTTCGTACGTCGTACGGGCGGAAAAGGGCAGCCGAAGGCGTTCACGGGCAGCGCGAGGCGCCCGCGGTGGCGTACGGCCTAGATCCGCAGTACGGACAGCCGGGCGAGGTCGGGGGGCCGGGGCGGGGGTGCGTGCGGCCCCGGCGCGGGAGCGAGCCGCGCGAGGAGGAGGGTGAGCCAGTCGGGGCGGCGGCCGAGCGCGGCGCGGACAAGCCCGGCGAGCAGCCAGCCGGCGAGGACCGCCACGCACAGGGTGGTCATGTCCATCCCCGTACCGGAGGGCTCATGGCCGGTGTCGGAGCCGGTGCCGCCGTGGGTCCGGTGCCCGGATTCATGCCCGGCAGCGGCAGCGGCAGTGCCGTGGGCCGTGGCGGAGGTGGTGTCCATGCCGCCGCGGGAGCCCTCGGGGTGGCCGACGGTGTGCATGAGGAACACTCCGAGCGCGAGCACGACGACGAGCAGAAGGTGCGCGAAAGCGCCTTCCGCTCGTCTACGTCGTTCCGCTTCACGGGTGCGCACAGCCAGGACCTCCCGGCTGCGGAATATACCGTACGGGGGTATCAAAACGGCGTGAGGAAGGCGGGGTGGGAATCCGTGTCCGGGTGCGGCCCGGGGTCCCGGCCGGGGGATCCCCGACCCCGGGATCCGGGGGATCCCGGGGTCGGCCCCGACCGCCTCAGGACGGCGGGGTCTCGCCCGCCATCGCGGCGGCCATCCGCAGGTGCGGCGCGGCCTCGTCCCTGCGCCCGAGGCGTTCGAGGGTGCGGCCCAGCATCAGCCGGGCGTAGTGCTCGACCGGGTCGCGCTCCAGGACCGCCCGCAGTTCGGTCTCGGCCCGGGAGAGCTGGGCGGAGTGGTAGTAGGCCCGTGCGAGAAGGAGCCGCTGGGCCGTCTGCTCCGGGTGCTCGGCGACCAGACCGCGCAGGATGCGGACGGCGGTCCCGTACTCCTTCGCGTCGAAGAAGAACCGGGCGCGATCCCATCGTTCTCCGGCCGTTCCGAACTCGTAGTACGTGTCGCTCACTTGCTCGCCCTTTCCAGAGACCCGGATCTGTCACCCTGTGAGGTGGTCGACCAGGTCAACAAGACGAGATCGTTGAACATTCCACTACTGTCACCTCCCCGGACAGGAACAGGTTGAGCATGAGCAATCTTGATCGCCAGGCCCCGCTGACCGTGTGCGGCGGCCGTGGCTTCGTCGTCGCCGAGCCGGTACGGGAACTCCTCAGCCCCCGTCGTGTCCAGCTCGGCGAGTCGACCGAGGTCCGCCGACTGCTTCCTAACCTCGGCCGGCGGATGGTCGGAGCCTGGGCCTTCGTCGACCACTACGGGCCGGACGACATCGCCGACGAGCCGGGCATGCAGGTCCCGCCCCACCCGCACATGGGGCTCCAGACCGTCAGCTGGCTCCACGAAGGAGAGGTCCTGCACCGCGACTCCACCGGCAGCCTCCAGACCGTCCGGCCGCGCGAACTGGGGCTGATGACCTCGGGGCGCGCCATCTCCCACTCGGAGGAGAGCCCCAGGCCGCACGCCCGCTTCCTGCACGGCGCCCAGCTCTGGGTGGCCCTCCCCGACGCCCACCGCCATGTGGAGCCGCACTTCGAGCACCACGCCGACCTGCCGCGGGTCACGGCCCCGGGCCTGACGGCCACGGTCGTCCTCGGAGAGCTCGACGGCGCCACCTCGCCCGGTACGACGTACACCCCGCTCGTCGGCGCCGACCTCGCCCTCGCCGCCGGCACCGAGGCGAACCTCCCGCTGGACCCCGACTTCGAGTACGCGGTCCTGGCCATGTCCGGCGAGGTCCACGTCGACGGCGTCCCCGTCCTCCCCGGCTCCATGCTCTACCTCGGCTGCGGCCGCAGCGAGCTCCCCCTCCGCGCGGCCTCCGACGCGGGTCTGATGCTTCTCGGCGGCGAACCCTTCGAGGAGGAGATCGTCATGTGGTGGAACTTCGTGGCGCGCAAGGACGAGGAGATCCGCGAGGCCAGAGAGGCCTGGATGACGAGCGACCGCTTCGGCGAGGTCAAGGGCTACGACGGCGACCGCCTGGACGCCCCGGAGGTCCCGGCTGCCCACCTGAAGGCGCGGGGCCGGGTGCGCTGAGCCGGGGTCTTCCCCTCACGGTCACTCCGGACGGCTGAACCGGCGGGCGGCCCACAGCAGGGTCAGGCCTCCGACCGCGAGGAGCAGCCCGGCCTCCAGGAGCAGCGGGGGCTGCCGCCCCGCCCATTCGATGCCGCCGACGGCCGCCTGGTCCGGGACCCGCAGTGCGATGCAGCGCCGCAGCAGGTCCACCCCGTACGCGAGCGGATTGACGGTCGCCAGGCCGCGCGCCCAGCCCGGCATGGACTCCAGTGGGAAGAAGGCTCCGGAGAGGAACAGCAGGGGCATCATCAGCAGACTGAGGAGTGTGTGGAACAGCTCGGGGCTGCGCAGCGTCACCGACAGCGCCAGGGTCATGCTGGTGAGGGTGAACGAGGCCAGGAGCATGCTGCCGAGGAGCAGCAGCAGGAGCACCGGGTCGTACGGCAGGCCGACCGCGCCGGCCAGGCTGAGCAGGACGGCGCCCTGCACCGCGGCGACGAGGGTGCCGCCGGCGCAGCTGCCCAGGAGCAGGGTGGATCGGCTGACGGGGGCCATCAGGAGCTCGCGCAGGTAGCCGCTCTGCCGGTCGGTGATCAGCCGGATGCCCACCATGATGGCCGGGGTCTGCACCGTCATCATGAGCATGCCGGGGAAGAGGTACGTCTGGTAGCCGGTGCCCAGTGAGGCGGCGGGGATGAGGGTGGCGAGCCCCCCGCCGAGGGCGAAGAGGTAGACCACCGGCTGCAGCAGCACCAGCGCGGTGTGGGAGCGCTGGCACGCCAGGCGCAGCAGATCGCGGTGGACCAGGGCGTGGATCGCCCGCAGTTCGTGTCGCAGCCGGGGCGCCCGCCCCCGCTCGGTGCCCTGGGGCGCCTGGAGGGTGAGCGCGCTCATCGGCCGCCTCCGGTCGTGGCGGGGGTGGTCGTGATGCTGCGGCCGGTGTGGTGGAAGAAGACGTCGTCGAGCGTCGGCGGGGTGGCGGAGGCGGCGTGCACGGCGATGCCGTGTGCCTCCAGCGCGGCGCACAGGCGCGGGATCCACGCGCTGCCGTCGGGCACCCGCAGCCACGTGCCGTCGGCGTCCACGGTGACGGGGCGGTCCGGCGGCGCCGTCCGGGCGACGACCTCCCGCGCCCGCCCGTCGTCGCTGGTGCGCAGCGCCACCCGGTCGTCGCCGATCTCCGCCTTGAGCCCGTGCGGCGTGCCCTGCGCGACCAGCCGGCCCCCGTCGATGATGGCGATCCGGTCGCAGTTCTCGGCCTCCTCCAGGTAGTGGGTGGTGACGAAGAGGGTGCTGCCGAGCCGGTCGCGCAGGGCCCGCAGGTGCTCCCAGATCTCGGCGCGCGCGTGCGGGTCGAGACCGGTCGTCGGCTCGTCCAGGAACAGCACGCTCGGGGAGTGCAGCAACTGGCGGGCGATCTCCAGGCGTCGCCGCATGCCGCCCGACAGCGCGCGTACGGGGAACCGCCGGCGGTCGGTCAGTCCGGCGGGTTCGAGCACCTCGGCGGTCCGCCTGCGCACGTCGCGGCGGGGCAGCCCGTACAGGCGGGCGTGGATGCGCAGGTTCTGCTCGACGGTCAGGTCGGGGTCGAGGGCGCTGTGCTGGAACAGGATGCCGACCTGGCGCCGCACGTCGTGCGGCTGGGTGGCCACGTCGAAGCCGGCCACGGTGGCGTGACCGGAGGTGGGGCGGGCGAGGGCGCACAGGAGGGCGATGGTGGTGGACTTGCCCGCGCCGTTGGGGCCGAGGAAGGCGAACGTCTCGCCCCTGCGCACGTCGAGGTCGAGGCCGCGGACCGCGTCGACGGTGGTGCCGTCCGGGCCCGGGTAGCTCTTCACCAGACCGCGCGTGCTGATCGCGTATCCGGGGTCGTGAGGGGGTTCCCCCGTGCGGGGGGCGGTGACCTCGGCGTTCAGGAGGGCGGCTGCAGCGAGTGCGTCGTCACCTGCGGATGGCTGCATGGGGTCCTTGTCCTCGTCCTCTTCCTCGTGCTCTTCCGCGTCGTCCGCACGGAGCCGGAGCCCGCTCCGGCCGGCGGCTGCCTCGGGGCAACCACCGGCCGGGGGGTGCTTCGGTGTTACGCGCAGCTGATGCCGATACAGATGGTGTTGAGAAGCGTCAGCAGGCCGACGCACGCGCACGTTCCGTCGAACGACGCGCCGTCGACGCCGACCGGGTCGGTCTCCGGAAGGGCGTGCAGGTGGGCCAGCAGCTCGAGGTCGTGGTTCTCCATGACAATCTCCTTCTCTTGTGTGACACGTGGCGGCAGGGACTCCTGCCGCTCAGACCGGCTGCTGAACCATCCAGTGCCGGGGCTCTGTGTGGCGGACCCTCAGGAGGAACGCCAGGATTCCCGCCGATCCGTCGCTCCAGCTCGTCGAGACGTCCCCGTACTCGTTGGGGAAGACGACGTGGCCGCCGCGGTGGGACCGTTCGGAGACGATGAGCCGGGCCAGCTCCTCGGCCCGCGCCCGGTGGGCGGGGTCGCCGGTTGCCTCGGCCATGTCGAGGAGGAAGTCGCCGTTGCCCGCCAGTCCGTGGCATTGCGTGACGGCGGCGCGGGAGGCGCGCTCGACCACGGCTCGGGTGCCGCCGACGGCAAGGTCACGGAACCGTGGGTCTCCGGTCGCCCGCCACAGCCGGACGAGGAACGAGCCGATGCCGGCGGAGCCGTGGCACCAGTACGGTGCCGTCGGCACGTCCGTGCCCTGGGCCGGCCACTGGGCGGCGTCGCCGACGGTGACGGCGTGCGTCACGAGAAGCTCGCCGGCCGCCAGGGCCAGTTCCCGGTGCTCCGGGTTCTTGGTGACGGCGGCGGCCTCCAGGAGGAAGCAGCCGATGCCGGCGGTGCCGTGGGCGAAGCCCAGGTAGCGCTTGCCGGCCTCCTCGACCACGGCCTCGGCGGGCACCGGCCAGCTCGCCCCGGACGGCTCGCGCCGGGCCGCGGCGGTCAGCCGGTCGGCGGCCTCGGCGACCCGCTCGGCGAAGCGTGGATCGCCGGTGCGGTGCCACAGGTGGACGGCGGCCAGTCCGCTGCCCGCCGAGCCGTGGGTGATGTCGTGGCTGGGCGTCGACTCCTGCGGGGCGAGGGCGAGGGCCAGGGCGTGGTCGATGAGCGCCCGGTCGTCGACCGCGCGGCCGGCGTCGTACAGCGCCCAGGCCGTGCCGCGGCCGCCGAAGTGCAGGCCGGGCCGTGTGGAGCGGGTGTCGGTGCGGTCCGCGATCCAGCGGCCCGCGGTGGCGATCAGCTCCGGGAGGCGGGGGTCGTCGGTGAGCTCGAAGTAGCGGGTCAGGACGGACAGCACACCGGCCGCGCCCTGCTGCACGATGCAGGCGTCGGTCTCCCCGGCCTTGACGGACACGGGCCACAGCCGCAGGTCGTCGTCCGGTGTCATGGAGTCGACGAGATGCTCCACGATCCCGGCCACGGCGACGTCGATCACGTCGGTGTCCGTGTCGGTTCCGGTGCCTGTCGTGCCGGTGCGGGCAGCGCCGGTGCGAGCCGCGGCCGTACGAGCGGCTTCGCCACGTCCGCTCTCGGCGCCACTCCCCGTACCGCTCTCCCGGAGCGCGTCCCGAGCCCGGGCCGGGTCCCAGCGCGCGGCGGGGTCGTCCTTCATCAGTCCGAGGATCATCGCGCGCAGGCCGTCCGGCAGGTCCAGGGGAGCGGCGCAGGCGTCGAGCCACTCGCCGAGCCGGTCCTCCGCAGGCCGCGTGGCGGGCTTCTCCTCCAGCAGAGCCGGCACCTTGCCGGTCAGGACGAAGCACAGCGTCGCGCCGAGGCTGTAGTAGTCGCCGGTCGGGGAGACGGGCGCGTCCACCAGGCGCTCGGGGGGACTGAAACCGGGCGTGCCGACGCGGGTCGGGAGGGCGACGTCGTCGGCGAGGACGGCGAGCTCCAGGTCGATGAGGCGCAGTGCGCCGTCGGGGCGGACCATCACGTTGGCCGGGGTGAAGTCGCGCAGCACGCAGCCTCGGGCGTGGGCGGCCTCGACGAGGTCCACCAGACGTCCGGCCTGGGCCAGCGCGTCGGTGCGGTAGCGTGCGGCGCCGGCGTCGCGGAAGTGCTCGGCGACCCAGTTGCGCAGGGGGATCCCCGGCACCTCCTCCTGGGCCAGGAACAGGTGTCCGCCGTGCTCGAACATCGCGAGCGGCTCCGGTGCCAGCCCCGTGCCCTTGAGCTTCTCCAGGGTTCTGGCCTCGGTGCGCAGCCAGTCGCGGACGTCGTTGCCGGAGGCGTCGGCCTCCACATGGGGCCGGGTCTCCTTGATGACGACCGGGGCGTCGGTCTCGACGTCGGTGCCTCGGTAGACGCCGCCCTTGTTGGTGTGCCGGATCGCCTCCCGCACCGAGAACCGGCCGCCGAGCAGGACCGGGCGCCGCGGCGTCTCCGTCCTGGGCGCCGCGACGGGCACGGAGTCGGGGAAGGGGCTGACCGCCCACGCCGGCGGCGCGTACTGGCCGGTCCGCTTGTCCTCCACGGGGTTGCCGTCGGGGTCCTCGATGTACCAGACCATCAGCCCCTCGTCCGAGAGGCGCCGCCGCCCGACGAAGGCGCCGTAGCGGTAGTGCACCAGGCTGTTGGGGGCGTACGGCTGGTCGGACAGGATGCGGGGTCCTGCCAGCCCCTCGGTCGCCGTGTGGAGGTCCTGCGCGAGGCGGGCCGCGTCGGCGTCGGAAGCCGGGTAGACCGTGATGAACTTGCCCGAGCTTCCGCGGGGCGTGGCACGGGTGTTGAGGGCACTCACCTGCTCCAGCGAGCGGGCGAACTTGAACGCCGAGCCGTCCTTGAGCAGGACGTCCAGGGCCTTCTCGAGCACCGCCGGGGCGGAGGCGGCCGTCGCCGACACGTGCAGCTTCCAGCCCTGGGCCGGCCCGGTCCCGGAGCGTGGCGCCACCCGGCACCAGCTCTCGTTCGACTCGGTGGCCCAGCGCTCGCCCGCCCCCTTGGCGAGGAGCGCGCCATGGAGCAGGGCTTCCAGCTCGGACTCGGTGACTTGGGTCGTCATGCCCATCCTTCTCAGCGGGTGAGAACCGACGGGAGGGAGCGTGCCCCGACGTCATAGTCGTATCAACGCGCATGCCGCTGGATTCACTTGATTCGGCGAGCGCACGGGGCCGTTGTGCCACCTTGTTGCGAGACCGCGCGGAGAGGGCGTGCAACCGCGCGTTACGGGGCGCATTCGTGTCGGCGCACGCCGTCCCGCGGCATGCGTTCGTGGGCCCGCGGATCGCTGACCTGCGCGGGGCCCGGCATCGTGAAGTCCATCGCCGTACGGTGCACCGGGTCGTACGACTGCCACCCGGGGTCGCCCGTCTCCGTGAACGAGACCCACGCCCCGTGCAGGGCGGGCCTCGGCCGGATCGAGGCCGTAGGCCGCGGTGAGGGCGTCGAGGGCGGCGGCGGGGACGAGGTCGAGGCGCCCGGTCGGGACGAGGCCCCGGATCGCCGGGTCGGGGCGCGCGTTCAGCTCGCCACGCGACTCCGCCCGAGCGGGCAGGAATTCAGCCGGCGGGACGCTGGCGGGACGAGGCCTGGACGAGGAGCGTTACGCGGCTCCGGGCCGACGCGGATGCCAAGGGCCCTGATCACCTGGGACGTCAACGTCAACGTCGACCGCACCGTCTGCCGGGCCCGCCGGCACGCCGCCGGCGCGGCGAAAGGGGGGATCTCCAGAAGGAACCGCCCGGCGGGAGGTCAAGGGCTACGACGGCGACCGCCCGGACGCCCCGGAGGTCCTGGCGGCCCACCTGAAGGCGCGGGGGCGGGTGAGACGGACGCGCGCACGCGCGCCGGGCCGGCGCGTGGCAGCCCGAACCGCCGCACCGGGGGACGGGGCCCGGCGCGACCCGTACGGTCACCGTCGCCGCGGTCGGTCAACGGCTCCGTTCCCGATGCGCGGGAGTACTAGGAAGCGCGTCGCTTGATCTCGTCGCGGGCCTTCAGCGCGCTCTCGTGCACCTTCTCCATCGCCTTGCGGGCCTTGGCCGCCAATTGGTCCGTCTTTCCCTCCCTCTCGAGGTCCTTGTCGCCGGTCACCCTGCCGACGGCCTCCTTGACCTTGCCCTTGCCCTTCTGCACGGTGCTCTTGCGCATGATCGGGCTCCTCTCGTGAGAGTGTTCGGGCCGTCCGGCCCCTCAGGGCTGCGGACGATCGCCGCGGGCGTCCCCGCCGGGCTCGGCGCCGCCACCGTCCGGCGCACGCCCCCGGCCCCTCCGGTGGTGCACCGTGAACCGCAGGAACGTCGTCAGACACACCACCGTGACCACCCACACCGCGGCGAAGATCCAGAGCGGCGCGGAGGACGAGGAGGTGGCGGCGAGGAGGAACAGGGCCACGGAGGCCCCGCCCAGCACCGTGGTGCACCAGCCGAGGCGCCGCCGCCGGGACTCCTCCCACCCGACTCCCGCACCCGACCCCGCGTGCGGCTGCCCGAGGGTGCGCAGCGTCCGGTTGAGCGACCGGTCGCCTCTGAGACCCTCCTCGATGCCTTCGAGGAGCTTGCGTTCCTGGTGGGTGAGCTTGGGATCGTGCATGACGAGCTCCCGTCGAGCGGTCCGGTCACCGGTCACGTCGTCACCGGTCACGTCCAGGTCGCACGCAGACGTTCCTGGTGCCCTTCGATCCATGTGGCGAAGTCCTGGAGGGAGGGGTTGAGGCTCCGGACCGCTTCGATGTCCCGGGCCTCGGTGAAACGCTGCTCGCAGTCGGTGTAGTACTGGAACATGTTCCCCGACTCGTCCGCGCCCGGGAATCCCTGCGCACGCCATTCGTCCGGGGAGAGGGGGCGGTAGCGCACCGGCTCGCCGAGCGCTTCGGTGAGGGCGGCGGCCATGTCGGCGACCTTGAGGTGTTCGCCCGCGATACTCACCGTCGCGGCGATGAGATCCGTACCGCGTCCGAAGACGGCCAGTGCGGTCCTGCCGACGTCGTCCGCCGCGAGCCCGGAGAGTCTGGCCTCACCCATCGGGTACGTCAGCCACAGCGCGCCGTCCGCGCCGCGCTGCGGGGCGAACGAGTCGAGCAGGTTCTCCCAGAAGAAGGTGGTGCGGAGGAACGTCGTCGGCACCCCGTCGTCGAGGAAGTAGTGGTCCGCCTCCGCCTTGCCGTCGAAATGCGGCACCTTGTACCGCTCCTGCAGCGTCGGCATCCGCTCGTCGTCGAGCGGAACGCACGCGCGGGTGTCCTCCAGCGTCGACCAGACCGCGTGCTGCACACCCGCGTGCGAGGCGGCTCCTGCCAGGGCCGCGGCCTGGGCCTTCTCCCGTTCCGCCGACATGTGTTCCCAGAAGCTCGTCATCAGAAACGCGCCGTAGGCGTGCTCGAAGGCCGGTCCGAGGCTCGCCGGGTCGTCCATGTCGGCGCGCACGACCTCGGCGCCCAGCCGCTTCAGCTCCACGGCCCGCTCCCCGTCGGGGTGCCTCGTGACGGCACGGACCGAGAACCCTCCGTCACGGTCGGCCAGCACGGCTCGCGCGAGGCCGCCACCCTGCCGGCCGGTCGCGCCGAACACCGTGATGATCTTCTTGGCGGTCATACTCGATTCGCCTCACAGCCGCGTGCGGCACCCGTGGAACCCGGGGGCTCTCCTCCGCGTGCTCCCGCGTACGGCCACCGCGTGCGGTGGCCTCGGCGGGCTCGGATGCCGACCCCCACCACAGTACCGCTGGACCCTCGGACAGGAAGGGTGAGCTACTGGGTGGCGGCGGTGGCCGGTGCGGGGGAGTCCTTCGGCGCGCGGCCCAGCGCGCGGATCGCCGGTACGCAGAGCATCACGCCGATGAGCGCGATGCCCATCACCGAGGAGAACAGCAGCACCCGGTCCGCGCCGTAGGCGTCCGCCGCCGGGCCGGCCAGGGCCCGGCCCAGCGGGATCACCATGATGGAACCGGCCACGTCATAGGCCGAGACGCGGCTCAGCACGGCGAGGGGGATGTGCGACTGCACGCTCGTCGCCCACATCACGCCCCAGAACGCGAACCCGCAGCCTGCCACGACCCCGGTGAGCGCCGTCACCGTGAAGGACCAACCAAGAGCGGGTGCCAGGGGATTGAGGGCGAAGAAGAGCATCGCGCAGGCTCCCGCGACGAGCGGTCGGCGCGGTCGCACCCGCATGCCGAGGAGGCCGCCGACGATCGTCCCGGCGCCGTCGGCCGAGGCGATCCAGCCGTATCCGCCGGCCCCGTGCTGCTCGGTGAGCAGCGCCGCGCCCAGCGGGAGCGCCGGGCCGAAGACGAAGAGGCCGTACACCGCCCACACGGCGATGACCCCCCACAACCAGGACCGGGACCGGAACTCGTGCCATCCCGTGGCCAGTCGGTGCAGCAGCGGGTCGTCGCTCTCGTCCCGCGCCGTGCCGAGCTTGCGCAAGGGCGCGAGCCCCAGCGCGCTGAGCGCGTACGCCGCCGCGATGACCACGAACGAACCCGCCACGTCCCAGTAGGCCACCAGAAGACCCGCCACACCGGGACCGAGCAGGGTGCAGATCGCCTCGGAGATGCGCAGCAGCGCGTTGGCCCGCTGGATGTCCTCGGCGACCTGGGGGACCAGGCTCGCGAGGCCCGGCTGGAACATCGCCGTCGCCGCGCCGCTCAGCGCCAGCAGCGCCATGATCTGCCAGAGCCGTATGTCCGTGGCGATCAGCAGCACCGCGAGCGCGAGCATGGCCACCATGCGCACCACGTCGGCGCCGACCATCATGACCTGCGGCGTGAACCGGTCGGCGAACACTCCGCCGAAGAGCACCAGCAGGACGATCGGCGCCATCCACGCGGCCAGCGCGTATCCCACCCCCGCCGCCCCGTAGCCCGCCCCGAGTACGGCGGTCGTGAGCGACACCATCAGCATGCCGTCGGCGAGCAGCGACGTGCTGCGGGCCGTGAAGAACAGCCGGAAGCGACTCGACCGCCACGGGCTGGGAGGAGAGCCCTGCTCCCGCTGCCCGGTTACCTCATCCATCGTCATGTCACATCCGCCGGTCCCGGCCGGTCCCTTCCCTGAGAATCTCCTGCCGGAGCCAGGCACTGCTCCGGTCCGCCTCCGCCGGCGGGTCCTGGACGATCACATAGCGGCGCGGTGCCAGTACGCCGGGGCGGCCGGGGAGCGCGTCCATCAGCGCCGTGTGGGCCTCCGCCGGTGTCAGCGGGGTGTCGCCGGCGGCGATGAACGCGGTCAGGGCCCTCTCCGCCGGCAGGTACGCGTACGAGGCCTCCACGGTGACGTGGACGGGCAGGCCCCCCAGGGCCCCGCTCAAGGCCTCCGCCACCAGTGACGGCGACGTCCAGGACCCGTCCACCCGGCACCACCGCGGACCCCGTTCGACCGGGCGGACTCCTGTCACCTCGGTGAGGGACGACAGGGGTACGTCGTCCGCGGCCGCCGCTTCCAGGAGCCGTACCAGACCGGTGAGGAAGCCCTCCGCCTCCGACCGCCCGAACAACGCGGGATCCGCCCACAGCGCGAGGTGGATCAGCGGCTCTGTCGCATGGACGAAGGTCAGGACGCGGGTCGGCAGCACCTGCTCAGGACCCCAGCTCAGCTCCAGCTCGGGCCCGACGGTCTCCTCCTCCGGCCGCGCGGAGGCGACCTGGGCGACGGTGGAGGGGAGGGTGCTCACGTCGTTGAAGACGACGTCCCGCGCGAACTGGCTGCCGCGCTCGAAGGTCGCCCGGCCGATCATCTCCCAGAGGCGCACCGCGTCGAACTGGCTGTGCCGGTACGCGTCGAGCGCGCCTCCCCAGGACTTCTTGAGCAGGGCGTCGAAGGTCGGCACCTGGACGTCCAGGGAGAGCAGCGCGTCCTGGGACAGGGTGTTCACCGAGCGGGTGAGACGTGCGTGGTACCGGTTGGAGGTGGGGACGGCGGCGACGCACGCGGTCTGCGCCGTACGGTGGGCGACGAGCGCGCACCACGCGGTCAGCAGCACGGTGGACGGCAGGCCGCCCGTGCGCTCGGCCACGAGTGCCAGGGCCCGCGCGGCGCGCCGCGACCGGAGGGTGAGCTGCGGCACCCGC
The DNA here is from genome assembly GCF_014656215.1 of Streptomyces zaomyceticus. Classification (GTDB taxonomy): domain Bacteria; phylum Actinomycetota; class Actinomycetes; order Streptomycetales; family Streptomycetaceae; genus Streptomyces; species Streptomyces zaomyceticus. The sequence continues at coordinate 8,891 of NZ_BNBZ01000020.1, read as the reverse complement.
ACCTCGGTGCCCTCGGCGCCCGGTTCCGCGAACATGGCCTGCGGTCCGCCGCGGATGATCCGTTCCCAGTAGCGGAGCGACGCCTCGGACTTGCGGAGACCGGCCGGGGCCGCTTCCTGGGCGGCGAGGTCGAGCGGGGTGAGGGAGTCGAGGGGCGGCAGCGTCTCTCCGGCCAGCAGGCTCAGCCACTCCTCCTTCAGGACCGCGAGGGCACCGACGTCGGTCACGGCGTGGCTCGCCGCCATGGCCACGTAGACGGGGGCGCCGGCCAGGGTGACGACGGAGATACGGAGGGGGAAGTCCCGGTCCAGATGGAAGCGCTCGGCGCGGGCCTGCCGGGCCAGGGACTCGGCACGGGCGGCGGGACCGCCGGGACCGCCGGGACCGCCGGGGTCGAGAGGATCGCCGGACTCGGCAGTCGTGGCGGCCGCGGAAGCCGGGGCTGCTTCACCGGCGGCTTCGGGGGCGGTACCGGCTCCGTCGGATTCCTCAACTCCTCCGGTTTCGACCACCCCTCCGGGGAGTTCGTCGAGATCGAGGACCGTGACCGTGAACGTTCCCTCGGGCGCCACCACTTGCTCACTGGGCGCGACCCCCGGAGCGTGGGGAAACGTCGTCCGCAGTGCCTCGTGCCGCACCGCCAGCGCGCGCAGCGCGTCGATCACCGACTCCGTCCGGGTGCCCTCGGGGACCGGCCACACATCGTGGATGTTGATGTGCTCGGGCTCGTCCCGCAGCATGCAGCGGATCATGTTGGCCTGGCCCATCGTGACGGGGCCCCGGCGCTTCTCACCGCCCGTGTACGCGACGGTGAGGGTGTGGGGCCCCCTCGGGAGGCGGTGGCCGCTCATGCGTTGCCTTTCACGGACGCTCGAAGCTGATCGGGGTGACGGTGCCGCCTGCTCGCGCGGGTCAGCGCCTCCCATGCCTCGGTCAGGAGGGCGAACTCCGCCATGTCCTGGCGCGCCTCGTCGAGGAGTTGTTCGCGGAGGGAGGAGAGGACGCCCGCGGCCGCGGCCCAGCGGCCCCCCAGGGTGCGGTACGAGCGGGTGAGGGCGTCCAGCCGGCCGGCGTTCTCGGCCCGGTCCACCCGGGTGCCGTCCGCGCTGTCCCTGACGAACCCGGCGACGGCGGAGGCGCGAACGCGGCCCTCGGCGTCGAGCAGCGAGTCACCGGCCTCCTTCAGGGCGGCGTACACGGTGGCGAAGTGCGGGCCGGCGAGGAGGAACTTGGCGAACCTCAGCTGGTAGGCGAGGAACCCGGCGTCGGAACGACGCTCGCTCGTATGGAAATTGACGATGTGACGGTTGTGCAGCACTCCCGGCAGCCGGGCGTCCTGGACCAGATGGATGAGGAAGTAGTCGCTGCCGATGGTGTCGGTGGCGGGCGGCAGGGGCACCTGCCCGTACACCTCGCGGTCGAGGGCGATGTTGCACATGTCCACACGCATGGGGCTGACGCTCATCAGGGTGGAGCGGTCCCCGGTGTACGGGGCGGTCCCCGCGCCCCGGAAGGACTCCGCGATCAGGTTCCTGCGCCAGATCTCCGGGTAGTCCCCGGGGATCGACAGACCGACGACGTCCTCGTACACGGCGGGGTCGAGCCGGCGGATCTCCTCGACGTCCACCGACATCTCACCGACGAACGAGCCGCCGACGAGGGTCACCGGCCGGTCCGCGTACGCGGGGTCGAGCCTGCTCCGGGACACCAGACCGGCCGCCTCGGTGGCCCGCCGCCCCAGCGTCAGGAGCTCCTGGTGGAGGGGGAAGACCGGCTCGCCGTCCAGGTACTGGTAGCGGCTGTCCGAGTCCCGGCGGTGGACCGAGGTGCAGCCCAGGGCCTCCGCGACGAGGAAGGCGCGGTTGGTGCAGGCCCCGTAGGAGACGCGGTTCGGCAGCATCAGGTCGAGCAGCCGGTCGGGCTCGGCGACGCCGGACCCGGCGATCACCTCCCGGAGGAAGGCCCGCTGCTCGTCCTCGTCGAGGTGGTGGACGACCACCCCGGGGACGGTGGGCAGCGCGGCCACCACCTCCCGGTGCTCGGCGAGCACCGGGGCGTCGGAGGAGTCCAGGATCAGGAGACGGACCTCGACGCCGAAACGCCGCGCGCCGTAGGCGGCCTCCTCGGCCACGGCCCTGATGGCCGGGGCGCAGGCCCGGTTGGTGGGAAGGGTCAGACAGACACGGCGCACGCCGGCTCCCCGCCCTGCTCGGCGGCGGTCGCACCCGCGCCTCCGGTGTCGGGCGCGTCCTTCCAGGAGGTGAGTCCGAGCAGACGGCTGCCGAGTGCGTTCAGGGTGGCCGTGGGGTACCGCTTGGACTCGTGCAGGACGGGGTCGCCGACGAGGGTGCGGTTCCAGCGCGGGGTCCGCAGGTGCCGCCAGGAGTCGACGCGGGACCGCCTCAGCCGCTCGTGCTCCTCGAGCGCCGGCATCATCGACAGGTACTGGACCGCGCGGACCTGGTCCCGGGAGGTGTTGCGCGCCACGCCGTGGGCGAGCAGGCCGTTCCAGATCAGCAGGTCGCCGGGGCGCAGATCGGGCCGTACGACCGGGTACTCCGTGCGGTCCACGGAGGGCCGGAGGGGGTCCCGGTCGGCCGGCCGGCCGACCTTCCACTCCTCGAACCGCCGGAACAGCTCCGGGTTGCACTGGAAACCGCCCGACTCCGGACGGGTGTCGTTGAGCGCGATGATTCCCTGGACCCGCTGCGGGGGTACGCCGAGCGTGGTGTCGATGTCCCAGTGCAGGTCGATGTCGAAGCCGCGGTCCGTGGGCTCGATCAGGGCGCGGTCACGGTTCCCGACATTGGGCGGGTTGAGGTTGAGCCGGTCCTGTGTGACCCACAGTTCCTCGCAGTCCCACACGTCCACGAAGGCGTCGTAGACGCGCTGCGCCTGGCGGTTGTCCCAGAGGAGCTGGTGGTGGTACGCCTCCACGAAGCCGTAGATGTGCAGCTGCTGGTCCAGTTCGGAACGGAACGGCCGGTCCTCGTGCCAGCTGTCCGGCCTGTCCGGGTCGAGGCCCTGGAAGTCCCAGGTGAAGTCGAGCAGGCGCTTCGCGGCCTCCGCGGGGATCGCCTCCCGGACGATCACGTAGCCGTACGTCTGCCAGTGGGCGAAGTCCTCCTCGGACAGCACCCGTAACGGCCGGGACTTCTTCAGTTCCCGCAGGGTGGTCTGCGCCAGATAGGACTCGCCGTCCGCGCTGAAGTACGGCAGGTCCGAGGCCGCGCGGTGGAGGCGGGGGCGGCGGGAGCGATGCGGGGCCGGCATGGTCATGGGGTCCCTCCGGGGCGGGAGTCGGGGGAGGCGGTTCGGCTCGCCGGCCGGCGCGGGGCGCCGGGGCGGACCGCACGGGCGGGCAGCGTGGAGGGACGGCAGGGGAGAGGCGTGAGGGAAGGCATGGAGGACGGCGTGGAGAGACTGCTGCGCCGTGGCGCGGTGCCGTGGCCACGCCGTACAGAAGAATTGGTTTAGACCATAGCTTCTGTCAAGTGCCATCTCAATATGCGAAGTTGCTCCGCTCCGGGGAGTCGGGTGTCGCGTGGCGGCACTCCCGGCCCGGCGGCTTTGGTCTAGACATCAGGGTCGCGGCTGGCTTAGTGTCCCCCTGCGCAGTCCGGTCCCTGATGGGGCATCAACAGGCTTCTTCGCCGAGGATGCGCGTACGCGCCGCCGCGATGACGCCGCGGTGAATTCCTCCCGCCCGTCCGACCGACACCCCTGACTGTTCGACCACGCCCAGAGGGAGCGGTTTTTCCATGAGCACACCCAGCACCACGGCCCTGCCGGACGGCGGCCTGAGAAGCCCAGGTGCGGGCCTGATCACCCTGGACCCGGTCCACACCGCGCTCCTGCGCGGCCTGGACGACCTCCTCACCGGACTCGCCGCGCGGCTCTCCGCGCCCGAGGTCCTCGGACCACCGCTGCTGTCCGTGGAGGGCCTGGCGCGGCTCGACTTCTTCCGCAACTTCCCCCATCTCGGCGTCTCCGCCGGGCGGTTCGACGCGGACGCGCTCGACGGCCTCGCGGCCGGCGAGACCCCGGGAGAGCTGGGGCTCCGGCCGACCGGTCATCTCCTGCCCTCCGCCACCTGCTACGGACTGCTGCTCTCCCTCGAAGGCCGGGACGTCGGCGAGGACGGCCTGCGGCTCTCCGCCACCGGGCGCTGCTTCCGCAACGAGACCCACTACGACGGGCTGCGCCGCCTGTGGGGCTTCCACATGCGCGAGGTCCTGTACCTCGGCACCAAGCAGGGAGCCGTCGAACACCTGGAACAGGGAGCCGAGTTCATCCGGCAGGCCGCCGCGAGCCTCGGCCTGGAACTCAGCAGGGCGGTGGCCGACGACCCGTTCTACGACAAGGGCGGCTCCCGGGCCAAGCTGATGGCCCTCGATCCCGTCAAGCACGAGTTCAGCGCGCCCGACGGCACGGCCATCGCCTCGGTGAACCGGCACCGGAACTTCTTCGGCGAGCGGCTGGACATCCGCGCGGGCTCGGAGGGACCGGCGTACAGCGCCTGCGTCGCCTTCGGCGTGGAGCGCTGGGTCCACGCGATGATCCTCACCCACGGCAGCCCCGAGCAGGCCCTGGACCGGCTCCGCGAAGCCCGCCTCCGGGGCGTGGACGGCTGAGCCCACCGGCTCGGCCCCTCCGCCCCACGTCATCCCGCACAACAGCAGCAAGGAGCGACCCCTCCCATGGAACGCATCGCCGCGTGGCTTCACGAGAAGAACCCCGGCCTCGACGGCCCGATCGACACCGACGAGGACCTCATCGAGGCGCGTCTGATCGACTCGATGGACTTCCTGGAGTTCATCGACCTCCTGGAGGAGCTCTCCGGGACCAGCATCGACCTCCAGGAAGTCACCATCGACGACTTCCGCACGCTGGGGCGCGTCCAGGAGCGCTTCCTGAGCACCGCCGGGTGAACGCCCCCCGATGACCGGCACTCCGGGGCCGGGCCGGGGCGCCACCGTTGCCGTGGTGGCGACCACCCGCGAGGTCCTGGCCCGTCCCGAGCTGCACGAGGGCGAGGGGCTGCTCACGCCCTGGGAACGGCGCCGGCTCGCGGGCATCCGGCTGCCGAGCCGTCGTGACGACGTGGTCGCCTCGCGGCTCCTCGTCCGGCTGTGCGTGGCCCTCTTCACGGGCCTGCCGCCGGCCGAGTCGGCCCCCGCCCAGCTGTGCTCCGACTGCGGTCGGCACGGCCACGGGCGCCCCTACCTGCCCGGACGGCCCGAGGTGGGCGTCAGCCTGAGCCATGCCGACGGCCTGGTCGCGGCGGCCGTCGGACCGGGCCCGGTCGGCATCGACGTCGAGCCCTCGACCCGCCGCCCCGGCCCGCCGCGGATCCTGCGCCGCCTGCTGCCCGCAACGGAGTTCGCCGAGGCCGTCGTCCAACCGGACCCCGGTCCGGCGCTGCTCCGTCTGTGGGTGCGCAGAGAGGCGCGACTGAAGGCGGGCCGGGACGGCCTCCGCCTGGTGGAGTGGACGGACCGGGACCGTGCGGCCGTGGCGACGGTGGCCGGCACGACCGCGACGACGATCTTCACGGTCGCGCCCGCCACGTCGCCCGAGGCCCTGTCTCCGGCCGCGACCGACTCGGTCCCGGCGAGGGAGGGCGCCGACCAGGAAGTCACCCACCCCCGGTTCTGACACCAGTACGGGGAAGGATTCGCCCCCGGTCGGCCGAATGCCGCCCGTGTCGGGCGAATGTCGGGCCCCGGGCGTGGTCCCGGGCCGCCCCGGTGGTAGGTCGTTCGCCATGCAGTCAGGCACACCGGCGACGGTGACCCCCTTCCTTCGTACGGCCGCCGCCTACTCGTGGCGGCTGCTGATCGTCGGCGCGCTCGTCTACAGCCTGTTCGCCGTGCTCGGACGCTTCCACGAGATCGGCGTGGCCCTGTTCCTCGGGTGCGTGATCACCGCGCTGCTGCGGCCGCTCGCCGACATGGTCGCCAAGGGACTGCCCCGGTCGCTGGCGGTCGCCCTCACACTGCTCGGGAGCATCGCACTCGTCCTCGGCGTGCTCGCGCTGGTCGGGGAGGCGGTGGCGGGGGAGCGGACGACGCTGGTGCGCGAGTTCCGGGTCGGGGTCGACCGGATCGAGGACTGGCTGCAGAGGCCGCCGTTCCGGCTGAACCCGGGCGCTCTGTCCGACCTCCAGGCCAAGATCGGGGAGTACGTCTCCAGTCATCGTTCGACACTGGTCAGTACGGCGCTGAGCGGCGCCCATCATGTGGTGGCCGTGCTGACGACGCTCGCCCTCGCGCTGTTCTCCGCGGTGTTCTTCATCCACTCGGGGGACCGGCAGTGGGAGTGGTTCCGCAAGCAGTTGCCCGGCTCGGTCCGCGACCGGGTGGCGGTCGGCGGACGCGCCGCCTGGCGGACCTTCACCGGCTACACCCACGGGATCGTCCTCGTCGCGGCGGTGAACGCGGTGCTCGTCGGGCTCGCCCTGTGGCTCCTCGGTGTCCCGCTGGCGGTGCCCCTGGCCCTCCTGGAGTTCGTCGCCGCGTTCGTCCCGCTGATCGGGTCGCCGATCGCCCTGGCGATCGCCGCCGTCGTGGCGCTCGCCTCGAAGGGCCCGCTGGTGGCCGCGATCGTGATCGGCCTGATCGTGGTGATCGGCCAGATCGAGGGGCATCTGCTGCACCCGCTCGTCATGAGCTGGGCCGTACGGCTGCACCCCCTGGTGGTGGCGATCTCGGTGATCGCGGGCTCGATCGCCGCCGGGATCGTGGGCGCCGTGGTGGCCGTGCCGCTGGTCTCGGTGCTCTGGTCCGTCCACACGGCGCTGCGGGAGGCCCGCGCGGCGAAGGCGGAGGCGGCGGAGGCGCCGACGCCGGAGGGGTGACGGGGGGAGCGACGACACAGGGGTGACGGGCGGGGAGCGACGCCGGAGGGGTGAACGGCGGGGGAGAGGCGAAGGGCGGCGAAGTGAAGCCGAAGGGGCACACCGGTGCGGACCCGGTCGGCGTCGTGACACCGCACTCGACATGACGGACCGTCAAGGACGGTGTCCGTGGACCGAGGTGACGTTCTGTTGTCGTGCGAGGTCTTGCGCGGGAGTTCCGGGCTCTCTACTCTCCCGGCCAATGGTTAGGAATATTTCCTAACCATTGGCCATGAAGGGAAAGGGAGTTGTCATGCGTCGACGAAGCGTCTCGCTTCTCGGACTCGCGGGGCTGCTGGCGTTGCCCCTGACGGTGCTGCCGCAGGCACAGGCCGCCGACGGGGTGGTGTCCACCGGAAAGACGGTGACGGCCTCGTCCGTCGAGACCTCGGCCTTCGGGGCAGGTCTCGCCGTGGACGGCAACACGGCCACGCGCTGGGCGAGCCTCGAAGGGGTCGATCCGCAGTGGATCCGCGTCGACCTCGGGGCCAACCACGCCATCTCGCGCGTCAAGCTCAACTGGGAGGACGCCTACGGGAAGACGTACCGGATACAGACCTCGGCCGACGGGTCGAACTGGACCGACGTCTACTCCACCACGGCGGGCGACGGCGCGACCGACGACCTCACGGTCTCCGGCAGCGGCCGCTACGTCCGGATGTACGGCACCGGCAGAGGCACGGCCTACGGCTACTCCCTCTGGGAGTTCGAGGTGTACGGCGCGCCCAGCGGCGGCGGGGGAGGCGGCGGGACGGGCGTCCCCTTCGGCAGCCACCTCAAGCCCTACGCCGCCGGCATGCTGAAGCCCTCCGGTTCCCAGGCCGCGATCGACCAGAAGGTCGTCGACTACTACAACCGGTGGAAGTCCGCCTTCGTCCGGCAGAACTGCGGCAACGGCTGGTACCAGATCATCTCGCCCGACGCCGACCACCCGTACGTCGCCGAGGCGCAGGGCTACGGCATGGTCGTCACCGCGACCATGGCGGGCGCCGACCCCGACGCGAAGAAGATCTTCGACGGCCTGGTCAAGTGGAAGATCGACCACCCGTCGTCCGTCAACCCGAACCTGCTCGCCGCCGAGCAGGACACCGCCTGCCGGAGCGTGAACGGAGGCGACGGCGCCACCGACGGCGACATGGACGTGGCGTACGGCCTGCTCCTGGCCGACAAGCAGTGGGGCAGCACCGGCACCTACAACTACAAGGACCTGGCGCTCAAGCACATCGCCGCGATCAAGAAGGACGAGCTCAACCCCACGACCAAGCTCCTGAAGCTGGGCGACTGGAGCAGCTCGGGCGACCAGTACTACTGGATCTCCCGCACCTCGGACTGGATGGTCGACCACTTCCGCGCCTTCCGTACGGCCTCCGGCGACACGACCTGGGACGCCGTGCGCACCGCGCACCAGACCCAGATCTCCCGGCTCCAGTCGACGTACGCCTCGGGCACCGGGCTCCTCCCCGACTTCGTCGTCGACACCAACACCACCCCGAAGCCCGCTCCGGGCCAGGTCCTCGAGGACCCCAACGACGGCGCGTACTGGTGGAACGCCTGTCGCACCCCGTGGCGCATCGCGGACGACGCGGTGACCAGCGGGGACGCCACGTCGCTTGCGGCCGCGCGGAAGCTCAACAGCTGGATCAAGACGAAGACCGGCGGCGACCCGAACAAGATCGCCATCGGCTACAAGCTCAACGGCACCCAGATCTCCTCCGGCAGCGAGGCCGCCTTCTTCGCCCCGTTCGCGGTGGCGGCGATGACCGACTCGGGGAGCCAGGCCTGGCTGGACGCCCTGTGGAACAAGATGCTGGCCACCCCGATCGACACCAGCAGCTACTTCTCCGCGAGCATCCAGCTCCAGGTCATGATCACGGTCTCGGGCAACCACTGGGTCCCCTAGGGCGTGTCCGCAATGTCGATCGGTCGTTACTCCGTTCGTGGTGCGACGTCATGAACTGACTGATCAGGCATGGGAAGTGATCGGGCCGTTGCT
>NZ_BNBZ01000019.1 GCF_014656215.1 Streptomyces zaomyceticus | reverse complement strand
GCCCCGTGCGCCCCTCGGGGCGCACGGGGCTCGCTCTCGCTCCCGGGTGCCGTGGGGCCGGTCGGCGCTACCTTCCCGCCGGCCGGACCACCATCGCCGACCCGCCACCCCTGCGGACCGTCTCCGCGGCGGCCACCCAGCGGCCGTCCGGCAGTCGCTGCACGCCGGTCGCCGCGCCGATCTCCGGGTTCTGCCGGAATCCGTGCCCGATGGCTTCGAGCTCCGCCCTGACCGGGCTGTTCCAGAGGCCGGGTTCGAGTTCGGTGGTCGTCTGGTTGCGCTGGCTGGCCCGCGGCGCGGCGATCGCGTCGACGAGCGGCAGCCCCCGGTCGACGACCCCGGTGAGGGTCTGCAGGACCGTGGTGATGATGGTCGCCCCGCCCGGGGAGCCGAGCGCGAGGACCGGCCGGTCGTGACCGTCGAGGACGATCGTCGGGGAGATCGACGAGCGCGGCCGCTTGCCGGGACCGGGCAGGTTCGGGTCGTGCACGGCCGGGTTCGCCGGGGCGAAGGAGAAGTCGGTCAGCTCGTTGTTGAGCAGGAAGCCCCGGCCGGGCACGGTGATTCCGCTGCCGCCGGTGGACTCGATGGTGAGGGTGTAGGCGACGACGTTGCCCCACTTGTCGGCCACCGTGAGGTGGGTCGTGTTCTCGCCCTCGAACGTGGTGGGGGCCGCCGTACCGCCGCTCGCGCACGGCACCGGGCTGCTCGGGTCGCCGGGCGGCAGGGGGCTGGTCAGGACGGCGTCGTCGCGGATCAGGCAGCCGCGCGAGTCGGCGTACCGCTGGGAGAGCAGACCGCGGGTCGGCACGGACTCGAAGGCCGGGTCGCCGACCCAGCGGCCCCGGTCGGCGAAGGCGATACGGCTGGCCTCGATGAAGCGGTGGAGGTAGCGGGCCCGGGAGGCGGCGGCCAGGTCGGTGCCCTCCAGGATGTTGAGCGCCTCGCCGACGCTCGTACCGCCGGACGAGGAGGGGGCCATGCCGTAGACGTCGAGCCCCCGGTACGAGACCTTCGTCGGCCTGCGGGACTCCGTGCGGTACGCGGCGAGATCGCGTTCCGTCAGATCGCCGGCCCGGACCTTGCGGGTGGCTCCCTCCCGGACCGGGGGCGTCCGGACGGTGTTCACGATGTCCCGGGCGATCGGCCCCCGGTAGAGCGCGCCGACGCCCTCGCGGCCGAGCGTCTTGTACGTACGGGCCAGGTCGGGGTTCTTGAAGACCGAGCCGACCACGGGCAGCTGCCCGCCCGGCAGGAAGAGCCGGGACGTATCCGGGAAGTCCCGGAACCGCGCCTCGTTGGCCGCGGTCTGGGCGCGGAAGGTGGGATCGACGGTGAAACCCTCGCGGGCGAGTCGCTCGGCGGGTTCGAGCAGGGTGCCGAGGCGCTTGCTGCCCCAGGCGTCCAGCGCGGCCCTCCAGGTCGCCGGGGTTCCGGGGGTGCCGACGCCGAGACCGCTGGTCATGCCCTCTTCGAACGGGATGGGCGCGCCGTTCTCCACGAACAGGTTCGTGCCGGCGGAGCGGGGCGCGGTCTCGCGCCCGTCGACGGTGTGCACCGTGCGGCTCTTCGCGTCGTAGTACACGAAGTAGCCACCGCCCCCGATGCCCGCCGAGTAGGGCTCGGTGACCCCGAGGGCGGCCGCGACGGCGACGGCGGCGTCCACGGCGTTGCCGCCCTTGCGGAGGACCTCGACCCCGGCGGCGGAGGCGTCGGCGTCGACACTGGCGACGGCGCCGCCGTACCCGACGGCGACGGGTTCCTTGACCGGGGGTGGCGGGGCGGTCGCCGGAGCCGAGGGCGGAGCGGCGGCCCCCATCGAGAGCACCGTCGCCGTGACGGCGAGAACGGAGACCTTCCCAGCGGTGGAGCGACGCATTCCCTACCTCCAGTCAATGACCGTCCGCGCAGCGTAACTTCCCCCGGCACCTCCCGTCAGGACCGCCTCGAACAGAGGGCCGTTTCCCCGCTAGCATGCGCGCCCATGAACGAAGACCTGCGGAACATCGCGCTCGGAGTGCTCGCGACGGGGCTCAGCGCCTCGTTCGGCTGGCTGGGCCGCACGTACTCCTGGCGTCGCAAGCTCCGCCGCAAGCGGGAGTTCTTCGGGCTCCCGGGGAGCTCCGAGTGCCTGCTCGTGGTCAACAAGGAGGCCGGCGGGAGCGGCGCCGTGCACCGCTTCGACGTCTTCGCCCTGCTCGAACTGTCGACGCTCATCAAGGAGTGCGGCGCGCACGCGCGCATACTGCCGCACGACCAGACGCACCAGGGCTTCGGCGACCGTACGGAGTTCTGCGTCGGCGGACCGGGGTCCAACCGTCGCACCGCGGCCCATCTGGCCACCCTGCTGCCGGGCCTGACGGTGAACGTGGAGACGGAACGGGGCCCCGACCAGGGGTCGTTCCTGATCGGCTCGGAGCGCTACCGGATGGACTCCGGCGTCGACGAGTACGTGATCCTGGCCCGGCTCACCGCAGGTGAGGGCCGCCGGCCCGTCTTCCTCGTCTGCGGTCAGCGCGCCATCACCAACCAGGCCGCGACCCGCTATCTCGCCCGCCACCACGAGGAGTTGGCGCGCCGCCACCGCTCCGGTTCCTTCGTACTGCTCCTGAAGGTGATCAACTCACAGGCGTACGGGCCCGATGTGGTGGAGCTGGTGGCCGATGTCACGCGCGTGGCGCGAACGGCTCCCGCAGCCGAACCGGCAACGACTTGACGCCGTTGATGAAGTTGGAGACGAGGCGCCGGGGCGGTCCGGCCAGTTCCAGGCCGGCGCAGGCCCCGCGCACCTCTTCGTGGAGCACCCTGAGCTGAAGCCGGGCGAAGTGGGCACCGAGGCAGACGTGCGGACCGCCACCGAAGGAGACGTGCGGGTTCGGGGTCCGGCCGAGGTCGAGGCGGTGCGGGTCGGGGAAGACGCGCTCGTCGTGGTTGGCGGAGGCGTGGAAGACGACCACCTTGTCGCCGCGCCGGATCTTCTGCCCGGCGAGCTCGGTGTCATGGGCGGCCGTGCGCCGGAAGGAGAGCACGGGCGGGTGTACGCGAAGGAGTTCGTCGACCGCCGTGTCGGTGCCGACCTCGCCGGTCCACAACCTCCGCTGCTCGTCCCGGTGTTCGGCGAGGGCGAGCAGGCCGCCGGGGGCGGCGCTGCGGACCGTGTCGTTCCCGGCGACGGTCAGGAGGAAGAAGAACATCTCCAGCTCGGCGTCGGCGAGTTCGGAGGCGGCGAGCGCGGTCATCACGTCGTCGGCGGGATGCGCGCGCTTGTGTGCGGCGAGTTCCTGCGCGTAGTCGAACATCTCGGCGAGCATCGCGGGCGAGCGTGGATTGAGCGGCCGCCCCTCGGCGTCCAGGACGGGCGGCTCGTCGGGGTCCTGGTACGCGATGACCCGCTCGGTCCAGGTGTGCAGCAGCCCCCGGTCGCTCGGGGGCACTCCGAGCAGATCGGTGAGGTTGAGCAGGGCGTAGTCGTCGGTGACGGCCCGGACGAGGTCCGGCTCGCCCCCGGCCTCGATCGCCCCGGCGAACAGACTCCGGGCCCGCTCCCGGGCGGTGACGGCGAACCGCTCGATCCGTCCCGGTGTGAAGGCCCTGCTGACGAGCCGCCGCAGCCGGCCGTGGTCCGGCGGGTCCTGATTGAGCATCATGCGCCGGATGAAGGGAAGATCGGCGGGGTCGGGGTCCCGGATCTGGGTGGCGCCGAGACAGGACGAGTACGTGGCGGAGTCCTTCAGCACCCGGACGACATCGGCATGCCGGGTGACGGCCCAGAACCCGGAACCCGCGGGCCAGCCCAGGATCTCGGGCTCCTCCTGCCGGGCGACGGGCGCGCGGTCGCGCAGGACCCGGAAACGGTCGTGCGGGATCCCGATCGCGTAGATCCGTGGATCGAAGACGTCCGGTACGCCGCCCGACTCCTGCACCGCGCCTCCCGGTCAGAGGTGAAGACGGACCCATCATGTCAGGCCCTGGACGGGGCCACGCGCCCACCAATCGTTACTCGCACGTAACATACCGACCGGTTACCACGGGTAAGCCGTCGCGGTTACCGTCGGGTCACTTTCACTGCCCCCCATCAGTGCCCGTACTGCCGCCCCAGCAGTACCCCAGTGAGGAGTGACCCGTGCGACGCACACCCCTGACCCTCGCCGTCTCGGCCGCCCTCGTGGCCGGGACGACCCTCGGGCTCGCACCCGCCGCCCAGGCCGCCGAAGCCGGAGAGACCGCCGGCACCGGCATCCGCTTCGTCGACATCGCCGGGGAGGGCGGCACCGTCCTCAAGGCCAACGTCGTCACCCCCGCCGGTTCCACCGACACCACCCGCCACCCCCTGATCGTGCTGCCCACCAGCTGGGCCATGCCCCAGATCGAGTACCTCGCGCAGGCCAAGAAGCTCGCCGACTCCGGCTACATCGTGGTGAGTTACAACTCGCGCGGCTTCTGGCAGTCCGGCGGGGAGATCGAGACCGCCGGCCCCAAGGACATCGCCGACGCCTCCAAGGTGATCGACTGGGCACTGGCCAACACCGGCGCCGACCCCGCCCACATCGGCATGGCGGGCGTCTCGTACGGAGCCGGGATCAGTCTCCTGGCGGCCGCCCACGACCCGCGGATCAAGGCCGTCGCGGCGCTCAGCGGCTGGGCCGACCTCATCGAGTCCATCTACAGCGGCCGCACCCAGCACCTCCAGGCGGCCGCCCTGCTCGGTGGCGCCGGTTACCTCACCGGCCGCCCCGGCCCCGAACTCCAGCAGATCCTGGGCGACTTCCTCTCCTCCAACCTGGACAAGGAGGAGGACATGATCGCCTGGGGCCGCAAGCGCTCCCCCGCCGAACAGCTGGACCGGATCAACGCCAACGGCGCCGCGATCATGCTCGGCAACGCCTGGGGCGACACCATCTTCCCGCCCAACCAGTACGCGAGCTTCTTCGAGAAGCTCACCGGTCCCAAGCGGCTGGAGTTCCGGCCCGGCGACCACGCCACCGCCGAGGCCACCGGCCTGTTCGGCCTGCCCAACGACACCTGGACCAGCGCCCACCGCTGGTTCGACCGCTATCTGAAGGGCGTCGACAACGGCATCGACCGCGAACAGCCGGTCCAGCTCAAGTCCCGTTCCGCCAACGGCTACGAGGGCTACGCGGACTGGAAGTCCGTCCACGCGAACCAGCGGAAGTTCGACCTCGGCGGTACGCAGCGGGTCTGGGCGAACATCGACTCCGGCGCCAACGGCGGCATCACCCTCCTCACCAACGCCCTCGACCAGTTCCTCCGCACCCCGCCCGTCGTCTCCGTCCCCCTGCTCCCCCGCGCCTTCGCCGGTGTCTGGCAGTCCGAGCGGTACGACACCCCGCAGCGGGTGCGCGGCACGGTGAAGGTGCACACCACGGTCTCCTCCACCAAGGAGAGCGGCACCCTCGTGGCGTACCTCTACGACGTGGGCCCGCTCGGCGTCGGCAAGCTGGTCGGCAACGCCCCGTACACCTTCCACGACCGGACCCCGGGGAAGCCGTTCGGCGTCGACCTGGAGCTGTTCTCCACGGCGTACGACGTACCGGCGGGCCACCGGCTCGCGCTGGTCGTCGACACCGTCGACCCGCTCTACATCGAGCACAACCCGACCGGCGCGCAGCTGACCTTCTCCTCCCCCTCGGCCGACCCGTCGTACGTGTCGGTACCACTGCGGAAGGAGTGATCACCGGCTGCTGCCGGGCGGGTGCGGCTCTCGCTCGCTACTGCGGTCCCGGCAGCAGCGTCTGGGGTTCGGCCGGAGCGACCTTCGCGGCCTTGGTCTTCGGGCTGCGGCGCTCTCTCCGGGCCACCCAGGTGGCGAACCAGGAGAGCAGCATGCACATCCCGATGTAGATCGGTGAGATCACCATGACGACCGGGATGAACGGCAGATCGTAGTCCAGGTTCGAGGCGATCAGCTTGCCCGCGTGCAGGAACTCCTCGTAGGTGATGAGGTATCCGAGCGAGGTGTCCTTGAGGGCCACCACCAGCTGGCTGATGATGGTCGGCAGCATGGCGCGGACGGCCTGCGGCGCCAGGACGTAGGTCATGACCTGCGTCTTGCGCATGCCGAGCGCGTACGCGGCCTCGCCCTGGCCGCGTGCCACGGAGTGAATGCCGGTGCGGAAGACCTCCGCGAGCACGGAGCCGTTGTAGAGGGTCAGCCCGGCGACGAGCGCGGGCAGCGCCTGCACCTTGAGCGCCACGAAGATGAAGAAGATCATCACGAGGACGGGCATGGCGCGGAAGAACTCGACGAGCACGGTCGAGATCCAGCGCGGCACCCGGTGTTCGGAGAGGCGCCCGGTGGCGAGCACCGCGCCGAGGGCGAGCGAGAGCACCGAGGCGTAGGCGAAGGCCTTGAGGGTGTTGCCGAGTCCTTCGAGCAGCAGCTCCTGAATGCCCTTGTAGAGGAAGGGCGACCACTTGGTGGAGGTGAACTGGTCGTTGTCGAAGAGGAGATAGAGGATCCAGCCGAGCAGCGCGAGGATCACCGCGGTGGAGGCGAGGCCGTAGAGGAGGTGACGCCGCCGGGCGTGCGGCCCGGGGATGTCGTAGAGGGCGGTGGACTCGGTCATCGGGCGACTCCCCAGCGCTTCTCCATGACGTGGAAGAGGGCGCTGATGGTGAGGGTGATGATGAGGTATCCGACGGCGATCCAGACGAAGGTCCAGACGATGTTGTAGCCGAGTTCGCTCAAGGTCTTGTAGGTGCCGAGGAGTTCGGTGACGCTGAACGCACCGGCGATCGCCGAGTTCTTGGCGAGGGCGATCAGGGTGGAGCCGATCGGTGGGATGACCGTGCGGAAGGCCTGCGGCAGGACGACCGTGCCGAGGGTCTGGGTGAAGGTCATGCCGAGACTGCGGGCCGCCTCGCCCTGGCCGCGCGGGACGGTGTTGATGCCGGAGCGGAGCGCCTCGCAGATGAACGCGGAGGTGTAGCAGCCGAGTGCGAGGACCGCGAACACCTCGAAGGGCAGCACGAGGCCGAACCGGGGCAGGCCCAGCATGACCGCGAAGAAGAGCAGGGTCAGCGGGGTGTTGCGCAGGACGGTGACCCAGACCGTGCCGAAGACCCGGAAGGAGCCCACGGGCGCGACCCGGAACGAGGCCATCAGGAAGCCCAGGACGAGGGCCAACGCGGAGGCGTAGACGGTGAGTTCCACGGTGCCGAGGAACCCTTCGCCGTAGAGCGAGAAGTTGTCGGTCAGGACGTCCATGTCGGGAGGTTCCTCCGGTCAGCTCGCCGGATAGCGGTCGATGGCGGGCGGCGTCGGGGCGGGGACCCCGGAGAGGCCGAGGGTGGCGTCGTAGGCCTTCTTCCAGTCGCCGTTCTTCTCGTGGGCGGCGAGGGCGTCGTCGAGCGCGAAGCGCAGGGCGTTGTCGTCGCGCGGGACGCCGATGCCGTACGGCTCCTCGGAGAACGGCTCGCCGACCACCTTGAGTTCGTCGGGGACCTTGGCGGCATAGCCCATCAGGATCGTGTCGTCGGTGGTGACCGCGTCGACCTGATAGGTCAGCAGGTTGTCCACACAGGCGGAGTAGGTGTCGTAGGAGACGAGTTCGGCCTCCGGGTGGTCCTTCTCGATCCGCTGGTACGGGGTGGAGCCCGCGGCCGAGCAGACTCGCTTGCCCGCCAGGTCCTGGGGGCCCTTGATGTCGTTCTCGTCGCTGCGGACCAGGAGGGACTGGCCGGCCAGGTAGTAGGGCCCGGCGAAACCGACGAGCTTCTTGCGGTTGTCGTTGATGGTGTACGTGCCGACGTAGTAGTCGATCTGGCCGTTCTGCAGGGCGGTCTCGCGGTTGGCCGAGGCGATCGTGCGGAAGGAGATGCCGGCCGGGTCGAAGCCGAGGGAGGCCGCCATCATCCTGGCGATCTCGATGTCGAAGCCGGAGTAGCGGTCGGTGGCCGGGTCCCGCTCCCCCATGTAGGGCTGGTCCTCCTTGGCGCCGACGACGAGGTGCCCGCGCTTCTTCGCCCGCTCCCAGGTGGGGGAATCGGGCAGGGAGAAGTCCTTGTCCACCTGGTAGACCGGGAGTTGGTCGGGCTGCGGGCCCTTGACGGGCGGGCTGCCCTCCCTTCCGCAGCCACCGAGCACGGCCGTCGTCGCGGCGAGCAGCAGGGCGAGCGCGGCCGGGGCGCGGTGCGTACGCTGCATGGTTCCCACCCCGCTCAGTGCTTGAGGATCTTGGAGAGGAAGTCCTTGGCGCGCTCGCTGCGCGGGGCGGTGAAGAAGTCCTCCGGCGCGCGGTCCTCGACGATCTTCCCGTCGGCCATGAAGACGACCCGGTTGGCGGCCGAGCGGGCGAAGCCCATCTCGTGGGTGACGACCACCATCGTCATTCCCTCGTGGGCGAGTTGCTGCATGACCTCCAGGACCTCGTTGATCATCTCGGGGTCGAGGGCCGAGGTCGGCTCGTCGAAGAGGAGCGCCTTGGGGTCCATGGCGAGGGCGCGGGCGATGGCCACGCGCTGCTGCTGTCCGCCGGAGAGCTGGGCCGGATACTTGTCGGAGTGCGCGGCGAGCCCGACCCGCTCCAGGAGTTCGCGCGAGCGCCGGTCCGCCTCGTCCTTCCTCCGCTTGCGGACCTTGATCTGCGCGAGGGAGACGTTGGCGAGGACGGTCTTGTGCGCGAAGAGGTTGAACGACTGGAAGACCATGCCGACCTCGGCGCGCAGTGCGGCGAGCGCCTTGCCCTCCTCGGGGAGGGGCCGTCCGTCGATGACGATCTCGCCCGACTCGACCCGCTCCAGTCGGTTCATCGCCCGGCAGAGGGTGGACTTGCCGGATCCCGACGGACCGATGACGACGACCACTTCGCCCCGGCCGACGGTCAGATCGATGGACTGGAGGACGTGCAACGTGCCGTAGTGCTTGTTGACGCCACGCAGTTCGATCAGCGGATCCACGACGGCCATACGCTGCCCTGCCCCATTTCTCAGCGGTGTCGAGTCAGCGCAAACTATCCACCAGAAAAGGGACTTCACGCCCGACACGCATGAAACAGGAATAAGCCGTATTTACTGCAAAAGGGTGGTGCGGAAGGTGATGCGGAAGGTGGTGCGCACCCGGCCGGAGGGGGGTCGCGGCCTCACTGCTCGGCGGCCTCCGCGTACACCTGGAAGAGCTCCGGGGCGCCCGTCATCGCCCAGTCGAGACCCGCTTCGACCACCTGGATCTCCCGGCCCGAGGCGAGCCGGACCACCGGGCCGCCGCCCGGCCACACCTGCCAGCGGGCACCCGGCACGTTCCGGACGACCACGGTGCCGAGGTAGAGCCCCGCGTCGTTCCCGATCCAGGGCAGCTCCTCCGGATCGTCGCGCCAGCGGGGCGGCAGCTGGTCGAGCTCCTGGAGGGAGCGCGGGGTGTCGTCGAGCGTCACCCCGGACTCCGCGACACGGGCGCGCAGCAGCTCGCACTCGGCGAGCAGCGCGGCCACTCCCTCGGGGTCACGGTCGAAAGCCGCCACCAGCGGGGAGCCGGCCGACTCGGGTTCGTGCCGCTTGCGCCAGTTGTCCAGAAACGGGATGTTCATCCGAACAGCCTCGCACCGCCACCTCCCGGTCGACCACCCGGCGCGCGGAGATCGTTTCCGCCGCCGGGGGTCCGGGCCGGGCGTCGCCGCCGGATCCGGACCCCAGGCCGGGGGCTACACGTCGAGGTCGACGACGACCGGCGCGTGGTCCGACGCGCCCTTGCCCTTGCGCTCCTCGCGGTCCACGAAGCTGTCACTGACCGCCTCGGCGAACGGCTTGTTGCCGTAGACCAGGTCGATGCGCATGCCCTTGTTCTTCGGGAAGCAGAGCTGGCGGTAGTCCCAGTACGTGAAGGGGTGGTCGTACTTGAGGGGGCGCGGGACGACATCGCCCAGACCGGTCTCACGGAGACCCGCGAGCGCGGCCCGCTCCGGATCCGTCACATGCGTGGCGCCCTCGAAGACGCCGATGTCCCACACGTCGTCGTCGGTCGGCGCGATGTTGTAGTCACCGAGGACCGCGAAGGGACGCTCCCCCGCCGCGTCCTCCGCGACGGCCGCCTTCAGGGCCTCCAGCCAGCGCAGCTTGTACGCGTAGTGCTCGTGGGCGACCTCCCGGCCGTTCGGCACGTAGACCGACCAGACGCGGACCGGGCCGCAGGTCGCGGAGATCGCCCGGGGCTCCTCGGCCCCGTCGTACTCCGGACCGCCGGGCAGACCGGTGACCACGTCCGCGAGACCGACGCGGGAGAGCAGTGCCACGCCGTTCCACCGGCCCGTGGCGTTGACCACGGACTCGTACCCGAGGGCGCGCAGCTCCTCGGTGGGGAACTGCTCGGCGGTGCACTTGGTCTCCTGGATGCACAGCACGTCCGTGCCGCTGCTCTCCAGCCAGGCGAGGAGTCGGGGCAGTCGGGCGGTGATGGAATTGACGTTCCAGGTGGCGATGCGCATGCTCGCCAGCCTACGTGCGGGGTCCGACAATCGGTGCCTCGCCGGGCTGCCGCCCCGTCCGGCTCAGAGCTCGGTGGAGGCCCCGGGGGCGAGCCGGCCGTGGTCCGTGCCGCCGAGCGCGCCGATCTGGCGGTCATAGATGGGCCGGGCGAGATCCGTCAGCAGGGCGTCGTGGATGTCGTAGGCCCGCCGCGGCTTGAGCTCGCGGACGTAGTCGATGACCTCGGAGATCTTGTTCCAGGGGGCCATGACGGGCAGCAGCAGCGTGTCCACGGGAGCGTCGGGCACCGTGAGCGCGTCGCCGGGGTGGAAGACGGCGCCGTCGACGAGATAGCCGACGTTGGTGATGCGCGGGATGTCCGGGTGGATCACCGCGTGCAGCTCGCCGTGCACCTGGACGTCGAAGCCGGCGGCCGTGAAGCGGTCGCCGTGCCCGACGGTGTGCACCCGTCCCGGGAAGGCCGCCGAGAGCTGGTCGGCGACGCTGCGCAGCGTCCAGATCTCGGCGGCCGGATTGGCCTCCAGGGCCGCCCGCAGCCGGCCCGCGTCGAAGTGGTCGGGGTGCTCGTGCGTGACGAGCAGGGCGTCGGCCCCCAGGACCGCGTCCTCCTCGGTGAACATCCCGGGGTCCAGGACGAGCGTCCGTCCGTCCTTCTCGAGACGCACACAGGCGTGGGACTTCTTCGTCAGCTTCACGGGCCCCAGATTACGCCGTCGGGCATCGACCAGGTCGTCTCTTCCGGCGCGGGCCGGACAAGATCCGGAAGAGACGGCCTAGGCCGGAGGAGTCGTCTCCTCCTCGACGACGCGGGCCACCACCCGCAGCGCGGTCTCGGCGGCGGGGAAGCCGACGTACACGCCCGCGTGGAGCACGATCTCGCGCAGTTCCTCGGCCGACAGACCGTTGCGGAGGGCCGCGCGGGTGTGGTCGGCGAGGGCCTCGCGGTGGCCGCCGGCGATGAGGGCGGTGAGGGTGACGACGCTGCGGGTACGCCGGTCGAGACCGTCCCGGCTCCAGACCTCGCCCCAGGCGTACCGGGTGACCAGGTCCTGGAAGGCCCCGCCCGGGTCACCGGCGAGGGCCTGGTCGACATGGGCGTCGCCGAGGACCTCGCGGCGCAGTCCGAGCCCCTTCTCGTACGGGTCGGGGCGACCGGCCTCGGTGGGTTCGGCGGCCGGCGCCGGCTCGGCGGCGGGCACCGGGGCCGCGGGCAGCGGCGGCACGGTCAGCGGGCCGCTGGTGTCCGGCGCGGTGCCGGCGAAGTGCTCGATGAGCAGGTCGGTGACGGCGGCGGGCTGCTCGACGGGGGCCAGGTGCGAGGCGCCGGGGACGACGGCGAGCCGGGCGTCGGCGATACCGGCGACCAGGGTGCGGGCCTCGGCGGGGCCGGTGACCTGGTCCTCCGAGCCGACGAGGACGAGGGCGGGGACGCCGATCCGGTCGAGGGCCTCCCGCACGTCGAACACGGCGAGGGCCTCGCAGGCGGCGATGTAGCAGGCGGGGTCGGTCGTCCGGACCATCTGGACGGCCCAGTCCACGATCGCGGGCTGGGCACCGGCGAACAGCGAGGTGAACCACTGCTCGGGGGCGGTGCGCGCCATCGGCTCCAGACCGTTGGCGCGGACGATGACACCGCGCTGGCGGAACTCGTCGGCGGTGCCGAACCGCGGAGAGGTGGCGACCAGGGCGAGGGAGGCGACCCGGTGGGGCGCGCGCAGGGCCAGGTCGAGGCCGACGGCCCCGCCGAGAGAGCAGCCCGCGTACCCGAAGCGCTGGACGCCGATCGCGTCGAGGGTGGCGAGCAGCCGGTCCCCGAGTTCGGCGACGGAGGTGAAGGGCTCGGCGGGGGCGCCGCCGTGCCCGGGAAGGTCGAAACGGACGATCCGCCAGTCCCGGGTGAGTTCGGGTATCTGCCGATCCCACATGTGCCAGGTCGTCCCCAGCGAGGGCCCCAGAACGAGGACCGGGGCGTCCTCGCGCCCGTCGAGTCGGTATTGCAGGGTGTTCGTCGGTGTCTCACTCACCCGCAAGACCCTCTCATCTCTCACCGCCGCGCCCGTGACCGGGGCGGCGGCCGTACGGGTCCGGCCGGGCGTCGGACCTCCCGGGCAGCGTATCGGCCGGGGCGGGTCCGGATCCCGGCCTCCTCGATACCTCCTCGGTCGGCGACTCGGGTGCGCGGGCGACGCACCCGGCGTACCCCGGCCGGCGGCCGTCCCCCCGGCCTTCCCTTGCGGACGGTAGCTGTCCGCAAGGGGTGTCAACGTGGGTGCGTGGCCGGAAGGACCGGCCGCGGACGGCGCGGGGAGACGGACATGACGATTCTGGTGGCGGGCGCGACCGGCACGGTCGGGCGACAGGTCGTGGCGGCGCTGCGGGAGGCCGGTGCGCCGGTGCGGGCACTGACCCGGCGGCCCGGGGCGGCGGCCCTCGGTCCGGGAGTGGAGGTCGTCGGGGGCGACCTCACCGACGCGGCGTCCCTGGAGTCCGCGCTGCACGGCGTGATCGCCGTGCATCTGATCAACTTCGGGGGCGACGGCTACGCGCCGCTGGAGAACGGCGCGGAGCTGACGGCGGCGATCGAAGCCGCGGGGGTGCGCCGGGTCACCATGCTGGCCGGCTGGTCGGAGTCGACACTGGAGCCGGCGGTGCGGGCCTCGGGCCTCGCGTGGACCGCGGTGGCGCCGACCGAGATCATGGCCAACGCCCTGGAGTGGGCGGACGAGGTGCGCGCGGGGCGGGTCGAGCGGCCGTACGGGGACTCCCGTACGGCGATGGTGCACGAGGGGGACATCGGCGCGGTGGCCGCGACGGCGTTGCTGCACGAGGGCCACGGGGGCGCGGAGTACCTGCTGACCGGTCCCGAGCGGATCTCGCTGCGGGAGAAGATCGCCGCACTGGGCGCCGCGGCCGGGCGGACGGTGGAGTTCGCGGAGCTGACACCGGACGAGGCGCGGGCGGCGATGCGGAAGCAGGGCGTGCCGGAACACATGATCGACTTCCAGCTGGAGGTCTTCGCCGACCCGCCGGCCGAGTACAACACCCCGAACGGAGTGATCGAGAAGGTGACGGGCCGCCCGGCGCACACGTTCGCGCGGTGGGCCCGGGAGAACGCGGCCGCGTTCCGCTGAGCACCCGGGTCCGAGGGCCCGCCGTCGGCGGCCGTCGCCGGTCGACTCCCCCTTCGCGCGAAGCCCACCGGAGCACACGCTCTCCGGTGGGGCTTCGGCGTCCGGCCGATGTCAGCCGGCGGCCACCTTCTCCGGGACGACGGCCGCGGGAGCCGGGGCCGGAGTCGTACGGGAGGCCGGGCGGCCTCGCAGGCCCAGACCCGCTATCGCCGCCACCAGCGCGAAGGCCGTGGCCCCGATCCAGAAGGTGAGGGTGAAGCCGGACTCGGCGGGGAGGGGCGGGACTCCGGCGGGGAGGTGCTCCAGGGTCTGCGAGGCGAGGATCGTGGTGACGACGGCGCTGCCGATCGCGCTGCCCGTGGAGCGGGAGATGGAGTTGATGCCGTTGGCGATGCCGCTCTGGTGGTGCGGGACGCTCGCCATGATGACGGCCGGCATGGCCGCGTAACCGAAGCTGACGGCCGCGCCGACGACGATGCCCGCGCCGATCACCGACGCCGTGTGGCCGTGGTCGAGGCCGAGCCAGGCGAAGCCCACGGCGCCGAGGGCGGCGGCCAGGGCGAGGGCCGTGCGGGGGCCGCGGTGGCGGACCAGCTGGCCGCCGATCGGGGAGGCGAGCAGCGAGACGATCGCGCCGGGCAGCAGGAACTGCACGGAGGCACGCAGGATGGACGCGTCGAAGCCGTAGCCGGTCAGGGCCTCCGGCATCTGGACGAGGTAGGAGACACCCAGGAAGTTCGCGAACATGCCGAAGCCGACGAGGATGCCGGCCAGGTTGGCCATGAGGACCGGCCGGTGCACGAACATCTTCATGTCGACGAGGGGTTCGCGGACCTTCCGCTCCACGAGGACCCAGACGACGGTCATGACGGCCGCGCCGGCGAAGCTGCCGAGCGTGCGGGCCGAGGTCCAGCCCCACTCGTGGCCCTGGGAGATGGGCAGCAGGAGCAGCAGCAGGGTGAGGCCGAGGGTCAGCGCGCCGAGGAAGTCGGTGCGGCCGCCGGTCTTGTGGCGGGTCGCGGGGACCAGGAGGACGACGGCGAGCAGGGCGAGCGCGGCGAAGCCGGTCGCCATCCAGAAGGCGCTGCGGTAGTCGGCGCCGGAGCCGGAGGTGAGCAGGCCGGTCGCGACGAGCGCGAGGCCGCTGCCGAAGGCGAGGGTGCCGCTGACCAGCGACATGGCGCCGGGCAGCTTCTGCGGCCGGACCTCCTCGCGCAGGACGGACAGGGCGAGCGGGAAGATCGCGGTGGCGGCGCCCTGGAGGACGCGGCCGAGGATCAGCAGGGGCAGCGAGGTGGCGAGGGCGGCGACGACGGAGCCGAGGACCATGACGCCGAGCACGGCGACGAGGGTGGGCTTCTTGCCGTGCTGGTCGCCGAAGCGGCCGAGCAGCGGGGTGAAGACGGCGGCGGAGAGCAGCGTGGCGGTGGTCACCCAGCTCACGTTGGCGGTCGAGGTGCCGAGGTCGGTGCGGATGAGGCCGAGGATCGGGACCGGCAGGGTCTGCATCATCGACACGACCATGGCGGCGAGGCTCAGGGCGAAGACGATGCGCGTCTCGCGCCGGGGATCGGCGGTGGGCGGCGCGGGGGTGTGGCTCATGACAGGGGAGGCCTTCTCAGTGCTTCGGCAACGTCGGCGCTTCGGAGCGTCACTGCTTCAGATCGTCGATGTTTGATGTCATCAAGTACTTCGCCGAAGGTAGACCCCGATACTTGAGGTGGTCAAGTAAACAATTGATAATGTCAAGTGTTCTGAGTAGGCTCGGCCCATGACCGCGACGACCTCCCCGGCCCCCACCAAGCTCCAGCTCATGGAGCTCCTCGCCGCGATCGGCACGGCCCAGTGGCGCGACTTCGCCGCCGCCGCGGCCCACCACGGCCTGACGTCCACCCAGGCCAAGGTCCTCGCTCAGCTCGACGGCCCGCTGCCGATGCGCGCCCTCGCCACCCTGCTCGTGTGCGACGCGTCCAACGTCACCGGCATCATCGACCGCCTGGAGGCCCGCGCCCTGGTCCGCCGCGAACCCGACCCCTCCGACCGTCGGGTCAAGAACGTCGTGGCGACCGACGAGGGCCGGGACGTCATCCGTCGCGTCCGCGAGGAGATGCAGGCCACCCGCGGGGCCCTCGACACCCTCGACGCGGACGAGAGCGCGACCCTCCACACCCTGCTCGCCCGGCTGCGGCCGGGCATGGAGAAGAGCGCCTGACCGTCGGGGGACGGCCGGCGCTCCTGCGGTCCCCCGGAAGCGGCGTCACGGAAGCGGCGTCGCCCGACCGGGAGGGACGGTCGACGCTCGCGCGGTCCCCCGGAAGCGGGACCCGGCGGGTCAGGGGCTGGTCGCCGAGACCGCGTACACCCGGGGGAAAGCCGGGTCGGTGAGGTCGACCGTCAGGTCGGTCGTCGGACGCGGCTCCTCGCGCTTCACCGTCGTGCCCGCCCAGGTCATGCCCTCGGCGAAGGTCCAGCCGGCGATGTCGGCATCGCGCTCGCCGATCGTGATCCGGCCCGGGGTGAGGGCCGCACGGCCGGTGCCGGACTCCGCCAGGAAGGCGTCGAGGCCGGTGGCGGTCGTCGTGAACTGCACGTACAGCCGGCTCGTCTTCCAGTTGCTGGTCTCGTAGTACGCGACGTCCCAGGCACCGCCCGGGATCGGGACCTCGAAGACCCGGCGCTTCATCAGCGAGGGCCAGTTGTCCTGGAGCCCGGCCGCCGAGGACTCGCGCTCCTTGTCACGGCCGCTGTCACGGCTCTGACCGGCGGAGATGACCAGATAGCCGGCCGGGATCCCCACGAGCAGCACGATGATGATCGCCGTCAGCCAGCGGCGGCGGATCATGTGCCGTCGGTCCTCGGGCATCTTGTCCTGCGGGGTGCGCGGAAGGGTGGGCTGGTGGGGCAGGGTCATGAAGGCGGGTCCTCGGGGGTACGGGCGGCCCGGCCCGAGGTCCCGTTGCGGAGGGCCTGGGCGTAACGCTCGTACCGTTCGTACCGCTCCACCCGGCGCCGGTTGGCGCGGCGGAAGCGGCGGGCGACGAGCCGGGCGAGGTCGGCGGCGCCGACCATCCCGGCCTCGGGGCCGAGCTGGGCACGGGTGATGCGGGCCTCGGGACGGTAGCCGCGGCCGGTGAGGTGGCGGCGGAAGGAGTCCCTCGCGGGGCCGATGAGCAGGTCGTCGGCGGCCGAGACGCCACCGCCGATGACGAAGCAGGAGGGGTCGAGGGCGGCGGCGAGGTTGGCGATGCCGACGCCGAGCCACTGGCCGATGTCCTGGAACAGCTCGACGCACATGGCGTCGCCCTCACGGGCCAGCTCGGTGATGAGCGGTCCGGTGATCTCCGGGACGTTCCCCTTGACCCGTTCGATGAGCCCGTACGCGACCGGGGAGTCGGCGGCGGCCAGCTCGCGGGCCTCACGGACCAGCGCGTTCCCGGAGCTGTACTGCTCCCAGCAGCCGCGGTTCCCGCAGGGGCAGCGGTGCCCGCCGGGGACGACCTGCATATGGCCGAACTCGCCGGCCACCCCGTACTTGCCGCGCTTGACCTGACCGCCCTCCAGGATGGCGCCGCCGATGCCCGTGCCGAGGGTGATCATGACGAGGTGGTCCTCGCCGCGTCCGGCGCCGAAGCGCCATTCGGCCCAGGCCGCGGTGTTCGCGTCGTTGTCCACCATGACGGGGACGGCGAGCCGGCCCTGGAGGGCGTCACGGAGGGGCTCGTTGCGCCAGGCCAGGTGCGGGGCGAACAGCACCGTGGCGCGCTCGGCGTCGACCCAGCCGGCCGCGCCGATGCCGACGGCGTGCACATCGTGCCGGTCGGAGAGGTCCAGGACCAGTTCGACGATGGTGTCCTCGACGACCTTGGGGCTCTTGGACTTGTCGGGGGTCTCCGTACGGAGCTTCTCCAGGATGTTGCCGTCGGCGTCGACGACGCCGGCCATCACCTTCGTACCGCCGATGTCGATGCCGACGGTCGGCACCCGGGGCGCCGTCAGATGGGAGCGCCGCTCCCGGGTGCCGACGGTCCGCAGCACGGTGCCGCGGGCGGAGCCCCGGTGCGCGAGGTCACGGTAGGTACTCATCGGCTCCGATTCTGCCAGGTCGGGTGTCAAGGGGCCGTTCGATCACGGCCGCGTCCGTCACGTCCCGGACGGCCGCTCCAGTTCGTGCCGGAGGTCCTCCAGCTCGGTGCCGCCGGCCATCTGCCGGGTCAACTCGTCGAGCGTGACGGAGTCCTTGGTGTGGCTGCCGGCCATCACTCCGCGCTTGAGCAGGACGAAACGGTCGCCGACGAGGTAGGCGTGGTGCGGGTTGTGGGTGATGAGGACCACGCCGAGACCCTGGTCCCGGGCGGCGGCCACGTACTTCAGGACGACGCCGGACTGCTTGACGCCGAGCGCGGCGGTCGGCTCGTCGAGGACGAGGACCTTCGCGCCGAAGTGGACCGCGCGGGCGATGGCCACGCACTGGCGCTCGCCGCCGGAGAGGGTGCCGATCGGCTGGTCGACGTCGCGCAGGTCGATGCCCATGCGGAGCAGCGCCTCACGCGTGGTGTCGCGCATCAGACCGACGTCGAGCCGCTTGAAGGGGCCGGAGCCCCTGGTGGGCTCGGAGCCGAGGAAGAAGTTCCGCCAGACCGGCATCAGGGGGACCACGGCGAGGTCCTGGTAGACGGTGGCGATGCCCCGGTCGAGGGCGTCGCGCGGATTGGCGAGGGTGACCTCCTCGCCCTCGATGCGGAAGGTGCCCGCGTCGTGCCGGTGCAGCCCGGCGACGATCTTGATGAGGGTGGACTTGCCGGCGCCGTTGTCGCCGAGTACGCAGGAGATCTCTCCGGAGCGGACCTCCAGGGACACCCCTTCGAGGGCGCGGATGTTGCCGTAGTACTTGCTGACGTCGTCGAGCTCGACGAGAGGAGCGGACTCGGTCTTCGTGGCCGTCGTCACTTGGTGGCCTCCACGCGCTTGCGGATCCAGGCGTTCAGCAGGGTCGCCAGGAGGAGCATCGCTCCCAGGAAGAACTTGAACCAGTCCGGGTTCCACTCGGCGTACACGATGCCCTTGCTGGTCATGCCGAAGATGAGGGCACCGACCGCCGAACCGATCGCGGAGCCGTATCCGCCGGTGATCAGACAGCCGCCGATGACGGCCGCGATGATGTAGATCAGTTCGTTGCCGACGCCTTCGCCCGACTGGACGACGTCGAAGGAGAAGAGCAGGTGCTGGCCGGAGATCCAGGCGCAGAACGCCACGCCCATGTAGAGGCCGATCTTCGTCCGGTACACGGGGACACCGACCGCGCGGGCCGCGTCGGAGCCACCGCCGACCGCGAAGATCCAGTTGCCGAAGCGGGTCCGGAGCAGGATCCAGGTGGCGAGCGCGACCAGGCCGAACCACCACAGGATGGTGACCTTGAACTCGACGCCGCCGATGGTCAGCTGCGAGGCGAAGAGCTTGCGGGCGGAGGAGAAGCCCTCCATGTCGGCGATGGTCTTGGTGGAGACGGTGCCGCTGATCAGCTTGGTGAGCCCCAGGTTCAGCCCCGTCAGCATCAGGAAGGTGCCGAGCGTGATGATGAAACTGGGCAGTCGGGTACGGGTCAGCATGAAGCCGTTGAAGACGCCGATCGCCAGGGTGACGAGCAGCGAGACACCGACGCCGACCCAGACGTTCGCCGTCATCTGGTAGCTGAACATCGACGAGATCAGGGCCGAGCTGGTGACCAGGACACCGGCGGACAGGTCGAACTCGCCGCCGATCATCAGCAGGGCGACGGGGACCGCCATGATGCCGATGGTGGAGGCCGCGTAGAGCACGGTCCCGAGGCTGGAGGGCTTCAGGAAGCTGTCGGCGACCACCGAGAAGAAGACGAAGACGGCGATCGCGCCGACGACCGAGCCGAGCTCGGGGCGGGCCAGGAGCTTCTTCAGCGGGGTGGTGCGCAGGAGCCGCTCGTCGACGTGGTCGATGCCGGACGGCCCGGACGCCGGGGCGGTGGAACTCATCGGGTGCCCCGCTCCGCGTACTCGACGAGCTTCGCGGCGTCGTCCTTGGTGATGATCTGCGGGCCGGTCAGGACCGGCTTGCCGCCGCCGAGGACGTTGGCGTTGTAGCGGTACAGCCAGATCAGGTCGACCGCCTCGTAGCCCTGGAGGTACGGCTGCTGGTCGACGGCGAAGCCGAGGGTGCCGTCCCGCAGGGAGGTCGCGACCTTGGCGTTGAGGTCGAAGGTGTCGACCTCGGCCTTGCTCCCGGCGCTCTTCGCGGCCTGGACGGCGGCGTCGGCGAAGGGCGCGCCGAGGGTGACGACGGCGTCCACGTCCTTGTCCGACTGGAGCTTGGCCTCGATGGACGCCTTCACGTCGGGCATGTTGGTGCCGTCGACGTAGAGGTTGACCAGCTCGCCGCCGAAGGTCTTCTTCGTCCCGGCGCAGCGCTGCTCGTGGCCGACGTTGCCCTGCTCGTGCAGGACGCAGAGCGCCTTCTTCTTCCCCCGCTTGTCGAGCTCCTCGCCGACGGCCTCACCGGCGACGGTCTCGTCCTGGCCGATGTGGGTGAGCGCCCCGTACGCCTTGGACTGCTCGGCGCCGGAGTTCACGGTGATGACCGGGATGCCCGCCTTGACGGCCTTCTCGACGGCGGCCTTCATGGCGTCGGGCTTGGCGAGGGTGACGATCAGACCGTCGACGCCCTTGGCGACGTACGAGTCGATCAGCTGCGCCTGCTGCTGTGCCTCGTCGCTGTGGGCGTAGAGGAAGTTGATGTTGTCCTTGACGGCGGCCTGCTTGGCGCCCTTCTGGACGATGTCCCAGAAGGTGTCGCCGTCACCCGAGTGGGTCACCATGGCGACGGTCCAGCGGGGGGTGTCGACGGCCGCCCTGCCCTGGGCCTCGGCGGCCTTGCGGGCGTCCTCCGCCCGCTTTCCGCCGGTGCTGCTGCACCCGGCGAGCGCCCCGGTGAGCGCGAGCGCGAGCACGGCGCCGACTGCGGCGCGTACCCCTCCTGTCCGAAGCCTGGTCACGAGGCCGTGCCCTCCTTTGTGTCCTTCTGCGTGCATTGCAGTCGTGCATTGCAGTATCGGTCATGCGGATCGTGGCGCTTGTCAGGGGGCGGGTGTCCGGCCACTTCGCCGGTGTGCACCGGCTACGGACGGACCATCAGCTGGAACTCGAAGGAGTAGCGGGCGGCCCGGTAGAGGTGTGAGCCGTACTCGACGGCACGGCCGGTGTCGTCGAAGGTGACGCGCTCCATCGTCAGCAGCGGGGCACCCTCCCGCTCGTCGAGCAGCGCCGCCTCCGCCGCGGTCGCGGCGCGGGCGCCGACGGCCTGACGGGCGCTGTGCAGGGTGAGCGCGGCGGAGCGGAGCATCCGGTAGAGACCGGTGGTCTCCAGGCGTTCGGTGTCGGGGTCCACGAGTCCGGCCGGCAGGTGGTTGCGCAGGTACGCCATGGGCTCGCCGTGCGCCGTGCGGAGCCGTTCCAGGTAGAGGACCTCGCTGCCCTCGGGTACGGCGAGGGCGGCGGCGACCGGTCCGGTGGCGGGTTCGACACGGTTGACCAGGACCCGGGTGGCGGGGAGCTGTCCGGCCGCGTCCAGGTCGTCGTAGAGGCTGCTCAGCTCCAGCGGCCGGCGGACCGTGCTGTGCACGACCTGGGTGCCGACGCCCCGGCGGCGGACCAGGAGGCCTTTGTCGACGAGGGTCTGGATGGCCTGGCGGACGGT
The DNA here is from genome assembly GCF_014656215.1 of Streptomyces zaomyceticus. GTDB lineage: Bacteria > Actinomycetota > Actinomycetes > Streptomycetales > Streptomycetaceae > Streptomyces > Streptomyces zaomyceticus. Next base: position 131,973 of record NZ_BNBZ01000019.1, on the reverse strand, counting down.
GGGGCGGGAGAGTCCGAGACGGGTGGCGAGGTCGATCTCGTTGCCGAGGAGAGTGCCCGGGGTCAGTGTCCCGTTCTCCACGGCGCTCTCCAGCTGCTGGGCCAGCTGGTAGTAGAGCGGGACCGGGCTGGTGCGGTCCACGGAGAGCGGGGGCAGTGAGGAGCCGGACTGCTTGGACACGGGGGGAGCGTAGCCCGGTGCGCTCATGACGGGAAGTCGTGACGTCCGGTTGTCCTGACAAATCCTTGACACCGGTGACGGACGGCTCCACGGTGGGGCCATGCGCATCGGACTCATCGGTACGGGACGGATCGGGAGCTTCCACGCGGGTGTGCTGGCCCGCCACCCGGAGGTCGGGTCCCTGGTCGTGGCGGACATGGACGCCGGCCGGGCGGCCGGGGTCGCGGGAGCGCTCGGGGCGGAGGCGGCACCCGATGTGACGGCGCTGTTCGGACACGCCCTGGACGCCGTGGTGATCGCCTCGGCGACGGCCGCGCACGCGGAGCTCATCGCCCGCGCCGCGCGCTCCGGACTCCCGGCCTTCTGCGAGAAGCCGATCGCGCTGGACGTCCCGGGGACCAGGACCGCGCTCGCGGCGGTGGCCGAGGCGGGGACGGAGCTCCAGCTCGGGTTCATGCGGCGCTTCGACACGGGGTACCGGGCGGCACGGGAGGCCGTGCGCTCGGGGCGGCTCGGCCGGCTGCACACCGTGCGGGCGGCGACCTCCGACCCGGAACCGCCGCCGGCCGCGTACCTGCCGCTCTCCGGCGGTCTCTTCCGCGACTGCCTGGTGCACGACTTCGACATCGTGCGCTGGGTGACCGGGCGGGAGGTCGTGGAGGTGTACGCGACGGGTTCGGACGCCGGCCCCGCCATGTTCCGCGAGGCGGGGGACGTGTCCTCGGCCGCCGCGCTCCTCACCCTGGACGACGGCACGCTGGTCACGGCGACGGCGACCCGCTGCAACGGCGCCGGGTACGACGTCCGGATGGAGCTGGCGGGCGACCGGGACCAGATCACGGTGGGCCTGGACGACCGCACCCCGCTCACCTCGGTGGAACCGCAGGGGCCGGCCGCGCCGGGAAAGCCCTGGCCCGGGTTCCTGGAGCGGTTCGGCCCGGCGTACGAGGCGGAGCTCGACGCGTTCGTACGCCTGGTCCGCGGCGAGGCGGCCAACCCGTGCGACGGCCGGGAGGCCCTGGCGGCGCTGCGGATCGCCGACGCGTGCGAGACCTCGCGCCGGGAGCGGCGTCCGGTACGGCTGGACGGCGCCCCCTGAGAACGCGTCCGGTTCACCACCGGGCGGGTTCCCCTCCGGTTCGCCACCGGACCGTGCGCCGGTTCACCACCTGACCGGGAGGTGCCGGACTCCGCGCATCAGGAGGCCGGGGAGCCACTCCCAGGGCTCGCCCTCGGGGTCGAGCTCCAGACGGGGGAAGCGGTCCAGGAGCGTCCGGAGGGCGATCCGGCCCTCCAGCCGGGCCAGCGGGGCACCCAGGCAGTAGTGGACGCCGTGGCCGAAGGCGAGGTGGCCGCGGGTGTCCCGGCGGATGTCGAAGCGGTCGGGGTCGGGGAAGCGGGCCGGATCGCGGTCGAGCGCCCCGATGCCGACGAGGACGCTCTGCCCCGCCGGGATCTCGGTGCCGCCGAGGGTGACGGCCTCCCGGGTGAAGCGGAAGGTGCCCGTCTCCACCGGCCCGTCGTACCGCAGGGACTCCTCGATCGCCCCGTCCAGGAGGCCGGGGTCGGCGCGCAGCGCGGCGAGCTGATCGGGATGGGTGAGCAGGTTGCGGACGGTGTTGGCGATCAGGTTGACGGTCGTCTCGTGGCCCGCGATGAGCAGCAGATAGGCCATGGCCCGCAGTTCGGGACCGGAGAGCCGGTCGCCGTCCTCGGCGCGGGCGGCGATCAGGCCGGAGAGCAGATCGTCGGCGGGGCCCGCGGCCCGCTTGTCCTCGATGAGTTCGTCGAGGTATCCGGCGAAGCCCCGCATGGCCTCGGCCATGGTGTTCTCGTCGCCCGGGGTGACGAGCTCGGTCGACCAGCGGCGGAAGGTGTCGCGGTCCTCGGCGGGGACGCCGAGGAGCTCGCAGATGACGGTGATGGGCAGCGGGTACGCGTAGGCGTCGACGAGGTCGGCGCGGCCCGCCGGCTCCATCGCGTCGGCGAGCTCCGCGGTGAGCCGCTCGACGCGGGGGCGCAGGCTCTCCACCCGGCGGCCGGTGAACTCGCCCGTGACCAGGCGGCGCAGCCGGGTGTGGTCGGGCGCGTCGGCCCCGAGGAGGTGGACGCCGATGATGTCCTCCTCCGGCGGCCGGACGCCGATCACGGAGGGGGACTTGGCGAATCTCGGGTCGGCGAGCGCCGCGCGCCCCTCGTCGTGGCCGACGATCAGCCAGAACCGGTAACCGTCGGGCATCCGGGCCTCGTGGACGGGGCCTGACGCGCGGAACTTCGCGTAGTAGGGGTACGGGTTCGCGGTGAAGTCCGCGCCGTACTCCCCCAGTTCGATGACGGACATCGAGTCAGCGTAACCGACCTGCCCGAGGCCGACCCGGTGGGTCGGGGTCGGTTCGGCGGGTCGAGGTCGGTGCGTCGGGGCCCGTTCCGGTGGGTCGAGGTCGGTGGCGGGCGGCACGGGCGGTCCCGGGCGGCACGGACCGTGGTTCCGGGTTTCGCCCGGCCGGCCGGGCCGCACGGCGGTCAGTTCTGGTCGTCCTCCTCCAGGAGGCCGGCGTCGTGGACGAGGAGGGCGATCTGGACCCGGTTGTTGAGGCCGAGCTTGGCGAGGACGCGTGAGACATGGGTCTTGACCGTCGGCACGCTCATGTACAGCGCGGCGGCGATCTCCGCGTTGGACAGACCGCGGCCGACGGCGACCGCCACCTCCCGCTCACGGTCGGCGAGTTCGGCCAGACGACCGGCGGCCGCGGTGCGCGGGGGCTGTTCCGGCTGTCCGGCGACATGGCTCATGAGCTGACGGGTGACGGCCGGGGAGAGCACCGGGTCACCGGCGGCGACCCGGCGTACGGCCGCGACGATCTCGGCCGGTGGGGTGTCCTTGAGGACGAACCCGGCGGCGCCGGCGCGCAGGGCGCGCAGCACCTGCTCGTCGGCGTGGAAGGTGGTGAGGACGACGACCTCGGGGGCTCCGGGTTCGGCGCGGAGGCGTTCGGTGGCGGTGAGCCCGTCCACCTGGGGCATGCGGATGTCCATGAGGATGACGTCGGGGCTGAGACGGGCGACGAGTTCGGGGACCTCGCGGCCGTCGGCGCCCTCCCCGACGATCGCCAGTCCCTCGGCGCCGCCGAGCATGAGGGTGAGGCCCGCGCGGACCAGGGGGTCGTCGTCGACGATGAGCAGCCGGATGGTCATGGGGGCCACGGTAGCCAGGCGTGCAGCGCGAATCCGCCGTCGGGGGCCGGGCCGTGCTCCATTCGGCCACCGGCGAGGGCCGCGCGCTCGGTGAGTCCGATGAGGCCCTGGCCGGAGCCGGGGACGTGCGGGACCGCTCCGGCGGGCGCCGGGTTGTGGATGTCGACGGTGAGGCCCTCCCCGGGGCGGCCGCGCACGGTGACGGTGACGGTGGTGCCGGGGGCGTGCTTCCGGGCGTTGGTGAGGCCCTCCTGGGCGATGCGGTAGACGGTGCGGCCGGTGGCCGCGGGCACGGTGGACGGGTCGTCCACGGTGGTGTCGAGCACGACCTCCGCCCCGGCCTCGCGGGACTCGTCGATCAGCGCGCCGAGGGTGGCGAGGGTGGGCTGGGGGCGGTCTCCACCGTCGCCGTTCTCGCCGGGTGCGCGCAGGACTCCGATGATCTCGCGGAGGTCCTGGAGGGCTTCGTGGGCGCTGTCGCGGATGACCCCGGCGGCGCGGGCGACCTGCTCGGGCGGGGCGTCGGGCCGGAACTCCAGGGCGCCGGCGTGCACGCTGAGCAGGGTGAGCCGGTGGGCGAGGACGTCGTGCATCTCGCGGGCGATGGCCTCGCGGGCGAGCCGCTGCGCCTGGGCGGCGCGCAGTTCGGCCTCGGCCTCGGCGCGCCGGGCGCGTTCCCTGAGGGCCTCGACGAGCTGGCGGCGGGAGCGGACGAGCATGCCCCAGGCGGTGACGAGCAGGATGAGGATGAAGCCGATGCCGATCGACAGCCCGGTGTTGGTGGTGGGGTCGGGGCGGACGAAGGCCTGCACGGTGGAGGCGGCGACGGCGAGCGCCCCGATCCAGGCGACCTCGCGGAAGGGGCGGCGGACGGCGACGCTGAACAGGCTCGCGAGGAGGGCGCCCGCGGCGACCGGGGCCACGACGTTCAGCAGCGAGAGAGCGATGGCGAGTCCGGTGGGCCAGCGGCGGCGCAGCCAGAGGGCGCAGCAGGCGGCGGCGCCGAGAAGCTGGTCGACGAGGGTGACGGCCTCGCTGGTGTACTCCGCGCTGGTGTCGGCGGCGACGAGGCCGACGAAGGCCGCGAGAAGGAAGAGCGAGGTGTCCACGACCCAGTCGCGGACGGTACGGCGGGGCCGGGCCGCCCCGCTCCCGCCCGGTCCCGCCAGGTGGGAGGGGAGCAGCCAGCGCTGCCGGTCCGTGCGATTCATATCCGCAATGTACGCAGCCGGGGGCGCGGTGCAGGGCATGGTCGGACCGGGACGGTACCGAAGTCGCGGAGGTCGATACTTCGGTCGCGGGGACGGTGGACCGGCGGCGGACGCGACCGGCCGTCCGGCCGCGCCATGATCACTTCATGAAGAGGTTTCTGGAGGTCACCGGTTTTCTGCTCGCTCTCGTCGGCGTCGCCGGGGTGGTGCGCGAGCTGACGGACGGCTGGTTCCGCCTGCTCGGCGCGACCCGGTTCCTCACCGAGAACGTGTGGTTCCTGGAGGGCCGGGAGCTGTTCGCCAACATCGTGATCGCGGTCCTCGGCCTGGTCCTCATGATCGTGTCGGGCCGGGTGGCGAAGTCCTGAGCCGTCCGTCGCCGTGGCGGGCGGGCAGGCGCCCGTCCGCCACCGAGTCGGTCAGCCGCTCGCCGAGTCGAGACGGGTGACCTCGGCGAGGTGCTCGGCCATGCGGTGCGAGACGGCACCGCTGGTGTAGAGGGCGCCACCGACGACGGCGAAGGGGAGGGAGCCGCCGAGGAGCGCGACGAGTCCGGGCCAGTCGCGTGCCTCGACGCAGTCGTCGTCGTGGACGTACTCACTGGTGAGCAGCGAGGGGCAGGGGCTGCCGCCGCCGTCGCCGTCCTCGTACGGGGTGACGAGGAGGACGGCGAACCAGACCCAGAGCAGCCCGGCCACGGTCAGCAGGCCGAGGCCCCAGCCCTGGGTGCGCCGGGCACGCGCGCGGAACTCGTTGTCGTACGCAATTGAACGCATGATCGAAGAACCTACCGGGCGTCCCGGCCGGCGGCCCCCCGGCCCCAACTGGTGCCCGCCAGAACGAGGATCGCGCCCGCGAGCCCGAGGAGGCCCGGACGGTCACCGGCGATGGCGATCCCCGCGGCGGCGGCCCAGAGCGGTTCCGTACCGAGGAGGAGGCTGACCCGGGAAGGGGAGGTGCGGCGGACCGCCCACATCTGCACGAAGAAGGCGAAGAGCGTGCAGAAGACGGAGAGGAACAGGAGCCCGGCCCACTCGCGCGGACCGAAGTCGAGGGCCACCGCCCAGGGCGAGGCACCGGTGCCGGGGAAGGCCGCGATCACGGCGAAGACCGCGACGGCGGAGCCGAGCTGCACGGTGGTCAGGGAGAGCGAGTCGGCGGACCGGACCGCCTTGATCCGGGACATCGCCAGGACGTGGACGGTGCGGGCGAGGGCGGCGAGCAGCATGAGCAGGTCGCCGAGCGAGGGGGTGGTGAAGCCGCCGCCCTGGGTGAGGAGCACGACGCCCGCGACGGAGAGCGCGGCGGCGCCGAGGAACGCGCGGGGCGGTCCGACCCTGGTGACGGCGGCCTCGGCGAGCGGGGTGAAGATCATGGTGAGGCTGATGATCAGACCCGCGTTGGTGGCGGAGGTGTGGACGACGCCGTAGGTCTCCAGGAGGAAGATCCCGCCGAGGATCAGCCCGAGGGTGCCCGCGCCGCGCCACTGGGCCGCGCTCAGCGCCCGGAGCCTGGTCCAGCCGGCGACGACGAGGACGGGCAGGACCACCGCGAACCGCAGGACGAGCACCGCGATGACGGTGTGGGTGGTGGTGATGCCCTTGGCCGCGAGGTAGCTGGCACCCCAGACGACGGCGACGAGCAGCACGGGCAGGTCGGTGAGCCAGGCCCGGCGCGGGGCGCCTAGCGACACGGGGGTGGCAAAGGAGGACGAAGCTGCCATGGCGGGCCGGTCTCCAACTCTCGAAGCGGGGTGGAGACTTCGACGGCTCGCACACGGAGCGATCACGCTACCCGGACGGGCCCGTGGTGGCTACACCTTTCAGTGGACCGGGGTGGCGGAGCCGGCCGGCCCGGCCGCCGTGACGATGACACCCCTGCCGGCTGCCGCTACGCCCCGCGCCCCGCGCCAAGGATCCCGGTTCAGTCGCCGTAGCTGCCGTACCGGGGGCGGCCCTCCAGCTCGTACGTGTGGACGGCGACGCCCGCGCCCGTGGTGCGGGCGGCGGTCTGCCGGAAGGCGGTGGGACGCACTCCGTCGGAGAAGAGGCGGCGGCCGGCGCCGAGGACCACGGGGAAGACGAGCAGGTGCAGGGTGTCGATGAGGTCGTGGTCGAGGAGGGTGCGGGCGAGACCGGCGCTGCCGTGCATCTGGATCTCGCCGTCGGTGCGCTCCTTGAGGGCGGCGACCTCCTCGACGACATCGCCGCGGAGCAGGGTGGTCCCGGCCCAGTCGGCGGAGTCGAGGGTGGTGGTGGCGACGTACTTGGGGAGGGCGTTGAGCTTGGTGGCGACGGGATCGGCGGGGTCGGCGTGCTTCGGCCAGTAGCCGGCGAAGATCTCGTACGTACGGCGCCCGAGGAGGAAGGCGGTCGGCCGGGCGAAGACCTCGTCGACGAACCGTCCGAAGTCCTCGTCCCCGTACGGAACGGACCAGCCGCCGTGCTCGAATCCGCCGCTGCGGTCCTCGTCCGGGCCGCCGGGGGCCTGGTGGACGCCGTCGAGGGTCAGGAACTGGGTGAGGCTCAGCGTGGCCATGGTGGTGCCTTTCGTCTCCGGTCCATCGTGTCCCACGCGTGCAGACGGCACAGCTCGGCGGAACTCATCGGCGATCGGGGGCGCGGGTGATCGGGCACGGGACGGCGAGCGGGTCCCCGTCCGATTCCCGCCAGCTCCGGGGCGCCCCGGCGACTTTCATTGAACCCGCAACCACTTTTGGCTTCTCCCCACGGAGGTTTCGGGATGTCCACGATGAACGGCACGGCGGTTCTGGTGACGGGCGGCAGTCGCGGGATCGGCGCGGCCACGGCCGTGCGCCTCGCACGGGAGGGCGCCGACGTCGCCTTCACCTACGCCCGGGACGAGGCACGGGCCGAGGAGGTCGCCGCGCGGATCGCGGCGACCGGACGGAAGGCGCTGCCCCTGCGGGCCGACGCGGCCGACGCCGGGGACGCCGCGGGGGCGGTCGAATGGGCCGCGGACGCCCTGGGCCGGCTGGACGTCCTGGTCAACAACGCCGGTGTCGGGGTCCTCGGCCCGCTGGAGTCGCTGGCCCTCGCCGATGTGGACCGGGTCCTCGCGGTGAACGTCCGGGCGGCCTTCCTCGCCTCGCAGGCGGCGGCCGGGCGCCTGCCGGACGGCGGGCGGATCATCACGATCGGCAGCTGCATGGCCCTGCGGGTGCCGGGGCCCGGCGGATCCCTGTACGCGATGAGCAAGTCGGCCCTGACCGGCCTCACCAAGGCGCTCGCCCGGGACCTGGGCGGTCGCGGCATCACGGCGAATCTCGTCCACCCCGGCCCGATCGACACCGACATGAATCCCGCGGACGGGCCGTACGCGGAGGGCCAGGCGGCCCTGACGGCGCTGGGCCGCTTCGGCACCCCGGACGAGGTGGCCTCCCTGGTCGCCTTCCTGGCGGGACCGGAGGGGCGGTACGTGACGGGCGCCGAGTTCTCGGTGGACGGCGGGTACGCGGCGTGACCCCGGAAAGGGTTCGCGAGGGCGCACCGGTGCTGTCGTTCCGGTGCGCCCTCGCGGGCCGGGCGGGGTGTCGTACCCGCCCAGTTCTCGGGTGACCGGGAGCCCTGGGGGTCGGGCGGTGTCGGCCGCCCGACCCCGGAGTCCCGGGACGGCCGGGCGTACCCGGCCTGTCGGTGGTCCCGTCGGCGTCAGCCGCCCAGTTCCTGGTGGCGGGCGGTCAGACGGGCCGCGCCGGCCTCCGTGAGGGAGCCGAAGAGACGCAGGCGGGAGATGCCGCCGTCCGGGTAGATGTCGATCCGCACCCGGGAGCCGACCGCCGGCGTGCCGAGCACGAAGCGGTGGTTGGCGTCGGGCTGGAGGCGGGTCCGGGGCAGGATCTCGGTCCACTCCTCCGAGCCCTCGGCGGCGACGGAGAGCGCGGCCCAGCCGGCGCTGTTGCCCTTGAGGTAGGCGGTGTCGATCTCGACGGCGCGGATCTCGGACTCGGCGACCAGCTGGTAGCGGATCCAGTCGTTGCCCTTGTCGCGGCGGCGGCGGGTCTCCCAGCCGTCGTCCATCTTGCGGGAGCGGCCCGGCTGGATGGTGTTGGTGGCCGGGGAGTAGAAGCGGTCGGAGGCGTCCTCGACCTGGCCGCCGTTCTCCAGGGCCGCGAGGTCGAAGGTGCCGAGGACCCCGAGCCACGCCGGGTCGGGGGCGACCTCGCCGTAGACCCGGAGGCGGGCGATGCCGCCGTCGGGGTGCTGGTTGACGCGCAGGTGCGTGAAGCGCTGCTCGACGTCGACGGCGAAGCCGTTGGCGGCGTGACCGCCGACGGCGGTGCGCGGAACGAGCGTCGTCCACTTCACGTCGTCGGCGAGGAGCTCCTCGGGCGAGGGCGAGCCGGCGACGGAGGCGGCCTCGACGGAGACGGCCTGCGGGTAGTTGCCGCGGAAGTGGGCCGTGTCGAGGACGATGCCGCGGACGACACCGGGCGCGCCGAGCCGTACGAGGGCCCAGTCGTGGTCGTCCTCGGTGGGGTGCGGCTGCTGGGCCGAGACGCCGCGGCGGCGGCGGGTCTCCCAGCCGTCCATGATCTTGCCCTTGTGGCCGAAGTGCTCGGGGTCGAACTCGGCGGCCTCGGGCTTGAGCAGGTTCTCGCGCTCGGCGAAGAACTCGTCGTTGGCGGCGATCACGCCCGCGCCGAGGCGCCGGTCGGCGAGGTCGGCGTACTGGGTGAAGGGGAAGTCGGCCGTCCGGTAGTCGGCGTACGGGTCGCCGCCGCCGTAGGGGCTCGCGTCACCGGTGAAGCTGGGTATGGCGGACACGTCAGTTGTTCCTTTCGAGGAGGCGGCCGGAGGGCTCGGCGAGGGTGCCGTTGTCGGCGATCCGCTCTCCACGCAGCCAGGTGGAAGTGACGACGCCGTGGAGGGTCTTGCCCGCGTAGGCGGTGATGCGGTTGCGGTGCTGGAGGTCGGCCGGGTCGACCGTGAAGGTCGCCTCGGGAGCGAGGACGGCGAAGTCGGCGTCGCGGCCGGCCTCGATGGCGCCCTTGCGGGTGAGTCCGGCGAGCCGGGCAGGGCCCTCGGACATCCAGCGGACGACGTCCGTGAGGTCGAAGCCGCGGCGGCGGGCCTCGGTCCAGATCGCGGGCAGGCCGAGCTGGAGGGAGGAGATGCCGCCCCAGGCGGACGCGAAGTCGGGCGTCTTGAGGTCGGCCGTGGACGGGGAGTGGTCGGAGACGATGCAGTCGATCGTGCCGTCCGCGAGTCCCTGCCACAGCGCGTCCTGGTTGACGGCCTCACGGATGGGCGGGCAGCACTTGAACTCGGTGGCGCCGTCCGGGATCTCCTCGGCGGTGAGCGTGAGGAAGTGCGGACAGGACTCGACCGTGATCTTCACGCCCTCGGCCTTGGCGGCGGCGATGACCGGCAGCGCGTCCGAGGAGGAGAGGTGGAGGACGTGGACGCGGGCGTCGAGCCGGCGGGCCTGGTTGATCAGGTTCTCGATCGCCGTGTTCTCGGCGTCCCGGGGACGGGAGGCGAGGAAGTCGGCGTAGGCGCCGCCCGGGCGCTGGGGCGCTGCGGCGAGGTGGTGCGGGTCCTCGGCGTGCACGATCATCAGGCCGTCGAAGCCGGAGATCTCGGCGAGCGAGGTCGCCAGCCGCTCCTGGTCGAGCTCGGGGAACTCCTCGACGCCGGAGGGCGACAGGAAGCACTTGAAGCCGAAGACCCCGGCGTCGTGGAGCGGACGCAGGTCCTTGACGTTGTCGGGCAGGGCGCCGCCCCAGAAGCCGACGTCGACGTGGGCCTTGGCGCGGGCGACCTCCTGCTTGACCCGCAGGTTCTCCACCGTGGTGGTCGGCGGCAGCGAGTTGAGCGGCATGTCGAGGAGTGTGGTGATGCCACCGGCGGCGGCCGCGCGGGTGGCGGTCCAGAAGCCCTCCCACTCGGTGCGGCCGGGGTCGTTCACATGCACGTGGGTGTCGACGAGTCCGGGCAGGACGACGTCGTCGCCGACGTCCTCCAGCCGGGCACCGGCGGGTACCTCGGCCTCGTACGGCAGCACGGCCGCGATCGTCCCTCCGGAGACGGCGATCGACGCCGGGCGGGTCCCCTCGGGGGTGATGACACGCGTCGAGCGCAGGACCAGGTTGACGTCCACCCGTACCCCTTCTTCAAGTGCTTCGGCGAGGACCGGGTGCTTCGGCGAGGAACCACCCGGCAGGAAATTCAACGAACTGTTGAAGGAGTCTTCACTTCCGGACGACATGTCGTCAAGGGCACAATTCCAGGATCGCCCGTCGGCGAACCCTGCTTGGATGTTTCCACGAAGTGGAATGTAAATTTCGTACAGTAGAACGTAGCTCCACACAGGTGGGGCCGAGCCGGACCGCTCAGGACCGCCGCCGACACCGGACAAACAGGCCCTGACCGGCCCGGACGCCGACACCGGGACCATGTGCCCCGATCGACGGGCCGGTAGGCTGCTGACTTGCCCGCCTGCCCCGAAAGGACCGTTGCCGTGCCGACGTCCAGCGCCAGCACCACCGACGCCGCCAAGCCCGCCGCGAGCGGGGGCGTCCAGTCCCTTGAGCGTGCCTTCGACCTCCTCGAGCGGATGGCCGACGCCGGGGGCGAGGTCGGGCTGAGCGAGCTCTCCGCCAGCAGCGGACTCCCGCTCCCCACCATCCACCGCCTGATGCGCACCCTGGTCGCCTGCGGCTATGTGCGCCAGCAGCCCAACCGGCGGTACGCGCTCGGACCCCGGCTCATCCGGCTCGGCGAATCGGCCTCCCGCCTCCTCGGCACCTGGGCCCGCCCGTATCTGGCGCGCCTCGTCGAGGAGACCGGCGAGACCGCGAACATGGCCCTGCTCGACGGCGACGAGATCGTGTACGTCGCGCAGGTGCCGTCCAAGCACTCGATGCGCATGTTCACCGAGGTCGGCCGACGGGTGCTGCCGCACTCGACCGGCGTCGGCAAGGCGCTCCTCGCCCACACCCCGGCGGAGGAGGTCCGCGCGCTGCTCGCCCGTACCGGCATGCCGGCCGCGACGGAGAAGACCATCACCACGCCGGACGGCTTCCTCGACGCGCTCGTCGCGGTCCGCGAGACGGGCTACGCGGTCGACGACAACGAGCAGGAGATAGGAGTCCGCTGCCTCGCGGTGTCGGTACCGGACTCCCCCACCGCCGCGGCGATCTCGATCTCGGGCCCCGCGGGCCGGGTGACCGAGGCGGCCACGGAGAAGATCGTCCCGATCCTCCAGGAGGTCGCCCGGGAACTCTCGGCGGCGCTGGCGAACACCTCGGGCAACGGCGGGGCGTGACGCCCGGGCCGGACGCCTGATCCCCGGCCCGGGCTTCACATCCGGACGCCCGATCCACCGGCCCGGGCTTCACGTCCCGGGCCGGGGCCCTGGTCCGGGGATCAGACCCCGACGGTCCGTTCGGAGAGTCGTCCGTCGCGGACCTCGACCACGCGGTCCGCGCGGGCGACGTGCGTGCGGTCGTGGGTGACGAGGACCGTGGCCGTGCCACGCTCCCCCGTCAGGCCCGCCAGGAGCTCCACCACCGCGGCTCCCCGCTCGTGGTCGAGCGCGCTGGTGGGCTCGTCGACGAGGAGCACCGCGGGTTCGTTCACGAGGGCCCGCGCGATGTTGACGCGCTGCCGCTGCCCGCCGGACAGCTGGTGCGGCCTTCGCCCGGCCAGATCCGCGAGGCCCACCGCGTCCAGCAGTTCCAGGGCGCGGCTCCGGGCCTCCTTCGGGGCCCGGCCGGACAGGTGTGCCATCACCTGGAGCTGTTCGGCCGCCGTGAGCGAGGGCAGCAGATTGGGCTGCTGGAAGACGATCCCGATCCGCTCCCGCCGCAGTGCCGCCCGCCCTGCCGCGTCCAGCGCTCCCGTGTCCGTACCGGCGACGAGGACCCCGCCGCGGTCGGGGGTCACCAGGGTCGCGGCGACCGCGAGCAGGCTGGACTTGCCGGAGCCGGAGGGGCCGACGACGGCCGTGAGCGTACCGGCGGGTACGTCGAGGGAGACGGCGTCGAGGGCGGTGAGCCGGCCGTCCCCGTCGGGGTAGGTGAGGGTGACGGCGTCGAGGACGAGACTCATCGGGCGCTCCCGAGGGCGGTGAGGGGGTCGACGGCGGTGATCCGCCGGATGGACAGGGCCGCGCCGAGCACGCCGAGCACCACGATGACGGCCGCCGGCCCGAGGACGGTCAGCGGCTCCAGGACGAAGGGCACGTTCCCGCCGCTGACCAGCGCGCCGATGCCGACGGCGAGCGCCGTGCCGAGCAGGGTGCCCGCCGTGAGCATGAGCACGGCCTGCCCGAGGGCGTCCTTGAGGAGGTACGGGGTCGAGGCCCCGAGCGCCTTGAGGACGGCGACGTCGCCGCTGCGCTGGATGGTCCAGACGGTGAAGAAGGCTCCTATGACGAGGGCCGAGATGGCGAAGAGGAAGCCGCGCATCAGCTGGAGGGAGCCGTTCTCCGCCTGGTAGGACCCTATGGCGGTGAGGGCACCGTCGACGGTCCGCGCCTCGGTGCCGACGGCCTTGTCGCCGGCCGCCCAGTCGGTCTGCCCGTCGCCCCGGAGCGCGATGACGGTCGCCTGTTCCTCCACCGTGGTGCCGGTGTGGCCGAGCCGCTGCCAGTCGTCGAGCGAGGTCCACACCACCGGGGTGTGGCTGTACGAGGCGTCGCCCGCGACGGCCGCGACGGTGAGGTCGAGCGGGCCGAGGCGGACCGCGTCACCCGTCGAGACGCCCAGCTCCCGGGCCGCCGACTCGGAGAGGACGGCCTTCCCCCGGGCGGGTGCCACCGGAGCGAGTCCGGCCTCCGGCTCCGTACCGAAGGCGGAGACGGCGGCGGTACGGTCCCCGGCGGCGCCGTTGAGCGTACGGATGCCGAGGGGCGCCGCGGCCGTCACTCCGGGCCGATCCGCCCAGCGGCGCCACTGCTCCTCCGTCACCGTCGAGTTGGTGAAGGAGACCGACTGCCCCGACGGCGGCGCCGCGAAGGCCAGCCGGTCGGCGGACAGGCCGGTGACCGCGGAGATGTTCTCCCGCGCGAGCCCGGCGGTCAGCCCTGACAGCAGCCCCACGAGCAGGGTGATCAGGACGATCACGGTGCCCATGAGGGCGAATCGCCCCTTGGCGAATCTGAGGTCTCTCCATGCCACGAACATGCTGACCAGAGTGGTCCGGGCGAGGGCCGCCGGGCATCGCGCCACGGATGGCTCCGCAATCAAACTTTCGGTTGAGTCCGGATTGTCTGCCGCTGTCTAGGCTGGAGGGGACATGGATCTCCCCGCCTCCCTCCTCCACCCCGCCCGGGCTCCCCTCGCCCCCGCCCTGCGCGTGCTGCGCCTCTGTCTCCACCTCCTGATGGCGGGCCTGCTCGCCCTCGCCGCGCTGCGGGCCGATTCGGCCGCCGGAACGGTGCTGGCGCTGGTGACGGGCGCGGTCTACGCGGCCGGGTCGTACCTGCCGTCCGTACGGGAGTCGCAACGGGCCGCCGCCGTGTGGCTCGGCGCCCTCGGCGTCTCCTGGCTGGCGATGCTCTGCCTGACCCCGGAGGCGCTCTGGGTGGCCTTCCCGCTCTACTTCCTGCAGCTGCACCTGCTGCCCGTCCGCTGGTCGCTGCCCGCGGTGACGCTGACGGCGGTCGCGGCGATCCTCTCGTACGTGGGACACGGCGCCGCCCTCAACCCGGGGGTCTTCATCGGGCCGCTGCTCGGTGCGGCGGTCGCGGTGGCGACGGTCCTCGGCTACCAGGCGCTCTACCGGGAGAGCGAGCGGCGGCGCCGTCTCATCGAAGAGCTGATCGCGACGCGGGCGGAGCTGGCGGCGGCGGAACGGCACGCGGGGACGCTCGCCGAGCGGGAACGGCTCGCCCGCGAGATCCACGACACGCTGGCCCAGGGCCTCTCCTCGATCCAGCTGCTGCTGCGGGCGGCCGAGCGGGCCCTGCCGCCGGGTTCTCCGGCCGCCGGGCACATCGACCGGGCGCGGCAGGCGGCCCAGGACAACCTGGCGGAGGCGAGGCGCTTCGTACGGGCGCTGTCGCCGCCGGACCTGGAGCACGGTTCCCTCGCCGCGGCCCTGGAACGGCTGTGCGAGCCGGGGGTGGGTGACTACGGGCCGGCGGCGGGGCCGTACGGACCGGGGGCCGGGCCTCGGGTCCGGTTCTCGGTGAGCGGTACGCCGGTGGAGCTGCCGACCCCGTACGAGGTGGCGCTGCTGAGGATCGCGCAGTCGGCGCTCGCGAACACGGTGCGGCACGCGGCGGCCTCGCGGGCGGAGATCACGCTGTCCTTCATGGACGCCTCCGTGACCCTCGACGTCGTCGACGACGGTACGGGCTTCGAGCCGGTCTCCGTGCGCCCGTCGTCCGACGGCGGCTTCGGGCTTCCGGCGATGCGCTCGCGCGCGGAGTCGCTGGGCGGCACGTTCACCGTCGAGTCCGCCCCCGGCCAGGGCACGGCCGTCGCCGTCTCCCTCCCCCTTCCCGCAGGAGTCTGAAGCATGACCATCCACCTCCTCCTCGCCGACGACCACCCGGTGGTACGGGCCGGCCTGCGCGCGGTCCTGGACACCGAGCCGGACTTCACCGTCGTCGGGGAGGCGGCGACCGCCGAGCGCGCGGTGGAGCTGGCCGCCGCCGGGGGTGTGGACGTGGTCCTGATGGATCTGCAGTTCGGCTCCGGGATGCACGGTTCGGAGGCGACGGCGGCGATCACGGCGGCCCCCGGCGGGCCGAAGGTGCTCGTGCTGACGACGTACGACACGGACGCGGACATCCTGGCGGCGGTGGAGGCGGGCGCCTCCGGCTACCTCCTGAAGGACGCGCCGCCGGAGGAGCTGGCGGCGGCGGTGCGGACGGCGGCGGCCGGGCAGTCGGCGCTCGCCCCGGCGGTGGCGCACCGGCTGATGGACCGGATGCGGACGCCGGCGGAGGCGCTGACCAAGCGTGAGCTGGAGGTGCTCCAGCTGGTGGGCGAGGGCCTGTCGAACCAGCAGATCAGCAAGGTGCTGTTCCTGAGCCAGGCGACGGTGAAATCGCATCTGGTGCACATCTTCGCGAAGCTGGGCGTGGACTCGCGCACGGCGGCGGTGGCGACGGCGACGGCACGCCGGCTGATCCGGCGGTAGGTTCCGCTTCCGGCGCGGCCCCGGCGGCTCCGGCTCCCGGT
The DNA here is from genome assembly GCF_014656215.1 of Streptomyces zaomyceticus. Taxonomy (GTDB): domain Bacteria; phylum Actinomycetota; class Actinomycetes; order Streptomycetales; family Streptomycetaceae; genus Streptomyces; species Streptomyces zaomyceticus. The sequence continues at coordinate 116,229 of NZ_BNBZ01000019.1, read as the reverse complement.
TCCGGGGTCAGTCCAGGGGTTCCCTGGGCGGGGGCGGACCGAAGAGTTCCACCGCGCGCCGGACCCCTGCGAGGCCCTCGGCGAGGGCGCTGACGGAGCCGACGGAGCCCGCGACGATCAGCAGGGAGCGGCGCAGCCGCCGAACCTCGGGGGCGCCGCTGAGCGCCATGGCGTCGAGCGCGGCGAGTTCGCCCTCGGCTATGCCCCGATCGGCGAACTCGACCCGGTGGGCCGCCAGTTCGCGTCGGAGCCGGGACACGGCGGACCGCAGTTCGGCCACCCTGGGGTCCACACCCTCGCCGGTCACTCGCCTCTGCCCCACGCTTCGCAACATGGTTCTCCCCCTCGCACGACACTGTGCGCAGAACTCCACACTCCGAACACTCCGAGCCGACCCGTCGGACGATGGTCGGGCGCCGTGAGTCGCGGTCAGTTAACTCCTTCGCCACCCCGGCGCGCCACCCTCCGAGGGCGGAATTCAGGCGACCGTGTGATTCCGCCCGATGCGGTATGCAGTCCCCATGACAACTGCGCATGATCGAACCGATGTCCGCGCACCCGTGGTCGCGGGTCTCCTGCTCGCCGCCGGCGGCGGGCGGCGGCTCGGCGGACGGCCCAAGGCACTGCTCTCCCACCGCGGGCGCCCGCTCGTCGAGTACGCGGTGGGGGTGCTGCGCGCGGCCGGCTGCGAGGTGGTGCACGTGGTGCTCGGCGCGTCGGCCGGCGCCGTACGGGAGCGGGCGGAGCTGCCCGGGTGCGTGCTGGTGGACAACCCGGAGTGGGCCGAGGGGATGGGTTCCTCGCTGCGGGCCGGGCTCGCCTCGCTGGCCGCCGACGGGCGCGGGGTGGACGCGGCGCTGGTCCTGCTGGTGGACCAGCCGGGGATCGGGGCGGAGGCGGTGGGCCGGGTGCGGGCGGCGTACACGTCGCGCGATTCGCTGGCGGCCGCCTCGTACGACGGGCAGCGGGGGCATCCGGTGCTCTTCGGGGCCGGGCACTGGGCGGGGATCGCCGAGCTGGCGGTGGGCGACCGGGGCGCGCGGGACTATCTGGCGGCGCACCGGGATGCGATCACGCCGGTGGACTGTTCGGATGTGGCCGAGCCCTACGACATCGACACGGAGGCCGATCTGGCGCACCTGGAGTGAAGGCGATGGCACCCAGCGCCATGTTGTGTCGATCCGGAGAATCTCGACATCAACAAACCATTGAACTTCCACCATGAGGAAACTAGTATCCACTGTTCAGAAGCGCCTGCTAGTTCAGAGGGCGCTCGCGGCCGTATCTCGGCGCCTGCGGCACTCCGTGCCGTCCCGCGCGACGCCCGGCGGCCGCCTGGCACGCCCGTGAAGTCCGCTGAAGGAAGTGACAGTTCATGTCCGCACCAGCGCCGTCCCCCCTGGCCGTCGTCGATGCCGAGCCCCTGCCGCGTCAGGAAGAGGTGCTCACCGAGGCCGCCCTGGCCTTCGTCGCCGAACTGCACCGGCGGTTCACCCCGCGCCGGGACGAGCTCCTCGCCCGCCGAGCGGAGCGTCGCGCCGAGATCGCCCGCACCTCCACCCTGGACTTCCTCCCGGAGACCGCCGCGATCCGCGCCGACGACTCCTGGAAGGTCGCGCCGGCCCCGGCGGCCCTGAACGACCGCCGTGTCGAGATCACCGGCCCGACCGACCGCAAGATGACGATCAACGCGCTCAACTCCGGCGCGCGCGTCTGGCTCGCCGACTTCGAGGACGCCTCCGCGCCGACCTGGGAGAACGTGGTCCTGGGCCAGGTCAACCTGATCGACGCGTACGACCGGAAGATCGACTTCACGGACCCGCGCTCGGGCAAGTCGTACGCCCTCAAGCCCGCCGACGAGCTGGCCACGGTCGTCATGCGGCCCCGCGGCTGGCACCTGGAGGAGCGTCACCTCACCTTCGACGGCCGCCCGGTGCCGGGTGCGCTCGTCGACTTCGGGCTGTACTTCTTCCACAACGCCCAGCGTCTGATCGACCTCGGCAAGGGTCCGTACTTCTACCTGCCGAAGACGGAGTCCCACCTGGAGGCCCGCCTCTGGAACGAGATCTTCGTCTTCGCCCAGGACTACGTCGGCATCCCGCAGGGCACCGTCCGCGCCACGGTCCTCATCGAGACGATCACGGCCGCGTACGAGATGGAGGAGATCCTCTACGAGCTCCGCGACCACGCCGCCGGGCTCAACGCCGGCCGCTGGGACTACCTCTTCTCCATCGTCAAGAACTTCCGTGACGGCGGGCCCAAGTTCGTCCTGCCGGACCGCAACGCGGTCACGATGACGGCCCCGTTCATGCGCGCGTACACCGAACTCCTCGTGCGCACCTGCCACAAGCGCGGCGCGCACGCGATCGGCGGCATGGCGGCGTTCATCCCGTCCCGCAAGGACGCCGAGGTCAACAAGGTCGCCTTCGAGAAGGTCAAGGCCGACAAGGACCGCGAGGCCGGCGACGGCTTCGACGGCTCCTGGGTCGCCCACCCCGACCTGGTCCCGATCGCGATGGCCTCCTTCGACGCCGTCCTCGGCGAGAAGCCGAACCAGAAGGACCGCCTCCGCGAGGACGTGTCCGTCGCGGCCGGCGACCTCATCGCCATCGACTCGCTGGACGCCAGGCCCACCTATGCGGGCCTGGTGAGCGCCGTGCAGGTCGGCACGCGCTACATCGAGGCGTGGCTGCGCGGCCTCGGCGCCGTCGCCATCTTCAACCTGATGGAGGACGCGGCCACCGCCGAGATCTCGCGCTCGCAGATCTGGCAGTGGATCAACGCGGGTGTCGAATTCGAGCACGGCGGAAAGACCGTGAAGGCCACCCCGGAGCTGGCCCGCAAGGTCGCCGCCGAGGAACTGGACGCGATCCGCGCCGAGATCGGCGAGGAGGCCTTCGCGGCCGGCAAGTGGCAGCAGGCCCACGACCTGCTGCTGCACGTCTCGCTCGACGCGGACTACGCGGACTTCCTGACGCTGCCGGCGTACGAGCAGCTGGTCGGCTGACCTCGGAGGAGTACGGCTGACCCGGCAGCCCGCACAGCGGTCGGACAGCATCAGGACAGGGCTTCGTCCCCGGTGTCGCACAGCACCGGAGGCGGGGCCCTGTCTCCGTTCCCGGCCCGCTCCCCGCCCCCGTTCCCGGCCGCTCCCCCGCCCCCGCCCGGCCCGCTCCCCACCTCCGTTCCTGTGGGTCCACAGGGGACGTGACGGAACCGAGATATGCAGCTACCTAGCGGTAATAAGCCGGGGGGTGACAGATTCCGCCATGCCACCGGCCGGCGGCTGTCCCCCACGTCACTGCGTACCGCAGGAGCACAGCCATGCCTTCGACCCCCCACCGTGCGCTGCGCGCACTCCTGGCACTGTGTACCGCCGCCGGGCTCGCCTCCGTCGCCGCCCCCGCCGCCCACGCCTCCCCCGGCACGGGTCCCACCGCCGTCGTCACCATGGGCGACAGCTACATCTCCGGCGAGGCCGGCCGCTGGCTCGGCAACAGCCTGACCAACTCCGGCAGCCGCAACGGCACCGACCGGGCCTGGACGGGCAGCGCCTACGACCCGTCCCGGGTGTACGGCACCACCGCGGGCGGCTGTCACCGCTCGGACACCGCCGAGGTCAGGAGCGCCGGGCCGATCGCGAGCTCCCTGATCAACCTGGCCTGCTCCGGGGCGACCACGAAGAACGTCTTCCGCGCCTCGCAGGGTGGCCAGGCCTACCGCGGCGAGGCGCCCCAGGCCGACCAGCTGGCGGCCGTGGCCGCCTCCCACGACGTGGAGCTGATCGCGCTGTCCGTCGGCGGCAACGACCTCGGCTTCGCCGACATCATCAGAGCCTGCGCGACCGACTACATCGTCTGGTACTCGTACTGCCACGACGACCAGCAGGGTGAGGTCGACGCCAGGATCGACGGCGTCATGGCGGACGTCGGCCGCTCGGTCGACGAGATCCGCGCGGTCATGACGGGCGCCGGATACAGCGCCTCCGACTACCGGATCGTCCTCCAGTCGTACCCCTCCCCCATCCCGCGCTCCTCCGAGAACCGGTACGTCGAGAGCGGCTGGTCCCGTACCAACACGGGCGGCTGCCCCTTCTGGAACGCCGACTCCGACTGGGCCCGCGACTCCCTCGTCCCCCAGCTCGCCAACCGGCTGAAGGGCGTCGCGGCGGCCAAGGGCGTGCAGTTCATGGACCTGCGGGACGCCCTCCAGGGGCGTGAGGTGTGCGCCAGGGCGAGCCGTCAGGTGACCTCGACCGCGCCGGCGTCGGGGACGAGCAGCGAGTGGGCGCGCTGGATCGACAGCCAGAGCACGCAGGGACTCGTCCAGGAGTCCATGCACCCGAACGCCTACGGCCAGCAGGCCCTCGGCCGCTGTCTGGCGCTGGTCCACGCCCGCCCGACCGGAAACCACAGCTGCCGGAACACGGCGGGGGCGGGGCCGTCGGGGATGTACCTCACGACGGGCTGACGCACCTCGGTACAGGTGCCGACACGCGTCGGCACCTGTACCGGCCGGAGCGTCCCTCGGCGTACCCGGGTCTCAGTGCGGGACGAGACCGAGCGGGCCGAGCACCCGCTCCGTCTCATGCCGGTCGGCCGCGGCCATCGCCCGGACCAGGGCGGCGGAACCGCCCGGCCAGGACGCGGCCGCCGTGTCGAAGGCGGTACGGCGGGACTCCAGGGGCCCCTGCTTGGCCGGCAGCGCGTCGAGCAGGAACAGCGCCCGCGCCGAGATCCGTACCTGGATCAGGTCGGAGGGCTCGCCCCGCCCCCGCAGGGCCTGATGGGCGTACGCGCCGACCACCGGGTCGCGCAGGGCGCCCCGCAGGGCGTCGGGCGGGGCGGTGGAGGTGTCCAGGGCGGCGAAGAGCCCACGGACGGCGGCGGCGTCGGAGGTGCCGGCGTGGACGGTGCCGAGCGCGGCGAGCAGCTGGGACCAGGCGTCGGAGCCGTCCCCGCGCGCGTGGAGCCAGTCGGCGAGCACGCACGAGGCGACGGAGGCCGGCCAGCCACCGGCGGCGGCCACGACGTCGGGCGCGGCCCATCCCGTGACCTCGGTGACGTCGGGGGCGGCGATCCCCCGCACCCCGAGCAGATAGCGCACGACCCCGGCACCGCGCGGGGTGAGCCCGAAGGCGTCCCCGGCACGGAAGACCAGGCCGGTGGCGGCGAGCCGGTCCACGACGACGGCCAGGTCGCGGGCGGGTCCTTCGAGCCGGGCCCGGTCGGCCTCGGTCAGGTCCGCCGCGCCCACGAGTCGCACGAGCTCCGGCAGGGGCGGGGGCGTGTACGGCCCGGGCGGCACCTCGGCCGGTACGGGTACGGGCACGTCCTCCAGGTCCGGATCGACGGCCCAGTCCTCGTACTCGGCGGCCTTGCGGGCGACGGACTCGGCCGAACAGCCGCGCCGGTAGACCACGTACAGCAGATGCGGGGCCTCCCCGCCGTACGGCTCGAACTCCTCCTCCGTCAGCTCCTCGACGGCGGCGATGAGGGCGTCCGCGTCCGCCTCGAAGGGCCCGGCCTCGACGGCGGGCGGCGGGGGTACGGGGAGGGCGACGTCCCCGTAGTGGTCCAGGTGCTCGTCCAGAAGGGCGTCGGCCAGGACGAGGTGCGGAAAGGCGTCGGGCCCGGGCGCGAAGCGCGCGTACGGCCCGGCGAGCTGTTCGGCCAGCCCGGCGGCGGTCCACCGGTCCTGGAGGGCGGCGGCCACCTGCGCGATCCCGGTCGCGACGGCGTGGTCGGTGAGCAGCGGCCCGGCGGCGGGCGGCGCCTCGGCATCCCGTACGTACGCGCGTGTGAGGGCCTCGGAGAGCAGGACGTCCGCGAGCGCCGTCCGCCCCATCAGGTCGGCCCGGTGGACACCGTCGGGCAGCGGCGCCCCGTCGAGGGCTGCGAGGCGGCGCCGGACGTCCTCGGGGTCGGCGAGGTCGGCGCCGCAGGTGCGCAGCAGCGAGGCGTACCAGCGGTGCCAGGTGAGGTTCCCGGGGTCGGTCATGGCCCGCTCGAAGTCGCCGGTGGTCTCGCCGAGCGCGACGGCGACGCGCTCCCCCCGTTCTCCGTCGAAGCGCGCCGCGAGACGCCCGACGACGGCGGGGTAGGCGGCGAGCGTTCCGGGCGGGGCGTAGACGAACGTCGGCAGGTCCTCGACCAGGAGCTGTCGGACCAGACCGGGCGTGGGCTCGGGCACCCCGCTCTCCCGGTCGGCCCCTCGGAGGGCCAACAGGCCCAGCACCGCTTCGGCGGCACGCACGAAAACGGGATCGCGGCGCTCGGGTGCTCCGTCGAGGAAGCTGTCGAGCCCGGTGTTGGTGAGAACGGTCTCGGCCACGCTTCCCAGGGTAGTTCGGCGGGGACGAATCGGGCGTACGACGCAGGCGACGGGGCTGAATCAGGGGCGGAATCCCCCGGCGGGGAGACGGCGGGCCGAGATGTGACGGTCCGACGCCCCGGTCGAACACGTCAGCGCACCACCACCGTCCGGGGTGCCGAGAAGTCGCCCCAGGTGCCGTCGGGGAGCCGGGCGCGGAGGGTGACGGTGTAGCGGGTGCCCGGGGGGTCCTGGACCGGGAAGGTGTAGGTGGCGCGGCCGGGGGGCGGGGTGGTGCCCCAGATGATGGTGGTGGCGAAGCGGCCGTTGAGGTGGAGTTCGTGATGGGTCACCGGGGCGCCCGCGTCCGGTGGGGTCCAGGTGACGGTGATCTCGCTCCTGACCGCGGTGACGGCGAGGCGGGTGGGGGCCGTGTTCGCCGGTGCGCCCGGGGACGGGACGGTGGTGAGGTCGGCGGGGGCGCTGTCCGCGGAGGAGTTCTCGGCGGCGTCGCGGGCGCGGACGGTGAACGCGTAGGCGGTGCCGGGGCGCAGTCCGGTGACGTGGGCGGTGGTGGCGGTGCCGGGGACGGTGTGGATGCGGGTGTCGGCCTGGTAGATGTCGTAGGCGGTGACCCGGGTGTCGTCCTTGGAGGCGGACCAGCGGAGGGTGACGGCACGGCCGCCGTCGGGGGTGGCACGGAGCGCGGACGGCGTGGTGGGGGGTGTGCGGTCCTCGGCGGCGGCGCGGAGGGTGGTCGCGGTGACGGTGGCACTCGGGGGCGAGACGTTGCCGGCGGCGTCGTGGGCGCGGACCGTGAAGCGGTGGACGGTGGCGGGGGCGAGTCCGACGACGTCGGTCATGAGGGTGGTGGCGGGGAGCGTCCTGACCTTGCGTCCCTCGCTGTAGACCGCGTATCCGGTGACGGCGCGGTCGTCGGTGGCCGCGCTCCACATCACGTGGACGGTGCTCGCGCTGCCCGCGGTCGCGGTGACGCCGGTGGGAATGGTGGGGGCCCGGGTGTCCTCGACCTCGGGGGCGGCGGCGGCCGAGCACCCGGTGAGGGCGAGCGTGAGCAGGAGGGTGATCAACAGGCTTGCGGGGAGCGGGCGTTGTGGGGGGTGCACGATCCGGCCTCCGTCCGTCGGAAAGGTCTGGACCTATATCCCACAGGCGGGACGACCCCGGCAAGAGGGCGTTGTCAGTGGCGTGCGCTTCACTGAGAACATCACTCTCCGTAGTCGAATCTGGGGGAATCATGACGGACCGTACGACCTATGTGACGCTCGCCGGGGTTCGCCGCCGGGGCTGGACCGACACGATGGTCCGGGACCTGCTCGGCACGCCCGACGTCCAGGGCCGCGACCCGCGTCGCTGGTCCCTCGCGCCCCTGCGGCTCTACCTCCTGGCCCGGGTCGAAACGGTGGAGCGGACACCCGAGTTCGCGGAGACGTCGACGCTCTCCCCGGCCCGGTCCTCGGCCGCCGCGGCGTACGCCGAGCGGCGCCGTGGCGCCGTCCTGGCCGCGATCCGCGCGGAACCGATCGAGGTCCCCCGGCTTCCCGGGCCCGAACTGGAGCGCCGGGCGGTGCGCCATCGACAACTGCTGGGGGCGCGGAGCCCCGGGACGCCCGCCGGCGCGCCCCGGCCTGCCACGGAGGCGATGCCGAAGGGCGCCCGCGACGCGCCGCAGGTGGCCATCGCCGAGACGTCGGGGGCGCGCACCGGGGTGCCGCCGAAGGCTCGTACCGAGGCGCCGTCGAAGACCCCCGCCGAACTGCCCCGCGGGGCGCTCGCGCGGTGGCAGGTGAGCTATCTGCGCCATGCGCTGTCGCGTTACGAGGCGCTGCTCGACGGGCTGTACGGGGAGACGGGCCGCGGTGAGGCCGAGCGGCTGCTGCGGCGGCGGCTGTACGAGGCGATCGCCGCCGCGTACCCCGCGCTGGAGGGCGAGTGCCGGCGCCGGATCGCGGTGGAGGGGCGAGCGGGCGCGCGGCCGAGGACCTCTTCGCCCGCGCCGCCGGCCGTACCTCCGACACCCTCGGAACCCCCGGTGCCCGCGATGCCTCCGGTGCCTGCGATGCCTGCGGGCGTCAGCCGGACAGCCGACGGACGATCGCCCGGCATGCCGCCGGGATCGGGGCCACGATCCTGACCGCGCAGCGGGAGCGGAGCTCCTCCGCGGCCTCGCCGAGCGGGCCGCCGCCGATCACGACGGCGCGTGCCCCGTCGCGTTCCGCACAGGCGCGGACCGCCCGTTCGAGTGCGTCGAGGAGCAACTCGGGGTGGGCGGAGAGGTGTTCGGGGGTGCCCGGGGTGAGCCGCAGGCCCGTGTACCGGTCGGTGAGGCCGAGGGCCGTCACCTGGGCCGTGATGGAGTCGGCCAGAAGCGGTGTCGTGGTGGCGATGCCGAAGGGGGTCCCGCCCGCGGCCGCCTCGGTGAGGGCGGCCTCGCCGAGCCCGATGACGGGCAGGTCGGTCGCCCCGCGCAGCTCCGCGACGCCCGGGTCGCCGAAGGCGGCGACGAGGAGCGCGGCGCTGTCGCCGCCGGCCGCGGCGCGGAGGCCGGCGGCGAGGACCTCGGGGGCGGCGGCGCGCAGGGCCGCCGGGTCGGTGAGCATGCGCGGTCCACCGGACACGGTGACGCCCCGGACGGCGAGGGCCCGGCCCAGGGTGCGCCGGGCGACGGCGGTCATCATCGCGGTCGTGGCGGTGGAGGTGTTGGGGTTGATCAGCACCACGGCCCCGGGCCCCGCGGCGTGCGCGGGGACCGGGGCTGGCGGTGGGGCGACGGGGCGGTTCAGTGGACGTGCGCCGCCTTGGCCGAGTGGCTGCCCGAGATCTCGTCGCCGGGCTCCATCGGGGCGGTGACCTCGTCGTCGTCCCGGCCTCGGCCCAGGTGGTTGAAGACCACGTTGAGCAGGACCGCGGCGACGCAGCCGGTCGAGATGCCGGAGTCCAGGATGATCTTCGCCGTCTCGGGGAAGGCGTGGTAGAACTCCGGCGCGGTGATCGGGATGATGCCGACGGCGAGTGAGACGGCCACGATCAGCACGTTGTTGTCCTTCTCCAGACCGGCCTTGACGAGGGTCTGGATGCCGCTGGCGGCGACCGAGCCGAAGAGGACGACGCCCGCACCGCCCAGGACCGGCCGGGGGACGACCGAGATCAGGGAGGCGGCGACCGGCGAGAGGCCCATCAGGACCAGGAAGCCACCGCCGCAGGCGACGACGAAGCGGCTGCGGATCCGGGTCATCGCGACCAGGCCGATGTTCTGCGCGAAGGCGCTGCACATGAAGCCGTTGAAGAACGGGCTGATCGCGGAGCCGAGGGTGTCGGCGCGCAGTCCGGCCGCGATGGTCTTCTCGTCGGCGGGCCGTTCGACGATCTCGCCGAGCGCCAGCATGTCGGCGGTCGACTCGGTCATGGAGACCAGCATGACCACGCACATGGAGATGATCGCGGCGAGGGCGAACTGCGGGCCGCCGAAGTGGAACGGCGTCGGGAAGCCGACGATGTCCGCCTCGGTCACCGGGGAGAAGTCGGTGACGCCGAACGGGATGGCGATCAGCGTGCCGATGACGAGGCCGACGAGAACGGCGATCTGCTTGAGGAAGCCGCGGGTGAAGCGACGGATCAGCAGGACGACGACCAGGGTGATGCCTGCGAGGGAGAGGAACGTGGTCGAACCGTAGTCCTCGGCCGCGGGGTTGGGGCCCTGCGCCCAGCCGAAGGCGACCGGGAGGAGGGACACGCCTATCAGGGTGATCACGGTGCCGGTGACGACCGGTGGGAAGAACCGCACGAGGCGGGAGAACCACGGGGCGGCGAGGAAGCCGAGGAGTCCGGCCACGATGATCGCGCCGAAGATGACGGGGAGCGCGTCGGCCTTGTCGTCGGTGGTGTCGACGATGGCGAGCATCGGTGCGACGCCGGCGAAGGTGACGCCGTTGACGAACGGCAGCCGGGCGCCGATCTTCCAGACCCCGAGCGTCTGGAGGAAGGTGGCGAGACCCGCGGTGAAGAGGCTGGCGCCGGTCAGGAAGGTGAGTTCGGTGCCGGAGAGGCCGACGGCCGCTCCGACGATCAGGGGCGGGGCGACGACCCCGGCATACATGGCGGCCACGTGCTGGAGGCCGCTGGTGACCATCTTCAGTGGGGGCAACGTCTCGTCGACCGGATGTGTCTCGCGGTCGTCGGGGGCGGAGCCTGCGTCTTGTGCATTGCGAACCTGGGGCTTGGCGGCCACGGCGGTTCCTCCGGTCGGTTACACGTCGGCGGTGACGCGGGGTTCAGGGAGGTGGTGCGATGCGGTGCGGGGTGCAGGAGGTGCGGCTCGTTGCGGGGTGGTGCGGGGTGCGCGCGGGGAGTCGCGGCGCGGGACGGAATGCCCGGTGAGGGCGCCCGGTGGGGGCGCGGGCGCACATCACCGTTCCGGGAGGTGCCGAGGTCTTCTGCGCTCGGCACCTCCCGGTCGGGCTGCCGCGGACCCCGCTCGGGTCCGCGGCGACCGACCGAGGGCCGTCCCCCTCGGTCGGACTCCATGGGGAGGGTCAGCCCTGGGCCGCGATGCGGGCCAGACGCTGTGCCTCCGCGCGCGCTTCGCGCGCGATGGTGTCCTCATCGACGGTGAGCAGCCGGTCGTTCTCGACGATCTGCTTGCCGTTGACGAAGGAGGCCGTGACCGGGGCCGCCGCGCCGAAGACGATGGCGGTGACCGGGTCGGCGATGGTGGAGTGGCCGAGGCCGTCGATCTTCCACAGGACGAAGTCGGCGAGCTTGCCGGCCTCGAGGGAGCCGATGTTGTCGGCGCGGCCGAGGACCTGGGCTCCGCCGAAGGTGCCGAGGCGCAGGGCCTGGCGGGCGTTGAGCGCGGCCTCGCGGTGGGCGCCGAGCCGGTTGATGAGGAGCGCGTTGCGCAGCTCGGTGTGGAGCTCGCCGGACTCGTTGGAGGCGGTGCCGTCGACACCGAGGCCGACGGGTACGCCCGCCTTCAGCATGTCGGGGACGCGGGCGATGCCGGCGGCCAGACGCGCGTTGGAGGAGGGGCAGTGCGCCACACCGGTCTTGGTGCGGGCGAAGGCCGCGATGTCGGAGTCGTTCATGTGGACGCAGTGCGCCATCCACACGTCCTCGCCGAGGAAGCCGGTGGACTCGAAGTAGTCCGTCGGGCCCATGCCGAAGAGCTCGTGGCAGAACTTCTCCTCCTCCACGGTCTCCGAGCCGTGGGTGTGCATGCGCACGCCCAGACGACGGCCGAGCGCCGCGCCCTCCCGGAGGAGCTCGGTGGAGATGGAGAAGGGCGAACAGGGCGCCACGGCGATCTGGGTCATCGCGTCGAAGGAGGCGTCGTGGTACTTCTTCACCGTCTCCTCGGTCGCGGCGAGCGCGCCCTCGGTGGTCTCGACGGCGAAGTCCGGCGGCAGGCCGCCGTCCTTCTCGCTGCGGTCCATGGAGCCGCGGGCGAGGGTGAAGCGGACCCCCATCTCGGAGGCCGCGCCGATGATGGCGCCGGAGAGGTCGCCGGAGTTCACCGGGTACACGTAGTGGTGGTCCATCGCGGTGGTCACACCACCGCGGGCCATCATGGCCAGCGAACCCCGGGCGGCGGCACGCACCATCTGCTCGTCGATCCGCGCCCACGTCGGGTAGAGCGCGACCAGCCAGTTGAAGAGGTTGTGGTCGGTCGCCAGTCCCCGGGTGATCCACTGGTAGAAGTGGTGGTGGGTGTTGACGAGACCGGGCGTGACGAGGTGGCCGGTGGCGTCGATGCGCCGGACCACGTTCTCCAGGCCCTCGGGAGCCTTGCCGGCACCGATGGACTCGATCTTGTTGTCGGCGACGACGAGGTAGCCGGAGGCGTACTCGGTGTCGTTCGCGTCGACGGTCGCGATCGCCGCGTTCTCGATGACGATGCGCTGGGCTGCCGCAGGTGCTGCCATGGCGGTGGTTCCTTCATTCCTCTGGGGTGGAGTGGGCACGGCAGGACCCTAGGAGGATTTGAGTGCCGGGGCCGTGTGACGGCTCCGGGTGCCGAGATGGTGGAAGAACAGATTCAGCAGGACGGCGACGAGCGCGCCCGCGCTGATGCCGGAGCCGAGCACGGTCTGCGCCCAGGCGGGGAATTCGGCGTAGAAGGTGGGAGCGGCGAGCGGGATGATGCCCGCTCCGAGCGCGACGGCCACCAGGATGATGTTGGAGCTGTCGTCGAGTCCGGCTTCCGACAGGGTGCGGATGCCGCTGACCGCGATCGAGCCGAAGAGGACGATGCCTGCGCCGCCGAGGACGGGCATCGGGACCGTCGAGACGACCGCGCCGAGCACGGGGAAGGCGCCGAGGACCAGCAGGGCTCCGCCGGCGACGGCGACCACGTACCGGGAGCGCACCCGGGTCAGCGAGACGACGCCGACGTTCTGGGCGAAGGCCGAGGTCGGGAAGCCGCCGAAGACGGGGCCGAGCAGGGTGGCGATGCCGTCGGTGCGCAGTCCGCGGGTGATGGTCCGGCCGTCGCTGCGCCGCTCGCAGATCTCGCCGAGGGCGAGCATGCCGGCGCTGGACTCGGTCATGAGGACCAGCATGACGATGCACAGGGAGAGGATCGCGGCGGGCTGGAACTCGGGGGCGCCGAAGGCGAAGGGGGCGGGCAGGGCCGCGACGGGCGCCTCGCGCAGGGCGGTGAAGTCGGCCATCCCGAAGGGGATCGCGGCGAGGGTGCCGATGAAGAGGCCGAGCAGCAGGGCGATCTGCTTGACGAAGCCCTTGCCGAAGCGCTGGAAGAGCAGGATGACGACGAGGGTGAAGCCGGCGAGCGCCAGGTACTTCATGGCGCCGAAGTCGGCGGCGGTCCGGTCGCCGCCCTGCGCCCAGCCGACGGGCACGGGCATCAGGGTGACCCCGATGAGGGTGATCACGACGCCGGTGACGAGCGGCGGGAAGAAGCGCAGGAGCCTGCCGAAGAAGGGGCCGACGGCGAGGCAGAAGACTCCGGCGACCATCACCGCGCCGTAGATGGCGGGGAGTTGGTGGCCGGGGGCGCTGGTCTCGGCGATGGCGAGCATCGGCGCGATTCCGGCGGAGGAGGCGGCGTTGACGAACGGCAGCCGGTTGCCGGCGAAGCGGCGGATGCCGAGGGTCTGCAGGATGGTCGCGCAGCCGGCGATGAGCAGACTGGCGGCGATGAGCCGGGTCATCCCGGCCGCGTCCAGGCCGACGGCCTGGCCGATGATCAGCGGAGGGGTGACCACGCCGGCGTACATCGCGGCGATGTGCTGGAGCGCCGCGGGGACGAGCCGCGAGGCGGGAAGCTTTTCGTCCACCGGATGGACCTGCGGGGTGGTGTCCGGCGGGGTGGAACACGGGCCTTCGGCGTGCGCCGGCCCCTTTGCGGGCTGTGCCATGAGAATCCCTCCGGTCCGGTGCGGCCCCCGCCCGACTGCGGGCGGGCCGGGGGCCGCACTCAGATGCCGCTTAGAGGTTGGTCATGTCGACCGGGATCTGCGCCGTGGCTCCGTCGCGGAGGACGGTGGCCTCGATGAGGCCGTACATGCGGTCGGCGGCGTAGTAGACCTCGTTGTCGTTCTTGAGGCCGAAGGGCTCGAGGTCGACCAGGAAGTGGTGCTTGTTCGGGAGCGAGAAGCGGACTTCGTCGATCTCCGAGCGGTGGTTGATGATGCGCGTGGCCATCTGGTACAGCGTCTGCTGGAGGGAGTACGAGTACGTCTCCGAGAAGGCCTCGAGCATGTGCTTCCTGGTCTGCTCGTAGGACCGCTCCCAGTTGGGCATCCGCTGGTCGTCGTCGGTCCAGTTGAAGCGCCAGCGGGCGGACACCTGCGTGGCCAGGATGCGGTCGTACGCCTCCTGGAGCGTCGTGTACTGGTCCTTGATGTAGCCCCAGAACTCCGAGTTGGTGGAGTTCATGACGACGAGGTCCTTGAGGCCGGAGATGATCTCCCAGCGCTCGCCGTCGTAGGTGATCTGGGTGACCCGCGTCTCCTGGCCCTTGCGGGCGAAGGAGTGGTTGACCTCTTCGGCCCCGATGAACTTGGAGTTGGCCTCGGAGGACGCGATGCGCTCCCAGGAGTACTCCTCGATCCGGATGCGCGCCTTCTTGATCGGCTCCTGGCTCGTCACGAAGTGGCGGGCGAGGTGGATGCCGAACTGCTCGGCGGACTCGATGCCGTACTCCTTGGCGAACGCGAAGACGGTGTTCTTCGTCGTGTCGGTGGGGAGGCAGTGGGCGTTGGAGCCGGTGAGGTGGACGTCGTCGAGGTCGCCGGAGAGGGCGACGGAGACGTTCAGGTCCTTGATGTGGTGGGTGTCGCCGTCCCGCGTGATCTTGACGACGCGGTTCTCTGCTTTGCCGTACTGGTTCTGGCCGAGAATCGTGGGCATGTCTGCTAGCTCCCTCGGTATACGGAGTAGCCGAACGGGTTGAGCAGCAGCGGTACGTGGTAGTGCTCACCCGGGGTGACGGCGAACGTGATCGCCACCTCGGGGAAGAACGCACCGCTGTCCCTTACGCGGGGGGCGTCCTGCTGCGCCTCGGCTTGCTTCTTGGAGAAGTACGTCTCGACCTCGAAGTCGAGGCGTACGTGGGTGGTGCCCTCCGGCAGCGCCGGCAGGTCCTTGCAACGTCCGTCCGCGTCGGTGGCCGAACCTCCGAGCGCGACCCACTCCGCGTCGGAGCCGCTGCGGGCCGCGAGCGTGATGGAGACGCCCTCGGCAGGGCGGCCGACGCTGGTGTCCAGGATGTGGGTGGACACCGAGGCCGTGGTGTCGGTGCTCATGCGGAGCTCTCTTCCTCTACGAGTCGGTTCAGCCGGATGCGGTTGATCTTGCCCAGTTCGGTGCGGACGATCTCCCGCTCCTCCTCGGGCGAGTTGCCGATCCGCTGCCGGAGCGCGTCGCGCATCTGCTCGCCGGTCAGGCCGGTGGCACAGATGAGGAAGACGTGTCCGAACCGGTCCTGGTAGGCCAGGTTGAGTTCGAGCATCTCGGTCTTGAGCTCCGCGGAGGCGTCGGCCATCCCGCTCTGTTCGCGGGAGGAGGTCGGGTCCCCGGCCTTCGGACGACCGATCGGCGGGTGCCCCGCCATCGCTTCGGCAAGGTCCTCGGCGGTCAGTTCGGCCATGGCGGCGTCGCCTGCGAGGAAGAGAGCTTCGGCGGTGGTGTACGGGCGCTGGGCGAGGATCTTGCTCCCCCACGCCGAACTGGAACACACCTCGTGGAGCGCGGCGAGGGCCTCGCTGTCCGCCGAGGTGTTGAACCGGGTGAGGCCCGGTGTCGTACCTGAAGTCACGGGAAGCCTCCGTGGCTGTTTTTCGCTGTGCGTCGGACGGGCTGCGGATAGCTAACGCCCTCCGCAACACAACGTCAACACTTTGTTGAAAACTCGGCCACGCAAAAGCCGTCGTCCCGACATCCGGACGACGGCTTACGGTCACACATGATCAACTACTCGCCCTTGGCGGCCTTTTCCCTGCTCAGGGCGGTCTCCCTGTTGAGGTAGTTGTACACGGTGAAGCGGCTGACACCCAGTGCACCCGCCACCGTCTCCACTCCGTGGCGCACCGAGAAAGCCCCTCGGGCCTCCAGGAGCCGGACGGCTTCCTGCTTGGCCTTGCGGTCCAGCTCGGCCAGCGGCATCCCGTGCCGCCGCTCCATCGCCGCCAGGATGTGATCGAGGGATTCGGACAGCTGGGGCAGGCGTACGGCGAGCACGTCCTCGCCCTCCCAGGCCAGGACGACGTCGTCGGCCTCCGCCTGCGCGGGGACGAGGAGCTCGGCGCCCATGGCGTCGACCAGGGGCTTCACCGCGGCGACCAAGGGGTGCTCGTTCACTTCTCGCCCTCCCCGATCACGTTCACCTGGAGCGAGACACGGGTGGCCCCGGCGGCGAGCGACTCGCGCAGCAGCGCGTCGACGGCGGTGAGCACCTCGTCGGCGCCCCCTTCCGCCGTATTGCCGAAGGGGCCGACGTCGACCGCATCCAGCTCCGCCGACTGGATGACCTCACGGGCCACGACCGCGTGCGCCGGCGCCTCGTCGAGGTCGAACGGCTCGGTCGTGAACTCCACTCTCAAACGCACCATGGCCCCACGCTACGGCCCCACTCCCGCCTACGGGAGCCCCGGACCTGCGGGGACCTCTTGACAAGCACCTCGCCCTCCTTGCAACATTCCGTCAGACAGAAACTTACTTCCGCGATACGGAAGGAGCGCCGCCCCTCATGGGATTCACGGACCAGCGCTTCGATGTGAACCTGTCGATCCTCTTCACGGAACTCCCGCTCCTGGAGCGCCCCGCGGCCGCCGCCGCGGCGGGCTTCACCGCGGTCGAGCTGTGGTGGCCCTGGATCGACACCGCCACCCCCGAGCAGAGCGAGCTCGACGCCCTCAGGAAAGCCCTTGAGGACGCCGGCACCCAGCTGGTGGGCCTGAACTTCTACGCCGGGCAGCTCCCCGGCCCGGACCGCGGAGCCCTCTCCGTGCCCGGGGACGAGTCGGACCGCTTCCGCACCAACATCGAGGTGGCCGCCGACTTCGCCGCCTCGGTCGGCTGCAAGGCGCTCAACGCGCTCTACGGCAACCGCGTGGAGGGCGTCGACCCGCAGATCCAGGACACCCTCGCCCTGGAGAACCTGGTCCTGGCCGCCCGCGCGGCCGACCGGATCGGTGCGATCCTCCTCGTCGAGACCCTCAACAAGCCGGAGTCGCCGCTCTACCCGCTGGTGAGCGCCCCCTCCGCGATCGAGGTCGTCGACAAGGTCAACGCGGCGACCGGGCTCGGCAACGCCAAGTTCCTCCTCGACATCTACCACCTGTCGATGAACGGCGAGGACGTCGGCCAGGTCATCGCCCAGTACGCGGCGAAGACCGGCCACGTCCAGATCGCGGACAACCCGGGCCGCGGCGCGCCGGGCACCGGCGACCTGCCGCTCGAGCAGCTCCTCGACGAGCTGAAGAAGGCCGGGTACGAGGGCTGGATCGGCCTGGAGTACAAGGCCGCCGACGCCGCCGCGTCCTTCGAGTGGCTCCCGGCCGAGGCCCGCCCGGCCCGCTGACCGGCCGCCCCGCCGGACGGCCGCCCCGCTGACCGGCAGGCCGAGACCCTCCCCCGTACCACCTTGTTTTGAGAGGCACCCTCATGAGCAACCTCCCCAAGATCGCTTGGATCGGCCTCGGCATCATGGGCTCCCCCATGTCCGAGAACCTGATCAAGGCCGGTTACTCCGTCACCGGCTTCACACTGGAGCAGGACAAGCTGGACCGCCTCACCGCGGCCGGCGGCACCTCCGCCGCGTCGATCGCCGAGGCCGTCAAGGACGCCGACGTGATCATCACGATGGTGCCCGCCTCCCCGCAGGTCGAGGCCATCTCCTACGGCCCCGACGGCATCCTGGAGAACGCCAGGCAGGGCGCGCTGATCGTCGACATGTCCTCGATCACCCCGCAGACCTCGGTCGACCTGGCCAAGAACGCCAAGGAGAAGGGCATCCGCGTCATCGACGCGCCCGTCTCCGGCGGCGAGGCCGGCGCCATCGAGGCCGTCCTCTCGATCATGGTCGGTGGCGAGAAGGCCGACTTCGACGAGGCCCTCCCGATCCTCGAGGCCCTCGGCAAGACCATCGTCCTGTGCGGCCCGCACGGCTCCGGCCAGACGGTGAAGGCCGCCAACCAGCTGATCGTCGCGGTCAACATCCAGGCCTGCGCCGAGGCCGTGGTCTTCCTCGAGAAGTCCGGTGTGGACCTCGTGGCCGCCCTCGACGTCCTCAACGGCGGTCTGGCCGGCTCGACCGTGCTGACCCGCAAGAAGGACAACTTCCTGAACCGGGACTTCAAGCCCGGCTTCCGGATCGACCTGCACCACAAGGACATGGGCATCGTCACCGACGCCGCCCGCAATGTCGGTGCGGCCCTCCCGGTCGGCGCGGTCGTCGCCCAGCTCGTGGCCTCGCTGCGCGCCCAGGGTGACGGCGGCCTGGACCACTCGGCCCTGCTCCGCGCCGTCGAGCGTCTCTCCGGCCAGCAGGTCTGACCCGTCGCCCCCGTGAGCGGGGGCCCCAGATTTCCGGTCGGCGGCGGCGCTGACACCTGTCCTGTCGCGCCCAGGCGTCGCCGCCGACCGGAACACCACACTTCCTTTTCAACAAACTGTTGACGTCACGTTCGAGCCGAATTTACGCTCCTCGCACCGTCAGCAGAGCTCCCGTACGGAAGGTCACGATGTCGAAGCGCGTGCTTACGACCGAGTCCGGCGCCCCCGTCGCCGACAACCAGAACTCCGCCACCGCCGGCGTCGGTGGCCCTCTCCTCCTCCAGGACCAGCACCTGCTGGAGAAGCTCGCGCGCTTCAACCGTGAGCGGATCCCGGAGCGCGTGGTCCACGCCCGCGGCTCCGGCGCGTACGGCTACTTCGAGGTGACCGACGACGTCACCGGCTTCACCAAGGCGAACTTCCTCGGCGAGGTCGGCAGGAAGACCGAGACGTTCATCCGCTTCTCCACCGTCGCCGACTCGCTCGGTGGCGCGGACGCGGTCCGTGACCCGCGCGGCTTCGCGCTGAAGTTCTACACCGAAGAGGGCAACTACGACCTCGTCGGCAACAACACCCCGGTGTTCTTCATCAAGGACCCGATCAAGTTCCCCGACTTCATCCACTCCCAGAAGCGCGACCCCTTCACGGGCAAGCAGGAGGCGGACAACGTCTGGGACTTCTGGGCGCACGCCCCCGAGGCCACCCACCAGATCACCTGGCTCATGGGCGACCGCGGCATCCCGGCCTCGTACCGTCACATGAACGGCTACGGCTCGCACACCTACCAGTGGACCAACGAGGCGGGCGAGGCCTTCTTCGTCAAGTACCACTTCAAGACGAACCAGGGCATCCGCAGCCTCTCCGCCGACCAGGCCGCCGAGCTCGTCGGCAAGGACGCGAACTCGCACCAGACCGACCTGCTGCAGGCCATCGAGCGCGGTGTGAACCCCTCGTGGACCCTGTACGTACAGGTGATGCCGGCCGCCGAGGCCGTGGACTACCGCTTCAACCCCTTCGACCTCACCAAGGTGTGGCCGCACAGCGACTACCCGCTGCAGCGCGTGGGCCGGCTGGTCCTCGACCGCAACCCGGACAACGTCTTCGCCGAGGTCGAGCAGGCCGCGTTCTCCCCGAACAACTTCGTCCCGGGCATCGGCCCCTCGCCGGACAAGATGCTCCAGGGCCGTCTCTTCGCCTACGCGGACGCCCACCGCTACCGCCTCGGTGTCAACCACACCCAGCTCGCGGTGAACGCCCCCAAGGCGACCGTCGCGGAGAACTACGGCCGGGACGGCGCCATGGCCACCCGCCAGGGCTCGCGCCACGACAAGAACTACGAGCCCAACTCGTACCAGGGCCCGACCCAGACCGACGCGGCGCTCTCCGCCCCGCTCGCGATCCACGGCTGGACCGGCACCCACGAGGCGCCGCAGCACACCAAGGACGACGACTTCTTCCAGGCCGGTGAGCTCTACCGGCTGATGTCCGAGGACGAGAAGAAGCGCCTCGTCGCCAACATCGCGGGCGGTCTCTCCCAGGTGTCCCGCGAGGACGTCATCGAGAAGAACCTCGCGCACTTCGCCGCCGCCGACGCGGACTACGGCAAGCGCGTGGCCGAAGCCGTCAACGCCCTGCGCGAGGACTGACCGACCAGCAACACCCAGACTGCGTACGACACCTGACGGGAGGTCAGTGTCGTACGTGGTCCGGATCGCCGACCCGGATGAGGGGTGGCCGGTGATCCGGACAAGCGTGAGGACCGCGGCGGCGTCGAGCCAGTGCGGTGGTAAGGGCGCCGATCCCCCTTCTTGACCTGAAAGAAGGGGACCACCGGCCGCCCGTCGGCACCGCCGCGGTCCCAACGCCCCCTCCCCGGGGAGGCAGAGCACCACCCGAAGACTCCGCCCGGCGGCGCGAACGTCCTGTCGCGCCAGCCTCGTGCCGTCGGGCGGGTACAAGCCGGAGGGCGCGGAACCAGGTTTACGGTCCCTGGTTCCGCGCTCTTCTTGTGTGCGCGGGCCTGCCAGCGCATCGTTTCTGCGGTGAAGATCCGCACCCGCTCGGGCGATCGCACCGCGATTCGGGCCCACCGCGTCCCGCCGTGGGCGCTATCCACTCGTAGGTGATCAAGAACCTGTTGCGCGGGCTCACCCCGCTCGCCCTCATCCTGTCCCCGCTCGCCGCCCCCTCCCCCGCCCTCTCCGCGAACGTCGTGATGCTGCCCGACGCGCTCGCCGAGCTCACCGAGGCGGCCGAGGAGCCGGACGGCTTCCAGGCCGGCGCGTTCCCGCACTGGAACGCCGGTCTCGACGCGACGGACGGCTGCGACACCCGCTCCGAGGTCCTGCTCGCCGAGGCCGTCGACGCGCCGAAGACCGGCGAGGGCTGCACGCTGACCGGCGGCCGCTGGATCTCGTACTACGACGGCCAGAGCGTCTCCGACCCCGCCGCCCTCGGCGTCGACCACCTCGTCCCGCTCACCGAGGCCTGGGAGTCGGGGGCCTCCGGCTGGACGGCCGCCCGGCGCGAGAGGTTCGCCAACGACCAGGGCGCCACCGCGACCCTCGTCGCCGTCACCGCCCGCAGCAAGCAGGACAAGGCGGGGCGGGACCCGGCCGACTGGGTGCCCTCGGACGCCGCCCGGTACTGCCGTTACGTCGGAGAGTGGGTGTCCACCAAGCTGCGCTGGGGTCTGTCGGCCGACAAGGACGAGGTGGAGGCGCTCAAACTGTTCGCCGACGGTCCCTGCGAGGAGACGGTCGTGATCCGCTCGGCGGCACCGGAGTAGGGTCCTGCGCCCTCGCCTCGGCCCGGGCCAGCGAGAACGTCACGCCGAGCGAGGCGAGAGCGAGCAGCACCATCCCGGTGCGCGGCGACGTGTACTGGGCGAGGGTGCCGGCGAGCGCCGCGCTCACCCCCTGAAGGGCGAGCATCCCCGAGCTGTGCAGGCCGAGGGCGTGACCGCTCAGTTCCTCCGGCACCAGGGCCATCAGCCGCTCCTGGTGCAGGAGGCTCGCCCCGTACCCGATCGCCGAGACCGTCACCGCGAGCAGCGCGAGTGGCAGCGCCGGGTCCAGGGCGAAGACCAGGAACGGGGCCGCCAGCAGCGCCTGGAGCGGGAAACGGAGCCGGCCCCGCAGCCGCGCCGGTACGAAACGGCCGACCGCGGTGTCCCCGGCCAGCATCCCCAGCGCGGCGCAGGCGAAGAGGAGCCCGGCGCGCTCGGGGTCGTACGGCACGAAGAGCGACTCGCAGCCCACGATCAGGCCGTTCGGCACCCAGAGGGCGAGATAGGCGCGCCGCCGCGCCGGCGCGGACAGCAGCCTGCGGTTGGTGCGCCAGGTCTCGCCGACCGAGGCCCGGCCCGCGGCGCGGGGCGGCCGCACCCCGAGGCCGAGGCGGGCGAGGAGCGCGGCGGCGAGGTAGAGCCCGGCGCCCACGAGGACCGTGCCGCGTGGCGCGAGGACGGCGATCAGGACACCGCCGGCGGCGAAGCCGAGGATCTGGCAGACGCCGACGGACATGTTCGTCACCGAGCGCCCGAGCAGGTAGTCCTCGCGGGCGAGGATCTCGTTCAGGAGGCCGTGGCGCACC
This sequence comes from Streptomyces zaomyceticus, assembly GCF_014656215.1. Lineage (GTDB taxonomy): Bacteria > Actinomycetota > Actinomycetes > Streptomycetales > Streptomycetaceae > Streptomyces > Streptomyces zaomyceticus. Next base: position 94,287 of record NZ_BNBZ01000019.1, on the reverse strand, counting down.
CCGCCGCCGAGCGAGGCCGCGAGCCCCTCGGCGAGGAGGACCGCGAAGACCGCCCAGGTGGGAAGCCCGGGGATCGCGAGGGCGGCGGTGCCGACGGAGAAGAACAGCGCGATCCCGGCGATGGCCGCGCGCGGCGGCAGCCGGTCGGCCGCCGAGAGCAGGGTCGTCGCCCCGAGCAGGTGGGCGAGGGAGGGCCCGAAGAGCGCGAGCGCGGAGAGGAGCGGGGAGCCGGTCGCGCGGAACACGAGCGTGGCGAGCCCGAGCCCGACGACCGTCTGGGCGGCGGTGTGGACGGCGCCGGTGAGGAAGAGCGGGGTGAATTCGGGGGTACGGAAGAGATCGCGGTAGCAGGGCATGCGGGGAGTCTCGGGGAGCGCCCCGACCGCCGGTACTGTTTCGCGGGGAGGCGAAACGTGGGCTGGTGGCAGATCGGTACGGACACCCTGGCGGGGAGCGGTTTCGTCTTCTCGCCGCTCGCCGAGACGGTCGCCTCGCTCAAGACCCTGCACGCGGGGGCGATGACGCACCCGGGCGAGCGCGCCTGGCTCGACCGGCACCTGTCCGCGTACCGGGAGCGGCTCGCGGCCGATCCGCTCGACGGGCTGCTGGTGCGGGCGGCCATCGGACCCACCTGGAACGCGGACTTCCTCACCCCCACCCCGACGGGCGACCGCGAGCGGAGCTTCGAGGAGGAGGTCGAGGCGGTCCTCGCGACCGGACCGGCGGATGCCGTCGACCAGTTGGCCGTGGCGATCGGCGGTCCGGTGCCGGAGCCGCTGCGCTCGGCCCGCGACCTGCCGCGGCGGCTCGCGGGCGTACTCGGCTGGGTGTGGCGGGAGACGGTGCTGCCGGAGTGGACACGGCGGCGACGCGTGCTGGAGGCCGATGTGACGGCACGGACGGCACGGCTGAGCCGCTCGGGCTGGGCGGCGGCGCTCGACGAGCTGTGCCCGGGGAAGACGCGCTGGCTCGGCGACGGCCGGCTCCAGGTCAACACCCGCGACTACCCCGCGCGTTCGTTCGTCGAGGGGCGGCTGCTGCTCGTACCGGTGACGCCGGCCACCGGCTGGGTGTCGTGGGAGGGGACGGAGCGGAGCGCGATCGTCTATCCCTGCGCGGGCGTTCTGGCCGACGTGGCGGGCCCTGCCGTGCCCGAGGCGCTCGGGACCCTGCTCGGGCAGGCACGCGCGGGGGTGCTGGTCCGGCTCGGATCACCGCTGTCCACCAGCCAGTTGGTGGCACTCACCGGTCAGGGACTCGGTTCGGTGGGACGCCATCTGAAGGTACTGCTCGACGCCGGGCTCGTACGGCGGGGACGGGCGGGCCGTTCGGTGCTGTACGAGTGGACGGAGGCGGGGGCGGTGCTGGTGGCGGCACAGGGAGACCCCCGCCCCGGTGCTCCTCGGGGCGGGGGTCGGTCCCTCTGACGAGGGGGACGATCAGACCGCGAGGGCCTTGATCGCGGTCGGCGCGTGGCCGGGCTCGGTGGCCAGCTCCTCGAACTCGGTGACATCGCTCATGTCGACCGTCTTGCTCATCGCGATGTTCGTGATGCGCTCCAGGATGGCCTCGACGACGACGGGGACCTGGTGCTCGACGGCCAGCTTCTTGGCCTCCTCGAACGCCTCGCCCAGCTTGTCGGGGTCGGTGACGCGGATCGCCTTGACGCCCAGGCCCTCGGCGACCTTGACGTGGTCGACGCCGTAGACGCCGATCTCCGGGGTGTTGATGTTCTCGAACTCGAGGTTGACCTCGAAGTTGATCCCCAGACCGCCCTGCGCCTGACGGATCAGGCCCAGGTAGGCGTTGTTCACCAGGACGTGGACGTAGGGGACCTTGTGCTGGGCGGCGACCGCCAGCTCCTCGATCATGAACTGGAAGTCGTAGTCGCCGGAGAGGGCGACGATCGGGGTCTCGGGGTCGGCGGTGGCGGCGCCGATGGCGGCCGGGATGGTCCAGCCGAGCGGGCCGGCCTGGCCGCAGTTGATCCAGTTGCGCGGCTTGTAGACGTGCAGGAACTGGGCCGCCGCGATCTGGGAGAGACCGATGGTGGTGACGTAGCGGGTCTCCGGGCCGAAGGCCTTGTTCATCTCCTCGTAGACGCGCTGCGGCTTCAGGGGGATGTTGTCGAAGTGCGTACGGCGCTGCAGGGTCGCCTTGCGCTCCTGCGCGGAGGCGGCCCAGGCGGAGAAGTCCGGGAGCCGGCCCGCGGCCTTGAGCTCCTTGGCGATCTCGACGAAGAGCTCCAGCGCGGCCTTGGCGTCGGAGGCGAAGCCGTAGTCCGGGGCGAAGATCTTCCCGATCTGGGTGGGCTCGATGTCCACGTGGACGAACTTGCGGCCCTTGGTGTACGCGTCCAGGTTGTAGCCGGTGTGGCGGTTGGCCCAGCGGTTGCCGATGCCGAGGACGAAGTCCGACTCCAGGAAGGTCGCGTTGCCGTAGCGGTGCGCGGTCTGGACACCGACCATGCCGGCGGCCAGCTCGTGGTCGTCCGGGATGGTGCCCCAGCCCATCAGGGTGGAGATGACCGGGATGCCGGTCACCTCGGCGAACTCGACCAGCAGGTCGGTGGCGTCGGCGTTGATGATGCCGCCGCCGGCGACGATCAGCGGGCGCTCGGACTCCAGGAGGAAGTTCAGCGCCTTCTCGGCCTGGGCGCGGGTGGCGCGCGGCTTGTAGACCGGCAGCGGCTCGTAGGCCTCCGGGTCGAACTCGATCTCGGTCAGCTGGACGTCGATCGGCAGGTCGATGAGGACCGGGCCCGGACGGCCGGAGCGCATCAGGTGGAAGGCCTCCTGGAAGACGCCCGGGACCTGCGCGGCCTCCAGGACCGTGGTGGCCTTCTTGGTGACGGGCTTGGCGATCGAGGCGATGTCGACGGCCTGGAAGTCCTCCTTGTGGAGCTTCGAGACCGGGGCCTGGCCCGTGATGCAGAGGATCGGGATCGAGTCGGCGATCGCCGAGTACAGGCCGGTGATCATGTCGGTGCCGGCCGGGCCGGACGTACCGATGCAGACACCGATGTTGCCGGCCTTGGCACGGGTGTAGCCCTCGGCCATGTGGGAGGCGCCCTCGACGTGGCGGGCCAGCGTGTGGCCGATGCCGCCGACGTTCTTGAGCTCGCGGTAGAAGGGGTTGATCGCCGCGCCGGGCACGCCGAACGCGGTGGTGACGCCTTCGCGCTTGAGGATCTCAACGGCCGCTGCGGCGGCGGTCATACGAGGCATGGGAGTGCTCCTGCTTCGGCCGGGCGGATCCAAGCCCACCGGTCGGCTCAGGACCCCGGGGCGGCTTGTTTCCGTAATGCGGAAATACTGTTCTGCTATACGGAAGCAATGTAGGTCGGGCTCCGGAGAGCCGTCAAGAGAAGTCCGCGCTGCGGGATCACGGAAGTGGCCGAACACCCTCCCCCGAGGCAGTCGATGGGTGGACGATGGGACCGAACGACAGGGGGTTGGTTGTGGGCGAGTCGGTACCGGTGCGCTGCCCGGAATGCCTGCGCACGCAGGCATACGCGGCACCCGTCTTCCCCTGCGCGTGCGGAAGCCCGGTGGCGCCACCGGTCACGGCGGGCGCGACGGCGGAACCCATCACCCACCGGAACTGGACGGACGAATGGGTCACCGTCCGCTGCGGTGCCTGCGGCCGCGAGGACGACTGGCCCCACCCGGAACTGGGCTGCAGCTGCGGAACGGTCCTGCGGGTGCCGGTCAGGGCGGTGGACGCGTCGGACGGGACGGAGGCGGTGGCCCGTACGGCGGGCGAGGCCGCGGGGCCGCCCTACCGGACGGGACCTCTCGGCACGACAGCCGAAACCGGACAGCCGGGCCGGGACACGGCACCGGGTGTCCCCGGCCGCCCCGGCGACCCGCCGTTCCACGTCCCCGGAGCGCGCGGTCCGGCCGGTGGCTCCGGCGGCTCGGGCGGAACCGCCGGGTCGTGGCCGGAAGCGGGTGCCGCCCCGACGGGAACGGGCGGCGGTACGGGAGCGGGTGCGGGTCCGGGCGCGCTCGGCGGGCCGGGCGTGAGCGGCAGCGGCACGGACGAGCGCGGTGCGAGCGGGACCGGCGGGGGCGGCCACGGCACGGAGGGGTCCTTCCCCGGCCGGCACCGAGCCGACTCGGGCGGGACGGCGGCCGGGGGCAGGGGTACGGGCGCCGGCGCGGACGCCACGAGCAGGGGCTTCGCGGGTGGGACCGGGGGCGGTTTCGACGGAGCCCGTGGGGCCGGCGGGGCCGGTGCCGAGGACGGTTCTTCCACAGGTCGGACGCCGTTCTCCCCTTCGGACCCGGACGCCGACCCCCTCTCGCCCTCCGGCCCGGCCGCCGCGGACGGGCCCCGCACGCCCGGTGCGGACGGCTCCGCCGATACGGCACACCACCGGGCCGTCGAGCCCGGCTCGGCGTGGTTCGGTACGGGCCCCTCGGGCGGGCGAGGTACCACCGCGTCCACCGGCCCGGGCACCGGCACCGGACACGGTGGCGGACTCGGTGGCGGGGAGACGGGTCTCGGGGCTGCGGATACGGGCCCCGGCAGCACGGATCCGGGGACCGGCAGCGCGGGGACGGGTCCCGGCAGCGCCGGGCGAGGGTCCGGTGTCCCCGGGGCCGGCTCCGCTCCCGGGTCCGCCGCACACCGGCGCCCCACGACGCCGCCCCGCACGGGCGGGCCCCGCACGTTCGCCGAGCGGTACCCCTCCCACATCCCGCTGCCCCCGACCGCCCCGCGCCCCGCCCCGGTGCGCGGGACGTTCCGGCCGCTGACGATCCGGACCGCGCGGGACGCGGTCGCCGCGGCGGCCGGGTACCTGCGCTGGCTGGGGTTCCGGGACGTCGTGCAGCCCGAGGAGCGCCCCGCGTCCGGGGTGGATCTGCGGGCTCCGGGTCTTGTCGCACAGGTCGACCCCAGCACCCGGCCCACCGGTTTGCGGGCCGTCGAGTGCCTGTGGCTGAACGGATTGAGCACCTCCGCGGTGAGCGTGTTCTTCTCGCTCGCCGGCTACACCCCTGAGGCCCGCTCGCGGGCCGCCGAGATCGGGCTCCCGCTCTTCGTCCTCGACCTGACCGGCACCCCGCAGCCGGTGAACACCGCCGCCGACGACCTGGCCTCGGGCGGCGCCTGAGGCACGGGGCGGCACGTCGGAGGGCGCCGGGGCCCGGAACCGTACCGCACACAACACCTCGGCATCCGAATCCGGCCATTCACGCGTGACGATCACGCTCCTCCGGGCACAACACCTTCGGGGGGTGGGCGTCATGCCGACAGGGATGTGGTGGTTCATCGGTGCGGCCTGCGGACAACTACTGTTCGCCGCCGTGCTGTTGCGAACCCGCAGCGAGGAAAGCGAAGAGACGGACCCGGACGGCGTGCCGCAGCCGCAGGCCCTGGCGCTGCTGCGGGGCGGGCGGCGGGCGGCCGTGACCGTGGCGCTCGTGGCGCTGCATCAGCGGGGCGCCGTCGCCGCGGGCCGCAAACATACGATTCGGGCCAACGGCGGACCGGGCCGCACCCGGGACCCCGTGCAGCTGGGAGTGCACGGGGCGCTGCACCGGGCCTTCGCGCTGCGCGACCTCACACTGCGCCCCGAGGCACGGCGGGCGGTGGACGCGCTGCGCGGGGACCTGCGCGGCGCGGGACTTCTGCGGCCGCCCGCACGGTGGTGGGCGGCCAGGGCGCTGCTGGGGTGCGTACCGCTGACGGTGGCGGTGGGGGCGTACGTGACGGGGGCGTCGGGTGCGGGGCTGGCGGGGACGCTGGCGGTGGGCGCCGTTCCGGTGCTCGTGGCGGTGGCGCTGCTGCGGCTGCCACCGGCCACGCGGACGGCGCGGCGGCTGCTCTCGGGGCTGCGGGAGCGGTACCCGCTGCCGGCGCATCGGCGCGAGGTGACGGACGGCCGGCTGGTCCAGCTGTACGTGGCGCTGTACGGCGATCCGGCGCTCGCCCTGTTCCTGCCCCGGTTCTCGCGGGACGGCGGGCTGCTGGACCGGCCGGGCGAGGTGGATCCGAACCGGCCGCCGCAGGAACGTGGTCCGGTGACGGGCGACGGCGCGGGGTGAGGCCGCGCCATACTGTCGTATGCGCATCAGAGCGGCCGCTCCGGCCGAACTCCCGCTGCTCCAGGACATCGAACGGGCGGCGGGCGAGCCGTTCCGCACGCTCGGCATGGCGGCGATCGCCGACGACGATCCGCTGCCGCTGGACGTCCTGGAGTCCTATCGCTGTGCGGGCCGGGCGTGGGTGGCGGTGGACGCCGCCGACCGCCCGGTCGCGTATCTGCTCACCGACACGGTCGACGGTGCCGCCCACATCGAGCAGGTCTCGGTGCATCCGGACGCCGCGCGCCGGGGCGTCGGCCGGGCGCTGATCGAGCATCTGGCGGCGTCGGCCGGGGAGCAGGGCCTGGCGGCGCTGACCCTGACGACGTTCACCGAGGTGCCGTGGAACGCCCCGTACTACGCGCGGCTCGGCTTCCGCCCGCTCACCGACTCCGACCCGGCGCTCACGGAGGGGCTGCGGGCGATCAGCCGCGCGGAGGCCGACCACGGCCTCTCGGTCTGGCCGCGGGTCTGCATGCGCCGGGAGGTGGGCGCCCCGTAGGGGCACCCGCGCCGCCCGGCGGGAACCGGAGGGGACGACTCAGCCCTGGTCCCCGTACCGCTGCCGCAGTTCCACCTTCCGCACCTTCCCGCTCACCGTCATCGGGAACTCCGCGAGGATCTCCACCCTGCGCGGGATCTTGTAGTGGGCGAGCCGGTCGCGGCAGAAGGCGGTGATGTCCTCCAGGGTGGGCGGGGCGGCCGGGTCGCGGGGGATGACGCAGGCCAGGATCTCCTCGCCGTAGCGTTCGTCGGGCACACCCACGACCTGGACGTCGGCGATGCCGGGGTGACCGTAGAGGAACTCCTCGATCTCGCGCGGGTACACGTTCTCCCCGCCCCTGATGATCATGTCCTTGATGCGGCCGACGATCTGGACGTAGCCGTCGTCCCGCATCACGGCCAGGTCGCCGGTGTGCATCCAGCGGCCGGCGTCGATCGCCTCCGCGGTCTTCTCCGGCTCGTCCCAGTAGCCGAGCATGACGCTGTAGCCGCGGGTGCACAGCTCTCCCGCCGTGCCGCGCCCGACGGTCAGCCCGGTCGCCGGGTCGACGACCTTCACCTCGACGTGCGGCATGACCCGTCCGACCGTGCCGGTCCGGCGCTCCAGGTCGTCGTCGCGGCGGGTCTGGGTGGAGACGGGAGAGGTCTCGGTCATGCCGTAACAGATCGACACCTCGGCCATGTTCATCTCGGCGACGACCCGCTTCATCACCTCCACCGGGCAGGGGGAGCCGGCCATGATGCCGGTGCGCAGGCTCGTCAGGTCGTAGGTGGCGAAGTCGGGAAGGTTGAGCTCCGCGATGAACATCGTCGGCACCCCGTAGAGCGAGGTGCAGCGCTCCTCCTGCACCGCCCTGAGCGTGGCCGCCGGGTCGAAGGAGGGCGCGGGGATCACCATGCAGGCGCCGTGCGAGGTGGCGGCCAGGTTTCCCATGACCATGCCGAAACAGTGGTAGAAGGGCACCGGGATGCAGATCCGGTCCTGCTCGGAGTAGGCGATCATCTCGCCCACGAAATAGCCGTTGTTGAGGATGTTGTGGTGGGAGAGGGTGGCCCCCTTGGGGAAGCCCGTCGTGCCCGAGGTGTACTGGATGTTGACGGGTTCGTCGCAGGAGAGCGGTTCGGGGCGCAGCTCGCCGGGCGTGCGGGCGAGGAACGCGTCCCAGCCCGGGTCCCCGAAGTAGACCGCCTCCCTCAAGTCAGGGCAGTCGTAACGGACTTGCTCGACCATCGCCCGGTAGTCGCTCGTCTTGTGGGCGAGCGAGGCGAAGAGCAGGGTGATCCCCGCCTGGTTGAGCACATACGCCAACTCGTGTGCGCGGTAGGCCGGGTTGATGTTCACCATGACGGCGCCGATGCGGGCGGTGGCGTACTGGACGAGGACCCACTCGGCGCAGTTGACCGCCCAGATGCCGACCCGGTCGCCCTTGCGGACCCCGCTGCCGAGCAGGGAACCGGCCAGCCGGTCGACGTCCGCGCCGAATCGGGCGTACGTCCAGCGCCGTCCGGTGGCAACGTCGACGAGCGCCTCGCGCTCGGGCCAGGCGGCGACGGCCCGGTCCAGGTTGGCGCCGATGGTGTCGCCGAGGAGGGCTGTGGCGGACACTCCGTGGGCGTACGAGATCTCCGTGGTCGCGTTCATGCGAGGTCCCCCTCCGTGTACTCCGTGCCGCCGCCCTCGGCGGTGAGCCGGCGCAGCTCCACCCGCCGGATCTTGCCCGACACCGTCTTGGGCAGCTCGGCGAACTCGATCCGCCGGACCCGCTTGTACGGGGCGAGGACCGCGCGCGAGTGGGCGAAGAGGAGCTTCGCCGTCTCCTCGCCGGGCTCCCAGCCCGCCGCGAGGACCACGTACGCCTTGGGGACGGCGAGCCGCAGCGGGTCGGGGGCCGGGACGACGGCCGCCTCGGCGACGGCCTCGTGCTCCAGGAGGGCGCTCTCCAGCTCGAAGGGGCTGATCTTGTAGTCGGAGGCCTTGAAGACGTCGTCGGCGCGCCCGATGTAGGTGAGGTACCCGTCCGCGTCCCGGGAGCCGATGTCGCCGGTGCGGTAGTAGCCGCCCGCCATCGCCTCCGCCGTGCGCTCGGGATCGCCGTGGTAGCCGGTCATCAGGCCCACCGGGTGGGTGGACAGGTCGAGACAGATCTCGCCCTCCTCCACGTCCGGCGTGCCGCTCACCGGGTCGACCAGGGTGACCCGGAAGCCGGGGCTCGGGCGCCCCATGGAGCCTTCCTTGAGCCGCTGACCGGGGCTGTTGGAGACCTGGACGGCGGTCTCGGTCTGGCCGAACCCGTCCCTGACCGTGACGCCCCAGGCGCGCCGCACCGACTCGATGACCTCGGGGTTGAGCGGTTCTCCGGCGGCGACCACCTCGCGCGGCGGGGTCTTCAGACGGGTCAGATCCGCCTGGATCAGCATCCGCCACACCGTCGGCGGGGCACAGAAGCCGGTGACGCCGTTCCGCTCCATCTCGTCCATCAGCCGGGCCGGGTCGAAGCGCGTGTAGTTGTGGATGAAGACGGTGGCCTCCGCGTTCCACGGGGCGAAGAGGTTGGACCAGGCGTGCTTGGCCCAGCCGGGCGAGGAGATGTTGAGGTGTACGTCACCGGGCTTGAGACCGATCCAGTACATCGTCGAGAGGTGCCCGACCGGGTACGAGGTGTGGGTCTGCTCGACGAGCTTGGGCCGGGCGGTCGTCCCGGAGGTGAAGTACAGCATCAGGGTGTCGTCGGCGAGCGTGACGCCCTCGGGCTCGAACACCTCCGACTCGCCGCGGGAGAGCTCGTACCCCAGCCAGCCCACTCCGTCGCCGCCGACCGCGATCCGGGTGTACTCCCCGGGGACGTCGTCGAACTTGCCGGTGTCCTCGGCGCGCACGATCACATGGCGGGCGTGGCCCCGGTCGACGCGGTCGCGCAGATCGGCGGGGCCGAGGAGCGGGGTGGCGGGGATGACGACGGCGCGCAGCTTCATCGCGGCGAGCACGGTCTCCCAGAGCTCGACCTGGTTGCCGAGCATCAGGATGATCCGGTCGCCCGGGCGCACGCCCTGGGACCGCAGCCAGTTCGCGACACGGTTCGAGCGGGCGGACATCTCGGCGAAGGACACCTTCGTCTCGGAGCCGTCCTCCTCGACGAGGTGGAGCGCCGTCCGGTCGTTGCCCTCGGCGATGACGTCGAACCATTCGAGCGCCCAGTTGAACCGGTCGGACCGGGGCCAGGCGAAGCCCTCGTAGGCCGTCTCGTAGTCCTCGCGATGCTGGAGCAGGAAGTCCCGGGCGGCCCGGAACCTCTCCGTCGCGCTGGTCGCGCTCGTCGCCGTCATACGTCCTCCTCGTTGCGGGACCGGTCCCGGACATCGTGTAATCAGTGACCCAGGTCTCACTACCCCCGTTCGGGGGTGAAGGCGGCAAGGATCCGTGGCGGGATCGACGAGAACCTCCCGGCGCGCGGTCGGCGAGAACCTCCCGGCGCGAGATCGGCCGGGAGAACGGCCGGAGATCGGCGGGAGAACGGCCGGAGCCTTCCGGCACGAGGGCGGCGAAGGAGGACACGGTGCGCGAGCAGGGCGAATCGGTGGAGCTGCGCGGCGCGCTGCTGCGGCTGCGGCGCACCACCGGCCTTCCGGTCGTGTTCGGCGGACTGCTGCACGAAGGGCGCGGGCTGCGGATCGGTGAACTGAACGGCGCCGTGACCCCGGCCCTCCACGGCCTCGCGATCTCGGCCGGCTCCGGCCTGGGCGGAAAGTGCCTGGCCCTGGCCCGGCCGTGCGCGGTGACCGACTACCCCTCGGCCCAGCACATCACCCACGAGTACGACCGCCCGGTCTCGGCGGAGGGGCTGCGCTCGGTGATCGCGGTACCGGTGGTCGTACGGCGGAAGGTGCGCGGAGTGCTGTACGGGGCACTGCGCGACGCCCTGCCGATCGGCGAGCGGATCTTCGACGCGGCGGTCGCGGCGGCCCGTGACGTCGAGCAGGCCCTGGCCGTACGGGAAGAGGTCCAGCAGCTCCTGACGCCGACGCCCTCGGGACCGTCCTGGGAGGAGGTCCGCCAGGCGTACGGGGAGCTGCGCGAACTGGCGCCCCGGGTCGCGGACCCGGAGCTGCGCGCACGGCTGCTCGCGGTCTGCGGCCGCCTGGAATCGGCCTCCGGCACCTCGGCCCCCGCCCCGGGGGTGACCCTGACCCCCCGGGAGACGGACGTCCTGGCGGCGGTCGCGTCCGGGGCGACGAACGCGACGGCGGCGGCGCGCCTCGGTCTGCGCCCCGAGACGGTGAAGGGCTATCTGCGCTCGGCGATGCGGAAGCTGGGCGCGCACACCCGTCTGGAGGCGGTGGTCGCGGCACGACGGGCGGGGGCGCTGCCGTAGCGGGCCGGGGCGCTCAGGACGCGGGCGCGCCGATCTCGATGTCGTACGGGGTGTCCGGCGAGGTCATGAGCCGGAGGGTCCGCTCGGCCTCCGCGGTGAGGGCGGCGCGCTGGGCGCGTGTCACGTGCCCGAAGGGCTCGACGGTGAGCCTGGTGCGGTCCTTCTGCTCGTCGAGCTGCCAGAGCCCGGCGAGGAAGCCGTCGAGCAGGAAGACGCGGTGGGCCTGGTTGCCGGTCCAGGTGCGGCCCCGGTGCTCGGTGGGCACGACGCGGGAGCGGTCGGCGTGCGACAGCAGGAGGTTGTCGAACTCGGGCAGGAGACGCGGCGGGGCCGGGGTGTCCTCGTCGGGGCGGGGCGCGTCGGGCAGGTCGAAGAGCTCGGTGCCGGCCTCGTCCTGGAAGACCAGGAGCCGGGACCGCAGCCGTTCGAAGGCGGGGCGGAGCCGGGTGAGGCCGCACCAGGTCTGCATGTCCTTGACGGAGGCGGGGCCGAAGGCGCCGAGGTAGCGCAGTACGGTCTCGTCGAGATCGGCGGCCTCCCGCTCCTGACCGGGGAACCATACGTCTGTGGTGGTGAGCGCGACCTGTCCGCTGCGGCCCCAGAGACCGCGGGGGGTGACCTGCACCATCACGAGCAGACAGCGGGCGGCGATGCCGAGCGACTGGGGGTCGGCGTCGGGCCACTCGCTCGAAAGGTGCTCGCGCAGCTCCTTCGGGGTGCGGGGCCGCTCCTCGACGAACGCGGTGGCGAGCGCGACGAGCCGGTCGAGGTCGACGCCGTCGAGCCCCTTGCGGAACATCTTGAGCTCCCGGTCGACGGCCCCGGCCTGGACGAGGCGGCGCAGGGCGTCGGCGTCACCGGCGGTGTGGGTGTGCACGGTGGAGCGCAGGGAGACGATCCGCGCGACCCGGCGGGACTCCATGAGCTCGGACAGGTCCTCGGGCCGGAAGCCGTCGAGGCGGGCGGCCAGGGCGTAGTACGGCGGCTTGGTGTTCTGCGCCTGGAGTCCGAGGAGGTGGCCGACGGCCTCCGTGACACCCATCGGGGAGGGCCGCAGGAGCAGCTGGCGGTCGAGGGTGGCACGGTTCAGGGCGCGGGGACCGAGCACGGGGTGGGTCGTCTTGAGGGCCATGAAAGGCACGCTACTCGGGCTTGCGGACAGATATGGTCCGCAAGGCCCGGAAGAGGCGTACGACGCACGGGGCGGAGCCCGCGCTGCAACCATTCACCCCATATATCCTGCCGTGGAACGCCCGCGACCCCGCAGACCACCGCCTCGCCCCACCGTCCACCACCCACCACCCCACGCTCGACCGCCCACGCCCCGCCCCACCGCCCAGCGTCCCGCCGGAGACCGAGGAGGCATGCGAGATGTCCGACCGACGCCCGCGCGCGGGGTGGCGCCGCCCTCCGGCCGAGCAGCCCGCGGCCACGCCCCCGGAACCGCCGGCCGAACCGCCGGCGGAGCGACCGGGTGTGGTGCAGGCCGGCCTGTACCGGGACGGCCGCCGGGTCTCGTCCCCCACGACACTCGCGGAGACGTTCCGGCAGCTGCGCGAGCATCCGGACGGCATGGCGTGGATCGGCCTCCAGCGGCCGACCGAGGAGGAACTCCACTCCCTGGCAGCGGAGTTCGACCTCCATGAGCTCGCCGTGGAGGACGCGATGGAGGCCCACCAGCGCCCGAAGCTGGAGAGATACGGCGACACCCTCTTCGTGGTCCTGCGGGCCGCCCGCTATCTGGACGCGCAGGAGGAGGTCGACTTCGGCGAACTCCATGTCTTCGTCGGCCCGGACTTCCTGATCACGGTCCGCCACGGAGCCGCCCCGGACCTGTCCACGGTCCGCCGCCGCATGGAGAAGGACCCCGAACTCCTCGCCCTGGGACCGGAAGCGGTCCTCTACGCGATCCTCGACGCGGTGGTCGACGGCTACGCCCCGGTGGTGGCGGGCGTCCAGAACGACATCGACGAGATCGAGACGGAGGTCTTCGGCGGCGACCCGGCGGTCTCCCGCCGCATCTACGAACTCTCCCGGGAAATGGTCGAGTTCCAGCGCGCGACCCGCCCCCTGGTGGGCATGCTCCACGGCCTGATGGCCGGCTTCGCGAAGTACGGCACGGACGAGGAACTCCAGCGCTACCTCCGCGACGTGGCCGACCACGTCACCCACACCAGCGAACGAGTGGACGGCTTCCGCCAGGCACTCGCGGACATCCTGACGGTCAACGCGACCCTGGTCACGCAACAACAGAACGCGGAGATGCGGGCGTTGGCAGAGGCGGGCTTCGAACAGAACGAGGAGATCAAGAAGATCTCCTCGTGGGCGGCAATCTTGTTTGCACCCACACTCGTGGGAACCATCTACGGCATGAACTTCGACAACATGCCGGAGCTGCACTGGGCGGGAGGCTATCCCTTCGCGGTGGTGCTGATGGCGGTGGTCTGCACGAGTCTGTACGTGGTCTTCAAGAAGCGGGACTGGCTGTAGCAGAACCGGACGCCGCCCACGCTCTCAGGACGACGTACACACCGGCTCAGAGCGACGCCTCGACTCCGAGGCTTCCGGCGCCGATGGCTCCCCTCAGCACGTGGGCGATCTCCTCGGGCTTGAGGTCGATGCCGTCGAGCCCCTCCAAGGTCAGTGGGACCTCCTCCAGCACGTATTCGCCGCGGCCCTCGGCACTGAACTCGGGGCCGGTGCGGTCGTCGAAGGACCAGGTCGCGATGCGGGCGAGGTAGAAGAGCTGGCGCTCGTCGTCGGTCTCCGTCGTGTGGAGGAGGCGGATGATGTCCGCCTTTCCCGCGATCTCCTCATGGATCTCCCGGTGGAGGGCGGCCTCCCGGGACGCGTCACTGGGTTCGACACCGCCGCCGGGCAGGACCCAGTACTCGGGGATGCCGGGCTTGGTTCGGCGGATGACCAGCATCGTGTCGTCGGCGGTGACGAGGACGGCGCGGACTCGCTCGATCATTTCGGTTCGTCTCCTTGCTTGTTGACGGTCTCATTGGAGCAGCCGGCCGCCGTCGACGCGGACGGACCACCCCGTGATGAACGAGGCGGAGGGGCCCACGAGGAGCGCCACCAGGGCCGCGACGTCCTCGGGCCGGTCACGGCGCGGGACGCGCCGGTCCGATGGGGGTCGACCGGCGCGTCGTCGGCGGGTCGGCGCCGTAGGGGGCGGTCATCCCACGATGGGGCGGACCACGGCGGTCCGCCGCTGCTCCCGCTCCCGACAGCCGATGGGAAGCCGCCCGTGCTGGACGCCCTGGGAATCACCGCGCCGCAGGAACAGCTCTACGAGGCCCTCCTGCGCCGGCCGGAACAGACGGCGGCCGCGCCGGCCGAGGCGAGCGGGCAGCCGCCCACGGCCGTACGGCGCAACCTCCAGGAGCTGCAGGGCCATGGACTGGTGGTCAGGACCCCCCACCCGGCCCTCGACTTTCCGCCCCGCGCCAGCGGACCTGGCGATCTCGGTCCTGGCGAGCAGCCTCCGCCAACGCACCGACGAGCCAAGCCGGCCGCCGCCGATCTCACCGACCTGTGGCAGCAGGGCCGCATCGAGTCCGAGGCGCGCTTCGCAGGCCCCTCACGGTCGCGTGGCCTTCGGCCGGCTCGTCGTTCGTATCGCGTCCCTGATCAGGTCGGCGACCCGGGTGGGCTCGGAGAGGACGACGGCGTGGGAGGCGTCCGGGAGTTCGACGACGGCGGCGGTCGCCCGTGCGGCGCCGAACCGTTGAACCTCGGGGTCTATCATGCGGTCCGCCCCGGCCACCAGGGCCCAGGACGGCTTGGTGCGCCACGCCGCGGCGGACGCCTTCTCGGTGAAGGCGGCTGTGGCGAGCGGGCGTTGGGACGCTGCCAGGGCGCCGGCGACGTCCTGGGGGAGGTCCGCCGCGAAGACGGAGGGAAAGGCGGCCTCCTCGATCGTGACCTCGACCGCCGAGTCGCCGTCGGGGAGCGGGTACGTCCACTCCTTCAGACGGCCCGTCGACGAGGCCCCGGGGAAGCCCTCTTGGAACTGGGCGAGGCTTTCGCTCTCGTCGGGCACGTAGGCGGCCACGTAGACGAGTGCGACGACGTTCTCCGCGGTGCCGGCCACGGTGATCGGCGCACCGCCGTAGTCGTGGCCGACGAGTACGACCGGGCCGTCGAGCTGCGCCAGGACGGAGGCGAGGTAGGCGGCGTCCGCTGTCAGGCCCCTCAGCGGGTTCGACGGAGCGATCACCGGGACACCGCTGCTCCGCAGTTCCGAGATGACTCCTATCCAGCCCGTCGCGTCGGCGAAGGCCCCGTGCACGAGGACGACGGTGGGATCGGTCATGCGAGTTCTCTTCTCGGTGTCGGGCCGCGTGTGGGGGGCGTCGTCACGACGGCCGGGGCGGACCGGGATTCGGCCGGAGGTCCGTGCGACGGTTGCTCACGGTAGGGCCGTGGCACCGGCGCCCCTTGTACGTGTACGCATCCGCGCTGTCATGGCGGCGCACACGCGGCTCAGCGTCTCGGCCCGTCCTGGGCGTCGGGAGCGGTCGGTGCGACGGCCGAGGTCGCCAGCGCCTGCCATTCGCTGGGGCTCATGCCGTAGGCCCCGCGGAACGTACGGCTGAAGTGCGAGGGGCTGCTGAAGCCCCATCGGTGGGCCACCGCCGCCATGGTGATTCTCCGGCGGGAGCGGCCCAGTTCGAGCCTGCAGAACTCGAGTCTGCGCCGACGCACCCACTGGCTCACCGTGCTGCGGTCGTTCTGGAAGAGCTTCTGCAGGTACCGGACGGAGATGTGGTGGGCGCGCGCGATCGACTCCGGTGAGAGGTCCGGGTCCATCAGGTGCTCCTCGATGTAGGCGTGGATGCGGGGCAGCATCTCGTGGACGGTCCCGGAGGCGTCGTCGGCCTCGTCCGTCGTGTCCGCTTCGAGGAGCTCCATGACCAGGACGGAGAGCAGGTGCACGGCCGTCCGGGCGCGCCGGTCCCCGATCGCGGACCGGCGGGACTCCGTCGTGGCGGCGAGCGCGGTCAGGAAGTCGGACACCAGCGCCCCGATCCCCTCGCCGCCGCGTACGGGTACGCCGAGCACCTGGTTCAGTTCCGGCTCCGTGACGCCCAGATACCAGCGGGGCACCCGGAAGAAGATCATCCGGCAGTCCTCGCCGAACTGCAGCAGGTGCCGTCGGGACGCGTCGCAGAAGACCAGGTCGTTGGGCTCCAGCAGGATCTGGGCGCGCTTGTGGACGACGGTGACGCGCCCATGGACGTGGACGCCGAGGTAGACGTGGTTCCGGTCGTTCGTGTCCGGCATCCCGGAGAGCATCTGGACCAGCCGCCCCGGGCGGGAGGAGGGCGGCGTCGGATCGGACGCCTGCCGGGGCACCCGTACGGGTGCACATGACGTCGGTGTGAGGGGCATGGGGATTCCTGGGTATAGGCGCGTGCGGGCGGAAGGCGGATTCACGCCGCGTTCGCCGGCTCCTCGGCCAGGAACTTCTCCACCACGGCGTTGAAGGCGGGTGGGTTCTCCAGGAAGGGGAAGTGCGAGTTCGCCACGTCGGAGGGGAAGACGTGCAGGCGTGCGCCGGGAATCCGCTCGGCGACGAAGCGCTGCGAATCGGGGTGCACATGGCTTCCCTCGCAGCCGATCACCAGGGTCGGCACGTCGATCCGGGGAAGCACGTCGCGCCAGTCCTGGGCACAGTGGTCGAACAGCAGCCGTACGCCGGCGTGGGCGGGTGTCGACCTGATCTCCTCGTCGACGAAGGCCAGCACCTCGGGGTCGGGCTCGCCGGAGAACATGCCGCGCACGAACTCGGCGCGGACCGTGTCGCCCTCCGGTCCCGAGAGGGCCGCGCCCAGGTACAGCAGCCCCGACACATCGAAGATGGCGCCGGAGTCCCGCTGTTCCCGCTCGGTCGTCCAGGGCACGGCGGCGACCGCCGCGGGCTGGTCGACGGCGACGAAGCGCCGGATCCGTCCGGTCCCGTACTGGTCGATGAAGCTCCACCACACCGAGACGCCCATGGACCAGCCCAGTGCGTCGAAGCGGTCGAGACCGAGATGGTCGACGAGTTCGAGCACGTCGCGCGAGAGCCGCGCGACGCGGTGGCCGTGCTGCGGCCTGCCGGACTTCCCGTGGCCGCGGAGGTCGACGGTGACGATGCGACGACCGGGCGCCAACCCCTCGACCTGATGGCGGAACATCGCCTGCGTCTGCCCCCAGCCGTGCAACATCACCAGGGGGACGCCCTCGCCGCCGGTGTCCTGGTACGCGAGCCGCGCGCCGTCCGTCGTGATCAGTTGTTCCATGACCTCTCCCCTGGTCAGAGGCGGTATGTCGATCCCCGCCCGTCCCGAACATCATCGAATGGGGCCCGCCGCCCGCACCACCGCGAGCTGTAGGAATCGGGCCGTGGATCCTCCTCGCTCTGTCGAAGCGGGCAGGAGGTCAGGCGGCTCCGTCGACGCCGGGGGCGAGGAGTTCCTCGACCCTGAGGCCGAGGTGGAGCGTGAGCCGGTGGGCGCCGTCGTCGAGGTCGAGTCCGGTGATCTCCTGGATCCGGCGCAGGCGGTAGTAGAGCGAGGTGCGGTGGATTCCGAGCGTGTCCGCGGTCCGGGGAATCGATCCCGCGTGTTCGAGGAAGCAGCGCAGGGTGTCCCGCAGGCGGTCGCCGCCGTGCGACCCGGTCAGGGTGCGGAGCGGCTTCGGGACGAGGGACGTGTTCAGGGCGCGATCGGGGAGCTGGAGCAGCACCGCGAGTTCCCCGAGGAGTTCCCAGTCGCCGGCGCCCCTCAGGGCGGGCAGTCGGCGTGCCGCGCGCGCCGCCACGAGCGCCTGCTCGTACGACGTCCGTGCCTCGTCCAGGCCGGGGTGGCGGCCACCGACGCCGATCACGGGGGCCGCCGACGGGCCCAGGAAGGTGTGGAGTTCGTCCAGGATGCGAGCGGACTGCGCGGTGACCTCGTCCTGGCCGGGTGGACGGTCGCGCAGCTGGAGAAGTGTCGCCCGCTCCTGGCCGATCGCGATGAGGCCCTGTGCCGAACGCGTCTGCCGGAACCCCTCGAGCGCCCCCCACAGGGCCGCCTCTGACTGTCGCACGAGCTCGGTCGCGCAGCTCAGCCGGACGACGGTGACCAGGACGTGCTCGGCCGCTCCGAGCAGTCCGAGTTCCCTGCCTCGCCGGCGTGCGGTGGTACGGGCGGCGTCGTCGGTGCCGACGAGTTCGAGGACGAGGTCCCGCTCGTCGGACTTCCGGGTGTCGGTGGCGATGTGCTCCGCGTACATCTGGGCGGCCATGGCGTCCGCGGCCCGGGCGACGGCGCGCGTCTCGTGCTCCTCGAGCCTCTTCTCGGGCACGACCACCAGGAGGAGTCCGAGGAGGTGCCCGCGTACGCGCAGGGGCACGATGTATCGGGGCAGCAGTCCGAGGTCGTCACGGCCGTCGAGGAATCCGGCTCCGGACCACCGGGTCACGCCCTGGGCCAGGACGTAGCGGATGCTCGCGTTGTCGGCGCGGCCCTGCAGCAGGGTGCCGATGCGGACCGGGTCCTCGTCGCCGAAGTGGCGGCTCGTACAGACCATGCGGACCAGCGGGTCGTCGACGGCGACGGACCGGCCGAGCCGCTCCGCGAGCTCGTCGACAAGTGCCTGGAGCTCGGGGCTGCCGGGGCGGGCTCGCTGGAGCCTTGCGGTCATGCGCTGTTCCTCTCTCGACCGACGGTGCCCCGCGGATCTCCACTCCGCGGCGCTTGATCATTCTGAGGAAGCGACGACGCCGGCACATCGCGCGAATCGTCCATTGCCAGGACGCCCGCGCGGGATACGAAGCGACTACTCTCCGCTGTCGCGGTCCTTCACCAGCCGACTCAGTTCCCCGCGCGAGGTGATGTCCAGCTTGGTGAAGGCCCGGCGCAGGTGCGAACTCACCGTGTGCGGGGAGAGGGAGAGGTGTGCGGCCACCTGCTGGTTGGTCAGCCCTCGCGCCACCAGGCGCGCCACGCGCAGCTCGGCGGCCGTCAGCTCGGGCCATGTGTCGGAGAGTCCGGGCGTCGAGGGCCGGCGGCGGACACCGGCCGCCCGCAGGCGCCGGCGGACACGTGCGACGTCCCGTTCGGCGCCCGCTCGCGCGTAGAGCGCGAGGGCCGTGTCGAAGTACGGCACCGCTTCGGACGTACGCGTGGCCGCCAGCTTGCGTCCGGCGTCCTCCAGGGCCGACGCCCGGGCCAGGGGCCGAGGGCAGTCCTCGTACAGCCGGACGGCGCGTACGAGAGGGGCGAGGTCGTTGTCGAGGAGCCCCCGGGCGTGTGCGGCGGTGGCGGCGAGGAAGGTGAGGTCGGGGTTGAGCACGGCCAGTCGCTCGGCCAGGGCCACGGCCTGTGCGGCCCGTTCGGGTGCGCCGGCACGCAGCGCCAGGCGGACGAGGACGGGTGCGTCGGCCGGGTCGACCAGACCGGCGTAGGCCGGCCGGTCCGCGGCGGGCGACGTCATCACCTCGTCGAGTTCGGCCATGGCACGGTCGGGCCGGCCTTCGGAGTCGGCCATCAGGGCCAGCATCCAGGCGCCGAACTGACGGACGACGGGCGCGCCGTCGCTGCGCATGCGCCTCGCCTCCGCCGCGTACGCCCGCGCGGTCCGCCGGTCGTCGGTGTGGAGGGCGACGCGCATCATCACGTACCGGAGCGTGACGTCGGCGAGGTTGCCCGGGCCTGGATCGGCGGCCGTCGCGGACGCGGCTTCGGCGTCTGCCCTGGCCTCCGTCAGCCGTCCGGCCTCCAGGAGTATGCGGGAGCGGGTCATGAGCCACATGCGGGTTGCGGTGGTCCGGCCCTGCTCCCCGGTGATCCGGATGCCCTCCTCCGTGGCGGCGAGCGCCTCCGCCGAGCGTCCGGTGGTGTTCGACAGGAGGGCGTGCCACAGGGCCTCCGGAACCCACAGCGAGGTGCTGACTCCCAGGGCGTCGGCCAGCGCGGCGGACCGCTCGGCCTGCCGGAACGCCTCGGCCAGGTCCATGCGGTGGAAGCTCACGGCCGAACGGACCGTCGTCAGCGTGGCCTCGGCGGAGCGGTCCCCCGCCGCCGCCGCGGTCTCCCACGCCTCCGCGGCGACCCGCTCGGCCGCCGTGTGCTCGCCCGACATCGACAGGCCGACGGCGAGCACGGCGAGCAGCCGCCCCCTCACACCGTCGGGGATCCCGGGCAGTGCCGCCCCGGCGCGGGCCTGCCGGACCGCCTCGGAGAAGTCGAACGGTGCGGCGAGGCGGGCCAGGGCGAGGCGTATGCGCGCCTCGTCCTCGGGTCCGAGACCGCCGGTCGCCAGGGCGGAGGCGCCCAGCTCACGGGCCTGGGCGGCGTGGCCCGTCTGCCAGAGCAGCGGGATCGTCTCCGCGATGACCCGCGGCCGCTCGGGAGCGTCCGCCGCGGTGAGTTCCAGGGCTCTGAGGCTGCGTTCCGCGGCGGGTCCGGGAGCGGTGACCGCGAGTTCCGCCGCGGCGGTGCGCAGCCGGTCGGCCTCGGTCGCGTCCCGCGGCCGCGCGCTGCCGTCCTCCGCGTCTGTCGGTGCCTTCCCGGCCCACGGTCCGGGACGCCGTACGGGGGCGGCCGCGCTCCCCGGCGCCGGCTCGGCCGCTTGACCGCGCAGGGCCCGGCGCAGGGGCAGGGGAAGGCCTGCTTCCACCGCCTCGCGGACCAGGTCGTGGCGGAAGGCGAGCCGATCGCCGCTCTCGGTGAGCAGATCGGCGTCGAGGGATTCCCGTACCGCTGTGATGAGCGCCGCCGAGGACCTGCCGAGGAGTTCGCCCAGCAGCGCGACGGTGACCGGGCCGCCCGCGGCGGCCGCCGTCTGCACCAGCTCCCTTGCCTCGTCGGACAGTTGGTCGAGGCGGCGTGCCACGGCGGGGAGTTCGCGCGGGGCCGGGGGTCCGGCCGGCAGCCCGGCCGTGCCGTTCACGATCACCACCGCCTCCCGCAGCGAGTCGAGCAGCTCGACCAGCAGCTGTGGCACCCCCTCGGCGCGGTGGGCGAGACGGAGGACGTCGGGGCCGGGAGGGGCGCCCAGTACGTCCTCGGTGATCCGTGCGGTCGCCCGGTCGTCCAGCGCTCCCAGGGCCAGCTCGTGCGCGCCCGCCTGCCGGATCCTGTCCAGGGTGGTGCGCACTCCCGACGGCACGCTGCCGCCGCGCACGGCGACCAGCCACAGGATGGCATGCGAGGAGAGTCCGGCCGCGAGGGTGTTGAAGGTGAGAAGGGTCAGGTCGTCGCACCACTGGAGGTCGTCGAGGACGACGAGCAGGGGGCCGTTCCGGGCCGTCTCCCGCAGGCGGTCCCCCAGTTCCTGGAGCAGCCAGAAGCGCTGGCCGGGCGTCGTGGCGAGGTCCTTGAGGCGGCCGGCGCCCGACAGCGGTTCCTCTCCGGAGAGCAGACCGTCGAGGAGCGGGCCGAGCGGCACGAACTGTGCGTCGGGGTCCGCCGCTCCCTCGAACACCCTGGTCCCGCGCCGCCTCGCGGCTGCCGCGGCCTCCGCGAGGATCCTGGACCTGCCGATGCCGACGGGGCCCTCGACGCGGATGATCCCGCCTTCGCCCCGGTCGAGCGCGTCGAGCCGCGCCTCGATGAAAGCCAGTTCGGCGTCCCTGCCGCGGAGGGGCGTGCGGGCACCGTCGGGGTCCTCGGGCACGGTGCTTGTCGTCACTCGGTTCACGCTCATACGGCGGATCAGTATGAACCATGTGAACCACCCCGCCGTCGCCCGGGCCGGGGGCCCGTCTCAGTCGAAGCGCAGGTCGGCGATCTGCCGTTCGAGGACGGTGACGTCGTCCGTGGTCTCCTCCGCGACCGGGCGCGCCGCCATCAGCGCGGCGAGCTCGACGCCCGCCCGGCGGACGCGGCCGGGCAGGCCGTCGGTGTACTCGTCGCCGCTCGAGCCCCAGTCCTCGGAGGCCGCGAACACGGCGGTGGGGACGACGACGGCGCGGAGATGGGCGAAGAGGGGGCGCACGGCGTGGTCGAGGACCAGGGAGTGGCGCGCGGTGCCGCCCGTCGCAGCGATCAGGACCGGCTTCCCGGAGAGGGTGTCCGGATCGATCACGTCGAAGAAGGACTTGAAGAGACCGCTGTAGGAGGCCGCGAACACGGGAGTCACGACGATCAGGCCGTCGGCCGTCGTCACCGCGTCGATCGCGGCGCCGAGTCGCGGCGGTGGGAATCCGGTCACGAGGTGCTTGGCGATGTCACCGGCCAGTTCGCGCAGTTCCACGACCTCGGCCGATGGCGGGTGCCCCCGGGCGGCGAGTTCGTCTCGGGCCGCCTCGGCAAGCCGGTCCGCGAGCAGGCGGGTGGAGGAGGGGGTGCTCAGCCCCGCGGAGACGACGACGGTCTTCATACGGCGGACACCTCCCGGGCGGCTCGGAGGGACGCGTGAGTGGGGGCCTCCGGCACGTCGGCCGGACGGCCCACGGCGAATTCCCTCCGCAGTACGGGCACGACCTCTTCGCCGAGGATGTCGAGCTGTTCGAGGACGGTCTTCAGGGGCAGGCCCGCGTGGTCCATGAGGAACAGCTGGCGCTGGTAGTCGCCGACGGTCTCCCGGAACGACAGGGTCCGCTCGATGACCTGCTGGGGGGAGCCCACCGTCAGCGGGGTCTGCTCGGTGAACTCCTCGAGCGACGGGCCGTGTCCGTACACGGGCGCGTTGTCGAAGTAGGGCCGGAACTCGCGTACGGCGTCCTGGGAATTCCCGCGCATGAAGACCTGCCCGCCGAGGCCGACGACGGCGTCCTCCGGCCGCCCGTGGCCGTGGTGTGCGAACCGGCGCCGGTAGAGCTGCACCATGCGCCTGGTGTGGTCGGCGGGCCAGAAGATGTTGTTGTGGAAGAAGCCGTCGCCGTGGAAGGCGGCCTGCTCCGCGATCTCGGGCGACCTGATGGACCCGTGCCAGACGAAGGGCGGCACACCGTCGAGGGGACGCGGTGTCGAGGTGAAGGCCTGGAGCGGGGTACGGAAGGTGCCCTCCCAGTCCACGACGTCCTCGCGCCACAGCCGGCGCAGCAGCGCGTAGTTCTCCCTGGCGAGGTCGATGCCCCGGCGGATGTCCTGTCCGAACCACGGGTAGACCGGACCGGTGTTGCCGCGCCCCAGCATGAGGTCGACCCGGCCGTCGGCCAGGTGCTGGAGCATCGCGTAGTCCTCGGCGATCTTCACCGGGTCGTTGGTGGTGATCAGCGTCGTGGACGTGGAGAGGATCAGTTTCTCGGTGCGGGCGGCGATGTGGCCGAGCACGGTCGTCGGCGACGAGGGCACGAACGGCGGGTTGTGGTGCTCGCCGATCGCGAAGACGTCCAGGCCGACCTCCTCGGCCTTGAGCGCGATGGCGACCATCGCCTTGATGCGCTCGTGTTCGGTCGGAGTGCGACCGGTGGTGGGGTCGGGGGTCACGTCCCCGACGGTGAAGATGCCGAACTGCATGGGGTGTCCGCTCTCCTGGGCTCGTCCGGTTCCCGGGCCGGGGAACCGGGGCCGGGTGACGCCGGGGGCTCCGGCGTCACCCGGCGGGTCAACGGTGCGGCGTCACTTCGCCAGGAAGGCGAGGAGGGCGGCGTTGACCTCCTCGGCGTGGGTCCACAGCAGACCGTGCGGGGCGCCCTCGACCTCGACGTAGTCGGCCGACGGGAGCGCCTTGTGGAAGGGCCGCGCGGTGCCCTCGGCCGGCAGGATGCGGTCGGCGGTGCCGTGCAGGATCAGGGCCGGGACGTCGACGGCGGGGATGTCGGCGCGGAAGTCGGTGTACCAGGTCGCCGGCGCGGCGGACGCGGCGAAGGAGCCGCCGCGGGCCGCGGTGTCCCAGCTGTGGCGGACGGCCTCCTCGCTGATGCGGCTGCCCAGGTTCTCGTCGAGGTTGTAGAAGTCGTTGAAGAAGGCCGTGTAGTAGGCGTAGCGGTCGGCCTTGACGGCGGCGACGACGCCGTCGAAGAACTCCTTCGGGGCGACGCCGTCCGGGTTGTCGTCGCTCTTGAGCAGGCAGGGCTCGAGGGAGGCCAGGAAGGCGACCTTGGCGACCCGGCCGGAGCCGTACGTGGACACGTAGCGGGCTACCTCGCCGGTGCCCATGGAGAAGCCGACCAGGACGGCGTCGTTCAGGTCGAGCGTCTCCATCACGGTGTTCAGGTCGGCCGCGAAGGTGTCGTAGTCGTAGCCGGTGGCCGGCTGCGAGGACTGGCCGAAACCGCGGCGGTCGTATGTGATCACGCGGTGGCCGGCGTCGAGCAGTGCGGCGCTCTGGCGTTCCCAGGAGCGGCCGTCGAGCGGGAAGCCGTGGATGAGGACGACGGGCTGCCCGGCCCCCTGGTCCTCGAAGTACAGCTCGACGGGGTTGGTGTTCTCCTGGCCCACGGTGATGTACGGCATGGGGTTGCTTCCTCGCTTCGGGGTGGCTGGTCCGCGCGTCGGGGCGGCGCGGTACTCCCGTCACGCTAGGACCGGCTCCGCACCCCGTGTTGTCGTCGCGCGCACCGCACCTTGCACGGGGGCGCAGAGGTCACTCAGCCTCCGCCGGCCGGCGCGGTGTCGCCCTCCGCGAGCACGATCCGCGCCAGGTGGACCCTCGATCGCACCGAGAGCTTGCGGAAGATCGATGCCAGATGGGTGTTGACCGTGTGCGGGGAGACGACGAGGGCCTCCGCGGCCGACCGGTTGGTGTGGCCCGCGGCGATCAGCCGGGCCACCTTGCGTTCCGTGGCCGTGAGCGCGTCCCAGCCCTGTTCGGGGCGTGGTCGGAGGCCTCCGGCCCGCCGGCCGGAGCGGCTGGTGGCCCGCGCCGGATCGGCTCGGACCCGGTCGGCCTCGACGTCCGCCCCCGCCGCCGCGTAGATGTCGTACGCCCTGTTCAGGGCGGGTACCGCGGCGGTGTCGCCCGCGCTCTGCAGCGCACGCCCGAGGTCGGCGGAGGCCGCGGCGAGGGGCAGCGGCCGGGGGCCGGTGGCGAGGACGCGGACCGCGCGCTCCAGGAGTTCGCGGTCGGCGTTCAGCAGGCCGGCCGCGTGGGCGGCCGTCCCCTGTGCGGTCGGCACGGAGGGGTTGCGGGCGGCGTGCTCCGCCGCTTGGGCCACGAGGTCCTCGGCCAGGGTCCGGTCCCCGGCGCGCAGGGCGATCCGCACGGCCTGGACGACATGGGGGCGCAGCAGTCGCCACCGGAGGAAGGGGTGGTCCCGCTGCGCGGACCGGAGCAGTTCGCCCGCTGCCGCGTGGTCGCCGTCGGCGTCGGCGAGGACGGCCTCGAGGTACTGGTGCGTGGCGTGGTTGCCCGTGTTCGGCCGGTCGGCCACGGTCGTCCTCACGACGTCCAGGTGTTCCCCGGCGGCTTCGCGGTCGCCCCGCAGCATCGCGAGGAGGCCGCGGTTGACGCGGATGTTGACCAGGTTGCCGGGTACCCGGAGGTCCGCTTCAAGCCGTTCGGCAGTGACGAGGTCGGCGTCCGCGTCGTCGAGCCTGCCGAGCCCCATGTTCAGGGTGCCCTGGGCCCAGATCAGCATGGCGGGGCGCAGAGGGGCGTCGCCCGCCGTCCGGAGCAGTCGCCGTACGGTGTCGAAGTCGTCCGTGTGGATCCGTGCGACGGCCTCCTCGGGGAGGAAGGCCGCGTCGAACACGCTCAGTGCCGTGTGGTGTTCGACGGCGGCGGCGCCGTCGCCCGCGTTGAGGGCCGTCTCGCCGAGGCCCCACAGCGCGAGGACGCGGGCCTCCCGGTCGCCGGCCGACTCCGCCTCGGCGAGCGCCCGTTCGCCGGTCTCGCGAGCGGCCGCGAGGTCGCGTCCACGGGACCGGGCCAGGGCCTGCCGGGCGGTCAGCCGGGCGCGGATCACCGGATCGGTGACGACCGCCAGCGCCGCCGTGGAGCGGCGGGTCAGCTCGTGGACGTCGTCGAGATGCCACAGCGTGTCGCCGAGGACGGACTGCAGACGGGCGAAGACGTCCAGCGGAGGCTGCCGGGAGAGCAGCGCGTCGCCGGTCTCCCGCGCCCGGGTGTACCGGCCCGCGCGGGTCAGCGCGACGATGGCCTGTTCTCCCACGTCGAACACCGTGGGCGCGCGGGGCGGGACGAGTTCCAGGGCGCGTACGGCCAGGTCGGCGGCGAGGTCGGGCATCACGGCGATCACGTCCGCGGCCGCCGTGCCGAGCAGCGTGATCGCCTCCTGGTCCCCGGGTTCGGCGCTCTTCAGCAGATGCGGGACCGCGTCGGTGGAGCTGTGGCCCGCCGCGACGAGGCGGCTGGCGGCCTCCCGGTGGAGTGCCCGGCGTACGGAGGGGGTGAGGTCGGCGTACACCGCCTGGCGGAGCAGGTCGTGGCGGAAGCGGAGGCGTTCGCCGTCGTCGTGGAGAAGCTGGGCGGAGATCGCCTCGTCCAGTTCGGCGCCGAGTCCGGAGGCGGGCCGGCCGCACAGGGCCGCGGCGTCGGCGAGCCTGAACGCGCTGCCGAGGACCGAGCCGACCCGCAGGAAGTGGAGGGTGTCCGGCCGGAGGTCGGCCAGCCGGTCGCGTACACCGAGGACCAGTCTCCGGGGCGGTTGCGGCCCGTCCGCGCCCGACGCGGCGATGCCCGTGAGCATCTCGGCCGCGAGGAAGGGGTTGCCTCCCGCTCCGTCGAGGAGCTCCGCGACCCGATGCGGCACCTCCCCGCCCAGGGCGTCGCGTGCCAGCTCGGCCAGGGCCGTGTCGGACAGCGGCCGGAGGTGAAGGGTCGTGGTCCGCGGGCCCCGCCCGTACAGTTCCGGGTCGTTCCTGCCCGCGAGCAGCCAGAGGACCGGGGAGCTGAGCAGCCTTGCCGGCAGGACGCTCAGGGCGAACCGGCTCAGCGGGTCGGCCCAGTGGACGTCGTCGACCGCGATCAGTACGGGCGTGCCCGCCGAGCGCTCCTCGATGAGCTGGGCCAGCCGTTCGACGAGCCAGATGCGCTGGTCGTGGCGGTCCGCGAGGTCCCCGAAGTCCGTGCTGGACAGCAGCGGCGGGTCACCGTGCAGGAGCCCCGAGGCCAGTGAGGCGAGGGGTGCCAGCTCGTGCAGTTCCTCGGCGCGTCCATGGCTGACGAGGAATCCGTGGGCGCGTGCGATCGACTCGGTCTCCCGCAGCAGTACGGTCTTGCCGATCCCGGGCTCGCCCAGGAGCAGTGCGATCGCTCCTCCCTCGCCGTCGCGCACCGCCTGGACCAGGGCGCGCAGCCGCTCCAGCTCGGCTTCGCGGCCCCGCAGCCCGGCCCGGCCGACCCTTGCAGCCCCGCCGTGCTCCTCCGGTTCCTCGGGCCGGTCGGGGCTCATCCCTTGACCGATCCGGCGAGCAGTCCCCGTGCGAAGTGCCGCCGGAGGGAGAGGAAGACGAGCAGCGGGACGGACGCCGCCACGAAGGCTCCCGCGGTGAGCCGCTGCCACTCGTTGCCGTACGTCCCGGCCAGGCTCACCAGTCCGACCGTCATCGGCGCGGTCTCGGCCGTTCCTCCCGACAGCGTCAGTGCCACGAGGAGGTCGTTCCACACCCAGATGAACTGGATGACGGCGAAGGTGACCAGGGCGGGGCGGGCCAGTGGCAGCACGATCCGGAGCAGCAGCGTCCCGTGCGACGCGCCGTCGACGCGGGCGGCCTCGATGAGGTCCCGGGGCAGCCCGGCCAGGACGTTGTGCAGGAGGAACACCGCGAACGGCAGCGCGAAGACCGTGTGGGCGAACCACACCTGGCCGAACCGCGCGGGCCCGGTGAGGTGCCAGGCGGGCAGGAACAGCCAGCCCTCGGAGAAGAGCTTCAGGAGGGGAACGAGCGCCATCTGGAGCGGCACGATCTGGAGCGCGAAGATGCCGACGACGAGCGCGTCCCGCCCCCTGAAGTCGACCCACGCCAGGGCGTACGCCGCGAGGAAGGCGAGGACGAGCGGGAACAGCACCGAGGGAAGGGCGATGACGACGGAGTTGACGAAGTGCTCCGCGAGCCGCCCCGACCCGTTCCCGCCGCCGGACAGCACCTCGGCGTAGTTGTCGAGCGTGAGGCGCGGCGTACCGAACACGCTCCACCAGCCCGTCGTCCTGATCTCCTCCTCGGGTCGGAACGAGGAGAGCAGGACACCGAGGGTCGGTGTCGTCCAGAGGACCGCGATCACCACGGCGATCGCTGTGAAGGCACGGGAGGCCAGGCGCTCCCGGACGCAGGTCACCCCGTCCTCCGCCGCGCCCGGACCTGGTGGGCGACGAAGGGGGTGACGAGGAGAAAGAGGACCACGGCGAGCGCCGCGCCGCGGCCCGTCTCGCCGTAACGGAAGGCCTGGTCGTACATCTCGTGGGCGATGACGCCCGTGCCGAACTGTCCGCCGGTCATGGTCTTGACGATGTCGAAGGCCTTGAAGGTGCCGATCGCCTGGGCGAGGACCACGACGAGCAGAGTGGGCCTGATCGACGGCACGGTGATCCGCCAGAAGATCTGCCGGGGGGACGCGCCGTCGAGCCGGGCCGCCTCGGTGAGCTCACCGGGAACGGCCCTGATCGCGCCGGCCAGCAGGACGGCCGCGAAGCCCGCCTGCGTCCACACCATCGCCACGATGAGGAACATGACGTTCCAGGGGGAGTCCACGAGCCATTGCCGCGGTTCGCCGCCGAACGCGACGACGAGCCGGTTCAGCAGCCCGATCTGCTCGACCGCCGCGGGACGGTAGGCGTACACGAACTTCCAGACGACACCCGCGCCGACGAAGGAGATCGCCATCGGCATCAGGAGGAGGGACAGCGCGAAGGTCCTGAACCGTGACCGCACGACGGCCCCCGCGTAGAGCAGACCGACCGCGGTCGTCAGCGACGGCACGAGCACCACCCAGGCCAGGGTGTTGCGCAGCACCACCAGGGCCCGGGGGTCGGTGACCATCCAGACGTAGTTGTCGAGGCCCGCCCACGTGTCTCCCCCGTCGTCGGTGAACGACAGCGCCAGGGTGCGCAGGCCGGGCAGGAGAAGACCGACCGTGAGGAGCAGCAGCGCGGGGGCCAGCAGGATCAGGGCCGCGGCCCTCCTCCGTACCGGCGCCCGGTGCAGTGCGAGGAGGATCACGGAGACCACCGCCGCGAAGGCGGCGAGGCCCTGGAGAAGGTACATCAGCTTGGGCTGCTGGGCTACGGCGTCGAACGACATCAGTTCTCCGGCCAGGACCGTTCGACGGAGTCGGCGACCTGCCGGGTGCTCGCGCCGCCGATCCAGTCGACGGCTCCCCTCCAGAACGTGCCGGCGCCGACCGACGCCGGCATCAGGTCCGAACCGTCGAACCTGAACTGTGTCCTGGGGTCCTGGAGGAGCTGGATCGAGAGCCGGTCGACCGGGGTCGCGGCGTTCGCCGGATCCACTCCCCTGTTCGCGGAGACGAACGGGCCCTTCTTCATGCGCGCGTTCGCGAAGTCCGCGGTGGCCAGGTACTCCTGGAACGCCCGCACCTCGGGGCGGTCGGCGAACGCCGCGGTGAACACCCCTCCGCCCAGCACGGGGCGGCTCGTCCGATCGGCCCCCGGAAGGAGGAAGGTGTGGACGTCCCCGTCCGGCCCGATCTCGGTGCCCTTCGGCCACAGGTCGGCGTAGAACGAGGCCTGGCGGTGCATCGCGCAGTCACCGGAGAGTACGGGTGTGCCCGCCTCCTGGAAGGAGATCGACGCCATCGACCGGGCCGGACCGAAACCGCCGTTGGCGTACCGGTCGTTCTTGAGGACGGACCCCACGGTGTCCATGGCCCTGATCACCCGGGGATCGTTGAACGGGATCTCGTGGGCGACCCACTGGTCGTACACGTCCGTGCCCTGCTGACGCAGCAGGACCTCCTCGATCCAGTCGGTCACGGGCCAGCCGGTCGCCTCGGCGGACTCGATGCCCGCGCACCACGGCTTGACGCCCGACGCCGCGACCTTCTCCGTCACGGCCATCAGCTCGGACCAGGTGCGGGGAACGCTCAGTCCCCTGTCGCGGAAGAACCTGGGCGAGTACCAGACGAGCGACTTCACGTTCGCGACCAGCGGTGTGCCGTAGAGGGTGCCGTCCACGGTCGCGTAGCCGTTCCAGTCGGCCGACCAGCCCTGCTTCGCGAGGGCCACGACCCCGGCGCTCGCGGGCTTGAGCCTCCCCGCCTTCGCGAAGCGTTCCAGGAGCCCGGGCTGGGGGAAGAACGCCACGTCCGGCGCGTTTCCGCCGTCGACCCGGAGCTGGATCCGGGCCTCGAACTCTCCGTCCCCCTCGTACTGGACGTCGATTCCCGTGCAGTCCGCGAAGGCCGCCCAGGTCTCTTCGAAAAGGTCGGCCTCCCGGTCCCGGTTCTCCGCGTAGACGGTGACCTCGGTGCCGGGGTGCTCGCCGTACCGGGCGTACGGTCCGCAGTCCGCGGTGGTGTGCGCCCGTGAATCGCTGCTCCGCGGGGTGCCGCAGGCGGTGACGGTGACGACGAGGGTGATGACCGCGAGAGCGAGCCTCGCGCCGAACCTCATGGGTGTATCTCCTCCGATTGCCCGCCGAAAGGTTCTCGGGGCGATCAGAAGTTATCAGCGCTCGAACAATATCGACTAATCGTTCGAACTTGAACGATCGGGTCAGTGGGCGGTGGCCCGGACCGCGTCCTGGATCAGCTGCGCCACGGCCTCGGGGCGGGCGAGCATGACCAGGTGGGAGGAGTCGACCTCGACGGTCGTCATACCGGCACGCTCGTACCCGTAGCGCTCCACATCGGGGTTGATCGTGCGGTCGGAGGAGGCGACCAGGCCCCACGAGGGCTTGGTCCTCCACGCCGCGACGGGCGCCTTCTCCGAGAAGGCACGTGCGGCCAGGGGGCGCTGGGAGACGGCGAGCACCGCGGCGAGGCCGGGATCGACGTCCGCCGCGAAGAGGGCGGGGAACTTCTCGACCGCCACCGAGACATCGGTGCCGGTCTCGGTGGAACCGGCCACCGGGAACGGGGTGTGGACGAGCGCGTCGGCGAGTCCGGAGTCCGGGAAACGGCCTTGCAGCTCGCCCAGGCTCTCGCCCTCCTCCAGCGCGTATCCCGCGAGGTACACCAGGGCGCGGACGTTGTCCTCCGCGCCGGCGAGGGTGATGACGGCACCGCCGTAGGAGTGCCCGACCAGGATCACGGGACCCTCCACGGCGCGGATCACCGAGGCGATGTAGGCGGCGTCGTCGACGAGGCCGCGGTTGGGCACCGCCGGAGCCATCACGGCCAAGCCGGCGGCGGACAGTTCGGGAATGACGCGGGAGAAGCCGGAGGCGTCGGCGAAGGCGCCGTGGACCAGGACGACGGTGGGACGGGCGTGTCGGGGCATGGGGGAACTCCTCGGTGCGTGACGGGGGACGGTGCTGGTGACGGGAGAGGTGGATCTGTGGTGCTCGTGTGGTGCTTCACAGGCCGAAGCGGGCGCGCCTCGCCTCGGGCACCAGGTCGGTGTACTCGGGGTGCTTGCCGATCCAGCCCCGGACGAAGGGGCAGTACGGCAGGACCCGCAGCCCGCGGGCCCGGGCGTCGTCGAGCGCTCCCCGGGCGAGGAGACCGCCCAGGCCCCGACCGGCGAACCGACCGTCGATCTCGGTGTGGATGAAGGCGATCTCGCCCTCCGAGAGGTGGTACTCGGCGAAGCCGGCGGTCTCGGTGCCGTCGTCACCGGCGAGGATCTCGTACCGGGACTTCTCCGGCCGGTCCGTCACCTGCGGTTCCATGGGTGCTCCTGTGCTGTCGAGGTGTGACGGGGTGGATGGGTGCGATCAGAGCGTGCGGCGCACACCCGCCTGGCGTTCCAGGTTGCGGAGCTGGACGGACAGGTCGCCCTCCACGGCGAGGTGGGCGGGGCCGCTGCGGCCGATGGGCAGGACCTGCTCGCTGCGCATGTCCTCCAGCATCAGGGCGAACGCCGTGTACATCGCGACCACCGCCACCACGAGGCCCAGGGCGCCGGATGTACGCGTCAGCCATTCGGCGCCGGTGATGCCCGCGAGGCCGGTGGCCGCCCAGCGGGGCAGGGAGACCGCGAGGACCAGCCACAGCGCGCGCTTGGGCCCGGTGACGGCGGTCATCAGGGCCCCGAAGCAGAGGAGCGCCAGGTTGAACACCCCGAGGACCTGAAGGCCGTCGGGCGCGCCGCTGAGCATGACGAGCGCGTAGGGCAGCCAGCTCCCGGCGAACACCGCCATCAGCGTCGCCGCGATCACGTCGCGGGCGCCGAAGGCGAGGACACTCACGAGGAGTTGGAGGACGAAGGCCGGCAGCACGGTGAAGGCGACGGCGGCGCGGGCCGCCTCGTCGAACAGTCCGAGCTGGAGGCAGCCCGTCATCACGGAGGCGATGGCGATCGTGAAGAAGCCGAGCGGCATGGGTGAGGCGATGGGGCGCAGATTGATCCGTGTCATCGGCCGGAGGTCCGGCTCGAAGCGGCGTCCCGGCGGGGCGGCCGGGTCTTCGTCGCCGCCGTCGGCGGCGGGGGAGGCTGTACTCATCGTGTGGGCTCTTCCCGTGTCTTTCAGTGGGTGAAGCAGGGGTCGACGAAGGACGGCGCCGTCTCGGGTACGGATCCGCGCGCGACGCGCCACCGGCGGTGCTGCTCGGACTCGGCGACGGCCTCTGCCACCGCCGACGCCTGGAGGGCACCGCTCCGGTAGCCGCCGAAGTGGGCGACCGGGCTCCACTCCGGGGTCACCGGCGGGAGGGCCTCGTCGAGCCCCTCGTACTCGGCCGTCGCGTAGACGATGCGCCCGCCGACGACGGTGAGGACGGACTCGATGTCGGGAATGACGTCCTCGGGCACGGTGAGGAAGTCGTCGGACAGGATCGCGAGATCGCCGTAACAGCCCTCGCGCAGGGTTCCCTTGACGTCCTGCTCGCCGGTGAGCCGTGCTCCGCCCCGGGTGTAGAGGCCGAGGGCGGTCTCCCGGTCGATCAGGTTCCCGGCCGGGTAGAGGGCCGTACCGCCGACGGTGCGCCCGGTGACCAGCCAGTGGAGCGCGACCCACGGGTTGTACGAGGAGACGCGGGTGGCGTCGGTTCCCGCGGCGACGGTCAGGCCCCGGTCGAGCATGGCCCGGACCGGCGGGGTGTGGGCGGCGGCCTCGGAGCCGTGGCGGTCGAGGAACGCGGCGCCCTGGAAGGACATCCGGTTCTGCACGGAGAGGGCGCCGCCGAGGGCCGCGATCCGGTCGAGGCTGTCCGCGGAGACGGTCTCCGCGTGGTCGAAGAGCCAGCGGTTGCCGCCGGGGAACAGGCCCTCCGCCGCGAGCTTCTCGAAGACGGCCAGGTCGCGGCGGATCGTCTCGTCGTAGGTCGCGTGGAGCCGGAATCCCCAGCCGTTCTCCATCAGGAGCCGGACGGCGCTCTCGAACTCGGTCTCGTAGCCGGCGGCGAGTTCGGGCCGGGGCTCGGAGAAGTTCTCGAAGTCGGCGGCGGCCCAGGTCAGGTTCTCCCCCGCGCCGTTGAGCCGGAGCCACTCGTCCCCGTCCCCGGGCTTGACCATCTCGGTCCAGCGCTTCAGATCGGCGAGCTCCTGCCCGGCCGTCTGGGGGAAGAGGTGGTAGGCGATCCGGAGGGTCGACTCCCCCGACCTGGCGAGGTCGACGACCGTGGCGTAGTTGTCGGGGAAGTTCTGGAACCCTCCAGCGGCGTCGACCGCGGACGTCAGTCCGAAGCGGTTCAGCTCGCGCAGGAAGTGGCGCGTCGACGTCCGCCTGTCGGCCTCGTCGAGGGCCGGCGCCTTGGCCAGGGTCGAATACAGGATGAGGGCGCTCGGCGCGGCGAGGAGCACCCCGTTGGGGTCGCCGTCCCGGCCGCGTACGATCTGCCCGCCGCGCGGGTCGGGGGTCTCCCGGGTGAATCCGGCGGCCTTGACGGCGGCCCGGTTCATCAGCGCCGACTGGTACAGGTGCAGGACGAACACCGGTGTGTCGGGGGCGGCGGCGTTCAGTTCCGCGACGGTCGGCATCCTGCGCTCGGCGAACTGTTCGGCGGTCCAGCCGCCCACGACGCGGATCCACTGCCCCTTGGGGGTGCGGCCGGCCTGCTCGCGCAGCATCGCGAGGGCGTGGCGGAGGCTGCGTACGCCGTCCCAGCGCAGCTCCAGGACGTAGTTCAGACCCCCCCGGATGACATGCAGGTGCGAGTCGTTGAGGCCGGGGATCACCCGGCGGCCGAGGGCGTCGACGACCTTCGTCCCCGGCCCGACGAGGTGGGCGAGGTCGTGGTCGTCGCCGAGGGCCGCGACCCGGCCGTCGCGGATCGCGACGGCGCGGGCCCCGGGCCGGTCGGGGTCACCGGTGAAGACCTTGGCGTTGCGGACGAGGAGATCGGCGTGCCCGTCCTCCCGAACCGGGGCGGGAACGAGGCCCGCGACCGGCATGCTCGTCGACGGCCCGGTCATGCGAGGGCCTTGCGGAGGGTGTCGGTGGCGAGCCCGATGGCGAGTTCGGCGGCCCGGGTCTCGCGCAGCGCGTTCAGCATGACGAAGTCGTGGATGGCGCCCTGGACGCGCAGGGCGGTGACGGGGACGCCCGCGGCGCGGAGCTTGGCCGCGTACGCCTCGCCCTCGTCGCACAGGACGTCGGCCTCCGCCGTGACGACCAGGGCCGGCGGCAGACCGGTGAGCTGCTCGGTGGAGGCCCGCAGCGGGGAGGCGGTGATCTGGGCGCGCTCGGCCTCGTCGGTCGTGTACTGGTCCCAGAACCACTTCATGGCGTCGCGGCGCAGGAAGTAGCCCTCGCCGAACCGGTGGTACGAGTCGGTGTCGAAGCTCGCGTCCGTGACCGGGTAGAAGAGGACCTGGTGGACGAGGGCCACGTCGCCGCGCTGCTTGGCCATGAGGGTGAGGGCGGCGGTCATGTTGCCGCCGACCGAGTCGCCCGCGACGGCGATCCGGCTGCCGTCGAGGTCCTTGTGGTGCCCCTCGCGGGCGATCCACTGGGCGACGCCGTAGTTCTGCTCGATCGCGACGGGGTAGCGCGCCTCGGGCGACAGGTCGTACTCGGGGAACACCACGGCAGCCCCGGTGCCGACGGCGAGCTCGCGGACGAGCCGGCCGTGGGTGTGGGCGTTGCCGAAGACCCAGCCCGCGCCGTGGATGTAGAGGATGACGGGAAGCGGGCCGGTGGCGCCTCGCGGCCGGACGATCCAGGCGCGGACGTCGCCGGTCGGGCCGCCGTGGACGGTGATCCACTCCTCGTCGACGTCGGGCAGGGGAACACCGTCGTCGCTCTGGACGTCGTCCACGGCCTTCCGGCCTTCGGCCACGGGGATCTGGTAGAGGTACGGCGGCCGGGCGGTGGCGTCCGCGAAGGCCTGGGCGGCGGGTTCGAGTACAGGACGGTTCTTCATGAGGGGTTCTCCTTCTGGGGATGTACGGGGGGGCGGGGCGGGGCTCGGCAGGGCCTTGCCCGGCACGTACGCACGGGGGGGGACACGCGCCGCCGTCCGCCTGGGCCTCGACGACGTCGCGGGTGCGTCAGCCGCGCACCAGCGGGGTGTCCACCAGGTGCTCGGCCAGGAACCACACCTGCGCCTCGCCGGTACGGACGACATCGGAGACGAGCAGGTCGGCGCTGCCCTCGTCGCCCTCCCCGGACAGCCGGGCTGCGGCGTCCCGGGCGTCGATCAGGATCCGCTCGTGCGCGTCGAGGAGCCGCGACAGCATGACGGGCACCGGCTCGACGCCGTCCGGCGGACGGGGGACGGATGTCAGCTCCGCGACGTGGCGCGGGTCCCCGACGGCGACGCCGCCGAGGCTCTGGACCCGCTCGGCCAGCGCGTCCACGATGGCCAGTTGGGCCTCCGCGTGCTTGTCCAGCATGAGGTGCAGCGAATAGAACGTGGCCCCGCGCATGAGCCAGTGGTGCTTCTTGTAGAGGGAGTAGAGGATCTGTGTGTCGGCGAGGACGCGGTTCAGCCGCTGACAGCCGTACATGCGGGTGTCGTGGCCGAGGCCGATCGGCAGCTGCTTGAGCGTGCCGAACGCCTGGGTCTCGGCGCCCTTCTGGTGCAGCAGCGGCTGGCCGCCGCCGTGCGGGGTCGTGAGGGTGTCCATCGAGTGCTCCTGTTCGGAAAGAGGGTGGGAAGGGCCCGGCCGCCCGGTCGGGGGAACACGGGCGGCCGGACCCGGTCTGTGTGGTCGGCGGGGACGTGGGCCGCCGGGACCCGGTCCGTGCTGTGGCGGGTACGCGGGCCGCCGGGACCCGGTCCTCGTGCTCGCGGGTACGCGGGCCGCCGGACCCGGCCGGTGGTCACGGGTACGCGGATCGCCGAGCCCTGCCCGCGTGCTCGCGCTCAGTGCTCGGCGGGCTCCGGGGCGGCGGGCCGGTGCAGGACGAGCCGGGTGAGGAGTCCGCTGCCAAGACCGGCCGCGAGCGCGAGGGCGGCCCACCACAGCGGGTACGGCGTGAGGCCGAGGGCCGCGTCGAGGGACCGGGCGCCGGGGCCGGTGGCGGCGAGGGCGGAAGCCGTGCCGATGAGGACGAGCGGGTACTCGTATCCGTCGTTCTGCACCCAGAGCCCGTGGCGCCACTTCACGGTGAGCGCGACCGTCATGACCCCGATGACCCCGGTCGCGGCGAGCGGGGTCAGAAGGCCGGCCGCGAGCAGCAGGCCCGATCCGATCTGACCCCCGCCCGCGGCCAGGGCGGTGAGGGCGCCGCCGCGGAAGCCGTCGGCACGGAACTCCGCGGTGCCGCCCCGGAGTCCCCTGCCGCCCAGGTGCGAGCTGACCTTCTGCACGCCGTGGCCGGCGACGAGCAGTCCCACCAGCAGACGCAGGATCAGAATGCCGGTGTCCACAGGGGTCAGCCGGCCGCGTGCGCGCCGATGACGCTCTGCGCGTACACGACGCCCAGACCGTAGGCGCCCGCGTGGGCCTTGACGATCTCCATGACGGCGCCGTACGTCTCCTGGCGCGCCCAGTCGCGCTGGAGTTCCAGGAGGACCTGGACCCAGGTCACGGGCACCGCGCCGGCGGCGATCATCCGCTGGAGCGCGTGCTCGTGGGCGGCCGGGCTGACGCCACCGGAGGCGTCGGTCACGACGTACACCTCGTAACCCTGCTCGAGCGCCGAGAGCGCGGGCAGCACGAGGCAGACCTCGGTCCACAGACCCGACAGAACGATCTTCTTCCGGCCGGTCGCCTTGACCGCCGCGACGAGCGCCTCGTCCTCCCAGGCGTTCATGGTGGTGCGGTCGATGACCTCGTTCTTGGGGAACACCTCGGCGAGCTGCGGCAGCAGGGGGCCGGAGAACGACTCGGCGGCGACCGTGGTGAGGACGGCCGGCACGTCGAAGGCCGCAGCGGCCTTGGCGAGACCCACGGTGCTGTTGATGATCGCGGTCCGGTCACCGCTGCCGGTGCCGAAGAACATCTGCGGCTGGTGGTCCACGAAGAGCATGACCGCGTTGTCGGGCGTGAGCAGATCCTTGCTCGGGGCGGCCTGCACCTTGTCGATGTCGAACATGAGGGGTCCTCTCGAAGCAATCGGTGACGTGCCCGTTGCCTCGCGGCTCGGCACTTCCTCAAGCTACGAGCGACCCGGCCGGACGTGTTGACCTCCTGCGCCCAGGGGTTGGCACGACAGCGCACAACCGGTACGGGCGGCGACACCTCGCCGTCACGAGGTCACCCCCCGCCCGTCACGCCGTCGCCTCCGCGCGGGCCGCGGCCCGTGCGAAGACCAGTTCCGGGTCGGTGATGCTGCCGGAGCGCAGCAGCTTGACGTCGTCCCGGTAGTCCATCGAGGTCAGCCACGGCATCCGGTCGCCCTGCCGAGGCAGGGAGTCGACGGCGCGCCGGACGTAGCCGGCCCCGAAGTCCAGGAACGGACGGGTCGGCATCCCCGGGTCCGACGGCTCGGGCCGGCAGCTGTCGTGGCCGTGGGTGTCCATATGGGCCAGGAGCCGGCAGAAGTGCTCGCAGAGCAGGCCGATCTTCAGCGTCCAGGAGGAGTTGGTGTAGCCGATCGCGAAGGCGAGGTTCGGCACGCCCGAGAGCATCATGCCCTTGTACGCGAGGGTGTCCGGCAGCCGCACCTCGCGGCCGTCGACGGTGAGCCGGATGCCGCCGAAGGCCTGCACGTTCAGCCCGGTGGCGGTGACGACGACGTCCGCCTCCAGCTCCTGCCCGGACTCGAGGAGGATGCCCCGCTCGGTGAAGGTGGCGATCCGGTCGGTGACCACCGAGGCCCGGCCCTCGCGGATCACCCGGAACAGATCGCCGTCGGGGACGGCGCACAACCGCTGGTCCCAGGGGTCGTACGGCGGGTTGAAGTGCTCGTCGACGGGATAACCGGCGGGAAGCTGACGGGTGTTGACCCAGCGGATCACGCGCCGCGCCGTCTTGGGGAACCTCCGGCAGGCACTCCAGACGAGACGCTGCTGGGCGATGTTCTTCCGCCGGGACAGGGCGTGGCCGCGCCGCCGGCCGAGGAACTTCTTCAGCGCGTTGGCGACCACGTCGCGGCGCGCGATCGGCATGACGTAGGTCGGCGTGCGCTGCAGCATGGTGACGTGCCCGGCGGTGCCCGCCATCGACGGGACGAGCGTGACCGCGGTCGCTCCGCTGCCGATCACCACGACGCGCTTGCCGGCGTAGTCCAGGTCCTCCGGCCAGTGCTGGGGGTGCACGACGGGCCCCTCGAACCGGTCCAGGCCCTCGAAGCGGGGCGTGAAGCCCTCGTCGTAGCGGTAGTAGCCCCCCGCGCAGAAGAGCCAGCCGCAGGTCAGGGTGGTGCGCTCGCCGGTGTCGGCGCGTTCGACCTCGACGGTCCAGCGTGCCTCGTCGCTCGACCAGGAAGCGCCGAGCACCTTGTGGTGGTACCGGGTGTGCGCGTCGATGCCGTTCTCGGCGGCGGTCTGCCGCAGGTAGTCGAGGATCCGGGGCGCGTCGGCGATGGACTGCTCGTCGCGCCAGGGCTTGAACTCGTACCCGAAGGTGTGCAGGTCCGAGTCGGACCGGACGCCCGGGTAGCGGAACAGGTCCCAGGTGCCGCCGGACGCCCGGCGTGCTTCGAGGATCGCGAAGCTCTTCGACGGCAGCTCGGTCTTCAGGTAGCGCGCGGCGCCGATGCCCGAGATCCCGGCTCCGACGATGAGGACGTCGAGGTGCTCGGCGGCGGACCTGGCAGGGGACGGGGGCACGAGGCGCTCCTGGCGGTGTCGAAGGGCAGGTGCGTCCATGCTGCGGGCGCCGCCACACGGTAACAACGTGCAAACCGCACCGTCAGAGCCCTGCGAAGGTGACGTTCCGCACCACTACGATGGCCGCATGTCGTGGCAGCCGCCCTCCCCGCGCGTACGGGAGCTGATCCGCCGGGGTGCCGAGATCGCGCTCACCCCCTCCCCCGACTGGATCGCCGAGCTCGACGCGGCGACCCTGGCCGGCGAGGCCAGGCGTCAGATCGCCGCCGACCCGGCGCTCGCCGCCGGGACCCGCCGGACCAACCGCTCCAACCTGCTCTTCTGGGCGGCCTCCAATGTCCGCGCACCGGGCGAGCCGGTGCCGGCCAACGACACGGAGGCGCCGCTGGCCGTCGCCCGGGACATGGTCCGGCGCGGCCTGGACGAGTCCGCCCTGGACGCCTACCGGGTCGGCGAGAGCGTCGCCGTACGGATGTGGACCCAGATCGCCTGCACGCTCACCACCGATCCGGAGGAGCTGCGCGAACTGCTCGACGTGTCCCTGCGCTCCATCGCCGCCTTCGTGGACGACACCGTGGGCGCGATCTCGGCCCGGATGCGCGCCGAGCGGGACGAGCTCACCCGCGGCACCCACGCGGAACGCCGCGAGACCGTCACCCTGCTCCTGGAGGGGGCGCCGATCACCCAGCAGCGCGCCGAGAGCCGGCTGGGCTACCGGCTGCAGCCGACGCACACCGCCGCGATCGTCTGGACCGATTCCCCCGACACCGACCTGAGCCAACTCGACCGTGCCGCCGACGCGCTCGCCGAGGCAGCCGGCGAGCCGCGCCCCCTGAGCGTCATCGCCTCCGCCGCCACCCGCTGGCTGTGGGTCCACGGCCGGCCCGACGCCGACCGGACGCGCGCCGCCCTGGACCACCTGCCGGACGTACGCGCCGCGGTCGGCACCACCGCGGCGGGCGTGGACGGGTTCCGCCGCAGCCACCTCGACGCCCTGACCACCCAGCAGATGCTCACCCGCCTCACCTCCCCCTCCCGGCTGGCCTTCCACCACGAGGTCGAACTCGTCGCCCTGCTCACCGCCGACCCCGAACGCGCCGGCCGGTTCGTCACCCGCACCCTCGGCAAGCTGGAGACCGCGCCGCCGGAGCTCACCCGGACGCTCCGCGTCTTCATCGAGGAGCAGTGCAACGCCACCCGCGCCGCCGAACGCCTCTTCACCCACCGCAACACCCTGCTCCGCCGCCTCGCCCGGGCCGACCAGCTCCTGCCGCGCCCCCTCGCACAGCACACGATCGAGGTGGGCACCGCCCTCAAGGTGCTCCAGTGGCGCGGACGCCCCTGACGACTCCGCCGAAGGAACCGCCCGTCGACGGAAGTCCCCCGCGTTCCCGCCGCGGAACCCGCGCGCAGGGGCCTCGTGCGGCAGGGCCCGGCGGCGTCAGTCGGCGGGGCGGGGGGACGGCGTCCCCGGTCCCGACGGCCCCAGGACGACGGCCGCCAGGTGTTCACGGAACCAGCGGTGGCCCGGATCGGCCGAGTTGCGGGGGTGCCAGGCCATCCCGAGGTCCAGAGGTGCCAGATCGAGAGGGATGGGAAAGGTCCGCAGACCCATGGCGGTGACGGTGTCCGGGAGCCAGTCGGCCAGGCTGAGCGCGACGAGGTCGGTCTCCCGGGCGAGCATCATGGCGCTGGTGTGGCTGGGCACCACGACCGCGGTCCGGCGTTCGAGTCCACGTTCCGCGAGCGCGCGGTCGATCGGCCCGAGGCGCTTGCCGAGCCGGGAGATGCCGATGTGGTCGGCCGCGGCGAAACGGCGGGCGTCGATCCGCCCGTCGAAGAGCGGATGCCCGCTGCGGGCGATGCCGACCAGCGGCATCCGGGTGAGCCGCCTGGTCCGGATCTCCGGGTCCAGGTGTCCCAGTACACCCAGTTCGACGTCCACCGAGCCCTGCCGCAGCCCGGCTCCGCCCTCCATCGCCTCCGGCAGGAAGACGACGTCCACCTGCGGGGCCTCCGCGTGGATCCGCTCGGTCAGGGTCCCGGCCAGTCCCACCAGCAGCAGGTCGGCGGCCTGCACCGTGAAGGTGCGCCGGAGACGCACCGCGTCGAAACCGGGGCCGGGACGCAGGACGTTGTCGCAGCCGCGCAGCAACACCCCGACCTCTTCGCGGAGTTCGAGGGCGCGCGGGGTGGGGACCATTTCCTGACCGGCCCGGACGAGCAGCGGGTCGCCGATGGCGCGGCGGAGCCGGGCCAGGGTACGGCTGACCGCCGCGGGCGAGGTGCCCAGGCGCTCCGCCGCGCGCGTCACGCTGTTCTCCTGAAGCAGGGCGTCCAGGGACCGCAGCAGGTTGAGATCCATCGATGCCTCCTGAGCTGCATTTTTGATGTCTGTGTCAATGACTCCGAGCCAATCCTTGCATTGCTGGGGGCATCCCCCGGCGCGGAGAGTGGAGATGCCCGCGAAGACGCGCGGCATTCCCCCAGCTCTTCAAGGAGCCGCTGTGCAGCAGTCCCCCCGTGCCGGCCGGGAAGGCGACGTCCTGGCCGTCGTCAGTCAGAGCGGACCGACGGTCTCGTTCTTCGACGCCGCCTCCGACCGGTACCTCGGAGAGGTCCAAGTCCCTTCCGAGCCTCACGAGTTGTGCTTCGATCCGGTGCGGCGACTGCTGTGGTGCACCCTGACGTACCACTCGGGCTACTACCACGCGAACGGCGGCCGGCGCACCGAACTGGCCGTCGTCGACCCCCTCACCCGCCGCATCGTCGAGGTCGTCGACCTCGCCCCGGAACACGGGCCGCACGGGCTGGCGCTCGACCCGGTGCGCGGTCGTCTCTACGTCAGCGTGGAGGGTGCCGGCGACCGGCCCGGCGGTGTCGTGGTGATCGACACGGAGACACGGCGGCCCCTGGGCAGGATCGACACGGACGCGCCCGGCCCGCACTGGTTCGCCATCGATCCGGCGGGCCGGACGGGCTACGCCACCAACAAGGAGGCGCCGTTCGTGTCGGTCGTCGACCTCGACCGGGGCGTCCTCACCGCGAAGGTCGAGGTGCCGGGAAGCGAGGGCCTCGCCGTCTCCGCCGACGGTGGGCACGTCTTCGTCGCCGCGCCCTATGCCGACTTCTCCGGCCCCGCCGGGGAACGGCCGCCCACCGGCATCAGGGTCGTCGACACCCGGACGGCGACGGTCGTCGGCACCCTGCCCACGGAGGACATCGTCCTGCCCGTGCACCTGACCTCGACGGGCAGGCTGCTCGCGGGCGAGGTGCGCACGGTGCCCGACCCGGACTCCCGACTCGGGCGCCAGGCACCGGGGCGCCTCAGCGTGTTCTGCGCCGACAGGCACGAGCGCCTCGGCGACCTCGAGGTCGGCCTGTTCCCGCTGACCATCACCTCGTCGCCCGACGGCCGGCTCGCCCATGTGGCCTGCGTCGTCTCGTCCACCGTCGACATCGTCGATCTGGAGACGCTGGAGCGCGTGGCCCGACTGGACGTCGCCAGGCTCGGCGAACCCGGCGCGCACGGCCTCGCGTACGTCCCCCGCCCGGCCTGACCGCCGTCCCGCCCGGCGGCCGCCCGGGACCACGCGGCCGGCATCGGCGCTCGCCGAACACCCCCGGTACCGGGACGTCCCGGGGCCTCAGCCCTCGGCGCCGCTTCCTCGGGCCTTCTCGTCGGCGGCGTAGGGGTGGACGTATCTGCCGCCGTCGAACGCGGTGAACCACGTGCGGATGCCGAGGGGCGCGATACCCATGGCGTTCAGGTCGGGATCCTCGTCGATGCCGTCCCTCGAGTCGTCGTAGAGCCACTCGAAGTCCATGTCCTCGTACACACCGGTGCTGAAGCACTCCAGCGCGTCCGCGACCTCGCCGCCGAGCAGCCCGAAGAGGTCGAGCGTGGCGTGCGCCTCTTCGAGGAGCAGTTTCAGGACGAGCTCCTCCGCGAGGCAGCCGAGCCGGTCGAAGCTGCCGTCGGTGAACCGTGTGGTCAGGGCGACGGCGGTCACCAGGAAGCGGCGGGCGAAGCGTTCGTCGTACTGCGGGGCGTAGCGGGGCGGAAGCCGGTCGAGGTGCCAGAGTTCGCCCTCGCACCCGGCGACGTCGGACTCCTCCTCGGCGAGTGTCCTGACGTCGTCGTACAGCTCGTCGATGAGGACCTCCGCGGCGTACACCAGGGCACCCGCGGCCAGTTCGGCGGCCTCGGCACCGACGGCGTACGCCTCCTCCCCCTCCTCCGGCTCCTCGGGGTCCCCGCCGCCGAAGGAGGAGGGGGTGAAGGAGGCGAGGCGTGGGGCCAGAACCCTGATCTGCGCCTCGTGATCGTCCGGGATCCGCGCGAACTCGGTGTCGGACGGGGCGGCGGCCTCGGCCCGGTGGCGGGCTCGCCTGACCTCCAGGTCGCTGGAGGGTGCCTCGGGGCCGTCGGCTCCCTCCAGGCTCTCCCGGGTGAGGTCGAGGTGCAGCTTGACCTCGCTGCTCTCGACCAGCCAGTCGGACAGGAGCTCGGAGCGTTCCAGGACCTCCTCGGCGACCGAGCCGACGGCCTCCTCGGCGATCTCCAGGGACGGCGCGTGGGCGAACACCTTGAGGATCGCCCCGCCCGGATGGACGGCCACGATCGCCTCGAGGACGTCGATCTCCACTCCGTCGGGCCCCTCGATCCCCTCCACGGCGTCGAACCCGCGCTCCAGGAGCACGGACGCGCCGACCTGTTGCAGCGCCTCCAGCTCGTCCGAGCCATCGGGTAGGCGCGTCTCCACCGTCACGACGTATCTCACGGCGGCAAGCGTGCCAGGTTCGGGCCTCTCACCGGGGTGAATCCGGGGAGAACGGCGTACACGCACCCGCCGGACCGCCCCGCCCCCGCACGCACGCGGCACCCCGAGGAATCCCGCGTCCTCGGGGTGCGTGGCCGTCCGGCCCGGACCGACCGCGGGGTGGCCCGCGGTCGGTTCGTCAGCGGCCGGCGGTCAGTGACCGGCGGCCGCTGACCGGTGGGCGTCGCGGTGTGCGGCGCGTGATCAGTTCGCGTTCACGAGTTCGTGCGCGGGGACGGTCACGGTCCGCTTGCCCGGCGTGCCGCCGAGGACGATCTTCCGCAGGGCGGAGTTGTTGTCGAGGTTGGTCTCCTTCAGCTGCTTGGCCGGGTTGGCCAGCACCTGGATGTAGT
This sequence comes from Streptomyces zaomyceticus, assembly GCF_014656215.1. Taxonomy (GTDB): domain Bacteria; phylum Actinomycetota; class Actinomycetes; order Streptomycetales; family Streptomycetaceae; genus Streptomyces; species Streptomyces zaomyceticus. The sequence continues at coordinate 50,029 of NZ_BNBZ01000019.1, read as the reverse complement.
ACGTGCCGTTCGGCACGTCCGTGATGTCGAACGACTGGCCCGGCAGGTCCTGGGTGTAGGTGTCACCGGAGCCGACGTCCAGCACCTCGCGCACGGAGATGGAGTTCTCCTGGCCGCAGGCGGTGGAGAGGTCGGTGTTGTAGGGGTGCCAGTTGGCGTTCTTCACCGTGTAGTCGACGGCGTCGGTGTTGGCCAGGCAGAAGGCCTCCTTGCCGCTGCGCACCGCTTCCTTCTTGTCGGCCTTCAGAAGCCGGTAGCTGGCGAAGTCCGTGAAGTGCCAGTGCACATGGCCGGGACGCGGGTCCCACTCCATGGTGCCGGTCGGGGTGTATCCGACCTGCTTGCCGTTGGCGTCGTAGAAGTACTGGTAGGCGTCCATGGTGGCCTTGCCGGGCGAGCGGAAGCCGTCCACCACGAGCTGGGCCGGACCGGCGTTCCACACGTTGGCGCTGAACGCCAGGTAGTCCTTGCCCGGGACGTCCTGGCCCCCGTCGCTGATGGTGATGCCGTAGGCCGGCAGCGACCGCAGGTCGGGCTTGGGGACGTTCGGGACGGAGGCCTTGCCGGCGGGCCGCTTGGCGAGCGGCGTGAGGGCGGGTGCCATGCGGGAGCCGTCGGTCTGCCCGGCGGTGTCGTCGGCCCGCATGTCGGCGCGCGCGGCCTGCTGCTTCTTCAGCGCCCACGGCAGGGCCGGCGGCGCGGCCTTCAGCGGACCGTGGCCGACGTTGTACGAGGGGCCCGCGCCGCTGGTCTCCGGCGCACCGGCCTGGGCGGGCGTCGGAGCGTGCCCGGGCCCGTGACCGGCGTGACCGGCCGGAGCCTGGTGGGCGGTGCCGTGACCGGCCTGCCCGGCCGGGGCCTGGTGGCCGGCACCGTGACCGGCGTGCTCACCGGCGGCGGCCGATCGGGCGGCCGGCGTGCCGGGACCGTCCTCCCAGCTGCGCTCCTGGACGGTGACCTTCACCGTCGCGGGCTTGTCGGCGATCCCGAAGAGGTCGCGGTACTTCTTGGCGACCCCGACCTTGGCCGTGTACGTGCCGGCGGCGAGCTTCACCGGCTGGGTGTAGGAACCGGCGTAGGTGTTGGCGGCCCAGCCCTTCTCCACACCCCACACGGAACCGAGGGTGAAGGGGTTGGTGGGGCAGCTCTCCGGATACTTCGAGGTGGCCGGCGCGTCGGGTCGGACCCGACCGCTGGCGTTGTTCGGACAGAAGGCCTCCGTCCGGGTGACGACCTTCTTGCCGGTGCTGTCGGTGATGGTGATCTCCGCGAAGCCGGGCAGTCCGGAGAAGTCCTTCACGGTGCCCAGGGGCAGCGTCTTCGCCTTGGCCTTGCCGCCCTCGTACACGGTCTGCGTGATGGTCACCGGGTCCTTGTAGGACTTCCGGGTCACCTTGAGCTCCAGCGGTGTTCCCTCCGCGGTCAGGTAGGTGCCCAGGTCCAGGTAGACGCCCGGCTCCTCCTTCCAGGAGGTCAGCGTGACCGAGCCGGTCGCCGCGATGAGACTCAGCTTGGGCCCGGTCGCGGCCTTCGCCTGCTCCGACGTCACGGTCATGAAGCCGGCCGTCACGGCCATGACGGCGACGGCCGTGGTACCGGCGAGCAGCGGACGCCGCAGCCGGGTGGTGCGCGTTGTGGTCATCGTTCCCTCGTCCTCCGGATGCTGTGGAAGGGAGCAGGCAGCGGGCCACCCGGCCCTGCGGGACGGGACAACCGTCCGGCGGGCCCGTGAGAGGCACTCGCTGCGCCCGTGCGGTGAGAGGAAGGGACCGGATTTCCGGTTGTCCGGGGAGTCGAAATCGTCAGAATGTTGGCCGGATAGCGCCGCTGTGGTGGAAAACGAACTGCAGCCGCGATCGGTGTGCCTCATCCGGTCCGACGGGGCCGAACGGCCGAACAGCCCGAACAGGCCTCACTGCCCGAACAGTTGGCCGACGCGACCGCACGACTGATCGACTCCACCATGAACCCGACCGGGCGCAGCCATTCCGCGATCGCGGGCGGCATCGCGGCGCTCGCGGGCGGCACCGCGGTTCGGGCCCGGCGACCGGGAAGGTCAGCCGCTCTGTCCTCCGGAGGTCCCCGCCGCCGAGTTCCCCTCTTCCGAAGCCCCCTCTTCCGAACCCCCCTCTTCCGGGGTCCTTCCGGGACGGCCGAAGGCGAGGTCGAGGAGCTGTCGCCAGTTCACCCGCGGAGCGGGGGCCGCGACGCCCGGGCGGTCCCGTGGCACCAGGACCCGCAGCGCGCCCGGACGCACGGTGCACACGACCGGCGTGGTCATGCGCAGTGCCTCCCCGTCCACCGCCACGGGGATCTCGTCCGCACCGGAGCCCTGCCCCGCCGAGGAGGTCACCTCGACCCGCCGCGCGGTGGTGACGGTCAGCCCGGTGGACTGCGAGCCGCGCACCGCGAGGTCCGCGGCCTCGGCCGCGCCCTCCACCCGGATCCCCAAGACACCCAGCTCGCCGTCGTGAAGACTCGGCCTGCGGCCTCCACCGCTCACCACATCGGGCGAGATGTACGGGTTGTTGCTGATCAGCAGTGCCTGCTGGGACACGAGCGGCGTGCCGTCGATGCGCGCGTCGAGCCGCCGCACGCCTTCGCCGACCAGCAGGTCCGGCATGAGGGTCAGGGCCGTGCCGGCCTTGTCGTCGCGGTACTCGGGGCGTTGGACGACGTCGGCGTAGACGCCGAAGGACACCGTGTTGACGAAGGCGCGGCCCGCGACGTCACCGAGGTCGATCCGGAGCTCCTCCCCGTCCGTCAGCGCGTCGAGGCAGCGGGCCGGGTCGGACCGGTCGAGGCCGAGGTCCATGGCGAAGTGGTTGCGGGTGCCGGCCGAGACGACGAGGAAGGGCAGGTCGTGTGCGGCGGCGACCGCCGCGACCAGGGCCTGGGTGCCGTCGCCGCCGGCGACGCCGAGCAGGTCCGCCCCCTCGGCGACCGCCTCGCGGGCCAGTTCGGCCACGTCGGCGGGGGCGTCGGGATCGAGCAGGGTCACCCGGGCGCCGAGTGCCCGCGCCCGCTCGACCAGCCCGAAGCGGCCCACCTTCCCGCCCCCCGACTTCGGGTTCATGATGAGGTACGGGCTTCGGGGCCGGGGTGCGGTGACTCCCCGCCCGACCCGTCGGGGACGGGCCTTGCGCAACGCCGACCGGGCGCAGGCCAGCGCGACACCCCAGCACAGGACCAGTACCAGAGCCGTCAGCCACAGTCCGTCGTGCACGAAGAGCACCACGACGCCGACCGGCGCGGCGATCGCGAGGAGCGCCCCCAGAAAGCGGACGGCGCCCCGGTGGGCCACGAACCACCAGACGCCCGCGGCACACACGACGAGTCCGAGGAATCCGGCGAGGAGGACCTCCAGGCCGCCCTCGCCGACCGCCAGGACCACCACGACCACGGACCCGATCACCGCGAGCACGGCCAGGCGCGCCAGCAGCCTCGCGGCCGCGGGTGGGCCGGTGCCCGTCGACCCCGTCCCGCCCCTGCCGTCCTGACCCATCCCGTGTCCGCCTCTCGCCCCGCACGCGCCCGACCGGCGCCCGCTCCGCGCCCTCGACGTGCCCGCTCCTTGCCCGCTCCGTGCCACCAGCCTTCCCACTCGCGGACCGGCGGGCATCCCTGGCGGGCCGTGCGGGTGAGCGGCGCTCCCCCGCGACCGGCAGGTGGGCGCCGTCAGCCGCGTCGCCGGGCGTCCGAGGCGTAGGTCTCCAGATACGCGGTCACGACGCGGCGGGACTCGTCGACCGTGGCGTCGTCGCCGTCCGGCGAGCGGCGGAACGCGACGTCGAAGAGCCGGTTGCCGATCTCGAAGGCGAGCTCCATGGCCAGGAGCGGTACGTCGGCGGGGATGAGGCCGCGCTCCACGAGGAGGCGCCAGAGACGCTCGGCCTGCGCCTTGTCGAACGCGCGGACCAGTTCGACGAGCGGCTCCCTGCGCCCCTTGAACCACAGCGCGGTGCAGCCGGGGTGCCGGCGGAAGTAGGCGAGCGACGGGTTGATGACGGCGTCGGCCGTGTCGCTGAGCGTCTGCGGCCCGGTGGCCTCCAGCTCGGCGCCGATGAGGACGTCGAGCTCGGCCATATGGCGTTGCAGCAGTTCGGCGTCGACCTGATGCCGGTCGGAGAAGTAGTGGTAGACGGAGGCGACGGGAATGCCGGCCCGTTCTCCGATCGCCTTGAGCGTGGCGGCCTCGTAGCCCCGCTCGGCGAGCAGTGCCTCGGCGGAGTCGAGGATGGCCCGCCTGCGCTCCACGCCCCGGCGCTGCACCACGGCCGGGCGAGCGGGAGACCGCGTTGTCGATTCTTTCTCGAACACGAATCGAGATCGTATCAGCGACAGTCCTGGGCACGGCATGAGCAAACCGCTCGGGGCGGCCACGCGCCGCGTCTCCGGAGAGCCACGGTCGACCGGCCTCCGCCCCCTCCGGCTTTTGGAGAGTGCGGGCAGGATCCGCCGACCCTTCTCATGGACTTCGTCAGCAGCAGCGGCCGTGCCCCCTGTCGTAGCCTGGCGCGTGCAGCTGGTTCGCCCCGTCCGCCAGGCGGGATGCGTCGTAAGAGGGAACCCGGTGGGAATCCGGGACTGCCCCGCAGCGGTGAGCGGGAACGACCGCCGTCATACGCACTGGGTCCGGGAAGGGTCTGGGAAGCGACGGCCAGTAGGTGTCCGCCGGTGGAATCCGGCGGGTGGGCCCGCGAGTCCGAAGACCTGCCCGCTGCCCGTGCGCCGGGCACCCCCGCGCGCGGACACGCCCTGCCGCGACTCGCGAAGGAGAGTTGACGTGGCCGATCGCACCGTCACCAGCCCTGCCCGTACGTCCAAGACCCCGGACGACTCCCGGGTCGTACTCGCCCACATCATGAGCGACCACGACACCAATCTGTACGGCACCATCCACGGCGGCGTGATGATGAAGCTCATCGACGACGCCGCCGCTGCCGCCGCCGGGCGGCACGCGGACGGCCCCGCCGTCACCGTCTCCGTCGACCGGATGACGTTCCTCGCCCCGGTCCGCGCCGGGGACCTGCTCAGCGTCGAGGCGGGCCTGGAGCGGGCCGGGCGGACGTCGATGACCGTCGGTGTACGGGTCACCGCCGAGCGGTGGAACCACTCCGGTCCCGCCGCCGAGGTCGCCACCGCGTTCCTCACCTTCGTCGCGATCGACGCGGACGGCTCGCCGCGTGCGGTGCCCGTGCTCGATGTGGTCGAGCCCGCGAGGTCCGGGGCGAACTGACCCGGCCCCGGAGCCGGTGGGAGCCGGGGCATGTGCCCCCCACCGGACCGGGGGTCGGAGCCGGACACCTCCTTGGCCGTCCCTTCCGAGACGGCCAAGGGGTCCGGAAAGTCCCGCCGTCCGCCCGCAGGGCGGGGCTCGCGGCGTCCGGTGCGTGCGATCGCAAGGCGGAGGGTCGCCCTCGTACCGGGCGTACTTGGACGATCCCGACAACGCGGCGAGCGCGCGTGTCAGGCGTCGCGAGCCAGGCGGGACTTTCCGGACACCCTTTAGCGGCGGCGGGTCCAGAAGCCGCCGCTGCCCGCCGGCCGTGGCTCCAACGACCAGCCGCCGGCGGCCTCGACGACCAGCAGACGCGGGCCCCGGGGAATCGAACCGGTGCCGCGTCCCCGCCCCCACTCGTTGAACGCGGGCTCCCGGTGCCCGCCGCGCCGGTGGACCGACACCGCGGAAGCCCCGCTCTTGTCCTCGTCGCCCTGGAACCGGTATTTCACGTCGATCTTCTCGCCGGTGTACGCCAGGACGTCCGGCCCGAACCCCTCCAGCGGACCGTCGAAGGAACGCAGCGTCGACACCGGGCGGAGCCTGATCATCCACTGTCCCTGGGTGTCGACGCGGATCCGGATCGGCGTGGTGCCGTCGTGGTGGAAGACACCCACTCCGCGCAGGTTCGCGATGCGACTGCGCAGGACCGGGCGCCACCGTCGCCTGCGGATGGTCAGCGTGACGACGTCCACTTCGCCGGCCCCCTTCTTCATCACGTCGACCACCAGGAAGCCGCGCGGGAGGGAGAGTTCCGGTTCGACGTCCTCCTTGCCCCTCCCCATGTACTCGACGTACGGGAACTCCGGGCCGAACTCGCCGGGGAGGGCGTTGCACCGCCCCGGGGCCACACCGAGGGGCGCGACGGAGGCGGACACCGGACCACCGGCCTTCGCGACGGCGGGTACAAGTACAGGTATCGGTGCCGGTATCGGTGCCGGCGCGGGCACGAGTGCCGGTGCCGGCGCGGGCACGGCCGGGGACGCCGGCGCCGGAACGTCCACGAAGGTCGGAGCGGGCGGTGAAGCGGCCGGGAAGGCCGCCGCCCCCGCGACCTCCTCCGTCGCGCCCGTCCCGTCCGCGAACTCCTCTTCCGCGCCCGGCCCGTCCCCCACGGAGAACCCGAAGTCCGCGGCCAGGCCCGGCAGTCCGGAGGCGTAGCCCTGCCCCACGGCGCGGAACTTCCACCCGTCGTTCCTGCGGTAGAACTCGCCCAGCAGGATGGCGGTCTCGGTGGTCGCGTCCTCGACGACGTACTGCGCGAGCTGCTCCCCGGTGGTGGCGCTCACGGCCCGCAGATACAGGTCCTCGACCTCTCCGAAGGTCCCGCCGTCGCAGGACGCCGCGACCACGATCCGGTCCACGGCCGGCTCGACACGGCCGGGGTCGATCTCCAGCCAGTCGGCGACCACCCCGCCCTCACGCTGCGCATGCCCCGTCAGCCGTACGCCGCTCCCCGCGTGTTCGGGCTGGTTGTAGAACACCAGGTCGCCCCGGCCCCTGACCCTTCCGCCCGAGTCGACGAGCAGCGCCGCCGCGTCGACCTCCGGCGCCCCCGCCCCACCGGACCGGCGCACGACGGCGACCCGCATCGGCTCGCCGCTGAGCGGAAGGTTTCCCCCCTTGATGATCTGTGTCATGCCCGCATCCTGACACCGAGGGCGACACCGCCGACAGCCCCGCCGAACGAGTGGAATCGCCGGGGGGCACGGTCGGCGGGGGGTGTCCGGGGTGGGGTGGCGGTGGTGATGTGGCCGTCCGTGACCGTGACCGTGACCCGGAAGAGGCGTCCCGATATGCGACGTACCCCCTATCGCCGATTGTTCGCCGCGACGGTACTCGTGGCGTCCGTGCTGGCGCCGATGGCGGCGACTCCCGCCACGCCCGTCCACGCCGCGACCGTCGCCCCGCACGGCGAGGACGACTGTCCGCCGGGTGGGCTGGGGCCCGAGCTGACCGCGCGGCTGGACAGGACGATCGAGGACGTCCGCAAGCAGGCGGGCATCCCCGGTGTCGTCGTCGGGCTGTGGATGCCCGGCAAGGGAGAGTACGTCCGGGCCACCGGGGTCGCCGACACCGTCACCGGCAGGCCGATGCGCACCGACGGTTACGTCCGGATCGGCAGCGAGACCAAGACCTTCACCGTCACCGCGCTGCTCAAGCTCGTCGACGACGGGCGGATCGGCCTCGACGACCCGATCTCCCGCTACGTCCGCGGTGTGCCGAAGGGCGACCGGATCACCTTGCGGCAGCTCGCCGAGATGCGCAGCGGCCTCTTCCCGTACACCTCCGACGAGGACTTCGTCCACGATCTGCTGAGCGACCCCCAGCGCTCCTTCACCCCGCGGGAGGTGCTCGCCTACGGCTTCAGGCACAGGAACACCTTCAAGCCGGGGGCGCAGTTCGAGTACTCCAACACCAACCTCGTGCTGCTCGGTCTGGTGGTCGAGAAGGTCACCGGGCAGCGTCTTCAGGACTTCGTCCGCAACCGGGTGCTCCGCCCGGCCCATCTGCGCCACACCCTGTTCCCGGAGGGCGCCGAGTTCCCCGAGCCGCACCCGCGCGGCTACACCGACCAGACGCTGGACGGCGCGGTCGCGGACGCCACGGACTGGAACCCCAGCTGGGCCTGGGCGGCCGGCGCGATGATCTCGGATCTGCACGACCTGCGCCGCTGGGCCAGGGTCGTCGCCACCGGTGAGCTGCTCAGTCCCGAGACGCAGGCCCAGCGGCTCAGGACGCTGCCGACCGGCCACCCCGGAACCAGCTACGGCCTCGGGATCTTCGAGACCAACGGATGGATCGGGCACAACGGCTCCATCCCGGGCTACGAGACCGTGACGGTCTACCTGCCCTCGCAGAAGGCCACCCTGGTCCTCATGATCAACACGGACTCGGAGGTCGGCGGCCAGGAGCCGTCCACGCTGCTCGCCCGCGCGATCACCGCGATCGCCACCCCGGGCAACGTCTACGACGGCGCGACCGCCCCGCAGTAGGCCACCGCGCCGAGGAACCGCCGCCCCCGCATGCACCGCGGCGCGGGTATCCCTCCTCAGGGATCCCCCCTCGGGTATCCCTCCTCGGGGGCCTCTTCGCAGGGGCCTCTTCGCAGGGGCCTCTTCGCAGGGGCCTCTTCGCAGCGGCGCTCACCGCCCCGCGGAGAGGTCCCTCGCCGCGTAGTACGCCCTCAGCGCCGCCTCGCTGCCCGAGCCCAGCGCCGTCATGATCCGCTGGAAGCGGGCGGCGCGCAGGTCGCCGGCGACGATGACCCGCGGATGCTGATCGCCCGGCGGGCAGTAACCGTCCGCTCCCCGGACGAGGTCGCCGGGTGGGGCGGTGGGCGCGTTCCCGATGCTCAGGTACGCGGCGTCCGCCGTGACCGTACGCCGCCCGCCGTCGCCGCTCAGGATGTCCGCCGTCGCCCGCCCGGAGACCGACACGGACAGGGTCAGACGCTCGGTCGGCAGGAGCGTGACGCGGGGGTCGTCGCGGATCTCCTCGATCTTGTACGCGTCCGACTCCGGGTACGCCACCAACAGGCGGGTGTCGGTGTCCGGTCGGGCGCGGAGGAAGGTGCCGATCGGGCGGTCGCCGCCGAGGACGAGGAGCGTGCGTGCTTCGGCGTCTCGCGAAGTGGCCCGCCAGAGCGGGGGCAGCGGCCGGGTGTCGGGGGCGGTGATCCAGCCGACGTCGTGGGGCTGGAGGGGGCCGACGCCGGTGGCGACGACGACGTGGGGGGCCGTGAGGCGTGCACCGGTGTCCAGGGTGACGGCGACGTGCTCGTCATGGACGTGAACTCCGCCGACCTCCCGGCCCAGTTCGAGCCGGCAGAGGTCGGTGCTCCTGAGTTCGGCGGTGACGGCGTCGGCGAGCGCGGGTCCGTCGGTCCATCCGCCGAGGACGTTGTTCAGGGCCGGGATGCGGTAGAGGTTGCGGCACAGGGCGTCCGGCTCGATCAGGATCGTCCGCATGCCCACGCCGGCCGCGGTGCGGGCGGCCGCGCAGCCGGCCGGCCCTCCGCCGATGACGATCAGATCGGCGTCGTGGACAGGATCTTCGGCGGAGCCGGAGACGGAGGCGGAGGCGCGGGCGAAGGCGTCGGCGGGTGTACGGGTGGGGGCAACGGCCCGGTCGGGGCGGGCGGTGGGCTGAGCCGTGCGGGGCGGTGTGTCGGCCATGGGGCCATTCCAGCAGCGCGCACCGTCCGGGTGCGTACCGGGCACGGAGAGAGCCCCGCCGCCAACTCCCGCCGCCCTCCCACCACAACGGCCGGACCCGGGCGCTCTCCTCCCTCGCGATACGGTGCTGCGATGTCTTCGTCGGTCGAAACCGGATCCGTGTCGTCCCCCGTCACCGCGGACGACGTACACCTCGCCGTGCGGCTCGCCGTGGACGTCCTCCGGGACGCACCCGCGGAGGGGTGGGGCGGCAGGGCCGGTTCGTTGGAGTGGGACTGCTGGGAGACCGCCGAGCACCTCGCCAACGACCTGCTCTACTACGCCGTGCAGTTGGGGCCGCAGGTGCCACCGCTGGACACCCATGTGCCGATCGCGTTGAACCGGAAGCGACCGGACGCACCCCCGGTCTTCCTCTTCGCGGACCGTGCCGCGGGTCCGGCCGGTCTGCTGCAGGTGCTGGAGGCCTGCGGTGCGCTGCTGGTCGCGATGGTGCGCACCACGCCGCCCGCGGTCCGCGCCCACCACGCCGCCGGGGTGGCGGACCCCGAGGGCTTCGCGGCGCTGGGGGTGCAGGAGACGCTGGTCCACACGCACGATCTGGCGGAAGGCCTCGGGCTCGCGTGGACCCCGCCCTCCGCTCTCTGCTCGCGGGTGCTCGCCCGTCTGTTTCCGCAGGCTCCGGGCGGCACGGATCCCTGGCTCACCCTGTTGTGGGCCACCGGCCGCGCCGAACTGCCGGGACGCCCTCGCCTCGGCAGGTGGCGCTCGGACAGCACGCCGCGGTCATAGGGGCGGATCCGGGGCGGATCGGCTTGAGCGCGTCCTCACGCCGGATTCAGGGCGGGGGTGGCGCGAGAGGGGCGACGGCGACGGCCGAAACAGTAAGGGCGAGAAGGTGCAGTCACCTCTCGCCACTTACAACTTATAGCGCACAGGGGGGCTTGCGGCAAGGCCCCCGTCGTACCGCAGAATCCTCACCTCAGCCAGGACCTGCAGAAAAGAGACTCACCCCGTGCGTGTGCCTTCGTCGGTGGACCAGTCGCGCGATGCCAGTGCGTTCGACCTTCCCGACCGTCTTTCCCCCAAGGCCGACCCGGCGCTGATCGCCGGTGACGAGCGGCACTTCGCGGCCGTCGCGAAGACCCTCGAAGAGACGGTCGCCGAGCTGTCCGACCGTCTGGACGCCACACGCAGGGCGCCCGGCGGTGCCGGGCGGGAGGCGATGGACCGGGACGCGGAGATCCACCGGCTGACCGGGCGGCTGCGCACCCTGCGCCGCTTCGGCCTGGACCTGTGCCTCGGGCACATCGTCGGCACGGACGGCGCGGAGCCGGTGTACATCGGACGCCTCGGCCTCACCGACAGCACGGGGCACCGTCTCCTCGTGGACTGGCGCTCCCCGGCCGCGGAGCCGTTCTTCGCGGCGACCCACGCCGCACCGATGGGGCTCGCGAGCCGCCGCAGGTACCGCTGGAGCGGCGGCCGGGTCAGCGACTACTGGGACGAGGTGTTCACGGCCGACGGGCTCGAGGAACACGCGGCGCTCGACGACCAGTCCGCGTTCATCGCCGGGCTGGGCAGCAGCCGGTCGCCGAGGATGCGCGACGTCCTCGCCACCATCCAGGCCGATCAGGACGCCATCATCCGGGCGGGCTCCCGCGGCACCCTGGTCGTCGACGGCGGACCGGGCACGGGCAAGACCGTGGTCGCTCTGCACCGCTCCGCGCATCTGCTCTACGCGGACCCGCGACTCGGGCACCGCCGTGGCGGTGTGCTGTTCGTCGGTCCGCACCAGCCCTACCTGGCGTACGTGGCCGATGTCCTCCCCAGTCTCGGCGAGGAGGGCGTGCAGACCTGCACCGTGCGGGACCTCGTCGAGGAGGGGGCCCGGGCGACGGTCGAGCGCGACCCCGAGGTGGCGCTCCTGAAGTCCTCGGTGGACATGGTGCGGGCGATCGAGGCCGCCGTCCGCTTCTACGAGGAGCCGCCCGCCCGGGGGATGACGGTCTCCACGGACTGGGCCGACATCCCGCTGAGCGCCGACGACTGGGCCGAGGCCTTCGACGCACCGGAGGCCGGTACTCCGCACAACGAGGCGCGGGAGCAGATCTGGGACGAGCTGGGCTCGATCCTCCTGGGGAAGCTCGACGGCGAGGTGCCGGAGGAGCAGTTCCGGAGGGCGCTGCGGCAGGACGAGGAGCTGGCGGGCGCCCTGCACGGCGCGTGGCCGATGCTCGAAGCGGCCGACCTCGTCGGTGATCTGTGGTCGGTCCCCGCGTATCTGCGCAAGTGCGCTCCCCGGCTCGGCCGTGAGGACGTGCAGAAGCTCCAGCGCGCGGACGCGCAGGCCTGGACGGTCTCCGACCTGCCGCTCCTGGACGCGGCACGGCAGCGGCTCGGCGATCCCGAGTCGGCCCGGCGCAGGCGTCGGCAGCAGGCCACCCTCGCCGCCGAACGCGCGCGGATGGCCGATGTCATCGCGGATGTGCTCGCGGCGGACGTCGACGGCGAGGGCGCGGTCACGATGCTGCGCGGCCAGGACCTCAAGGAGAGTCTGGTCGACGAGGCCGTGCTGTCCGGCACCGAACCGGACCTCCTCGCCGGGCCGTTCGCGCACATCGTCGTGGACGAGGCGCAGGAGCTGACGGACGCGGAGTGGCAGATGCTGCTCCTGCGCTGCCCGTCCCGGAGCTTCACCGTCGTGGGTGACCGCGCCCAGGCCAGGAACGGCTTCACGGAGTCGTGGCGGGAACGCCTGGAGCGGGTCGGGCTCGACCGGCTCACCGTGGCGTCCCTGAGCATCAACTACCGGACGCCGGAGGAGGTCATGGCGGAGGCCGAGCCGGCCATCCGGGCCGCACTGCCGGACGCCAACGTGCCGACGTCGGTGCGGAGCAGCGGCATCCCGGTGACGCGCGGCCCGGTGGCGGAACTGGACGGGATCCTCGACGACTGGCTCGACGCCCATGCGGACGGGACGGTCTGTGTCATCGGCGCTCCCCGCTTCCGGCCGAGGCCGCGGGTCCGGTCGCTGACGCCGTCCCTGTCGAAGGGGCTGGAGTTCGACCTGGTGGTCCTGGTCGACCCGGAGCGGTTCGGCGAGGGCATCGGGGGAGCGGTCGACCGCTATGTGGCGATGACCCGTGCGACCAAGCAGCTCGTCGTCCTGACGAGTTCCTGAGGGAGGGCGGGCCGGGTGGGCGGGCCGGGCCGGGTGGGTGGGAGGGCTCGGGCCCCGTCCGGACTCCGGCCGAGTCGGGGACCCGGCGCCCCGCCGGGGACCCTGCGCCCGTTCGGCTGCCGGGTCTCCCTCTCCCGGCTCAGTGGGGCGAACCGGTGGCACACGTGGGCGTGCCACAAACGTTCCAGCGATGAGATGACGTATCGATAGGTTTATGACTCAGACACGCGAACACGCCGCCGCTCCCGTTGTCGACGACCAGGTCGTTCCCGGCGGGGAGTGCCCCGAGGTCGCGTCGCTTGTCGCGCCGTACCTGCGCATCATCCGTTCCGCGCTGCCCACCGTAGAGGCGGAACGATTCTTCGCACGGGCTCTGGAGGCGCACGAGGAGGAGCGGCGCCGGGCCGGGTCGCTCCAGCTCGGCTTCAGCGCCTACCTCTGGGACGGACTCGGCGAGAGCTGGGGCGGCACCCTGGCACACACCTCCGCCTGGGAGGCCATGCAGGCGATCCGCCACCTCGTCCGCAAGGCACCCCGCGCGGACCTCGCCGCCTATCTGCGCCTCGGACACCGCCTCGTCCGGGAGCTCGGCGCCGGAACCCAGGTCCGGGACCCGATGCCGGTGGGCGCCTGATCCGCTCCCGACGGGGCGCCCGGTCTCGCGCGAGCGGACCGGGCGGTCCGCTCAGCCCGCCGGCTGCCGCGTCCAGGTGTCCGGGCCCGGGTCGCCGCCCTCGGCACGGGTCGCGAGGCGGTCGACGTAGTGCTGCCAGCTCTCGGCGTGCGCCTCGCAGGACTCCGGGGTGGGCAGACCGCTGTGGATCAGGTGCAGGACGGTGCCCTCCGAGGTGGGCGCCAGGGTGATCTCGATCGTGCTGGAGCCCGGCGGCACGGGCACGGGGCCGGACTCCCAGCCCCAGCTGAAGACGATCCGCCGGGGCGGGTCGACGGTGATGAAACGGCCGGCGGCGATGTCCTCCCCGGTGACGCGGGTGCGGTACGAGCCGCCCGGCTCGAAGGAGAACGTGCCGTCGGCGCCCATCCACGACAGCCACTTCTCCGGGTCGTCGAGGAAGCCGAAGACGGTCTCGGGCCGGGCACCGATGCGCCGTTCCAGGGTGACGGTGTCCATGGGGGTTTCGGGGATCGTCATCAGGGCTTCTCGCTTCGTTCGGCCTCTTCGGCGAGCCGGACCGAGCCCTCCCCGGTTCCACCGGCGGAACCGCTTCGTCCGCTCTGTGCGCAGCGTAACCAGACCGGCGTCACGCAGCACCTCGAGGGCCCGCGCCCCGGCGGGCGAGGACCGGTGACCCTGGGGCATCGAACCGGAGGATGAGAACCACGCACTCGTAGAAAGCTCACAATCGCCGACTGCATCGTGGGATTCGCCTTGCACGCACGGTTCTCCGCCCCGGCTGTCGGGTATCACTGGGCGCAGTCGCCGTACCGGCCGTCAGAAGGGGATTCCGATGAGTCGACCCAGCGCTCCGCCCGTCACCCGCACTGCTGCGTTCACACTCTGGGGGGAGGTGGCCGAGCCGGCCCGGCTGACCGTCGCCGATCTGCGGACGGGCTGGGAGCAGCACCGGGTGGAGGTCGTCTTCGACTGCGCCACCGCCGGGCCGCAGCAGCACACCTTCGAGGGCGCGCTCCTGCGCGAGGTGCTCGGCCGTGTCCGCCCGGACTTCGAACCCACCCGGCGCAAGGAGCGTTCGCGCTTCCTGCTCGCCGTGAGCGGGGGCGACGGCCACCACACCGTGCTGTCGTGGGCGGAGATCGACGCGGACTTCGGCAACGCCCCCGTCCTCCTCGCGACCCGTATGGACGACATGGACCTCGAAGGGGCCGGCACGCAGCTCGTCGTCCCCTCCGACCGCTGCGGCGCCCGGTACGTCAGCGCCGTGACCGGCATCTGGATCGGCGGCTGCCCGGCTCCCGCCCCGCTGCCGGTCTGAGTCCGCCGGTCCGGCCGCGCCGGGGTCCCGGCCGCGGCCCCGGGCACGGACGCGCGTAGCGTGAGACGCGTCGGCTCCGTCGTCTCTCACCACTGGAGATCCGCTGTGTCCCACGCCGCCCCGACCCGTACCGCCGTCGTCGAGTCCCTCATGGAACGCTTCCCCGGAATCCCTCCGGAGGCCGTGTTCAAGGAGGACCTGCTGCGCGGAGGGGTCGCCTTCGACCCGTCCGCACTGAGCGGCAACGAGGGGGGCGAGGTGAAGCCCAAGTCGTACTTCATCTTCTCCTTCGACCATCGCACGCTGCCGGAGCTCGGGGAGGCCGCGCTGAACCGGCCGCCGGAGGAGATCGTGCTCACCGGCGGGCCGTACGGGCTGCGCCGCACGGTGGTGTCGGTGCGGGTCAACCCGTCGTCCCCGTACCGGGTGGCGCCGGACGGGGAGGGGGCGCTCGCGCTCTTCCTCGACGGGGTCAGGATCGCCGACGTCGGCCTGCCGCCGATGCCGGAGTACTACCGGCACCCGCTGGCGAACGGCAAGTCGGTGATGGAGGTCGCGCCGACCATCCAGTGGGGCTACCTGATCTATCTGACGGTCTTCCGGGTCTGCCAGTACTTCGGCGCCAAGGAGGAGTGCCAGTACTGCGACATCAACCACAACTGGCGCCAGCACAAGGCGGCGGGCCGCCCGTACACCGGGGTGAAGCCGGTCGACGAGGTCCTGGAGGCGCTGGAGATCATCGACCGCCACGACACCGCCCGCACCTCGACCGCGTACACCCTCACGGGCGGGGCGGTCACGTCCCAGGTCGGCGGGAAGGACGAGGCCGACTTCTACGGGCAGTACGCGCGGGCGATCGAGGAGCGCTTCCCCGGCCGCTGGATCGGCAAGGTCGTCGCCCAGGCCCTGCCGAAGGAGGACGTGCGGAGGTTCCACGACTACGGCATCCGGATCTACCACCCCAACTACGAGGTGTGGGACCGCCGGCTGTTCGAGCTGTACTGCCCCGGCAAGGAGCGCTACATCGGCCGGGACGAGTGGCACCGCCGGATCCTGGACTCGGCCGAGGTCTTCGGGCCGCGCAATGTCATCCCGAACTTCGTCGCCGGTGTCGAGATGGCCCGCCCCTCCGGCTTCCTGACCGTGGACGAGGCGATCGCCTCCACCCGGGAGGGGCTGCGCTTCTTCATGTCGCGGGGGATCACGCCCCGGTTCACCACCTGGTGCCCGGAGCCGACGACCCCGCTGGGCCGGGAGAACCCTGACGGGGCACCGCTCGAGTACCACCTGCGGCTGCTCGAGGCGTACACGGCGACGCTGGAGGAGTACGGCCTGACGGCGCCGCCCGGGTACGGGCCCGCGGGCCCCGGGCGCGCGGTGTTCTCGGTGAGTTCGTTCATGGACGCGCTGCCGCCGGCTCCGGGCGAGTGACGGACGGCTGACCGCGCATCACGAAAAGGGCCGGTACCCCCGCGGGGGTACCGGCCCTCTCCTCATGTGCCGTCAGGCGACGAGCTCCGAACCGTCCTTGGTCGCTCCCCCGGTCTCTTCACCGGCCCCTTCACCGGTCTCGCCGGTCGGCGCCGGCTTGCTGTCGCGCATCACCAGGGTGGCCAGGACGGCCGCCGCGAGGACACCGACGGCGCTGATGGTGAAGGTGGTGGCCATCGAGGAGGCGAAGGCGTCCCGGGCGGCGGCGACCAGGCCCGCGTCGCCCTGGGCGACGGCCAGGGCGCCACCGATCGACTGCTTGGCCTGCTCGGGGGCGTCGGCCGGCATCGCGGAGCGGAAGGTGCTGGTGAGGAGCGAGCCGAGGATCGCGATGCCGAGCGCGGTGCCGGCCTGCTGGATGGTGTCGTTCAGGGCGGAGCCGACGCCCGCCTTCTCCTCGGGGATGGTGCTCATCAGGGCGCCGACCGCGGCCGGCATCGCGAGACCCGCACCGAGGCCGAGGAGGCCGAGGGCGACGGCCGGGACGGTGAAGCCGGAGTGGGCGTCGACGGTGGTCAACAGGGCGAAGGAACCGGCCATGACCAGCATGCCGACCAGGATGAGGACCCGGTTGCCGGTCTTCGCGGCGAGTCCGGCACCGGCGCCGTTGCCGATGAGGGCGGCGACGGCGAGCGGGACGAAGGCGAGGCCCGCCTTGACCGGCGAGTAGCCGAGGACGAACTGCAGGTACTGGGTGAGGACGAGGAGCAGGCCGCCGTTGCCGATCTGCACCAGGGTCAGGGAGAGCGAACCGCCGCTGAAGTTGCGGTTCTTGAAGAGGACGAGCGGCACCATCGGCTCGGGGGTGACGTTCTCCCAGATCACGAACCCGACGAGGGTGACCAGCGCGACCGCCAGGGTGATGAGCCCGCGGCCCTCGAAGGCGCCGTGCTGCGGGATCTCGATGATCCACCAGATCATCGCGGTCATGCCGACCGCGGAGAGGATCGCGCCGAGCGGGTCGGGCTTCTGCCACGGCCCCTTCGACTCGGGCATGAGGACGAGGGCGGCGACAACGGCGAGGACGACGACCGGGACGTTGATGAAGAAGATCGACTGCCAGGAGAAGTGGTCGATCAGGAAGCCGCCGAGGACGGGGCTGCCGACCAGGCCGAGCATCGAGACCGAGCCCCAGGCCGCCATCGCCCGGGGGCGCTCGTCCTCGTCGAAGACGGTGATGAGGATGGAGAGGGTGGAGGGCATGATCAGCGCGCCGCCGATGCCCATGGTGACCCGTGCGGCGATGACCTCGCCCGGGTTGCCGCAGAACGTCGCGGCCAGCGAGGCCGCGCCGAAGAGCAACAGGCCGATGATCATGATCTTCCGGCGCCCGAAGCGGTCACCGAGGCTTCCCGAGGTGAGGAGGAGTCCGGCGAAGACCAGGATGTAGGAGTCCAGGATCCACTGGATGTCCTGGGCGCTCGCCCCGATGTCCTCGGTCATGGCCGGCACCGCGACGGTCAGCGCCATGCTGTCGACCACCAGGACCAGGGTGCTGAGGCACAGCACGATCAGGATCCACCAGCGGCGTGGGTTGCGGCTTTCCATGGGATTTTCCCCCTCGACTCCGGAAGCGCCCGGCTTCCGGCGGCGCTCGTTTCCTTCGATGCGAACACTGTACGCAGCTGCGCACAGTGTTCGCAACCCTCGATCGCTGTACGCTGGATGCGAACGCCGTACGCAGCACCGCCCGGCGCACCGAGGAGGACCATGACCGCCAAGGCGAACCCCGTTCCGTCCGTGTGGGCACGACAGCAGTCCGCCCCCGACCAGCCCGCACTCAGCCGCGCCTCGATCGTCCGCGAGGCGATCGTCATGCTCGACGCCGACGGCATCGAGGCCCTGAGCATGCGCAAGCTCGGCGCCCGCCTGAACGCGGGCGCCACCTCCCTCTACCGCCATGTCGCCACCAAGGACGAGCTGATGGAGCTCGCCGTCGACGAGGTCGCGGCCGAGTTCACCGTCCCGCCGCCGGGCAGCCCCTGGCGCGCCGCCGTCACCGAGGCCGCGGTCTCCTTCCGCGCGACGGCCCTGGGCCACCCGTGGCTCTCGGCCGTCCTCGGGCAGGCGGGCCTCGCCTATCTGGGCCCCAACCTGATGGCGTACTCCGAGCGGCTCGCCGCCCTGTTCTCGGACGCCGGCTTCCCCGAGCCGAGCCGCGCGATCGACACCGTCCTGTCGTATGTGATCGGCATGAGCACCACGGAGGCCGCCTGGCTCATCACGGTCACCCGCTCGGGGAAGACCGAGGGTGATCTCATCGCGAGCCTGATGCCCGCCGCGCAGCAGGCGGCGGCGGGGCACGACCATCTCGCCGGCGCCTACGCGGACGCCGCCGTCCACGCGCCGGTCGACCCGGTCGCCCTCCGCGACGAGAAGTTCTTCTACGGCCTTGACGTGGTCCTGGACGGTCTGGAGATGCGGCTCCCGCGCTGACGGGAACCGGCGGCCGCCGCCCCTTCCGCCCCGGGTTCCGGCTCCGTCCCGGCGTCCGGGCCCTCACCGGAATCCGGTTCCGGCGCGGGCCACAGACGGGCCGCGGCCACGGCTCCCACGAGGGCGACGACGGTGAGCGCGGCCGCCGAGACGGCCGGGCCCGCCGTCGCGGCGAGCCCGCCGGCGAGCGGATAGGCGAGCAGCCAGCAGACGTGAGAGAGGGAGAACCGGGCGGCGAAGACGGCCGGCAGGTCGGCGCTCCGGACGCAGCGGCGCACCACCCTGCCGCCGGGGGTGAGCACGGCCGAGCCCGCGGCGCCGACCACCAGCCAGACCACCAGGAGCGCGGGCCAGGACCAGGCGCCGGGCCGGAGGGTGAGCCCGAGGGCCAGGAGCCCCAGGGCTCCCGGCAGGACGAGGGCGGCCCGGGTCATGACCGCGCGGTCGCCGCCCCGCGCCAGGGCGCGCGGCAGCAGCAGGGCCACCGCCATCGAGCCCGCTCCGTACGCGCCGAGGGCGAGCGGGAGGTCCCCCTCGGGGCGGCCGAGGGTGTCGCGGACCAGGATCACACTGTCGACCAGGACCACGGCCCCGGCCGCCGCGACGGCCAGGTCGAGGGCGAGCAGGGCGCGCAGGCGCGGGGAGGCGAGGAGGAGCCTGATCCCGGAGACCGCCTTGGTGTACGCGGTGCCGGCGACGCCGACGGAGCGACCGGAGCCCTGGTCCGGGGCGGGGGCGGGGTCCGGGGCGGGGTCCGGGGCGGGGGCGGGGTCCGGGTCGGGCAGGGTCGTCGAGCGGACCAGGAGGCCGGAGAGGAGGAAGCCCACGGCGGTGGCGGTGAAGAGCAGACCGTACGGGACGACCGTGAGCAGCACGGCGGCGAGCACCGGGCTCGCGAGGCTCTCCAGGTCGTAGGCGAGTCTGGCGAGCGACAGCGCCTCGGTGTACTCGCGCTCGTCGGGCAGTACCTGCGGGATCGTGGCCTGGAAGGCCGGAGTGAAGGCGGCCGAGGCGGCCTGGAGCAGCAGGATCAGGGCGTACACCTGCCAGATCCGGTCGACGAACGGCAGGGCGAGGACGACCGTGGCCCGCGCCAGGTCCATGGAGACGAGCAGGGTCCGCCGGGGTACGCGGTGGGCGAGGGCGCCGGCGATCGGGGCGATCACGACGTACGCGGCCATCTTGATCGCGAGGGCGGTGCCGAGCACGGCGGTGGCGTTCGCGCCCGCCAGGTCGTACGCGAGGAGGCTCAGCGCCACGGTGGCCAGACCGGTGCCGGTGAGGGCGACGACCTGGGCGCCGAACAGGCGCCGATAGGTGGGGTTGCGCAGCACGGACAGCATGAGGACGCCCCCGGTCGGCCACGGCGGACTGCGGACGTCTCCACCGTAGCCGACATGTGCACGCTTGCGCACATGTTGAATCCAGGGGTTTCCCGGAACCCCCGGCGGTGCCGGGCTTCGCGAGGCCTCCCGGTCGCGCCAGGGGTTTCCCGAGATCTCTCCGTCGTGCCGGGCTTCGCGAGACCCCTCAGTCGTGCCAGGGCTCCCCGCTCACCTCGTGGTCGGCGCGGTTGATCGCCTCGACCACCAGGCGCTTCAGATGCCCGTCCGGCATCGCGTACACGACCCGGCGACCGTCCTTGCGGGACTGCACGAGCCCGGCGAGACGCAGCTTCGCCAGATGCTGGCTGACCGCGGGCCGCGCGGCCCCGCACGCCTCCGTCAGGGCGGTCACATCGGACTCTCCCCTGGTCAGCAGCCACACCAGATGCAGCCGGGTCGGGTCCGAGAGCAGCCCGAACACCTCCGCGGCCGCCGAGAGTTCGAGCGCTCCCGGCGTCCGCTCGTGCGGACGGGACGCGGCCGCGGGCTCTACGCGCTCAGACATGCCCCCATCGTAGGCAGAGCGGCCGCGCTCCTCAGGCCTCACGTCCGGCCGCCGCCGGCCCCGGCACCGTACCGAGGAAGCGGATGCGCGGAGGGCCGCCGGGCTCCGGGCGGGTCACGGCCGACCGGACGCGGTCGACCTCGGCGATCAGCTCCTCGGTGAGCACCTCCCCCGGGGTGCCTGCGGCCACCACCCGTCCCCGTGCCAGGACGACGAGCCGGTCGCAGTACATCGCCGCCAGGTTGAGGTCGTGCAGCGCGACGACGGCGGTGAGGCGCAGCTCGGCGACGAGGGCCAGGAGGTCCAGCTGGTGCTGGATGTCGAGGTGGTTGGTGGGTTCGTCGAGGAGCCGTTCGCGCGGCTCCTGGGCGAGGGCGCGGGAGATCTGGACGCGCTGCCGTTCGCCGCCGGAGAGGGTGCGCCGGGACTGCCCGGCCCGGTAGGTGAGGCCGGTGCGCGCGAGGGCGGAACGGACGGCGGTCTCGTCGGCGGCCGAGGCCGGTGTCCAGGCCCTGCGGTGCGGGACACGGCCGAGGCGTACGACGTCGGCGACGGTCAGATCGGTCTGGGTGTCGGCCTGTTGCTCGACGGTGGCGAGGCGCCGGGCGACCGTCCGGCGGCCCAGCGCTCCGAGCGGGTCGCCGTCGAGGGTGACCACGCCGGAGTCCGGGTCGAGGACGCCCGCGAGGAGACGCAGCAGGGTCGACTTCCCCGAACCGTTGGGCCCGAGGAGGCCGGTGACGGTTCCGGGCGCGAGGGTGAGGCCGACCCCGTCGAGGACGAGGGTGCCACCGGCGGTGCGCGAGACGCGGTCGGCGCGGAGGCCGGCGGCGGCCGGGTGAGGGGTGCCGGGCGGGTGTGCGGCGGCGAGCGCGCGGCGGCCGTCGCCCGCGGCTCGGCTCGTGGCTCGGCTCGTGGCGGGTCTCGTGGTCATCGTGTGCTCCTGGTGCGGTACAGGACGAGGACGAACGCCGGTACGCCGACCAGCGAGGTCACCACACCCACCGGCACCTCCTGCGGGTCGAGGACGGTCCGCGCGAGGGTGTCGGCCCAGACCAGGAACACCGCCCCGGTCACGGCGGTGACCGGCAGCAGCCTGGCGTGCCCGGGACCGGCCAGTGCCCGTGCCGCGTGCGGCAGGACGAGGCCGACGAAGCCGATCGCCCCGGCGGCGGAGACCAGGGCGGCCGCCAGGAGCGCGGTGACGCAGAGCAGGACGAGCCGGGTCCGGGCGACGGCGACGCCGAGCGCCGCCGCGGCGTCCTCGCCGAACGCGAAGGCGTCCAGGGTCCGCGCGTGACCGCCGCAGATCAGCAGCGCCGCCGCGAGCACCGCGCCGCAGACGGCGGCCAGGAGGGTACGGGGCAGCCGCAGGTCCCACACGATCCCGTCCCGGATCGGCGAGACCTCCGCGGCTTCCCCGCCGAGGTGGGCGGCGACCACGGACCACACGTCGGCGACACCGACGTCCGCCGGGCCGATGGTGATGGCCACGGCCACCGAGACAGCCAGGACGGCGAGCCCCGCCACCGTCCACAGCGGGGCGGCGCGCACCGCGCACCGGGGCGGCGGGGCCGTCGAGCGGGCTCGCCGTCACTGCGCGAGACCCTACGAGCGGAGCGCCGCAGCCACCTTCTCGACGCCTTCGACCGTGCGGAGGGTGGGGTTCATCGCCTGTCCGCCGAGCAGGACGTACCGCTTCTCCTTCACCGCCGTCATGTTCCGGGTGACCGGGTCGGACTCCAGGAACTCGATCTTCTTGGCGGCGCTCTCGACGGACTGCGAGCGCCGGGCCGGGTCACGGATCTCGCCGTAGACCGTCTCCATGGTGAGCGGCGCGGTGCGCACCCCGTCGCCGTCGCCGCTGTTGTCCTTGCCGACGCAGTCGGTGGGCGAGAGACAGGAGGGGACGCCGAGCTTCTCGAACCGCTCGGGGGGGCCACCCCGCCCTTGCCGAGGGTGTACGTGAAGGAGGCGGCCGCGAAGTCGGGTTCGGCGTCGAGCACCTTCTCGAAGGAGGGGTAGCGGTCGGCGAGGCGCGGTACCTTCGCGTTCTCCTTCTCCAGGCCCTTGAGCACCGGGTCCGTCCAGGTGGCGGTGCCGACCATGCGGTCGGCGAGGCCGAGCGAGAGCATGATCTCCGCCGCGCCCCGGTCGAGGGCGACGGCCCGCTTCGGGGGCCGGCCGACGGTGACGCGCTGTCCGCAGTTGTCGGCGAGCGTCAGCGGGAACCCCTTCGCCGCTCCCCCGGCGTCCTTCGAGGTCGGTGCGGCGGGCCCGCCGCCGCACCCGGTCGTGGTCAGGAGCAGGGCGCCGGCAGGGAGAGCACGGCGGAGCGGACGGGGCGCCTTCCCGGGCCCGTCGTGCCGCCCAGTGGCCGATGCTCCGCCCGTCGCCCTCACCGCTGCGCGTCAGTTCCGGTCTCGCACCGGATTCCCTGACCCGTGCACGTACCCGTTCAGGTGCGTACAAAGGTGCGACTGGCCTCGGCGCAGTGCCACCGGCCCAGGCCCCGGCCCGGGGTCCGCAGCCGTTGCCGGAGCCGGGCTTGCCGGCACCGGCGCCGGGGCGGTCGGATGCCCTCGGAGCCAGGGCCGGTCCGGCGTCAGATGCGCAGTTCCCTGGCCTCGAAGCGGCCGTCCCCCAGCACCAGGACGAAGGAGACCTGCTGGCCTTCGGAGAGCACGCGGTCCTTGCCCTCGATGTCCTCGGCGCTGAACCAGACCTGTTCCTCGGAGCCCACGGGGACGACGAATCCGTATCCGCCGGCGCGGTTGAAGGAATGCACGAACCCTTTGCTTCTGCCGTCCACGGCGGCCTCCTCGTCGTCGTCGTCGGCGACGCGGCCGAGGGGGGCGAGGGCCCGCTCGGCCGCGTCCGCGTCTCAGACGACTTCTACCCCGTACGCCCACCGTTCGCCCGCGGTGGCGCCGGGCCGCAGGACGGTTCCCGCGGTCCTGCGGGAACGCTCCCACCCCGGTGTACACGCCACCCTCCGGAGTCTCGTACAATCTTCAACAGAGGCCCGGTGCCGGAGATCCCCCGTGTCCGACACCGGGCCTCGCTCTACCCGCCCACACCGCGGGACGAGGTCCGGACGGTGCCTCGGGCCTCGTACTCGAGCATGGTCTCCAGGCCGTTCGCCGCGTCCGGGCCGAGTTCACGGCGGACCAGCCAGAGGGCGAGTTCCAGGCCGGACGTGACGCCTCCGGCCGTCACCAGGTCGCCGTCGTCGACCACCCTGGCCCTCTTCAGAACACCTCCCTGCCGCTCCAGATCCGCCCGTGCCTTGTGGTGGGTGGTACAGGGGCGACCACGGGTGAGACCGGCAGCGGCGAGCAGCATGACGCCCGTGCACAGCGCACCCACGGTGAGTCCCGGCCGGACGGCCGCCGCCAGGGCGCGGGGCAGAGTGCCCCGGTCGATCTCCGCCCAGACGCCGGGACTGTCGCGGCGCGCGTACCCGCCGCCGGGCACGACGAGCAGATCGGCCCGCTCAGGGGCCCAGGGATGCTCCACCCGGACCTCGGTCCCGTAGGCGGCGGTGACGGTCCCGGGGCCGGTGGCGGAGACGTAGCGGACCTCCACCGGGCGCTCGGAGAAGAAACCGGCGGCGGAGAGCACCTCGTAGGGGGCGGCGAAGTCGAGTTCTTCGACGCCGTCGAAGAGGACGACATGGACGCGCAGCGGGCGACGCGTGGACGGCTTCGTGGTGGCGGAGCCGGCGGTGGTGGCGGTGGCGGCGGTGGCGGCGGTGGCGGCAGCACCGGCGGTGGCTGTCGCGGTGACGGTGGCGCCCGCGAGGGCGGTGGTGGCGCGGAGCAGGTGGCGGCGGTGCATGCGTCTCCCCGGAAAGGTGGGCGGTTCCGACGTTTCTGTCGCGTCGAGGCAGTCGGACGGCACCGCCGCGGGGTTCCCCCGCCCCCGGCACCACCCGGTTCCGCCGCCCTGCCCCGCGCACCCGCCCATGGAGGCCGGCGGCCTCCCGTCAGGCCCTGCCGCCCGGATACGCGATCCTCGCCGTGACCGTGGCGATGCGCCGCGCCGACTCCTCCGGGGACGCCACCGGCTGGACGATGTGGCTCACGGTGAGCCGCACGATCGTCTCGACGGCGAGGCCGCGCGACTCCTCGTCCACGTCCGGCCAGGCCTCGGTCGCATAGGCGTCGAGCATCGCCATGGCCGTACCGAAGACCGGTTCGGGGCGGGTCGTGAGATAGGCGAGGAGATCGTCCTCGCCACCCCGGGCCGCGACCAGGACGCTCTTGACGAGCGGGTTGTCCACGGCCTGCTGGAGGGTGTAGCCGACCCCGGCCGCGGCCGCGGCCTCCAGATCGCCCCGGTGGGCGTCGAGTTCGCGCTGGATGCCGACCAGGAAGCCCTCCAGCTCACGCTGGACCAAGGCCTTGCCGATGGCCTCCTTCGAGCCGAACTCGTTGTAGAGGGTCTGCCGGGCCACGCCGGCGGCCCGCGCGACGGCGGCCATGCGCAATCCGCCCCAGCCGTCCGCGGCGACGAGGCGGTAGGCGGCGTCGAGCACCTGCTCGCGCAGCAGGGATCGAACGCTCTCGCGAAAACGGGTCATCGTGCGGTCACTTTATCCGTGCGGCCCACCTGCCCCGGATGATCCGGGCGTCGGAGACCGGAGGCCGCCGCCTACGACGCCGGCGACCCCGGCGACTCCGGCGTGTCCGTTGTCTCCGTTACTTCCGTCGTGTCCGTGTATCCCGTCGTGTCCGTCGGCTTCGTCAGCCAGGGGGCGGCGGCGGCCAGCAGGGCGGTCACTCCGAGCGGGATCGTCGGCCCGGGGACGGGGGCGAAGTGCGGGGAGTGGTTGGCGGGGACGGTGTCGGGGAGGCCGTTCTCCAGCAGGGAGCCGGGGTCGACGCCCGCGTAGAGGGCGGGGTCGGCGCCGCCGAAGTGCCAGAAGACGGAGGGCACGCCGAGCGCGGTCCCGAACACACCGAAGTCCTCGCTGCCTGTGATGGCCTGGGGGAGCGTGAAGACCCTCCCCTCGCCCAGGACTTCGGTGAGCGCCCGCTGCACGACCGCGGTCGCCGCCGGGTCGTTGACCGTGACCGGGAAGGAGTTGATCGGCGCGAACTCGGGCTCCTTGGGGGCGCCGGAGGCGGCGGCCTCCGCCCGGACGATGCGCGTCACGGCGGCGAGGATCCGGTCCCGTACGACCGGGGTGGTCGAGCGGATGTTGATCCGCAGCTCGGCGGTGTCCGGGATGATGTTCTCCTTCGTCCCCGCGTGCAGCGAACCGACGGTGACGACCCCGGTCTGCGAGGCGCCGATCTCCCGGGACACCACCGTCTGCAGACGCATGACGACCGCCGCCGCCATCACCACCGGGTCGACGGCGGTCTCGGGGCTCGACCCGTGGCCGCCACGGCCGAAGAGCGTCACCCGGAGGCTGTCGGACGCGGCCATCACCGGCCCCGGCCGGGTGCCGAGGAAGCCGACCGGGGCCGGGGCCACGTGCTGGCCGAGGCAGACCTCGGCGCGCGGGAAGCGGTCGAGGAAACCGTCCTCGATCATGGCGGGCGCGCCGCCGACCTCCTCGGCAGGCTGGAAGACGGCGACGACCGTGCCGTGCCAGTCGGCGCGGTGTGCGGCGAGCAGGTCGGTGGCGCCGAGCAGACAGGTGACGTGCATGTCGTGCCCGCAGGCGTGCATGACGGGCACCTCGTCGCCGTCGGGGTCGGTGCCGGTGACGGTGGAGGCGTAGGGGAGTCCGGTCTCCTCCTTGACAGGGAGGGCGTCCATGTCGGCGCGGAGCAGGACGACCGGGCCGGGGCCGTTGGCGAGGACCCCGACGACTCCGGTGCCCGCGACGCCCTCGGTGACCTCCCAGCCCTGGGCGCGCAGCTGTCCGGCGACGACGCCCGCCGTACGGAACTCCTGGAACGACAGCTCGGGGTGGGCGTGCAGGTCCTCGTAGAGAGCGGTCAGCGCGGGCAGCCGCGCGTCGAGGCCGGCGAGGAGCGGGGCGAGGGAGGTGGCGGTGGTCTCGACGGTCATGCGGAGTCCTTTGCGGTGCTGGGGGACGGGGACACGGAAGGGGCCGTCGGCGGTCCGCCGGCGGCGGCGCGGAAGGCGGCGGCGTCCTGCGGGGTGAGGCAGGCCATGACGGCGGCGATCAGGGCGCCGAGGACGAGGAAGCCGAAGGCGACCTGGAAGGAGAAGGCGTCGGCGAGGGCGCCCATGACGGGCGGGGCGACCATGCCGGCGACCTGGCCGCCGAAGATGACGACGGCGCTGCCCACTCCGACGTACGCGGGGGCGAGCCCGGCGAGCGGGACGGCGAAGATCGGCATGTAGGCGAGGGAGGCGGCGAAGACGGCGACGGTGCCGAAGACGACGAAGCCGGTGACGGACGGCGCGTTCGCCATGAGGAGCAGGGCGACGGCGGCGACGGCCATGCCCGGGACGATGACCGTGCGGTGGTGGCCGCCGAGACGGTCGGAGATCCGCCCGCCGATGACGGTGGCCAGTGCGGCGCCGAGCGCGGGGACGGCGATGAGGGCTCCGGCGGAGGTGAGCGAGACGCCGTGCTCCTCGCCGAGGTACGACGGGACCCAGGTGTTGAGGCCCCAGACGATGGTGTTGTAGCCGAACATCATGAGGGCGAAGCGCCACAGGACGCCCTTGCGCAGGACGGCGCCGAGGGCGGGACGTGCGGTCTCGGCCGCCCCGGCGTCCTCGCCCGCCCCGGCGTCCACTCCCGGTACACCCGCCTCGCCCACCACGCCCGTCTCGCTCTCCTCGTCCGTCGCCCCGTTCGTGCGGGGCAGCGGGGCCGGGAGCCAGAGGCGTACGGCCACGAGCGCGAGGACACCGAGGGCGGCGGTGGACCAGAAGGCGGAGCGCCAGCCGAAGGCGGCGACGAGCGGGGCGACGGCCAGCGGGGTGATGACGGCGGCGAGGGCGTTGGAGCTCATGACCGTGCCGTTGGCACTCATGCGTTCTTCGGGCCGGGTGCGTTCCACCAGGACCTTCATCGCGGCGGGCGGGAAGATCCCCTCGGCCGCGCCGAAGGCGAAGCGCAGGGCGAGCAGGACGGCGAAGGACCAGGCGAAGCCGGTGAGGGCGGTGAAGACCGACCAGGTCAGCAGCGCCCAGAGGGTCACCCGGCGGCCGCCGAACCGGTCGGCGAGCAGCCCGCCGGGGATCTGGCAGAGGGCGTAGGCGAGGAAGAAGGCGGAGACGACGAGGCCCTGCTGCGTGCGGTCGAGGTCGAACTCCGCCCCGAGGGAGGGCAGGACGAGATTGATCACGAGCCGGTCGGCGTAGTCGACGAGCCAGGCCCCGAAGAGCAGGGCGATCGTGACGCGCGCGGTTCTGCGATGCGTCGACGGCGCCGCCGGGGACGCGGGAAGGGTCGGAGCAGGCACGGCACTCCTCTCGCCGGTGGCCGAATCTGGTCGTCGGCCGGAAGTGCCCTTACGATCCGGTTCGTGAGCGAACGCCCCGCGGAATTGCCGGAAAGCATTACGGAAGGAGCTCCTGTGCCGGATTCCGGTGGGGAGGACTCCCCCAAGGGCTTCTCCGAACTGGATCTGGCGCTGATCGACGCCCTCCAGGCGGCCCCCCGCGCGCCGTGGACCCGGATCGGACGGGCGCTCGGGGTGAACGCGACGACGGCCGCCCGCCGCTTCGAACGCCTCCGCACCGAGGGGCTCGCCTGGGTCACCGCGTACGACGCGGCGAAGACGGCCACGGTCGCCTACGTGGAGGTACGGTGCCGGCCGCGCGCCTTCGACCGGGTGAGCGCGGCCGTGACGGCACTGCCCTGGGTGTTCGGCGTCGACGAGACGGCCGGGGACTTCGACCTCCTGCTCTCCGTCGCCGCCCCGGACCTGCCGTCGCTCGGGCGCGCGGTGCACCGGGGGATCGGCGGGCTGCGCGGGGTCCGCTCCACCCGGACCCGGCTGGGCATCACCCTGTACGGGGAGGGGCGCGACTGGCGGATGCGGGCGATGAACCCCACCGAGCGCGCAGGGTTGGGCGGGGCGCCGGCCGCCCGGCCCCGGACGTACAGCACCCATCTCCACGACCGGCCCTCCCCGCAGGACCAGGCGCTGCTCACGGCGCTCGGCGCCGACGGACGGCTGGGGTACGGCGAACTGGGCGCGCTCACGGGGATGAGCGAGCACACGGCACGGCGCAGGCTCCAGCGGATGATCCGCGACGGGGACATCACGCTGCGCTGCGATCTGGCGCACCCGATGGCGGGGCTCTCCACGACGGTGGTCTACCGGACGTCGGTGCCGCACGCGCTCCTGGAACAGACGGGGAACGCGCTCGCCCGGCTCGAACAGGTGCGGATGTGCGCGTCGGTGAGCGGCCCGGACAATCTGCTCGTCCTGGTCTGGCTGCACGGTCTCGGCGCGGTGGACCCCTTCGAGGCGCTGCTCGCGGAGCGTTTCCCGGCCCTTGAGGTGCGGGACCGGACGGTGGCCCTGCACTCCCCCAAGCGCATGAGCTGGCTCCTCGACGAGCGCGGGAGGGCCACGGGCCGGGTCCCGCTGGGGCTGCCCGAGCACTGAGGCGCGGGGACTCCGGGATGCGGAAATGCGGGAAGGCCGGGATGCGGGGTCGCTGGGTCGCGGGGAGGGGAGGTGCCACGGCGCGCCGTCGCTCCCGTAGGTCCCGGTCGGGGGTGGGGCCGGGGGGAGGCGCGCGGTGCGCCGTGGCACCGTCTGTGGGGTGGAGCGGACCGGCCGGGGCCCGGGCGTCGGGCGATGACGCCCGGGTGCCGGCCGATGGCCGGAGTGCCAGCCGCCGAAGCCAGTTTCAGCCGCCGAAGCCCGGGTTCGGGCCGGTGGCCGGGATTTCGGCCGGCGATGACCGGGTGGGGGTCGAGGGCCGGGACGTCAGCCGGCGATGCTCGGGTTCGGGTCGAGGGCCGGCGCCTCGCCGCCGAGGACGCCGACGGCGTTCGCGGGGCCGGGCTCGCCGGGGTGGATCGCGCAGGAGAGGGCGGTGGCCTGACGGAGGGTCTCCGTCAGGTTCTCCCAGTCGACGGCGGGCCGGGTGTCGGGGCGGCCGAGAAGGAGGGAGGCGTTCCAGCGCATCCGGGGCACACCGGGGAGGGGGCGCAGTCCACCGGCCTCCTGGTGGGAGGCGGCGAGGGCCATGGGGAGCATGGCGCAGCCGAGGCCGGACTGGGCGGCGGCGCGGACGCCCGCCATGGAGCCGAGTTCGTGGATCTCGGGCGGGATGTCGCTGCGGAGCCGGAGGAATTCGGGGAGCCAGCGCTGCGAGGGACAGTCGGGGTCGGCGATGACGACCTGGCGGCCGAGGCTGCCGCGTCGGTGGCCGACGCTGGTGACGGGGACGAACTCGACTTCCTGGAGGCGCACTTCGGTGAGTTCGTCGGAGCGCTCGGCGTGCGTCTGGTCGGCCGGAGGCGCGGCCGGCTCCTCGCAGTCGACGACGGTGAGGACGAGGGCGCCGTCGATCGATCCGGACCGGAAGGCGTCGTGGACCTCGGAGGTTCCCATGACGCGCAGGGCGAGCTGGACGCCGGAGAGGAGGCGTCGCCCGATGTGGGTGACCCGGGCGAGCTGCTGTCCGTACGCGAGGGCGGGGACGATGCCCACGGTCAGCCGCGGCGGGTTGGCCGCCGGTCGGCGCAGGGCGGTCTCCATCTCACCGACGAGGGTGAGGATCTGGCGTGCGTAGTCCCGCAGCACGGTTCCGGCATGGGTGAGCCGGACACCGTTGGGGAGCCGCTCGAAGACGGGCTCCCCCACCTGTCTCTCCAGGGCGCGCATCTGTGCCGTGACGCTGGACTGCGAGTACCCGAGGCGTCGCGCAGCCTGGGTGAACGACCCGGTCAGGGTCACCTCGCGGAAGGTCCGAAGGGTTCTTGCGTCGATGTCCACGTGAATTCCCCCCTGCCGCGCAGGCGGCAGTTCCTCACACCAGGTGGTTGGTCGGCCACCCGCTTCGATCGCCCCAGACGGTCTGTCACACAAGCCGCAGGGGTGTCGGACGCTTCGTCGCGCCCGGCACCCCTGCTCGGCCGCGAAGACTCTACTCGGCGAGCTGGGCCGGGACCAACGGAAAGTCCAAGTCCGGCTGCGCAACGTGATTGAAGAAGTTCGACAGCACGTTGAGCGCGACGTGGCCGACGATCTCCGCGATCTCCGCGTCGGTCACTCCGGCGGCGCGGGCGTCGGAGAGGGCTCCGTCGGTGACACGGCCGCCGGTGGACATGACGGCGCCGGCGAAGCGGAGCACCTGGTCCATGTGCGGGTCGCCGGCGTCGTGGCCGTGGCGGGTGTCGAGCAGTTCCCGCTCGCTCAGGCCGACCTTGCCGCCGCGCAGGGTGTGCGCGGAGACGCAGTACGTGCAGTCGTTGTACTGCGCGATGTAGAGAGCGAGTTGCTCACGCTGGCGGGCGCTGAAGCTGCCGCCGACGAGGGCCTCGCGCATGGCGAGGTATCCGCGGAGCGCGGCGGGGCCGTTGGCGAGGGCGGCGTAGAGGTTGGGCAGCTTGCCGAGCTGCTTGAGGGTGCCTTCGAGCAGCTCTCGCTGCTCCTCGTTGGCGGTCTCGACGGTCAGTTGGGGCAGGCGGGGCATGGAGCTCTCCTTGAGCCGGACCAAGACGGAACTGATCGGTACCATCAGGACGGTACCGATCGGTTCCGTCTGGCGCAACGGGAGGGTCCCACTCCGCTCGCCCACCGGGATCACCGATACGGCACCGAGTGGTACCGTCTGGTATGGCCACGAACGCGAAAGAACGGCTCCTCAGCGCGGCGGAGCGTCTGTTCTACGAAGAGGGGATCCGGGCCGTCGGCATCGAGCGGATCCTGTCCGAGTCCGGAGTCGGCCGCGCCTCCTTCTACCGCCATTTCCCCAGCAAGGACGACGTGGTCGTCGAGGTCCTGAGACGCCGCGACGGCATGTGGCGCGCCTGGCTCGACGGCCGGATCGCGGTCAGCGAGCGCTCCCCCGAGGAGCTGCCGCTCGCACTCTTCGACGGTCTGGCCGAACGCTTCGCTGCCGCCTCGTTCCGGGGCTGCGCCTTCATCAACACCATGGTCGAGACGGCGGACCCGGACAGCCCGGCCCACCATGTGGCCGCCGAGCACAAGGAGAAGGTCATCGGGGTCCTGGACCGGCTCCTCGCCGAGGGCGGCTACCTCGACCACGAGGCCCTGGCGCGCCAACTCGCCCTGCTGGGCGACGGGGCGATCGTGACGGCCCTCCGCGAGGGCACGCCGGAGGCGGCGGTACGGGCCAGGAGCGTCGCGGAGATCCTGCTGCGGACGGCGGAGCGCGAACCGGTCAGCGCCTGACGGGCGGGGCCGGCCCGGCGCGACGCCCCCTCGGACTCGGCCCCGGACCGACGGCGCCTCGGACCCGGCCCGGCGCGACGCCCCCTCGGACCCGGCCCCCGGCCCCCGGCCCCCGGCCGACGGCGCCTCGGGGTCTGCCTCGCCCCGACGACGCCTCGCGCCCTGCCCGTTCGGCGGCCCTCGGGCCCGGCCGCGAACCGGCCCGAGCTCCGGCTCCGGGCCCGGATTCCGACCTGCGGCCGGACACCGGAGTCAGCCCAGGGGCCGGGCGACGAGGTCGGCCCCCTCCCCAAGATCCGCCTCCGGATCCGCCCCCGGGGCCAGATCCGGAGGCAGGCCCCGGGATCAGATCCCGGGAGTCAGCTCTCCCCTGCGCACCTTGCCCGAGCGGGTGCGCGGCAGGCTCGCCACGACGGCCACCCCGCGCGGGACGAAGACCGGTGCGAGCCGCTCGGCGGCGAGCGCCAGGAGCTCGGCGCCGATGCGCCCCTGGGTGATGTCCGTCAAGTCCTCGCCTCCGGAGCGCAGTTCGACGACCGCGTAGGGGGCGAGGCCGCCCTCCGGGTCCTCGCAGGGCACCACCGCCGCGTCGGCCACCTCCGGGTGGACGCGCAGGACCGCCTCGATCTCCATCGGGGAGACCCGGTGCCCATGGGACTTGAAGACCTCGTCCATCCGGCCGAGCAGTCGGATCGAGCCGTCCGCGCACCGCTCGCCCCGGTCCCCCGTGCGGTACAGGCCGTCGGCGAAGGCCTCCGCCGTGCGCTCGGGCAGACCGGCGTACCCCCGCATCAGACCCGGCGGACGCTCCGTCAGATCCACGCAGACCTCGCCGGATTCGCCGGTCTCCCCCGTCTCCGGGTCGCGCAGCACGATGCGGTATCCGGGGAGCGGGTGCCCGAGCGGGGCGAGGGGTTCCGGGGTGCCGGGGGCGCGGCCGATGAGGGCCGTCGCCTCGGTCTGGCCGTAGCCGTCGCGGACCCGCACCCCCCAGGCGGCCTCGATCCGTTCCACCGTCTCGGCGGTCAGGGGCTCCCCGGCCGCCGTGGCCTCGCGCAGCCGGGGGGCGTCCGCGCCACCGCTCACGTACGGGAGCAGGGACCGCCAGGCGCTGGGCGGCGCGCAGAAGCTGGTGACGCGGTGCGCGGCGAGGACACCGGGCAGCGCGGCCGGCGGGAGGCCGCCGTCCGGGGGTGCGAGGACGGTGGCCTCCGCCGCCCACGGGACGAAGAAGCTCGACCAGGAGTGCTTGGCCCAGCCGGGCGCGGAGAGGTTGAGGTGCCGGTCGCCGGGGCGCAGTCCGCTCCAGTACAGGCTGGACAGGTGCCCGACGCCGTATCCGGCGTGGCTGTGCTCGACGAGCTTGGGCAGGGAGGTCGTCCCGGAGGTGAAGTAGCAGAACGACGGGTCGGCCGCGCGGGTGGGTCCGTCCGGGACGAAGCGGGGCCGGCCGGGACGGCGGGTGTCGGGGTACGGGACCCAGCCGCCCCGGTCCGCCCCGACGGCCATCCGGAGGCCCGGCACCCGTACCGCCGGCGCGTCGAGCAGTTCGACGATTCCGGGTGCGCAGATCACGTGCCGGACGGCGCCCCGGCCGATCCGGTCGGCCGCCTCGGCACGGGTCAGGTCCTGGTAGCCGGGGACGACGACCGCGCCGAGTTTGACGCAGCCGAGCAGGGTCTCCCAGAGCTCGACCCGGGTGCCGAGCAGAATCAGGACCCGGTCGCCCCGCCGGACCCCGTGCTCGCGCAGCGCGACCGCCAACGCGTCCGAGCGGGCGGCGAGTTCGGCGAAGGAGACCCGGTCGACGACGGGCACGTCGCACCCCGGGGCGGCGCCGTCCGGGCCTTCGCCCCACGGGGCTCCGCCGTCCGCGGCGCCGCCGTCCGGCAGCGGCCGGCCGAGGAGTTCGAGCGCCGGCCGGTCGTTGTTCTCGGCGATGACGTCGAACCAGTCCAGGGCCCAGTTGAAGTGCTCGGCGCGCGGCCACCGGAAGGCGGCGTCGGCCGCCTTCCGGTCACCACGCAGCCGCAGCAGCAGATCCCGCGCGGCCCGGTACTCCTCGTGTGCCGGTGTGCCGGCGCGGCTCATCCCGCGCTCCCGGCCACCACGCGGTCGGCCACCGGGCGGCCCGTCCCCGCCGCGCCCACCAGTGCCTCCGCGATGTCGTCCGCGTCCCGGGTGAAGGAGCCCCAGGGGCCGGGGCGCCCGCTGCCCACCTGGGTGAACCAGCGGGTGTACTCGCTCGGGATGCCGAGCACATGGGTGGTGGTGTCCACGGAGCCGTCGGCCCGCACGGGATGGAACGGCGAGTCGGTGCAGTCGAGGCCTCCGGTGGCGAACTCCTCGCCTCCGTCGAGCGCGTTGGTGAAGGTACGGATCTCCCCGTCCGCCATCAGGCCCCGGATCAGCGGGTCCCGGTCGGCTTCCAGATCGGTGCCCGGTACCCGGGCGTCCACGACGAAGTCCAGCGGCACCCAGGAGTTCTCCACCTGCGTCGACTCCACCGAGAACCGTCCTTCGACGGGGTCCGCGCCGAACCGCGCTCCGGGACCCACCGGTTCGAGGACCCCGGCCGCGAGCAGGGCGAGGAACTGTTCCGACCGCAGCTGTGGCGGCCCGGTCGAGACCATGGCGGCGACGGGGCCGAACTCGGCGAGGAACCAGCGGTGCGACGCCGGGGTGAGCCCGCCGAAGTCGACCACGGTACGGATGGTCTGCCGGACGTCCCTCAGCACGTCGGCCGCCGCTTTGAGGGGGCCGTCGACGTTGCCGAGGCGCGCTTCGAACAGGTCGGCGCGCAGCCATTCGGTGAGGACCTTGTGGTACTCGGCGGGGGAGCCGAAGCGCCGGCCGCCGAACGGGCGGGCGAGCGACTCGATTCCGCCGAGCGGCCGGGAGTCGACGCGGTATCCGGCGGCGAGCCGTTCGAGCAACAGCGGGTCGGGCCGGTCCGCGAGGGCCTGCGCCCCGCGCTCGGTGAAGTCCGCGGCCGCCTCGGGGCCGTGCACCTGGCGGATCCGGGTGGCGAGGAGGACGAGGTTGACCTCGGCCAGCAGCCAGGGCAGCACCGACGTCTCGAAGTCGAGCGGCGCTCCCTCCGCGCGTAACGCGGCCATCCGTTCGGCGGTGAACAGCCGGGCACGGTAGCGGTGGTCGGGCCCCTTCTGGTTGGCGCCCCGGGTGAGCAGGGGCACTCCCCCGCGCGAACCCGCCAGGATCCGGGGCTCCTTGCCGCTGGGCAGGTAGAGCAGCCCGTCGCAGCCCTCGGCGAAGGAACCGCCGCGCCCCAGGGTGAGCTCGGTGAGGATGTCGTAGAAGGTGAGTCCCATGCCGAGGATGCCCACGCTCGCGCCCGCCGGGATCGCGGCGAGCGGCATCTCGTTCGCCGAGCCGCCGGCGATGTGACGGACGGGGCGGGTGGGGGTGCTGTGTTCCCGCGCGAACCGGTTCCAGGCGAGCTGGCCCTCGTCGGGCTCGTTGACGGGATGACCGGTGGCGAGGAGCACCCGGTCGACGGTGAGGACGTCACCGCGGTCGAGTCTCAGCCGGTGCGCGCCTCCGTCCTGCCCGCCCCCGGGCCGCGCGCGGTCGGCGCAGATCACCCGGGCGGGGACGCGGTGGACGGTGAGCGAGGACGGCAGGGTCTCCTCGATCCGCCGCATGACGTAGGTCAGATAGCGGCCGTAGACGGCGCGGGGCGCGTAGCCCTCGGGCTCGGCG
The DNA here is from genome assembly GCF_014656215.1 of Streptomyces zaomyceticus. GTDB lineage: Bacteria > Actinomycetota > Actinomycetes > Streptomycetales > Streptomycetaceae > Streptomyces > Streptomyces zaomyceticus. The sequence goes on along the minus strand of NZ_BNBZ01000019.1, from coordinate 14,576 downwards.
CCCGCGGGGTCGTCCTGCGCCCACCACTCGCCGAGGGTGGGCCCGGCACCGGGCCGGTGCGGCCCGGTGTCGGCGGGACCGGAGAACATGGTGATCTCCTGGGCCGGGGTGTTCATCAGGAACCAGGGCGACTGGTCCGTCCGCCAGATCCGCCCGGCCCCCGCCTCGTACGGATCCACCGCGAACACCTCGACCGGGCGGGCCGGCGGCCCCTCGGCGCAGCGGGCGGCGAGCCGCTCCAGGACGGAGAGACCGCGCGGGCCCATACCGACGAAGGCGATCCGCAGCGGCTCGTCGGACGACGCCGGGGCGTCCCGGGGAGCCGGCTCCGGCGGCGGGTTGGCCGCCGCCGCCTGGTCGTGCTCACGGGCGACCCTGCCGAGCATGCCGGAGAGCTGACGTGAGGTCATCGGAATGGTCCTCCTGCTGGTGGTGAGCAGCGGCAGCGCGCCCAGGTCCGTCCACTGCAGGCGCCCGTCCGGTGCGACGGTGGACCGGACGGCGCCCCGGTTGTCCGGATGCAGGCAGAACGGCACGTCGAGCAGGCCCCGGTCGAAGGCTTTCAGGAGGGCGACACCGAGGTCGTCGGAGAGCGCGAGGACGGCCGTGACCAGGGTGCGCGCCTCGGCGAGCGTCTCCTCCGCGTCGGCCTCGGCGGCGGACCGGCCGCCCGGGTGCGAGCCCCGGCGGGGCGCGGTGCGGGCCGCGTCGGCGGCGATCCGCAGGGCGGTCAGGTTCTCCGCGACGGTGGGGATGCGGTGCGCCTCGGTCTCGGTCTTCACGATCAACCGCTGCGCCCCGCCCCTCACGGCCAGTTCGGCGCTGCGGCGCAGCAGCAACCGGGCCCCGGGAACGGTCCTCGGGTAGACGCCCATGTACGTGTAGAGCACGATGTGGCGGTCGACGGACGGCGGCAGGAACTCGTCGGCGAGCAGCCGCAGCGCGGTGAGCGCTCCGGTGTCCTGGCCGGGATGGGTCTGCTGGGCGTAGCTGAGGGAGACGCTGGTCGCCCCGTTGGCCACGAAGAACAGGCACTCCAGGACCGAGACGGCGACGAGCAGCGACGGCGGGCAGAGCTGGCCGAGGAGGCAGCCGCCGAAGGATTCGAGATGGGCCCGGCGGCCGTGGGCACGGCTCTCCTCCGTGAGGAACTGGACGGAGTCGCGCCAGGCGGCGACGGATTCGGCGAGCGGGGTGCGCCCGTAGGGCAGGCAGTAGGAGACGGGGCCGCCCTCGGAGGCGGCGAGGCCCGCGGCGGCCATGGTGCGGAAGATGGCCATCGGGTCGGCGGAACCGTGCCGGACCTGGACGGGTGTGGCACGTCCGGCCGCGGCGGCGACCCGTGCGGTGGTCTTCGGACCGTGGCTGACCAGCGGGAACCCGTTGAGGGGCAGACCGGCGCGCAGGGCGGCGGTGGCGGCGGCGTGGTCGCCGACGCGGGTGTAGCTGTCGATGGTGAGGGTGGCGACGGTCCGCTCGGGCAGTGCGGCGACGGCGGCGACTCCGCCGGCCATCTCCTCGGGCCCGACCATGCCCATCCGGGGCTGGACGACCAGTTCGCCGGCTTCGGCCGACTCCTGGACGAAGGCGCCGAGATCGCCGGGGGCGAACGGGGGCGGGGCGGAGGTCGTCAAGCCGCGGCCCGCCCGGTACACGCGCCGCCGAGGTCGGCGAGCCGGCGCAGCAGGGCGGTGGGCGGGGTGCCGTCCGCGTACACCTCGTCGTATCCGGCGTCGAGGAGCTCGGCGGTACGGGTGGCGGCGCCCTCCGGGGAGATGCCGAGGAGTCCGCCGATGACCATGGGGACGGAGCGGGTCTTGCGGTCGGCGCGCAGGGCGCGGGCGGCGCGCAGCCCGTCCTGGTGACCGTGGCCGTTGACGGAGGAGAGCACGACGAGGTCGGGGCTGGTCATCCGGGCGGTGTCGACGAGCAGTTGCTCGGGGACGCAGGGGCCCAGGTTGAGCACCGAGTGCCCGTGCTCCTCCAGGAAGAGCTGGAGGTGGACGAGGTTCCAGGTGTGGGCGTCGGAGGAGCCGGTGGTGAGCAGGACCCGGCGGGAGGGCTCGGGACTGCGCAGGGGCTGGGGCCGTGCGGACGGGGTCATGGCGTCTCTCTCCGGAAGGGTGTGGGCGGGCGGGTGGCTGTACGGAAGGGCCGCCGGGCCCGCGGGGGCCCGGCGGCCGCTGGGTCCTGTCGTCGAACTCCCGTCGTCGCCCGAAGGGCGGCCCCGCGGCGTCAGGTGCGTGCTCTCGGCGTGCCGGGCACAAGCCCTCGTACTGGACGTACTCGGGCTTGCGCCCGGTGCGGCGAGAGCGCGCGCATGGCGTCGCGGGGCAGACGGGAGTTCGACGACAGGGCCCAGGGCGTGAGCCGGGTCGTCTCTTCGGGCGGATCCGGAAGAGACGACCCGGTAGGGCTCAGGCGGTGGGAATCCCCGCGCCGACGCCGGTGGTGATCTCGCCGGCCTCGGGTGTGCGGGAGGCGGCGGGGCGGGCGCGGACGGCGAGGACGGTGCAGCCCTCGGCGCTGGACATCTGGTGCCGGGTGCCGGGCTCCTCGACGACGAGGTCGCCGCGGTGGAAGCGGCGCCCGTCGCTGTGGTCGAGGGTGCCGTCGAGGACGAGCATCAGCTCATGGCCCAGGTGCTCGTGGAAGTCGCCGTGCGCGCCGGGCGGGAAGCGCAGCAGCAGGGAGGCGGAGTCCTCGTCCTCGGCCGGGTCGGGGCCCCAGAGGACGACGTACTCGACGCCGACGCGGCCTGGTTCCGCCCAGGGAACCCAGGGAAGGTCGGTCTGGTCGAAGCCGTTGCGGAGGACGTTGCGGAAGACGGTCACGTCAGGCATGGGCGCGGACCTCCGAGGCGGCGTCGCGCTGCGCGACGATGGACGGGATGCCGTCGGGGCCCCAGGGGCGGGGTCCGTTGACGATGGGGGCGCCGATGAGCGAGCCGAACTCGCGCCAGGCACCGTCGTAGTTGCGGATGTCGGGGAGCCCGAGGAGTTCCGAGAGGACGAACCAGCTGTGGGCGGAACGCCAGCCGACGCGACAGTAGACGACGGTCGGGACGTCCGTGCGGACGCCGGCGTACGCGGCGGCGAGCTCCTCGTCGTCGCGGAAGGTCCCGTCGGGGCGGACGGCGGTGTGCCAGGGGATGTGCTCGGCGGAGAGCGCGTGGCCGCAGCGCACACCGAGGTCCTCGGGCACGCCGGGCGGGGTGTTGCTCTGCCCGAGGTACTCCTCGAGGGAGCGGACGTCGAGGAGCTGGTGGCGTCCGATGTGGTCGAGCATGTCCTCGCGCCGGGCACGGATCGTCTCGTCGACGGGCGGCACGGGGTACGGGGTGGGCTTCCGCTCCGGGACGTCCTGGGTGAGCGGGGCACCGAGGGCCTCCCAGCGGAGCCTGCCGCCGTCGAGGATCCGCAGCTCCCGGTGGCCGTACAGGGTGAACTGCCAGTATCCGGCGGCGGCCCACCAGTTGTTGTTGCCGCTGAGCAGGACGACGGTGTGGTCGGCGGATATGCCGTGCCGGCCGAGGAGCTCGGCGAAGGCCTCGGGGCCGATGACGTCCCGGCGTACCGGGTCCTGGAGATCGCCGGTCCAGTCCAGGCGGACGGAACCGGGGATCCGGCCCAGCAGGCTGCCGCCGTCGGTGATCTCGACGAGGACCGTGTTCTCGTCCCCGGCCGCGGGGTTCCGCAGCTGTTCCATGATCTGCTCGCAGCTGACGAGCAGTCTGTCTCGGTTCACGGGCGCTCCGTTGAGGGTCGGTACGCGGAGGTACGGGCGGACAGGAGGGTCGGAGAGGCGAGCGGGGGAAAGGCCGAAGGAAGGTGTTCACCGCCCGGGGCCGGGGGTCACCACCAGTACGTCGGGTACTTGCCGATCACGCCGAGGCGGGAGGCGAGCAGGCCGACGAGGACCAGCAGGGCGCTGCCGACGGCGAGCAGGACGAGGAAGCTCAGCGGCGCGGGGTCCTGGAGGACGGCGAGCACGGCGGTGGCGGCGGCGGGCGCGTGGACGGCCCGCAGCAGCAGCATGAGGCCGACGCTGAGGCCGGCGGCGACGGCGGCCACCCAGAGCGAGTGGCCGAACAGGGCGACGGCGACGAGCCCGAGCACGCCGGAGCCGACCTGGCCGAGCATCACGCCCCGGGGCTGGGCCGGGGGCAGCGCGGGCGTGCTGCAGATGATCATGGCGGTGGCGGCCAGCGGGGCGATCATCAGGAGATGGCCGGTGGCCTCGCCGAGGGCGACCAGGATCACCAGGGACACGACGGTGGCGAGGGTGCCGAGAGCGGCGGGCCTGCCGCCGGGGAAGGGCGGGGCGCCGCCCGCCCAGCGACTGCGGGCGGGCGGGGTCGCCGCGCCCGCGGGGGTCTGGGTCTGGTTGCTCACGGGGGCTCTCCTTGGCAGGCGGGGCGGGACGGGACGAGGCCGGGCCGGGGTGGACGGCGGGCGGCAGGCGGTGGGCGGCAGGCGGTGCTGTCCCGCCGCTGCCCGGACGTACGCGCCGGGCATACGGGCGGGTACGGGCGGGGCCGTCCGACGCGCCGGACGCACGGCGGCACGAGCGGGAGGAACGAGCGGGACGTGTTCGACGGGACGGGCGGGGGCGGCCCGGGCGGGCGGTGCCGGCCACGGCGGGCCGGTGACCGGTCACCGCGTTCGCGGCACCGACCGCCGGTGGGCGGGGCGTTCCCCCGGACCGTCGCCGGCGCGGGGCGGCCTCGCCGGACCGCCGACGGGGCGGCGCCGGGCCGCCCCGCGGCCCGGTCAGCGGTGGGTGCCGCCGAAGTAGCGCATGGCCTGCCGGTGGACGACCTTGCCGATGCTGTGACCCATCTCGATGCCGGGCTCGTTGTCGAAGCTCCAGTGCATGCCGCCGTAGACCCGGGAGATGCCGGCCTGCCGGGCGGCCTCGCTGAAGGTGGGCCAGTGCAGCACGACGTCGGTGCGCGGGGTGAGGCCGGGCTCGACGGTGGAGGCGCCCGCCTTGAAGCGGTACGAGTCGCCGAAGGAGTCCGAGCCGGTGAAGCGGCGCAGGAACTCGGCGGCGGCGCCGGAGAAGGTGCTGTGCCCGGAGACGGTCGCCGGGAAGGGCGGAACGGCCACGTACGCCTGCCAGTCGAGGCCGTCCATGGTGACGGTGCCCCGGCCGGGGCCGCCCCAGGCACGGATCTGCTGCCCGCGCCGGTCGAACGGGATGAGGGTCGAGGGGCGCGCGAAGTCGTAGTCGGCCTTGACCGCCCAGGAGCCGATGGCGGCGTCGCACTCGGCCATGTTGAGGCCGAAGAATATCTGGGCGTCCTCGTCGACCCCGTAACCGTCGCGGGCGGAGACGTACCGCCCCCACATCTGCTGGGCGCCGGGCGGGGTGACGTCGTCGTTGAGCCAGAACTCGGCGATGGCCTTCTGCTCGTCCGTCAGGTTGGCGCTGATGTCGATGAGTTCCTCGATCGCGGCGGTCATCCGGACGGAGGGGTACGCGGGCGGGGCGGCGACCGTGAACTGGTCGGGGCGGCTCAGCGCGAAGGGCTTCATCACCGCGAACTGCGGGGTGAGGTAGCGCTGCGTCTTGCCGCCGACGATCAGCGGGGTCCAGTGGGCCGGCTCCGCGACCGTGGACGGGTCGAAGGCACCGGCGATCTGCGGGGTGTTGCGCGGCTGGTAGCCGGTGGTGTCCGCGTACGCGGGGGTGCCGAGCTGGTTGGCTCCGTCGCCGTGCCGGTAGTCGAGGACGGCCTGCGCGGTGCGGCGGCCGATCCAGGCGGGGCTGTTGCGGCGGGGGGTGAGCTCGGGGTCGTGGCCGAGGCTGCGCAGCATGTTGTCGATGGCGACCTTGTACTCCGGGTACAGGTCGAGCAGGGCGAGGTGCGCCGCGTAGCTGATGGCCTCGTTCTTGTTGTCGAGGGTGCGCTCGGAGCGGGGCCGGCGCAGGGCGCCGCCGAAGCGGGTGCCGACGGCACAGCGGTCGTAACACGCCCAGGCGTCGTAGATGGCGTTGTGGATGATCGCGAGGGCCCGGGCGTTCACGGTGGCGGGGCCGAAGCGGTTGCCGGCGGCCTGGTAGCGGCCGAGGATCGCGTCCATCGCGGCCTGGTTCCAGCGGATGACGACGCTGGGGTCGGTCACGGCGCCGGGCCGGCGGCGGCCGGTGCGCGTCTCCGCCTCGAAGCTGGTGGGGACGGCCCACGCCGCGCTGCCGGGCAGGGCGAGCACCCCGGCCGCGGCGACGGACGTGGTGAGCACCCGGCGCCGCGTGAGCGCTGTGCGGGGCGCGCGGTTCGTGGGCGTGGCGGGGGCGGCGGGTCGATGGGACATCCGTGGATTCCTTCGCATGGTGCCGGGAGCGGATGGACGCGGTCCGGGTCCGTGGATCAAACACAAACTCGAACAGTGCTCAGGCTGGCGAGATTTGATCGCGTCCGGCAACGCCCGATCGACTTCTTCCATCGCAGGCATGCAAGGAAGCGATGGGCGTCGCGGGGGTGCTCGGGACGTGGTTAGCGTGGCCCCACGGCGTCCGACCCTCCTGCCGGGATTTCGGCGTGATCCGAACGGTCCGCCGCCCGGCTCCGTCCCACCCGGCCTCGATCCCGCCCCGCCCGGCCCCGCCAGGCCCCCGCGTCGACTCGTGATGGAGATGCCCGCGCATGACCGTTTCCCCCCAGGTGATACCCGCCGCACCGACCCCCGCTCCCGGGGCCTCCGGCTCGCAGAACTCCTCCGCGCCCACCTCTCTCGGCCTCTTCGACCGGCTCGCACCACGGCTGCACCAGTACGGCCTGGGCATGCTGAGAGCCGGCCTCGGTGGCGTGTTCGTGTGGTTCGGGGTGCTCAAGGTCATCGGTCTCAGTCCGGCGGCCGCGCTGGTCGTCGACGTCCTGCCGTTTCCCGCGGGCGGCTGGTTCGTGCCCGCGCTCGGCTGGGCGGAGGTGGCGCTCGGCCTCTGGCTGATGTCGGGGCGCGCCCGCGCGGTGGCGCTGCCGGTGCTCACCGCCCATCTCTGCGGCACGTTCGCGGTGCTCGTCCTCACGCCGTCGGTGGCGTTCACCCACTCCAACCCGCTGCTGCTCACACTGGTGGGTGAGTTCGTCGTGAAGAACGTGGTGCTGCTGGCGGGCGTGGTGGTGGTGACCACGCATCCGGCCGCGCGCCGCCGCTGAACCGGGCGCGCGAGCACACGGCCTCGCGCCCCGGCGCGGTCGCGCGACCGCCGGGCTCCCACGCGGCCGCCGGGTTCGCACGCGGTCGTGGGGTTCGCACGCGGTCGTGGGGTCGCGGAGTCGCGGTGTCACCGGCCGGCGCCCACCGCGACGTCCTGCGCCGCCCTCTCCTCTCCGGCCGCGCCGGACGCCGGGCGGTGTCCGGGGTGGTCAGCCGTACATCGCCACGTGGTGGAGGGCCGCGAGCGCGTCGTCGATGGGATGGGGCCGGGGACGGCCGGAGGAGTCGAGCCTGTTCCACCTCTGCAGGTTCACCGCGACCGCCATCCGCCGCTTGCCGTCGGCCCGGATCATGGCCAGCGTCCCACCGCCCCAGACCGTGCCGCCATGGCCCCAGAAGGTGTCCCGACCGGGGCCGTCCATCGGGTGCAGGCCGAGGCCGTAGTCGATCGTCGTTCCCTCCTGGGAGACGACCGGGCCGGTGCGTTGCATCTGCGCCAGCGAGGACGGGCCGACGATCTCTCCGGCCAGCAGCATGCCGTAGAAGCGGTTGACGTCGGCGACGGTCGATATCAGCGAGCCCGCCGGGTGCGCCCATGACATGTCGTAGACGCTGTAGTCGCGCGGCGGGTCGATCATGCCGAACCACGCCTCGTAGAGCCGCGAGTGCGGGCCTTCGACGTACGGTCCGTCGGGGAATCCGGTGTCCCGGAGCCCGGCGCGCTCGATGACGTTCCGGGTGATGCACTCCTCGGCCGTGGTGCCGGTCACCTGTTCCAGGAGCCGGCCGAGGAGCAGGTAGTTGGTGTTGGAGTACACCCCCGGCGCACCGCCCGGGACGCCGACGGCGGGTGCGGCGACCCCCATCGCGATCAGTTCCATGGGGTCGGACCGGGTGAACCGGTTGTCGTCCAGGCTCTGGGGTCCGGTGTTCGCGAGGTCGGGGAGCGCCTTGAAGGAGGGGTAGGCGTACGGGAGGTACTCGGCGAGGCCGCTGGTGTGGTTGATCAGCATCCGGACCGTGATCGCGTCACCGCGTTCCCCGGGGACGACCCCGGGGAGGTACCGGCCGATCGAGGTGTCGAGACCGATCCGGCCGGCCTCGACCTGCTGCAGGACCGCGGCGGCGGTGAAGGTCTTGGTGATGCTGCCGACCCGGTGCCTGAGGTCGGCGGTGACGGGGCGGCCGGTGGCGAGGTCGGCGACCCCGACGGCGCCGCGCCAGACCTGGTCGCCGTCCCGCACCTCGGCGAACAGGCCCGGTATTCCGGCCCGGTGGACGTTCTCCATGGCGGCGTCGAGCGCCGCGGGATCCAGAGAGTTCCTCACGACATGCGTCCTTTCGCAGTGCCTCGGGATGAGCTCCACCCCTGTCACCGGAGCCGGGTGACAGGGCACGCGTGACACGACGGCCCGCCTGCTGCCGGGTCGCTCGGCACACTCATGTCCTCATTATGCACGCGGTGCGTGCAACACCAAGTGCATGGTTAGAATGAGCCCGACGAGAGGGGCGAAATGGCAGGTCGAAGGCGTTGGTCGACCGAGGAGATCCTGGATGCGGCGGCGGAGTTGCTGCGCACGAGCGACGCGGAGTCGTTCAGCGTGCGCAAGCTGGCCGCGACCCTCGGGACCGATTCCTCCAGCCTCTACCGGCACTTCCGCAGCAAGACGGAACTGCTGCGCGCGGTCGCCGACCGGATCCTCGTGGCCGCCATGGACGGCTACCGCCCCGAGGGCGACTGGAAGCAGCGCATCACCGCCCTGGCCCTGTGCGTGCGCGAGGCCTTCGGCCGGCAGCCCCAGCTCGCCGCGGTCTGGGGACGGTACGCGTCGGGCGGCGCCGGCTCCCGGCTGATCCTGGAAGAGGTGCTGCAGGCCCTGCGCGCGTCGGGGCTTCCCGACGAGGAGATCCCGGCGCGCTACCACCGGCTCGCGGTCCTCATCTCCGCGCTGATCGCCTCCGAGGCCGGAGTCAGCACCATCACCCCGGAGGAGTACGAGCAGGGCATGGAGCTGTTCCGCGTCGCGGTGCTCGGCGCCGACCCCGAACGCTTCCCCGCCCTGGCCCACTTCGCCCGCGACGTCCGCCCTCTCGGGGCGGACCGGGGCGCCGCGTTCGAAGAGATCCTCGCCGCCCACCTCGCCCACATCGAGGCCTCGATTCCCCCGAGCTAGGACCGTTCTTCCGGGCGAGGCCACGCGCGCGCCCGCCGACGAGGGCGTGGACCGCACCGGGGCCGGGGCCGACCGGACCGAGGGCCGCCGGCTTCGCGAGGGCCGGCCGCCCCCGCCGTCAGCCTCCCCGGACGGCCTTCCACCAGTCGGGGTTGTCGCGGTACCACCGCACGGTCCGGCTCAGTCCCTCCTCGAAGGAGGTCAGGGGCGTGTAGCCCAGCTCCTCGCGGATCTTGACGTCGGAGAGCGAGTACCTCAGATCGTGGCCCTTGCGGTCCTCGACGTACCGGATCATCGAGCCGTCGGCGCCGCAGAGGTCGAGGATGCGTTCGGTGAGGTCGAGGTTGCTGAGCTCGTTCCCGCTGCCGATGTTGTACGTCTCGCCCGCCCGGCCCGAGGTGAGCACCAGGTGGACCGCCCGGCAGTGGTCGTCGACGTGCAGCCACTCGCGGACGTTGCGCCCGTCGCCGTAGACCGGCACCGGGAGTCCTTCCAGAAGGTTGGTGACGAACCGCGGGACGAGCTTCTCGGGGTGCTGGTACGGCCCGTAGTTGTTGGAGCAACGGGTGATCGAGAGGTCCAGCCCGTGGGTGCGCCAGTAGGAGCGGGCCATCAGGTCGGCGCCCGCCTTGGAGGCGGCGTACGGGGAGTTCGGGAGGAGGGGCGAGTCCTCGGTCCACGAGCCCTCGTCGATCGTGCCGTACACCTCGTCGGTGGAGACGTGCACGAGCCGCTCGACTCCCGTGCGCAGCGCGGCCTCCAGGACCGTCTGGGTGCCGAGGACGTTGGTGCGGACGAACGCGGCGGCCGATTCCAGGGAGCGGTCCACATGGGACTCGGCGGCGAAGTGGACGACGGCGTCGTGCCCGGGGAGCAGGTCGAGGAGCAGGGGCAGATCGCAGACGTCGCCGCGCACGAAGGTGAGCCGCGCGTGGGAGGCGGGCAGATTCGCGCGGTTGCCGGCGTAGGTCAGCTTGTCGAGGACGGTGACGCTGTCGGTGCCGTCGCCGATACCGGTGCCGGTGCCGGTGCCGGTGCCGGTGCCGGTGACACCGTCGGCGCCGTCGCCGTCGCACTCCCCCGCGAGGAGGGAGCGGACGTAGTGGGAGCCGATGAATCCGGCTCCGCCGGTGACGAGGATTCTCATGCCGCCCCTCCGGGAAGCGCGCCGAGTCGTACGACCGTGTGTGGTCGTGGTGACGGAGTCACCAGCATCCTTGACTCCCTCTTGAAAACCGACACAACGGTTTGTTACGAGGGCCTGGCGGCTCCCTTCGGACCTCGCCCGAGATTCCGTTCCGCCACCCCTTTCACCACCCAAATCCTTGTGAGGGAAGGCATTCCGCATTCCGCTCGGGACCCCGGCCACCCGATCCGCACCGAAGCGCTCAAGGTCGAACGAAAACCCCTTACAATACCAAGCAGTCGGTTTATAGTCGTCGAGCAGTACGACGCGACAGGGCGCACGGCCGTGCCGCTGCGACGCCTGGTGCTACTGGAGCCATTGGTGACCAAACAAGAGCGGGCCGCACGGACCCGCGACGCGCTGATCAAGTCGGCGGCCAGAGAGTTCGACGAGCACGGCTACGCCCTGGCCAAGCTGTCGGCGATCAGTTCGGGAGCGGGTGTGAGCCCCGGCGCGCTCCACTTCCACTTCGAGAACAAGGCCGCGATCGCGGCCGCCGTCGAGGGAGAGGCCTCCACCGCCTTACGCCGGACCTGCCGCATCGTGTACCGACACCGCTCGAACGCCCTGCAGAACCTGGCCGACACCTCGCACGCCCTGGCCGGGCTGCTCCGCGAGGACGTCGTCGCACGCGCGGGATTCCGGCTCAGCTGCTCCCACGGCTGCCGCACGGACCTCAACCTCCGCCAGGAATGGCAGAGCTGTGTGCTGCAGCGGCTCGCGGAAGCGGCCGACGAGGGACTGCTCGCCACCGGCATCGGCAGTCAACAGGACCTCGCCCGCACGATCGTGGCCGCCACCGTCGGACTCGAAGCCCTCTGCCGGGACAACCACGAGTGGCTGTCGCCCGGAACCGTCACCGGCCTGTGGCGCACCCTGCTGCCGATGCTGACCACTCCCGGAACGCTCGCCGGTCTGGAACCGGCGGGCAGCCCGGCCGCGACCCCCCGGGCACGGATACCGGTCGGCTGAGGCATCGCCCCGTCGCCCCGGGGGCTCGGTGGCCCGGGCGCGCCGCCTCTTCAGGAGCGGTCGAGAAGATCGCGGTACCACGCCACATGGGCGGCGAACCCCCCGGCGAAACCCGGGCCGGGATCGCAGCCGAGCTCCCGCCAGGGGCGGTCGTCGGCGAACCAGTGATCGGTCGCGAGCATGTCCAGGTGATGCCGCGCGAAGGGCAGTTCGGCGAGCAGCCCGCGGGCCGTGGCGACGTCCACCGCCGGTCCCCTCGGCGTCCCCGCCCGTGCCGGTGTCCGCGTCAGCAGGTCCTCGGCGGCCGCGAGCAGCTCCGCGACGGGCACCGGCTCGGGATGGTCGACGTAGTACGGACCCGGATCCGTCGCGGGTGAGAGCGCCGCTCCGAGCAGGACGCGCGCCAGACTGTCCACATCGATCAGGGAGTGCAGCGAGGCCCCGCCGTCGAGCGGTCCCGGCAGGGCCGCGAGGAGCCGGACCAGGCCGGGCATCACTTGCCGGTCCCCGGTGCCGTACACCAGATGCGGTCGCAGTACGGTCCCGCCGGAGTCCATGACGTACCGCTCGCCGGCGGCCCTGGTGCGGCTGGTCGCCGAGCCGGGTGCGAGGGGCAGCGTGCCCGGGGCGGCGGCGCGGAAGGGGCCGCGGCCGTGGACGGACGCGGTGCTGAGGGCGACGATCCGGGTCACCCCGGCGCGCACGGCCGCGTCGATCAGGGACCTGGTGCCCTCGTCGTTGACCGCGTGGGCCAGTTCCGCGTCCCCGCCGATGGCGGAGGCGCAGTGGATCAGGACGTCGATCCCCTCGCAGGCGCGGCGCAGGGAGTCCGGGTCACGGAGGTCGCCCAGGACGGTCTCGGTCTCCGGTCCCCTCTGCTCCCCCGCGGCGGCGGGCCGTGGAGGGGGCGGACGGCGGGCGAGCAGCCGTACGTGTGCGGGCTCCGCGGACGCGGACACGACCCCCGTCGCGGACGTCGTCGCGGACGCGGTCGACGACGTGGCCGTCGCCGCCACCCGGCCGCCGATGAATCCGGTCGCGCCGGTGATCAGAATGCGAGGGCCCATCGTGCCGTTCCGGTTCAGCCCGCCAGCCGGTCGACGAGGCCGGCTCCGGCCGCCTCCGGTACCCGGGACGGGGAGGTGAGCAGGGAGTGGAAGACGGCCCGGCCGTCCTGGACGCCGGCGACCCGGACGGTGGTCGTCGCCGGGTCGACGCCGGGAACGATCTCCGACTCGATCCAGCAGGGGGTGTCGAGCTCCGCGTAGCGGGAGAAGGAGACGTCCATGGCGGTCGGCAGGAACGCGCCGCCGTCGATCGTCAGCACCGCCGCCTGCCGGGCGGCCTCCAGGAGCAGCATGCCGGGCACATGGTCGTTGGGGCGCCGGAAGAGCGTGCTGTGGGCGGTGTTGATCCGCAGCTGCCACTGGCCGGGGCGGGTGCCGGGTCCCAGGACGACGTCCCGGGAACGCTCGCGGTTCACCAGGTGCGGGGGCACCTCCTCGATCAGCGGGACCGGCGTGCCGAGCGCCGCCATCCGCTCGCCCCTGATCCTGCGGTACGCGAGGGCCGAGGTGCAGCGCGCGAGGGCGCTGCCGGTGCCGAGGAACCGTCCGTCGCGGGTCAGCACCATGGTGACCCGCAGGTCACGGAGGCGTCCGCCGCGGCTGCTGAGGTCGGAGCAGATGACGTCGACGGTCACGTCCGAGGAGAGCCCGTCGACGGTCAGCGCCTCGGGGTCCGCGTTGTAGGCGAGGCCCCACATGACGAACTGGTCGTCCACGGGTACCCCGAACTCGGCGTGAGCGATCAGCATGGTGGCCTGGCGTATCGTCTCGGCCACCAGTACGGGGTCGTGCCGGTCCCCTGCCACCGGAGAGAAGAAGGGATGCGCGGCAGGCCAGCGAGCGGAGACGGAGAACCGATTCTCCCGCAGCTGGGTCCACCCTGTGGGGATGATGTCCGCGGGATCCGCTCGGTGAACGAACTCTCCGGGGACGTGTGCGGTCGCTCCTCGATGGTTCTGATCCATGGATTCCCCTTGCAACCCCGCGCCCCTGGGCGGTGAGTCCGCCCAACTTAGAATACGTACAGCGCGGTTTTCTTTTCAATGCTTCACGTCACACGTTGAGCACAGACAGCGAGACAGCAGGAGGCGCCTTGGCGCAGCAAGCGCGTGCAATCCGAACCCGACGGTTGATCCTCGAGTCGGCCGCCACGGTCTTCGCCGAGCGCGGCTACGAGCGGACGACCATCGGCGAGATCCTGGTGCGCGCCGGGGTGACCAAGGGAGCGCTGTATTTCCACTTTGCCTCCAAGGAAGATCTCGCCCTCGGTGTGCTGGACGCCCAGATGCTCGACGTGCCCCTGACGCCGCAGGCCGTCAAGCTCCAGGAGCTGGCGGACCAGGCCTTCCTGCTGACCCACCGACTGCAGCGCGACGCGCTGGTGCGGGCGAGCGTCGCCCTGGCCCTGGACAGCGGCGCCACCGGGGTCGACCGCGCCGCCCCCTTCCAGGCGTGGATCGAGCAGGTGTCGGAGATCCTGATGGTCGCGAAGGCGCGGGGAGAGCTGCTTGTCCATGTGAATGTGACGGACACGGCCGAACTCTTCTCGGGCGCTTTCTCGGGAATTCAAGCGATGTCTCAAATTCTGTGCGACCGCAAAGACCTGGCACATCGCGTCTCGGTGCTTCTCCAGCACTTCCTGCCGAGCATCTGCACCCCGGCGCTGCTGACTCATCTCGACATGACGGAGGGGCGCGCCCGTGAGCTCGGCGCGCAATACGACGCGAGCCGACGCCGCAGGGACGAAGGAAACCTGGCAGACACTCCCGGTCAATAAAACCGACCGACCGGTCCCCCGAGCGCCCCGACGCGGAACAGCGTCGGGGCGCTCTGGCATCGTGGCACTGAGTGTGCTTTGCTGAGGGTACTCAGTGCCAAAAGCGTCTAGGGGAGCTCCACATCATGGGCAAGGACTTCGACCTGTATCGGCCCTCCGAGGAGCACGACATGCTCCGGGAGTCGGTTCGTGCTCTCGCGGAGGCGAAGATCGTGCCGTTCGCCGCGGCGGTGG
>NZ_BNBZ01000018.1 GCF_014656215.1 Streptomyces zaomyceticus | reverse complement strand
CCTGCGCGGTGCCGGACGCGGTGGACGCGCCGGCGGGCGGGCCGCCGCTCGCGGCCTTCCCCCGGCCGACCCTGGCGGCGGCACGGCGGCGCTCGGCCCGGCCGGGCCCGGGAAGGGGCTCCACGGCCTCCAGGACCGTCGTGTCACCCGGGGAGGAGCGCGGGGCCTCTTCCGTCTTGTACGGCTCGTACGAGGGCACGTAGGGGTCTTCGTACGGGGTCTCGTAGGCGGGTTCAGGGTCCGGGTAGGGCTGCTGGGGTTCCCGGTACGGCTGTTGGGGTTCCGGGTGGGGCCGCCGAGGCTCGCTGTAGGGCCCTGGGGGCTCCGGGTAGGTCTGCTCCGGGGCGGGGGCCTGCCCGTACGAGGAGCCTCCCTCGTACGCGGGTGTCTCCCCGTAGGCAGGGGGTTCCGCGTACCCCGGGGTTTCCGCGTACCCGGGGGTTTCCGCGTACCCGGGGGACGCGGCCTGTTCCCCGTACGTCGAGGGGGCCCCGTACGGGTCGGCGGGTATCGGCTCGGGTCCCGGCTCGTTCGTCGCCCGGAACCACGGAGAGCCCGTCGTCACGCGACGGCCTTGCCCACCACCGGCGCGAGCCCCGCCGACCGTCCGACCGCCCCCTTGTCACCGCACTGCTCCAGCCAGTTGGCGAGCATCAGGTGTCCGTGCTCGGTGAGGACCGACTCGGGGTGGAACTGGACTCCTTCGACCGGGAGTTCCCGGTGGCGCAGGCCCATGATGATGCCGTCCGCGGTCCGCGCGGTGACCTCGAGCTCGTCCGGCACGGTGGCGGGCTCGGCGGCCAGCGAGTGGTAGCGGGTCGCGGTGAACGGAGAGGGCAGCCCGGCGAACACGCCCCGGCCCTCGTGCGTGACCGGGGAGGTCTTGCCGTGCAGCAGTTCGGGCGCGCGGCCGACGACTCCGCCGTAGGCCACGGCCATCGACTGCATGCCGAGGCAGACGCCGAAGACGGGCACGCCGGTGGCCGCGCAGTGGCGGACCATGTCGATGCAGACTCCGGCCTCTTCGGGCGTGCCGGGCCCGGGTGAGAGCAGGACGCCGTCGAAGCCGTCCTGGGCGTGGCTCAACTCGACCTCGTCGTTGCGGAGCACTTCGCACTCGGCGCCGAGCTGGTAGAGGTACTGAACGAGGTTGAAGACGAAGCTGTCGTAGTTGTCGACGACGAGAATTCGCGCGCTCACTGGCCGTCCACCGTCACATCGTTGAACGGAAGCAGCGGCTCCGCCCAGGGGAACACGTACTGGAAGAGGGCGTAGACGACCGCGAGCACCAGCACGACCGAGAGCAGCGCCCGTACCCATGCGTTGCCCGGCAGATGCCGCCAGATCCAGCCGTACATGACGTCGACAGCCCCTTCCGTTCGTTACGGGGACCAGAGTACGGGGCGACGGGGCCGTGAGGGGTCAGCTGTCCAAAGCCTGTGGACGGCCGTCGGCGACCGGCCGGGTGGCGTCGAGGTGCGCCCAGACGACGAGCCGGTGGCTGCTGCCCCACTCGGGGTCGCAGGTGGTGAGGGTGAGATAGCGGCCGGGCCCGTCGAAGCCCGACTTCACCGGTACGGGATCGATGACGCCGATGTCGGTGGGCACGGTCCGGTACGGCGCGCGGTCCACGCGGTAGGTGAACCAGGTCGTCCCGTCGGTGAGGACGATCGCGTCGCCCTCGCGCAGCCGGGGGAAGTCCTTGAAGGGGTCGCCGTAGGTGCGGCGGTGGCCTGCGACGGCGAAGTTGCCGGTGGCGCCGAGCCGGCCGGAGTTCGCGTAGTGCCCGAGGCCCTTCTTCAGGGTGGCGACCTCGGTGCCCTGGAGGACGGGCCACTTCCAGTCCTTGCCGAGCCGGGGGACGTACATGACGGCCATCCCCTTGCCGCGCACGTACGGCACGGCCTCGGGGGCGGGCTCTGCGGGCCGGACGGGGACGTCGGTCCACTCCCGCTGGAGGGTGTCGATCTGGCCGGCGCTCGCGCTCTGGGCCTGGACGCCGGTCCAGTACAGGACGTACACGACGAAGAGGACGATCAGGGTGCCGACCGTGAGGCACAGCTCGCTGAAGGTCCTCACGACGAGACGCAAGCGCCCCTCCCGCAGTCAACGCACCGGGTGTCGGCCCACCGCGGTCAGCTCACCGGCTTCGCGTAGTGGAGGTCCACTGTGCCCGAGTACCCGGGAAGAGTCACCGCCCTGTGCTCGTCGACTTTCCAGCCGAGCCCGTACGCCTTCACGTACAGCTGGTAGTTCTGGATGGCCGGGGAGCCCGCGAGCGCCCTGTTCAGCTTTCCGCGGTCGCCGACCGCGGTGATCTTGTACGGGGGCGAGTAGACGCGTCCCTGGAGGATCAGGGTGTTGCCGACGCAGCGCACGGCGCTGGTGGAGATGAGCCGCTGGTCCATCACGCGGATGCCTTCGGCGCCGCCCTGCCACAGGGCGTTGACGACGGCCTGGAGGTCCTGCTGGTGGATGACCAGGTCGTTGGCCTGCGGCTCGGGGTAGCCGGGGGCGGCCTGGGCGTTCGGAGGGGCATCATTGAGGGTGACGGTGAGACCGGAGCCGGAGACCTCGGTGGTGCCCGCCGCCGCCTCCAGCGCGTCGAGTCTCGCGTCCTCCGCGCGGGTGGATCCGTCGTCGCGGGCGGCGAGGGTGTCGACCTGGGAGCGGAGGGCGGAGGTGGACTCGTCGAGGCCCGCGTTCTTGTGGCTGCGTTCCTCGATCAGGTCGGAGAGCCGCAGGAGGGAGGCGTCGGTGCGGATATTGGTGCCCTTGGCGGTGTTGAAGCTCGTGACGAAGATCAGACCGGCGAGGGCGAAAACGGCAAGGGTGAGCACCCGGACGGGGCGCCACCTCTCGGTGCGGCCAGGTCCTTCGGGAGTGCCGGCGGAATTGGTCAACGTACCCTGATCCCCTTCGGTGCCGCGGAACCACTACGCTAACGGACGCCTGGGGGACGCAGTCGTCCTCCTTCGTCACATCCCGGCGCCAGCCACAGTTCCCTGCGCGGTCACGCAGCGCATCGACAGGAGAGTCCCTCGTGCCGAAGTCACGTATCCGCAAGAAGGCCGACTTCACGCCCCCGCCCGCGAAGCAGGCCACCAGTATCAAGCTGACCAACCGCAGCTGGGTGGCGCCTGTGATGCTGGCGCTGTTCGCCATCGGTCTGGTGTGGATCGTGGTCTTCTACGTCACCGACGGGTCGATGCCGATCGAGTCGATCCGGAACTGGAACATCGTGGTGGGCTTCGGCTTCATCGCGGCCGGTTTCGGCGTCTCCACGCAGTGGAAGTAGCGGCGATCTAGCGTCAGTACGGGCCGCTCGTCAAGCTCTCCCCTGAACTTATCCACAGCGTTGTGCACAGCACTGGATAACTTACGAAGATCTGTGGATAACTCGCACGAGGTTGACGCCGGTATGACCGGAATCACCCTCGCCGGAGCCCAGAACGCCCCTCGCCTCCCTGGAGAAACGCCAGGTCAGAGGCGAGGGGCGCGGTCTTTCCCCACAGAGTGCCGAGAGGCCGCCACGCACTGTGGATAACTCTGGGGAAAGCTCACAGAAGAGCTCGTCCACAGCGCTGTGCGCTCAGGTGAGCGCCGACGAGCGGGCCAGGACGATCCCCAGGTCGATCAGGAGCATCAGCCCGCAGGCCCCGTACTGCACCAGGTCCCGGCGCGCCCGGGGCGCGTGCACCAGTGCGTACGTCACCAGGACGCCCGCGACCAGACCGCCGACGTGGGCCTCCCAGGAGATCCCCGGACGGGTGAACGTCATGAGCAGCGACAGGGCCACGAAGAGGACCACCGGACGCATGTCGTGGCGCCGGCGCCGGGCCAGCACCACCCAGGCGCCGATCAGGCCGTAGACGACGCCGGAGGCGCCCAGCGAGGGCTGGTTGGGCGCGGCGACGAGATAGGCCAGCGCGGAGCCGGAGAGACCGGAGAGCAGGCACAGGGCCGCGTACCGGATCCGGCCCAGCTCCGGCTCGACGATCCCGCCGATCACCCACAGGCCCAGCACGTTGAAGAGGATGTGCCAGACCTCCTGGTGGAGGACGGTCGCGGTCAGCAGCCGGTACCACTCGCCGTCCGCGACCCCGACGACCTCGCCGAGCGCAGGGCTGAAGGCATAGCCGATGAGGACGAGCTCGTCGACGAGCCGGTCGCCGAACGCCAGAACGGCGAGGTACACCGCGAGATTGATCCCGATGAGGATCTTGGTGACCAATCGGTCGTCCGACACCACCCGGCCGCCGGCGAGCGTCCGCGGCTGGTTGGCGTCGGCCGCGTGACCGGTCCCCGAGCCGTTGCGCACACAGTCGGGGCACTGGAAGCCGACGGAGGCGGAGACCATGCACTGCGGGCAGATCGGCTTCTCGCAGCGCGTGCAGCGGATGCCGGTCTCGGCCTCCGGGTGCCGGTAGCAGCGCGGCAGGCCCTCGTGGGCCCGCTCGGAGGGTTTCGGTTCCATGAGAGGTGCCGTCCCTTCCGAGTCAGCGCTTCTCGATCACCACGGACTCGATGACCACGTCTTGGAGCGGCCGCTCGGTGTGCGGGTCGGTCGCGGTGGTCGCGATCGCGTCGACGACCTTCCGGCTCTCCTTGTCCACGACCTCGCCGAAGATGGTGTGCTTGCGGTTCAGCCAGGTCGCGGCCCCGACGGTGACGAAGAACTGCGAACCGTTGGTGCCCGGCCCCGCGTTCGCCATGGCCAGCAGGTAGGGGCGGTCGAAGAAGAGCTCCGGGTGGAACTCGTCGGCGAACTCGTAGCCGGGGCCGCCCGTGCCGTTCCCCAGCGGGTCGCCGCCCTGGATCATGAAGCCCTTGATCACCCGGTGGAAGACCGTGCCGTCGTAGAGCGGGTCCGAGGAGACCTTGCCGGTCGCCGGGTGCGTCCACTCACGCTCACCACCGGCGAGCTCGACGAAGTTCCGGACCGTCTTCGGGGCGTGGAACGGCATCAGCCGCACCTCGATGTCACCCAGGCTCGTCTTGAGGATCGCGTACAGCTGCTCGGCCACGGTCGCCTTCCGTCCACGTCATGTCGCGTCATGTCACGTCTGTCTCTGGCGTGTCCGATCCTCGCATGCCCCGGATGCCCGCCCCACATGCCGGACTTTGCTCCGGGGGGCATGATTCCGAAAAGGATGGAAAGGCGAAAACCCGACATCGTCGCCACCGAGGAGGAGGAATCCCGTGACCCGCATGGACAGCGTGCGCGCCGCGTCAGATTCGGCGAAGGAGAGCGTCCTGCACGCCGCGGAAGTGGTGGCGCCGTACGCCGGCACGGCGAAGGACCAGGCCGCGCACTACGCCCACGAGGCGCGTGTGCTGATCGCACCGAAGGTCTCGAAGGCCGCTCGACAGGCCCGGGCGCAGGCCCGTGAGCAGTACGACTCGTACGTCGCACCGCATGTACCGCCGCGGGTCGACGCGGCCGCGCAGATCGCGGCGGTCAAGACCCGCTCGGCCTACCGTCAGGCGGCCGACTACACCGTTCCACGTGTCGAGCACGCGGTCGCCGCGACCGGTCCCGTCCTCGAGGAGGCCGGGTCGCGTTCCACTGCCGCCTGGGCCGCGCTGCGCGGTCAGGTGACGCCGAAGGAAATCCAGAAGATCGTGAAGAAGCACGAGCGACAGGCCAGGGCCGGACGCCTCGCCAAGGGCCTGTTGGTCCTGGGCATTCTCGTCGGCGGCGCCTACGCCGCCTGGAGGTGGTGGGACAAGCAGGCCAATCCCGACTGGCTGGTCGAACCGCCCGCTCCCACCGATGTGGACGAGGGCACCGTGCTGACGTCCGTCGACGACAGTGAGGCTCCCCTCGACCCGGAGGTGGAGGCGAAGGAGACCGAGGCCGAAGCCGCGGCCGCAGCCGAGAAGGCCGCCGAACGCGACAAGCGCCGCTGACCGACCGGGTACTGCCGGCACTGCTGAACTGCTGGGCACCACTGGCACCGCCGGCACTGCTGAACTGCTGGGCACTGCTGGCGCTGCTGAGGTGCTGGGCACCACTGGCGCTGCCGGCACTGCTGAGCTGCTGGGCTTTGCTCTGCTGGGTTCTGGCGGGCGAGGCCTGCTCCGTGCTGCCGGGTTCCGGCGAGGCCTTGCCGGGTGCTGCTGGGTGCTGCACGGGTGCCGCGGTACTGACGGGTGTTGCTGGGCTCCACGGGTTCCTGCCGACTTCTGCGGGGTCCCGCTGGGGTCCAGCTCGCCTTTACGCGGTCCAGCCGGGTCCTGAGGGATCTGGCCGGATCCTGCCGTGGCGCTCCTGCGGTCCTGCGGTTCCTGCTGCGGTGGCGCCAGGAGTCTCGCCGTGCCTGCTGCGGTGGCGCCGGGATCCTCTGTGCTCCTGCCGCGGTGCTACCGGGGTCCTGCGGGTCCTGATGAAGCCCCGCGAGCCGGGTTCCTCCGCGGTGACGGTGTGAGGCCCGAGGCGCGTGACGTGCCGGTCGTGAGGTGTGGGGAGTGCGCATGATCGTCTCCCCGCGCCCTACGCGGCAGCGGCGAGCGCCGACTCCGTCAGCGCGGCCGGCTCGTCGTTCTCGGCCACGGCGCTCGCGCCGGCCGCGGAACGGTGCCGGGCGGCGGGGGAGGAACCGTGCGCCTCGGCGGCGATGCGCTGCTTGATGGTGGGCGGCAGGGAACGGTCACCGGCGACCGGCCACTGATGCGCCCGCTGTGCCGGTACGGAGGCGAGAGCGGCGCGCTCCCCGACGACGGGGGCGGTACCGGCGGCCGTGCCGGCCGGCTCCTCGGGCTGCTGCACGGCCGGCTGCTGGGTCGCGGCGGCGGTGCCCGCCAGGCCGACGGAGGCGAGCAGGGCGAAGAGGACGGAGATGAAGGCGGTCCAGAACTGCTTGACCTTGGCGGTGGCCATGGCCCCTCACTTTCGTGACGTTCCCGAATGGTTCATTTCGGTTTGCGCGCTTTACGTACTTTCCTCATGATGTGGATGCGCTCCCGATTTCCACGGAACACCGCCGCTGCCGCGCAGTTCTTCCGATGAACACCACCCGTCCGGACCAGTGCCCCCTCATGCGGAGAGCTCCGGGCCCGCGGGGGAGCGGCCCGAAAGGTCTCGTGGAGCCACTCGTGGAGTCGACGTGGAGTCGACGCGGAGTCGACGCGGAGTCGTCGCGGAGCCGCCCGTGGAGGTCTCCCCGCCCGCCGCCCCGGAGCCGGGAAACCCGCCCGCTAAATCGGGAGAAATCGGCCTTCCGTGGCACAAAAACACCCCCCTGACTGCGTTTTCGCAGGTCAGAGGGGTGCATTCACGTGGAGCCTAGGGGAGTCGAACCCCTGACATCTGCCATGCAAAGACAGCGCTCTACCAACTGAGCTAAGGCCCCGGAACGAGGACAGCGTACCGGGTCACCCCCCATGTCCGGCAAAAGGATTGGGACTCCCGGTCGGCGACCACTCTCCGTAAGATGCTCGTCGAGGTTCGCAGTGGCGAACCGAGGGATGGGGAGAAGACATGGACGCAGCGCAGCAGGAAGCCACGGCGAGAGCCAGAGAGCTTCAGCGCAGTTGGTACGGAGAGCCGCTGGGGGCGCTCTTCCGTAGGCTGATCGACGATCTCGGGCTCAATCAGGCCAGGCTCGCGGCCGTGCTCGGACTGTCCGCGCCCATGCTGTCCCAGCTGATGAGCGGCCAGCGGGCCAAGATCGGAAACCCGGCCGTGGTCCAGCGTGTCCAGGCGCTCCAGGAGCTCGCGGTGCAGGTCGCCGACGGCAGTGTCAGCGCCGCCGAGGCCACCGACCGGATGGACGAGGTCAAGAAGTCGCAGGGCGGCTCGGTCCTGACCAGCACGGGTCAGACCACCACCGGTTCCGGTGCTCCGACCGTCCGCCGGGTGGTCCGCGAGATCCAGTCGCTGCTGCGCTCCGTAGCCGCGGCGGGCGACATCATCGATGCCGCCGACTCCCTCGCCCCTGCCCACCCGGAACTGGCAGAGTTCCTCCGGGTGTACGGCGCCGGGCGCACCGCGGACGCGGTCGCCCACTACGAGTCGCACCAGAACTGACGCCGCCGGCAGCCGGCCGGCATCGCTGAAAGACGAAGCAACGGGGAGCGGGCGCAGCACGATGGGTGAGGTCTTCGCCGGGCGTTACGAGTTGGTCGACCCGATCGGACGGGGCGGGGCGGGCGCCGTGTGGCGCGCCTGGGACCACCGTCGCCGGCGTTATGTGGCGGCCAAGGTACTCCTGCAGAGCGACGCTCATACGCTGCTCCGTTTCGTCCGCGAGCAGGCCATGCGGATCGACCATCCGCATGTCCTCGCGCCGGCCAGCTGGGCCGCGGACGACGACAAGGTCCTGTTCACCATGGACCTCGTCGCCGGCGGCTCGCTGGCCCATGTCATCGGCGACTACGGGCCGCTGCCGCCCCGGTTCGTCTGCGTCCTGCTCGACCAGCTGCTCTCGGGCCTGGCCACGGTGCACGCCGAGGGGGTCGTGCACCGGGACATCAAGCCCGCGAACATCCTGCTGGACGTGACCGGCACCGGCCGGCCGCATCTGCGGCTCTCCGACTTCGGCATCTCCATGCGTAAGGGCGAACCGCGCCTCACCGAGACCAACTACGTCGTGGGCACGCCCGGCTATTTCGCGCCCGAGCAGCTCCTCGGCGCCGAGCCGGACTTCACCGCGGACCTCTTCGCCGTGGGCCTGGTCGCGCTCTATCTGCTCCAGGGCCGCAAGCCGGACTCCCAGGCCCTGGTCGAGCACTTCGTCGCCCACGGCACTCCCGGCGCGCCCCAGGGCGTTCCAGAGCCTCTGTGGCAGGTGCTCGCCGGGTTGCTCCAGCCCGATCCGCAGGCCCGCTTCCGGACCGCGACGGGCGCGCGGAAGGCGCTGAGCGCCGCCGTCGAGATGCTTCCCGAGCCGAGCGCCGACGAGGACCGGGTCGAGATCTTCGACCAACTCGGTCCCCTGCCGTCCGGCTTCGGCCCCCAGGGCCCTCTGGGGCCCGCCGACGCCTCCGCTCCCTCCGGTCCCGCCGGCGACCCCGCCGCGGCCGTCCAGGGCGCCTCCACGGGCGCCGCGCCCGGTTCCGCGCCGTCGCCCGGCCCGCTGCCCGTAGCACCCCCGCAGCAGCCACCACAGCCGCAGTACCAGCCACCGCACCCGGGCACTCCGAGTACGGCCCCGCTCGCCGCCGGAGTGCCGGCTCACGTGCCGGTGCCCGTTCCCTCCGAGACGGGCAGCTTCCACCTGCCTCCGCCGGCCACGCATCCGACCCCCTCCTTCGAGCAGACCCCCACCGCGGGCGCGCCGTACGGACAAGCCCCTACTCATCCATACACCGCTCACCCGCATCAGGTTCCCGGGCAGTACGGGGCGCCCTTCGCCGCCCCGGCGGCCGGCCCCGCCCCCGTACGCCGACCGGGACCGCCCCCGAAGGTGGCGATCCCGGTCCTGCTGCTGGCGCTGGTCTGCTTCGCGGTCGGATTCTGGGCCCTCGCCCAGATCTGACCCCTCGCCCGCGGGCGTCCTACGCCGCCCGCCGCCGCGCGATCAGCGTCCAGGCGCCGAGCCCGAGGAGCAGCACCGTGCCGCTGCCGATTCCGGCCGCCGCGACGACCCGCATGGCGCTGTTCGTCTCCGTCGCCCGGGCGCCGGTGGCGCCGTTCGCCGCCGCTTCCTTGTCGTCGGCGGTCACGGTGAACGGCCCGGGGTCGCCGTCGTACCCGGGGCCGGGCTCGGCGTCGTTCTTCACGGAGACCCGCAGGGTCAGCGGGACCGCCTTGTCGCCGAACTCCTCGGCCACCGCCGGGCTGAGCGTGGCCGACAGGTAGTACCAGCCGGCGAAGCGCATGCCGCTGGTGGCGTTGTCGTAGGTGTGGCGGTTCTCGTGGGCCACCGGCCGCAGCGGGTCGAGCGCCAGCGTCGTGGGCTCCCCGCCGTAGCTGACCGTGTTCATGTCGACGAAGCCGAGAGCCGGGTTGTCGAGCGAGAGGGTGAGCGCGTTGCTGACGGAGTCGCCCTCGGCGCCGCTGCCCAGTTCGGCGCTGGCGAAGAGCTGCTGCCCCCAGTCGACGGGCACGCGGTAGAAGAGCGTCTGACCGGGCCGGATGTCGGCCCGCCACTCGCCCTCCCGGAGCGAGACGGCCTCGTGGAATCCGGCGCCGCCCTGCCTGTTCTGCTGGCCTCCGGCCGGCGGGGCGGGTGTGGCCGATGCCCAGGTCTCGGGGAGCTCGGTGGGGCCCGCCTTCTTGAGGAGCGGCTCGGACACGTGCCGGAGTTCCAGTTCCCAGTCGTCCGGGGTGGAGACCGCCGCCGACTCGCGTTCGACGAGCACGTAGTGGGCACCCTCCTTCTGGCAGCTGGAGGATTCCGGGTCGATGATCCGGCGGGCGTAGGCGGCGAGCGGCCGGGCGTACTCCCCCGAGCCGAAGTTGACCTCCTGGTAGCCGCACTCGGCTCCGGTGGTGTCCTGGATGCTGACCTTGAAGCCGTCGCCGTACTCGACCTTGCCACCGGGCTTGGGGACGGCGACGACGGACACGTAGGTGTTCCGCTTCGTGTCGAGGTCGATCCGGTAGTAGACCTTGCCGTCCTTCTTGAGGGTGTCCCGGTACGTCTGCCCGGTCTTGAGGGCCTTGGCGTCCAGGCTGGAGGCGGCGCCCCGCACCCGCTGGGCGGACCCGTCGAAGGCGTACGGCGGTACCGCGGTGCCCTCGGCCCCTTCGGCCGCGCGGGCCTGCACGGGCAGCGCCGTCACCGCGCCCACCGCCGCGACCGCGGCGATCAGGGCTCCCGCCGTCCGGCCGATCCCGGTCCGCCTCCCGGCCTGCGTGCTCACGCGTTTCTCCCGTCCGTTCCTGCCCTGCGCCGCGCCCGCCCGAGGGCGATCAGCACCCCGGGGAGCGGCACCGGAGCCCCGCCGCCGACCGCGACGGCCGTGGTGCCGGTCCATCCTGCCCCGCCCGTACCTCCGGTGTCCGCCCGCGGAGTGGATTCGTCCTGCTTCGCGGGTCCGCCACGCGCGCGCGTGGCGCTCGGGTGCCGTCGCACCGCCCGATCCCCGGACAGGACGGTGCGGGTTCGATGGTTCCGGGGCCGGCTCGGGCAGGCCTCGGGGGCCTTCCGCGGCGAGGGCCCGTTCGTCGAACTCCCATGAGCGTCCGCGTTGTTCGCGCCGGCTCACGCCTGTTCGCGATCATTCGAATTTGCCTGAGCAAGCAAATGATTTGCTCAGGCGAACTCAAGGGTCCCCGCGTCGAAGCCCCCGAACAGCGAAACCCCGGCGGCGCTCACGCGCGGCCGGGGTTTCACCCACAGAATGTGTGTGTCTCAGACACCGGAACCTGCGGGCACGGAGTCGGTCGCCTCCGTCCACAGGTCCTGCTCGGCGCGATCCGCCTGAATCTGGCGGTACACGAGGAGCCCGCCGATGGCGGCCAGTGCGACCAGGAGAAGCTTCTTCACCGCGCGACCTCGTCTTTCGTTGACGTAGGAGACTTCTGACGCCCACTCTACACATCGACCGATACCGATCGGTGACCTGTGCGAGCTTCGAAACCGGTTCAAACCTGGAGAGGCCCCGGAAAAGCAGATCGACCCGGACGGAGGAACCGTCCGGGTCGATCGATACTGTGGGGCTAACAGGATTTGAACCTGTGGCCTCATCCTTATCAGGGATGCGCTCTAACCAACTGAGCTATAGCCCCGCCGCGCTTTGCGGTGTGTGTCCCGCGCGCTGACTCCTGAACATTAGCGCACCTGGGGGCCAGTCCCAAAATCGGTAACCACCCGGCCCCCGCGCACGTCATCCGGCCGTCACTCGTCCTCGGCGAGCGTGAGCTCCACGCCACCCACGAAGCCGGCCGACAGGTTGTAGATGAACGCGCCCAGAGTCGCCAGCGCGGTCATCAGGACCACGTCGATCACGGCGATCACCGAGGTGAACATCAGCACCCGCGGCAGCGACAGGAACGACTGCAGATCGAAGCCGTTGGACTCGTTCGAGCCCGTGGCCTCGCTGATCGTCCCGCCGACCGTCGAGAAGACGCCCATGGCGTCCATGACCATCCAGAGCACCGCCGCGGCGACGATCGTGCAGATGCCCAGCGCGATGGAGAGCAGGAAGCTCACCTTCATCACCGACCACGGGTCGGCCTTGGCCACCCGCAGGCGCGCCTTGCGCGTACGGGGCGTCGTGCGTGCCCCCGTACGCGGTCGGCGCACGGCACCGGTCTGACCGCCCGCCGTGCCGCCCGACGCCGGAGCGCCGTACGCCTGCGGAGGGTGGTAGGCCCCGCCCGGCTGCTGCGCACCCGCGCGCTCGCCGGGCAGCGGCCCGTTGTAGGTCTCGTACGAGGGCTGCTGCCCCCGAGTGTCCGTCACCGCAACCCCCTGGGAGTCCGTGGCGGAGCCACGGGCGCCGTTCGCTCCAGCACCAGCAGAAGCTCCGGCGGCCGCCGATCCGGCGCCCGTGGCTCCACTCACGCTCTTACTCCTCGTGCTCCCCGGCCGAGGGCTCCGTGCCCTCGACTGCCTCGGCCTCGACCACCACGGTCTCGGCCACCGCGCTCTCGGACGCCTCCACGGCGCCTTCCACGTCCTCGGCGTCGTCGACGTCGTCGTCGCCGCCGGCCTCGGCGTTCCGTGCGATGCCGACGACGGCATCGCGCTTGCCCAGGTTGATCAGCTGGACGCCCATGGTGTCACGGCCGGTCTCCCTGACTTCGTTGACTCGCGTACGAATCACACCGCCGGACAGCGTGATGGCGAGGATCTCGTCCGTCTCCTCGACCACCAGCGCGCCCACGAGCGAGCCGCGGTCCTCCACGATCTTGGCGGCCTTGATACCGAGGCCGCCACGGCCCTGGACGCGGTACTCGTCGACGGGGGTGCGCTTCGCGTACCCGCCGTCGGTCGCGGTGAAGACGAACGTACCGGGCCGGACGACATTCATCGAGAGCAGTTCGTCGTCGGCTCGGAAACTCATCCCCTTGACGCCCGAGGTGGCACGTCCCATCGGGCGCAGCGCGTCGTCGGTCGCGGTGAAGCGGATCGACTGCGCCTTCTTGCTGATGAGCAGCAGATCGTCCTCGGCCGAGACCAGCTCGGCGCCGATCAGCTCGTCAGCGACGCCCTCGGCGCCGTTGTCGGTCTCCCGGAGGTTGATCGCGATGACACCACCGGAACGCGGCGAGTCGTAGTCCTTCAGCGCGGTCTTCTTGACCAGACCGGCCTTGGTGGCGAGCACCAGGTACGGCGCGGCCTCGTAGTCGCGGATCGCCAGGATCTGGGCGATCTGCTCGTCCGGCTGGAAGGCCAGCAGGTTGGCCACGTGCTGACCGCGCGCGTCCCGCCCGGCGTCGGGCAGCTCGTACGCCTTGACCCGGTAGACCCGGCCCTTGTTGGTGAAGAAGAGCAGCCAGTGGTGGGTGGTGGAGACGAAGAAGTGGTCGACGATGTCGTCCTGCTTCAGCTTCGTGCCCCGCACGCCCTTGCCGCCGCGCTTCTGCGAGCGGTAGTCCTCGGTCTTCGTCCGCTTCACATAGCCGCCGCGGGAGATCGTGACGACGATGTCCTCCTCGGCGATCAGGTCCTCGATGGACATGTCGCCGTCGAAGGGCACGAGCTTGGACCGGCGGTCGTCGCCGAACTTGTCGACGAGCGCGGCCAGTTCCTCGCTGACGATCGCACGCTGGCGCTCGGGCGAGGCCAGGATCGCGTTGTACTCGTTGATCTTGGCCTGGAGTTCGTCGTGCTCGGCGACGATCTTCTGGCGCTCCAGGGCGGCGAGCCGGCGGAGCTGCATCTCCAGGATCGCGTTGGCCTGGATCTCGTCGATCTGGAGCAGGTCCATCAGGCCGCCGCGGGCGACCTCGACGGTGTCGCTGCGCCGGATGAGCGCGATGACCTCGTCGATCGCGTCGAGCGCCTTGAGCAGACCGCGCAGGATGTGGGCGCGCTCCTCGGCCTTGCGCAGCCGGAACTTCGTCCGGCGGACGATGACCTCGATCTGGTGCGTCACCCAGTGGCGGATGAACGCGTCCAGCGAGAGGGTGCGCGGCACGCCGTCGACGAGCGCCAGCATGTTCGCGCCGAAGTTCGTCTGCAGATCGGTGTGCTTGTACAGGTTGTTGAGGACGACCTTGGCGACGGCGTCGCGCTTGAGCACGATGACGAGGCGCTGACCGGTCCGGGACGAGGTCTCGTCGCGGACGTCGGCGATGCCGCCGATCTTGCCGTCCTTGACCAGGTCGGCGATCTTCTGCGCGAGGTTGTCCGGGTTGGTCTGGTACGGAAGCTCCGTGACCACCAGGCACTGGCGGTTGTGGATCTCCTCGACCTCGACGACCGCGCGCATCGTGATCGAGCCACGGCCGGTGCGGTACGCCTCCTCGATGCCCTTGCGGCCGACGACGAGCGCGCCGGTGGGGAAGTCCGGGCCCTTGATCCGCTCGATCAGGGCGTCGAGGAGCTCCTCGTGGCTGGCGTCGGGGTGCTCGAGCGCCCACTGCGCACCGGCCGCGACCTCGCGGAGGTTGTGCGGCGGGATGTTGGTGGCCATACCGACGGCGATGCCGGCGCTGCCGTTGATCAGCAGGTTCGGGAAGCGGGACGGCAGAACCGTCGGCTCCTGGTTGCGGCCGTCGTAGTTGTCCTGGAAGTCGACGGTCTCCTCGTCGATGTCCCGGAGCATCTCCATCGACAGCGTCATGAGCTTGCACTCGGTGTAACGCATGGCGGCGGCCGGGTCGTTGCCCGGGGAGCCGAAGTTGCCGTTGGAGTCGACGAGCGGCATGCGCATCGACCAGGGCTGGGCCAGGCGGACGAGCGCGTCGTAGATCGAGGAGTCGCCGTGCGGGTGGTACGTACCCATGACGTCACCGACGACGCGGGCGCACTTGTAGAAGCCCTTCTCGGGCCGGTAGCCGCCGTCGTACATCGCGTACAGCACGCGACGGTGGACGGGCTTGAGGCCGTCCCGGACGTCGGGCAGAGCTCGGGACACGATGACGGACATCGCGTAGTCGAGGTACGAGCGCTGCATCTCGGTCTCGAGCCCGACGGGCTCGATGCGCAGGACGGGCTCTTCTTCTTCGGTGGTCCCGGTCGGGGTGTTTTCGTCGGCCATTGCTGGTCGTCAGTCCTTTCGTACGGTCAGCTGAGACCGACTCAGATGTCGAGGAAGCGAACGTCCTTGGCGTTGCGCTGGATGAACGAGCGCCGTGCCTCGACGTCCTCGCCCATCAGCACCGAGAACAGGTCGTCGGCCTGCGCGGCGTCGTCCAGGGTGACCTGGCCGAGTACGCGGTGCTCGACGTCCATGGTGGTGACGCGCAGCTCCTCGGCGTTCATCTCGCCGAGACCCTTGAAGCGCTGGATCGAGTCTTCCCTGATCCGCTTGCCGCTCTGCTTGCCCAGCTCGACGAGCGCGTCCCGCTCCCGGTCCGAGTACGCGTACTCGAAGTCGTCCCGGCCCCACTTGATCTTGTAGAGCGGCGGGCGGGAGAGGTAGACGTGACCGGCCTCGACCAGCGGCCGCATGAAGCGGAAGAGGAAGGTCAGCAGCAGGGTGTTGATGTGCTGACCGTCGACGTCGGCGTCCGCCATCAGGATGATCTTGTGATAGCGGAGCTTCTCGATGTCGAAGTCCTCGTGCACACCGGTGCCGAAGGCCGAGATGAGCGCCTGGACCTCGGTGTTCTGCAGGATCTTGTCGATCCGGGCCTTCTCGACGTTCAGGATCTTGCCGCGGATGGGCAGGATGGCCTGGTACATCGGGTTGCGGCCGGACTTGGCCGAGCCGCCGGCGGAGTCACCCTCGACGATGAAGATCTCGCACTTGGCCGGGTCGTTCGACTGGCAGTCGGACAGCTTGCCCGGCAGCGACGCCGACTCCAGGAGGCCCTTGCGACGGGTCAGGTCGCGCGCCTTGCGCGCGGCCACGCGCGCGGTGGCGGCCTGGATCGACTTGCGGATGATGTCCGCGGCCTCGATCGGGTTGCGGTCGAGCCAGTCGTTGAGGTGCTCGTAGACCGCCCGCTGGACGAAGGTCTTGACCTCCGTGTTGCCCAGCTTGGTCTTGGTCTGGCCCTCGAACTGCGGCTCGCTCAGCTTGACCGAGATGATCGCGGTCAGACCCTCGCGGATGTCGTCGCCCGTGAGGTTGTCGTCCTTCTCGCGGAGCAGCTTCTTGTCGCGCGCGTACTTGTTGATCAGCGAGGTCAGCGCTGCGCGGAAGCCCTCCTCGTGCGTGCCGCCCTCGTGGGTGTGGATGATGTTGGCGAAGGAGTAGACGCCCTCGCTGTAGCCGCTGTTCCACTGCATCGCGACCTCGAGGGACAGGGCCTTGTCCTTGTCCTCCGCCTCGAGGTCGATGACGGTGGGGTGGACCAGCTCGCCCTTGCGCGAGTTGAGGTACTTCACGAAGTCGACGATGCCGCCCTCGTAGTGGTACTTCACCGTGCGCGCGGCCGGCTCGGCGGCCGCCTCGGCGTCCGGGTCGTCGGCGCCGACCGTGGCCTTGGCGGACTCGCGCTCGTCGGCGAGCGTGATCGTCAGGCCCTTGTTGAGGAAGGCCATCTCCTGGAAGCGGCGCGAGAGCGTCTCGAAGGAGTACTCGGTCGTCTCGAAGATGTCCGGGTCGGCCCAGAACGTGACCGAGGTGCCGGTCTCGTCGGTCTCCTCGTGCTGCGCGAGGGGCGCGGTCGGGGCGCCCATCTTGTAGTCCTGGGTCCAGCGGTGGCCGTCCGTCTTGATCTCGACGGAGACCTTGGTGGACAGGGCGTTCACCACCGACACACCGACACCGTGCAGACCGCCGGAGACGGCGTAGCCGCCACCGCCGAACTTTCCGCCCGCGTGGAGCACGGTCAGCACGACCTCGACGGCCGGCTTGCCCTCGGAGGCGACGATGCCCACCGGGATGCCGCGGCCGTTGTCGACGACGCGCACGGCGCCGTCGGCCAGGATCGTCACGTCGATGGTGTCGGCGTGGCCGGCCAGGGCTTCGTCGACCGAGTTGTCGACGACCTCCTGCACCATGTGGTGCAGACCGCGCTCGCCGGTCGAGCCGATGTACATACCAGGGCGCTTGCGCACGGCATCCAGGCCTTCGAGGACCTGGATGTTGCTGGCGGTGTACTGGTTGTTCTCGTTGGGGTCGCCGGAATCGGCCACGAAGCGCCCTTTCTGGCACAGCACAGGCCGTTCTCCGGGCATACGGGAGCGGCTGCGTCGTTCGACTTGTTCCGCAGGGTGGCGGGATTGTCTCCCAGTCTACCGGTAGCGCCGACAGTCATGGGGGTTTGCCGGTGCCTGAGTCCGCATGTGCCGCCCTGAGCGGGAGCCAAACGACTCCCCATATCCGGACAGGGGCTTCAGAGCCCCCTGACGGCCACCCAGCGCTTCGGGCCGTAGCGCGCTGTGGGCGGAGGCGGAGCCAGGTCGTGGACACCCTCGCCGCAGCGTCGTGGGCATGGGTTCCGCGAGGGCGGAACGCGCGGGCAGACCGCCCCCACGGCACGGCACCCGCACCACCGGGACCCGCTCACCAGGGCTGCCGCGCGACCCGGAACCCGCTCCGGTTCGAAGGGACGGGTCCGGAAGAGACGGCCTAGCCGTACGTGTCTCCCGGGCCCACGGACCCCGGCGCCCGCAGCGGCCCGTACCCCCGCCGCGGCGCCCCCGGCCCGAGCACCTTGATCACTCGCACCGTCCCGTGCCCCAGATCCTCGTTCAGCCGCGCGACGAGCCGCGGCGCGAGCAGCCGCAGCTGCGTGGCCCACGCCGTCGAGTCGCACTGCACCGTCAGCACCCGCGCGTCCGGTTCGTCGTCGAACTTCAGCGGTACGCAGTGCTTGGCGAGGTCCTCGCCGACGATCTGCGGCCAACGGCCCATGACCCCGCCGACGGCGGCCGGTGTCTCCCAGCCCCGCTCGGTGATCAGCCGGTTGATCGCCGCGCCGAGCGCCATCGGGTCGCGCCCGTCCGCGCCCGCGCCGGAGCGCAGGCCGCCCCCGCGCCGGGCCTGCTTCTTCTGCTGGGCGGCCGCGCCCTTGGCCTTCGCCTGTTCCTTGGCGGCGCGCAGCGCGACCCGTGCGAGATCCACGCCCGAGGGTTCGGGAACCGACGGCTTGTCCACAGCCTGGGGAAGGTTTTCCTCGCTCATACGCGCTCCACCGTCCCGCCGGCCACCTCGTACCGGGTCCCCGCGAGCACCCCCGGTACGTCGTCGTCCACCGCGGCCGTCACCAGGACCTGCTCGCCGCCGGCCACCAGCTCCGCCAGCCGCTCGCGCCGCCGGGCGTCCAGCTCGGCGAAGACGTCGTCGAGGACGAGGACGGGCTCGTTGCCCTCGGACCGCAGCAGGTCGTAGGAGGCGAGACGCAGCGCGAGCGCGTACGACCAGGACTCGCCGTGGCTGGCGTACCCCTTGGCCGGGAGGTCGCCGAGCTTCAGGAGCAGTTCGTCGCGGTGGGGGCCGACCAGCGTGACGCCCCGCTCGATCTCCTGCTTGCGCACCTCGGCGAGAGCGGCGATCAGCTGCGCGTACAGCTCCTCGCGGGTGTGTCCGGTGCCCGGCGCGGAGGGCCGGTACTCCAGCAGGATCGGTCCGCCGCCGGGCGCGAGCTGCTCGTACGCCTTGTCGGCCAGCGGCTGCAGTACGGAGATCAGGTCGAGCCGCTGGGCGAGCAGTTCGGCCCCGGCCCGTGCCAGATGCTGGTCCCAGACGTCGAGGGTGGAGAGGTCCATGCCGCGGCCGCCGTGGCGCCTGGCCATCGCGGCGGACTTCAGGAGCGTGTTGCGCTGCTTGAGCACGCGCTCGTAGTCGGACCGCACTCCCGCCATGCGCGGCGTGCGCGCCGTGATCAGCTCGTCGAGGAAGCGCCGGCGCTCGCCGGGGTCGCCCTTCACCAGGGCGAGGTCCTCGGGCGCGAACAGCACCGTCCGTACGATGCCGAGCACATCACGGGGTCTGACCTGCGAGGACCTGTTGATACGGGCACGATTGGCCCGGCCCGGGTTGAGTTCGAGCTCGATCAGCTGGGAACGCTCGCCCTGGGTGACGGCGGCACGGATCACCGCGCGTTCCGCCCCCATCCGGACGAGCGGGGCGTCGGAGGCGACGCGGTGGCTGGAGAGGGTCGCCAGATAGCCGACGGCCTCGACCAGATTGGTCTTGCCCTGGCCGTTGGCGCCCACGAAAGCGGTGACGCCCGGGTCGAGCGGGACCTCGACCCGGGCGTAGGAGCGGAAGTCGGCCAGCGACAGATGCGTGACGTGCATGGTTGGGCGCCGACCTTCTTCCCCCGGCGGCTGTGCACCGCGGGGTGCACAGCCTGTGGATTACTTCTTCGTCTCGACCGCGTGGCCACCGAACTGGTTGCGCAGCGCGGCGATCATCTTCATCTGCGGGGAGTCGTCCTGACGGGAGGCGAACCGCGCGAACAGCGAGGCGGTGATCGCCGGCAGCGGTACGGCGTTGTCGATGGCGGCCTCGACCGTCCACCGGCCCTCGCCGGAGTC
The DNA here is from genome assembly GCF_014656215.1 of Streptomyces zaomyceticus. Classification (GTDB taxonomy): domain Bacteria; phylum Actinomycetota; class Actinomycetes; order Streptomycetales; family Streptomycetaceae; genus Streptomyces; species Streptomyces zaomyceticus. The sequence goes on along the minus strand of NZ_BNBZ01000018.1, from coordinate 139,500 downwards.
CGAGGCGTAGCCGCGCAGCTGGTCCAGGTGCTCGTCCTCGTCCAGCGCGTTGACCGCGAGGTCGAGCAGCCAGGAACGGATGACCGTGCCCTCCTGCCAGGAGCGGAAGACCTCGCGCACGTCGGTGACGGAGTCGACCTTCTCCAGGAGCTCCCAGCCCTCGGCGTAGGCCTGCATCATCGCGTACTCGATGCCGTTGTGGACCATCTTCGCGAAGTGGCCGGCGCCGACCTTGCCCGCGTGGACCGAGCCGAACTCGCCCTCGGGCTTGAGGGCGTCGAAGATCGGCTGGACCTTCGCGACGTCCTCGGCGGAACCGCCGTACATCAGCGCGTAGCCGTTCTCCAGGCCCCAGACACCGCCGGAGACGCCGCAGTCGACGAAGCCGATGCCCTTGGCCGCCAGCTCCTCGGCGTGCTTCTCGTCGTCGGTCCAGCGGGAGTTCCCGCCGTCCACGACGATGTCGCCGGGGGAGAGCAGGTCGGCCAGCTCGTCGATGGTGGACTGGGTCGCGGCACCGGCCGGAACCATGACCCACACGACGCGCGGACCCTTGAGCTTGCCCACAAGCTCTTCGAGGCTGTGGACATCGGCGAGGTCCGGGTTGCGGTCGTATCCGATGACGGTGTGGCCTGCGCGGCGGATGCGCTCGCGCATGTTGCCGCCCATCTTGCCGAGACCGACGAGACCGAGCTCCATCAGAGATTCCTTAAGCGTCGTGTGCGGTTTACCCGGGTCCGAGCCTACGCCCGGACCCGCATGCACACCTGTGGGGTCAGCCGCTCAGGCGATGCCCCGGCCGCGGTCTCCCCGGGGGTGCTTCCCCCGGGGACCCGGACGGCATCAACCGGACAGTCGCACCGGCATGATCAGGTACTTGTACGCCTCGTCCGCCTCGGCGTCCACGGCCGGCTTGCCGCTCAGCAGCGCGGGCTTGGTGGAGGTCGTGAAGGAGAGCTGGGCGACCGGGGAGTCGATCGCGCTCAGACCGTCCAGCAGGAAGGTCGGGTTGAAGGCGATCGAGATGTCGTCGCCCTCCAGCTGCGCGTCCACCCGCTCCACAGCCTGTGCGTCGTCGCTGGAGCCGGCCTCCAGGATCAGCACGCCCTGCTCGAAGCTCAGCCGGACCGGGGTGTTGCGCTCGGCCACCAGGGCCACACGCTTGACGGCCTCGACGAACGGCGCGGTCTCGATCACCGCGACCGAGTTGAACTCGGTGGGGAAGAGCGTCCGGTACTTCGGCAGATCGCCCTCGAGGAGACGGGTGGTGGTGCGGCGGCCCGCGCCCTCGAAGCCGATGAGGCCCTCGCCCTTGCCGGAGCCCGAGAGCGCCAGGGTGACCGTGTCGCCGCTGGTGAGTGCCTTGGCGGTGTCCAGGAGGGTCTTCGCGGGCACCAGGGCGACCGCGGAGGCGTCCGGGGACTCCGGCTTCCACAGGAACTCGCGGACCGCGAAGCGGTAGCGGTCGGTGGAGGCCAGGGTGACCGTGTCGCCCTCGATCTCGATGCGCACACCGGTGAGGACGGGCAGCGTGTCGTCACGGCCCGCGGCGATCGCCACCTGGGCGGCGGCGGAGGCGAAGACCTCACCGGGGACGGTGCCGGTCGCGGTGGGCATCTCCGGCAGCGCCGGGTACTCCTCCACGGGCAGGGTGTGGAGGGTGAAGCGGGAGGAGCCGCAGACCACGGTCGCCCGTACACCGTCTGTGGAAATCTCCACCGGACGGTTGGGGAGGGCGCGGCAGATGTCGGCGAGCAGTCGGCCGGAGACCAGGACGGTGCCGTCCTCCTCGACCTCCGCCTCGACGGAGACGCGGGCCGAGACCTCGTAGTCGAAGCTCGAGAAGCTCAGCGCGCCGTCCTCGGCCTTCAGCAGAAGGCCCGCGAGTACGGGAGCCGGCGGACGGGCCGGGAGGCTGCGGGCCACCCAGGCCACCGCCTCGGCAAGTACGTCGCGCTCCACCCGGATCTTCACCGGAACCGCCTCCTGCTTGTTGCTGGCTCTTCGTCGACTGCGGGAACCAGTCTGACGTACGCCGCCGACACTCGGTGCTGCTCGGGGTCAAGTCGAGACGAGAGCGGGTCGGAGCTCCGGCGCCGAGTTGTGCACAGGCCCCACTTCGAAGCGGATTCCGGGCTAACTCTATGTGGGAGTAGTAGTAGGGCCTGTGGAAACGGTGGATAACGTCGTTTTCGCAGGTCAGGCCCGGTTTTTTGTCCACTGCGCCTGTGGGTGGAGCCGGTGGACAACTGGGGTTCTCTGTGGACACCCGAAAGTTCTGCACACCCGGTACACAGGCCACGGGGAGTTCTCCCCAGCGCTGTCCCCAGCTTTACCCACGTTCCCCACAGCCCAACCGTCCTCCTTGGTGTGACGGCTTTCACTCGACGCGGTGAGAGGGGGTGATTCGTTGCCGAACAGTGGACAGGGGTGTGGAGAAGCTGTGGGCAACGGACCCGGCCCTGTGGGCAGCCGGTGGACAACCCTCCGGACCCCCTGTGGACGAAAGTCTTGTCCACAGCCTGTGGAGATCTTTTACCAACAATTCCACAAGGGCCTGACCTGGGGTGATGATCTGTCAACAGTCCAGCCTGTGGACACGATCCGGATAACTCGACAGTCCCCACCCTGTGGACGGGAGATCATCCCCCAATCTGTGGAGAACCCGCCACCGGAACGGAGTAATCGAACAGCCCGTCCCCCGGACGAGGTTGCCGTAGGGCCCCGAGCGGGGTCCGGCAGGGCTCGGACAGGGCTCCACGAGCGCTCGACGAGGGCTTCGGGACCGCCTCCCGAGGGCTCCGGATGGACTCCGGCGGGCCTCTGAAGCGTTTCTGGAGAACATCCACAGAGGTTCCCGAGAGGTGCCCGAGAGGTTCCTCGGGGCTCCGGAGAACTCCGGGAACGCCGAAGGGCGCCCCGGGAGGTGTCCCGGAACGCCCTGTCGGAGGCCGGCTGCGGCCCGTCGGTCAGTCGGTCAGTCGGCCGTCAGCCGTTCTTGATGCGGTTGGTGAGCTCGGTGACCTGGTTGTAGATGGAGCGCCGCTCCGCCATCAGGGCACGGATCTTCCGGTCCGCGTGCATCACCGTCGTGTGGTCGCGGCCGCCGAACTGCGCGCCGATCTTGGGCAGCGACAGGTCCGTGAGCTCACGGCACAGATACATGGCGATCTGCCGGGCCGTCACCAGGACGCGGCTGCGCGAGGATCCGCAGAGGTCCTCCACCGTCAGACCGAAGTAGTCGGCGGTGGCCGCCATGATGGCCGGTGCCGTGATCTCCGGCGACGAGTCCTCGCCGCCCGGGATCAGGTCCTTGAGGACGATCTCGGTGAGCCCGAGGTCCACCGGCTGCCGGTTGAGGCTCGCGAAGGCCGTCACCCGGATCAGCGCGCCCTCCAGCTCACGGATGTTCCGCGAGATCCGGGACGCGATGAACTCCAGCACCTCCGGCGGAGCGTTGAGCTGGTCCTGCACCGCCTTCTTGCGGAGGATCGCGATACGCGTCTCCAGCTCCGGCGGCTGCACGTCGGTGGTGAGGCCCCACTCGAAGCGGTTGCGGAGCCGGTCCTCCAGGGTCACCAGCTGCCGGGGCGGCCGGTCCGAGGAGAGCACGATCTGCTTGTTCGCGTTGTGCAGGGTGTTGAAGGTGTGGAAGAACTCCTCCTGCGTCGACTCCTTGCTCGCGAGGAACTGGATGTCGTCGACGAGCAGGATGTCCACATCGCGGTAGCGCTTGCGGAAGGCGTCGCCCTTGCCGTCGCGGATCGAGTTGATGAACTCGTTGGTGAACTCCTCGGAGCTCACGTACCGCACGCGGGTACCCGGGTAGAGGCTCCGCGCGTAGTGCCCGATCGCGTGCAGCAGATGGGTCTTGCCGAGGCCCGACTCCCCGTAGATGAACAGCGGGTTGTACGCCTTCGCCGGCGCCTCGGCCACCGCCACGGCGGCCGCGTGCGCGAAGCGGTTCGAGGAACCGATGACGAAGGTGTCGAAGAGGTACTTGGGGTTGAGGCGCGCGTGCTGCTCGCCGGGGGCGCCGGCGCCCTGCCCGGAGGTGGAGGAGCCCTGACCGCCGCCCGGGACACCCATCGGGCCGCCCGGCCGGGGACCGGGGCGGGCGCCGAGGTTCTGCGGGTCGGGGAGCTCGGCACGCTCCGGCCGCTGCTGCTCGTAGCCGCGGGACGGCTCGTCGTAGCGCGACTGGCGGGGCTGCTCGGGGCCGGTGTACGGAGCCCGCTCCTGGTAGCCGCCCAGCCGGGGCTGCTGCCAGGACAGGTCCTCCTGGGTGCGCGGCCAGGCGCCGGGGTCGGGCCGCTGCTGCGGGTAGTCCGGGTAGGCCGGGCGAGCGGTGGGCAGTCCGTCGTCGGGCAGGGGCCGGTGGCCGTAGCCGTCGTACTTCTCGTACGGCTCGGGCTGCGGGCGCTCGTCGTAGCGGCCCTGCTGCAGCTGCTGCGTCGGGGGCGCGGGGGGCGTGGGCTCGCCGACGGAGTCGTCCACGGTGATCGCGATCCGGATCGGGCGGCCGCACTCACGGCTGAGGGTCTCGCTGATCAGCGGGGCGAGCCGGCCCTCGAGGACGCGCTTGCCCCACTCGTTGGGCACCGCGAGGAGCGCGGTGTCGGCGACCAGGGCGAGAGGCTGGCAGCGCTCGATCCACTGCTTGTCCTTGGGCTCGATCCCCTGCTGGCCCTCGGCGAGAAGGTGCTCGAGGACGCGTGGCCACACTGCGGCAAGATCGGCAGGTACGTCAGCCACAGGGCACGCTTTCTCGCAGGTCCCACGATGGTGTGGTTTTCGGGGGACAGTGGGTCGATGTCCGTGAGGACAGGTCCGTGAGGACAGGTAAGGACAGAACGGAAAAGATTGTGGAGTCCATCCACGGTAGTCGTGGCGGATGACGTGGTTCAAGTTGTTGTCCACAGCCTGTGCACAATGGGAGGTGGCGACAGGTCGGTTTGACCGGATGGCGTAGCCGCGCGTACCGTAACCAGGTCGAGTTGTCGATGGCTGCTGCCGCCTGCCTCCGATGGGCAAAGATCACGGTCTGTGATCGTGTAGCGGTGCACTCGGGCGTATTGCGAGCTACTCGTGGGCGCACGGTGACAGCCAGGCGATGTCCCGCCATCTACGAATCATTTCTGGAGCCCCCGAGTGAGCAAGCGCACCTTCCAGCCGAACAACCGTCGTCGCGCCAAGACCCACGGCTTCCGCCTGCGGATGCGTACGCGTGCCGGCCGAGCCATCCTTGCGAACCGCCGTTCCAAGGGTCGCTCTGAGCTGTCCGCCTGATCTGCTTAACAGGTCATGACGTGCTGCCTACCGAGAATCGGCTGAGGCGGCGCGAGGACTTCGCAACCGCGGTACGCCGAGGTCGCCGGGCCGGTCGCCCGCTCCTCGTCGTCCACCTACGCAGCGGTGCAACGAGCCCGCACGCGCCTGGGGAGAGCGCTTCCCCGGCACGTGCGGGTTTCGTCGTGAGCAAGGCCGTGGGCGTTGCGGTCGTGCGCAACCAAGTGAAGCGTCGTCTGCGCCACCTCGTCCGCGACCGACTCACCGAGCTGCCCCCCGGTAGCCTGGTGGTCGTACGGGCGTTGCCCGGAGCCGGCGACGCCGACCACGCACAGCTGGCCCGAGACCTGGACGCCGCTCTCCAGCGGCTTCTGGGAGGTGGCACGCGATGAAGTACCCGCTGCTGGCTCTCATCAAGCTGTACCAGTGGACGATCAGCCCTCTTCTGGGACCCGTCTGCCGGTACTACCCGTCGTGTTCCCACTACGGATTCACGGCCATCGACCGGCATGGCGCGATCAAGGGCACAGCCCTGACCGCTTGGCGCATCCTGCGGTGCAACCCGTGGTCGCCCGGCGGTGTGGACCATGTCCCCCCGCGTAAGCGCCCCCGCTGGCACGAAATGCTGAGGAACGCGCTGCGTGGCGACAAGGGCGGTTCCACCGCCGAGACGAGCCCGGCCGCAGAGACTTCGCCCAATGCTCAAGGAGCCTGATTAGTGGACACGATTGCCAGTCTGTTCAGCTTCATCACCTGGCCCGTTTCCTGGGTCATCGTCCAGTTCCACAAGGTGTACGGGGCGATCTTCGGCCCGGACACAGGCTGGGCCTGGGGCCTGTCGATCGTGTCCCTTGTGGTGCTGATCCGGATCTGTCTGATCCCGCTGTTCGTCAAGCAGATCAAGTCGACCCGGAACATGCAGGCGCTCCAGCCGAAGATGAAGGCGATCCAGGAGCGCTACAAGAGCGACAAGCAGCGTCAGTCCGAAGAGATGATGAAGCTGTACAAGGAGACGGGTACCAACCCGCTCTCCTCGTGCCTTCCCATCCTGGCGCAGTCGCCGTTCTTCTTCGCCCTGTACCACGTGCTGTCCTCGATCGCCTCGGGCAAGGAGATCGGCGTCATCGACGGCCCGCTGCTCGCCAGCGCCCGTCAGGCCCACATCTTCGGTGCCCCGCTGGCCTCGAAGTTCACGGACAGCGCCGCTGAGGTCGCCGCTCTCGACGCCTCGCTGACCTCGGTCCGCATCGTCACCGCGGTCATGATCGTCATGATGTCGGCCTCGCAGTTCTTCACCCAGCGCCAGCTGATGATGAAGAACGTCGACCTCTCCGTGAAGACGCCGTACATGCAGCAGCAGAAGATGCTCATGTACATCTTCCCGGTGATCTTCGCCGTCATGGGCATCAACTTCCCCGTCGGTGTCCTCGTCTACTGGCTGACCACCAACGTGTGGACCATGGGCCAGCAGATGTACGTGATCAACCAGAACCCGACCCCGGGCAGCAAGGCGCAGGACTCCTACCTCCAGCGCCTGCTGAAGAGCATCACGCAGCACGGTGAGGTCCGCGGACGCCGGCGCAAGACCATCGTCAAGGTGATCGTCGCCAAGAGCACCAGCGACCGCAACGAGAACGAGCGCCGCTTCTTCTCGGGCCTGACCAAGGCCGGCTTCGCCGCCCAGCCCGACGGCACCGTGATCAAGAGCGACACCATCGAGGCCGAGGCCGAGGGCGGTGCCACCGCCAGGCGCCAGCAGCCCAAGCGTCAGACCAAGTCCCAGCGCCAGGCCGCCGCCGCTCAGCACGGCGTGGTGAAGGACACCGAGGACGACTCCGAGCCGGCCGCCGAAGAGGCGCCGACCACCTCGCTCGAGAAGAAGCCCCAGGGTCCGGCCAAGGAAGAAGCGAAGGACGAGGCTCAGGGCGACAAGCCCGCGCGTCCCCGCGCCAATTCCGGAGGGTCCCGTCAGCAGGGCAAGTCCGGACAGCGCAAGGGCCAGCAGCGGCCCAAGCACCCGTCCTCCAAGAAGTAAGCCTCGTCGAAGCAAGAAGGAGTCCATCCGTGACGGAAGGCACCACCTCCGCCGCCGCCGAGGGTGGCGACACCCTGACCCGCCTGGAGCAGGAGGGTGAGATCGCTGCCGACTACCTCGAGGGTCTGCTCGACATCGCCGACCTCGACGGCGACATCGACATGGACGTCGAGGCGGACCGGGCTGCGGTTTCGATCATCAGCGACTCGGCCCGTGAGCTGCAGAAGCTTGTCGGCCGTGACGGTGAGGTCCTGGAGGCCCTCCAGGAGCTGACCCGGCTGGCCGTGCACCGGGAGACCGGTGACCGCAGCCGTCTGATGCTCGACATCGCCGGCTTCCGTGCCAAGAAGCGCGCTGAGCTCGCCGAGCTGGGCGCCAAGGCCGCGGTCGAGGTGAAGTCCACCGGTCAGCCGGTGAAGCTGGACCCGATGACGCCGTTCGAGCGCAAGGTCGTGCATGACGCGATCGCCGCCGCCGGTCTGCGCAGCGAGTCCGAGGGCGAGGAGCCGCAGCGCTTCGTCGTTGTACTCCCGGCCTGAACCCTCACGTAGTGTCGGCCCCGTCTGTTCGCAGGCGGGGCCGATCTTTGTCAGCCTGATAGTCAGCCACCACAGTGCGCTCGCACGCGATGCGTGCGGTACGGAAGGACGGTTCCCGTGACGGAGGCAGCGGAGCTCCCCGAGGCTCCGGAGCAGGCGCGGACAGTCTTCGGTGAGTACTTCCCGGAGGCCGTACGGTACGCCGAGCTCCTCGCGGACGCGGGCGTGAAGCGCGGCCTGATCGGCCCGCGTGAGGTCCCGCGACTGTGGGAGCGCCACCTGCTCAACTGTGCCGTCCTCTCGGAGGTCGTCCCCGAGGGCGTCACCGTCTGCGACGTGGGCTCGGGCGCCGGCCTTCCCGGCATCCCCCTGGCGCTGGTCCGGCCCGATCTGAAGATCACGCTCCTGGAGCCGCTCCTTCGCCGGACGAACTTCCTCCAGGAAGTGGTCGAGATGCTCGGTCTCGACCATGTGACCGTGGCCCGGGGGCGCGCCGAGGAGATGCTCGGCAAGATCACGCCCGTGCATGTGGTGACGGCTCGCGCGGTGGCGCCGCTCGACCGGCTGGCCGGCTGGGGAGTTCCCCTGTTGCGGCCGTACGGGGAGATGCTGGCGCTCAAGGGCGACACCGCAGAGGAGGAGATCGTCGGTGCTCGCGCCGCGCTCTCCCGGCTCGGTGTGGTGGAGACCTCGGTGCTGCACGTGGGCGAGGGGATCGTCGATCCGCTGTCCACGGTCGTCCGCGTGGAGGTCGGCGAGAGCCCGGGTGGTGTGAGGTTCGCCGCCAAGCGGGCCAAGGCGGCCCGGACGAGTAAGACCCGCCGACGCCGCTGAGCGTCGCATTCGTACCATTTCGGAGTGTCGAACGGTCCCGGCCGGGCAGCAGGGGCATGGTGTTTCACGTGAAACATCGCTCACTGCTGCAGGGGATCATCAGCCGTGGTCGCGCGGCTGCCGCGCCCCGGGACCGTAGACCCCGCGTGAAGCCACCCGCGAGGGTTACGGAGATGTCCACAGAGGTGGATTCACCCACAGAACCACCGACCTCGCTGGTTCACGACCCCGAAAGCATGGCAGGCTCTCCCCATCGCGAGCCTGAAGCCGAGGAGAGTGAATCCTTGCGGTCCGACGCCAACATCGCGGGACCGATGACCGATCCGGTCCCCGGTCCCCGAACCGAATCGGTGGGGGAGGATGTTTCACGTGAAACACCGCCCCCGATGGACGACACCCCCATTGGTCGTGCTGCCCAGCTGGCAGTAGAGGCCCTGGGTCGTGCCGGTGAGGGACTTCCCCGCCCGGCTCAGACTCGCGTGATGGTGGTCGCCAATCAGAAGGGCGGCGTGGGCAAGACGACCACGACGGTCAACCTTGCCGCGTCCCTCGCCCTGCACGGTGCTCGGGTCCTGGTCATCGACCTCGACCCCCAGGGCAACGCCTCCACGGCGCTCGGCATCGACCACCACGCCGAGGTCCCCTCGATCTACGACGTCCTCGTGGACAGCCGGCCGCTCTCCGAAGTGGTGCAGCCGGTCATGGACGTGGAGGGCCTCTTCTGCGCTCCCGCCACCATCGACCTCGCCGGCGCGGAGATCGAGCTGGTCTCGCTGGTGGCCCGTGAAAGCCGCTTGCAGCGGGCGATCCAGGCCTACGAGCAGCCGCTCGACTACATCCTGATCGACTGCCCGCCCTCGCTCGGGCTCCTCACGGTCAACGCGATGGTGGCCGGAGCCGAGGTGCTGATCCCCATCCAGTGCGAGTACTACGCGCTGGAGGGGCTCGGACAGCTCCTGCGGAACGTCGACCTGGTGCGGGGACATCTGAACCCCGCACTCCATGTCTCGACGATCCTGCTCACCATGTACGACGGCCGGACGAGGCTCGCCTCCCAGGTCGCCGACGAGGTGCGGACCCACTTCGCCGAGGAGGTGCTGCGGACCAGCATCCCGAGGTCCGTCCGTATCTCGGAGGCTCCGAGTTACGGGCAGACGGTTCTCACCTACGACCCGGGCTCCAGCGGCGCCCTGTCGTATCTCGAAGCGGCACGTGAGATCGCCCTGCGGGGGGCCGCCGTGCACTACGACCCGCAGCATGCCCACCTCGGGCACCAGAACCACCAGCGCAGCATGTCGGAGGGGATCCAGTGAGTGAGCGACGTAGGGGATTGGGGCGTGGGCTCGGTGCGCTGATCCCGGCTGCTCCCCAGGAGCGGCAGGCGCCGACGGGCGGCGTGGGTGTGGCCTCCCCCGGAGCGGTTCCCGCCATGCCTTCGGACCGAGGGGTGGCCGCCGCCAAGCTGGCCACGCTCCCCCAGAGCGCGAAGTCCCCGGACTCCTCGGCGCAGTGGGCCCAGGCCGAACCGGTGGCCGTGCCGGAGTCCCCCGCCGGGGCACACTTCGCCGAGCTGCCGCTGGACAGCATCACGCCCAACCCGCGTCAGCCGCGTGAGGTCTTCGACGAGGACGCCCTGGCCGAGCTGGTCACCTCCATCAAGGAGGTCGGTCTGCTGCAGCCCGTCGTCGTGCGCAAGGCCGGTGCCGACCGCTACGAGCTCATCATGGGCGAGCGGCGCTGGAGAGCCTGCCGTGAGGCCGGCCTGGAGCGGATCCCGGCGATCGTGCGGGACACCGAAGACGAGAAGCTGCTCCTGGACGCCCTCCTGGAGAACCTCCACCGGGCTCAGCTGAACCCGCTGGAGGAGGCGGCCGCCTACGACCAGCTGCTCAAGGACTTCCACTGCACCCATGACCAGCTGGCCGACCGGATCGGGCGCTCGCGCCCCCAGGTCTCCAACACGCTGCGTCTGCTGCGCCTCTCCCCGCCGGTGCAGCGCCGGGTCGCCGCCGGAGTGATCTCCGCCGGCCATGCCCGTGCACTTCTGGCCGTGGAGGAGCCGGAGGCGCAGGACAAGCTGGCGTACCGGATCGTGGCCGAGGGCCTCTCGGTGCGTGCGGTCGAGGAGATCGTCACGCTGATGGCCTCGGAGCCCACCTCCGCGGTCAAGCCGAAGGGCCCGCGTGCGGGGGGCCGTGTCTCGCCCGCGCTGACCGATCTGGCGTCCCGGCTCTCCGACCGCTTCGAGACCCGGGTGAAGGTCGACCTGGGGCAGAAGAAGGGAAAGATCGTCGTCGAGTTCGCCTCGATGGACGATCTGGACCGGATCCTCTCGACCCTCGCTCCCGGCGAGGGACGGGTCATGGACCAGAAGAACGACGAGCAGGGTGCGGAGGGTTGATCCCTCCCACTTGCTGAGGTGGCCCAGGGCGGGCCGTGCTCCGGTCTTCACCGGAACGCGGTCCGCCCTTTGCCTGTGCGCGGTGTCCCACCGATCGCCTGATCGATACGATTCCAAGAGGCGTATCCGTACTCGATGGCGAGGGAAGTGGGGAGCGGCCGTGGGGCGTCGGCTTGTACCGCTCACGCTGGACAATCTTCCGGACCTGCCCAAGCGGTGTCGCTCCTGCGTCTTCTGGGAGCTCGACCAGGTCAGTGGAGAAGCCGCGGTGAAGGCGGGCCGTTCGGAGCCGGAGAAGGAGGCCTGGATCTCCGGCGTTCTGCTGGAGTGGGGCTCCTGCGGACGGGTGGTCTACGTCGACGAGGTGCCGGTCGGTTACGTCCTCTACGCTCCCCCGGCCTATGTGCCGCGCTCGACGGCCTTCCCGACGAGTCCTGTGTCGGCCGATGCCGCGCAGTTGATGACGGCCTGGATCATGCCCGGCTACCAGGGGCAGGGGCTCGGCCGGATGGTCGTACAGACGGTGGCCAAGGATCTGCTGCGGAGGGGGTTCAAGGCCATCGAGGCGTTCGGAGACGCCCGGTGGAAGGAGCCGGCCTGTGTGCTGCCGGCCGACCACCTGCTGGCGGTGGGCTTCAAGACGGTGCGGCCGCATCCGTCCTTCCCGAGGCTGAGGCTGGAGCTCCGGACGACGCTCTCCTGGAAGGAGGACGTCGAGATGGCACTGGACCGGCTTCTCGGCGCGGTGCAGAAGGAACCCGTTCTGAGGCCGCTCTAGCGTCCGGCCACGAGAACGGCCCGCTCCCGAAAGGGAGCGGGCCGTTTCTGTTTCACGTGAAACGCTGCTTCTGCTTCGGCTCCTGTTTCACGTGAAACAGGGGACGGCATCAGGCCTTGGACGGCTCGACGAAGTCCGCGAGGTCGCGCAGAATCGCGGCCTTCGGCTTGGCACCGACGATCGTCTTCACGACTTCGCCGCCCTGGTAGACGTTCAGCGTCGGGATCGACATGACGCCGTACTTGGCGGCCGTGGCCGGGTTCTGGTCGATGTTGAGCTTCACGATCTCGATCTCGCCGTGCTCGGCAGCGATGGCCTCGAGCGACGGAGCGATCTGGCGGCACGGGCCGCACCACTCGGCCCAGAAGTCCACCAGGACGGGCTTGTCGCTCTTGAGGACGTCCTCGTCGAAGGAAGCGTCGGTCACAATCTTGAGGGCCACAGCGGCCTCCTTGATCTCGCGGGGTGTGGGGTGGGGAGAGACGGGGATCAGACCACGGGGGTCTCGGCCAGCTTCTCGCTGTCGGCGAGCGCGGCCAGGAAGCGCTCGGCGTCAAGCGCGGCCGAGCAGCCGGTACCGGCCGCCGTGATGGCCTGGCGGTAGGTGTGGTCGACGACATCGCCGGCGCCGAAGACACCCGTGAGGTTGGTGCGCGTCGACGGGGCGGCCACCTTGAGGTAGCCCTCCTCGTCGAGGTCCAGCTGGCCCTTGAAGAGCTCGGTCCGCGGGTCGTGGCCCACGGCGATGAAGAGGCCCGTGACGGGCAGCCGGCGGGTCTCGCCCGTCTTCGTGTCGCGCAGGGTCAGTCCACTGAGCTTCTGCTCGCCGTGGATCTCGGTGACCTCGCTGTCCCAGGCGAACGAGATCTTCGGATCGGCGAAGGCGCGCTCCTGCATGGCCTTCGAGGCACGCAGGGTGTCACGGCGGTGGACGATCGTGACGGTCTTGGCGAAGCGCGAGAGGAAGGTGGCCTCCTCGATCGCGGTGTCGCCGCCGCCGACGACGGCGATGTCCTGGTCCTTGAAGAAGAACCCGTCGCAGGTGGCGCACCAGGAGACCCCGCGACCGGAGAGCGTGTCCTCGTTCGGGAGGCCGAGCTTGCGGTGCTGGGAGCCGGTGGTGACGATGACGGCCTTGGCGCGGTGCACGGTGCCGGCGGTGTCGGTGACGGTCTTGATGTCACCGCTCAGGTCCACGGCGATGACATCGTCGGGGACCAGCTCGGCGCCGAAGCGCTCGGCCTGGGCCCGCATGTTGTCCATCAGGTCCGGGCCCATGATGCCGTCACGGAAGCCGGGGAAGTTCTCGACCTCGGTCGTGTTCATCAGTGCGCCACCGGCGGTGACGGCACCTTCGAAGACCAGGGGGTTCAGCGACGCTCGGGCGGTGTAGAGCGCAGCGGTGTAACCCGCGGGCCCGGAGCCGATGATGATCACGTTACGGACGTCGCTCACGGGTTTCTTCCTCGTCTCTGCAGACTGCTACTGCCTACGGGGGCGGTCGCCTCGGCCACTCTCACCCCACCCAACGGATCCTAAGGGGCGTACATTCCCGAGACCGCCGCGCGGCACCGTGGCCGGACGGGAAGAGGGATCAGGAGCGGGGGTATGTCTCACTGAACAGGAGCTCGGCGGCCGGGCTTCCGCTCCCGGTGGTCCGGTCCGCGCAGGAGGCATCCAGGACGTAGGCCTGGACCCGGGTGCTGTCCGCGGGATCCGTGAGGACCAGCAGATACGCGGGCGCTCCCCGGTATTCGCCCTTCTCCTGGCCGAGGACCGCGTCGGTGCGGCCCGTGCCGGCCAGGACGCAGCCGGGCACGGCTCCGTCCCTGTTCCGCTCGGGGGCCGCGGTGCGGGCTTCCGAGGACATCGATTCCGGTCCGATTCCCTGGGGCGTCGTGGTGCCGCCGCCCTCGGCGAGGAGGGCCTGGACCCGGTCCTCGACCGGAGCACCGGAGAAGGGGCTCAAGGCCGCTCCGGCGACGGTGTCGGCCTTCTTCGTATCGGCCGCGTCACCCCCGGCGGTCAGGTTGCCCGCCTGGCTGAGGTACAGGCTCGTCCCGAGGACCACGGCTCCGAAGGCGGCGCCGAGCGTGGAGAGCAGGGCGATCCGACGGCGTCGCGGCTTCCTGCTCCGTCCGGGGCCGGTGCCGGGGCCGGTGGCGGCGGGGCGTCCGGCCGGGCGGTCCGTGCCGGGGCGGTCCACTGCCGGGCGTTCCACCGCCGCGCCGGGAGCCTGGGAGGGCGCCGGTTCCGACGGGGTGCGCGATGTTTCACGTGAAACAGGGGCGTCCTCGGTCGGCGTGGTGGCGTTGAGGAGGGCTTCGGCGGCAAGGGCGGCGTCGATCCGGCCGGCGATCTCCGCGGGCATACGGGGCGGCCCGGGGAGGGTGCCGAGCAGACCGCGGATCTCCTCCAGGGAGGACCGCACGTCCGCGCAGAGGGGACAGCCGTCCAGATGCCGGCGGACGGCGGCGGAGCGGGTCGGTGAGAGGAGCCCCTCGGTCAGATCGGAGATTTCCGAGACGTCCGGGTGCTGTGTGGTGTTGGCCCTGCCGGCCGTGGAAGTCACGTGCGCCCACCTCCGCCCTTCACAGCAGCTGGATCAGTCGGTCCGGTTTCCGTAGGCCCCGGCACCGGTGGGACGGATGTCCCCGGCGTCCGGTTCCTTCCCCCCTCGGGGGCCTCGTTACCCACAGTGTCGGCGCGCAGATGAGTGACCATCGGAACCAGTCGTGCCCGTCCGCGCGCGCAGCGGCTCTTCACCGTGCCGGTGGGAACGCCGAGGATACGGGCCGCCTCCGCGACCGGGTATCCCTGCATGTCGACCAGGACGAGGGCGGCGCGCTGGTCCGGGGGCAGTGTGGCGAGCGCGGCCAGCAGCTCCCGGTGGAGGTCCTGACGCTCGGCGGGGGCCTCGGCCGACTCGGCCGGTTCGAGGAGCTGCTCGAACCGGGCGGGGTCGTCGACGGACGAGGTCTTGCGGGAGGCGGTCTTGCGGGCGCGGTCGATACAGGCGTTCACCGTGATGCGGTGCAGCCAGGTTGTGACGGCCGACTGGCCACGGAAGGTATGGGCGGCCCGGAAGGCCGAGAGCAGGGCGTCCTGGACGGCGTCAGCGGCCTCCTCGCGGTCCCCCAGGGTGCGCAGGGCCACGGCCCACAGCCGGTCGCGGTGTCGCCGTACGAGCTCACCGAAGGCGTCGGGGTCCCCGGCGACATGGCGTGCCAGCAGGTCGTCGTCCGTCGCGGTCCGGGGATCGTCAGCCGCTGGTGCCAAGGTTCCCCTCCTCGATCGGCAGCCGTGCAGGCATTCAATCCGGTCCGTGCCCGGAAGTAAATGAGCGCCGAGCTGGGCTCGGCGCTCATGGACGGGTGTGGTCGTGCCTAGGGGGTGGTCCCCTCGAAGGAGACGTTCGTGATGGCCTGCTTGAAGCCGGCCCCGAAGAAGTCGTCCCCGCCGGAGTACGGCGCGGAGGTCATCCACAGAAGCACGTAGCGGGTCTTGACCGGGGTCTTGGTCTCCGGCTTCGCCGTCGAGTCCGAGGTCTCGACCGTGGCGATCTTCTTCATGGAGTCAGGGGTCCCGGAGGGCGCCAGCGAGTCCGTCGCGTACAGGGTGACGGACGTGTGCGGGCCGCCGTAGCGGAGAGCTATGGACGCCGACGAGACGTTCCGCTCGCTGCCCAGGTCGTAGACGATCCCGACGCCCTGCTTGTACGGCGCCAGGACGGGGCCGCCGACGAAGGTCTTGGTGCGCCAGTACGAGGAGCTGTCGCTGTCGTAGGTGTTGCGGACACCTTCGGGGTTCTGCGGCAGCCCGTCGGGTGCGTACTCCTCGGCGGACTCGATCGCGAGCGGCTTGGGCGGCTCGGGCTTCTCGTCGTCGATCGTCGGAGACGTGTTCGGAGGCTTGGGGGCGTTGTCCTGGCCCAGGAGCCGGTCCGCGATCTGCCAGCTGCCGAGTCCCAGGGCGGCGATCAGCAGGGCGGAGACGGCCCACTTCAGTGCCTTGCCGGTGCGGCTCTGCAGCGGGGGCGGCGGGACGACCACCGGCTGGGTGGCCGACGGACGGGGCTGGGGGCGCCCGTACGTGCCCTGCTGGTAGGTCGTGCGCTGGTAGTCGGGCGGGGAGGCGAACTCGGGCTCCGGCGGCTTCACACGGGGCATCGCGGCCACGGCCTTGGCCAGCTCGTCCGGCGTGGTGCAGGGCGGCTCCTGGCGCGAGGCGGTGGCCCCGTCGTTGGCCAGGGCGCGCATGGCGATCTCGGAGAGACCCCGGTGGACGCCGGCGCGGACCTGGTCGGGCGGGAGCAGGCCGACACCCTTGGGCAGGCCGGAGAGCCCGTACGCGTCGCTGTCGTACGGCCAGCGCTGGGTCAGCGCGGCGTACAGGAGCGCGCCGATGGCCTCGGTGTCGTTGCGCTGCGGTCGTTCGGCGGTGATGCCGCGCAGGGCTGCGTTCACCGCGAGTCCGCGGATCCGGTACTGGCCGGTGGAGCTGCGCAGGACGGCGCTCGGCGTGAGCCGCAGGTGGGCGAGGCCTTCGCGGTGGGCGGCGGCCATGGCCTGGGAGACCTGGCTGACGAGCTGGTAGGCGTCGTGGGGCTCCAGCGGACCGGCCGCGAGCAGCGTGGTCAGCTCGGTGGAGTCGGGCAGCCACTCGTGCACGACGTACACGAGGTCGTTCTCCTCGACGGCGTCGAGGACCTGCACGAAGCGGGGGTCGCCGAGGAGGGCCGAGGAACGGGCCGCGGCCAGGACCGAGCGGGCCCTGGGGTGATCGGCGGGCAGCAGATGCACCCCGACGGCACGCCGCAGTTTCTCGTCGACGGCGCGCCAGCTGCTGAATCCGTCCAGACGGGTGACGCACTCCTCCAGCCGGTAGCGCCTGGCCAGCTTGTGACCGCTGTGCAGCTCCGGAGCCGTGATGGAGGGCTGTTCGCCGCTCTGTCGTTCGACCGCCTTCTTCTCCGTGGCCTCGGCGGAGTTCTCCGCCGTCTTCTGCTTGTCCGCCACCCCGTCGGTCGCGGCCGTGTCCGCCTTGGCGGTCAGCGGGTCGTCACCGCTGTTGTCGGCCACGTCGACGGCAGCCGTGCTACGTTCCGCCACCGTCGTTCCCTGCCTCCCCATCCGTTGCGCCACATCCAACAGCCAAGCCAATTGTGCCCACAGTTGGACGCTATGCACGACACGCGGTTGCCCCCGATGGTTGTGCGGGCCCCGTCGGTTCAGCGTCCCAGACGTCCGCGCACCATACCGACCAGGGTGTTCAGCTCGGTGATCCGCATGCGCTTGGCCGCGACGAAGAAGACTCCGAGGAGCACCGCACCGCCGACGAACAGGGCGACGAGCGAGCCCAACGCCCCCTCGCCGAGGAGCTTCAGCAGGCCGAATCCGACGGCGCCGGAGACGATGGCGGCAGGGACGGAGGCCATGCAGAGGCGGGCGTAGGTCCGCATCACCTGGGTGCCGTCCAGGTCGCCGCCGAGCCGCTTGCGGAGGCGGCGCCAGGCGATGCCGACACCGACGGCGTAGGCGAGCCCGTACGAGGCGGCCATGCCGACGACGGCCCACTGGGCGGGCAGGACGACGTAACAGACCGCCGACGCGGCCGCGTTGACGGCGGCGACGATGACCGTGTTGTAGAAGGGCGTCCGGGTGTCCTCGTAGGCGTAGAAGCCGCGGAGCACGACGTACTGCACGGAGTAGGGGATCAGTCCGAGGCCGAAGGCCATCAGGATGAAGCCCATCCCCTGGGCGGCCTCGATGCCGCTGGAGGCGTAGAGCAGGGTGCACATCGGGACGCCGAGCGCCAGAAAGGCGAAGGAGACCGGGACGATCGCGACGGCCGAGTTGCGCAGTCCCTGCGAGATGTCGTCCCGGACGGCGCCGGGGTCGTTGTCGTGGGCGGCGCGGGAGATGCGCGGCAGCAGGGCGGCCATCACGGAGACCGTGATGATGGCCTGCGGCATGCCCCAGATCAGCTGGGCGTTCGAGTAGGCGAGGAAGCCCGCACCGTTCTTCCCGGACTCCTCACCGGCGGCCGTGGCGAGCTGGGTGACGACCAGGACGCCCGCCTGGTTGGCGAGGACGAAGAGCACGGTCCACTTGGCGAGCTTGACCGTCTTGCCGAGCCCGTGGCCCTTCCAGTCGAAGCGCGGGCGGAAGCGGAAGCCCGTCTCGCGCAGATACGGGATCATCGCCAGGGCCTGGACCACGAGTCCGAGCAGGGTGCCGATGCCGAGCAGGCGGATGCCGTCGTCGGGGATGGTCTGTACACCCATGTGGGACTCGGCGGAGGTGCCGTAGACCCAGATGAACAGACCGAAGGTGACGATCATGACGATGTTGTTGAGGACCGGGGTCCACATCATCGCGCCGAACTTGCCGCGTGCGTTGAGGATCTGACCCATCACCACATGCACACCCATGAAGAAGATCGTGGGCAGGCAGTAGCGGGCGAAGGTCACGGCCACGCTGTTGGCCGCGGCGTCGTCGGCGATGGTGTTCGACATCAGCCGGATGAGCAACGGTGCCGCGAAGACGGCCAGCACCACGATCGCGCCGAGCGCCACCATCACCAGCGTGAGCAGGCGGTTGGCGTAGGCCTCGCCACCGTCCTCGTCGTTCTTCATCGAGCGGACGAGCTGGGGGACGAAGACCGAGTTGAGGCCGCCGCCGACGGTGAGGATGTAGATCATCGTCGGCAGGGTGTAGGCGATCGTGAAGGTGTCGCCCAGCAGGGCGGCGCCGAGCGCACCGGTGATCACCAGGCTGCGGACGAAGCCGGTGAGCCGGGACACCAGAGTGCCGGCCGCCATCACCGCGCTCGACTTCAGCAGCCCGGAGGCGCGGCCGGACTTCTTGGGGGCGGGGGCGGGCATGGGGTCCGGCTCCGGGGCGGGCGGGGGCACCTGGCCGGGCGTCTGCTGGTCCCGGTAGAGGTGCGCGAAGGCGTCCGGCTCGGGCTGCTCCTCGCCGGCCCGGGTCACGAGGTCGTCGACGCCGGTGAACTGGACCGTGCGCGCGTCGTCGCCGTAGGGCAGGTGACGCGAGGGGCCCTCGGGCTCCGGCGCCGGGGTCTGTGCCCACACCCGGGGGTCGGGAGCGTGCTGGGGGGCGGCAGGCTGCTGGTAGAGCGGCTGCGGCTCCTGGTACGTGCCGGGCGGGGGCGGCGGGTGGGCGGCGCGGTCGTAGAGCGCCTCCGTCACCGGGTCCTGCGCGGACAGGTCCTGGGCGCGGTACGGGTCGTGGGCGAAGGCGTCCTGGACGTAGGGGTCCTGGGCGTACGGGTTCTGGGCGTAGGGATCCTGCCCCTGCGGGCCAGGGGCGCCCTGGTGCGGGGGCGGCACCGGCGGGTAGCCGGAGCCGGGGGGTGCCGCGGGCGTCCCACCGGACGGCGCGGTGCCGCCCGCACCCTGGCCGCGGTCACCGTCGTACGGCGCGTTCATGGTTACCCCACCTCATCGTCCCCGGCCGACCGGCCACGGCATCGCTCAACGGTCCACTTTCTCACCCGGGCCCGACGGGCCGCCGCTTTCGGGACCGGTGTCCGGTGCCAGGTCACTCGGCTGCTCGGGTTCGTCCGCGTCGAGTCGCTCCGAGGGTGCCTCCACGGTCTCCGGCGCCGTCTCCGCCTCCGCGTCCGCTCCCGGCTCGGGGTCCGTCCCCTCGGGCCCGGCGGCAGCCTCGGCCGCGGCGTTGCGTGCCGCCACCCGCTTGCGCTGGCTGTACATCCGGACACCGGCCAGGACGAGCAGCAGGACGCCGCCGGCGATCACGAGCATCACCGTGGCGGTGATCTCGGAGACCTTCACGGTGAAGGTCATCGGCTGGCCGTACGGGGTGCCGTCCTCGGTGTACAGCTGGGCCGTCATCGGCACCTGGCCGTTGACATTGGCGGAGGCGGTGAACTTCACCGACTGGCTGTGGCCGCCGCTGATCTTCACGGGCAGCTCCGCGACCCCGTCGCCGTTCAGCTTCAGCCGGTGCTTGTTGTCGGAGGTGAGCCGCAGCACGAGGTGGACGTCCTGCAACAGCTTGTTCTGGACGGTCACGGGGATCGTCGCGCTGCGGCCGGAGAGGGTGAGGTCGGACTTGTCGACCAGCTGGACCCCCTCCGTGAGGTTCTGCAGATACTCCAGGACGTTGATTCGGTAGAGCGCGGCGGCCCTGGCCTGCCCACGCCACGAGGTCGACATCTCGCGGCTGATCGCGTTGCCGAACGGGGTCACCACACGGTCCTGGGCCGTGAGGATGATCTTGAAGTCGTCCAGCTCGTCGCGGGTGGTCTTCATGTCGCGGAAGGCCTGGACCGGAAGCTCACTGTCGCGCAGCTTCTTCGGGTACCGGGAGCTGCTGGGCACCGTCGTGGAGGCGTCGGGGTCCGGCTTGGCCGCGGCCGCCGCCAGGAGGTCGCTGGGCTGGCTCCAGCGCTTGGCGGAGAGCCCGCGCAGGGCGGTCGCCATGGTCTGCGCCTGGGAGATGCTCGGGACCCGCTGCGGGGCGACCACGATGCTGCGCTGGTCCTCCGGCTGCTCCAGGGTGATCGCGAGGGACTGCGCGAGGAATTCCTGGACCGCGAGCGTGGAGTTCTCCGCGCGGACCATGTCCCCTTCGAAGGCGGTGGACAGGAGCGCGTCACTCACCACGGCCGTCGTGCTGCCGTCGCCGAAGGGGCGGGCCGCGGTCGGTGTGTAGGAGAGATCGTCGCGGACGCTGTCGCTGCGGGCGATCACCTTGTCGGCACCGGCCGAGGTCGCCACCGCCAGGATCGACTGGTCGACGGCACCGTTGGCGGGCCAGGCGAAGTCGGTGGAGGGCTGGACGTGGAGGACGGTCTCGACCGTCGTTCCGGCGAGGGCGGTCGCCGACTGGAGGTGTCCCAGCGAACCGGGTACGTCCTTGCCCCGGTGGGCCAGGGAGGCGACGTCGGGGTCCGCGAAGGGAAGGGCGACGACCTTGTGCCCCTGGACGGCCTTCTCCAGCGCGCCCAGCCACCGCTCGGCGACGGCCTGGTTCTTGCCGGGGACGTGCAGGGTGCCGTCCTTGACCTGGTAGCCGTTCGCCATGGCGTCGACGGAGGCCAGCAGGTCCGGATCGACGACCCAGGTGACCGGCAGGTCCTTGCCCAGCGAGACCAGCTGGTCGAGACGCCCGCCGGGCTTCAGCTCGGTCGCCAGGGCGTCGTCCTCGAAGACCGGGGTCTGCTGGTCGTCGGTGGCCGTCTCGGCCGAGACGTGCGCCGAGGAGATCAGCGGCCAGAGGTAGGTGAGCTGGGTCTTCTTCTCGGTGGCCTCGGGCTGGTACGGCACGAAGGTCCGCTCGATGCCGAGCACCCGGTCGTAGCGACGGTCCGAGGTCTGCCCGGTGAGGGAGACGCCCAGCTGGTAGACGCCGGCCTCGTCGAGGCCGAGCTCGGAGACCGGTACGGAGAGGGAGAAGTCCGCACTGAGCCCGGCGCCCAGCCGGGGGATCTTGATCTCGGGGGTGTCCTGGAGGGGGGCCGGGTCGCTGTCGCCGCGGTAGCCGGTGCGTCCCGCCACCCGCTCGATCTCGCTGCGGCTCGTCATCCGGGGCCCGACGCTCAGCTCGACGGTCGCGTCGGTCACCGTCTTCTTGCTCCGGTTGGTGACCGTCCCCGTGACGGTGACGGTGTCCCCTTCGACGGGGGCGCTCGGAGCCAGCGTGTCGAGAGACACATCGACGGTCTTCGAACCGGTGGCGTCCTCGGCCGCCGACGCCTGGGAGGTCGCTGCCGGGGCCTGGAGCAGCCCGGCGAGGAGCGGTGCCCCGACGGCGACGGTGATCGTGCGCCGCAGCCATCGGCGGGCAGGTGAGGGACCGGTCCCCTGGATGTCTGCCGCCTCGGCCACGCGTTCGCCCGTCCTCGTCGTTGTCTCTGATGCCGGTGGTGTGGGTGGTTCCCGGTTGCTGTGTCCAGGCATGGTAACGAGGCACGCTGGGAGCAAGTGCCGGGGACTGCTCCAGCCGATCTTCGACGGGCCCCGTCCGGTGGCTCCCGAGGCCCGGTGCCCGGGAAAAACGGGGACGTCGCCACGGGCCGGGGCACGTACCCTTTTCTGTTGTGCCGAACGCCAACGAAGACACCCCGACTGCACTGAGCCAGGTGCAACGCCGCGCGGTCAGTGAACTGCTGCGTGTGTCCCCTGTCGCCGACGACCTCGCCCGCCGTTTCCAGGAGGCCGGGTTCAGCCTCGCGCTGGTCGGCGGCTCGGTTCGGGACGCGTTGCTCGGCCGGCTCGGCAACGACCTGGATTTCACCACCGACGCCCGCCCCGAGGACGTACTGAAGATCGTCCGACCCTGGGCCGACGCCGTGTGGGAGGTGGGCATCGCCTTCGGGACGGTCGGCTGCCAGAAGGACGCCCGCGTCGGAGACGTCGATCAGCGCTTTGAGATCGAGGTCACCACGTACCGCTCGGAGGCGTACGACCGGACCTCGCGCAAGCCCGAGGTCTCCTACGGCGACTCCATCGACGAGGACCTCGTCCGGCGTGACTTCACCGTCAACGCCATGGCCGTGGCGCTCCCCGAGAAGGAGTTCATCGACCCGTACGGCGGCCTTGAGGACCTCGCCGCCCGGGTGCTGCGTACGCCGGGCACGCCGGAGGACTCCTTCTCCGACGACCCGCTGCGCATGATGCGGGCCGCGCGCTTCGCGGCCCAGCTGGACTTCGAGGTCGCCCCCGAGGTCGTCACGGCGATGAAGGAGATGTCCGGCCGGATCGAGATCGTCTCCGCCGAGCGGGTCCGTGAGGAACTCAACAAGCTGCTGCTCTCCGCCCACCCCAGAAAGGGCCTCGGGCTCCTGGTGGACACCGGTCTCGCCGACCATGTGCTTCCCGAGCTGCCCGCCCTGCGGCTGGAGAGCGACGAGCACCACCGCCACAAGGACGTCTACGAGCACTCGCTGACCGTGCTCGACCAGGCCATCGACCTGGAGGAAGACGGCCCCGACCTGGTGCTGCGCCTCGCGGCCCTGCTCCACGACATCGGAAAGCCGCGCACCCGTCGCTTCGAGAAGGACGGCCGGGTCTCCTTCCACCACCACGAGGTGGTGGGCGCGAAGATGACCAAGAAGCGCATGATCGCGCTGAAGTACTCCAACGAGATGGTCAAGGACGTCTCGCGGCTCGTGGAACTGCACCTCCGCTTCCACGGCTACGGGACCGGCGAATGGACCGACTCGGCCGTGCGTCGGTACGTCCGCGATGCCGGACCGATGCTCTCGCGGCTCCACAAGCTGACCCGCTCGGACTGCACCACCCGCAACAAGCGGAAGGCGAGCGCGCTCTCCCGTGCCTACGACGGCCTGGAGGACCGCATCGCCGTGCTCCAGGAGCAGGAGGAGCTCGACGCGATCCGCCCCGACCTCGACGGCAACCAGATCCAGGAGATCCTGGGTATCGGCCCCGGGCCCGCCATCGGTCAGGCGTACAAGTTCCTGCTGGAGCTCCGGCTGGAGAACGGGCCGATGGAGCACGAACAGGCCGTCGCGGCGCTCAAGGAGTGGTGGGACACGCGGAGCTGATCCGCGTCCGGGCTCGTCGATGTTTCACGTGAAACAACGGCGAGCCCGAGAACTGTGAGGGGTGATGTTTCACGTGAAACATCACCCCTCCGTGCGTTCGCCCCGCAGTGCCAGCGCGATCGCCGCATAGATCACGGACACCAGGCCGACCAGCAGGGCGGAGCGGCCGTCCGGCGGCAGCATCAGCGCCGCCACCCCCGCCGCAGCCACGAAGGCCACGTTGAACACCACGTCGTACAGCGCGAAGACCCGGCCTCGGTACGAGTCGTCCACGGAGGTCTGCACCACCGTGTCCGTCGCGATCTTGGCCCCCTGGGTGATGAGCCCGAGGACGAAGGCGGCGACGAGGAAGGGGGCGGGGGTGAAGGTCAGACCCAGTGTCGGTACGAGGACGGCGGCCGTGGCCGCGCACACCGTCATCCAGCCGAAGGGGCCGAGCCGGCCCACCGCCCAGGGGGAGAGGACGGCCGCCGCGAAGAAGCCCGCGCCCGAGGCGGCGACGGCGAGTCCGAGGAGCCCGAGGCCTTCGGACTCCGTGGCGCTCCATGCGTAGCGGCAGAGCATGAGCACGGTGACGAGCAGCGCGCCGTAACAGAAGCGCAGGAGGCCCACGGCGATGAGGGCCCGGGCGGCCGGCCGTCGCTCGCCCAGGTGTCGCAGCCCCGCGGCCAGCCCACGGGCCGTGGAGGTGAGCGCCGGGAGGAGGCGCTGCGGCACCGGTCCCGGATCGGGCCCGAGGAGCTCCCGGGACATCCGCAGGGAGGCGAGGGCGGCGCAGAAGTAGAGGACGGCTCCGAAGGCCACGACGGCCGCGTCGGACTTGTCGGCGATCAGCCGGACGCCGAACGCGAGACCGCCGCCCAGGGTCGCGGCGAGGGTGCCGGCGGTGGGGGAGAGCGAGTTCGCCACCACCAGCCGTTCGGCGTCGACGACGCGCGGGAGGGAGGCCGAGAGTCCCGCGAGGACGAAGCGGTTGACGGCCGTGACGGAGAGCGCGGAGGCGTAGAAGAGCCACTCGGGGACGGAGACGAGGACGAGTACGGCGGTGCCGCCGGCGAGCAGGGCGCGCAGGAGGTTGCCGTACAGGAAGACCTGGCGTCGCTGCCAGCGGTCGAGGAGCACGCCGGCGAAGGGCCCGATGATCGAGTACGGGAGCAGCAGGACGGCCATGGCGGAGGCGATGGCGATCGGGGAGGTCTGCTTCTCGGGGGAGAAGACGACGTACGTGGCCAGGGCCACCTGGTAGACGCCGTCGGCGCACTGGGAGAGCAGCCGTACGGCGAGCAGGCGGCGGAAGTTCGTCAGGCGCAGGAGTACGCGCAGATCACGTACGACGGACATGGCAGCAAGACTCACATACGAAGAGGGCCCCCGGGCAGTGCCGCGGGGACCCTCGATCGACAAGCGTGCGGCGCTTTAGCGCTCGACCTCACCCTTGATGAACTTCTCGACGTTGGCCAGGGCCTCGTCGTCGAAGTACTGCACCGGCGGGGACTTCATGAAGTACGAGGACGCGGAGAGGATCGGGCCGCCGATGCCGCGGTCCTTGGCGATCTTCGCGGCGCGCAGGGCGTCGATGATGACACCTGCCGAGTTCGGGGAGTCCCACACCTCGAGCTTGTACTCAAGGTTCAGCGGAACATCGCCGAAGGCGCGGCCCTCGAGGCGCACGTACGCCCACTTGCGGTCGTCCAGCCAGGCCACGTAGTCCGACGGACCGATGTGGACGTTCTTCTCGCCCAGCTCGCGGTCGGGGATCTGCGAGGTGACGGCCTGCGTCTTGGAGATCTTCTTGGACTCCAGGCGCTCGCGCTCGAGCATGTTCTTGAAGTCCATGTTGCCGCCGACGTTGAGCTGCATCGTGCGCTCAAGACGGACACCGCGGTCCTCGAACAGCTTCGCCATCACGCGGTGCGTGATGGTCGCGCCGACCTGCGACTTGATGTCGTCGCCGACGATCGGGACGCCCGCCTCGGTGAACTTGTCCGCCCACTCCTTGGTGCCGGCGATGAAGACCGGAAGGGCGTTGACGAAGGCGACCTTGGCGTCGATGGCGGCCTGGGCGTAGAACTTCGCAGCGGCCTCGGAGCCCACCGGCAGGTAGCAGACGAGGACGTCGACCTGGCGGTCCTTGAGGATCTGGACGACGTCGACGGGCTCCTCGGCGGACTCCTCGATGGTCTGGCGGTAGTACTTGCCGAGACCGTCGAGCGTGTGACCGCGCTGGACCGTGACGCCCGCGTTCGGGACGTCGCAGATCTTGATGGTGTTGTTCTCGCTGGCGCCGATGGCGTCCGAGAGGTCGAGGCCGACCTTCTTCGCGTCGACGTCGAACGCGGCGACGAACTCGACGTCACCGACGTGGTAGTCGCCGAACTGGACGTGCATCAGGCCGGGCACCTTGGCCGCCGGGTCGGCGTCCTTGTAGTACTCGACGCCCTGCACCAGCGAGGCGGCGCAGTTGCCCACGCCGACGATGGCTACGCGAACCGAACCCATTCCGGTTGCTCCCTGTTAGATCGTGGAAGCCCTGCTGTGCGCAGGGTTTCACTTGGCGGTGTCGTCGGACGGATCCGGCCGGGTACTGCCCCCGTGCCGGGGCAGGCCGCCCGTCTCTCCAGAATCGTTGTCGTGCAGAGCGGGGGCGTCGGGGCCGGATCGTTGATCCCGCCCTGCCCGCTCGCTCTCGATGAGCTCGTTCAGCCAGCGCACTTCGCGCTCCACGGACTCCATACCGTGGCGCTGCAGCTCAAGCGTGTAGTCGTCGAGGCGCTCGCGGGTCCGTGCCAGGGAGGCGCGCATCTTCTCCAGACGCTCCTCCAGCCGGCTGCGGCGGCCCTCGAGGACGCGCATCCGCACCTCGCGCTCGGTCTGCCCGAAGAAGGCGAAGCGTGCGGCGAAGTGCTCGTCCTCCCAGGCGTCCGGGCCGGTGTGGGAGAGGAGCTCCTCGAAGTGCTCCTTACCCGCGGCCGTCAACCGGTAGACGATCTTGGCTCGGCGTCCTGCGAGTGAAGCGGCCAGGGCCTCCTCGGGAGCACTGCCCGGTTCCTCGATCAACCAGCCGTTGGCGACCAGCGTCTTGAGGCAGGGATACAGCGTTCCGTAGCTGAAGGCCCGGAAGACGCCCAGCGAGGTGTTGAGGCGCTTCCGCAGCTCGTACCCGTGCATCGGAGCCTCGCGCAGCAGGCCGAGAACGGCGAACTCGAGGATGCCGGAGCGTCTGCTCATTCGTCGCCTCCTCCTCCGCCTTCGGGGCTCTTATGCCGTGCTGATGTATCGACTCGATACATCAGCACGATAGAACGGCCTCCCTGTCTCGACAAGTGGGACCGCCGTGACCGGCGTCACATCGTCAATTCACAGCGATCGACTTGCCTGATTTGGGGTGAACTCCGGCTCTCTGTGGGTTTTGGCCGTGCGTAGTCTGTGCGGCATGCAGAACACCGGGAACCGAGCGATGCCGTGGGGCGTCAGTGCTCCGGGTGACCGGCTGCGGACGGAGGGACCTCCGATGGGGTTCCGGACGTGCGCATTTCGGGGGGACCGGAACTCAACTGCCGCTTCCAGGCGTAAGTGCCTGCCCGAGGAGTAGTCGTTCGATGAGCGAGCATCGTCGCAAAATGCCGCCGCAGCAGCCGCCGACGGGCGGTCGCGCGGCGGCACGGCGCGCTGCCCAGCAGCCGGTGGGCCGCAGGTCGGCCCCGGCCCAGGATGTCGGTACGGGGGCCCCGTCGGCCTCGTACGGGCCCGCTGCCTCCCACGGGGAGGAACAGCGTCCCTATGGGGGCCGCGCGGAGGCCCGGAGGGCCGCCCAGCGCGGCAGCCGCCGGAAGGGGGCCGAAGCCGGTCCCGGAGGCCCTGGTGGCCCCGGGGGCGGACGGCGTGGCGGCGGCGGTGGAGGCCGTGGCAGCGGTCCCGGGCGTGGCCCCGGCGGTCGGCCGCCGGGCAAGAAGCGGGCGATCGACTACCCGAGGTACGGCAAGTACGGCTGGCGTCGCTGGATGCCGTCGTGGAAGCTCGTGACGGGCACGTTCCTGTTCTTCGCGGCGAGCCTGATGGGCGCGGCCACTTTCGCGTACTCGCAGGTGGAGATCCCCAATGAGGCTCTGACCGCGAAGTCGCAGAACAACATCTACTACTGGGCCGACGGGACCCGGATGGTCGCGACGGGCAGCGGCACGAACCGTCAGATCGTCCCGTTCGCGAAGATCCCGAAGGCCATGCAGAACGCGGTGATCTCGGCCGAGAACAAGACGTTCTGGGACGACTCCGGGATCGACCCCATGGGTATCGGCCGCGCCGTGTGGAACATGGCCAAGGGCGGCGAGACCCAGGGTGGCTCGACGATCACCCAGCAGTACGTGAAGAACAACCGCCTTGACGACCAGTCGCAGACCCTCAGCCGGAAGGTGAAGGAACTCTTCATCTCCATGAAGGTCGGCGGCGAGGTCGACAAGGAAGAAATCATGGCCGGCTATCTGAACACCGCGTACTACGGGCGCGGAGCCTACGGTGTTCAGGCGGCGGCCCGCGCCTACTTCAACACGGACGCCGAGAAGCTCAACCCCAGCCAGTCGGCGCTGCTCGCCGCGGTCCTCAAGGGCGCGACGTACTACGACCCCGCCGGCTACCCCGAGATCGACTCCGAGGCCACGCCCGAGAAGAACACGGACCGTGCCACCAAGCGGTGGAAGTGGATCCTCGACGAGATGACGAACGACGGGCACCTCCAGGCCGAGGAGCGTGCGAAGTACACGACGTTCCCCAAGGTCGAGGGCCCCAAGAAGAGCGCCAACCTGAGCGGTCAGATCGGTTATCTGGTCACCACCGCCAAGGCGAACGTCAAGGCCCAGTTCGGCATCACCGAGCAGGACCTGGAGCGGGGCGGGTACGAGATCTTCACCACCTTCGACAAGAAGAAGGTGAACGCTCTCGAGAAGTCGGTCACGAAGATCCTGGACGAGTACATCGACCCGAAGAAGCGCCCGAAGACGGACACGAACGTGCAGTTCGGCGGCGCCTCCGTCGACACGGCGACCGGCAAGATCGTCGCCCTCTACGGTGGTGTCGACGCGACCAAGCACTTCCGGAGCAACGCCGACAACACCGGCGCCCAGGTCGGTTCGACGTTCAAGCCCTTCGTGCTCGCCGCCGCGATGGCGGACGGCGTCCGGGACAAGGATCTGGGCGAGACCCAGGACGCGTCCACCCGCACGATCGTCGACCCGGACAAGAGCCGCTACTCCGGCAAGAACAAGCTGACGATCCGCAAGTACAACGGCGACATCTGGCACAACGAGAAGGGCGAGGAGTGGCGCCAGACCAATGACGACGACGCGAGCTACAAGGACATGACCCTGCGCAGGGCCATGGTCAAGTCGGCGAACTCGCCGTACGTGCAGCTCGGCATGGACGTCGGCATCGACAAGGTCCGTGACGCCGCCATCAACGCGGGCCTGCGCCCCGACTCGCTCGTCCAGGGCGAGGTGCCCTCCTTCTCCCTCGGTATCTCCAGCCCCAGTGCCATCCGCATGGCCGGCGCCTACGCCACCTTCGCCAACCAGGGCAAGCAGAACGACCCCTACTCGGTGGAGATGGTGAAGAAGGAGGGGGTCGTCTACAAGAAGCACGAGGAGAAGACGAAGAACGCCTTCACCCCCGCCGTCGCCAACAACGTCACCGACGTCCTCCGGTCCGTCGTGGACGACGACGAGGGCACCGGCAAGAAGGCGCGGATCCCGGGCCGCCAGGTGGCCGGCAAGACCGGTACGACCGACGGCAACAAGTCGGCCTGGTTCGTGGGTTACACCCCGCAGCTGTCGACCGCGATCGACATGTACCGCTTCGACGACGACGAGACGAAGAAGGGGCGCCAGTTCGAGAAGATGTTCGGCACGGGTGACCAGCCGAAGATCCACGGTTCTTCGTTCCCGTCCCGGATCTGGCAGGACTACATGTCCGGGGCCGTGGAGAGCTACCCGGTCAAGAGCTTCCCGGAGCCGGAGAAGCTGGAGGGCGCCGAGCCCGTCTTCGGCGGTGGCGCCAACAGCCCGACGCCGACGCCGACGGCCACGCCGACGCCGACCGAGACCACGGCGACGCCGACGACGACTCCCCCGACCACGCCGACGACGACTCCCCCGCCGACCAAGACGCCGAAGCCGGGCAAGACGACCTGTGGCGTGTGGGACTGGGACTGCAACAACACCGGGGAACCGGGCAACCCCGGTGGCAACACCGGGCAGCCCACCACCACGCCACCCACCACCGGCACCGCGTCGCCGACCGGCACACCGACGGACGACAACGGGCCCGGCGGCGGGAACGGCCGGCCCAACGACGGGACCTGGGTTCCCTGATCCTCGGCCGGGGCACTTCCCCGAGGGCCGTCGCGTCCGCTCCGTACCTTCCGTACGGGCCGGCCGCGGCGGCCCTCGCCGTTTTCCCGGAGACGTACGGCAGGATGTCCCCATGCCGAGCCTCCAGAAGACGAGCGCGCCGCAGGACCGGCCGAAGGGCCGCTCGCAGACGGTCATCCCCACCCACCGGGACAAGGTGGCCGCCGCGGGCAGCGAGCTGATCGGCGGCCCCTACGGCCGCAGGGCGGTGACCGGCACCGGCCAGCTGACGCCGGTGCGGGTGATCGCCCTCGTGGCCATCGGCATGTTCGCCCTCGGCATGGTGCAGAAGCTGCCCTGTTACAACTGGGCCTGGTTCCGCGGCACGACCTCGCAGTACACCCACGCGTGCTACTCCGACATCCCGCATCTGTTCTCCGGGCGGGGCTTCGCCGACGGCCTGGTGCCCTACTTCGACCGGCTGGGCGGCGACATACCGTTCCTGGAGTACCCGGTCCTGACCGGTCTCTTCATGGAGGTCGCGGCCTGGCTGACGCCGGGCGGCGGCGACACCATGCAGCAGGAGCAGGCTTTCTGGCTGGCCAACGCCGGTCTGCTGATGGTCTGCGCGGCCGTCCTCGCGGTCTGTGTGGCCCGGACACACCGTCTGCGTCCCTGGGACGGGCTGCTCGTCGCCCTGGCGCCCTCGATCGCGCTGACCGCCACGATCAACTGGGACATACTGGCCGTCGCGCTGACCGCCGCCGCGATGCTGATGTGGTCGCGCGAGCGTCCGCTGGCCTTCGGAATCCTGCTCGGCCTCGCCACCGCCGCCAAGCTCTACCCGGTCCTGCTCCTCTGCCCGTTGCTGCTGCTCTGCTGGCGGGCCGGGAAGTGGCGGGAGTACGGCACCGCCGTCCTCGGCTTCGCCGGTTCCTGGCTGGTGGTGAACCTGCCCGTGATGCTGCTGGCCCCCGAGGGATGGAAGCAGTTCTACCTCTTCAGCATGCGCAGGAACGTCGACTTCGGCTCGGTGTGGCTGCTGATCAGCCAGCGGACGGGCGACTCGATCCAGCCGGACCGGGCGAACCTCTACGCGCTGCTGCTGATGCTGGTGGCGGTCGCCGGACTCGCCCACCTGGCGTTCACGGCGCCCCGCAGGCCCCGCTTCGCGCAGCTGGCGTTCCTGATCGTCGCCGCGTTCGTGCTGACCAACAAGGTCTACTCACCGCAGTACGTCCTGTGGCTGGTGCCGCTGGCGGCGCTCGCCCGGCCGCGCTGGCGCGACTTCCTCGTCTGGCAGGCCTGCGAGGTCACGTACTTCGTGGGCGTCTGGATGTACCTGGCGTTCACGACCAGCGGCAACAGCAAGCAGGGACTGCCGGTGGACGGCTACCAGTTCGCGATCGTGCTGCACCTGCTCGGCACCCTGTACCTGTGCGCGATGGTCGTACGGGACATCCTGGCGCCCGAGAAGGATCCGGTACGGCAGGACGGCGCGGACGACCCCTCGGGGGGCGTCCTGGACGGCGCGGAGGACGTCTTCGTGGCGGGCAGGGCCGCCCATCCGGCCCGGCACGCGGCCCCGGCGGCCGAGGACGGCCCGCGGGTGGAATGGGGAACCCCCGGGGACCAGGGTCCCCGGGGGTGAGCGGTACCGGCCGGCTCAGCGCTCGACGAGCCGGTCGAACTGCGTCGTGGTGTGGCGCAGATGGGCGACGAGTTCGTCGCCCACGCGCGGCTCCTGGGCGTCGGACGGCACGAACAGGATCGACACCTGCATGTGCGGCGGCTCGGCGAACCAGCGCTGCTTGCCGGCCCAGACGAAGGGCGAGAGGTTCCGGTTGACGGTGGCGAGACCGGCCCGTGCGACGCCCTTGGCGCGCGGCATGACGCCGTGCATCGCCTTGGGGGCCTCCAGGCCCACACCGTGCGAGGTGCCGCCGGCCACGACGACCAGCCAGCCGTCCGACGCGGCCTTCTGCTGGCGGTAGCCGAACCGGTCGCCCTTGGCGACCCGGGTCACGTCGAGGACCGCACCCCGGTACTCCGTGGCCTCGTGGTCGCCCAGCCACAGCCGGGTGCCGATACGGGCGCGGAAGCGGGTCTGCGGGAACTGCTGCTGGAGCCTGGCCTGCTCCTGGGCCCGCAGGTGGCTGACGAACATGGTGTGCAGCGGCAGCCTGGCGGCCCGCAGCCGGTCCATCCAGCCGATGACCTCCTCGACGGCGTCGGTGCCGTCGGGGCGGTCCAGCGGGAGGTGGAGCGCGAAGCCCTCCAGGCGTACGTCCTCGATGGCGGAGTGGAGCTGCTGGAGCTCCTCCTCGCGGACGCCGTGGCGCTTCATCGAGCTCATGCACTCGATGACGACCCGGGCGCCCACGAGGGCGTGGACGCCGTCCACGGACGACACCGAGCGGATGACCCGGTCGGGCAGCGGAACCGGTTCTTCACCACGGCGGAACGGGGTGAGGACCAGCAGATCGCCGCTGAACCAGTCCTTGATCTTCGCGGCCTCGTACGTGGTGCCCACGGCGAGCATGTCGGCGCCGAACCGGGCCGCCTCGTCCGCGAGGCGCTCGTGGCCGAAGCCGTAGCCATTGCCCTTGCAGACCGGGATCACACCTGGGAACTGGTCGATGACGGTCTTCTGGTGCGCGCGCCAGCGAGCGGTGTCGACGTAGAGGGAGAGCGCCATGGCCGGCCCGGAACCTTTCTGATGGCAGCGGTGTATCAAAGGTATGTACGAGACTACGGAAACGTCGGCGACACGACAGGGGTCGGCGCCGCGACGTGAGGGATCAGCGGCGCGACATGTAGATGTCGAGCGCCTTGTGCAGCAGCTTGTTCAGCGGGAAGTCCCACTCGCCGACGTACTCGACGGCCTCGCCGCCCGTGCCCACCTTGAACTGGATGAGTCCGAAGAGGTGGTCGGTCTCGTCGAGCGAGTCGGAGATGCCGCGCAGGTCGTAGACGGTCGCGCCCATCGCGTAGGCGTCGCGCAGCATCCGCCACTGCATCGCGTTCGAGGGCCGGACCTCACGGCCGATGTTGTCGGAGGCGCCGTAGGAGTACCAGACGTGGCCGCCGACGACGAGCATCGTCGCCGCGGAGAGGTTCACGCCGTCGTGGCGGGCGAAGTACAGCCGCATGCGGTTGGGGTCCTCGTTGTTGAGGACGGTCCACATGCGCTGGAAGTACGAGAGCGGGCGCGGCCGGAAGTGGTCACGGACGGCCGTGATCTCGTAGAGCCGCTGCCACTCGGCCAGGTCCTCGTAGCCACCCTGGACGACCTCGACACCGGCCTTCTCGGCCTTCTTGATGTTGCGGCGCCACAGCTGGTTGAAGCCCTTGAGGACGTCGTCGAGCGAGCGGTTCGCGAGCGGGACCTGGAAGACGTAGCGGGGCTGCACGTCGCCGAAGCCGGCGCCGCCGTCCTCGGCCTGCTGCCAGCCCATCTTCCGGAGCCGGTCCGCGACCTCGAAGGCGCGCGGCTCGATGTGGGTGGCTTCGACGTCCTTGAGGCGCTTGACGTCCGGGTCCTGGATGCCGGACTTGATGGCGGCCGAGTCCCAGCGCCGGATGACGACCGGCGGGCCCATCTTCACGGAGAAGGCGCCCTGCTGCTTGAGGTGCGCCAGCATCGGCTGCAGCCAGTCGTCGAGGTTGGGCGCGTGCC
This sequence comes from Streptomyces zaomyceticus, assembly GCF_014656215.1. Lineage (GTDB taxonomy): Bacteria > Actinomycetota > Actinomycetes > Streptomycetales > Streptomycetaceae > Streptomyces > Streptomyces zaomyceticus. The sequence continues at coordinate 106,051 of NZ_BNBZ01000018.1, read as the reverse complement.
AGTTGATGACCGGGCCCTCGGGCAGATAGGCGAGGTAGCGCTTGATCTTCGGGAGCTGGCGGTAGAGCACCAGACCGACGCCGACGAGTTCGCCGTTCTTGTCGAACCATCCGAGGTTCTCCGAGCGCCACTCCGTCTTCACATCAGCCCATGCCGGGACCTGGCAGTGGCTCGCGGCGGGCTGGCTCTGGATGAAACCCAGATGCTGCTCGCGACTGATGGTCCTCAGGGTCAGGCTCATGCGGGGCGCTCCTCGGCAGGTGTGTCCCCATCGGTCAGGGGCTCCGGCTCTCGCGCCGAAGCCTACTGTGACCGGGGAGCGCCCCGAATGGGTGCGTGTGCCCTGACGTGCCGCTGGGCTCAGCTGATGAGGCCGCCGAAGAGGCCGCCGTGCGCCATTCCGAGGTAGAAGCCGAATGCCGACGCGCCGAGTCCGAGGATCAGCAGGAACCGTTCGCGGGTCGTCACGGAGATGAACTGTCCGTAGGCGCCGGTCAGGATGCCGATCAGGCCCGACCAGGAACTCAGCAGATGCAGGTTGTCGAACTGCGCGGTGACGAAGGCGAGGACGCCCATCACCAGAGTCACTCCGACCAGGGTGTCCTGGAGCGGATGGGGTTTGCCGTCGGTGGCGAACAGCGAGTGGCCGGGGTCGGGTCGCATTGCCTGTGCCATGGGGCACCTCCTGGCGTGCTTGCCGGAAGGCGGCGCATCGTAGCGCCGCCGACATCCGTTGTGTACAGATTGCGTCCCCTCACCGGTGAATTTCAACCGGAGGGGGATGACCGGGTACTCTGTACGGTCTGCACCGGTGTCTGCCCTGGTCCGTCCTGGATCCCGACAGTGACCCTCGTTCGTCGAGGGGGACTGTCAGTGGTGGCGGATACCGTTGCTTACGCATCACGACCCTCCTGCCACGGAACGACCGTGGCCGCTGAGTCCAAAGGAGGTGGGTTCCACATGCGTCACTACGAAGTGATGGTCATCCTCGACCCCGATCTCGAGGAGCGCGCTGTCTCCCCGCTGATCGAGAACTTCCTCTCCGTCGTCCGTGAGGGCAACGGAAAGGTCGAGAAGGTCGACACCTGGGGCCGTCGTCGTCTGGCCTACGAGATCAAGAAGAAGCCCGAGGGCATCTACTCGGTCATCGACCTGCAGGCCGAGCCTGCGGTCGTCAAGGAGCTCGACCGACAGCTCAACCTGAACGAGTCGGTCCTCCGGACCAAGGTCCTCCGTCCCGAGACCCACTGAGCATCTAGCTCAGAGGTCATCGGGTCCGAGTAGCAACAAAGCAGCCAGAAGCAATCCCGCCGAGAGGTTCCCCCATGGCAGGCGAGACCGTCATCACGGTTGTCGGCAATCTTGTCGACGACCCCGAGCTGCGCTTCACCCCGTCCGGTGCGGCGGTCGCGAAGTTCCGTATCGCGTCCACCCCCCGCACCTTCGACCGTCAGACCAATGAGTGGAAGGACGGCGAAAGCCTCTTCCTCACCTGCTCGGTCTGGCGTCAGGCGGCGGAGAACGTCGCCGAGTCGCTTCAGCGAGGCATGCGCGTCGTCGTGCAGGGCCGGCTGAAGCAGCGGTCCTACGAGGACCGTGAGGGCGTCAAGCGCACGGTCTACGAGCTGGATGTCGAGGAAGTCGGCCCCAGCCTCAAGAACGCCACGGCCAAGGTCACCAAGACCACCGGTCGAGGCGGCCAGGGTGGGTACGGCGGCGGTGGTGGCGGCCAGCAGGCCGGCGGCGGTGGCAGCTGGGGTGGAAACTCCGGCGGTGGCCAGCAGGGTGGTGGCGGTGCTCCCGCCGACGACCCGTGGGCGACCGGCGGTTCCTCCTCCGGCGGCGGCGGCCAGCAGCAGGGCGGCGGCGGCAGCTGGGGTGGAAACTCCGGCGGCGGCTACTCGGACGAGCCTCCCTTCTAGGGCAAGCCCTGGAAGCAGCTCGTACCCCCACTTCTTGATCACACAGGAGAAACACCATGGCGAAGCCGCCTGTGCGCAAGCCTAAGAAGAAGGTCTGCGCTTTCTGCAAGGACAAGACCGTCTACGTGGACTACAAGGACACGAACATGCTGCGGAAGTTCATTTCCGACCGCGGCAAGATCCGTGCCCGCCGCGTGACCGGCAACTGCACGCAGCACCAGCGTGACGTCGCCACGGCCGTCAAGAACAGCCGTGAGATGGCGCTGCTGCCCTACACGTCCACCGCGCGATAAGGAAAGGGTGACCGACTAATGAAGATCATCCTGACCCACGAGGTTTCTGGCCTCGGTGCCGCTGGCGACGTCGTCGACGTCAAGGACGGCTACGCCCGCAACTACCTGGTCCCGCGTGGTTTCGCGATCCGCTGGACCAAGGGTGGCGAGCAGGACGTGGCGCAGATCCGCCGCGCCCGCAAGATCCACGAGATCCAGACCATCGAGCAGGCCAACGAGATCAAGGCCCAGCTCGAGGGCACGAAGGTGCGCCTGGCCGTTCGCTCCGGCGACGCCGGCCGTCTCTTCGGCTCCGTGACCCCGGCCGACATCGCCTCGGCGATCAAGTCCGCGGGTGGCCCCGACGTCGACAAGCGTCGCGTCGAGCTCGGTTCGCCGATCAAGACCCTGGGCTCGCACCAGGTGTCCGTGCGTCTGCACCCCGAGGTTGCCGCGAAGCTCGGCGTCGAGATCGTCGCCGCGTAACGCTGCCCTTGGCAGTCTGCGCTCAGCAGTGAAGAAGGGCCGCACCCCTCGGGGTGCGGCCCTTCCGCCGTTTCACGTGAAACATTCAGCGCGTCGCGCCGGTGACGATCCAGCGACCCGAGCGGGAACGCAGCCAGAGCGTGGCCATCCGGACCGTCATCATCAGGGTCATCGCCCACCAGAGCGCCGTCAGCCCACCACCGAGTGCCGGGATCAGAAGGGCGACCGGGGCGAAGACCGCGAGGGTCAGCAGCATGGCCCAGGCAAGGTACGGGCCGTCCCCCGCGCCCATCAGGACGCCGTCGAGGACGAAGACGACCCCGGAGATCGGCTGCGAGAGCGCGACCACGAGCAGGGCCGGGAGCAGGGTGTCCTGGACGGTGGTGTCGCCGGTGAAGAGCGGGACGAACAGTGGGCGGGCCAGGATGAGCAGCGCGCCGAGGACCACGCCGGAGACCACACCCCACTGGACCATGCGGCGGCAGACCTGACGGGCGCCCTCGGAGTCGTCCGCGCCGAGGTAGCGGCCGATGATGGCCTGGCCCGCGATGGCGATGGCGTCGAGGGCGAAGGCCATCAGACTCCACAGGGACAGGATGATCTGGTGCGCGGCGACCTCGGCGTCGCCCATGCGGGCCGCGACGGCCGTGGCGATCATCAGGACCGCGCGGAGCGAGAGCGTACGGACGAGGAGGGGGACGCCCGCCTGGGCGGAGGCGCGTATGCCTGACGGGTCGGGGCGGAGGGAGGCGCCGTGGCGCCGGGCGCCCCGTACGACCACGACGAGGTAGGCGACGGCCATACCGCACTGGGCGATGACTGTGCCCCAGGCGGAGCCGGCGATGCCGAGACCGGCCCCGTAGACCAGGCCGATGTTGAGCGCGGCGTTGGCGGCGAAGCCGGCGATGGCCACATAGAGCGGTGTACGGGTGTCCTGGAGGCCGCGCAGAACGCCGGTGGCGGCCAGCACGACCAGCATCGCGGGGATGCCGAGGCTGGAGATCCGGAGGTAGGTGACGGCGTGGGGTGCCGCGGTGTCGGAGGCCCCGAAGAGGTCGATGAGCCAGGGCGCCGCGGGCAGGGTCAGCGCGACGACCGCGGCGCCGAGAAGGAGGGCGAGCCAGATGCCGTCCATGCCCTGCCGGATGGCGGCCGGGAGGTCTCCGGCGCCGACGCGGCGAGCGACGGCTGCTGTGGTGGCGTAGGCGAGGAAGACGAAGACGCTGACGGCGGTCGACAGCAGGGCTGCGGCGATCGCGAGGCCCGCGAGCTGAGGGGTGCCGAGGTGGCCGACGACGGCGCTGTCGACCATGAGGAAGAGCGGCTCGGCGACGAGTGCGCCGAAGGCCGGCAGGGCGAGGGAGACGATCTCGCGGTCGTGCTGCCGGCGGACGGCCTTGGGGGTCGCGGGAGCCTGGGTCATGGAGGCCAATCTAATCTTCCACAGGTAAGAGATGCAATGCATCTCTGATCCTTACTTTGGAAGGGTGGAGCGCTTCGGGTGTGGGTCGTTTGTTCTGATCTTGATCCAGGGGGGAAAGTTTTTCTCCCCCACAGCCCGTGGATGGAAAAAGCGCAGGTCAGGCCCCTGAGGTCAGGGGGTCTATGAGTTTGTCCACATGGCTGTCCCCCGGTCCGTGCACAGGTTCCGGCGAGTTCTCCACAGACTCTGGCCCTTCACCCACAGGGCCTGTGGATAACCAGATTGGCTGATGCCTCCCGCAGGCCTACCGTGGACCGGCGCCCGACGCGCCAGAAGCGGTCGCAAAGCCACTCGTTGATCAAGCCCGTGGCGTAAGACAGAGTGGCACGGCGAGGTCCGCGGAGCGGACGGGAGGAGGTGCTTGGTGAGCGTTCCCGAGCCCATGGACGACCCTTGGGCCGACAGCGGACCGAGTGACCGACTGCCCACCCGCACCCGGGGCGAAGGGCGCGGCCGTGGCCGCGGGCGCGACGACCAGCACGAGCGGGGCAGCGAAGGCCCGTGGGACGGCGGGCTCTCCGGCTTCGAGCGCGTTCCCCCGCAGGACCTCGACGCCGAGCAGTCCGTCCTCGGCGGCATGCTGCTCTCCAAGGACGCCATCGCCGACGTCGTGGAGATCATCAAGGGCAACGACTTCTACAAGCCGGCCCACGAGACCGTCTACGCGGCGATCCTCGACCTCTACGCCAAGGGAGAGCCGGCCGACCCGATCACGGTCGGCGCGGAGCTCACGAAGCGCGGCGAGATCACCCGTGTCGGCGGCGCCTCCTACCTCCACACCCTGGTCCAGTCGGTCCCGACCGCGGCCAACGCCTCGTACTACGCGGAGATCGTCCACGAGCGGGCCGTCCTGCGCCGCCTCGTGGAGGCCGGCACAAAGATCACGCAGATGGGCTACGCGGCCGACGGAGACGTCGACGAGATCGTGAACTCGGCCCAGGCCGAGATCTACGCGGTCACCGAGCAGCGCACCACCGAGGACTACCTCCCGCTCGGAGACATCATGGAGGGGGCCCTCGACGAGATCGAGGCGATCGGCTCCCGCAGCGGCGAGATGACCGGTGTGCCCACCGGCTTCACCGACCTCGACTCGCTCACCAACGGTCTGCACCCCGGCCAGATGATCATCATCGCGGCCCGCCCCGCCATGGGTAAGTCCACCCTGGCCCTGGACTTCGCCCGGGCGGCGTCCATCAAGCACAACCTGCCCAGCGTCATCTTCTCCCTCGAAATGGGTCGCAACGAGATCGCGATGCGTCTGCTCTCGGCAGAGGCCCGGGTCGCGCTGCACCACATGCGCTCCGGCACGATGACCGACGAGGACTGGACCCGCCTGGCCCGCCGGATGCCGGACGTGTCGCAGGCACCGCTGTACATCGACGACTCCCCGAACCTGTCGATGATGGAGATCCGGGCGAAGTGCCGCCGGCTCAAGCAGCGGAACGGGCTCAAGCTCGTCATCATCGACTATCTGCAGCTCATGCAGTCCGGTGGCTCGAAGCGGCAGGAGAGCCGACAGCAAGAGGTCTCCGACATGTCGCGAAACCTGAAGCTCCTCGCCAAGGAGCTGGAGCTGCCGGTGATCGCGCTGTCCCAGCTGAACCGTGGCCCCGAGCAGCGCACCGACAAGAAGCCGATGGTCTCCGACCTGCGTGAGTCCGGCTCGATCGAGCAGGACGCGGACATGGTGATCCTGCTGCACCGCGAGGACGCCTACGAGAAGGAGTCACCGCGCGCGGGCGAGGCCGACATCATCGTGGGCAAGCACCGTAACGGCCCGACGGCCACGATCACCGTGGCCTTCCAGGGTCACTACTCCCGCTTCGTGGACATGGCCCAGACCTGATCGGGCGGCCTGTCCGCGGAAAGCGGGAGAGGGCAGAGGCCCGCGGCGGTTGCCCGGCCCGACCCGCGCGCGGGATCACGGCGTGACGGGCAGGCATTCGGCGAGGAGCTCGACGACGTCGCGCCAGGCTCGCTGTGCGTGCCGCGGGTGGTGGCCGACGCCGGGGACCGTGGTCTGGTCGACCGGCGGGTGGTGGAAGGCGTGAAGGGCGCCGCCGTAGACGACGAGGCGCCAGTCGACGCCGGCCGCCTGCATCTCGGTGGTGAACGCGTCCCGTTGCGCGGGATGCATGATCGGGTCCTCCGATCCGACCCCGACCCACACGGGGCAGCGAATGTTCGCCGCCTCGCCCGGTCGGCCGGTGGTCAGCGCGTTGACCGTCCCGATCACGCGCAGGTCGACGCCGTCACGCCCGAGCTCCAGTCCGATCGCGCCCCCGGTGCCGTAGCCGATGGCGGCGATCCGGTCGGGGTCGGTGCGCGGCTCGGCGCGCAGCACGTCGAGCGCCGCATGGCCGATCCCCCGCATCCGGTCGGGGTCGGCGAGCAGGGGTGTCGTGTGCGCGAGCATCTCCTCGGGGTCGGTGAACCAGCGCCCGCCGTTGATGTCGAAGGCCAGGGCCACGTAGCCCAGTTCGGCCAGGGCGTCGGCACGGCGCCGCTGGAAGTCGTTCAGCCCCGGCCCTTCGGGGCCGATCAGGACCGCCGGCCTGCGGTCGTCACCGGCCGGGAGTGCGAGGTGCCCGACCATCGTCAGGCCGTCGGCCGGGTACTCGACCGTACGCGTGGTAACCGTCGTCATGGGAAGGGACTGTAATGACCGTCGCCGTCGTTCGGACCGGACTTCACCGTCGGCGGAATCGCACGTGTGCGGTTCCACGACCGATGCGTTGTGAGGCTCCCCAGCGTCCTGGCGCCGACGTACGACCGCTGTGTGACGGAGGGGTTCTGACATGGCCAGCAGGTTCACCGAGCTCGCGATCGACTGTGCCGACCCGGTGGGGCTCGCCCGGTTCTGGTGCGCGGTTCTCGACTACGAGGTGTGTGACGAAGAGGACGGGCTCGTCACGATCGGATCGCCCGTGCTGCCCGAGGACAAGGACCGTCTCGGTCCGGTGCCGCCGACGTTGACCTTCGCGCGGGTGCCCGAGGGCAAGAGCGTCAAGAACAGGCTCCACATCGACGTCAACCCCAGCGACCGGGATCAGGACGCGGAGGTCCGGCGTCTGCTCGACCTGGGTGCTCGGCATGTCGACGTCGGCCAGGGCGATGTGAGCTGGGTGCCCCTGGCCGACCCGGAAGGGAACGAGTTCTGCGTCCTTGCGGGCCGTCGCCCCTGATTCCCCCACGCCTCTGACGTCCGGCCACCCCTGACCTCGGGCCGCGGCTCCTGATCCCGGGCCGCCGCTCGCGGTCCCCGGGCCGGCGGGGTGCGCCCGCGAAAACGGGGAGGCCTCGCTCGGGGCCATCGCGTTGGATGGGTCCCATGACGACAACGTTCGAAGTTCTGCTGCCCGGTACCGAGCGGGCTCTGCTCCATCGGGTCGCGGTGGCCCAGTCCGAGGGGCGGTCACCCTCCTTCGTGGGGGCCGTGGTGCGCGACGGAGCGCTGGTGTGGAGCGGATCGCGCAGCTGTGTGGACGGGCACGCGCCCGACGCCGACACGCAGTTCAGGATCGGATCCCTCACCAAGGTGTTCACCGCCGTGCTGGTGATGCGGCTGAGGGACGAGGGGCTTCTCGGTCTCGACGACCCGCTGGAGCGGCATCTCAAGGGCACCGGGGCCGGTGAGGTGACGATCGCTCAACTCCTCGGTCACAGCGGTGGTCTCGCGGCCGAGACGCCCGGCCAGTGGTGGGAGCGTTCTTCCGCCGCCCTGCGTCCGGAGCTCTCCGACGTGCTGGGGGAGCAGCCCTTCCTCCAGGCGCCTGGGCGTCGTCATCACTACTCCAACCCGGGCTACACACTGCTCGGTTCGCTGGTCGAGGCCGTGCGCGGGGTGTCGTGGGAGGAGGCGCTGCGGAGCGAGATCCTGGAACCCCTGGGAATGGGCCGTACGACCGTCGACCCCGTCGCCCCGCACGCGGGCGGCTGGGCGGTGCACCCGTGGGCCGATGTGATGCTGCCGGAGCCCTCCGAGGATCTGGGGCTGATGGCCCCGGCCGGTCAGCTCTGGTCGACGGCGGCGGATCTCGCCCGGTTCGCCGCGTTCCTCGCGGCGGGTGACGAACGGGTGCTCGTCGCTGCCTCCGTGGAGGAGATGCGGGCTCCGGCCGCCGCGGTCGGGGAGGGTGACTGGGACGGGAGCTACGGACTCGGACTCCAGCTGCTCAGGAAGGACGGCCGGACCCTGATCGGCCACACGGGTTCGCTTCCCGGCTTTGTCGCTGCCCTGTGGATCAGCGTCGAGGACGGGCTGGCGGCGATCGCCCTTGCCAATGCCACCTCAGGGCCCCTGACGGCCGCTGTGGCCGCCGATCTCGTGCGGATCGTGGCGGAGACGGAGCCGAGGTTTCCGGAGCCCTGGCGCCCGCTTCCGGAGGCGGAGGTGGACAAGGAGCTGCTGGCCCTGACGGGGCCCTGGTACTGGGGGACGTACGCCTATGGGCTCCGGCTCGGTGCCGAGCGGAGCGTGGTGCTCGAACCCCTGCGGGGCCCCGGTCGGCGGGCTCGCTTCCGGGCCCTGCCCGAGGGCGGCTGGGTCGGGCTGAACGGGTACTACGCGGGGGAGACGCTCCGGGTCGTGCGGCGTGACGACGGCAGTGTGAGCCATCTCGACCTCGCCTCGTTCGTCTTCACACGGGAGCCGTACGCGCCGGCGGACGCGGTGCCGGGCGGGGTGGACGAGGCGGGCTGGCGCGGTCTCTGAGCCGTTCTGCGTTGTTTCACGTGAAACAGCGCGCCGGGACCGTGTCCCGGCGCGCTGTTCTCCTGGCTCAGAGGTTCTTCTTGAAGCCCACGTGGGAGGCCTCGAAGCCGAGCCGCTCGTAGAAGCGGTGGGCGTCGGTACGGGTGGCGTCGGACGTCAGCTGGACCAGTCGGCAGTTCCGGCGCTCGGACTCCTCGACGGCCCACTCGATGAGCTCCGTACCGAGGCCGCTGCCGCGCTCGTCGCTGTGGATGCGGACGCCCTCGATGATCGAACGCGTGGCGCCCTGACGGGAGAGCCCGGGGATGATCGTCAGCTGGAGGGTGCCGACGACCCTGTCCTCGCGGACGGCCACGACCACATGCTGGTGGGGGTCGCCCTCCAGGAGCTCGAAGGCGGCGAGGTACGGGCCGAGGTCGTCCGGCGATTCGCGCTGCGCGCCCAGGGGGTCGTCGGCGAGCATCGCGACGATGGCTTCGATGTCCTCCGCGGTGGCGGGGCGTATCTCAAGATCGCTCATGTCCCGCAGCGTACGCCGGACCGCTTCCGGTACGCCGGGTCGCTTCCAGGGGTCGTTCCTCGGGGGCTCGGGGGCTCGGGGGCTCGGGGCCTTGGAGGTCGCCGCGTTCCCGCGTCACACGGAGACGGTCACGCCTTCCACGACCTGGACCAGCGGGGCCAGCTCGGGGTTCTTCGCGGCCTCGTCGAGGGCCTCGCGCAGTGCGCTGTCGTTGGTGGGGCGGGCCTCTGTCAGGAGCGTGAGACCGGCCTCGGTGACATCGGTGTAGATACCGCGCCGGTCGGTGGCGCAGAGATAGCGGGTGAGCAGACCCCGGTCCTCGAGTCGGGTGACGAGCCGGGTGGTGGCGCTCTGGCTGAGCACGACCGCGTCGGCGACCTGCTTCATCTGGAGGTGGCCGCCCGGTCCGCTGTGCTGCCGGCTGAGGACGTCGAGGAGCGAGTACTCCCGCACGCTCAGGCCGTGCCGGCTCTCCAGGGCGCGCTCAATGTGGGACTCGATCCTGCCGTGCAGCAGGGAGAGGGCGCACCAGCGCTGGGAGAGCGCGGTGAGTGCGGGGTCCGTCGCGGTCATGGTCTCTCCTCGGTCTCTCCTCGGCACCGGAGTGGCTCCCGACCCAGGGTAGACGATGCGACGCAATAATGCGCGTCTGCAAGTAAATGCTCCCCGGGTCGGGAGAAGGGGTGAGGCCTCGTTCCGTCGGGGGTTATCCGGCCGCGACCGTCAGGGGGGCGAAGCGGCGGCGCCAGTCGCCGGGGAGGTCGGGGACGGAGCGGACCATCACCGCGTTGGAGGCGATCGAGTCGATCCCGTTCTCCTTCACCCAGCTCAGCAGCGCCGTGTGGCGCACATCGATGTCCGTGCGCAGCGGTCGGTCGGTGGCGGCCGCCAGCGAAGCGATCAGGGCCTGTGCGGTGGCCGGGTCCCGGGCGATCAGGGGACCGACGACATGCGTGTCCATGTTGGGCCAGGCCGCGGCGAAGCCGGTGATCTCGCCGTCCTCCTCCGCGACCCGGAGATGGTCCGCGAACGCGGGGAGCCGGGTGATCATGTGGGTGCGGTCGAGGCCGAAGACCTCGTGGTCCAGACGCAGGATCGCCTGGAGATCCTCCGCCGTCGCCGGGCGGACCGGAACGGCCGGGGCGGGTGTGGTGAAGGTGAAGCGCCCGAGCACCATCTCCGAACGGCTTGTCTCCGTGAAGCCCAGCTCCTCGTACAGAGGCTGTCCGTTCGGTGTGGCGTACAGGGTGAGCGGGGTGTCCCCGGCTTCCGTCAGGACGTGCTGCATGAGCCGGCGTCCCACGCCTTGGCGTGCGTACCGTTCGGCGACGAGCACCATGCCGATCGCGGCGATCCCAGGGCCGTACGAGGTGACCACGCAGCAGGCGAGCAGCCCGGCGCCGGCCGGGTCGTCGATGCCGTAGCCGGTTCCCGCGGTGAGCAGCAGCCCCCATTTGTGTTCTTCGCGCTGCCAGCCCCGGTTCTCGGAGAGGTCGGAGCAGGCGAGGAGGTCCTCCGGGGTGAGGCGGCGGACGGGGAGCTGAGCGAGCGGGGAGGGGGAGATCGGCATGCTTTCAGGCTGTCCGACTCGGTGATCTTCCGTCCACTGCTTTACCGGATCTGACCGATGCCCGAGGAGGCGTTGCTTCCATCCCGTGGCATGGGGACGATGTTTCACGTGAAACCCACCAAGCGGCGTCTGCACCTCTTCGACCTCGACGGCACCCTGATCCGGGGGTCGGCCGCGGCGGTGGAGATCTCCCGGCAGCTGGGCCTTCTCGACGAGATCACGGCGCTGGAGGAGGGTTTCCTGCGGGGGCTCACACCGGACGAGTTCGCCGTCCGGGCCCGCGAGCTGTGGTCCGCTCTCACGGCGGACCAGGTCGCGGCCGCGTTCGAAGGGGCGCCCTGGCTGGCGGGCATCCGTGAGGTCTGGGCCGACATCCGGGATCGGGGCGACCGCTGCGCGGTCATCTCCCTCTCTCCGGACTTCTTCGTCGAGCGGCTGCTCGACTGGGGCGTCGACGCGGCGCACGGTTCGCGCTGGCCGGCGGTCCCCTTCACCGAGCCGATCCACCGGCCCGACATTCTCGACGCGCAGGCGAAGGTGCGGATCGCACGGCAGCTCTGCGCGGAGTTCGGGGTGGGCCCGGCCGAGTGTGTCGCCTACGGAGACTCGATGTCCGACGCGGCGCTCTTCGCGATCGTCCCGGACACGGTGGCCGTGAACGCGGATCACCATCTCGCCGGGCTCTCCCGTCACAGCTACACAGGAGGAGATCTGCGCGAGGCCTACGCCCTGGTCCGAAACAGCGCAGCTTAGCCAGAAACCCTGCCCTATGGCCCGAGAACACCGCTTTCCGTCCGAAGCGGTGGACAGAGGGGTCATGCTGCGACCACGGAAGCCGGCCAGCGCGAGGGCGAGGCACATGATGGATGCTCCGACCACCCCGAGGGCGACGGAGGATGCGGACGGTCGCGAGCCCGGGGCGACGGGCGGGCAGGAGTCGCCGGCGGGGGACGGCAAGGAGCCGCCCATACCCCCCGAGCCCTCCGCCGACGCGGTACTCGTCCGCCGCACCCTGGCGGAGATCGCACCGGTCGCCGACCGGGTGACCTCGTACTTCTACGCCCTGCTCTTCATCCGCAACCCCGAGCTGCGCGAGATGTTCCCCGCGGCCATGGACACTCAGCGGGACCGGCTGCTGAAGGCACTTCTCACCGCGGCGGAGCATCTGGACGACACCCCGGTGCTCACCGCGTATCTGGAGAACCTCGGCAGGGGACACCGCAAGTACGGCACCCACTCCGCCCACTACCCGGCCGTCGGCGAGGCCCTCATCGGTGCGCTCGTCCGCTATGCGACGACGAGCTGGGACGCGGAGACCGAGGCGGCCTGGGTTCGTACGTACACGACGATCTCCCAGATCATGATCGACGCGGCGGCGGAGGACGAACGCGCGGCGCCCGCCTGGTGGCAGGCCGAGGTGGTCTCTCACGATCTGCGCACCCCGGACATCGCCGTCGTCACGCTCCGGACCGACCAGCCGTACCCCTTTCTCGCGGGGCAGTACACGACGCTCGAGACCCCGTGGTGGCCACGGATATGGCGCCACTACTCCTTCGCGTCGGCGCCCCGGCCTGACGGGCTGCTCTCCCTGCACGTCAAGGCGGTGCCCGCCGGCTGGGTGTCCAACGCCCTGGTCCATCGGGCGCGCCCGGGTGACGTGCTCAGACTCGGACCGCCGGCCGGGTCCATGACGGTCGACCACGCCACGGACAGCGGCCTGCTCTGTGTGGGCGGTGGTACCGGGATAGCGCCGATCAAGGCCCTGGTGGAGGACGTCGCGGAGCACGGGGACCGGCGCCCGGTCGATGTCTTCTACGGAGCGCGCAGCGGCCACGACCTCTACGACATCGATACGATGCTGCGGCTCCAGAAGACCTTTCCCTGGCTCTCCGTCCACCCGGTCACCGAGGAACAGGGGCGGCTCCCCGAGGCCGTCTGCCGCTACGGCCCCTGGAGCGAACGCGACGCCTATCTGTCGGGGCCGCTGGGCATGGTCCGTCGCGGGGTGGACGCGCTGCGGGGAGCGGGGGTCCCCGCGGAGCGCATCCGCCACGACTTCCTTGCCGAGCTCGCCCCGGCCGGCGCCGATCAGCCCAGGTCGGGGGCGTGCATCGCCCGGACACCCTCGATGTTGCCGTCGAGGTAGTGGCGCAGTGAGAGCGGGACGAGGTGCACGGCGGCGATGCCGACCCGGCTGAAGGGCACCCGGACGATCTCGTACTCGCCGATCGGTTCGTCCATCTCGGGGCCGTGCCGCAGCGAGGGGTCCATGGAGTCGAGCCGGCACACGAAGAAGTGCTGGACCTTCACCCCGGAGACCCCGCCGTCGACGATGTGCTCGACGGTGTCGACGAAGCAGGGCACCACATCGGTGATCTTGGCGCCGAGTTCCTCGTGCACCTCGCGGTGCAGGGCCTCGACGACGGTGGTGTCGGAGGACTCCACCCCGCCGCCGGGCGTGAGCCAGTAGGGATCCATCCCCGGCTTGGTGCGCTTGATGAGGATGAGATCGTCCCCGTCGAGCAGGATGGCGCGTGCGGTGCGCTTGATCACGGGCCGTTCGTTCATGGGAAGAAAATGGCCCATGTGAGGTGTCCTGAAACGCACTGGCGGCAGGCACGGTCTCATCAACGACCCCGGCAGGGACTCACCAGGCCCCGGCGGCCCTCAGCAGTTCCTCGTGGGCCCGCGCGATCGGCGCCAGGGCGAGCGTGCCCGTACGCACGACCAGGAAGTAGGTCCGCAGCGGAGGGACCGGCGGATCGAGCAGCGCCACGAGCCGGCCCTGCGCGAGGGCTTCCTCGCACAGATAGCGGGGCAGGACGGCGAGCCCGGCGCCGGAGGCGGCGGATTCCCGTACGGCGCGCAGGTCAGGGGCGATCACGGTGGCGGCGACGGCCGGTTTGGTCTCGAAGACGCTCGCCCAGTAGCGGGCGACGAACGGCAGCGACTCGTGGACCTCGACCACGGGAAGCTGCTCCAGGACGACCGCTCCCTTGCGGAGCAGCACGTCGGGGGAGAGCCGGGCCGCCCAGCGGGGTGCCGCGACCAGCACGTACTCCTCGTCGCAGAGCGGGGTGGAGACGAGCAGGCCACCTCGGGGGCGGGCAGTGGCGACGGCCAGATCGTGGTGGCCCGCGGCAAGCCCGTCGAGGATCTCCTCTGTATTGCCGAGGAACGACGTCCGTACGGCGAGGCCCTGGCCGACCAGCGGGGTGAGGGCGGGCAGGACGCGGAGGGCGGTGAATTCCGGGGGCCCGGCGACATGGAGGGTACGGACGCCGCTCTCCTCGTCGAGCCCCGTCTCGGCGATCTCCACGAGGGCGTCCAGGTGGGGAGCGGCGCGGTGCGCGAGTTCGTCGCCGATGGTCGTCGGGGTGACCCCGCGGGCCTGTCTGAGGAAGAGCGGCCGCCCGAGCTGTCGCTCCAGCGTCCGGATCTGGCTGGTGACGGCGGGCTGGGAGAGGCCCAGGAGGGCGGCGGCTCGGGTGAAGGAACCGGCCCGGTGCACCGCGACGAACGTGCGCAGCAGGGCCAGATCCATGTCCGCCCCCTCCCGGCCGTGCGGCCGTTCGACTCAGGCGGTCGGCTGACTGCGCCTCAGGACCGTCCAACTATAAATAAGTCGATAGGTCTCTGTCGCTACCGTGATTGGACACTGACGCACAGTCAACTAGCCTTGTTCAGGCGGTCTCCGCGCGTGGAACCGGGGCGTTCCGAGCCATGAGGGGGGAGGCTCGGAGCGCCCCGTTCCGTGCGCCCGAGGGGGACCCGGCCTAGGATCCCGCCTCGTCGAGGGCGCGCAGCACGTCGGCGATCAGGTCTTCCGGATCCTCGGCGCCGACGGAGAAGCGGATGAAGCCCTCCGCGACCGCGTCCCCGCCCCAGCGCCCGCGCCGCTCCGCCGTGGAGCGCACACCTCCGAAGCTGGTCGCGTCGTCCACGATCCTCAGCTCCTCCAGGAACCGATCGGCCCGCTTCCGGTCCGCCAGTTCGAAGGAGACGACGGATCCGAAGCGCCGCATCTGCCGTGCGGCCACCGTGTGCGAGGGGTCGTCCGGCAGGCCCGGGTAGCGCAGCCCGGTCACGTCCGCGCGGCCGGCGAGCGTCTGCGCGAGCGCGAGCGCGGTGGAGCACTGGCGGTCGATCCGCAGCTGGAGCGTGGCGAGCGAACGGTGGGCGAGCCAGGCCTCCATGGGGCCGGGGATCGCGCCGACGACCTTGCGCCAGCGCCGTACCTCCGCCGCACGCTCGGGATCACGGCAGCTGACATGGCCGAGGAGGATGTCGCCGTGCCCGGTCATGCCCTTGGTGTCGCTGGCGACGGAGAAATCCGCGCCCAGTTCGAGCGGGCGCTGGCCGAGCGGGGTGGCGAGTGTGTTGTCGACGGCCACGAGCGCCCCCGCGGCATGCGCCTCGCGCACCAGGCGACGGATGTCGCACACGTCGAGCCCGGGATTGGACGGGGTCTCGATCCACAGCAGCCGGGCCCCTTCGAGGACGGCGAGCTGACCGTCGCCGCCGGTGGGCGCGGTGCGGACCTCGATGCCGTACGCCCGCAGCTGCTCGTGCAGCAGCGGCAGGGCCTGGTAGCCGTCGGTGGGCACCACCACGACGTCGCCCGTCCTCAGCTGCGAGAGGAGGACGGCGGAGATCGCGGCCATGCCCGAGGCGAAGACCAGCGTCTCGACGCCCTGCTCCCCCGGCGCCTCCAGCTCGCCGATCGCCCGCTCCAGATGGGTCCAGGTCGGGTTCTCGTCGCGGCCGTAGGCGTATCCGCCGGTCGGCTCGCCCGGCAGATGGAAGTGCGCGGCGAAGACCGGCCCCGGCAGGGTCGGCTCGTACTTCACGGGGTCGGGCAGCCCGGCCCGTACCGCGCGCGTACCGTCGCCGTAGTTCTTGTCCGTCACGGAGTTCGTTCCTCCAGTTCGAGGCGGACGGCAGCGAGTAGTCCCTCACTCGCGGCCTCCACCATTTCCAGGCACTCCTCGAAGCCCTCGCGGCCCCCGTAATAAGGGTCGGGGACGTCGAGTCCGTCCCCCGCGGCCGGGTCGTAGGAGCGCAGCAGGCGTATCCGCGCCGCTTCCTCGGGTGTGCGGGCGAGCTCGCGGAGCTCCCGCAGATGCCCTTCGTCCAGCGCGATCACCAGGTCGAGCGCGGGGAACCAGGAGACCCGGAACTGACGGGCGGTGTGCGCGGAGGTGTAGCCGTTCTCCTCGAGAACGGAGACCGTGCGCGAGTCGGCGCCGTCGCCCTCGTGCCAGCCTCCGGTGCCGGCGCTGTCGACTTCCACCAGCTCGCCGAGGCCGGCCTCCTCCACATGTCGGCGGAAGACGTGCTCGGCCATCGGCGAGCGGCAGATGTTGCCGGTGCAGACGAAGCAGACGCGGTAGGTCATGGTTGCCGCTCAGTCGCCGTCGGGGAGCACGACGTTCAGTGCCCACGAGACGACGGAGATGATCAGGCCGCCCAGGACGGCGGTCCAGAAGCCCTCCACGTGGAAGCTGAGGTTGAACTGCTCGGCCAGCCAGGAGGTGAGGAGCAGCATCAGGGCGTTGACCACGAGGGTGATCAGGCCGAGCGTCAGAATGAAGAGCGGCAGCGTCAGCAGTTTGACGACCGGCTTGACCAAGACGTTCACGAGCCCGAAGACCAGGGCGACGAGAATGAGGGTCAGGATCTTCTTGCCGGTGCTCTCACCGGTCAGGGTGATGTCCTGGAGCAGCCAGATGGCGACTCCCAGGGCGCCCGCGTTGGCGAGCGTCTTGACTACGAAATTCTTCATGTGTCTGATCGTGGCAGACATGATCGGGCCGACGGCAGGGGCTGACAGGCGATGAAGGCATTCCGACTGGATGAGCTGGAGGCGGAGCGTGCCGCTAACAAGGGCGCGTACCTCCAGTTCCTGCGGGAGCGGAACATGTCGGTGGGCCTGTACGCGCTGGACGCCGGGGAGCTCGACCCGCAGCAGCCGCACCGCCAGGACGAGGTGTACTTCGTGGTGAGCGGCCGGGCGGCGATCACGGTGGGGACGGAGACGACCCAGGTCGCGCGCGGCAGCGTGGTCTACGTGCCGGCGGGGGTGGAGCACAAGTTCCACCACATCAGCGAGGACCTGCGGGTGATGGTGGTCTTCTCCCCGCCGGAGAGCTGAGGCGGGGACCGCCGTCCCCTGGAGCTTCGGTCCGGGAGTGCTCCTCCGGAGTCAGGGGGTCGGTCCGAGGCCCAGGAGGGCTTTCGGACGTGGGAAGTGCTTCCGGGGATCGGGGCCGCGCTCGGGGTCCGGCGGTCGAAGCCCCTAGGGGGTGGATCAGGGGAGAGCGGGGGCCGCAGGGCCCCCGTGCGTCCCTCCCGGCCCCTAGCCTTGAAGGTGTTCGGCGCGGAGTGTGCGGAACGGATCTTCGAGAGCGAGGTAGGGACGATGGCCGTACAGGAGATTCTCGCGGGGATGCCCTGGTGGGTGAAGTGGGTCGCCATACCCGCACTTGCCCTGCTCGTCTTCGGCGGACTGATCACCAGCGTCCTGGCCGTCGTGGTCGGACTGCTCTTCAAGGTGCTGCTCTTCGTGGCCCTCGTCGCCGGACTGATCTACGTCGTAAGGAAGTTCAGCTCCTCCGACCGCTCGCGTGAGGACTGGTAGCACAAGCTACCGATCGGTATGAGGCCGACGGAGCGTATTAGCCCGGCTGGGGGAACGCGCAGGTCTATTCAAGACGCGGGCCCAGGGGCTGCCACTAGAGTGGAATCCCTCCGCCGCATTGGGGACTACAGGCGTAGACCTCCCTACTGACCAGCGGTTTCCCAGGCCCGGCGGGCGCGCGGGGGCGGCCCCCGCGGGCGGATGCACTGCATCCGTCGTCACGCCTGGGGGTGACCTTTGGCCACGGCTACGCATACTGCTGCGCCTACCCTGATCGGCTCGGTGCAGCGAGCGCTGAGACTTCTGGAGGCCGTGTCCTCCCACGCGGACGGCGCCCCAGCCAAACAGCTCGCCCGTGAGACGGGCCTTCCGCTGCCCACCACGTACCACCTGCTCCGCACCCTGACGCACGAGGGCTATCTGGTCCGTGAGAAGGGTGTGTTCGTGCTGGGTGACGCCGCCGTCCGACTGGCCGGCGGCGGAGCTGTGCAGAATCGTCGCATCAAGATCGAAGACTCCCTTGCCCGCTGGCGGGACGAGATCGGTGTGCCGGTCTACTTCGCCCTCTACCGCGAGGGGGAGATCGAGCTCGTCGCAGTCGCCGACACCCCTTCCGCCCCTGCGGTGGAGGAATGGGCCGACTTTCGCGAGACCGCGCACGCCCATGCGATCGGGCAGTGCCTGTTGAGTCAACTCGATCTGAAATCTCGTCAAGACCACCTTGACCGCCATCCGGTGGAATCCATCACTCCGTACACGGTGCGTAATCGCGGTGTGCTTTTGGAGCGTTTGGGCGGTTTGGGGCGAATGGAGCCTCTGGTGGAGCGTCAGGAATATGCGCTCGGCACGGTCTGTGCCGCGATCCCCATCACCGCGGGCTCCACGGCGGCCGCAATGGCCATTTCTCTCCCTCTTCACCAGGAAGAACGGTTGCTCCCAGCAGTCGAGCGACTACGCACGGAGATCGGAAGGCTCTTCAGTTCACTCGCGTTCTCTATCAGTATCTGAAAAATCACTCCTTGTGATCTGCTAGTGCTTACAGCACGATTACGTCAAGAGGGCCACGGGGGATCATTCCTGGCCGTTTCGGTCACAGCTTTCAGCAGCTGTGTTTACACAACTGCTTCATCTACTGCGGGGTACATGATGCGAGAGTCGGTTCAGGCCGAGGTCCTGATGAGCTTCCTCGTCTCCGAGGAGCTCTCCTTCAAGATCCCGGTGGAACTGCGATACGAGACCCGGGATCCCTACGCGGTGCGGATGACCTTCCACCTCCCCGGGGACGCGCCTGTGACCTGGGCGTTCGGCAGGGAGCTGCTGCTCGACGGGATCAACCGGCCGAGCGGGGACGGCGATGTGCACATCGCCCCGACGGAGCCCGAGGGGCTCTCGGACGTCTCCATCCGGCTCCAGGTCGGTGGTGACCGCGCCCTGTTCCGGGCCAGCGCTCCGCCGCTGGTCGCCTTCCTCGACCGGACGGACAAGCTGGTTCCGCTCGGTCAGGAACGCACGCTGGGTGACTTCGAGGACAACCTGGAGGCCGCCCTGGGGCGGATTCTCGCCGAGGAGAGCGCGGGCCCGGCTGCCTGAGCCCGCGGCTCACTTGGCTCGGCGGCGCCGCCCACCCCGTACGGCTGCCGGCTTCCGGATCCCGCCCTCCGTCCGGTCGGCGGAGACCACCAGGGCCGCGAGCGCCGTGGTCACCGGCACGGAGGCGACCAGGCCGATCGACCCGACGAGCGTCCGGACGATCTCCTCGGCGACCAGTTCGCTGTTGGCCACCGTCCCCATGCTGCTCTGCGCGATGGTGAAGAGCAGAAGCAGGGGGAGGGCGGCGCCCGCGTAGGCGAGCACCAGGGTGTTCACGACCGAGGCGATGTGGTCGCGGCCGATCCGGATCGCGGCCCGGTACAGCGCACGCGGTCCCATGCCCGGATCGGCCTGCCGCAGCTCCCAGACCGCGGAGGTCTGGGTGACCGTCACGTCGTCGAGCACACCGAGCGAACCGATGATGATGCCGGCCAGGAGCAGGCCGGACATGTCGATGCTCGGGTACAGGCCGTGGATCAGGCCGGTGTTGTCGTCGGTGTTGCCGCTGAGCGAGGCCCAGCCGATGAAGAGCGAACCGAGCAGACCGATCAGCAGCAGCGAGATCAGCGTCCCGAGCACCGCGACCGAGGTGCGCGCCGAGAGCCCGTGGCACATGTAGAGCGCGACGAGCATGATGGCACTCGATCCGACCACCGCCACGACCAGCGGATTCGACCCCTGCAGAATCGCCGGCAGGATGAAGAACGTCAGGATCAGGAAGCTCACGGCGAGCGCGATCAGCGCCATCACGCCCCGCATCCGGCCGACGACCACGACCACCAGGGCGAAGATCCCGGCGAGGACGGCGATCGGCACCTTCCGGTTCACATCCGTCACCGAGTACTGCAGATCGCGCGGGGCGTCGGGGGCGTACGCCACCACCACACCCTGTCCCTCGTGCAGTTGGCGCGGGGCGTCAGGCTGCACGATCTCGGTGAACCTGCGTCCCTTCTCCGGACCGCTGGTGACCTCGACGGTCGCCTTCGCGCAGTCCCCCTGCTGCGCCGCGACCGCCTCGCGCCCCTGCGGAGTCGAGGTGTCCCCGGTCGGCGGTACCTGGGCGGCGTTCACGTCCTTGCAGTCGACCTGTTCGACGGCGACGACCTCGCCCTGCTCGATCTGGCGGTCGAAGCCGACCCCGGTGCGCTCGTGCGCCGGGACGCCACCTGGCCACAGGACCACGAGCCCGACCACGACGGCCGTCGCGAAGGGGATCAGGACCGCGGCGATCACCTTGCGCAGATGGCGCGACACCGGAGCGGCCGGTCCGTGGCTGTGGCTGTGGCCATGCCCGTGGCCGTTGCCGTGAGAAGGCTCGTGCCCCTGGCCGTGCCCGTGGGAGGGGCCGGGACCGTGATCGTGGTCGTGCGGCTCGGGAGTCTGCTGGGGGGAAGTCACCGACCGATCATCGCAAGAACGGAGGGGGCCCACTGTTCAGCACGCCAGGGTTGACGCTAGCGTGGTGGCACCTTTGCACACGCGGGAGCTCGGAGCACCGGGCTGAGAGGGCGCTGATCACCGTACGCGCGTACTGATGTACGTACGGGAGGAGGCTGCGCCGACCGCCGAACCTGTTACCGGGTAATGCCGGCGTAGGGAGATCGGTCTCATGACCATTCAGGATGCACGCACGCCTGCCTCCAACCAGGACGACGTCTCCGTCGACCCCGTCGACGCCGAGCGCACGCCGGGCTGGCACAAGGGATACGTCCAGGGCTCGCGCCCCGACCTCCGGGTGCCGGTCCGTCAGGTGCACCTCACCAACGGCAAGGACGTCACGCTCTACGACACGTCCGGCCCGTACACCGACCCGACCGTCGACACCGACGTACGGCGGGGCCTTCCGCCGCTGCGCGAGAACTGGATCATCGCGCGCGGCGACACCGAGGAGTACGCGGGCCGCCCGGCCCGCCCCGAGGACGACGGCATCAAGCACACCTCGCCGCGCGGCGGGGGGCTGAAGAACCTCGACGCCGTCTTCCCCGGCCGCCCGCGTCTGCCGCGCCGCGGCCGCGACGGCCAGGCCGTGACCCAGCTCGCGTACGCGCGCCGGGGGGAGATCACCCCGGAGATGGAGTACGTGGCGATCCGGGAGAACGTCTCTCCCGAGGTCGTCCGGGAGGAGATCGCGGCGGGTCGCGCGGTGCTCCCGGCCAACGTCAACCACCCGGAGATCGAGCCGATGATCATCGGCAAGCGGTTCCTGGTGAAGGTCAACGCCAACATCGGCAACTCCGCCGTGACCTCCTCCATCGAGGAGGAGGTGGAGAAGATGACCTGGGCGACCAAGTGGGGCGCCGACACGGTCATGGACCTCTCCACCGGCCGCAACATCCACACCACCCGCGAGTGGGTGCTGCGCAACTCCCCCGTGCCGATCGGCACCGTGCCGCTCTACCAGGCGCTGGAGAAGGTCGACGGCCGGGCCGAGGACCTGACCTGGGAGATCTACAAGGACACGGTCATCGAGCAGGCCGAGCAGGGCGTGGACTACATGACGGTGCACGCCGGCGTACTCCTGCCGTACGTGCCGCTCACCGCGCGCCGCAAGACCGGCATCGTCTCGCGCGGCGGCTCGATCATGGCCGCCTGGTGTCTCGCGCACCACAAGGAGAACTTCCTCTACACGAACTTCGAGGAGCTCTGCGAGATCCTGGCGACGTACGACGTCACGTACTCGCTGGGCGACGGTCTGCGCCCCGGCTCGATCGCGGACGCCAACGACGCGGCGCAGTTCGCCGAGCTGAAGACGCTGGGCGAGCTCAACACGATCGCCAAGCGCCACAACGTCCAGACGATGATCGAGGGCCCGGGCCACGTCCCGATGCACAAGATCAAGGAGAACATCGACCTCCAGCAGGAGATCTGCGAGGAGGCGCCGTTCTACACGCTCGGCCCGCTGACCACGGACGTCGCACCCGCGTACGACCACATCACCTCCGGCATCGGCGCCGCGATGATCGCCTGGTGGGGCACGGCGATGCTCTGCTACGTCACGCCCAAGGAGCACCTGGGCCTGCCCAACCGCGACGACGTGAAGACCGGTGTCATCACGTACAAGATCGCGGCGCACGCGGCCGACCTCGCCAAGGGGCACCCCGGGGCGCAGGAGTGGGACGACGCGCTCTCGGACGCGCGGTTCGAGTTCCGCTGGGAGGACCAGTTCAACCTGGCGCTCGACCCGGACACCGCGCGTGAGTTCCACGACGAGACGCTGCCGGCGGAGCCCGCGAAGACCGCGCACTTCTGCTCGATGTGCGGTCCGAAGTTCTGCTCGATGAAGATCTCGCAGGACATCCGCCGTGAGCACGGCGGCGACCTGAAGGCGGACGAGATCGAGGCGGGCATGGCCGCGAAGTCGGCCGAGTTCGCCGCGACGGGCAACCGGGTGTACCTCCCGCTGGCGGAGTGACCCGGAGGACCCCGACACGCCACCGGCCCGCGGCCCACGGGGGGAGACGCGGGCCGGCGGCGTGTCCGGGTCAGGGGACGGGCGGGCCCGGGGGCGGGGCGGTGGCCGCCAGGACGTCCCGGAGGAAGGGCAGGATGCCGCGCTCCAGCAGGGCGCGGCGCCAGGCCTCCCGGGCGAGGGACAGCTCGTCGTCCGGTGCGGCGGGCGGGCCGCCCGCGCTCACCTCGGCAGGACTGTTCCGCAGGGCCGTCAGGAGCAGCCCGGCCGCAGCACAGAGCAGTCCCGCGGCGGCCACGACGCCGAAGACCAGACCGGCCGTGAGGAGGGTCGCCCCGAACACCATGGTGGGGGCGAGCGCGTGCAGAACCGCGCCGACCAGCAGGAATATGACGGCGGCCGCGCCCGCGAGGACGGGCACGAGGACGGTGAGGATCGCGACGACGCCCGGCCCCGGGCCGGGACCCGGCCGGTCGGAGGAGGCCGGAGCCCGGCTCCCCCTCGTCGAGCGGTTCTGCTCGCGGACCTTCACGAAGTGGTCGTACTCGCTCGCCGCCGCGCTGGTGACCAGCGTTGTCGCGTTCAGCGTCAGGGAGCGCAACTGCGCGAGCGTGAGCCGGGTTCCGGCTCCGTCGAGATCCGGACGGGTGTGGGCGGTGCTCAGTGCGTCGTCGAGGAGCCGCTCGTACTCGGCGCGGTCCTCGGTCAGCAGGTGCGGAGCCACGTTCATCTGCATCCCCCGATGCTCCGTAGGCCCGGATCAGCCGTGGGAAACGGTCGGTTGGGCGGAAACGGAGGAGAGCCTGCTACGGATGGATCCGATGGTATTGCGGCGGTGCCACGCGCTGACAGGGTGTTTCCGGAATTCGCCTTCCCCGGATGCGGAGGGTTATGCGTCAGCTGTTCAGCGGCAGTTGGACGACCAGTAGCTTTCCGGCCATGGTCACTCCGCCGTCCATGGCGATCGCCAGACCGTCGGCGTAGACATGCGGTCCGTCGACGATCGGGCCCGAACTGTCTTCCCCCTCCTCCGTGCCGACCTGGCCGAGGAGGTACGGGATGGGGCTGTGGCCGTGCACGATCCGGTGGCCGCCGTAGGTGGAGAGCAGCTCCTGTACGGCCTGCGGCCCGCCTTCGTCGCGGAAGGCGAAGCGCTTGGTGAACTTTCGGAAGACGTCCCAGACCTCGTCGGCGTCGTTCCTGGTGAGGATCTCGTGGACGGTGTCGTTGACGTCCTCGATGGTCTCGCCGTATTCGAGGTACGCGGTGGTGTCGGAGTGCAGGAGGAGGTGGTCGTCCTCGCGCACCACGGCGTCGAGCCGGGACATCCACTGCAGATGGACGTCCTGGAGGCGGTCCATGTCGTGCTTCTGGCCGCCGTTGAGCAGCCAGGCGGCCTGGAAGGTGGCGGTGCCGGCGCCGGAGTTCACCGGGGTGTCGCCGAAGCGCTTGGCGCCGATGAGCAGCAGTTCGTGGTTACCCATGAGGGCCTTGCAGTAGCCGCCGGCGGCGGCGGCCTCGGCGGAGAGCCGCATGACGAGGTCGATGACGCCGATGCCGTCGGGGCCGCGGTCGGTGAAGTCGCCGAGGAACCAGAGGCGGGCGTTGCCGGCGGACCAGCCGCCGTTCTCGTCGATGAGGCCCTGGGCGCGCAGGGCGGCCACGAGTTCGTCGAGGTAGCCGTGGACGTCGCCGACGACGTAGAGCGGGCCGGGTCCTTCGCCGTTCGCGGGGGCGGCCTCGGCGGCGGGGGCGGCCTCGGGGGTGACCGGGACCTGGACGGTGTCGCCGCGGTTGATGACCGGGAGGTCGCGTTCGGTCGGCGTGTATCCCTCGGGCATCCGGTCCTCCGGGAAGCCGCTGCCGGGGTGGCCGGTGGCGACGGAGACGATGGAGGAACCCGCCGCGGCGGGGTACGCGGGGGCGGCGGTCCGGTGTCCCAGGTGCAGGGTCGGCTCGGCGGGCATGGGCGCGCTGGGCGCGGTCCGGGCGGGCGGCTGCGGGGGGACGGCGGGGATCGCGGGGGCGCTCGCGGGTGTGTGCTCACGCGGGTCGGCGGGGGCGGTCGCGGCGGGGAGGGGCGAGGGTGCGACGGGTGCTGGCTGGGCCGGGGCCTGGACTGGTGCCGCCGGGGCTTGGGCGGGTGCCGTCGGGGCCTGCGCGGGTGCTGCCGGGGCCTGGGCGGGTGCCGCCGGGGCCTGGGCGGGTGAGGTCTGCGTGGCTGAAGCCTGTGGGGCTGACGCCCCTGCCTGTGCGGCTGACGCCCGGGCTGCCGTGGCCGCCTGCGCGGCTGCGGCCCGTGCCGCCACGGCCTGCACCGGTACGGCCTCGACCGGCGCGGGTGCGACGGGAGGCAGTTCCTCGGCCGGCCGCGCGGGCGCGGTGGGCATGGACATGGGCACGGGCGGGATCTCTGCCGGTGGTGACACCGGCAGAGGCTCCGTGGATGTCGGATCGGTGGCATGGCCCTGTACGGGCACGCGGGCGTACGGCGGTACGCGGAAGTCACGCAATGTCGCCGTGCGCACCACGGGCTCCTGCCCGGCCCCCTGAGTCATGGACCCCTCCACCACCGTCGCGATGCCCTGCACATCGCGGACCGGCCTGGTCGGGGTGGTCCGCGGTGTCGTGCGCCCATCATAGGAATGAGGGTCCTCCTGTGTGACGCACCAGGGGTGGTGAATCCGGGTCCACTCCGGGTTCACCGGTTGTTTCGCCCGAATTGAGAAGGTCGAATCCAGGGTTGAGGCCGGATAGGTGGCCGGTTTTGCCGTCCTGGCCCACGGGCAGGGGCGAGGACGGCAGATTCGGTGGTGCCGGTTGACGGGGTGTCGGCCCTTCGCCGATCAGTCTTTCGTGGGTCGTGCTCCGGAGGCCGGTCCTTCGGAAGTGGGTACTTCGGAGGACGGGCCTTCGGACATCGGTCCTTGGTGGGTCAGTCCTTCGCGGGTGAGCGCGGCGGGCTGACGGTCGTGCGTGGCGAACGGCGCTGCGAGGAGGTGCGCACGATCAGTTCGGTCGGTATCACCTGCTCGACCGGGCCGTCCGTGTCGATCCCCTCGATGGCGTCGATGAGGAGCTGGACGACGGCCGTGCCGATCCGTCGCGGCTTGAGCGACAGTGTCGTGATGGGCGGTTCGGTGGTGGCGTAGACGGTGGACTCGCTGCAGCAGACCAGCAGCAGGTCGTCCGGGACGCGCAGTCCGTAGCGGCGCGCGGCCGCGAGGAGGTCGGTTCCGTTGGGGTCGAAGAGGCCGTACACGGCGTCGGGCCGGTCCGGTCGGGCGAGCAGCCGGTCGGCCGCGACGGCGCCCGCGCACGGGTCGTGCGCCGGATAGGCCTCGTAGACGGGGTCCTGGCCCACCCGCTCGCACCAGTTGAGGTACGCGGTGGTGGACAGACGGGTGTAGGTGTCGGTGGTGGTTCCGGTGAGGAGTCCGATGCGGCGGGCGCCGGCGTCGGCGAGATGGTCGAGCAGATCGAGGACGGCGGCTTCGTGGTCGTTGTCCACCCAGGCGGTGACCGGAAGGGTGCCGGCGGGGCGTCCGTCGGAGACGACGGGGAGGCCCTGCCGGACCAGTTCGGTGACGACCGGGTCGTGGTCGGAGGGGTCGATGACGACGGTGCCGTCGAGGGCGACGTTCGACCAGACGTCATGTCGGGAGGTGGCGGGGAGGATGACCAGGGCGTAGCCCCGGGCGAGCGCGGCCGATGTGGCTGCTCTGGCCATCTCCGCGAAGTACGCGAATTCGGTGAAGGTGAAAGGTTCATCCCCGTACGTGGTCACGGTCAGGCCGATGAGTCCCGACTTCCCCGTACGGAGCGTGCGGGCCGCCGCGGATGGGCGGTAGCCCAGCCGGTCGGCGACCTCGCGAACGTGACGGCGGGTGGCGTCGGGGAGTCGGCCCTTCCCGTTGAGCGCGTCGGAGACAGTCGTGATGGAGACCCCGGCGGCGGCGGCCACGTCCCGGATGCCTGCCCGGCCCTGCCGGCTTCCCCGGGTCTGTGCCCGGCTCACCTGGTGCTTCCCTGCTGCTGTCATGGCGAGCCGATAGTAGGGCGACGAGGGGCGGTTGGGCCGGTCGCATATGCAGGCATTGACAGGCACGTTTCTGCATGGCCGAAAGGCATCAATAGGCAATGAATCAAAGGCAGTTACGGCCTTTGACATGAGACCTGGGGTTGTCGAACGGTGTAGGCCTGGCGTGGGGGCGAGGTCTCGAAGAGGTCTCAACTCACCTCTACGGGGGATGCGCGCCACGGCGCCCGCCACCGGCGCGCGCCACCCAAGCACGCGCTCCCCCTCTGTGGGGGCGCTCCGAGGGGGCCGTTTCCACAGCGTGTCCCTCCTGTTGTCCACAGCCCATTCGCAGCGGGCGGGAATCCTCTTAAGGTGAGCAGTATTGGCGGTACGGACGGTCGAGGAGGCCACACTGTGAGCGAGACCAGCGGGACGAGTACGGGCAGCCCGAAGCTGCGCGCCGAGCTGGACGGCGTCCCCACCTACAAGCCGGGCAGGCCGGCCGCCTCGGGCGGTCCCGTGGCCTTCAAGCTGTCCTCCAACGAGAACCCGTATCCGCCGCTGCCCGGGGTCATGGAGTCCACGCTGGCCGCCGCCGCGAACTTCAACCGCTACCCGGACATGGCCTGCACGGGCCTGACCGAGGAGCTGGCCGACCGCTTCGGCGTGCCCGTCTCGCACATCGCGACCGGCACCGGCTCGGTCGGCGTCGCCCAGTCACTGCTCCAGTCGACCTCGGGCCCCGGTGACGAGGTCATCTACGCCTGGCGCTCCTTCGAGGCGTACCCGATCATCACGCAGATCAGCGGGGCCACCTCGGTGCAGGTGCCGCTGACCGACGGCGAGGTGCACGACCTCGACGCGATGGCCGAGGCGATCACCGACAGGACCCGGCTGATCTTCGTCTGCAACCCCAACAACCCCACGGGCACCGCGGTGCGCCGGGCCGAGCTGGAGCGCTTCCTCGACCGGGTGCCCTCCGACGTCCTGGTCGTGCTCGACGAGGCGTACCGCGAGTTCGTCCGCGACACCGAGATCCCGGACGGCATCGAGCTGTACCGCGACCGGCCGAACGTCGCCGTGCTGCGGACCTTCTCCAAGGCGTACGGCCTGGCGGGGCTGCGGGTCGGCTTCGCGGTCGCCCACGAGCCGGTGGCGGCGGCGCTGCGCAAGACGGCGGTGCCGTTCGGGGTGAGCCAGCTGGCGCAGGACGCGGCGGTGGCCTCGCTGCGCGCGGAGGACGAACTGCTCGGGCGGGTCGGCTCGCTGGTGGCGGAGCGCGACCGGGTCCATGCCGGGCTCGTGGCCCAGGGCTGGACGGTGGCGGACACCCAGGCGAACTTCGTCTGGCTGCGGCTCGGCGAGCGGACGCTGGACTTCGCGGCGGAGTGCGAGCGCCACGGTGTGATGGTGCGGCCGTTCGCGGGCGAGGGTGTGCGCGTCACGATCGGCGAGAGCGAGGCGAACGACCTGTTCCTGAAGGCGGCGGAGGGCTTCCGCAAGGAGGGCTGATCAACCGCTGACGACTCCGCGCGGATCGGCGCGCGGTCGGTCGCCGGCGGTCTCTCCGCGGACCGGTGGCCGGATCGGCCGCCGGTCGGCTGCCGGGTGCCGTGCGGTTCGCCGGTCGGTCAGCCGCCGACGCGTTCCACGCGGATGGGGTCGCCGTCCCGGACCGTGGCCAGGATCCGGGGGTCGCCGTCGAGCGCGCCCAGCAGGTTGCAGGGGCTCGCGAGCCGGCATTCGGCACCCCGTGAGATCGGGGTGGGGCCGTAGGGGAGGGCGAGCGCGTCACCCTCCGTCCAGAAGGCCACCGTGCCCGGGTCGACGACCTGGCGTGCGCCGTCCTCCACGGAGGCGGAGACCGGAGTGTCGAAATAGACCTCCTCGCCCCAGGTCCGGGCGGTGGAGGAGATCGGGAGAGCCCCCGCGAGCGCCTTGCTCGTGGGGGTTTCCTCAAGGGTGGCCGTGGTGTGTCCGGCCGGCCAGACGATGCGTATCCGAAGGGTCATGCCCCGGATTCAACAATATGTTGAAGGCCCTGGGAAGAGATGGCCCACGACAAGGGGACCCCCGGCTGAAGGTACGGATTTCGTATGAGCCATAATGCTTGTGAATGTGAACGCGTTCACAAGCGTGTCCCGGTTAGTCCCTGAATGGGTGGGGCAAGCGGGGCAAACTGCCGATGTGACCACGGCGATGTAAGGAGAAAACGACGTGGACCTCGCTTTGGCG
The DNA here is from genome assembly GCF_014656215.1 of Streptomyces zaomyceticus. GTDB lineage: Bacteria > Actinomycetota > Actinomycetes > Streptomycetales > Streptomycetaceae > Streptomyces > Streptomyces zaomyceticus. The sequence continues at coordinate 77,189 of NZ_BNBZ01000018.1, read as the reverse complement.
CCAGAGACCCTGGCGCGCTGGCAGTTCGGCATCACCACCGTCTACCACTTCCTCTTCGTCCCCCTGACGATCTCCCTCGCCGCGCTCACCGCGGGCCTCCAGACCGCCTGGGTCCGGACGGAGAACGAGAAGTACCTCAGGGCGACGAAGTTCTGGGGCAAGCTCTTCCTGATCAACATCGCCATGGGTGTCGTCACCGGCATCGTGCAGGAGTTCCAGTTCGGTATGAACTGGTCCGACTACTCCCGGTTCGTCGGGGACATCTTCGGTGCGCCACTCGCCTTCGAGGCGCTGATCGCCTTCTTCTTCGAGTCGACCTTCATCGGTCTGTGGATCTTCGGCTGGGACAAGCTCCCCAAGCGGATCCACCTCGCCTGCATCTGGATGGTGTCGATCGGCACCATCCTCTCCGCGTACTTCATCCTCGCGGCCAACTCCTGGATGCAGCACCCGGTGGGTTACCGCATCAACGAGGAGCGGGGCCGGGCCGAGCTCACCGACTTCTGGCAGGTGCTCACCCAGAACACCGCCCTCACCCAGTTCTTCCACACGATGACGGCGGCCTTCCTGGTCGGCGGCGCGTTCATGGTGGGTATCTCCGCCTTCCACCTGGCGCGCAAGAAGCACATCCCGGTGATGCGGACCTCGCTGCGGCTCGGCCTGATCACCCTGATCATCGCGGGCCTCGGCACCGCCATCAGCGGCGACCTGCTCGGCAAGGTCATGTTCAAGCAGCAGCCGATGAAGATGGCCGCCGCCGAGGCGCTCTGGGACGGAGAGGCGCCCGCGCCGTTCTCGATCTTCGCCTACGGCGATGTCGACAAGGGCCACAACAAGGTGGCCATAGAGATCCCGGGCCTGCTGTCGTTCCTGGCGAACGACGACTTCACCTCGTACGTCCCGGGCATCAACGACATCAACAAGGCCGAGCAGGAGAAGTTCGGCCCCGGCGACTACCGGCCCAACATCCCCGTCGCGTACTGGGGCTTCCGTTGGATGATCGGCTTCGGCATGGCCTCGCTGACCATCGGCATGCTCGGCCTCTGGCTGACCCGCAAGAAGTTCATGCTGGCGCCGGGGCTGCGGACCGGTGAGGACGAAGTGCCGAACCTGGTCCTGTTCAAGCGGAAGGCGCTCAGCCCCCGCCTGGGCAAGTGGTACTGGATCGTCGCCCTCTGGACCATGGCGTTCCCGCTGATCGCCAACTCCTGGGGCTGGATCTTCACCGAGATGGGCCGTCAGCCCTGGGTCGTCTACGGCGTGCTGCGCACCCGGGACGCCGTCTCCCCCGGCACCACGACGGGCGAAGTGCTCACCTCGATGATCGTCTTCACCGCGCTCTACGCCGTGCTCGCCGTGATCGAGGTCAAGCTCCTCGTGAAGTACATCAAGGCGGGACCGCCGGAGCTCACCGAGAACGATCTCAACCCGCCCACCAAGATCGGCGGGGACTCTCGTGACCCCGACCGCCCCATGGCCTTCTCGTACTGAGGCTCAGGAGATCGAGGCATGGAACTCCACGACGTCTGGTTCGTACTCATCGCCGTCCTCTGGATCGGCTACTTCTTCCTCGAAGGCTTCGACTTCGGGGTCGGCATCCTGACCAAGCTGCTCGCCCGCGACCGGGTCGAGAAGCGGGTCCTCATCAACACCATCGGACCCGTCTGGGACGGCAACGAGGTGTGGCTGCTCACCGCCGGCGGCGCGACCTTCGCCGCGTTCCCCGAGTGGTACGCGACGCTCTTCTCCGGCTTCTACCTGCCGCTGCTGATCATCCTGGTCTGCCTGATCGTCCGGGGTGTCGCCTTCGAGTACCGGGCGAAGCGGCCGGAGGAGAACTGGCAGCGCAACTGGGAGCAGGCCATCTTCTGGACCTCGCTCATCCCCGCGTTCCTCTGGGGCGTGGCCTTCGGCAACATCGTCCGGGGCGTGAAGATCGACGCGGACATGGAGTTCGTCGGCACCTTCTGGGAACTGCTCAACCCGTACGCGCTCCTCGGCGGCCTGGTCACGCTCACCCTCTTCACCTTCCACGGGGCGGTCTTCGCCTCGCTCAAGACGGTCGGTGACATCCGGGGACGGGCGCGGTCCCTGGCGTTCAAGCTCGGCCTGGTCACGGCGGTGCTCGCGCTCGGCTTCCTGATCTGGACCCAGATCGACACCGGGGACAGCTGGAGCCTCGCGGCGATGCTGATTGCCGTGGTGTCCCTGGTCGGCGCGATCGGCGCGATCAAGGCAGGACGCGAGGGCTGGTCGTTCGCGCTCTCGGGCGTCACCATCACCGCAGCCGTGGCGATGCTCTTCCTCGCGCTCTTCCCGGACGTCATGCCGTCTTCGCTCGACCCGGAGTGGAGCCTTACCGTGACGAACGCGTCGTCGAGCCCCTACACGCTCAAGATCATGACCTGGTGCGCGGCGATCGCGACCCCGCTGGTGCTGCTCTACCAGAGCTGGACCTACTGGGTCTTCCGTAAGCGAATCGGTACGCAGCACATCGCCGACGCTCACTAGCCGGCCCTTCCCAGGGAGCATGTTTCACGTGAAACCGATCGATCCGCGCCTGCTCCGGTACGCCCGGGCCACCCGTGTCTTCCTGATCGCGGTGGTCGTACTCGGCCTCGTCGGGGCGGCGCTGGTCATCGCCCAGGCGATGCTCATCGCCGAGATCGTGGTGGGGTCCTTCCAGAAGGGCCAGTCGGTTTCCGACCTGACCACCGCCCTGCTGCTGCTCGTGGGAGTCGCGGCGGCGCGGGCGCTGGTCTCCTGGCTGACCGAGCTCGCCGCCCACCGGGCGAGCGCGGCGGTCAAGTCCGAACTCCGCGGCCGTCTTCTCCTGCGGGCGGCCGCGCTCGGGCCGGGCTGGCTGAGCGGCCAGAAGGCCGGCTCGCTGATCGCCCTCGCCACGCGAGGCGTGGACGCCCTCGACGACTACTTCGCCCGCTATCTGCCCCAACTCGGTCTCGCGGTGGTCGTGCCGGTGGCCGTTCTGGCGCGGATCGTCACCGAGGACTGGGTCTCGGCGGCGATCATCGTCGTCACCCTGCCGCTCATCCCGGTCTTCATGATCCTCATCGGCTGGTACACCCAGGCCCGTATGGACCGGCAGTGGAAACTGCTCTCCCGGCTCTCCGGTCACTTCCTGGACGTCGTGGCCGGACTGCCCACCCTCAAGATCTTCGGTCGGGCGAAGGCCCAGGCCGAGTCGATCCGAGCGATCACCTCGGAGTACCGACAGGCGACGATGCGCACGCTGCGGATCGCCTTCCTCTCCTCCTTCGCCCTGGAACTCCTCGCGACGCTGTCGGTGGCGCTGGTCGCCGTGACGATCGGCATGCGGCTCGTCCACGGCGAACTCGATCTGTACACCGGACTCGTCATCCTGATCCTGGCGCCCGAGGCGTATCTCCCGCTGCGGCAGGTGGGCGCCCAGTTCCACGCGGCGGCCGAGGGGCTCGCGGCGGCGGAGGAGATCTTCGACGTCCTGGAGGAGCCGGTACGGGACGGGGGAACGGGCGCGGCCCCGGACTCCGTACGCCTGGAGCTCGAAGGGGTGACGGTGCGGCACGCGGGGCGGGCGGAGCCCTCGCTCGACGCGACGACGCTGACGGTCGAACCGGGCGAGACGGTGGCCCTGGTCGGGCCGAGCGGGGCCGGGAAGTCGACGCTGCTCGATGTCGTCCTCGGTTTCGCGGTGCCGGAGGAGGGCGGTTCCGTCCGCGTCGGCGGCGAGGAACTCTCCTCGCTCGACCTGGAGGCGTGGCGCTCACGGATCGCCTGGGTGCCGCAGCGGCCGTACCTCTTCGCGGGGACGATCGCCGAGAACGTCCGCCTCGCCCGCCCGGACGCCTCCGACGAGGCGGTACGTGCGGCACTGCGGGACGCGGGGGCGGACGGATTCGTCGCGGGGCTGCCCCAGGGGCTGAACACCCCGCTCGGCGAGGACGGTGCCGGCCTCTCGGCAGGACAGCGGCAGCGGCTCGCGCTCGCCCGGGGGTTCCTCGCGGACCGGCCGCTGCTGCTGCTCGACGAGCCGACGGCGGCGCTCGACGGTGAGACCGAGGCGGGTGTGGTCGACGCGGTTCGCCGGCTCGCGGTCGGACGGACGGTGCTTCTGGTGGCGCATCGGCCGGCTCTGTTGGCGGTGGCGGACCGGGTGGTGCGGATCGGGGCCGAGGCCGAGGTCACCGGTCCGGGAGCCGGAGTGCGCCCCACGGTTCCGCCCCGGGCGGAACAGGAGCCCCCTACCGGCCCGGCGGAGGGCGGCGCGGAGCGCGTGCCGACAACGGAACCCGGAGACTCCGGCGCGGAGCGGACGCCCGCGCCCGGCGGGCCGCTGCTGACGCGGGTCCGGGAGATGGCCGGAGTACTGAAGGGGCGAATGGCGCTCGCGCTGCTGCTCGGCAGCCTCGCGCTCGGCTCCGCCGTCGGGCTCATGGCCGTCTCCGGCTGGCTCATCTCCCGCGCCTCCGAACAGCCGCCCGTGCTCTACCTGATGGTGGCCGTCACCGCCACGCGCGCCTTCGGCATCGGGCGGGCCGTCTTCCGCTACGCCGAGCGCCTCGTCTCCCACGACGCCGTGCTCCGGATGCTCGCCGAGCTCCGGGTCTCCGTCTACCGGCGGCTGGAGAGGATCGCCCCGGCCGGGCTGCGCCGCACCCGCCGGGGAGACCTGCTCGCCCGGCTCGTCCAGGACGTCGACGCGCTCCAGGACTACTGGCTGCGCTGGCTGCTCCCCGCGAGCGCCGCGCTCGTCGTGGGCGTCGCCTCCGCCGGATTCACCGCCTGGCTGCTGCCCGAGGCCGGTGCCGTCCTCGCCGTGGGCCTGCTCGTCGCGGGTGTGGCCGTACCGGCCGTCTCCGGTGCGCTCGCCCGCCGGGCCGAACGGCGGCTCGCCCCCGCGCGCGGCGCCCTGGCCACCGCCGTGGCCGACCTGCTGCGCGGCTGCGCCGAACTGACGGTGGCCGGTGCGCTGCGGGGCCGGATCGAGCGGACCAGGGACGCCGACCGGGCGCTCACCGGTATCGCCTCCCGGCAGGCCGCGGCCGCCGCGCTCGGTGCCGGCCTCTCCGCCCTGGTCTGCGGCCTGACGGTCGTCGCCGCCGCGGTCGTCGGCGTCCAGGCCGTCCGGGACGGGCGGCTCGAAGGAGTGGCCCTCGCCGTGGTCGTCCTCACGCCGCTCGCCGCCTTCGAGGCCGTCACCGGACTCCCCCTCGCCGTCCAGTACCGGCAGCGCGTCAAGCACAGCGCCGAGCGGGTCTTCGAGGTGCTCGACGCCCCCGTGCCCGTACACGAGCCGGACCGGGCCGAGACTCCCCCGGCGAGCCCGTTCCCGCTGGAGCTGTCCGGGCTCTCCGCCCGGCACGCCGGGCAGGACCGGGACGCGCTCGCCGACTTCCGGCTCACTCTGGAGGCCGGACGCCGGGTCGCCGTCGTCGGCGCCTCCGGTTCGGGCAAGACCACGCTCGCCCAGGTGATGCTGCGGTTCCTGGACGTCGAGCACGGCATGTACCGGCTCGGCGGGGTGCCCGCATGGGAGCTCGACGGAGACGCCGTCCGGCGGTTCGTCGGCCTGTGCGCCCAGGACGCGCACCTGTTCGACAGTTCCGTCCGGGAGAACCTGCGGCTCGCGCGCACCGGCGCCGGCGACGAGGAGCTCCGCGAGGCGCTGCGCAGGGCCCGGCTGCTCGACTGGGTCGACGGACTCCCGGAAGGGCTCGACACGCTCGTGGGCGAGCACGGGTCCCGGCTCTCCGGAGGTCAGCGGCAGCGCTTGGCCCTCGCCCGCGCCCTGCTCGCCGACTTCCCCGTACTCGTCCTCGACGAGCCGGCCGAACACCTGGACCTGGCCACCGCCGACGCGCTCACCGACGATCTGCTCCGGGCCACCGAAGGCCGTACGACCGTCCTCATCACCCACCGGCTGCACGGACTCGACGCGGTCGACGAGGTCCTGGTCCTGGACGAGGGCCGCACCGTGCAGCGCGGCCCGTACGCCGAGCTGGCCGAGGCCGACGGGCCTCTGCGCCGGATGCTGGAGCAGGAGCGGGAGACCGATCTGCTCGTCGTCGGCGCGGGAGCGGCCACCAGCGCGGGAGAGGGTACGGGCGCGGGATCGGGCACGGGGGCGACGACCGGAACCACCGCGGCCCCGCACACCGGAGAGCAGCCGACTTTTCTCGCCAAATAGGACTTACTAGTCTCAAGCTCATGACCGCCGCAGAGTCCGACGTCCCGGACCCCCTGGAAGCCGCCACCCAGGCCACCCGCAGCCTCCAGGGGCTGTCCACGGAGCTCACCGCCCGCGTGCCGCAGCTCCTGGAAGCCATGCGCTCGGTCGGCACCGGGCTCGAACTCCACTCCACCCTCGACCGCATCTGCGAGACCGCCGCCGAACTCGCCGACGCCCGCTATGCCGCGATCGGTGTCGTCGACGACGAGGGCAAGGGCCTGTCCGACTTCGTCACCTTCGGCGTCGACGACGAGACGGCCGCCCGGATCGGCCGTCGCCCCGACGGCCACGCGGGGCTGCTCGGCGCGCTCATCCAGGACCCCCAGACGATCCGCCTCGCCGACCTCTCCACCGATCCGCGCGCGGCGGGCTTCCCGCCGGGGCATCCGCCGATGCGGACCTTCCTCGGCGTCCCCATCCGGGTCCAGGGCGAGATCTTCGGAAATCTGTACCTCGCGGAGAAGCACGGCGGGGGCGAGTTCAACGACTACGACGTGCACATGGTCCGGGTGCTCGCCACCGAGGCAGGCATCGCCATCGGCAACGCCCGCCTGTACGAGGCGGCCCGCCAGCGGGAACGGTGGATCGACGGCTCCGTCGCCGTCACCACCGCCCTGCTCTCCGGCGGCGACGCGGACGACGCACTCACGGTCGTCGCCGAGCAGGCCAGACGCCTCGCCGACGCGGACGCGGGGATCGTGCTGCTGCCCGCCGAGGAGGGCGGTCTGGAGATCGTCGCCGTCTCCTCGCCCCGGCCCACCAAGTCGCTGGGTGTGGTGATCCCGCCCGAGAGCGCCGTGGTGGAGCGGCTTCTCGACGGCGAGGCGGTCTTCGTGGCGGACGCCTCGACGGACCCGCGCATGATCAGCCGGCTGACCTCCCCGTACGGGCCGAGCATGATGCTGCCGCTGCAGAGCGGCGGGCGGGTGCTCGGCGCGCTCGCCACTCCCCGGGTGCGGGGCGCCCGCCAGTTCACCGAGATGGAGCGGACGCTCGCCACCCAGTTCGCCTCCCAGGCGGCCCTCGCCCTGATGATGGCCGACGCCCAGCGCGACCGGGAGCGCCTCGCCGTCTACGAGGACCGTGACCGGATCGCCCGTGACCTGCACGATCTCGTCATCCAACGCCTCTTCGCCACCGGCATGATGCTGGAGAGCGCCCAGCGCAGGTCGATCGTTCCGGCCGTACGCGAGGGCGTCGGCAAGGCCGTGGACGAGCTGGACGTCACCATCCAGGAGATCCGTACGGCGATCTTCGCGCTCCAGCAGGGGCCCGCGGAGGCTCCGTCGGGGCTGCGGACCCGCGTTCTGCGGGAGATCAACATGGCGGCCGTGCCGCTCGGCTTCAAGCCCGCGCACCGCTTCCTCGGCGCGATCGACGCGACGGTCGGCGACCTCACCGGCAAGAACCTCATCGCGGCCCTGCGCGAGGCGCTGTCCAATGCCTTCCGGCACGCGGAGGCGACCCGGATCGAGGTGGTCGTCGACGCCGGCGTCACCCTCCCCGACGGCTCCGCGGGAGTACGGCTGGAGGTCGCGGACGACGGCATCGGCATCCCGGCGGGCGGGCGTCGCAGCGGCCTGCGCAACCTGGCGCGGCGGGCCGAGTCGCTGGGCGGCGCGAGCTGGTGCGGGCCGGGCCTCGGGGAGGACGGCGGGGGTACGACGGTGGTGTGGGAGGCCCCGCTGTAACGGGCGCCCCTCAGCCCTGCGGGGCCCCGTTGGAGCGGGCGCCCCTCAGCCCTGCGCCGGCCCGTTCCCGGCGGCGGCCAGTGCCTCGGTCACCAGCTGTTCGATGACGACGGCCACCCCGTCCTCGTTGTTGCCGACCGTACGGCCGGAGGCGGCGGCGATCACCTCGGGGTGGGCGTTGCCCATCGCGTACCCGCGGCCCGCCCAGCTCAGCATCTCGATGTCGTTGGGCATGTCGCCGAAGGCGACGACCTCCTCGGCCGTGATGCCGCGCTCGGCGCAGCACCGGGCCAGGGTGGACGCCTTGGAGACGCCGAGTGCGCTGATCTCGATGAGGGCGGTGGGGCTGGACCGTGTGAACGAGGCCCGGTCGCCGGCGGTCTCCCTGGCCACCGCCAGGAATGCGTCGGGGTCGAGCTCGGGGTGCTGGGCGAGCAGCTTCAGCACCGGGGCCGCGGCGCCGGGCGTCTCCTCGAAGAGGAGCTTCTCGGCGGTGGCGACCGTCGCGCCGGGGTCGAGGAAGAACGGCGGGTACTGAGGCTCGTAGTGGATGCCGGTGGTCAGCTCGACCGCGAAGGACGTCCCGGGCGCGGCGGCGCGCAGGGCCCGTACGACGGCGAGGGCGACCGGCCGCTCCAGCGGCCGCACCTCGAGGAAGGTGCCGCCCGCGTGGAGGTCGACGACGGCGGCGCCGTTGGCGCAGATCGCCAGGCCGTGGCCGTGGACGTGCTCGCTGACGACATCCATCCAGCGGGCCGGGCGGCCGGTGACGAAGAAGACCTCGATCCCGGCCTGCTCGGCCGCGGCGAGGGCGGCGACCGTGCGCTCGGAGACGGACTTGTCGTCGCGCAGCAGCGTGCCGTCGAGGTCGGTGGCGATCAGCCGGGCCGGGGCGGACGAGTGCGGGGAACGGGGAGAGGTCACCGCACCATTGTTCCGCACCGAGCGCACGGGCGTGCGGGGAGCCGCACATATGAGTGACGGATCGAGGACGGATCGAGGGGGCGGAGTGCTCGGATCGGGTAGGCGTGGGGCTCCCGAGGCCGGTGTGTACGCCCCGACGTGGCCGTAAACGTCCGTTCGTTTTCCGGATGACGGGGAAGATCTCTGAGAGCTGACGGCGTCTCAAGGGGGCGGGGCATGGGCTCGGGCCGGCGAAGCGACGAGTGCGATTCCTGCGGTGTGCCGTACGGGACGTGGGTCCCGAGCCTCGGCATGTCCCTCTGCGCGCGGTGCGAGGGCGCGGGAGCGGCCCACCCCACGCGGGACCCGGTGCTGGTGGGCGACGTCCTGGCGGGTCTGGTCGACGCCGCGTCGTTCGCGGCGCGGGGCAGCGGCGGTGGGATCGGCGGTGGTACGGGCAGCGGCGGCAGAGGCATCGGCGGGGGCGGCGGCCCGGGTGGCCTCTCGCCCGGCGGTCTCATACCCGAGGCCCGGTCCTTCGGTTCCGTGCCGGACGCCGGGAGACCGGGGGCCTCGGCCTGCGGTCGGTGCGGGGCGCGCGCCGCGTGGCACCGTACGGTGCGGGGCCGCTGGATCATGATCGAGCCCGGAGAGCTGAGAGCCGCCACCGTCCCCGCGGGCAGCCGCTGGCGCGTCGCGGGGGACGGAACGGCGGTGAATCTGGGGTCCGCCGTGCCGTCCGACACCTGCCGAATCAGTCACTTCGACGTCTGTCCGGCGGGACCGGAGCCGGTGGGCTCCCCTGTCCTGCTCGCCCTGTGGCGGGGGCACGCCCGGCGGATCGTCTGATCCACCGAGCGGGTGGCCACCGGACCTTGACCGGGTCTCCGGCAGGCCCGACGGGCCAGGCAGGCCCCGTCGGGTCAGCCGAGCCGGTCCAGTGCCTCCGTGGCGATCCGTTCGAAGACCGCCTGGTCGGCGGCGAAGTCCGAGTCCGGGATCGGCCAGTGGATCACGATCTCCGTGAAACCGAGTTCGCGGTGGCGTCCGGCGAAGTCGACGAAGGCGTCCAGGGACTCCAACGGCCGGCTCCGGTCCGGGGTGAAGCCGGTCAGGAGGATCTTGTCGAGCTCGGCCACGTCACGGCCGGTCTCCGCGCAGGCCTTGCCGAGCTTTTCGATCTGGCCGCGCAGCGCCGCCACCGACTGCTCCGGCGTGCCCTCCTCGAAGATCTTCGGGTCACCGGTCGTCACCCAGGCCTGCCCGTACCGCGCGGCGAGCCTCAGCCCGCGCGGCCCGGTCGCCGCCACCGCGAACGGCAGCCGCGGGCGCTGGACGCAGCCGGGGATGTTCCGCGCCTCGTTCGCCGAGTAGAACGTGCCCGTCTCCGTCACGGACTCCTCCGTGAGCAGCCGGTCGAGCAGCCCCACGAACTCGCCGAACCGATCCGCCCGCTCCTTCGGAGTCCACGGCTCCTGGCCGAGCGCGGTGGCGTCGAAACCGTTGCCGCCGGCACCGATGCCGAGCGTGATCCGCCCGCCGGAGATGTCGTCGAGAGCCATCAGCTCCTTGGCGAGCGTCACCGGGTGCCGGAAGTTCGGCGAGGTCACGAGCGTGCCGAGCCGGATCCGCTCGGTGGCCGTCGCCGCCGCGGTGAGGGTGGGAAGGGCCCCGAACCACGGGCCGTCCCGGAAGGTCCGCCAGGACAGGTGGTCGTAGGTGTACGCGGCGTGGAACCCGAGTTCCTCGGCCCGCCGCCAGGTCTTCTGCCCCTCGCTCCATCGGTGGATGGGGAGGATCACCGTGCTCAAGCGCATGACGCCACGATACGCGCGGGTGGGGGAGCTGCTTCGGGCGAACGCGGTGGGGTCAGCGGACCCGGCTGTTCATCCAGGACGTGAGTGAGGCGTTGGGGACGAGCTCCTTGTACGTCTCGTCGCCGGGCAGCGGGACGATCAGCCACCAGCCAGGAGGGAAGAATCGTCCCTTCACGTGGGCCAGACCGCCGTGGACCGAGCGGAGGAAGGCGGGGACGGCGTCGCGGGGGACGTCCGCGAACTCGATGCCGTCCACGATGATCCTGGCGTCGTCCTCGGGGTAGATCTGGACCGTGACCGAGGGGGAGCCGCCGAGCTCGACGTAGGCCTCGTGAGGCAGCGAGCCGTCCACGTCGAGGACGGCGAACGCGCCGGACGAGGTGCGCCGGGACGTCTGGTCCGCGCCGATGTCGTCGGTCACCGTCATCTCCAGGTTGAACTCCTGGGCGAACTCGCGGATCGCGGTGACGGCTGCTTCTGTACTGGGCAGGTGCGGGTGAGCCATGGGAACGATCATGCCTCAGTCGGGAAGGCGCCCGTCGGGAAGGCGCCCGTCGGGACGGCACCGGTCCCCGTCGGGACGGCGCCGGTCGGGAGGTCGTCGGCCGGGGAAACCTGTCACTCGGGAAAGCGGAGGAATTCCGGCGGGACGGTGCTCGCCAGCCAGACCCCGTTGGCGCTCACGTGGAAGACGTGCTCGGCCCGGTGCATGGCGCCCGCGTCCACGCTGATCACGACGGGCCGTCCGCGCCGTGCGCCGACCCGGGTCGCGGTCTCCCGGTCGCGGGAGAGGTGCACATGGTGGCGGGCCATGGGGCGCAGTCCCTCCGCCCGGATCGCGGGAAGCCGGGCCGCGACCGTACCGTGGTAGAGGTACGCGGGCGGTTCGGCGGGCGGCAGGTCCAGGTCCACCTCGACGGTGTGGCCCTGGCTGGCGCGGATGCGGGTGCCCTCGATCGCGAACCGCTTCTTGTCGTTGGACTCCACGACGTGGTCGAGCTCCGCGCGGGTGATCGGGAAGCCGTTCCGCGCGGTGGCCTGGAGCAGAGTGTCGATCTCGGTCCAGCCGTGGGCGTCGAGGACGAGGCCGATGCGCTCCGGCTGGTGGCGCAGGTGCTTGGAGAGGTACTTGGAGACTTTCACCGTGCGGCGCTCGTCCGGCGGTCCTTGTCTGGTCATTCCGTCAGGATGACGGAGCTCGGATCGCCCGGCCATCGATTTTGAATGGTCGAGGATGGAATGTTTGATCCACAGCCAAAGAGGCTTATCCACAGGCTAGTTGGCGATTCTGTGGACAACGCGTCTTTGTTTTCAGGGGGATTGGGTAACTTCATCACCAATTGGGTGACTTGAGGTGAGAGCGTCCAATGTCCTTTTGTGGACCTCTCGTTCCGTGGCAGCGGTGACGAAGGCCGCGACCCCCTCCGGACCCACCAGCCCCTGAACGGCCCTCACCGTCCCGCCCGGTAGGGCAACGGCGCGCGGCTCGTCGTCCCTCATCTGCGGCATGTCGGGCGACAGATGGAGCTGGAGATGGCGGGCCGCCAACAGGCGCATGGCCCGCGCCAGTTCGGCATCCACCGTCTGCTGGGCGAGCGGCCGGAGCCGTCGCACCATCGTCGCCGCCTCGGTCGCGTCCGCGTCCGTCGGCGGTCGGTGCTCCAGATAGCGCGCGAAGACATGCTCGGTCGTGAACTCCAGGAAGCGGGAGGCGATGTGCTCCACCTGCTCCCGAAGTTCCCTCAGGTGTCCGGTGATTGCGGAGAGTGGCACGCCCGCCGCGTACAACTCGACGGCCACCGCGAGTTCCTGGGGGCTCGGGACGAGGTACTCCTCCGTCTCCCGGTCGGGGAGCGGCTCCAGTACGCCGAGCTCGACGGCCTCCAGAATCGCGGCCTCGTCCGGTGTGCCGCCGAATCGGGCGTCCAGTTCCGCGCGGGAGATCCGGTCCGCCTGCTCGTCCGTCCACGGCCCGTGGACCTCCGCGACCAGACCGAGCACCCCGCCGAGCCCCCTGCCGGTGTCCCAGGCCTCCAGAAGTTCCTTGATCGAGGCCAGGGTGTAGCCGCGGTCGAGGAGGTCGGCGATCTGCCGGAGCCGCGCGAGGTGCGCGTCCCCGTACACGTTCGACCTGCCCCGCCGCTCCGGGCGGGGCAGCAGCCCCCGGTCCTGATAGGCGCGGATCGTCCGGACCGTGGCGCCGCTGTGATGGGCGAGATCCTCGATCCGGTACTCCGGCTGTGCTGACTGCTCGGACAAACCCGCTCCCACCGACCGCTCGCTCCACCCCGCAGCCCGCGGGGCCCCTGCCTGGAAGGGATCGTACGACCGCCGTCCGGGTCCGCTCCCGCGCGGGCGGACCCGGTTCGTCCCCCGCGCGGACGGACCCGGCTCGCCCCGCGCGGGCGGCGGCTCGTTCCCGCCTACGCCGGCGGCTGCCACCGCGCGAAGGCCCGCAGGGTTCCCGGGCTCAGCCGCGACAGGAAGTGCGCGCCCTTGGCCTCCGGGGTCACCGGGACGACCGCGCGGTCATGGAGGACGGCCCCCAGGATCGCGTCCGCGACCTTCTCCGGCGGGAAGTTCCGCAGGCCGTACAGCCGGGACGCCTTCTTCTGGCGCCGCTTCTCCTCCGCCTCGTCGGTCACCCCGGCGAACCGCGCGGTCGCCGTGATGTTGGTGTTGACGATGCCGGGGCAGATCGCCGAGACCCCGATGCCCTGGTCGGCCAGTTCGGCGCGCAGGCACTCGCTGAGCATCAGCACCGCCGCCTTCGAGGTGCTGTACGCGGGCAGGGCCCGGGAGGGCTGGAACGCCGCGGCGGACGCGGTGTTCACGATGTGGCCGCCCTCGCCACGCGCGGTCATCTGCGCGCCGAAGACCCGGCATCCGTGGATCACGCCCCACAGATTGACGTCGAGGACCCGCTTCCACTCCTCGCTCGTCGTGTCGAAGAAGGAGCCGGTGAGCCCGATCCCCGCGTTGTTGACGAGGACGTCGACGATTCCGTACTCGCTCGCGACCTTGGCGGCCAGCTTCTCCATCGCCTGCTCGTCGGCGACGTCCACGGTCTCGCCCCAGGCCTCCGGGGCGCCGATCAGCCGGGCCATCTCGGCCGTGCGGACCGCGCCTTCGGCGTCCCGGTCGACGGCCACGACCCGGGCGCCGGCCTCCGCGAACGCGAAGGCGGTGGCGCGCCCGATACCGCTGGCCGCCCCGGTCACCAGGACCAGCTGACCGCCGAACCGTTCCGCGTACTCCGGCTTCACCCCGCTCTTCGCCGCCGCGGCCGCGACCGGCTTCGGCGCCCTCGTCGCCGGTTCCTCGTTGGCCCGGACGAACTCGCCGATCCACGCGGACAGCTGTTCCGGCCGGGTGCGCGGCACCCAGTGCTTCGCGGGCAGCGTGCGCCGGGTCAGGTCCGGCACCCAGCTGCCCAGGTCGTCGTAGAGCCGCTCGGAGAGGAAGGAGTCACCGGTCGGAGTGATCAGCTGCACGGGCGCGTGCGCGTACGCGTCGGGGCGCGGCCTGCCGAGTCGGGCGCGGACGTTGTCCCGGTAGAGCCAGGCGCCGTGCGCCGCGTCACTGGGCAGCGAGGGCGTCGGGTAGTCGCCGGCCGGGACCTTCTCCATCCGCTCCAGGATCTTCGGCCAGCGCTTGCCCAGCGGTCCCCGCCAGGCGAGCTCCGGCAGCACGGGCGTGTGCAGCATGTACACGTACCAGGACTTGGCTCCCTGGCCGAGGAGCTGGCCGACCCGGCGCGGGGTGGGCCGGGCCATCCGCTGCTTGATCCAGTGCCCGAAGTGGTCGAGGGAAGGCCCCGACATCGAGGTGAAGGAGGCGATGCGGCCCTCGGTGCGCGGGACGGTGACGAACTCCCAGGACTGCACCGATCCCCAGTCGTGGCCGACGAGGTGGACCGGACGGTCGGGGCTGACGGCGTCGGCGACCGCGAGGAAGTCGTCCGTCAGCTTCTCCAGGGTGAAGCCGCCGCGCAGCGGGGCCGGCGCCGTGGAGCGGCCGTGGCCCCGGATGTCGTACAGCACGACGTGGAAGTTCTCGGCGAGCCGGGTCGCGACCTCCGACCAGACCTCCTTGGAGTCCGGGTAGCCGTGCACGAGCAGCACGGTCGGCCGGCCCGTCTCGCCCAGCTCGGCGACGCACAGCTCGATGCCGCCCGTACGGATCCAGCGCTCCCGCGCTCCCGCGAGCCCCGCGGACGGACCGCCCCGCCCCATGACCGGACCGCCGAGCCGCGCGACCGGACGCGAACCGCCCGCCGTCGAACCGCCCTGCCCCGCCGTCGAACCGTCGTGCCCCGCCTTCGGACCACCGAGCCCCGCCATCAGACCGCCCCCTCGTTCCAGCGCCGCACGTGCGGCAGATCGTCGTCCAGCCAGAACGCGCTCTGCTCGGGGTCCCGGGAGTCGGTGACGACCAGGATCTCCTCGAACTTCGCGCCCGTCCCCCGGAAACCGAGGTGCGGCTCGACCGCCCACAGCCCGGGCTGCGGCGGGTGGTCGGAGAACGTGTACGGCGACCAGAGCGGCGACCAGCCGTCCCGGTGGCCGTGCACGACGTCGCTCGCCAGGCCCTTGAGCGCCTGGGTGCCGAAGCCGAAGACCGTCGGCGACCAGCGGCGCTCCTTCACCCGGTCTATCTTGTGGGCGATGACGCCGAAGGGGTAGGCGCGATGCCGGTTCGCGTACCCCTGGCGGACCATGAGCCGGTCCACGTCCTGATAGATCTCGCGGAGCGTGCGGCGCTCGCGCACCTCGCGCAGGATCAGCTCGCGGTGGTCCTTGAGATCGGCGAGCAGCTTGTCGTGCAGCGGATTGAGGCCCAGGCAGCCGCTGTAGCCGATGTCGGCCGTGTGCCCCTTGTAGACCGGAGCCATGTCGAGGATGAAGGGCATCCCCGCCTCGAGACGGCGGTCGGTGGGGAAGAACTGCAGCGGAATCTTGAAGTCGACGAAGGCCGTGCGGTCCCCGAACCAGGCGAACGGCCGGTGGAACCAGTCCCGCACACCCCGCTCGTACAGCCACTCCCGCTGCATCCGCGCGGCCTCGCGCTCGGTCACCCCGGGCTTGAGCTGCGCCGCGACGGCCTCCGCGCACTCGTAGGAGAGCCGCTGTACTTCCCTGAACCCCCGCAGCTCCGCGGAGAGTTCCCCTTTCACTGCTGAGGCCATGCCACCCGCCGTCCCGTGTGAGCGCCCGACCGCGCTACGTGTCCGTAACTTGACACCGATGAATGTGACAATGCTCGGCGGCTGCGTCAAGGGGTCGGACGGAGCCCTGTGGAAAAGCCGTCGCCGCGACCTCGACCGGCCCCGGGAAAAAGACTTTCGTCGCGAGCTCCCCTACTGGCTTGTACTCCTCTGGTCGGACAAGGATCGAGCCGTTGGGTGGACGACCGCTGTGGCGCACGCCACTACCGTCGAAGACGTGACTGTGATCGCGACCGAAAGCCTCAGCAAGCGGTTCCCCCGGGTGACCGCTCTTGACCGGCTCTCCCTGGACATCGGACCCGGTGTGACCGGACTCGTGGGTGCCAACGGAGCCGGCAAGTCCACCATGATCAAAATCCTGCTCGGACTCTCCCCCGCCACGGAGGGGCGCGCCGAGGTCCTCGGCATGGACGTCCGGACCTCAGGCGCGCAGATCCGTGAGCGCGTGGGCTACATGCCCGAGCACGACTGCCTCCCCCCGGACGTCTCGGCCACCGAGTTCGTCGTCCACATGGCGCGCATGTCCGGGCTGCCCGCGACCGCCGCCCGTGAGCGGACCGCGGACACCCTGCGCCATGTCGGCCTGTACGAGGAGCGGTACCGCCCCATGGGCGGCTACTCGACCGGCATGAAGCAGCGTGTGAAGCTCGCCCAGGCCCTGGTCCACGACCCGAAGCTGGTCCTGCTCGACGAGCCGACCAACGGTCTGGACCCGGTCGGCCGCGACGAGATGCTGGGACTGATCCGCCGGGTCTGGACCGACTTCGGCATCTCCGTCCTCGTCACCTCGCACCTCCTCGGCGAGCTCGAGCGCACCTGCGACCACGTCGTCGTCATCGACGGCGGCACGCTCCTCCGCTCCAGCTCCACCAGCGACTTCACCCGGACCACCACGACGCTCGCGGTCGAGGTCACCGACTCCGACACCCACCCCGACGGCACGGCGGCGCTCCGCGCGGCGCTCGCCGGCGCGGGTGTCACCCTGCACGCGGGCGTGGAGGACGGCCTGCCCGGCGCCGGCCACATCCTGCTCCTGGAAGCCGCTGGCGAGGAGACGTACGACCTCGTGCGTGACGTCGTCGCCGACCTCGGCCTCGGCCTGGTCCGCATGGAGCAGCGCCGCCACCACATCGCCGAGGTCTTCCGTCCCGAGGCGTCCCCGCAGCACGAGGACCCGCAGCACGAGGAGGTGCCGGCCCGATGAGCACCCAGACCCCCCAGCCCTCCCAGGCCGCTCCCGACACGACCCGCATCCACAACATCGGCTACCGGTCCTACGACGGCCCGCGTCTCGGCCGGTCGTACGCGCGCAGGTCGCTGTTCTCGCAGTCGCTGCGCGGCGCGTACGGCCTGGGCCGGAGCGCCAAGTCCAAGGTGCTGCCGATGCTCCTCTTCGGTGTGATGTGCGTTCCCGCGCTGATCATCGTCGCGGTCGCGGTCGTCACCAAGCAGACCAAGCTGTCGATCGAGTACACGCAGTACGCGATCTTCCTCCAGGTCGTGATCGGCATCTTCCTGGCCTCGCAGGCGCCGCAGTCGGTCTCCCGCGACCTCCGGTTCAGGACCGTGCCGCTGTACTTCTCCCGGCCGATCGAGCGCGCGGACTACGTGCTCGCGAAGTTCGGCGCGATGGCCTCGGCGCTCTTCCTGCTGACCTCGGTCCCGCTCCTCATCCTCTGGATCGGCTCCCTGCTGGCCAAGATGGACTTCGGCACCCAGACGCAGATGTTCGGTCAGGGACTGCTCTCCGTGGCCCTGCTGTCGCTGCTCTTCGGCGGCATCGGTCTGGTCATGGCGGCGCTCACCCCGCGCCGCGGCTTCGGCGTCGCCGCCGTGATCGGCGCGCTGACGATCTCGTACGGCGCGGTCTCCACGCTCCAGGGCATCGCGTACGGCACGGACAACCTGGGCGCCATCTCCTGGCTCGGCCTGTTCTCGCCGATCACGCTCATCGACGGCGTACAGACCGCCTTCCTCGGCGCGCCCTCATCCTTCCCCGGAGGCGAGGGACCGGGCGCCGGTACCGGCGCGGTCTATCTGCTGGTCGTCCTCGCGCTCGTCGCCGGCTCGTACGGCATCCTGATGCGCCGCTACCGAAAGGTCGGGCTGTGACAACCCTCGAAATCGACCACGTCTCCCGATGGTTCGGAAACGTCGTGGCCGTGAACGACGTCACGATGACGGTGGGCCCGGGCGTCACGGGCCTCCTCGGGCCCAACGGTGCCGGGAAGTCCACCCTGATCAACATGATGGGCGGCTTCCTCGACCCCTCCACCGGCAGCGTCACCCTCGACGGGCGGACGATCTGGGGGAACGAGTCGGTGTACCGCGAGATCGGCGTCGTGCCCGAGCGGGAGGCGATGTACGACTTCCTCACCGGCCGCGAGTTCGTCCTGGCCAACGCGGAACTGCAGGGCCTCGGCGCCAAGGAGGCCCAGACGGCCCTGGCCACGGTCGAGATGGAGTACGCCCAGGACCGCAAGATCTCCACGTACAGCAAGGGCATGCGGCAGCGCGTGAAGATGGCCTCGGCCCTCGTCCACGAGCCGTCCGTGCTTCTGCTCGACGAGCCGTTCAACGGCATGGACCCGCGCCAGCGCATGCAGCTGATGGATCTGCTGCGGCAGATGGGCGCGGACGGCCGCACGGTGCTGTTCTCCTCGCACATCCTCGAGGAGGTCGAGCAGCTGGCCTCGCACATCGAGGTGATCGTGGCCGGGCGCCACGCCGCCTCCGGCGACTTCCGCAAGATCCGCCGTCTGATGACGGACCGTCCGCACCGCTACCTGGTCCGCTCCAGCGACGACCGGGCGCTGGCCGCGGCGCTGATCGCCGACCCGTCCACGGCAGGGATCGAGGTCGACCACGCGGAGGGCGGCCTGCGTGTGCAGGCGGTGGACTTCGGAAGGTTCACGGAGCTGCTGCCGAAGGTCGCGCGCGAGCGGGGGATCCGTCTCCTGACGGTCTCGCCCTCGGACGAGTCCCTCGAATCGGTCTTCTCGTACCTCGTCGCGGCCTGAAAGGAGCCTGACCGATGTACAACCCCACAGTCGCCCGGCTCACCTACCGGGCCCTCCTCGGCCGCCGTCGCGCCCTGATCCTGTTCCTGCTGCCCGCCATGCTGCTGGTCATCGCAGCGGCCGTCCGCGCGTTCAACGGTGCGGACGACCAGGTCGCGGCCGATGTCCTCGGCGGTTTCGCGCTGGCCACGATGGTGCCGCTGATCGGCGTGATCGCCGGTACCGGTGCGATCGGTCCGGAGATCGACGACGGCTCGATCGTCTATCTGCTGTCCAAGCCGGTGAAGCGGCCCTCGATCATCTTCACGAAGCTGATCGTGGCGATCGCGGTGACCATGGTCTTCTCGGCGGTCCCGACGTTCATCGCCGGATTCATCCTCAACGGCAACGGCCAGCAGGTGGCCGTCGCGTACACGGTGGCGGCTCTCGTGGCCTCCATCGCGTACAGCGCGCTCTTCCTGCTGCTCGGCACGATCAGCCGGCACGCGGTGGTCATCGGCCTGGTCTACGCCCTGGTGTGGGAGGCCCTGTTCGGCTCCCTGATCGCGGGTGCGCGGACCCTGAGCGTCCAGCAGTGGGCGCTGGCCCTCGCGCAGAAGGTCACCGGAGACGGCCTGGTCACCTCCGAGGTCGGGCTCACGACCGCGGTGGTGCTCCTCGCGGCGGTCACGGTCGTGGCGACCTGGTTCGCCGGCCACAAGCTCGGCAAGCTGACCCTGGCGGGCGAGGAGTAGCCACAGCAGGCGATTCCGCCGGACACGTGTCCGGCGGAGTGACGCGGCGGCCGAGGAGACGCAGCAGTCGGAGAAGGAGGATGCGGTACGACTCCGCGGGCCGGAGCCCCACCCCGGGAGCCCCACCCCGGCGTCGTACCGCATCCCCCTCTCCCCGGACCGTCCGGTTCTCCCCGGACGGTCCGGCTGTCTCGGCCGGCCCGGCTCTCCTCAGACCGTCCGGTTCCGGGCGGCGAGGAGACCGACGCCGAGGGCCGCCGCGCAGACGGCGAGCACCACACAGATCGGCAGGGTCCAGGAGCCGGTGGCCTGGTGGAGGACACCGGCCGCGAGCGGGCCCGCCGCGGCCAGCAGATAGCCGACGGTCTGGGCCATCCCGGAGAGCCGGGCCGCGGTGATCGCGTCGCCCGAGCGCAGCACGATCAGGGTCAGGGCGAGACCGACCGCACCGCCCTGGCCGACGCCGAGCACCGCCGACCAGAGCCACGCGCCCTGCACCGGGGCCGCCATCAGACCGGCGTAACCGGCCGCGACCAGCGTGGTGACGAGCACGATCAGCGGGCGCTGGCTCC
Source organism: Streptomyces zaomyceticus (assembly GCF_014656215.1). Lineage (GTDB taxonomy): Bacteria > Actinomycetota > Actinomycetes > Streptomycetales > Streptomycetaceae > Streptomyces > Streptomyces zaomyceticus. The sequence goes on along the minus strand of NZ_BNBZ01000018.1, from coordinate 56,996 downwards.
GCATCCGGCCGGCGAGCAGCGGCACCACGAAGGCGCCCGCCACCTGGATCAGGTTGTTGAAGGCGAAGACGACACCCGCTGTGGAGCGGCTCATCCCGTGGTCGGTGAAGATCGTCGGCATCCAGGCGATCAGCACGTACGACCAGAGCGACTGCAGCCCCATGAACAGCGTGACCTGCCAGGCCAGCGCCGAACGCCAGACGCTCACCGGGCGGGCGCCGGCGGCCGGGACGGCCCGTACCCCGTGGCCCGTACGGCCCCGGGCGATCAGGACCTGGGGCAGCCACGCGAGGGCGGCGACCGCGGCGAGCAGCGACCAGAATCCGAGAGACGCCTCCCAGCCACCGCCGAGGGCCTTCTCCAGTGGCACCGCGGCCGCCGCGGCCACCGTCGCACCGGCGATCATCGCGCCGGTGTAGACGGAGGTCATCGTCGCGGCCCGGTCCGGGAAGTCACGCTTGATCAGGCCCGGCATCAGTACGTTGAGCAGGGCGATCGAGGTGCCGACGAGGATGCCGCCGCCGTACAGCGCGTACACGGAGGGCAGCACGCGCGCGAGGATGCCGACGCCCAGCAGGAGCAGCGCCGCGAACAGGACCCGCTCGGTGCCGAACCGGCGCCCCAGCCACGGCGCGACCGAAGCTCCCACGCCGAGGAACAGCACGGGGACCGAGGTCACGAGGGAGCTCGCCGTCGCGGAGAGTCCGAAGGCCTCGGACAGCTCGCCGACCAGGGGCGCCACACTCGCCAGCGCGACCCGCATGTTCAGCGAGGCCAGCACGATCCCGACGAGCAGCAGCGCCGGGTGTGCGAGCAGGGCCCGCCGGGCCGCCGCCCCCGCCGCCGACGGCCGGACCCCGGCCTCGGCGTCGACCGGCAACGGCGGCTCGGTGTGCGCCCGGTCCGTCGTCCGTGTCCCGGCGCTCATCAGGAGCGCTCCGTCAGCGTCGCGACCGTCTCCATCGGCACCCGCAGCAGCTCGCGGGCCTGCCGCTCCGCCGCCTCCGGGTCGCCCGTCTCGATCGCCGCCACCAGTGCCTCGTGGGCGTCTATGTCGACCGGCGGCATCTCCCGGTCGCCGAGGGCCTCCACCAGGACCTCGTGGACCTGTGCGGAGAAGAACCGGTACACCTCGACGAAGGCCGCGTTGTGCGTCGCCCCGACGACGGCCAGGTGGAAGGCGAGGTCCGCGTCCGCGTCCCGGTCGCCCTCCTCGCGCAGGGTGGTCAGGGCGGCCCGCAGCCGCAGCAGGTCGTGGGTGTCGCGTCGCGCCGCCGCGAGCCGGGCGGCCTCGGCCTCCAGGGCGACCCGGAGTTCGAGGACGTCGGCCGCGCCCGCGTGCCGCACTCCGCGCAGGACGGCCGCCGGATCCGCGGTCGACCTGACGAAGGTGCCGTTGCCCTGCCGGGATTCCAGCAGGCCCGCGTGGACCAGGACCCGGACCGCCTCGCGGACGGTGTTGCGGCCGACGCCGAGCTGCTGCGCGAGCTCGTGCTCGGTCGGGATGCGGTCGCCGACCGCCCACTCGCCGTCCGCGAGCTGGGTGCGCAACTGCTCCACGACGGAGTCCACCAGCGAGGTCCGCCCCGCCGCCCTGAGTGCCATGCCGTTCCGACCTCTCCATTTGCCCGGTTGCCCAGTCATCCTACAACTGACCGTGCGAGGGACACCGGACTACTGTGGGCCCGTACGTGGACCGAACACCCTCACCCACCCTCGGGAGTCAGTCATGTCAGACCGCTTCGACGTCGTCGTACTCGGAGCTGGCCCCGGCGGCTACGTCGCCGCCATCCGCGCCGCCCAGCTGGGCAAGCGGGTAGCGGTCGTCGAGGAGAAGTACTGGGGCGGTGTCTGCCTGAACGTCGGCTGCATCCCCACCAAGGCGCTGCTGCGCAACGCCGAACTCGCCCACATCTTCAACCACGAGGCCAAGACCTTCGGCATCAAGGTCGACGGCACCGTCTCCTTCGACTACGGCGAGGCGTTCCGGCGCAGCCGCTCGGTCGCGGACGGCCGTGTCAAGGGCGTCCACTTCCTCATGAAGAAGAACGGGATCACCGAGTTCGACGGCCGGGGAACCTTCCTCGACGCGAACACCCTCCAGGTCGCCAAGTCCGACGGCACCTCGGAGACGATCCAGTTCGACAACTGCATCATCGCCACCGGCGCCACCCCGCGACTCCTCCCGGGCACCGCCCTCAGCGACCGCGTCGTGTCGTACGAGCAGCAGATCCTCGCCGAGGACGCGCCGAAGTCGATCGTCATCGCCGGCGCCGGCGCCATCGGCATCGAGTTCGCGTACGTCCTCAACAACTACGGCACCAAGGTCACGATCGTCGAGTTCCTCGACCGGATCGCCCCGCTGGAGGACGAAGAGGTCTCCAAGGAGCTGGCGAAGCAGTACCGCAAGCTCGGCATCGACGTCCTGACCTCCACCCGGGTCGAGACCATCGACGAGTCCGGCCCGCAGGTCCGCGTCACCGTCACCGGCAAGGACGGCGCCCAGAAGGTCCTGGAGGCCGACAAGGTCCTCCAGGCCATCGGCTTCGCCCCGAACGTCACCGGCTACGGCCTCGAGGCCACCGGCGTGGCGCTGACCGAACGCGGCGCGATCGACGTCGACGGCCGCTGCCGCACCTCCGTGCCGCACATCTACGCCATCGGTGACGTCACCGCGAAGCTGATGCTGGCGCACACCGCCGAGGCCATGGGCGTCATCGCCGCCGAGACCATCGGCGACGCCGAGACCATGGAACTCGACTACCCGATGATCCCGCGCGCGACCTACTGCCAGCCGCAGATCGCCAGCTTCGGCTGGACCGAGGCGCAGGCCCGCGAGAAGGGCTTCGACGTCAAGGTCGCCAAGTTCCCCTTCGTGGCGAACGGCAAGGCGCACGGACTCGGCGACGCCACCGGCTTCGTCAAGATCATCGCCGACGGGACGCACGGCGAGATCATCGGTGCCCACCTGATCGGCCCCGACGTCACCGAGCTGCTGCCCGAGCTGACCCTGGCCCAGCAGTGGGACCTCACCGTCCACGAGGTCGCGCGGAACGTCCACGCGCACCCGACGCTGGGCGAGGCCGTGAAGGAAGCGATCCACGGTATTGCCGGACACATGATCAATTTCTGAGGTCTCTCCCGGCTTCGGGTGATAGGCACTGAAAGGTGCCGAGCAAAACCTCCCCGGGTGGCGAACCGTCCCGGCCGATCAGGTCGTGGGTGCGTTCGTCACCCGGTACGCATGTGTGGCTGGCGGTCATCGCGATCACCAGCCTCGTCATCGCGCTCTCCCCGGACGGTCTGGAGACCTATCTCCTCCACCGCAACAGCAGCAATCTCCACCAGCTCTCGCACCATCCGGTGCGGGCCCTGCTCGCCAGCGCGTTCTGGATCGAGGACCCCGCCGACCTCCTGCTGTACGCGCTGCTCTTCGAGGTCCTGCACGCCCCCGTGGAACGCTGGCTGGGCACCGCGAAATGGCTCTTCACCGTCGCGACGGCCCATATCGCGGCGACCTTGATCAGCCAGCAGGTCGTCCTGGTGGCCATCCGGCTCCACGACGTGCCGCGCAGCATGGCGCACGTCGTCGACATCGGCGTCAGCTACGGCCTCGCCGCCTCGGCCGGGATCCTGACCTACCGGCTGCCGCGCCCCTGGCGCTGGTTCTATCTCGCCGGTGTGATCGCGTTCTTCGTCGTACCGCTCGCCATGGACCGGACGTACACCGACCTCGGTCACGCGATCTCCCTGGCGATCGGCCTGGCCTGCTACCCGCTGACCCGGGGAGAAAAATCGTTCGCACCCGAACAGGGGCCCGGCGCACACTAGTTGTACGGGGGAAACGGGGGATCCCCCGTAGGGAGCGGCCGCTTCGAGCGCGTGGACCAGGTCCGCGCGGGCCGCTCCCTCCCGGAGGGTTGGCCGAGTGGTAAGGCAGCGGCTTGCTAAGCCGTAGTCGGGGGAGACCCCGCGCGCGTTCGATCCGCGCACCCTCCGCAGAGTGCGGCGCCGAGAAGCGGCGGAGCCGCGTACGACGAAGGCCACCCCGAGGGGTGGCCTTCGCTTCTGTCGTCTGCCGTATGGCGTCTGTCGCCTGTCGAGGCGTCAGACCGACAGCAGTCGTTCCAGGACGACCGCGATGCCGTCCTCCTCGTTGGAGGCCGTCACCTCGTCCGCCACCGCCCGCAGTTCCTCGTGGGCGTTGCCCATCGCCACGCCGTGGGCGGCCCAGGCGAACATCGGGATGTCGTTCGGCATGTCGCCGAAGGCGATCGTCTCCGCGGCCTTCACACCCAGCCGGCGCGCGGCCAGGGAGAGCCCCGTGGCCTTGCTCAGGCCGAGCGGGAGGATCTCCACGATCCCCGGACCGGCCATGACGACGTCCACGAGTCCGCCGACCGTCTCACGGGCGATCCGGGTCAGCTCGTCGTCGCCCAGCGCCGGGTGCTGGATGTAGAGCTTGGTCAGCGGCGCGGCCCACAGCTCCGACGGGTCCTCGTACGGGACGTACGGCAGGGGCCCCTCCTGGACCCGGTAGCCGGGGCCCATCAGGACCTCGCCCTCCAGGCCGTCGCGGCTCGCGGCCAGCGCCAGCGGGCCGACCTCCGCCTCCAGCTTCGAGAGCGCGAGCCCCGCGAGCTGCCGGTCCAGGGTCAGCGAGGTCAGCAGCCGGTGCTCCCCCGCGTGGTAGACCTGCGCGCCCTGCCCGCACACCGCGATGCCCTCGTAGCCGAGGTCGTCCAGGATGTGCCGGGTCCAGGGCACCGCCCGGCCGGTGACGACGATGTGCGCGGCGCCCGCCTCCGTCACGGCGGCGAGCGCGTCCCGCGTACGGGCCGAGACGGACTCGTCGGCGCGCAGCAGCGTGCCGTCGAGATCCGTCGCGACCAGGCGGTAGGGGAAGGAGCTCACTTGGCGATCGGCTCCAGGACCTCACGGCCACCGAGGTAGGGCCGCAGCATCTCCGGCACCCGCACCGAGCCGTCGGCCAGCTGGTGGTTCTCCAGGATCGCCACGATGGTCCGCGGTACGGCGCACAGGGTGCCGTTCAGGGTGGCCAGCGGCTGCACGGTCTTCTTGCCGCCCTGCTCGTCGCGCATGCGGACGGAGAGACGGCGGGCCTGGAAGCTGTTGCAGTTCGAGGCCGAGGTCAGCTCGCGGTACTTGCCCTGCGTCGGGATCCACGCCTCGCAGTCGAACTTGCGGGAGGCGGAGGCGCCGAGGTCACCGGTGGCGACGTCGATGACCTGGAACGGCAGCTCGAGGCCGGTCAGCCACTGCTTCTCCCAGTCCAGGAGCCGCTTGTGCTCGTTCTCCGCGTCCTCGGGCGCGACGTACGAGAACATCTCGACCTTGTCGAACTGGTGGACGCGGAAGATGCCCCGGGTGTCCTTGCCGTACGTGCCGGCCTCGCGGCGGAAGCAGGGCGAGAAGCCCGCGTACCGCAGCGGCAGCTTGTCCGCGTCGATGATCTCGTCCATGTGGTACGCCGCGAGGGGCACCTCGGACGTGCCGACGAGGTAGTAGTCGTCCTTCTCCAGGTGGTACACGTTCTCCGCGGCCTGGCCGAGGAAGCCGGTGCCCTCCATGGCGCGCGGACGGACCAGCGCAGGGGTCAGCATGGGGATGAAGCCGGCCTCGGTGGCCTGGGCGATCGCCGCGTTGACCAGGGCGAGCTCAAGGAGAGCGCCGACGCCGGTCAGGTAGTAGAAGCGCGAGCCGGAGACCTTGGCGCCCCGCTCGACGTCGATGGCGCCGAGCGCCTCGCCGAGCTCCAGGTGGTCCTTGGGCTCGAAGCCCTCGGCGGCGAAGTCGCGGATCGTGCCGTGCGTCTCCAGGACGACGAAGTCCTCCTCACCGCCGACCGGGACGTCCGTGTGGACGATGTTCCCGAGCTGGAGGAGCAGCTGCTTGGCCGTCTCGTCGGCCTCGTTCTGCTCGGCCTCGGCGGCCTTGACGTCGATCTTGAGCTGCTCGGCCTTCTGGAGGAGCTCGGTGCGCTCCTCCGGGGTGGCCCTGGGGATCAGCTTGCCGAGCGCCTTCTGCTCGGATCGGAGCTCGTCGAAGCGGACGCCGGACGACCTGCGCCGCTCATCGGCGGAGAGCAGGGCGTCGACGAGCGCGACGTCCTCTCCACGGGCGCGCTGGGAGGCGCGAACACGGTCGGGGTCCTCACGGAGCAGGCGAAGGTCAATCACCCCACCAGGCTACCGGTGCCCGTTCGCCCGCCCCCACCGGATAACGTCACGCGTGTTGTCCCGCGTGACGTTTCGCCCGAATTGATACCCGTGAAAATCCCCCGGGCCGGGCCTGCGCATTCAGTTATCCACAGGCTGTGCGGAAGATCTGTGGACTACGAGGGAGGTCACGTGGATTTCCCTCCCCGCGCCTGGGAATTCCGTGATCAAACGCCATTGAGGCACTCATTTGGGTGGGAATTGCTCGCTCCAAAGAGTTGGTCGAGCGAGGGGCGCTGACGAGGGCGTTCTTCCGGTGCTGTGGACAGCCGGGCGCGGTCGGGGAGTGGCTAGGGCGATTTGTCGACCTTGTCGGGGCGAGCTGTCGACTTGTCCCCAGGTCGGAGGTCGGCCCTGTGGATAACCCTTGTGGGTAACTGAAAAATATGCAGGTAGGACTAGTGATTCGCACCTGTGGACGAACGCTCCCGGCGTCGGGAGCGTTCGGTCACCATCGGATCAGGCCCGACCGTCCTGGGCCCTCGCCAGCCAGTCGGAGGCCGCCATGAACTCCCCGTCCGAAGTACCGCGCCGCAGCGCCGCCACGTCCTCGACCGCCACACCCGCCCTCGGGTACGAGCCGAGGAAGCGCACCTTGGGGCAGATCCGCTTGAGCCCCATCAGTGCCTCGCCGACCCGCCGGTCCGAGATATGGCCCTCGGCGTCCACGGCGAAGCAGTAGTTCCCGATCCCCGCCCCCGTGGGCCGGGACTGGATCAGCATCAGGTTCACCCCGCGCACCGCGAATTCCTGGAGCAGTTCGAGGAGGGCACCCGGATGATCGTCACCCAGCCACAGCACCACCGAGGTCTTGTCCGCACCCGTCGGCGCCGCCGGCCGGGCCGGCCTGCCCACCAGCACGAAGCGGGTCTCGGCGTTCTCCGCGTCGTGGATCTCGGTGACCAGGGCCTCGAGACCGTACGTCGTCGCCGCGAACTCCCCGGCGAAGGCGGCGTCGAAGCGGCCCTCCTGCACCAGCCGGGCCCCGTCCGCGTTGGAGGCGGCGGACTCCCACACCGCCTCGGGCAGATGCGCCCGCAGCCAGTTCCGGACCTGCGGCTGGGCCACCGGGTGGCCCGTCACGGTCTTGATCTCCGACAGCCTGGTCCCCGGCCGCACGAGCAGCGCGAAGGCGATCGGCAGCAGCACCTCGCGGTAGATCATCAGCGGTTCGCCGGAGGCCAGCTCGTCCAGGGTCGCGGTCACCCCGCCCTCGACCGAGTTCTCGATCGGCACGAGCGCGGCGGCGGCCTCCCCGTTCCGTACGGCGTCGAGCGCGGCCGGGACCGAGACCATGGGGACGAGTTCCCTCGTCGCGGCCTCGGGCAGCGTACGCAGCGCGGCCTCCGTGAAGGTGCCCTCGGGGCCGAGATACGTGTACCGGGTGGCGGACATACCGTCACCCTAATGGGCTCCGCGGGCGCGGACCGCCCGCACGGCGGGACACACCCGCCCGCGGGCCGCCCGCCCGGGGAGTCACGACTCCAGCAGCCGCTGCCCCACGTACTCGCCCTCGGCGGGGCCGCCGGGGACCGCGAAGAGTCCGCTCGCCTCGTGGCGGATGAACGCGGACAGGGCGTCCCCCCGGTCCAGCTTGCGCTGCACGGGCACGAAGCCCCTGAGCGGATCCGCCTGCCAGCAGACGAAGAGGAGACCGGCGTCCGGAGTCCCGTCGGGGCCGATGCCGTCGTGGAAGGAGAACGGCCTGCGCAGCATCGCCGCCCCGCCGTTCTGTTCGGGGGCGGAGATCCGGGAGTGCGCGTTGTCCGGGATCATCGTCTTCCCGTCGGGGCCGAGCTTGTTCAGGTCGAGCTCGGTGGTCTCCGTGCCGCCGCTGAGCGGGGCCCCGTCGGACTTCCGCCGCCCGATCACCTTCTCCTGCCTGTCGACCGGCAGCTTCTCCCAGTCGTCGAGCAGCATCCGGATCCGGCGCACCACCGCGTACGAGCCGCCGGCCATCCACTCCTGCGCGCCGGTGGCACCGGCCGGGACGAAGATCCGCCGGTCGAAGTCGGGGTCGCCGACCTTCGGGTTGCCCGTGCCGTCGATCTGGCCCATGAGGTTGCGCGCGGTCATCGGCCTCGCGGTGGCGCCTGCCGAGCGGTTGAAGCCGTTCATCTGCCAGCGCACCCGGGCCGCGTCGCCCGCGTCCTTCTGCACGGCGCGCAGCGCGTGGAAGGCGACGAGCGCGTCGTCGGCGCCGATCTGTACCCACAGGTCACCCTCCGAGCGCCGGGGGTCCAGGGCGTCGGCGGAGAAGGCGGGCAGCGGGTCGAGCCCGGTGGGCCGGCGCCCGGTGAGTCCGGTGCGGTCGAAGAACGTACGGCCGAAGCCGAAGGTGACCGTGAGGGAGGAGGGGCCCGCGTCGAGCGCGACACCGGTGTCGCCGGTCGGGGCCCTGCCCGCCATCACGGCCTTCGCCGTCACCGACCAGCGGCGCAGCAGGGCGACGGCCTCCTTGTGGCCGGCGCCGGGGGCGAGGTCGAAGGCGACCAGATGGCCCCGGGACTGCAGGGGCGTGGTGATACCGGCCTGATGTTTCCCGTGAAACATCACCTCGGTCGAGCCGACGGAGGTCAGCGCCGGGGCGCCGCCGGCTCCGGCCCCGGCGGGGGTCTCCCCGCCCGACACGGCCGAGGAGACCCCGACCCCGCCGGCCGCGCCGATCACGAGCCCGGCCGCGCCGGCCGCGCCGACGGTGCCGAGCAGACGCCGCCGGGAGATCTCAAGGTTGTCGTTCTCGGTCACGGGTCAGCCGATCTTCACGTTCTTGTCGATGGTGGTCTGGTCGATCTCGGAGGTACGGACGGTCACCTGGATCCGCCACTCGCCGGGCATCGGGATCTGCACGCCGCTCGCGCTCCAGTGTCCGGTCTGGATCCGGTCCGGGGCGACGGGCAGCGGACCGACGTCCTTCGCCTCCAGGGTGAGGGCGACCTTGATCTCGGGGACGTCCAGCGGCTTGCCGTTGGGGCGTTCGACGAAGATGTGGAGCGCGTTGGCGCCGGTGCGGCCGGGGTCGAGGCTGAGCCGGACGACGCCCTTGCCGTCGACACCGCCGGTGTCGAAGGGCAGCCGGATGTCGACGGGCCGGTCCGGGACGGCGGCCGGGCCGGCCGCGGTGGTGCCCTGGCCCGCCTCCTCCTCGGTGCGGCCGGGTTCCGTCGAGGTGAGGACGGTGGTCACGGCGAGGAGCACGACGGCGACGGCGGCCTCGGTCAGCACGGAGCGGCGCAGACCGGCCCGCTCGGGGTCGGCGTCCCGCTCCCGCTTGCGCCGGGCGGTGGCGACGGCGGCCTGCTGGCGGGCGAGCTGGGCGGCCCGCTCGGGGGCCACGGCCGGTGCGTCGGCGGTCTCCTCGACCGCTTCTTCCGGGGCCGCTTCGCCCTCGGCCTCGTCGGCCTCTTCGGTCTCCCCGTCCTTGCCCGGCTTCCGGGGCTCCCCGGCTTCCTCGGCCTCCCCGGACCCTCCGGCTTCCCGTTCCGCCTCGGCGGTCGTCGCCTCGGCGGTCGTCGGGTCGGCCAGGCGTCGGGTCCACCGGCGCGAGATCCACGCGATGCCGACGAGGACGCACATGAGGCCGATCTTGACGAGCAGCAGCTGCCCGTAGCGGGTCCCGGTCAGCGCCGACCAGGAGCCGACCTGACGCCAGGACTGGTAGATCCCGGTGGCCACGAGGACGGCCACGGAGCCGAAGGCCACCTTGGAGAAGCGTTCGACCGCCGTGCGCGGGACGCTCGGCGCCCGGTAGAGGGAGACGAGCAGCACCGTGAGGCCGCCGAGCCAGGCGGCGACGGCCAGCAGGTGCAGGATGTCGACGGGCATGGCGACACCGGGCTGGATACCGGTCGAGGCGTGCTCGGCCAGGGCCCAGGTGCCGGCGATGCCGGCGGCGACGACCGTGCCGCCGATGCCGAGCCCGAAGGCGAGGTCCTTCTTCTCCTTCGGGTCCGTGCGCCGGGCGTAGGCACCGAAGAGGACGGCCACGAAGAGCGCGGCAGCGCCGAGCAGCAGCAGCCGGGAGGTGAGCGCGGCCCCGGTCTTCGTCTCCAGGACGGCCTTCAGACCCGCCAGGTCGAAGGCGTCGGAGAGTTCGCCCGAGCCGGTGTACGGATTGCGCAGCAGCAGCATGACGAGGGTGGCGCCGGTGAGGGTGAGCCAGCCCCGGACCACGGTCTGCTGGATGGGACGGACGCTCGCGCCGCGCGGCCAGCAGGCCAGGACGAAGGCGCCGCCGCCGACGAGGATCGCGAAACCGGCGTACGAGACGTAGCGCGCGATGCCGTAGAGGGTGCCGACGAGTCCGCCGCCGGCGCTGCGGTCGGGCAGGGCCACGGAGGTCGTGGAGGGGGCGCCGATGGAGAAGGTGAAGGCGCCCGAGATGGGGTGGCTGTCGGCCGAGACGGTCTGCCAGGCCACGGTGTAGGTGCCGTCGGGCAGTCCGGCGCGCAGCCCCACCCCGTAGCGGACGACGGAGCCGCTGCACAGGTCGCGTATCTCGCCGGTGTCGGCCCGCCGGCCCGCCGGGTCGAGGACCCGGATCGAGTCGGCGCTCATGGCGACCTGTTCCGAGAAGGTGAGGTTGACCTCCTTGGGAGCGGAGGCGACCACCGCCCCGTCCTTCGGATCGCTTCCGGTCAGCGCCGCGTGCGCGGAGGCGGGGGCGGCACCGGCCAGCAGCGCCCCGAGCAGCGCGGCAGCGAGGATCAGCAGCCGGGCCAGGGCGGTACCGAGGCGGGGGGCGGTGGTTGTCATCTTCCGGTTCACTCCGTCAGTTCTGTGAGAACTCCGTCAACGCGCTCAGTGCTGCTGCGGGTTGTGGTTGGCGGCTTCGACGGGAAGGTCGACCTTGATGGGGTCGGACTTCTCGAAGTGGAGCTCGATGCTGACCTTCTCTCCCTGCTTGGGCTTCTTCTTCAGCTCCATGAACATGATGTGGTTGCCACCGCGTTCGAGGGAGAGGGTGCCGTTCGCGGGGATGTCGAACGCCTCGACCTTCAGCATCTTCTGGTTCTTCGTCTCGTGGATCGTGACGTCGTCCGAGAGGGGGCTGGTGACCGAGGTGAGCTTGTCCGCGGTGCCGCCGGCGTTCTTGATGGTCAGGAAGCCGCCGGCCATGTCCATCACGGGCTGGGGCATGTAGGCGCCGCTGACCTCCAGCTTCGGCTTGCCGTCGGCGGAGCCGTCGGAGCTGTCGGACGAGGACGAACACCCGGTCAGTGCGAGCGCGGCGGCGAGCGCCACGGAGGCGGACAGGGCGGTGGTGCGGCGGTTCACGGGTTCTCCCCCTTGATGAGCTTCGGCAGATCCTTGGCGTAGTCGTCGACGGACGCGTCCTCGCCGTACAGGACGTAGCCCTGGTCGGTCGTCGGCGAGAAGGCGATCACCTGTGCGCCGTGCATGGAGACGACCGTGCCGTTCTCCTTCTTCGGCGGGTCGATGCCGATGCCGATCTGCCGCGCCCCCGCCTGGATGGTGGAGAACTCGCCGGTGAGACCGGTGAAGGAGGAGTCGCCGGCGGCGGGCAGCCACTTGGCGAGTTCGGCCGAGGTGTCCCGCTCGGGGTCGGTGGTGACGAAGACGACCTGGAGCTTGTCCTGGTCGGCCTTGGGGAGCTGCTTCTTGGCGATGGCGATGTTGCTCATCGTCATGGGGCAGACGTCGGGGCAGTGCGTGTAGCCGAAGTAGATGAGCGTCGGCTTGCCCTTGGTCCGTTCCCGCAGGTCGTACTTCTGGCCCTTGGTGTCGGTGAGGACGAGCGCGGGCTTGGTGAACGGCCGGTCGAGGACGGTGGCGGCCTTGGTGCCGGTGTCGCCACCGGAGACCACGGCGACCGAGCCGGAGCCCTTGTCGTCGTTGCCGCCGAGGCCGACGGCCGCGGTGATGCCGAGCGCGGCGGCGATCGCCACCGCGGCGACGATCAGCGGGGTGCGGCGGCCGGGACGGGCCGGTCCGTCATCCGGCTTCGGAGAGGATGTCTTCTCTGCGGACATTCTGGTTCTTTCCGCTTCTTTCCGGGGTCTCTGGAGGAGGGGCGGCCGTCAGGCCGAGCGACGGCGGCCGGCGAGGACACCGAAGGCGACGCCGGCGATGCCGACGAGGATGCCGATGACGCCGAGGATCCGGGCGGTGGTGTCGGAGGAGTCGGCGGAGGCCGTCTCCTCGTGGGAGGCCGTCTTGTCCTCGTGGCCGGCCTTCTCGTCCTTCGCGGCGGAAGCGGAGGCGGACGGGGCGGCGGCACCGCCGTGGTGGTCGGCGGAGGCGGCGGAGAGCTTCAGGACGGGGGCGGGGTTCTGGGGCTCCTCCCCGCCCTCCTTCTGCTCCTCGATCCAGCGCACGACCTCCTTGTTGTCGTACGTCTGGATCGCCTTGAGGACCAGCTGGTCGGCGTCCTCAGGGAGCTGGCCGAGGGAGAGCGGGAACTGCTGGAACTGGCCGGGCCCGATCTTCGAACCGTCGGCGGTCCAGGTCACCTTGGAGACGGCCTCGTTGATCGTCTTGCCGTGCAGCTTCAGCGGCGTGCTGAGCTTGCTCTTGGTCACCTCGGCCTTCCAGCCGGGGATGGGCTGCGGCATGACGGAGGCCAGCGGGTGGTCGAGCGGGAAGTTGACCTCGACCTTCACGGTGGAGGCGTTGTCGCGCTCGTTCGGGACCTTGATGTTGACGGTCGCGTAGCCGCCCTTGGCGGCCTCGCCCTGCGGCTGCACGCTCACGTGCGCGAACGCGGTGCCGGACAGCAGCACGACGGAGGAGAGGGCGATGCCACCGGCGAGGGCGACACGGGAGGCGGAGACACGGGAAACGGTCATGGCGGAAGACACTCCAGCTCGGAGGAGGACGGTGGGGTCCGGCACACCGGAGAGGAGAAGGCCCCGGGGTGTGCGGACGAACGCGGCCCCACTCCCGTTGAGCGGACCGCGGTCGGGCTGCGTCAGGCTGCGAGGACGCAGTCGGCGGCCGGCGGGCCGCGCCTGATCACCGTGTGCTGGAGTGCCTCGGCCACCGGCGGCGGAGAGGAGTCGAAGGCGGTGCGCGCGGTCCGCCGCGGCCCCGCGCCCGGGGTCGCCGGGAGACCGGCGAGCAGCGCCCGTACGAGGCGCAGCGCGGCCCGCAGGGAGCGGACGAGGGCGCACTCGGCGAGCTCCGTCGCACCCTGCTCGGAGAGTTCGACGAGGCGGACGAGGGCGCGGTCGCCGCGGCGCAGCAGCCAACCCGCGGCGAGGGCGGCGAGCAGGTGCCCGAGGAGCATGGGCAGTCCGGGCAGCAGCTCACCGGTGGGCGCGGTCGCCGTGGCGGCCGCGTGTCCGAGGTGGGCGTGGGCGCCGGTCCCCACGGTGGCCGGGTCGAGCCCGGCGTCGCGGATGATCCTGGTGGCGTCGGCGGAGCTGAGGGACGAGGTCCCCGCTCCGCAGACGAGCCTGGCCGCCATCCGCACGAGGGCGTCGTCGGCCTGCGGGCTCAGGCCGAGATGGCGCTGCCCGATGCCGAAGAGGACGTGCAGGCCGAGCTGCCCGCCGGCGAGGGTGCCGACGACGAAGCCGAGGGAGCGTTCGCGGCCGGTGAAGAGGACGGTGATCCCGAAGACGCCGAGGAATCCGGCGAGGAGCGTCCACCACGCGACGCCCGCGCAGCTGGCGAGCGCGTGCCCGAGCGCGGACAGCACGACGCAGACCGCGGTGAACACCGCGGCCCTCAGCAGCCGTGGAGCGAGCGCGGGGGCAGTCATGGCGGGCCCATCATCGCACCAAGGGCCCCACCGGTATGAGGCAGGTCCAGAAGGTCGTGCTTGGGGGTCTTCGGGGTGACATACACCGGCGCAGGAGCCGGGTGCATCCGCCGAACGAGCGCTCTTGACGCCTCCGGGTGCTTACGAAGGGTTCTGTCCGGCAATAGGTAACGGTATGTCGAGCCGCTGCCGGGAGGCTGGAGCATGAGCATCTGGTGGTCACTCCATCTGCGGCGCGAAGCCGCGAGCGTGCCGCTCGCCCGAAGGCTTCTGATGGGCACGATGGAGACGGCGGGAGTCGATCCCGACGTGTCGTACGAACTGTCGGTCGCGCTGACCGAGGCCTGTGCGAACGCGGTCGAGCACGGTGGAGCGGTCGGGCACGCCGGTACGGGCACCGCGCCGGGGCAGGGCGCGACGGCCGGGGCGTACCGGGTGACGGCCTATCTGGACGGCGAGACCTGTCGTATCGAGGTGGCCGACTCGGGTCCCGGTTTCCCCGGCCCCGACACGGACGGTCCGGGCCGCGCCCGCACCGAGGCGCCGGTGGCGTCGTCGGACGCCGAGCACGGCCGTGGGCTGCGGCTGATCGAGGAGCTCGCCGACCACGTGCAGTTCGGCAACAGATCGGGCCGGGGCGGCGCGGTGGTCAGCTTCGACAAGATCCTCAAGTGGAAGGACAGCCCTTCCCTGCTCATGGCGTGAGTCCCCGGGCGCACCGGCCCCCGGCGCACCGCCCCCCCGGCGCACCGGCCCCCCCGGCGCACAGGCGCACGGGCCCCTGGGCGCGCGGGCGCACGAGCCCAGGGGCGTACGGGGGTGCGGACGTGCGGACGTGAGGGCACGGGGAAGGGCCCCCGCCGGTCGGTCGGCGAGGGCCCTTCGGTTCCAACGTACGCGGACGTCAGCCCTTCAGCGCGGCCATCCACGCCTCGACCTCGTCGGCGTGGCGCGGCAGCCCGTCCGAGAGGTTCCGGTTGCCGTCCTCGGTGACGAGGATGTCGTCCTCGATCCGGACGCCGATGCCGCGGTACTCCTCCGGCACGGTCAGGTCGTCGGCCTGGAAGTACAGACCCGGCTCGACGGTCAGGCACATGCCCGGCGCGAGGGTCGTGTCGACGTAGGCCTCGGTGCGCGCGGCGGCGCAGTCGTGGACGTCCATGCCGAGCATGTGACCGGTGCCGTGCAGGGTCCAGCGACGCTGGAGGCCGAGCTCGAGGACGCGCTCGACCGGGCCCTCGACGAGGCCCCACTCGACGAGCTTCTCGGCGAGGACGCGCTGGGCGGCGTCGTGGAAGTCGCGGTAGGCGGCGCCGGGCTTCACCGCGGCGATGCCGGCCTCCTGCGCCTCGTACACGGCGTCGTAGATCTTGCGCTGGAGCTCGGTGTACCGGCCGTTGATCGGCAGGGTGCGGGTGATGTCCGCGGTGTAGAGCTCGGTGGTCTCCACGCCGGCGTCGAGCAGCAGCAGGTCGCCGGAGCGGACGTCGCCGTCGTTGCGCACCCAGTGCAGGGTGGTGGCGTGGGGGCCGGCGGCGCAGATGGAGCCGTAGCCGATGTCGTTGCCCTCGACGCGGGCGCGGAGGAAGAACGTGCCCTCGATGTAGCGCTCGCTGGTGGCCTCGGCCTTGTCGAGGACCTTGACGACGTCCTCGAAGCCGCGGGCGGTGGAGGCGCAGGCCTTCTCCAGCTCGGCGATCTCGAAGGAGTCCTTGATGAGGCGGGCCTCGGAGAGGTAGACGCGGAGTTCCTCGTCGCGCTCGGCGGTGACCTTGTCGGTCAGCGCGGCCTCGATGCCGGCGTCGTGGCCGCGGACGTTGCGGACCGGGCCGGTGGCCTCGCGCAGCGCCTCGGCCAGCTCGCGGACGTCCTTCGCGGGGACGCCGAGGAGCTGCTCGGCCTCGGTGAGGGAGTGGCGGCGGCCGACCCACAGCTCGCCCTGGCCGTCGAGCCAGAACTCGCCGTTCTCGCGGTCGGAGCGCGGCAGCAGGTAGATCGTCGCCTCGTGGCCGCTCTTCTTCGGCTCCAGGACGAGGACGCCGTCCTGGGTCTGGTCGCCGGTGAGGTACGCGTACTCGGTGGAGGCGCGGAAGGCGTACTCGGTGTCGTTCGACCGGGTCTTCAGCTTGCCGGCCGGGATCACCAGGCGCTCGCCCGGGAAGCGGGCGGAGAGTGCCGCGCGGCGCTCGGCGGTCTTGTCGGCCTGGGCGATCGGCTCCAGTCCGCGCAGCTCGGTGTCGGCCCAGCCGGACTTCATGTTCTCGGCCAGCTCGTCGGAGACGCCCGGGTACAGGCCGTTCTTCCGCTGCTTGATCGCCTGCTCTTCGGTCTCTTCCGGGGTCTCCGGCGTGAGCTCCTCGGCCACGGGTCTGCCTCCTCTTGGTACAACACTGAACCCCCACCATCGTACGGTCGTACGGAAGGGGGCCCAGGGCCGGAAGACCCATTACCGGAATCTCACGCTCCGGTTATTGGTGCCTACAGAAGCGTGCCGTGCCGCGCGCCGGAAGGCGCGGCTCACTCGAAGCGCGCCGCGAGCAGGACCACGTCCTCCCCGTGCGCCGTGGTGTCGAGGCCCTCGGGCAGCAGGGTCCGCAGGACGTGGTCGGCGATGGCGCCCGGGTCGCGCAGGTCGGCCTTCGGCACGCTCGACGCCGCCGCGTGGAGCCGGGCGAAGGCGCGGTCCGTGGCGTCGCCGGTACGGCGCAGCAGCCCGTCCGTGTAGAGAAGCACCGTTTCTCCGGGGGCCGGGGACAGCTCCACGCTCGGAGCCTCCCAGCAGGAGAGCATCCCGAGCGGGGCCGAGAGCGAGGTCTCGACGAACTCGGTCCGCCGCTCGCCGATGACCAGCGGCGGGGCGTGGCCGGCCCCGGCGAGGACGATCCGGCGCTGCGCGGGTTCGGCGTACGCGAAGAGCGCGGTGGCCGAGCGGGCAGGCTCGGTGAGCCGGAGCAGGAGCTCCAGGTCGGAGAGGACGGCGACCGGGTCCTCGCCCTCCATCACCGCGTACGCCCGCAGGGAGGCGCGCAGCCGCCCCATGGCGGCGAGCGCGCTCGGGCCCGTGCCCGAGACGGAGCCGACGGCGAGCCCGAGGGCACCCTCGGGCAGCGGCAGCGCGTCGTACCAGTCGCCGCCGCCCTGCGGGCCGGTGCGGTGACGGGCGGCGAGCTGGACGCCGGGGACACGGGGGAGACGGCTGGGGAGCAGCTCCTCGGCGATCGTGGCGACCTGGACGCGGGCGCGCTCGACCTGGAGCAGGCGGGCGAGGTGCTCGGTGGCGAAGCGCCCGTAGAGCCCGATGAGGTGGCGCTGGCGGTCGGTGGGTTCGGCGGGCTCGTCGTAGAGCCAGACGGCCGCGCCCAGCCGGCCGGCCTCCTCGGTGGCGAGGGGGAGGGCGTAGCTGGCGGCGTAGCCGAGGCGGGCGGCGACCTCGCGGTGGCGCGGGTCGAGGCCCTCCTCGGTGCGTACGTCGCGGATGGCGATGGGATCGGGGACCCGCTCGGGGTGGCCGGGATCGGGGAGGCCGTCGAGGAGTCGGCCGTAGCTGCTGGTGCCGCGCGGGACGGTCTCGATGGTGCCGAGGTCGGAGTGGGCGAGGCCGAGTCCGATGGTGGAGGCGGGGCCCAGCCCGTCGGCCGGTTCGAGGACGGCCATGCCGCGGCGGGCCCCGACGAGGGCGGCGCCGGCGCCGAGCACCTCACGGAGGGCCTCGTCGAGGGAGGAGGTCCTGATGAGGCGCTCGGTGAGTTCGTGGAGGGTGGTGAGGTCGGAGACCCAGGAGGCGAGCCGGTCCTGGATCAGTGCCCCGGGCTGAGAGACCGGGTCCGAGGGCGCCGCCGCCGCGGGTACCCCGGGCAGGGGCGACGTAGTGTGCGGGGGACCGGGAACCGTGGAATCGATTCCAGCCACTTTCGGCATGTGCGGGACGCTCATGTCAGTCGGCTTTCCGACCGGTGCGTTTGACGCCATAGCATCGCAAACCCCCATGTCATTCTGAGCCGCTCG
Source organism: Streptomyces zaomyceticus (assembly GCF_014656215.1). Taxonomy (GTDB): domain Bacteria; phylum Actinomycetota; class Actinomycetes; order Streptomycetales; family Streptomycetaceae; genus Streptomyces; species Streptomyces zaomyceticus. The sequence continues at coordinate 39,026 of NZ_BNBZ01000018.1, read as the reverse complement.
ATGCATCCACATGTACACGCACCAGAGGAACGATGTCCAGCATTGTCCCTGCGGGACTTGTGGTGTCCGAGAGGTCGTGCGCGAGGGTTGAAGTCCGCGGGAAGTTGGCCGAAAATTGTCCCCGGTGTGCACCTTTTGCGGTCGACTGGCGTCGTTTGAAAGCGCGTCATTCCGAGCGTGCTGGGTACGTAATCGGTGACAGGCAGGGGCAGTTGGAGCTGCCCCGGAACGTGACGCGGAACCCCGGCGTCTTTCACGCCGCAGGCCGCAACCCGTCACCGAGTGGCGGGGAACGTGTTCTGACCCGCCCTGGTTCTGACCTGGCTCCACCTCGTTCTGACCCGGCTCCACCTGGTACCGACCCCGCTCCATCCGGTCCTACGTGGTTCCACCTGGTTCCGGCCCGGCCGGCCCCGCTCCGACAGGGGCCGCCACCCCGCCGACCCGGTACGCGCTGATACGCACGGTGAAGTGTCCTGCACATGGTGTGATGTGGATTCGGCGTTCAACGGAAAGGAACGAGCGCTCATGCGCGAGATCCTCGGAAGGCGACGCAGGCTCCGGTTCCGGCGCAAGGCGAGGACCGCCCGACTCGACGCGGCGGTCACCTTCGCCGTCGAGTGGGACTGGCCCGTCCTGCCGGGAGCGGGCCTGAGAGCGACGACCCGGACGGCCGCGGTACCCGTCTGCTCCTGCCCCGACCCCGACTGCGTGGTGCCCGGCGCCCACCCGTACGACCCCGGGCTGCTCGCGGCCACCACGGACGAGCGGATGATCCGCTGGTGGTGGACCCGGCGCCCCGACGCCCCGGTGGTCCTCGCCACGGGCGGTGCCGCGCCCTGCGCGGTCAGCCTGCCCGCGGTGGCGGGCGCACGGGCGCTCGCCGCGCTCGACGCGACGGGCATGCGGCTCGGACCGGTGGTGGCGACCCCGACCCGATGGTCGATCCTCGTCGCCCCGTACGGCCTCGAACGGCTCGGTGAGCTGTTGTACGCGAAGGACAGCGTCCCCAGCTCGGTGCGCTTCCACGGAGAGGGCGGCTATCTGTTGCTGCCGCCCTCGGTCGCCGGTACCGGGCAGGTGCGTTGGGAACGGGCGCCGCTCGCGGGCTCGGCCCGGCCGTGGCTGCCCGATGTGGAGGCCGTGGTCGACGCCCTGGTGGAGGCCGGCACGAGCACACCGGGCGGCGGGAGCCGGCTCGCGTACTGACGGCGGTCGCGGGGCGGCCCGGCCGTCCGGCTGTCCGGCTGTACCCGGACGTCCGGCTGTCCGGCTGTCCGGCTGTACCCGGGCCTTCGGGCCGGGGCCCCGGCCCGAAGGCCCGGGGCCCCGGCCTCGGCCGTTCACCCGAATGGGTGTGTCCTGGTCCGACTTCTCGGGGAAACGGGCGCGCGGCCGGCCGGGGGCCCGTCGGCCGCCGATATGTTCGCCCCACCGTTCAAGATCTCCAGCCGAGCAGGAGCAGGTGGGCGCATGAGTCCGGTGAACCTCCGCGTGGTCGGACTCGGGGCCGCCGTCACGGTGGCGGTGTTGCTGCCGCTCGTCGCGACGGCGGGGCCGGCGGGTGACTCCGTACGACCGGCGGGTGCGAGCGATTCGGCCGACGCGAAGCCCGGAGACCTGCTGGACGGGCTCGGTACCGGCCCCCGCGCGGAGCGCGCTTCGGTCCCGGAAGCCGGGGTGGCTCCGTCCGCCCCGGTGGTTCCGTCGGCCGGGGCGGCTCCGGAGGCTTCGGCGGGGGCTTCGGGGGCTCCCGCCGCCGCACCTGCCGCCGAACCCGCTGTGGACCCCGCCGCGGGTCCCGCCCCCGCGTCCCCGGGCTCTCCGGGCTCTCCGGAGCGGGCCACGAGGTGTGGGCCGGAACTCGCCTCCCCCGAGGGGGTCGAGGCGCAGACCTGCGTCCTGGCCGAAGGACCCGACACATGGGCGCGTACGTACTACCGGAATGCAACCGGCCAGGATCTCGACGCGTTTCTTACCCTCTTGGCCCCCGGCGGGCGCACCGTGCAAGTCCGCTGCCCGGTCACGGCGCAGGACGAACCGGGTACCTGTGAAACGCCCAGGGAGCGCGGTCGGGGCACGGCCGCGGCGTATACGGCGGTGGCGGAATTCGCCGGCACGGGCGAGGGGGACAACACTCCGCTGCTGCTGCGGGCCGGTAGCAACACGGCGGACAGTGAAGGAAGTTGAGCGTCGACGCTCCGGACCTGCCGGAAGCGGACATGGAAAGGCCCGATCGCTGGCGACGGGGGATGCACCAGCGACCGGGCTTCCAGAACGGTAACAAGAGATCTGCGGTTCGCAAATTCGATCTCGGTTATTCGGACAGGGATTTACCCGTCCGAAGACCAGGTTGTGGTGGAAGTCACCGACTGGTCGGTCTGTCAGTCACCGATACCGTCCGGGGTATCAGCTGAGAGTCACCTGACGGTTCGTGAGGCCGCCGCGCGCACGCCGCTCCTCCGCCGTGAGCGGGGCGTCCGAGGCGAGCGCCTCGGCCAGCCGCTCGGCGAACTCGGCCGCCGGCTTCTCGCAGTCCTCGGCGGTCATCGCCGTCGGCAGGTCCCAGACCGGCACCATCAGGCCATGGGCGCGGAACGAACCGACGAGCCGGGTGTCCGGTCCGAGGGAGGTCGCACCGGCCGCCTGGAGGCGGGCGAGCGCGTCGAGGAGCTTCTCCTCCGGGTACGGCATGACCCAGCGCAGGTGGTTCTTGTCCGGGGTCTCGCACCAGTACGAGGAGTCGACGCTCGTCAGCTTCACGGTGGGGATCGCGGCCGCGTTGGCCCGCTCCAGGGAGGCGGCGACCTCCGGGTCGGCGCCGTCCGAGGACTGCGGAATCCAGAACTCGAAGCCCGAGTGGACCTCCGGGGCGAACGCGGCGTCCGCGTCGAGCAGGTCCTGGAGACGCGGGCCCTCGGCCGGTACGCGGCGCGGGGGGACCGGCGTGCCCGGCTCGGTCTCCAGGGCGCGCTGGAGGGTGTCGGCGAGGTCGCGGGCGAGGTCGCCGGAGGTGGAGTCGTTCTGCAGGGCGAGCAGGACGGAGCCGTCGTCGCGGCGGAGCGCCGGCCACGCCATGGGCAGCACGGTCGCGAGGGTCACGGAAGGAACGCCCTCCGGAAGCCCGCCCTTGAGGGTGAGCGGCACGGTGGCGGCGGGCACCAGCTCGCGCAGCGCGACCCAGTCGCACTCGCCGGGCAGGCCCTCGAAGGGGCGCTGGACGAGCTCGGTCACGGCGTGTGCGGCGGTCCGGCCGTGACACGCCTTGTAGCGGCGGCCCGAACCGCACGGGCACGGCTCGCGGGCGCCGACGACCGGGATCTCCCCGCTCGTGACCTGTGCCTGACCGGTCTTGCCGGCCTTCGTCTGGGGGCGCTTCTTGGCCATGGTGTGGCTTTCTCCCGATCGCGGCGGTGCGGTGCTTGTTCCGGGCGCGAGCCTAGCCGCACCGGGCACCGACGCCCCTCAGGCGGGCCGCCGGACCGCGGGCCGCCTGTCCGCGGGGTCCGCTCCAGGAGCGTCCGCGAGGCCGGTGAGCGACGTCCGGTCCGCGAGGGTCCGGTCCGCGTACCCGCACCAGGACTCGCACCCGCACCCGCACCCGCGCTCGTACGAGGTCAGTCCAGATCGTCGTACGCGTCCAGGATGTCGAAGCGCGAGCCGCCGCCGACACGGGCCGCGAAGTCCTCGCGGCGGTGTCCTTCCGTGACCACCACCCAGACGGTGACCTCGCCGGTCGCGCTGTCGCGTACGCCCCAGTCCTGGGCCAGCGCACTGATGATGTTCAGCCCGCGGCCGCCCCGTGCGGTCACCGAGGGCGTCGCCGGAACGGGCCGGGTCGGGCCACCGCCGTCCGTCACCTCGACTCTGAGGCCGCCCGCCGGGTCCACCCGCCAGGCCGCCCGTACATCCCCGTCGCCCCGATCCGCCTGCCCCAGCGGCCTGCCGTAGCGACAGGCATTGCTGAGCAGCTCGGAAAGGATCAGCACCGCGTCGTCGACGACCGAATCGGACATTCCGCTGCGGTACAGCTCGTCCCGCATCCGGTGTCGCGCCTTACCCACGCCCGCAGGGCCATGGGGTACGGCCATGCTCGACGACGTGGGCACTTCTTGTGCCACCACCAACGCCACCCCCGAGACCTCCTTTGCCCCACGCCACCGTGTGGATGCCCCAATGGACTGGACCGGAAACCGGCCAATCCGCGTTCGATGAGGCACTCGTGACGATCGCGTACGCATCGAACGCGCCGGTGCACTCCCTGAAAGCCCTGGGAACCCTTGTGACGTAAGGGAAGAGAGAGGCTGAGGGGGCGAAAACCAGCCGTTCGACGGGGCCAAAACCGGGTGCCCTGGGCAGGGACTCGGAGACGGCCGGGTCGCGGCCCGGCCCGGAGACGGCTCGGTCGCGGCCGGGCCCGGAGACGGCTCGGTCGCGGCCCACCGGGAGGCGACTCAGTCGCGGCCCAGCTGGGCGAGCACCTGCTTGGGCCGGTTGGTGATGATCGCGTCCACTCCGAGGCGCTCGCAGAGCTCGACGTCCTCGGCGTCGTCGACCGTCCAGACGTGGACCTGGTGCCCGGCCTTCTGGAGCCGCAGGATCACGGCGGGGTGGTGGCGGACGATCCGGATCGAGGGCCCGGCGATGCGCGCGCCCGCGGGGAGGCGCCCGTCGCGCAGCCGCGGCGAGACGAACTGGGCGAGGGAGACGGTGGGGAGCGTCGGCGAGGCCAGGGCGATCCGCTGCAGGGAGCGCGCGGAGAAGCTCATGACGCGGACGGGGGAGTCGGCGGAGGACGCGGGCGCGTCCAGGCCGAACCGCTTGAGCAGCTGGAGCAGCCGCTCCTCGACCTGACCGGCCCAGCGCGTGGGGTGCTTGGTCTCGATGGCCAGCTCGACCCGGCGCCCGGCGTCGCTGACCAGCTCCAGCAGGCGCTCGAGGGTGAGGACGGACGTGGCCCCGGGGTCGCCCCGGTCCGGGCTTTCGCCGGACTCGTCGCGGCCCTTCCAGGTGCCGAAGTCGAGGGCGGCGAGATCGGCGAGTTCGAGGGCGGAGACGGCGCCGCGGCCGTTCGAGGTGCGGTCGACGCGGCGGTCGTGGACGCAGACGAGATGGCCGTCGGCGGTGAGCCGGACGTCGCACTCCAGCGCGTCGGCGCCGTCCTCGATGGCCTTCACATAGGCGGCCAGGGTGTGTTCCGGTGCGTCCTCGGAGGCTCCACGGTGGGCGACGACCTGGAGGGGGACGCGGTTCGGGTGCTGCCGTGCGTGAGTCACGGCGTCATGGTGCCATTGGCGGGGTCGGACGGGCACACCGGAAGGCGTCCTTTCTGTCCGTATATAAAGGTAGGAGTGTGAATGCACAGCTCCGCCTTACAGCGGCCTGACGTCCTGTGGGAAAAGCTGGTGCAGCACCCTGGACCCGGTAGGTGACCAGTAGGTACCACCACCCCGCGCAGTCAACGAGGAGAGCGAGCTGTGAGCACCGAGAACGAGGGCACGGAGGCACCGGCGACCCCGCCCACCCCGTCCGCCCCTCCGACGCCTCCCTCGACGCCGACGCCGGAATCGACGACGTCGGCACCGACGCATCCCGGAACGACCCCCGAGCCGACCCCCGAACCGACCTCTGCCCCGACGACGGCGCAGACCCCGGCCTCGCCGGCGAGCCCGCCTCCGGCCCCGGCCCCGGCCGATGCGCCGACGGTCGCCCACGCCTCCGCCCCGGGCCACGCCCCCGCCCCGGAACAGGTCGGCGCGGCGGCCGCTTCCGGCGCCGGCTGGCCGCCTCCCCCGCCGGCCGTACCGGCCTGGGGCGCCCCGCCCCCGCCCGCGGCTCACGCTCCGGCGGCCCCGCGCAGGCGGACCGGCGGTCTCGTGGCGGCGGTCCTGGCCGCGGCGCTCGTCGCGGGCGGCATCGGCGGTGGCATCGGCTACTGGGCGGCCCAGCGCGGCGACGACGGCGGCAGCTCGACCACGGTCTCCTCGAGCGAGGCCCCCGCGGCCTTCAAGCGCGACCCGGGCACGGTCGCCGCGGTCGCGGCCCAGGCGCTGCCGAGCGTGGTCACGATCCAGGCGAAGTCCGGCGGCTCGCAGGGCGGCGAGAGCGAGGGCGGTACGGGCACGGGCTTCGTGTACGACCAGGAAGGCCACATCGTCACCAACAACCACGTGGTGGCATCGGCGGCGGACGGCGGCACGCTCTCCGTGACGTTCCCGGACGGCAAGTCGTACGACGCGGAGGTCGTCGGCCGGGCCGAGGGCTACGACGTGGCCGTACTGAAGCTCACGAACGCGCCGAAGGGCCTGAAGCCGCTGCCGCTGGGCAACTCCGACAAGGTGGCCGTCGGTGACTCGACGATCGCGATCGGCGCGCCCTTCGGCCTGTCGAACACGGTGACGACGGGCATCATCAGCGCCAAGAACCGCCCGGTCGCCTCGGGCGACGCCTCGGGCGGCAGCAACTCGTACATGAGCGCGCTGCAGACGGACGCCTCGATCAACCCCGGCAACTCGGGCGGGCCGCTGCTCGACGCGAGCGGCGCGGTGATCGGCATCAACTCGGCCATCCAGTCCACGGGGAGCGGTTTCGGCCAGACCCAGGCGGGCTCGATCGGCCTGGGCTTCGCGATCCCGGTGAACCAGGCGAAGAACGTGGCCCAGCAGCTGATCAAGACGGGCAAGCCGGTGTACCCGGTGATCGGCGCGACGGTGAACATGAACGAGAAGGGCGAGGGCGCCACGATCGCCTCCCAGGGCTCGGGCGGCACCTCCTCGGTCACGGCCAACGGCCCGGCGGCCAAGGCGGGCCTGAAGGCGGGCGATGTGATCACGGCCTTCGACGACCACCCGATCGACAGCGGCCCCACCCTGATCAGCGAGATCTGGACCCACAAGCCGGGCGACTCGGTCAAGATCACCTACGAGCGCGACGGCAAGACCGCCACGGCCACGGTCACCCTCGGCGAACGCACGGGCGACAACTGACCGGCTAGGCTGTCCCCCGCGCCGTCCGTGGACACACGGCGGCGCGGGGTGGGTTGCCCGAGCGGCCTAAGGGAACGGTCTTGAAAACCGTCGTGGCAGCGATGTCACCGTGGGTTCAAATCCCACACCCACCGCAGCAGGTCAGAGAACGTGCTGACCAGAAGGGGTGCCCCGACCAGGGGCACCCTTTCTTCGTGGGGCCCTGTCTCACCCTGACCCACCCGTGTGCCGCTTTGGATCAGGGCGTGTGGACCAGGTGTGGACCGCCGTGCGTGCTTCAGGTTCAGGGGAAGGGAATCGGGCAAAACCCCATGCACCAGCCGTAGTTACCTGGGTAACATCGCGAATCGCAAGGAGCGTTCTGCACAGGGAGCATCGGTGGACCCTCATCGTTACACGGCTACCAGTTCGGCCCCTGATGGCGATCGCGCCCGAGCCTCGGCCGGCTCTAGCGAGCTGAGTCTTCTTACATACGCAGACCTTGCCGAGGAAAGCAAGATCGCGGTGGCTCGCGCGAACAGCCCCCAGAAGAGACAGGCTTGGGAGAACCTCCTCACTCTGATCGAAGAGATCGGGGGAACTGGGAGAACCGATGCATGGGATCCTACGAGTGGCATTTCGTGGGACCTCGTTTCGCTGAGGATCGAGGGGTTTCAGGGTGCGACCGTTCCCTTTTCCTTTCAGTTTGACCCGACGCCGGGTGTGACTATCCTTCACGGGCCCAATGGATCTGGGAAGTCGAGCATCTCTGATGGAATTCGAACGGCGCTCTCGGGTCGATCGGACTGGTGGGCGGCAGTTACCCCGGCGACTGCGAGAAGCGGGAAGAGTCCACTGTGGGAGAAAGTGAACTGTGCCCGTGATGCGGAAGAATCAACGGTTGAAGTCGTTCTGATGCGAGGTGATGAGTCCCTTCGGCTCACCGCTCGAATCGGTAAGGATGGCCAGGTTAACAACTTCGATTCTCTCCGTGAGATTTCGAGCGGGGAGCCTGTGGGCTTCGAAATCTCGGAGACCCCATGGAGCTATGCCGTGGAATCCCACCCGCCAGTATTTTCATATGCCGATGTAGAGAGGCGTGTGCAGCAGCACGAAGATCTGCAGCGGTACATTGAGAATTTGCTCGCACTCGGTGGCTGCTTTGATCACCTGGAACGTCGCGTTGAGGAGATCAGCTCCTCCGCATCCGATAGTCGTAAGCGTCTCGCTGCCGCACTCAAGAGCGCTAAGGAGAGGGTGGCAAGGGTAGATGCCCACTTCTTGGGACTCGAACCACAGCACCATCTTCCAGATGTGTCCTGGAGCGACGATGTGCGCGACGTGCGGGTCTGGCTGACTGAGAACGGCCTCACCGAAGTCGGAGCAACACTACCCGAGGTTACGGCGGCTGGAATCGAGAGACTGGATTCTTCGCTGCGTGATGTCGACCGTGCACTGGAGTTGGTGCTAGGGGATGTTCCTACGGTCCACCATCGTTTGGCGGTTCATCTGACTTCTCTCCATTCGGAGGTCGAGCAGGTTGCCAACAGCGGTTATATCTGCCCGGTCTGTGACAGTGAGGTTTCCGATTGGGTGCAGCGTCTAGCTGACAACCTGGCAAATGTCGCCGAGACTGCACCAAGGAGGAATGCGGCAAAATCCTCACTGAAGGCACTTCGCGGAGCCGTTGAAGTCATCCCGACAGTTCTCGACATAGTCTCGGGTCTGGATGAGTTCGATGAATCACTGCTCGGCAGTCTTCGATCCGAATACGCAGCTCTGCTGGCGGCGTTCGAGGCATACGGCGAACAGCCTGTCGCCCCTGTAGTAAAAGGATTCCTCAGCATTCGAGCGGAACTTTCAGGGGAAGCCTGGAAGGGCCTTTCGAGTAAGGCGATCGAGCTGAGTGATATTTCAGCCCAGTGGCGACGGGGTCGTAGGGCGACGCTAGAACCGTACATCGTGGCCTGGGAGCAGGATCACGAGGAAGCCGACTCTGCTCCACTCTGGGAGGCTACGCGCAAGTGTATCGGCGAACTTGAGGACCGTCTCCGTACCGGGCGCACTGTGCGTTTCGAAGGTAAGGCCGGCGTGCAGGTGGAGCGTCTCCTGAAAGATGCTGGAATCGTCCTGGAATCGGTAAGCCTCAAGCGTACACGAGCTGAAATCTCCGTACAGGGAGCTGATGGGAACAAGCTGGAGCTTGCCATGCTGAGCGCGGGGCAGAGGAATGCCTTCTTGCTTGCTCCGCTTTTTGCGACGGCTGGTTCTGGGCCCTTCAATTTCCTGATCCTTGACGATCCCGTCCATTCGTTCGATGAAATTAGGGTCGACAGACTCGCCGCCGTTATTTCCGACCTGGCTAGGGTTAGGCGCGTCATCGTTCTAACTCACGATGAGCGTTTGAAAGAGCATCTTCTGGCGCGGAGCCATGTGTGCGATGCGTGGGTCGTAAGTCGTGACGGGATCCGGGGAGAGATCTCTGTTGAGAAGACCGACGAGCTTTGGCGGGTCCTTATTAAGGATGCCGAATCGGTATGGCAGTTCTCGCCCAAGGTGTCTTCTACCGGATACCTCAGTGAGGTGCAGATCATTCGAGGGTTGCTGCGGCAGGCATTGGATGACGCGCTGAGGCAGTGTGTAGTCCGGTATTCGCTGCACTCAGGGGAGAACGTGGCTACTTCGCTGGGGCTCCTTGATGAAGCAATGACAACCGTCAAGCGACTCGATGTTGCCAAGCGGATCATCTCTTTGGATCCAGCTCTTTCTCACCCTGTCGACAAGGCCCGGCAGGCATGCGGGCATCACGTTGCCAAGTGGAACAGTGCTGCACACGGGGGAGAGGAAGTGAAGGCTGATCTGAAGTTGGAGATCAGAGCAGGTCTTGATGCTTGCTCGACCCTAGGGGAGTGGGATTTCTGAATGGATGTGGCCGACCTCTCGTTGCGCAGAATCAAGGTTCTGGAGTTGAGGCTGCGAATCGAGAGGGTTTCTTTTGGTGCCTATAAGCTAGTGTCCAAACCGGATCGGCCTCCGACTGTCTCAAACGGGGCGGATGCTCAACTGGCCTTTGTGCTTGGCCTTGTGGGACAGGATAGGTATGGAGAGGTTCTTGGCGTGATTAGGCTATCTCGCCATATCTATAAGAAGTCATCGGACATTCTGCATGGTCGCTCAGGTCTTTTGAATGCTTCTTCCGTTGTGCTTGACGAGTGGGAATTGGTTGTGTCCCAGTTGGAGGGTTTTCTCGACCAGTACCTTGAGGGGCCCGAGGTGGATGGGGAATCGGCCATCGCCATTCCTGCTCCGGCTGGAGAGGTGAGCGGTCAGATCGCGTCGAGGTGACGCTAGAGCAATCGACTCTCTATCAGAGCGTTGGCTCTATCTTGAGATCCATGTATCGCCTTGGCGTAGAAGCGGAAGAGGACCGCGATGCTGTGGCCGGCTCGGCGGGCGACCTCGGCGGGCGTGACACCGGAGTCGAGCCAGAGGGAGACGCCCGCGTGCCGGAGGGAGTACGGCACGTCTGCCAGCGAGGAGGTGACCTCGGCCTCGGTCAGGACCTCGCGGCGGGCGGCCTGCCAGATTTCGCCGTACTCCTTCGAGAGTAGGTGGCCGCCCTGGACAGCGCGGAAGAGGCGACCGTCCTCGGCGGTGCCGAACTGCTTGATGTGCTCGCGCACCAGGCGAACCAGGACGGGCGGGATGGGCACGGAGCGGGTTGCCTTGCGGGACCGCTTCTTGAGACCCCTGGTGTCGAAGGACTCGCCGGTGTCCGTCCAGCCCGAACCCACACGCGGGGTGCTGGTCGAGAGGATCACCTCTCCCCAGCCTTCTTCTGGGAGGACGAAATCGTTCTCGCGCAGCCCGGTTGCTTCCCCCGGGCGATTCGCCGCGTAGTAGAGACAGCCGTAGAACGCTTTCAGGTGCTGACCGCGTTTGCCCTGCCTACCAGCGGTGTCGATCAGGTCCTTGGCGAGCCTGGGGCCGGGAACGAATCGGAAGTCGATCTCGTCGTCCGTCCCCGGCGGGCTCCAGTCCACCTGGCCCAGGGGGAGCTTCGTCAATAGCTCGCACTCCACGGCATACCGGAGGCAGTTGCTGAACACGGGGAGCTTGCGCCTGACCGTGTTCTCGGCCGCAGGCGTCCCATCCATCTTGAGTTTCAGGGCGTTGAGCGCGGACCGCACTACAGAAGGCGTGCTCAGGTCGGCGATGTCTACCGACTTACGCTCGATCCAGTCGAGCGCGGCCACAATGTCGGCCGGTGGCGTCTCCACATCGAGTCGGCAACGCAGTTCACCGTCGTCACCGCGGACGAACCGGAAGGACCAGGCGTAGAGCGCGGCTCGAAGAGCCTTCGGTGCCGGAGCACCGCGGTTGTCCTTGACCAGCCTGGACGTGACCGTAGCCAGGGCATCCGCGATGCTCGCGCGGTGCTTGGCCGAGGCCGCCGGCCACTTCATCTCGGCGTAGGCACGAGCGTGGGCGAACCACGTGGGGGATCCCAGGGCCCGAACCTCGGATTCGGGCAGACCTGAGTCGGTATCGAAGCGCTCGCGATTGCGTAGGGCGGTCAGCAACTCCGCACGGCGGCCGTCCGCTTGGGCCTTGATCTTGTAGCTCTTGGAGAACGGCTGGGCACCGACTCGCCAGCGGAGTTGGTAGGCGGCGGCCCGGTCGGCGCGCTTGCGGATGCCCCAGATCTTCACGTCATACGTCAGCACGCGGGCACCTCGCAACCTTCGAACCAGATGTCGAGGTCGGCTCGGCGGATGCGGATCTGTCCGTTGGGGAGCTTGAGGCAGCGGGGCGCCTTCCCGCGAGCGCGGAGCCGGTAGAAGGCGGCCCGGGACATGCGCAGCTCGGTCAGCGCTTCCACGAGGGTCAGCATGCGGGTGGTCGGTGCGGCGGTCACTGCCATACCTCCCCTTCGGTCTTGGCACGTTCCTTGTCGGCGCGGGTCTGGTTGATGTCGTGGCGGGTCTGGGCGGCGAGGAGTTCCTCGCCGGGGCGGTACCCAGAGGCCAGGTAGGCCCAGGAGGACTCGGTGACGAGGACGGTGTCCGGGGTGGGCGTGGGGTGGCCGGCGCGGGTGCGGGCGGCGTCGGCCTGGGCGAGTCGCCAGGCGCGGCGTACGTCGCGGAGGGCTCCGAGGGTGGTGGAGTAGGCACGGGATTTGGTGGAGAAGTGGCCGCGGAAGCCGAGCATGTGGGCCCACTTGCAGAGCTTGAGGTCTGCGAACTCGGGCAGGCCGCCGAGGTCCCAGGCGGTGCGGATCATCTGCCTCACGTGCCGGTGGACGGGCAGGTCCTTGAGGGGTTCGGCCTGGCGAGTGCCTTCGCAGTCCGGGCACAGGTCTTTGACGCGTCCGCCGACGGTGCCCCGTCCGGAACAGGTCCGGCAGATCAGGGACCGCTCCACGGTTCCGGAGTCCTCGGCGTTCTTGGTGGCGTACTTGGCGACGTACCCGGCCACGGCGGCGTCGGTGAGTTCGCCGTCGCCCAGGGCGGTGATCTCGTCGGCCCTGAACTTCTTGCCCCAGCTGATCTCCTGGTCACCGATGGTGTCGGAGGTGACGGTGAGGGTGGTGCTCTCGACCACGGTGGCGATGGCGGTGCGCAGGTCGCCCACGGTGGCCCAGGCCGGCGGGGCGCTGGTGTGGCCGTCGGGGCCGTCGAAGCGGACGACGGCATGGAAGTGGACCAGGCCGCGCTTCTGGTACTCGGCGACCTTGGCGAAGGAGACGCGCAGGACCGGCTTCATGTCCTTCTGGGTGATGCTGAAGTGTGCGGCCAGGGCGCGGCGGAGGTTGAGGGTGAAGCGGGCCCACAGGGCTCCGGCGTGGGCGTTCCACAGCACGGCGCCGGTGTAGTCGTACGTCTTGGGGTGCAGGGGCGTTCCGAGTTCGGGGGCCCCGTCGAGGTGGTGGATGCCGCAGCGGCAGGCGTAGGACTTGCCGTCCTTGGTGGTGGGGCGGTTGTGGACGGGGCCGAAGGAGGGGGCGGTGAGGGTGAGGAAGACGCGGGGGTGGGCGCGGACGGTCTCGGATACGTCCTTGCCGCCGCAGAGTCCGGCGCGGACGAGGTGGTAGGTGTCGGCGGCGTAGGTGCGGGAGCAGGCGGGGCAGCGGGAGGCACGGCGGTTGCCGCAGGTGGTCAGGAGCCGTCCGGTGGGTTCGTCGCTGGTGGAGTACGAGCGGATCGTTTCGCCGGTGGCGGCATTGCGGGTGGTGGTGTGGCCGACGAGGTTGATCGGTCGGGTGCAACCGTGCAGGCGGGTGATCTGGTCGCGGGTGCGGTCGAAGTTGTCGAGGTTGGCCAGTTCGATCAGGTCCCGGACAGCGGGGCTGATCACGTGCCGCAGGTCGAGGTCGCGGGGCATCGGCAGGAGGATCCTTTCCGCTGATGAGGAGGGCCCCGGGCAGCACCACGGTCGGAGTCGGGTGCTGGCCGCAGGCATGGCGGGTCAGGCCCAGAGGGGCCGAGAGGTGGGGAGGTGCCGGGAAAGCCGGCGGGCGGGTCAGACCGACAGGGCCGCGTGCGCGGCGGTGGCGAGCGGCAGGGCGATGCCGAGGCGGGTGCGGAGCTGCACCGGAGTGATGGGTTCGCCGTGTGCGGCCAGGTGGGATGCGGCGATGGTGCGGGCCGCGGCCATCAGCGGCTCCGGGACCACAAGGGACTGAGCCGGGGCGGTCTTCACCACTGGGGCCGGTGTGGCGGTGGTGATCGGAGCCGGCGCGGCGAGGGTCGCTGCGGGTTCGGCGATGGGCTCCATCACGGCCGTGGCCGGTTCTGTGTCCGGCTCAGGAGCCGGTGCCGTGACCGGTTCGGATACCGGGACCGGCGAGGGACCGGGGGCGGTGGGGGCGATGGCGTGGAAGTGCCGGAGCAGGGCGGGACCCACTGAGCCCCAGCCGAGCAGGAGGAGCGGGGCCACGCTGTCGAGGGCGGCCCGTCCGTAGTGTCCGGCCAGGAGCGGGTGCGCGGTGTTGAGGGCGAGGGTCAGCAGGCCGGACAGGTGCATGAGCCGAGTTGCCGAGCGCAGGTCACCGGCGGGGACTCCACGCAGAGACAGGGAGCGCAGCGCGACCAGGAGCCCGATCACCGACAGGTCCACCATGGGCGCGATCAGCGGAGCGATCGGGGCCGGGACTCCGAGCCGCAGGGCCAGGGCCCAGACGTTCCCGAAGGAGAACACGAACGCCAGGGCGGCGATCAAGATCATCACAACGGTGATGGTGCGCTGCGTCGTCCGGTCTTCCGTCAAGGTAATTCACCTCCCTTCCCGGGGAGTTGGGTACGGGCATGGGGTTGGGGGTTCAGGCTGCGGCGGGAGCGTCGTCCTCCGGAGGCTCAGCCTTGCGCAGGCTGGGCGCGGTCAGGTTGGCCAGCAGCACCGTCGGGTCCTGGGTGAGGTGGGCGGTGGCGAGGGCGACGGTCACGGCACTGGCGGGGTCGAGGTAGGGGGTACGGACGCGGACGAAGCCGGGGCGCCCTTCGGCGGCCATGGACGCGACGCCTACGTACTGGGAGCCCTGGAGGTTGATCGGGTCCATGTCCGGCCAGTTGCGGATGTCATCCCCGAGCGCGGCGACGGACGCTTCGGTGGTGCGCTGGTAGAAGGAGAGGGCAGCGCTGCACACGTCCCGGATCGAGGTGGGGATGGCGTCGCCGGTCGCCTTCTGGGTGGCCGGCACCGTGAAGATTCCGACCGACCGGCCGCCCTTGACGAGCAGACCCGTCAGGCGGACGTTCTCCGCCGCGAGGGCAGCGAGTGCGCGGGTCTCCTTGTCACTGCCCTTGTGGTCGTGGAAGAAGGTGTGGGACTCGTCGATGATGGCGATCACCAGCGGCCACTGTTCGCTGGGGCCGACGTTCCACATGTTCGCCGTGCCCAGCACCTTCCGAGCCGCCGTGGCACGGTCGTGGAGCAGCTTGACCAGCCGCCGCAGCAGCGCGTTGGCCTCTCGCAGGTCGTTTCCGGCGTGCGCGAACACACGGGGCAGCACGTCCGCGTAGTCACCGTGGGCAGCGTCGGACACCTTGCCGTCGATCACCGCGAACTGCACGGCCGGGGACGGCCCGAAGTAGGTGATCAGTGCGGTGAGCTGGTTGGACTTGCCGCCGCCGACACCGCCCGCGACCACCGCCCCCGACTTGTTCTTGAGTTCGATGCGGACCGGGGCGCCGTACTCGTCCCGGCCGACCGGCCACACCGTCAGGTCGGTGGGCGGCTTCCCGGTCGGTACGTACTGGGTGTGGTCGCTCAGCGGGTCGTGGCGGATCGCCCGCAGGATCGCGTGGCCCGGCTTACCGGCCTCGACGGCGACGCGGACGCAGCCCCAGGCGTCGGCCAGGAACCGGGCCTTGTCCTGGAGTTCCTTGATCCCGACCTTCGGCAGCAGCTTGATGTGGACGATCACTCCGTACCGGTCCGGCTGCGTCTTGATCATCGGGACCAGTTCACGCGGCTTGGGCTCCGGGGCGCCCTTGCTCGTGGTGAGGGCGGACAGCCAGGGCGGGGTGCGGTCGGTGACCGACAGCCCGGCCATCTTCGCCAGCCGAGTCCACGTCATCCGGATCTTCACGGCCTGCCGGATGCTCCGGCGCGTTTCCTTGTCCGCCCGCACGTAGCGGACCGTCTTGATAACGGCCCACATCGCCAGCAGCGCGGCGCAGGCCACCAGCACCACCGGTGCCCAGCCGAAGACCTCTTCCACGTTCATCGAACCCTCCCCATTCCCTTCTTCTTCATGTCCTCGATGGATGCCTTGACGTCCGCGCAGATCCCGTAGCCGTAGACCGACATCCGGGCCTCATGAACCGCGCGGGAGACGTGCATCCGGGCGATCCAGTCCAGTTCGATCCCGTGGGCGGTGAAGACGGCCAGTACGTCAGCGGAGAGGGGCGAGGCCCCCTTGCCGCCGCCGGGCGGAGTGACGGAACCCCGCCCGGCAGTGGCGCCCATTACGCGGCCTTCTTGACCGCAGCGGCCGACTCGGAGACCGTCTCGGCCGAAGCGGAAGGCGCGGCCATGGCCGGGGCCTGGGCCAGTTCCAGACGCGAGACCCGGTAGGCGACGCCGTCGGAGAGGCTGCCGTTGAAGATGCGCGCCCACGGGGTGGCGATCAGGTCCACCGGACGGACCATGACTCCCGCCGTCAGCCCCACCGGGAGACCGGACTCCGGCACGGTGATCTTGAGGATCTCGGCACGGCCGTCCGACATCTGCATCACCGTGACCGTGTAGAGGGTCTCCCCCGTGTCGCGGTCGGTCGCGATCTCCCCCGTCTCCGGGTTCTTGATCTTCGGGGCGCCGCCCGTGCCGGTGATGTAGTTGTCGGTCGGCTTGACGAGGACCGGGATACGGGCCATGTGCTCACTCCTGTGATTCGGGGCCCCTGGCGGGGCCGATGGGAAGAACCTAGCTCGCCCGGCTAGCCAGGTCAACAGGGAATGGATGCGTGACTTAGCTATGTCGCGCTAGGTGGGTTGGCTGAACTCGGGATAGCTGGGCTAGGGGCCGCTACTCTGGATCCATGACGAAACGGCCCTCCAGCGACACGCGCCCGCCCTACAAGCGGATGGCGGACGTGCTGCGCGACGAGATCGAGCGGGGTGTCCTGCAGCCCGGCCAGCAGCTCCCGTCACACCGTGAGCTGCAAGAACGTTTCGAGGTCGCCAACATGACCGCCCGCAGCGCACTGCGCGTCCTGCGGGACGAGGGCCTGATCCACACCGTGCAGGGCCGGGGCAGCTACGTCCTCTCGCCTCAGGGCGAGGGGGCCGGCGATGCCGAGCATCCAGGTGATCCAGCGCCCGACTACATCCCTCCCGCCTGGTATACGACGCAGATCGGCCGCAAAGAAGTGTGGGGCGGCCCCGGAAGCCCGCCCTCGCTACGCGACCTACTCAGGCGCGAGCCGAACCCCGGGCCTCAGACCTCAGGCGAGGCGGAGGCAACCCCGCAGAGCCTTGCGGAATCACCTGCCACCCGCGAGCCGGGAACGCTGACCCGGCCGGACGCCAGCCCGGAGTTCAACGCCCTGGCCCAACAGGTAGAGAACCTCACGCACCAGGTGGACCAGCTCACGCAGCTTTTCCAGCAGGTTCTTGAGGCAGTACAGAAGCCGGACCCGTCATAGCACCCAGCACGGTCGCCACCTCTTCCGCCAACTGAGACAAGCGCTCCACCCGCTCGCCCAGCTGAAACAGATACCCGGCTATCGCCTGCTGTTCCCAGTCGTTCATGCCCACCCCGTTCCTGTTGCGCGTGTGCGGTATTTCCGGCCGGACAGGACCCCGCGGTGGCGCCCATCCATCACTGCGGGGGTTTCCAAATTCCCCGCTAATTAGGGGTAGTTGCGCCACGATCCAGCCTCCCCTTCCGTGGTGGATCCTGGGATGGGGGCGCCGGCCATGGGGCACCCTGCGGAGAGGTTGACCGTGGGCGGCGCAGCCCACAGGCCGTAGGACCTGGCCAACCCTGCAACATCCCTGCGGATTGCTCGACCCCCGAATCTGGGAACTCCCGCCCCACGGGAATGCATTGCCGCAACGCCCGCCCCACGAGCACCCGATACGGCATCACATCCCGCGAGGCGGTCAGGGCGAACCCTCCCCGGGCTGCACATCTGGTCTGCCACCGCTGTCTCCTTTCGCTCCACCCTCACGTCGCGATCATCCGGAGAATCCGGGAATTCCGAGTTCATAGATCGCCTCGTAGGAGCCGCCGAGCTGGCGCCCCCGTCATCTGCTACAGGTGCGAAAAGATGCGCTCGTGTGACAGCGGCATGAGTGGCGTGCATCACGCCCCCCTCTCTGCTCCGAGATCTCCGGCGTGATGGCGTGAAATAAGCCAAACCAGACATCTCGCCTGAATTTTCACGTCGTACGCCTCCTGCCTGTGGGCAACTTCCAGTAGGAACATCAGACCGCAGGGAGCCTGTGGATAGATTTCGGCGATACGGCGAACAGACCGGTGTGAAACGACTGGATCGCTAGGAGAACGGGGCATGACATGCCAAAACAGCCCACTACCTACCGGCCGAAGCGGCCGAAGGAGTGAGCTGTCCAAAGTTTCTTTACTGGATCAAGGCGGCCCGCTGGCGCGGGCCGCGCGGCGCGGCGGCCCCAGGCCGCCGCTGGCTCCATGTCTCCGCCACCGCCCGCGACGGCCCCCGCCCACTCGCGCCGCAAAAGCCCGAGGAGCGGGCAGCCAGACCCGCGAAGAACCCCGACAGCCACCCCACGGCGAGCACGGCCAGCAGAAGCGGGATGCATGCCAAGTCCACACCGGGCACCGCGGATTGCCGTTCAACCAGCCGTGACCCAGGCGGTCGGCCTCCTGCCCATCCGTCAGGCGAGGCGGACGGCAGCGCTCAGGCTGCAACGTGGCCGAGGCCGTGACGGAGTGGGGAAGCGTGGCTGGGGCCGGTGGGTGGTCGCTGGAGACACACGTGGCGGGTGGTCGGTCGGCGCACCCGCCGTCGTGGCTGACTTTCTGTGGCTGAGGTCGCCAACGGCACAGGGCAGCTGACCAGGGAAGGTGACGCGGTCCGGAGCTACGCGGACGTGGTGTGGTTGAAGCCGAGGGAGGCCAGTCCTTCGGATTGACACAGCCGGTCTGAGGGGCCGTCGACCTCGGTCTGGAGGAGCTGGTAGGCGGCTCCGTGGGTCTGGCCCCAGTGCATCGCGGCCCGCCACAGGAGGCGCCCGAGGCCCTGGCCTCGGGTCTCGGGCAGGACGGCGAAGTACTGGGGCATGAGCTGGGGGCAGCCGATTGCGTCGGGGCGTACTTCCATGGGGCCGATTGCGCCCACGATGCGGTCCTCGATGGCGGCGGCAAGGACCGGGCCGCACCGGCCGGCCTGCATCTGAGTGTGGAGGAAGGCCAGGCCATCGCCCGTCATGGCCTCGGCGAATGGGGCGAAGGTGTCCTGCACAGCGGTCGGCCAGGCGGTGACGGGCCGGACCGGGCCATCGGGGGCGGGGCAGGGGGCGGTGGTGAAGTCTTTCAGCTGGATGCGGGTGCCGCGCGGGTGTGCGGTCTCAGGACCAAGGGGGCGTACGACCCGGGCACCCGCCACGTCGTGCGCGGCGGCGAGCTTGGCGGCCAGCTCGGCGGCCTCATCCACGACGCTGTCGGGGAGCCCATAGGCGAAGACCTTCACAGTGCCGCGTCCGCGCTGGGTCAGGGTGGGGATGAGGGTGCGCTCGGGCTGGTGGACCACGTCCTCGCGGAGGACTTTCTCGTCCTTCTCACCGCCCCAACGCCGGTCCTTGTCGTAGGGCAGGAAGTCCCCGGTGTCGGCTGCTCGCAGGGTGTCCTCGAAGAGGCCGACGGTCAGGGCATCGGGGTGGACAGGACCAAGAGTCGGCACGATCGGCGCGGTCAGTTGGGGTCGAAGCCAGTCCCAGCGGAAGAACATGTGCGGCACCCTAGCGGTGGGCCGGTCAGGGCTCAGGCCCCGACGCGAGCACGCCGGGGCCTGAGCGGAGTTGACCGGATCGTGTCGGTCAGTGGGGGTTGTCGTCCCCGGCGTCGCAGGAGCACTCCGCGCTCTCCACGATCACGTCGAGGTCCTGGACGGCGGTGATCGACGCAGTCGCGACGGGCGGGGCGGCGCGGCGGGCCGAGGCCGGCGGGCCGGGGAGCATGGTCACCGGTACGGGCGGGGTCATGAGGCGTTCTCCTTGTCTCCGTGCTGGCAGTAGCTGTGCAGCGGCGCCTTCGCTTCCTGGTAGTGCTTGGCCAGGGGGCGGCAGACCCGGCAGGTGCCGGACAGGGCGCAGCCTTCGCACCCACCGGTGCGAAGCATGAGGCGGTCGGCGATGGTGCCGAGCCGGGCGAGGCCGTCGATGCCTTCGGCCATCAGGTCGATCTGGTCGTCGCGGCCGACCTTGCAGATCGAGACCTTGGCGTGTGGGTCGGCGTGGAAGAAGGTGTGTCCCGCGTTGCAGCCGGCGAACGGCTTGCGCTGCCGCAGGTGGGCGGCGGACTGCGCGAGCAGCGGTTCACCGCCGCCGTAGATTGTGGGCGTCATGTTCGTGTACGCGTGGTTCTCGACGTTCCACTCCTCGGCGAGGGCGGCCATCTGGTCGGCCTCGGAGGCGTTGTCTTCGGTCACCACGACGTTGATCCGCAGAGGCAGGCCCGCCTCGCGTGCTGCGTCCATCCCGCGCCGGAACGCCTTCCACGCCCCGCGGCGCTGGGTGAGCGTGTCGAAGGACTCCTCGCTCGCCCCGTACATGCTGACCACCAGCCGGTAGGGCGGGCAGTCCCGGAAGAGCTTGAGGAGGTCCGGCCGCCAGAGCAGCGAGCCGTTCGTCGAGATGGTGAGCATCATCCCGGCCTGCCAGGCGTACCGGTAGGCGCCCTGGAAATGGGGATCCATGGTGGGCTCGCCGCCGGTGATCTGAAGCCACAGGACACCCGCCTCGCGCATGATGTCCAACAGCCGCACCTTGTCCTCCCAGCCGAGGCCGGAGAACGGGCGCTCGCCGAGGTAGCAGTGCTTGCAGCCGAAGTTGCAGCCGAGGTTGATCTCCCAGGACGCCCGGCAGTAGCCGTACGGGGATGGCTCGCGTACCAGAACTGTGCCTTGCGTGGTCCGTCCGCCCAGGTCCAGGCCCCACACGTCGGCGGCGGTCTGCACCGCCCAGGCGGGAAGCGACTGACCATCCGTGGCGGCCTGGCGCAGGCCCTCGAAGTGGTCGGCGGAGATTCGGGCGCCGGCCCTTGCTCCCGGCTTGAGGAGAAGGTGTCCGTCGAGGAACGGGGAGGCGATCAGAGCGTGGGCCATCGGTGGCCCTCCTTCCGGATCACGGAGCGGGACAGCACACGGGACTCCTGGCGGCCGGCGCGGCAGTGGATCTCGCCCAGGCCGTTGCAGGTGCCGCAGGTCTTGCCGGACGAGTTGGCACCGCTGCCACCGCAGTCCCCGCACTGTTCGTTGCGAGGCGAGCGAGGGCGCCGGGTCTTGTGCGGGCTCGCGATCAGCTGGTGCACGAGACCTCCTCCAGGGCGTCTTCCCAGGTGTGCTGCTTGGCGTGGTCGGCGAACAGACAGCAGCCCTCACCGTCGGGCCCCGGGGCGGCCACCGGGCAGTCCGGCAGTACGACAAGTTCCGCCTCGTCCGTCCCGTGCCAGCGGAGCCACAGCGCGGTCCCGTACGCACCGGCGTCGGTGAGGAGACCGAAGTGCTCACCCTCGTCGTGCGCGGACAGCTGGCACTGCACTGCCCTGTCGATGTACGTGGCGGCCGACTTCTCCCGCGCTTCTCGTGCCAGGTCGAGGGACACCCGGCGCCAGTGCACGCACCGCATCACGACACCATCCGGAAGGATGCGACGGCGTTCCGGGCCTGCTGTGAGCACCGGGGGCAGACGCACGGCGGGTAGCGGCCCGGGTTCTCCGGGACCACCGGGTCCTTGCCCACGCGTACCTCCGTGAGAGGTCCCCACGTCTGGCCGGAGTCGCGGGAGACCCGCAGCGTCATCTGTACGTCGTCCTGTCCGTTCGCCATGGTCAGGAGCATCGCGATCCGCGGGCCCGGCCAGAAAGGCCAAGCGGATTACCCAACTTGGGTAACATCACCCTCGGTTGACCAAGTGCAGCGATCCGTAGTCCTCATGCCGGAGCGTGCCCAATGCCCGAGCCATCTCGCTCGAAGGAACTCCCGGTCAGCCTGCTCACGGACCCAGTGATGATCGAGGCATGCCAGGCCAGAGACTTCGGCCGCATCTTTCAGCTGGTCAAGGCACGAGCAGGCATCTATCCGTCGATGATCGCGCGCCGCTGCGACCTGACCCCGAGCCGCGTGGGCGAAGTGATCGCCGGACGGCGGCAGTTGCTGCACATGGACGTGATCGAACGGATCTCTGACGGACTGCGCATCCCCGGGCACATGCTCGGACTTGCCCGACGCTCCTGGGAGACGCCGCCCAGCTTGACGGTCACGCCCCGCCAACCGGCCGAGGTGCCGGCCTCAGCCGTCGAACCGCTTGTCGCCGGACTGCCGGGGGCGGACGTCGATAGCATCCTCGCCCTGGCGGCCGAGCGGGATCTCAGCGCGTCGACGCTGGACGCTCTGCACTCGTCGATCGCGGACTACTGGCGCCGGGACGACGAGCACGGCGGCGAGACCTTACGGCCGGCGGTCGTCGGCCAGCTCCGCTACGTCGTCGATCTCCTCAAGGAACAGAGCCCGGCTCCTCTGCGGGACGGCCTGCACAGCATCGCGGCCGAGCTGGCCCGGCTCACAGGATGGACCTACTTCGACGCCCGCCAGTACAACCAGGCACGCGCCTACTTCACCGAATCCCTCGGCCTGGCCAAGGCCATCGACGACCGCCAGTTCATGGCCAACGTCCTCGCCTGCATGAGTCTCCAGGCCACCTACCAGGACAAGCCCGGCGACGCCCTCGCACTCGTCACGGCCGCCCAGGACCAGGCCCGAGCGGCCGCGGGGACGACACCGCGTGTGCTGGCCATGCTCGCAATGCGCGAAGCCTTCGCCCACGCCACCCTCGGCAACCACGGCGCGACCCACACCGCGATTTCGGAAGCCCACACCCAGTTCGGACGGATCGGCGCCAGCGATCCGGACCCGGCATGGGTCGCCTACTTCGACGAACCGAAGCTGATCGTGGACACCGGCATCGCGCACGGCCGCCTGGGCGAAGCCGCCCTCGCCGAGCCCCTCATCGCGGACGCCCTCCGCCGAGAACACCAGACGAACCACCGAGGCCGCGCCTTCCACGCCTTCTGGCTCGCCCGCACCCAGCTCCAGCGCGGCAAACTCGACGAGGCGTGCCACACGGCCATGGACGCCCTGGTCCCGGCGGCGGCCGTTAGCTCACAACGAGTCGCCGGCCACCTTCGGGAGTTCTACGAGCAGCTGGAGCCCTTCCGTCGGGAACCGGCCGCGGTGGCGTTCGAGTCCCGGCTCCGGGAAGTGCTGCCCCGTCAGGTCAGCGGATCGCCTCGTCCATGAGCACGTAGAGCAGCCCGACCAGAGAGCCACTGCTGACGATCTCGCGGCGGTCGATCATGCCTCGTACGTCGGCCAGCGGGATCCACTCGATCCGGTCCGACTCGTTCTTCTCGGTCGGCGGGCCCTCGTACGTCGCTCCGTCGGCCCGGAAGACGTGGTGCTGGGAGTCGGTGATGCCGTTGGCAGGCTCGGCGTAGATGAGGGGTGTGATCGGGCCGGGCCGCCAGCCGGTCTCCTCCAGCACCTCACGGGCCGCCGCATCGGCCGGCGTCTCGCCCTCCTCCACCAGACCCATGGGCAACTCCCACGCCCACGCGTCCGTGATGAAGCGGTGCCGCCACATCATCAGGACCTCGCGCCGCTCGTTGACGACGGCAGCCACGGCCAGATGCCGCAGCTTGACGACGTGGTGTTCCCAGCGGTTCCCGTCCGGCGTCTCGACGTCGGTGAGCCACAGGTTCACCCAGCTGTTCTCGTAGATCGGACGTTCCCCGTGGATCTTCCACTGCATCGCTGCGGCCCCTCTCGATCGACCTCCAGCATCGCAGAGAGGGAGGTGGCCAGGGCGGGGTTCGGCCAGGACTCGCGTCAGGCTGACGAATAGCGGGATGTCAGCCGCCGCTATGAGCTCTAGGCTGTTCCGGCAGAGCTGCGTGTGGCAAGGGCCGACCTACGGGCGGGTCGAAGTGGGGTATCTCGGTACCTGTCAGCGGGGCGTCCGATGCGCGACGGCGGAAGGGCTTTGAGGATCAGGGCTACTACTGGGAGCGCAGACAGGCAACCTGTGGAAGAACGCCCCCTGGCCGGAGACCGTCGGGGTGCTGCCGACTGACGAGGTCGTCCAGGAGGCCAGCGGCGCATTCGATCCTCGACGCCTTCTTTCCCTCAGGCCACCGCCACGCACACGCAGAAAAGGCACACGCCGTAGAGAGCGATGGCCAGGTGCAGCACCACCCAAAGGCGGTGCAGTCGGACTCGGTGCAGCCGAGGAAACCTGCGGTTGTGCTCCCCACGCGCTTGCTCGAGTCCCTCTTTGGGTCCCAACACCCCTCGCGTCACCAGGTCTGCGGTCAATGCCCGTGCCTGAGAGAGGTGGTAGGAGGCACGTTCGTAGTACTTGGATACGGCAACAGCCCCGTACGCGCCCGTCAGCACGACGAAGATGCAGAGGGGCACGACGTTGATCGTGAACTTCTGCTGAACGATCAGAGCGCTCAGAGCAGCCGTAACGACGATGAGGAGGTTCGTCAGTGTGGAGCGTTGGGTTTCGCACTGCCGCAGCTGCTCACGGTGCTCTTTCCAGTAAGCGCGTATCGCCTCGTCTGAAACGTCGGACATGGGGAAACTCCTTCCCAGGGTCGGCACACTAGACACATGAGCCAACCGCTTCGTCGTGAAGGCGAACCCGGAGCAGTGGAGGCACCGCAGCGTGAAGATCTTCATCAGCAGCGCCCGCAAAGGTCTTGAGGAAGAGCGCGACGCCTTGAACGGGCTGATTCGCTCGCTGGGTCACACTCCTGTGCGATTCGAGGACTTCTCCGCCCAGACCACCCCCAGCCGGGAGGCGTGCTTGAAGGCTCTGGAAACCGCCGATGTATGTCTCTTCCTCCTTGGCCCGTTCTACGGCCATGTCTTCTCCGAGACTGGGCAATCGGCCACGCATGACGAGTGGGTGGCTGCACAGGCAGCAGGCATGCCCAGGATCGTCTACCGCAAGCAAGGCGTTGTCTTCGAACCGGATCAACACGAGTTCGTACGCGTCGTGGAAGCCTATGCCACTGGAGTGTTCCGCGACTCCTTCCATACTTCCGTGGAGTTGATGAATAAAGTCGTACAGAAGGTCAGGGAGCTGGAGTCAGCTGCGTCTCCTTTGGCCTTCGCCAAGCTTGTACAGCAACCGACCATGCACTGGACCTCGGACGATACGGCTACCCAGCGAGTCAGCAACCACGATTCCGTGCTGGAGCTGCACGTCGTGCCACTGGACTTCCCCGGCTACTCGGCCCGCGAACTGGACCAGCTGAGTGCGTCGCTGATGGACCGAATCCGGGCTACTCGGGTGATCGGGGGCGACGTCGCGCTGAACCCCATCACGTCTGATGAGTACGTAGCCGTTGGCATTCCCGCCAGTCGGCCACCGTCGTGGGGCACACCTCAGCCGGGCAAGCTCGTGGAATGCCGTCTGTACAAGACCGGGCAGCTCTCCACGCTGGCTACGTTGCCCCGAGACGGCCTTGGCGCAATTTTGGATCCTGATGCCTTGCCTCAGCAGGTCGCCGACCTACTGAGGTTTTCCGGGGCGCTGAATATCGTCCAGACGGACCGCATCGTGGTGGCGGCCGGCGTGTCGACCGAGGCACTCATGAGTGTCGACACCTTTGACCCACGGCAGTCCCGACAGTCAGCGCACCCGATGGGCTTTGGGCGTGCGAGGCGCCCGCTGCGGACCGAACCCGATGAGTCCGTCACGCTTGCCGCCCTCGGGGTGGGCGCTGCGGAGGTTGCTCCCCACCTCGCTCAAGCGCTGATCTCACAGGCCGGCAGGTAGCACCGAACCGACCCAGTGGACCAGGTGTGGACCGCCCGAGTCGGCGAGGGGCGCGAGGAGCGGGTAATGACCAGGTCAGCCGCGGTGAAGGCGAGTCCCGCAGCACTCTCTTGAAAACCGTCGTGGCGCGAGTCACCGTGGGTTCAAATCCCACACCCACCGCTTGCAGGTCAGAGAAGCAGCACGTCGGAGGGCGGGCTCCCGATTCGGGGGCCCGCCCTCCGTGCTCACCCTGTCTCACTCCGGACCGGCTGTATCCCGGTGCCGACCGGTGCGTAGGGGCGGTCTGTGGAGCAGGATCGTGGCGCTAGCCCTGCGCACTCCTGGCGTCGCGCCGCCGCGCCACGTGGCGGAACAGGGCCCAGATCCCTGCGGCGTTGACGAGGGCGCAGGCCAGGACCGCACCGTAGAAGCCGAATTCGACCCATAGGTCGAACGTGGTGTCGACGGATGTGTCCGGTGCCACCCAGTCCGAGGGGCGCGGGGCGGACTCCGGGATGAACTCCGTGGGCGGCGGCTCGGGAGGCGGCTGCGAGCCTTCGTAGGTGGGCTCCACGACCGGATCCGACCCGGTCAGGGCGTCCGCGGCGGGTGCGAAGGCGCTCAGCAGGAGGAGGCTGACCGGCGCGGTGGCGAGGATCGGCCAGACGCCGAAGAAACCGATGTCGCCCGTCCGGCTGCCGACCGCGATGTAGACCAGCATCGCGACCACCAGGGCCAGGTATCCACCGGGCACCCACATCTCAGGCTTCGACCAGCGCCGCACCATGGCGTTCCCCGTTCCGTTCCGCTTCATTCGACCTGCGCCCAGTCTCGAAGCAGCCGAGGATCGCCACCTGAGTACGCCTACTCATCCTGATCGGCCCTGCGTACCTGGTCAGAGCCGTGCACGGCGGGCATGCCGGGGACACCGCGCAACGCGTCGGCCCATGGGCAGGGGCTCGGGATGCGGGACTTCGGTGGTGCCGTGATGCTGGAGGGGCTGGAACAGTGGCTAGGAGGGCCAGGATGTCTGTGTTCGACAAGCTCAAGGGAATGCTGAAGGGCCACGAGGATCAGGCCTCCAAGGGCGTCGACAAGGCCGGTGACTACGTCGACGGGAAGACGCAGGGCAAGTACAGCAGCCACGTCGACACCGCCCAGGCGAAGCTCAAGAAGCAGCTGGGAGGGACGGGGCAGACCCCGGACTCTCCGCCGCCGCCCCCGCCCCCGCCCCAGCAGTAGTACGGCGGCGCGAAACGACCGTCAGGGGCGCCCCGGATGCGTATCCGGGGCGCCCCTTCGGGTTGCGCCGAGGCAGCCCTGCGGGGTTGCCCCGATGTCGTCTCTCGGGGATTTCCCGGTGCCACCCCAGGGGGATTGAATGGACTCTTCGAAGGGGGCTGTCGGAGGAAGGGGTTCCGCCGTGGTGCGGATCGTGCTCGTGCAGGGGGACATCACCGTCGAGGCCGCGGACGCGATCGTGAACGCCGCGAACTCCTCGCTGCTGGGCGGTGGCGGGGTCGACGGGGCCATCCACCGGAAGGGCGGACCCGAGATTCTCGCCGCCTGTCAGCAGCTGCGCCGCTCGCACTACGGCAAGGGGCTGCAGACCGGGCAGGCCGTGGCGACCACGGCGGGGCGCCTGCCGGCCAGGCATGTGATCCACACGGTCGGTCCGGTCTGGTCGGGGGAGACGGACCGCTCGGAGCTGCTGGCCTCCTGCTACCGCGAATCCCTGCGGATCGCAGACGAGTTGGGGGACCGTACGGTCGCGTTTCCCGCGATCTCCACCGGGATCTACGGCTGGCCGATGGACGACGGCGCGCGGATCGCCGTGGAGACGGTACGGGCGACGCCCACCGAGGTGGCCGAGGTCAGGTTCGTGCTCTTCGACGCGTCCGCCTATGCGTCGTTCGAGGCGGCTGTGGGAGAGCGGGACGTTCCCTAGGAAGCAGAGAGAGGCGAACTCCTGCTCCGCTCTGTGCGTACGTTCGGTTCTCTGTTCCGGGGAATCTCCGCCATGTTCTCCCGAGGGGCAGATTGGCGGGAATTCTGCCGGAACGCTTCCTCGCTTGCGGCACACGGGATGCGTCTCTCCTGAACTGTCTCTGCCCGTGTGAGCTGGTCCTTTCCTCATACTGACCGGGTTTATCTGCTTGTCCTCACGCTTGCGGGGGAATCGGCCGCTCCGGGGTGGTTCGCCGGGGATTCGGTGGGCAACTCTGGATTCGCGACGTCGAGCAGAAAGACCGGGGCGGTCGGCCAACTGCCCCGGAAACGGCCGTACTTCAGAGCGCTTCAGAAGCATTTCAGAGAACTCCAGAGCTCTTCGGAGCAGTTCCGTGCAAGAGCACCAGTTTTCAGTTCCCGGAGGAACAGACATGGCAAGCATCCGTACCGCCCGCATCCTCGCCGCTGCCGCCGCCCTGCCCCTTGCCGCCGCGCTCTTCGCCGGGGTGGCGCAGGCCGACAACGGCGGTTTCGCGGACGACGGATCGAACACGAGCGTCGCCACGATCGTCGGCAGCGGCGTGGGCGGGGACAACTTCGGCAACTCGACCACGACGCAGCAGGTGGCGACCGGTTCCGGTGCCTCCAACCAGAACAACACGGCCAGCGTGAACGGCTCCGCCTTCACCCACATCGCGCAGAGCAACCCGGTGGTCAACTTCTACCCGTGGTGGTGACCCGACCCGCACGGCAGCCGGCCCGACGGGGGGCGTGACCGCGGTGTGAACGACGGCCTGTGCGCCGGTGCTTCGGCACCGGCGCACAGGCCGTCGCGCTTGTGCGCTCGGGCGCGCGCGGTCGGTCGCCGACCTTGACAGGCGTCCTGAATCTGACGGACAGTCAGAAACCTCAGTCGTCCCACGGGAGGCCGTCGCCGTGCACCTCGCCCCGACCGAGCGGCAGCTGCGGCTGCGCGCCGAACTCCGCGCGTACTTCCGGGACGTGATGCCCGACGGTCCGCCTCCCGCCACGGACACCGCCGCCCAGCGCCGGCTGCTCCGCCGCATCGGCGCAGACGGGCTCCTCGGCCTCGGCTGGCCCGAGGAGTACGGCGGACAGGGCCGCGGCCCCGACGAGCAGTTCGTCTTCTTCGACGAGGCGTACCGGGCCGGCGCCCCCGTCTCCATGGTCACCCTGAACACCGTCGGACCGACCCTCATGGCCTACGGGACCGAGGAGCAGAAGGCCTTCTTCCTGCCCCGGATCCTCCGCGGCGAGACCGTCTTCGCCATCGGGTACAGCGAGCCCGAGGCCGGCACGGACCTCGCCTCCCTCCGGACACGGGCGGTCCGCGACGGGGACTCCTGGCTGATCGACGGCCAGAAGATCTTCACCTCCAACGCCCAGAACGCCGACTGGATCTGGCTCGCCTGCCGCACCGACCCCGACGCGCCCCCGCACCGGGGCATCTCGATCGTCCTCGTCCCCACCGATGCCCCCGGATTCTCCTGGACCCCGATCTCGACCGTCGGAGGCCTGACGACCACGGCCACCTACTACGACGGGATACGGGTCCCCGCCGGGAACCTCGTCGGGCCCGAACACGGGGGCTGGGGGCTCATCACCAACCAGCTCAACCACGAGCGGGTCGCCCTCGCCGCGATCGGCATGCAGGCCGAGGACTTCTTCGCGGCGGTGCTCGACCGGGCCCGTACCCCCGATCCGGTGACGGGCAGGCGCCGTATTGACGAGCCGTGGGTTCGGGTACGGGCCGCCGAAGCGCATGTCCGGCTGGCGGCGACACGCCTGCTGAACTGGCGTTTGGTGGGCGATGTGGGGGCCGGTCGGCTGGCCCCGGGAGACGCGAGCGGCGTGAAGTTCGTGGGAACCGAATCGGCGGTGGAGGTGTATCGAATATGTCAGGAGATCGCGGGTGGGGCGGGGACGGTGCGAGCGGGATCGCCGGGGGAGTTCGACGGCGGTGAGCTGGAGCGCATGAACCGGGCCGCGCAGATCAACACCTTCGGGGGAGGGGTGAGCGAGGTGCAGCGCGAGATCGTCGCGAGGATGCGGCTCGGCATGAAGGGGAGGGGGCGGCGATGACCCTCACGGAGCGGGACGGAGCGGCGGGGGCGCGGGGCGCGCCGGACGGCCTGTACGGGCTCCTCGCGGGGTTCGCGGGGCGGGCCGCCGCCACCGCGGGCCTCGGCAAGGATCCGGTCAACCTGCCCATGATCAGGCACTGGTGCGAGGCCATGGGGGACGCCCACCCCGCCTATCGGGGGCCGGACGCCGTCGCGCCGCCGACGATGCTCCAGGCCTGGACGATGGGCGGCCTCTCGGGTCACACGGACCGTTCCTCCGCCCACGAGGAGCTGTTCGCCCTCCTCGACGGCGCCGGATACACCTCGGTCGTCGCGACCGACTGCGAGCAGGAGTACCTGCGGCCGCTGCGGCCCGGCGACGAGATCACCTTCGACACCGTGATCGAGTCCGTGTCGGAGCTCAAGACCACCAAGCTCGGGACGGGGCACTTCGTCACCACCCGGACCGATGTCCGTGCCGGGGGCGAGCTCGCGGGCACCCACCGCTTCCGCATCCTCAAGTACGCCCCCGCGGCCAGGCGCCCGAAGCCCGCGGCCCCGGAGACCGCCGACACGAAGCCCGCCGCACCGGCCGTCACCACGAAGTCAGCCGCACCGAACATCGCCGACACGAAGCCCGCGGCCCGTCCCGTCAGGCGGCCCCGGCCGGTGATCAACCGGGACAACGCCGGGTTCTGGGAGGGGGTGGCCGCGCACCGGCTGCTCGTCCAGCGCTGCGGAGACTGCGCGACCCTCCGCTTCCCCTGGCTGCCGGGGTGCGCCGACTGCGGCTCACGGGAGTGGGACACGGTCGAGGCGAGCGGCGCCGGGACGGTCTTCTCGTACGTGGTGATGCACCATCCGTCCTTCCCCGCCTTCACGGCGAGCGACGACCCCGCCGCCGCGGGCGGGCCGTACGCGGTGGGACTGATCGAACTCGCCGAGGGCGTACGGATGATCAGCAACGTGGTGGGCGTGCCGTACGACGAGGTGCGGATCGGGATGCCGGTGCGACTGGAGTTCCTGCGGGCCGACGAGGAGCTCGAGCTGCCCGTCTTCCGCGCGGAAGGGGAGGACTGACATGGACTTCACCCCCACCGAGGAGCAGGAGGCGGCCCGGGAGCTGGCCGCCCGCATCTTCGCCGATCTCGCCACCCACGAGCGCCTCAGGGCTGCCGGCGGCGGAACGGACACCGAGCTCTGGAAGGCGCTCTGCGCCGCCGGGCTTCCCGGCGCCGTCGAGGAGACCGGACTGCTCGGCCTGGTCCTGCTCCTGGAGGAGCAGGGGCGGGTGACGGCCCAGGTGCCCTTCGCGGCGAGCTGTGTGTACGGGATCCTCGCCGTGACCCGGCACGGTACGGAGGAGCAGCGCGCCCGGCTCCTGCCGGGCCTCCGCGACGGTACGACGGTGGTGACGGGAGCGTTCCCCGAGCCCGGTGCGGTCACCTCGCGCGACGGGCGGCTCAGCGGGGCCGTGGAGTGGGTGCCGTGGCTCAGGGACGCCACCCATGTCCTGGTGCCGGACGGGAACGGCACCCTGTGGCTGGTCCGCACCGAGGACGCGGCCCGTGTCGATCCCGTCGAGCTGACCGCACCCTGGTCCGCCGGCCGGCTCGTCCTCGACGGCGCACCGGGTGAGCGGCTCGGGGACGTCGACGGGGACAGCGCCGGGAACGGAGACGGGGACAGCGCCGGGGACAGCGCCGGGGGCGGTGGCATGGGGGGTGCGGCCGGGGCGGACGTGCTCGCCGCCGCCCGGATCGCCTTCGCGGGGCTCCAGGCGGGGGTCTGCGCGGGCTCGCTCGCCAGGGCCGTGGAGTACACCTCGGTACGGGAACAGTTCGGCCGTCCGCTCTCCACCCACCAGGCCGTCCAGCTGCGGGCCGCCGACGCCCATATGGACACCGAGGCCATCCGCGTCACCGCCTACGAGGCCGCCTGGCGCTTCGACGAGGGCCTGGACGCCACCGGCGCGGCGCTCACCGCCGCCTGGTGGGCCTCGGAGGCGGGGAAACGGGTCGTGCACGCCGGGCAGCATCTGCACGGCGGCATGGGCGCCGACCTCGACCACCCCGTCCACCGGCACTTCCTGTGGGGCCGGCAGCTCGACGCCTACCTCGGCTGCGGTACCGAACTCCTCGCCGAACTCGGCGACCTGCTCTCCGAAGGAGACCTGTCATGAAGGCCGGGGACGAGCTGCCGCCGCTGACGATCCCGATCACCCGCACGCTGATCGTCGCCGGGGCCGTCGCCTCCAGGGACTACCAGGACGTGCACCACGACGCCGAGCTGGCCCGGGAGAAGGGCTCCCCGGACATCTTCATGAACATCCTCACGACCAACGGCCTCGTCGGCCGGTACATCACCGACCACTTCGGCCCCCGCGCGGTCCTCCGCAGGGTCGCCATCCGGCTCGGCGCACCCAATCACCCCGGCGACACCATGGTGCTGACCGGCACGGTCACCGGCGTCGACGGGGACACCGCGCACGTCCGGGTCGTCGGGGCCAACGGGATCGGGCACCACGTCACCGGGACGGTCACCGTGGAGGTGCCGCGATGAGCCTCCGCGCCAGGGACGGGCTCGGCGGCCGGGCGGCCGTCGTCGGCATCGGTGCCACCGAGTTCTCCAAGGACTCGGGGCGCAGCGAACTCTCCCTCGCCGTCGAGGCGGTGCGGGCGGCCCTCGACGACGCCGGGCTCGCCCCCGCCGACGTCGACGGCATGGTCACCTTCACCATGGACACCAACCCCGAGATCACGGTCGCCCAGGCGTCCGGCATCGGTGAGCTGTCCTTCTTCTCCCGGGTGCACTACGGCGGCGGGGCCGCCTGCGCCACCGTGCAGCAGGCCGCGCTGGCCGTCGCCGCCGGGGTCGCCGAG
The DNA here is from genome assembly GCF_014656215.1 of Streptomyces zaomyceticus. GTDB lineage: Bacteria > Actinomycetota > Actinomycetes > Streptomycetales > Streptomycetaceae > Streptomyces > Streptomyces zaomyceticus. The sequence continues at coordinate 6,615 of NZ_BNBZ01000018.1, read as the reverse complement.
GTGGTGGTCTGCTACCGGGCGTTCAACGAGCGCTCCGGGCGGCGCTTCGGCTCCGGGGTCCAGCAGCGGGAACCGTCCGCCGAGGGGGCCGCGCTCGGCTGGCAGCTCCCCTTCGGGCTGCTCACCCCGGCCTCCTGGGTCGCGATGATCGCCCAGCGGTATCTGCACACCTACGGGCTGACCCCGGACGCCTTCGGCCATGTGGCCGTCACCGACCGGCGCCACGCGGCCCGGAACCCCGCCGCGTACTTCCACGGGAAACCGATCACGCTCGCCGACCACGCGGCCTCGCGCTGGATCGTCGAGCCGCTCCGCCTCCTCGACTGCTGCCAGGAGACCGACGGCGGCCAGGCGATCGTCGTCACCTCCGTCGAGCGCGCGCGTGATCTGCGGCGTCCGCCCGCCGTGATCCTGGCGGCGGCGCAGGGGGCGGGACGAAAGCAGGAGGCGATGACCAGCTTCTACCGGGACGCCCTGACAGGTCTTCCGGAGATGGGCGTGGTGGCCCGGCAGCTCTGGCGGACCTCCGGGCTCGCACCGTCCGACATCGACGTGGGCATCCTCTACGACCACTTCACCCCGTTCGTGCTGATGCAGTTGGAGGAGTTCGGCTTCTGCGGACCGGGGGAGGCCGCCGACTTCGTGGCGGCCGACGCGCTCCCGCTGAACACGCACGGCGGGCAGCTCGGTGAGGCCTATCTGCACGGGATGAACGGCATAGCGGAGGCGGTACGGCAGCTGCGCGGCACCTCCGTGAACCAGATACCCGGGGCGGAGCGGACCTTGGTCACGGCGGGCACGGGGGTTCCCACGTCCGGGTTGATCCTGGGCACGGACGGCTGAGGCGACGGCCCCTGCGGTGGCCGGGCGGGGCGCGCGGTTCTTCACTCGCGCCATGAGCACCCACGCACCGCCCGAGCGCGGACCCGAGCACCGACCCGAGCGCGAACCCGACCTCGCGTCCGCCCCTGTGGCCGCAGCCTCGGCCACACCCGTCCCTGCAGTCACATCCGTGCCCGCACCCGTCCCCGTACCGGCATCCGCACCTCCCCCGTCGCCCCCGACCTCACCGCCGCCCTCAGCCTCCCCCTCGCCCTCGTCACCCCGGGTGCGGACCGTGGTCACCGCCCTGGTGGCGGCGCTGGCCGGGGCGGCTCTGCTCACCGCGCCCGCCCCGGCCTCGGCGGCGCGGCAGGGAGCCGAGGACGGGACATCGAGCCGTTCCACCGCCCCTGTCGAGCCCGTGCAGTACACAGGTCGGGCCTTCGACACCTGCGAGGCACCCAGCCTCACGGTGATGAAGGCCTGGCGCAGTTCCCCGTACGGGGCCATGGGGATCTACTTCGGGGGCCGGGGGCGCGGCTGCCCCACCCAGAGGGAGCTGACCCCTGCCTGGGTCGCCTCCGTCCACGCCATGGGCTGGCGGCTGCTGCCGCTGTTCGTCGGCTCCCAGGCGCCCTGTGTCGTCGCCGCGGCCAAGCGGCCCTTCGCCATCAGCGGCAGTCCCACGAGCCTGGGCACCAAGGAGGGGGGCGAGGCGGTGAGGGCGGCGGAGGCTCTCGGCCTGGGGACGAGCAGCCCGCTCTACCTCGACATCGAGGCGTACCGGCCGGATGACGCGCCCTGCGCCGCGACCACCCTCTCGTTCGTCCGCGCCTGGAGCCGGGAGGTGCGGCGCCTCGGCTACGTGCCCGGTTACTACAGCAGTGCCGACACGGGGGTGCGGGACATCGAGGCGGCGCGGCGGGCCGGCACGACGGATCTGCCGGCGGTGATGTGGTTCGCGCGCTGGCTGGGGCGGCCCGCGCTGTACACGGAGCCGGTGCTGGATGCGCAGGCCTGGATGCCGCACGCCCGGATCCACCAGTACGCGGGCAACGTCGCCGAGGCGTACGGCGGGCGCCGTCTCCTCATCGACCGGAACGCGATGGACGCGCCCGTCGCCCGAGTGATCGAGTGACTTCACGACCGGCCGCGTGACGGGAGGACCTCCGGCGGTCGAGGACGAGGACGCGAGCCTCCTCGTCCTCTCGCTCTCCTCGCCCCTCCGTCCTCCGCACCCCCCTCACCTCTCCGCGCCCTCCCCGTCCTCTCGTCCTCGTCCTCCTCCTCGACCCTGACGCCGCCCCGAAGGCTCTCCACCCAGAGGAGGTCGGGCGGTCCCCGCCCCTACAACCTGAGGCGGACTGCGGGTCGGGACCTGGGGCCGATCCGCCGGGCACCCCTGCCTCCTAGCGTGGAGTCATGACTCCGCCACCCTCTGGCCCCGTCTGCGCCGGTGCCTCGCAGTACGCGTCGTACTCGACCTTCTCCTCGTACGTACGGGCGCGTGGGCCCGTACTCCTGCGCACCGCGCGCTCCCTGACCGCCAACCCCTGCGACGCCGAGGACCTGCTCCAGACCGCGCTCGCCAAGACCTTCGTGGCCTGGGAGCGCATCGAGGACCACCGCGCCCTGGACGGCTATGTCCGCCGCGCGTTGCTGAACACCCGCACGTCGCAGTGGCGCAAGCGCAAGGTCGACGAGTTCGCCTGTGAGGAGCTGCCCGAGCCCACCGGTCTCCCGGAGCCGGACCCGGCCGAGCGGCAGGTGCTGCACGACGCGATGTGGCGTGCGGTGCTGAAGCTTCCGGAGCGGCAGCGTCAGATGGTGGTCCTCAGGTACTACGAGGACCTGAGCGAGGCCCAGACCGCCGAGGTGCTCGGAGTCTCCGTCGGCACGGTCAAGAGCGCGGTGTCCAGGGCGCTCGGCAAGCTCCGCGAGGACCCGGAGCTCACTCCCGTGCGGTAGGAAACCGCCCCGGAGCTCTCTTCCGTGCGGCAGGAATCCCCTGGAACCGTCACAGAGCATCACTCGTGCCAGTGATCACTGGCGATTTACGTACTCCCGGGTAGTGACATACCGAGCGGTACGTGCGCAGAATCTCCACACCCTTTCTGCCACGTAGCGCCCACCGGGAGGACGCCCCGTGTACAGCACCATGCAGGACGTACAGCTGACCGTGAGCCGCATCCTCAAGCACGGGATGACGATTCACGGGAAGTCGATCATCACCACCTGGACGGGCGAGCCCGAGCCGCAGCGCCGCACGTTCGCGGAGGCCGGAGCACGCGCACACCAGCTGGCCAACGCCCTGCGCGACGAACTCGGGGTCACCGGCGACCAGCGGATCGCGACCCTCATGTGGAACAACTCGGAGCACGTCGAGGCGTACTTCGCGATCCCCTCCATGGGCGCCGTCCTGCACACCCTCAACCTCCGTCTGCCCCCGGAGCAGCTGGTGTGGATCGTCAACCACGCCGCCGACCGGGTCGTGCTCGTCAACGGCTCCCTGCTCCCCCTCCTCGCCCCGCTGCTGCCGCACCTGCCGACGATCGAGCACATCGTGGTCGCGGGTCCCGGGGACCGTTCCGTCCTGGACGGCGTGGCCCCCCGCGTCCACGACTACGAGGAACTGATCGCCGGCCGTCCGACCACGTACGACTGGCCCGAGCTGGACGAGCGTTCGGCCGCCGCCATGTGCTACACCTCCGGCACCACGGGCGACCCCAAGGGCGTCGTCTACTCGCACCGTTCGATCTACCTGCACTCGATGCAGGTGAACATGGCCGAGTCGATGGGCCTCACCGCCAAGGACACGACCCTGGTCGTCGTCCCGCAGTTCCACGTCAACGCCTGGGGCCTGCCGCACGCCACCTTCATGACCGGCATCAACATGCTCATGCCGGACCGCTTCCTCCAGCCGGCCCCGCTCGCCGACATGATCGAGCGCGAGAAGCCGACCCACGCGGCCGCCGTCCCCACCATCTGGCAGGGCCTGCTCGCCGAGGTCACCGCGAACCCCCGCGACCTCTCCTCGATGTCCCAGGTCACCATCGGCGGCGCGGCCTGTCCGCCCGCGCTCATGGAGGCGTACGACCGGCTCGGCGTCCGTCTCTGTCACGCCTGGGGCATGACCGAGACCTCCCCGCTGGGCACGATGGCCCACCCGCCGCACGGCCTGACCGCCGAGGAGGAGTGGCCGTACCGCGTCACGCAGGGCCGTTTCCCGGCCGGTGTCGAGGCGCGCCTGGTCGGTCCCGCCGGCGAACACCTGCCCTGGGACGGCGAGTCGGCGGGCGAGCTGGAGGTGCGCGGCACCTGGATCGCGGGCTCGTACTTCGGGGGCATCGACGCCGAGGCCATCCGGCCGGCGGACAAGTTCAGCGAGGACGGCTGGCTGAAGACCGGCGACGTCGGTGTGATCAGCCCCGACGGCTTCCTCACCCTCACCGACCGGGCGAAGGACGTCATCAAGTCCGGCGGCGAGTGGATCTCCAGCGTCGAGCTGGAGAACGCGATCATGGCGCACCCGGAGGTCGCGGAGGCCGCCGTCGTCGCCGTGCCGGACGAGAAGTGGGGCGAGCGCCCGCTGGCGACCGTCGTCCTCAAGGAGGGGGCGACGGCGGACTACGAGACGCTGAAGGCCTTCCTCGCCGACGAGGGCGGCATCGCCAAGTGGCAGCTGCCGGAGCGCTGGGCGATCGTGCCGGCGGTGCCGAAGACGAGCGTGGGCAAGTTCGACAAGAAGGTCATCCGCAGGCAGTACGCGGAGGGTGAGCTGGATGTGACCCAGCTCTAGCCGAGTTCCGGCCGGGTTCCAGTCGGCGGAAGAGGGACGGATACGGGGAGGGCTTCGGCGACGAAGCCCTCCCCGTACCTGTGGGTGCGGTCGGCGACGAAGCCCTCCCCGTGTCCGTGGGTGCGGTCGGCGACGAAGCTCTCCCCGCGCCCGTCGGAGCCGTCGGAGACGAGGCCCTCTCCCTACGCGTGGCAGCCGTCGGCGACGAAGCCCTCCCCGTACCCGGGGGCGGAGACCGCCTAGTTGGTGCCGATCTTCGCGAGCAGGTCCACTATCCGGGCCTGGACCTCGGTGCTGTTCGAGCGCTCGGCGAGGAAGAGGACCGTCTCGCCGGAGGACAGCTGCGGCAGCTCCTCCTCGGCGAGGTCGGACGAGGTGTAGACGACGAGCGGGGTGCGGTTCAGCTGGCCGTTCGCCCGCAGCCAGTCGATGATCCCGGCCCGGCGGCGGCGCACCTGCATCAGGTCCATCACCACCAGGTTCGGCTGTGTCCGCGTGGCCAGCGTGACCGCTTCGGTGTCCGTGGCAGCCCGCGCGACCTGCATCCCGCGCCGCTCCAGGGTGGCCGCGAGCGCCTCCGCGATGTGCTCGTTCTCCTCGATCAGCAGGACCCGGGACGGGTGCTGTTCGCTGTCGCGGGGTGCGAGGGCCTTGAGGAGTACGGCCGGATCGGCGCCGTACGCCGCCTCCCGGGTCGCCTGCCCGAGCCCGGCCGCGAGCAGCACGGGCACCTCGGCCGCCACGGCGGCCTGACGGAGCGACTGGAGCGCGGTCCGGGTGATGGGGCCGGTCAGCGGGTCGACGAAGAGCGCGGCCGGGAAGGCGGCGATCTGGGCGTCGACCTCCTCGCGGGAGTGCACGATCACGGGCCGGTAGCCCCGGTCGCTCAGCGCCTGTTGGGTGGAGACGTCGGGGGCGGGCCAGACGAGCAGCCGGCGCGGGTTGTCGAGGGGCTCCGGGGGCAGTTCGTCGTCGACGGGGCGCGGCGCGGGCCGGTTGGCGACCTCGACCGCGCCGCCGGGGCCGTCGAGCGGCTCGGGGCCCTCGTCGGAGCCCTCGGCGGGCGCTCCTATGGCGTACGCGCGGCCCTCGGGAGCGGCGGGCACGAGACCGAGCGCGGCCTCCGGCGACGCCGGGGGCTGGGCCGGGGATTCCGTCTGCGGGTGCCGCCCGGCCTCGCCGTCGGCCGGCGCGGGGACGGGCGGGTCGATGCCCGGCGGGGTGGCGAGCTTGCGCCGCCGCCCGGAGCCGTTGGAGGGCGTGCCGGGGGCCGCGGGGACGGACGAGACCGCAGGGGCGCCAGGTGCCGCCAGGGTGGCGGTGGCCGAGGAGGCCACAGGGGTCACGGGGGCCGGGGGGACGAAGGGAACGCCCTGCCCGAGGGTCCGGACGCTGAACGCCCGTCCCTGGGTGGAGTCCTTCGGCATGGGCAGCTCGGGCGGCAGCGGTACGGAACCGGTGCCCGTCGCGGAACCGGTGCCGTTCCGGAGCTCGGGCCGCGGAGCGGAATGCGCCTGCGCCGGCGACTCCGTCCGAGCCGGGGCCCCCACCTGCGCGTCCGGGTACGCCTGCGCGTCCTGCTCGGGCGGCGGAGGCGCGACGGCGCGGCGACGCCCGGTCGGCTCGGCCGGCGGGAGCGCGGGCGCGATCGCCGGCTGCTCGTGCGGATGGGCCTGCGGCGGCGTGTGGTCGGCGTCCGGGATTCCCCGTACGGCCTCGTGCCGGCCCTCGTCGGACACCGGCAGCGGCCCGGCGACGGAAGCTCCGCCCGGCCCGGCGAACGGCATGGCGAACGGTCCGTCGACCGGTCCGTCGAACGGGGCGACGACCGGCTCGGGAGCGCGGTCGGCCTCGGCCGGCGGAAGTGCGAACGGAGTACGCGGACCGGCCTCGGCAGCGGCCGCCCGCTCCTGTGCGGCGGCGAGCGCGCGGCGGCCGCGCCCGCTCGGCTGCGCCTCGGGCGCGGCCTCGGCGGAGGCGACGGCCGGCAGGGC
>NZ_BNBZ01000017.1 GCF_014656215.1 Streptomyces zaomyceticus | reverse complement strand
GGCCAGGGCGGCGACCCGCGCTTCCCCGAGCCCGCGCCCGTAGGGGGCGGCCGGCACGCGGGGCCCGTCGAGAGCGCGGGCGGCCCCGTGCGCCTCGGCGGTGCGACCGTGCCGATCGGTCCCGGTCCCCGGGTCGCCGACACCCGCGCCGCGCTCGCCGTCGGCCGGAGCGCCGACGCGGGTCCGGCGACCGGCTGGATCCGTCCGCCCGGCGGCGGCCCGCACGGCGCGGACCACGGTTCGTACGCCGGGGAACCGGGCCCGCCGCCCGGTTCCCGTCCGGTGGGCGTCCCCTCGCAGGGCTCCGACCAGGCCCCGCCGCCGGAGCCCGGACCCTGGCGGCCGTGGCGCTTCCGGATGTCGAACGACGTCTGGGGTACTCCGGTCGTGGACGGAGACCTCCTCTACGTGACCTCTTTCGAGGTACACGCCCTGGACACGGGGAGCGGTCGGCGCCAGTTCAAGACCCGGGACGTGGCCTGGTCCATGGCCGTCGCCGCGGGCCGTATCCACGCCTCCGACGGCCCCACCCTCTACGCCCTCGACGCGACCGACGGCAGCGAGCGCTGGCGGCTGCGGACGGACGCCTGGGTGTACTCGCTCCGGGTCGACCGGGGAACGGTCGTCACCGGTACCCGCGGCGGCGGGGTGCAGGCCTGGGAGGCCTCCAACGGCGCCAAGCTGTGGGAGATCACCGGCGCCCAGACCGACTTCGAGACCCCGGAGGCGGGGCCCGCCGTGCACGGCGACACCGTGTACGTCTGGCGGGACGCCCGGCTCCAGGCGCTCGACGCCCGCACGGGCGCGGAGCGCTGGTCGTACCCGATCGGCGACGCCGCCTCCTGCGCCAACGTGCCCGTCCGGGTGGCCCCGGCCGAGGACGGCTGTGTGTACGTGTCGGCGGGCACGCGGGTCCTCTCGATCGACATCGCGGCAGGTCACGTCCGCTGGCACTTCGAGGCGCCGGCCGTCTTCCTGTCCCCGCCCGCGTTCGCGCCGGGCCCGGCGGTCACGGGCGGCGGGGTGTACCTCTCCGACCACCTCGGCACGGTGTACGCCATCGACGCCACCACCGGGCAGGACCGCTGGCGGATCGCCACCGAGCCGCGCCAGTCGGCGGAGCCGGTGCTCGTCGCCGACGGCAACATCCACGTGGGCAGCGGCAGCGCGCTCTACACGCTCGACGCGGTCACCGGCACGCCCCGCTGGCGGTTCGCGGCCGGCGGCGAACTGGTCGGTTCCCCGGTCGTCGCCGACGGCCGGGTGCACTTCGGCTCGGCCGACCACGTCCTCTACACCCTGGACGCGACCGGCGGTCAGCTCCGCTGGAAGCTGGCGACCGGCGGCGAGATCACCGGCTCGCCGGTGGCGAAGGGCGGGGTCGTGTACGCGTGCAGCAAGGACCGCTGCGTGTACGCGCTGGACGCGGTCAAGGGCACGGCGACCGGGCGGGGGTCCACCGCGCGCTAGTACGCACGGACAGACGCCGACAGGGACCCGCCGCCGAAGTGCTTCAGCTCTTCGGTGGCGGGTCCCGCCGTTCCTGCTCCGGGTCCCCGGTCGGGACGTCGTACGTCTGGGTCGCCGCGTACGGCGACGGGGCCCGGGGGTGCGCGGGCGGCGGCTCCGGAGTGGACGGGTCCTGCGGCGACGGCCCGTCCAGCGTGGGACGCGTGTGCCGGGGAGGACGGTCGACCCGGTGCGGCGCGCGGGACCTGCCCGACATGACGAGCGCGCCGATCAGCAGCAGGATTCCGCCGCCGAGGGCGTTCGCGACCCCGTCACCGAGTCCCGCACCGTCACCGCCGACCGTGAGGCCGCCTTCGGCCTGCCCGACCCGCACCATCCACAGAACGGTGAAGCCGAGGACGACGATCCCGGCGAGCGCGACGAGCAGCCGGGAGCGCAGCAGCACTCCCAGGAGGGTCAGGAGGGCGGCGAAGAGGAACGGCGCCAGGATCGAGCCGATCACCTCGGCCTTGGCGTCCGTGATGCCGGTGAACAGCTCGTCGATCGCGTAGTCGCGGCCGTGACGGCCGTCGTACCAGGCACGGAAGGGGCTCCAGACGGCGGCCGTCGCTCCGGCGAGAGCCAGTACCGAACCGGCGACATTACGGATCATCGCTGTGGCCTCCTCGGCGGTCCGGCTCTCGCTCCCGACGCTACGCCGGGTGCGGGGGGCCCGCCATGTGGCACCGGGGCGCCGCTAAAGTGGCGCGGACACGACAGGAGAACGGGGGAGCGGCGATGGTGCGCACACGTCTGAAGCTCGCGGCGACGCTCACGGTGGTGGTGCTGGCGCTGACCGGTTTCCACACCGGCCACGGCAGCAGCGGCGGCAGTGGCGGCGGCAGCGGGAAGAGCAAGAGCCGGGGCGGCGACTCGGACGGCGGCGGCTGCTCCAATTCCAAGAAGAGCAACGACGACTACGACGGCTCGGGCGGATCCGGCGGGTCGAGCGCCTCCGACGAGTACACGTACGACCCCACGCCGACGTCCACGCCGACCGCGACGGTCTACGTCACCACGGTCGACTGTGTGAAGCCCGCGCAGAAGAAGCGCAAGGGGAAGCCCGCCCGCAGGGCGGACACCACGACCACGCTGAAGATCGTCTCGGAGGCGTGGGAGGAGAAGACGTTCCGGGTCGTCGTCCACTTCGAGGGCGCGGACCACACGGTGGTCGACCGGACCGAGACGACGGTCACGGTCGAGCGCAGGGGGACGAAGCGCTTCGAGGTGGAGATGGCGCACCCGGGGACCGTCGGCCGGGTGAAGGAGTGCGTCGCCTTCGTCGACGGCGAGGTCTCGGAGACCGCCACCCCCACCCCCTCCGCTACCGCGTCCTGAATCCCGCCCCCCGCCGTCCGAACAGCTCCGCCTGTCGCTCCGGCGGCAGGTTCCCGAGGGCCACCAGGTGCGGCGCGTGCGCCAGGGCCTGGGCGCGGGCGGCTTCGCGGACCGACCAGAGCGCCCGGACCGTCCCCTGGACGGCCTCCGTCGGGTGGCCCGCGACCACGGCGGCGGCCCGCAGGGCGGCGGCCAGTGCCCCGCCGGGTTCCGTCAGCTCGGAGACGAGACCCGTCTCGTGGGCCCGCCGGGCCGAGATCCGTTCCGCGCTTCCCATCAGCGCCATCCGGGCGATCTCCCCGTACGGCATCCGCTGCGCCATGTGGACGGTCTCGAAGGCGCTGACCATGCCGTAGGTGGTGTGCGGGTCGAAGAAGGTGGCGTCCTCGCCCGCGATCAGGAACTCGGACTCGCCGAGCAGATAGAAGGCCCCGCCGCAGGCCATGCCCTCGACGGCGGCGACGACCGGCTTCCACAGGTCGTTCGCCTTGGGGCCGATCGTGAGGAGCGGGTCGTCGATCGTGTAGGGCGAGGAGGGCTGGGGGACCTCGGCCGAGCGGTCGATGCCGGTGCAGAAGGCCCGTCCGCCGGCCCCGGTGACGACGATCGCGCGGACCTCGTCCTCGTACCGGAACCCCCGCCAGACGTCGCTCAGCTCGCGGGCCATCTCCGGGGTGATCGCGTTGTGCTTCTCCGCCCGGTCGAGGGTGACGACGGCGACCCCGGTCTCCTTGTCGCGCTCGACCCGGACACTCATCCGCGCTCCAGGAGCCAGCGGGGGACGACGACGCCGTCGATCTCGGCGAAGGACACCCTCACGGGGGCGCCGATCCGCAGCCTGCTCGGGTCGACCGAGTTCAGGGGGGCGTCGGGTGCGGCGACGACATTGCCGACGAGGCGAATGCGGGGGGCCTCGGCGAGTTCGACGATCACCGCGTTGTAGGGGGCCTGGGCGGCGTACTCGGGCAGGAGCGGCGGGTGGGGCAGCACGTACGACCAGATCCGGCCGCGCCCGGACATCGGGCGCCACTCGCTCGCGAAGGAGTGGCAGTGCGGGCAGCAGGGGCGGGGCGGGAAGCGGAGCTCGCCGCAGTCGGCGCAGCTCTGGACGCGCAGTTCGCCCTGGGCGGCGTACTCCCAGAAGGGGGCGCCGTCCTCGTCGGTGACGGGGGTCAGCATCTCAACTCCTCAGCAGAATGGCCGATGTGGGGACTCCCTCGCCCGCGGTGACGAGGCAGGTGGCGGCGTCGGGGACCTGGGCGGTGGAGGTGCCGCGGAGCTGCTTCACGCCCTCGTTGATGAGGTTGAAGCCGTGGACGTACGCCTCCGAGAGCCCTCCGCCGCCGGTGTTGAGGGGCAGCCTGCCGCCGATCTCCAGGGCGCCGCCCTCGGTGAAGGCGGCGCCCTCGCCGCGTTCGCAGAAGCCGTAGCCCTCCAGGGAGAGCGGGACGAGCGGGGTGAAGGCGTCGTAGATCTGGGCGACGTCCACGTCCTGGGGGCCGAAGTCGGCCTGCTTCCACAGGTGCCGGGCGGCGGTCCAGGCGGGGCCGGAGAGCGGGTCGTCGTTCCAGTAGTTGACCATGCCGTGGTGCTGGGCGGGCAGGCCCTGGGCGGCGGAGTGGACGTAGACGGGCTTCTGCCTGCAGTCGCGGGCCCGTTCGGCGGAGACGATGACGCAGGCGAGGGCGCCGTCGGTCTCCAGGCAGTTGTCGAAGAGGCAGAGGGGTTCGCTGATCCAGCGGGAGGTCATGTACATCTCCCGGGTCAGCGGGCGTTCGTACATGATCGCGGCCGGGTTCTGGTTGGCGCGGTTGCGGCAGGCCAGGGCGACGTTGAAGAGGTGGTCGCGGGTGGCGCCGTACTCGTGCATGTAGCGGCGGGCGAGCATGCCGATCTCGTCGGCGGGGCGGAGCAGTCCGAAGGGGCGGGTCCACTGGCCGGGGGTGGGCAGCTGGACGGCGGTGTTCTTCCAGGGGCGGGGTCCGCTGCCCCGCTTGCGGGACCGCCAGGCGACGCCGACGCTCGCCTGTCCGGTGGCGACGGCGGCGGCGAGATGGCCGACGGTGGCGCAGGAGCCGCCGCCGCCGAAGCCGACCTTGGAGAAGAAGGTGACGTCGCCGGCGCCGATGGCCTTGGCGACCTCGACCTCGTCGGTCTCCTCCATGGTGTACGAGGCGAAGCCGTCGACCTCGGAGGGGTCGATGCCCGCGTCGTCGAGGGCGGCGAGGATCGCCCGGCAGGCGAGTGTCTTCTCCGTCTCGGGGAGCTGTTTGGCGAACGCGGTCTGGCCTATCCCGACGATGGCAGTGGCGTCCTTGAGCAAGGCGACCTCCCCGTACGACAGCGCTACTGACAGCGCGTCAGGTTACAACTAATCTGACGGATAGTCAGCTAAGGGGAGTGGTGGAGATGGACGAGGCGGGCGCGGTCCACGAGGCGGGCGAGCCGGGGGAGGCCGGGGTGTGTGAGCGGGGCGAGGCGGGCGTCCGCGAGCCGGGGGAGGACCGGGTGCGCGGTGACCTGGAGTGGGGCACGATCCCCGGGCTCGTACAAGCGGCGGCCCGGCGGTACGGCGCACGGGAGGCCGTCGTCGACGGACGCGTCCGTGTCGCCTACGCCGAACTCGGCGAACGCGTCGAGCGGGCGGCGGCAGCCTGCCTCGCCACCGGCATACGGGCGGGGGACCGGGTCGCGATCTGGGCCCCCAACAGCCTCGACTGGATCGTCTCCGCGCTCGGCGCCGTCACCGCCGGCGCCGTCCTCGTCCCCCTGAACACCCGCTTCAAGGGCACCGAGGCCGCCTCCGTCCTCCAGCGCTCCCGGGCCCGGCTGCTCTTCGTCACCGGCACCTTCCTCGGCACCTCCTACGTGGCCTCCCTGCGCCGCTCCGGAGTCGCGCTCCCGCACCTGGAGAAGGTCGTGGTCCTCGGCGACACCGCGCCCGACGAAGCGGAGTGGACCACCTGGAAGGCCTTCCTCGCCGAGGGCGACGGCGTCCCGGCCGAGCGGGTCCGCGCGCGGGCCGCCGCCATCGACCCCGCCGCCCCCTCCGACATCATCTACACCTCCGGCACCACGGGCCGCCCCAAGGGCGCGGTCATCAGCCACGCCCAGAGCCTGCGCTGCTACGCGATCTGGTCCGAGCTCGCCGGTCTCCGCCAGGGCGACCGCTACCTCGTGGTCAACCCCTTCTTCCACACCTTCGGCTACAAGGCCGGGATCCTCGCCTGTCTGATGCGGGGCGCGGTGATCGTCCCGCAGTCCGTCTTCACCGTCGACACCGTCCTCGCCAACATCGCCGCCGAGCGCGTCACGGTCCTGCCGGGCCCGCCCACGCTCCACCAGTCCCTCCTCGACCACCCGGCCCGCACGGCCCACGATCTGTCCTCCCTCCGCCTCGTCGTGACGGGCGCGGCCGTGGTCCCCCTGCGGCTCGTCGAGCGCCTCCGCGCGGAGCTGGGCGTCGGTACGGTCCTCACCGCGTACGGCCTCTCCGAGGCGAGCGGCATCGTCACGATGTGCCGGCGCGACGACCCGGACGCCACCGTCGCCACCACCTCGGGCCGCGCGATCCCCGGCACCGAGGTCCGCCTCTCGGAGACCGGGGAGGTCCTGGTCCGGGGCCACCACGTGATGAGCGGCTACTTCGAGGACGCGGAGGAGACGGCGGCGGCGATCGACGCGGACGGCTGGCTCCGCACCGGGGACATCGGCGTCCTCGACGAGGCCGGCAATCTGCGGATCACCGACCGGCTCAAGGACATGTTCATCGTGGGCGGCTTCAACGCCTATCCGGCCGAGATCGAGCAGCTCCTCGGCCTCCACCCGGAGATCGCGGACGTCGCGGTGATCGGCATCCCCGACCCGAGGCTCGGCGAGGTCGGGAAGGCCTTCGCGGTGCGGCGCCCGGGGGCGCGGGTCACGGCGGACGACCTGATCGCCTGGTCGCGGCGGGAGATGGCGAACTACAAGGTCCCGAGGGAGGTCGAGTTCGTCACGGAGCTGCCGAGGAACGCGAGCGGGAAGGTGGTGAAGGGGGATCTGAGGGCGAGGAGTTGAGGGGAGGGGTCGAGGGGGAGAGGGGCGGGCGCCCGAGGAGTCGAGGGAGGGGGCGGGCACCCGAGGGGTCGAGAGGGAGGGGCGGGCGCCCGAGGAGTCGAGGGAGGGGCGCCCGGCGCTTCAGGAGTGCAACCGTCCGTAGCCGTGTACACGTCATAGGGGCCGTCCTCGGCGAACCGCAGTCCCCCATCCCCCGGAGCCGCCCGTGTCCTCGCCAGCGCCTTCCGAGATTCCCCTCACCCTGACCCCGCAGCAGGCGGCCCAGGGTGTCGTCATCACCGTCACCCTGCCGACCGGCCCCGCCCAGCTCCGCGTCCGCCCCTGCCGCCACGGCGAACTCGTCGCCGCCCGCCTCGGCGAGAGCACGGTCCAGCTGCGCATCACCGTCGCGGGGGCCCAGCAGAAGAAGGGCGGTCTCCTCGGCTGCCTGGTCCCCCTCGCCGTCCTCGGCGCGATCATCGGAGGCTCCTACCTCCTGAACGACGACCAGGACGACAGGGCCGGTTCGACCGGCCCCGGCCCGATCCCCACCTTCTCCTACCCGCCGCCGCCCACCTTCGACGTGGACGGCGACCCCACCGCCGCCGCCACCCCCACGGAGGAGGAGCCCGACCCGTACGAGAAGGGCACCTGCCTCAACGGCTCGCTCCCCGACTCGACGACCGCGCAGTCCGTCAGCGGCGTCGACGAGGTCTCCTGCTCGGCGTCCGACGCCCACTACAAGGTGATCCAGACGTTCCCGTTCACCTCCGACATGAACAAGTGCAACGCCAACCCCAGGACGCAGTACGCCTTCTCCCACCGCTACACGATGAACGGCACCACGGTCAGCGAGTACGTGTACTGCCTGGTCGGCCTCGGTTCCTACGCCCGCTGACGGACCCGCGCCGCGACGCCACGACGGGAGAGGTCCGTACACACGCCGGAGGGGCCGGGCAGCAGCCCGGCCCCTCCTCCTGCGACGGTCCGATCGCGTTGCGCACGGGCCCTGCCCGGACGGATCCCCCCCTGGTTCCGTCGTCCCGGGTGTCCCCCGAGCCCGTGTGCTCCCCCGTCGACCGGACCTTCCCGGTCGGCCCCGGCAGCTCCCCCGAAGTCGCCGCCGCGGCCTTTCCCCGTCGGGAATGGTCTACTTGGCCGGCTCCGTGGTGACGTGGATGTTGCCGAGCGGAGCGGCGGTCCCCGTGTCGGCCGGCTCGCCGGTGACGTGGATGTTCTTGATGCCGATCTTCTCGGCGATCGAGTCCTCGGCGTCACCGCCGGTGACGTGGATGTTCTTGGTCTCGATGTCCGCGGCCTCGCCGCCGGTGACATGAACGTTCGTCGGCTTGGCGATCGACTCGTCGCTCATCGGAACCTCCCGTGGTTCTTCGTGTTTCATCGTGGGTCAGATGGGTCGTCGAGACCCGTCCGGCTGTTCCCCCGTGGACTGCCGGACGGGTCTCACTGCAGGGCCGCTCACCCTATTGCGTGGAGAGGACGGCCTCTTCGGCGACCCGTCTGCCCCCCGACGCGACGGATCGATGGAAGAAGCATGTCCGCCGGCGATAAACGAACGATGAACGCCGAGGCCGGGGCCCGATCGGCCGCCTCAGGCGGCGGCCGCCGGGGCGAGGAGCGCCCGGACCTCGGCGGCCTCGGGGGAGTTCAGCTCCTCGTAGATGCCGAGGGCGTCCTGCCAGCAGACCTCGGCCCTGCCGAGCTGGCCGATGCCGTTCAGGGCCCGGCCCAGGACGGTGAGCACATTGCCCCGGCGCCACTCCCCGCCGATCCCGCGCAGCACCGTCAGGGCCATCTCCGCGTGGGACGCGGCCTGCGCGTACCGGCGGGCGGCGACGTCGACCTCGGCCATGCGGAAGAGCGTCATGCCCTCCCACAGCCGCTGCCGGCTGTCCCGGAAGACGTCGAGGGCCGCCGCCAGGCTGTCGTACGCGTCGGTGAGCTGACCGCTCTGGGTGAGCGCGACGCCCATGGCGTAGCGGCCGTTCGCGCCCTTCAGGGCATGGCCCATCCGGTCGTACATGGCGGTGCCCCGGCGGGCGAGGACCACGGCACTGACCGTGCGGCCGGTGAGCAGATGGATGCGGGAGAGGTTGCACAGGGCGCTGGCCTCGCCCGGCTCGTCCTGGCAGTCGCGGAACTCCTCGATCGCGCGGTTGAGGAACTCCTCGCCCTCCTCGTACCGGTTGCGGTAGACCGCCATGACGCCGAGGGTGTTGGCCGCCCAGGAGCGGGGCATCCGGTCGTCGACCAGGTCGGCGAGCCCCATCGCCTCGCGGGCCTCCTGGTCGGCCTGGTCGAACCGGCCCGACACGTGGTGCACATACGCCGAGGCGATGGCGGCCCGGCCCGCGGCCCGGCTGTCCGAGGTGCGGCCCGCCGCCTCGCGGAGGACCGTCGCCACCGCCTCGTACTCCTTGGAGTTGGCGCCCGATTCCGCCAGGTCCAGCGCCGCCCACAGCAGGTCCACCCCGCGCCGCAGCGTCCCCGGGGTCCCGGCGGACTGGCGGACGCAGGCGAGGAGGCAGTTGGCCTCGGCGTAGAGCCAGTCCTGGGCCGTGTGGCGGTCGGTGAAGGAGAGGCCTTCGTGGGTGGTGGGTTCGAGGTGGTCGACGAGACGGTCGCCGGGGCGCTCGATGGCGTACACCCGTGCCGCCGTCGACAGATAGAAGTCGAGGAGCCGGGAGAGCGCGGCGTCCTTCTCCGACGGGGGCTGCTCGTCGCGGTCGGCACAGGCACGCGCGTAGAGCCGGACCAGGTCGTGGTAGCGGTAGCGGCCCGGCGCGGCCGACTCCACCAGGGAGGTGTCGACGAGGGCCTCCAGGAGGTCCTCGGTGTCCCAGAGGGGCAGGTCGAGGACGGCCGCCGCCGCGGCGAGGGAGATGTCCGGGCCGTCGGCGAGCCCCAGCAGCCGGAAGGCGCGCGCCTGGGCCGGTTCCAGCTGCCCGTAGCCGAGCTCGAACGTGGCCTTCACCGCGAGGTCGCCCGCCTGGAGTTCGTCCAGGCGCCGCCGCTCGTCGGCCAGCTTGGCCGCCAGGACGGAGACCGTCCAGGTGCGGCGGGCCGCCAGCCGGGAGGCGGCGATACGGATGGCCAGTGGCAGGAACCCGCAGGCGGCGACCACGTCGAGCGCGGCCTCCCGCTCGGCCTGGACCCGCTCCGCGCCGACGATCCTGGTGAAGAGCTGGAGGGCCTCCTCCGGGGACATCACGTCGAGGTCCACCAGATGGGCGCCCGCCAGGTCCACCATGCGGATCCGGCTGGTGACGAGGGCCGCGCAGCCCGCCGTGCCGGGCAGCAGCGGGCGGATCTGGGCGGCGTCACGGGCGTTGTCCAGGAGGACCAGGACCCGGCGTCCGTCGAGCGTCGAGCGGTACAGCGCCGCCCGTTCGTCGAGCGAGTCGGGGATGGCCGAGTCCGGGGTGCCGAGCGCGCGGAGGAAGGAGCCGAGGACGGTCTCCGGCGCGGCGGCCCGGGAGCCGGCGCCCTGGAGGTCCACGTACAGCTGGCCGTCCGGGAAGTGCGGCCTGGCCTCGTGCGCGACATGCACGGCGAGGGTCGTCTTGCCGACGCCGCCGATGCCCGCGAGCGCCGACACGGCCATGACATGGCCCTCGGCGGTGGCGAGCCGGGAGCCGAGCTCCCGTACGAAGGAGGCGCGGCCCGTGAAGTCCGGGACGGTCGCGGGGAGCTGCGCGGGGCGGGCGACGGGCGCGGCGGCCGGGGCGGCCTCCTCGACCGGGCGGGCGAGTTCGGCGTCGGCCTGGAGGATCCGCTGCTGGAGCCGGGCGAGTTCGGGTGTGGGGTCGACGCCGAGCTCGTCGGCGAGGAGCCGGCGCGTGTCGGCGTACACGGCGAGGGCCTCGGCCTGCCGGCCGCTGCGGTACAGCGCGAGCATGAGCAGCTCGCGGAGCCGCTCGCGCAGCGGGTGCGCGGCGGTGAGCGCGGTCAGCTCGGACACGGCCTCCGCGTGGGCGCCGACCTCCAGGTCGATGTCGAGGCGGGTCTCCAGGAGGGTGAGCCGCCACTCCTCCAGGCGGGTCCGCTGGTTCTCGGCGTACGGCCCGGGCACGGAGGCCAGCACCTCGCCGTCCCACAGGTCGAGGGCTTCGGCGAGCCGGTCGCGGGCGGCCGCCCGGTCCCCGGCGGCGCGCAGCTTCTCGGCCTCGGCGCCGAGTTCCTGGGCGCCGGTGACGTCCAGGGCGTTCGCGGAGGTGCGCAGGGCGTAGCCGCCGGACTCGCTGACCAGGACCTTGGGGCCGAGCGCCTTGCGGAGCCGGGAGGCGTAGGTCCGGACGGCCGCGAGGGCCTGCGAGGGCGGTTCCTCGCCCCAGAGCGCGTCGATCAGTTCGGAGGCGGTGGCGGTACGGCCGCCGCGCAGGAGCAGGGCGGCGAGCAGGGCGCGCTGCTGGGGTGACCCGGTGGGCACGGGCTCGCCGTCGCGCCAGGCCCGGACGGGCCCGAGCACCGCGAACCGGAGAAGCCCGGGGGCGGCGGTGGCCGTGTCCGAGCCGGTGTGGGCCGTGTCCGAGCCGGTGTGGGCCGTGTCCGTGCCGGTGTCGGCCGTGTCCGTGCCGGTGCGGGCGGCGGGGGCCTTGTCCCCGCTCGCGTCGGCGGCGGCCGTGTCCGTGCTCGCCCCGGCGCCGGAGCCCGTGTGCGGCCCGGCGGCGGCTTCGTGGCCGGATTTCGTCGTGGCCGCTCGCCCCGCTCCCGTCGCGTGGCGCGTCGGAGCGCCCGTCTTCTGGCCCGTGCCCATGCCGGCGCCTTCGTCCGTCGCCGTCGGGGCATCCGTGTTCACCGGGGCGTCCTCGCCCGTCGTCGGAGCCCGCTGCACCGGAACTCGCGGCCCGTTCTCACGGTCCATCGCTCCCCCTGCCCGTACCGCTACCGCTGGTTTCGCCCTGGACAGTCTGCCTTGCCCGGAGGGAGTCCGTCAGCATCGGGTCGGCCGTAGTCCGGCCCGTGACACGGCCGTTGTACGGCCGTCACGTCGCCGATCTGGCGCACGGTAGCTGACGGGTCGTCAGATCGGCGCTACCGTGAAAGCCATGGAGACCTTCCCGAAGATCATCTCGGTGGACGACCACACCGTGGAGCCCCCGCACGTCTGGCGGGACCGGCTCCCGTCCCGGTACCACGACACCGGCCCCCGGATCGTCCGCGCCCCGCTCAAGGAAATGACCTTCCTCGGCGGGAAGTTCGCCCCCGTCATGGGGGCCAGGGGTGACGACGGCCCGATCGGCGACTGGTGGGTCTACGAGGACCTGCACCGGCCCCTCACCCGGCTCGACACCGCCGTCGGCTACGACCGCGACGAGATACGGCTCGAAGTCATCACGTACGAGCAGATGCGGCCCGGCTCCCACTCCGTGCCCGAGCGGCTGGCCGACATGGACGTCAACCACGTCCAGTCCGCGCTCTGCTTCCCCACCTTCCCCCGGTTCTGCGGGCAGACCTTCACCGAGGCGAGCGACCGCGAACTCGGGCTGCTCTGCGTCCGGGCGTACAACGACTGGATGGTGGAGGAGTGGTGCGGGCCCGAGGCCCACGGCCGGCTCATCCCGCTCACCCTGATCCCGCTCTGGGACCCCGAGCTCGCCGCGGCCGAGGTGCGCCGCAACGCCGCGCGCGGGGTGAGGGCCGTCGCCTTCTCCGAGATCCCGCCGCACCTCGGGCTCCCCTCCGTCCACACGGACCACTGGGACCCCTTCTTCCGCGCCTGCGACGAGACCGGCACGGTCATCGCCATGCACATCGGCTCCTCCAGCCGGATGCCGTCCACCTCGGCCGACGCCCCGCCGGCCGTCGGCTCGACCATCACCTTCGCCAACTGCTGCTTCTCGATGGTCGACTGGCTGATGAGCGGCAAGTTCGAGCGCTTCCCGAACCTGAGGATCATGTACGCGGAGGGGCAGATCGGCTGGATCCCCTACATCCTGGAGCGGGCCGACGTCGTCTGGGAGGAGAACCGCGGCTGGGGCGGGGTCGCCGAGAAGGTGCTGCGCCCGCCGTCCGAGCTCTTCGCCGGCCATGTCTTCGGCTGCTTCTTCGACGACGCCTTCGGGCTCCGCAACCTCGGCGCCATCGGCGCGGGGAACGTCCTGTACGAGACGGACTACCCGCACTCGGACTCGACATGGCCCAAGTCGCGGGAGGTGGGCGAGGCCCAGATGGGCCATCTGCCGGCGGACGTCGTCGAGCGGATCGTCCGGGGCAACGCGATCGACCTGCTGGGGCTGACCCCGGACGGCCTCTGGCGGCCGTAGTCCCGCGACCGCGGCCGGGCTCCCCCTTCGAGGGGGGAGCCCGGCCGTTCTGTCGCCCGGATGGCCCAGCGGGAGGCTCCCCTGATGGCGGAGGGTCTTCGAGTGAGCGCGAATAGTAATCAAGTGTGCGCATCTTGCACATCTCGAGACAGCCAGTGGGTGCCCCCCCGGGTGTCCACGAACGGAGCCTGTGACATGACCCCCCACCCCCTCCCGCACCTTCATTCCGCGGACGACGACATGGAACCCGACGGCATAGAACCGACCGCAGAGCCCCGCCCGGGTCCGTCCCGCGAGCCGGTTGTCTCCCCGCCCCCGACGTTCGACGTACCTCCCCTCCCCGACCGGCCGACGGCGTCCCCGGTGGAGCCGAAGTCCCCGGCCGGGGCGGCGCCCGCCGTCGCGCCGAAGCCCCTTGTCACGGCGGCGACTCCGCCCGTGACCGGGCCGCCCTCCCCCTCGAAGACGCAGGCCGCCGGAAGCGGGTCCGAGGCCCCCGGGGCCACCGCCTCGGAGGCGGCGGAAGCATCGGACGCCCCGCGGCCCCGGCCCGACGACGAGGCGCCGGCCCGCGAGGAGTCCGGCGACGAAGCGGTCCACACGCTCCTGCGGACCGCGGCGACCGAGCGGCCGGTGGAGGAGGTCGCCGCTCTGGTGGCCCGCCTCCAGGAGACCGGCGAGCTCGCCAGCCCCGCCGACGTGGCGCTCCGCGCGGCGGCCGTCACCCGCCCGCTGGACGAGGTGCGCCAACTGCTCGCGCTGCTGAACGCCTCCGGATACGACCTCCACGAGGCCGAGACCACCCTGCGCGCCGCGGCGGTGGGCCGGCCGATCGAGGACGTGGTCAGGCTCGTCGGCATCCTCGGTGCCGACAGCGGCGACCGGCGGTCCACTGCGGGCGGGGACGCCGGGGCGAAGCCGGACGCCGCACCCGGGAAGCGGGGCCACGCGCGCGTCGGCCGTGTCCGGGCGGCCGCCCCGGCCGCGAGCGCCGCGACCGCCCCGAAGAAGCGCGACCGGGGCGCCGCCAAGGGCCGCAAGTCCGTCCTGGACGGCGCGCTGGCGGCGGGCCCCAGCCATGTCGCCACTCCCGCGCTGAGGTCGGTACTGCGCTGGCCCGCCGCACTCGCGCTGTTCGTCTGCGGCCTGATCCATCTGCCGACCGATCTCGCGGGCCTGCGCTCGGGCGGCGACGCGCAGGCGCTCTCCGCGGTCGTCACGGTGCTCTGCCTGGCGTGCGCGGTGTGGCTCGCGGCCAGGGACACCCTGATCGCCTGGGCCGCGGGCGCGGGCGCCGCCGTCTTCGTCATCGCGGTCCACGGAGTCGCGGGCGCGCGCACCGTCGAGCTGCTGAGCGACAGCCTCGGCACCACGTTCGCCTGGGCGAAGGCGCTGGCACTCCTGAGTGCCGTGGGCATCGTCTGCCTGTCCGCCTCGGCCCTGGTGCGCCACGCGAAGGCATCCGGCGCTACGGACGGCGCCTGACGGCTCCCGACGCTCCCGGCGCATCGGAGAACGAGGGCGAAGATCCGCCCCCGCCCGGACAGCTCCCCGCTGTCCGGGCGGGGGCGTCGTCATGTCCCCAGCGCCTCCCCACCCCTTGCCTGATGGATCGTCAGGTACGAGCATGGGCCCTGCTCGATTAATTGACGATCCGTCAGATCAGGGCCGTATGCCCGGACTCAAGGGGGTTCCTCATGGTGGTCTACGGGATGCAGCTGCCGATCCAGTCGCAGAGCGCGATCTACGCCGAACCCTGGGAGGCCACCGCCGGGCCCGCCGATCTCCTCGCGATCGCCCGCGCCGCCGAGTCCCACGGCTTCGACTACCTCGCGAGCTGCGACCACGTCGCCATCCCGCGCCGGCTGGCCGAGGGCATGAGCACCGTCTGGTACGACCCGGTCGCCACGCTCTCCTTCCTCGCCGCCGCCACCGAGCGGATCCGGCTCCTCTCGCACGTCGCCGTCGTGGGGCTGCGCCATCCGCTCGTCACCGCCAAGGCGTACGCGACGCTCGACCACCTCTCCGGCGGCCGGCTGGTCCTCGGGGTCGGCGCCGGGCACGTCCAGGAGGAGTTCGAGGCCCTCGGCGTGGACTTCGCGCGCCGCGGAGCCGTCCTCGACGAGACCCTCGACGCGCTGCGGGCCGCGCTCGGACCGGAGGAGTACCCGGAGCACAGCGGGGAGCTGTTCGCCTTCAAGGAGCTGGGGCAGCTGCCCCGTCCCGCGCAGGAGCGGGTCCCGCTCTGGGTGGGCGGCTCCTCGCCGGCCGCCGTGCGCCGGGCCGCGCTCAAGGGCGACGGCTGGCTCCCGCAGGGCGACCCGCGCGACAGGCTCGCCGAGCAGATCGTCCGGCTGCTGCGGCTGCGCGCCGAGGCCGGGATCACGGAGCCGCTGACCGTCGGCGCGATCACCGAGCCGCTGTACGTCGGGGTGCCCGGCCGGGAGGTCGGCCGGCGCACCCTGAGCGGCCGGCCGGAGGAGATCGCCGCCTCGCTGCGCGCGTACGGCGAGATGGGCGTGCATCAGATCCAGGTCCGGTTCCGGTCCCGGAGCCGTACCGAACTCATCGACCAGATGGCGGCCTTCGGCACGGAGGTCGCCCCCCACCTGAACTGAGGAGCGTGGCAGGCATGGGCAAGCTGGACGGACGGGTCGTCCTCGTCACGGGCGCGGCGCGCGGGCAGGGCGAGCAGGAGGCCCGGCTGTTCGCCGGGGAAGGGGCCAGGGTCGTCCTCGCGGACGTCCTCGACGACGCCGGTGAGGCGCTGGCCAAGGAGCTGGGGGAGGAGCGGGCCGCGTACGTCCACCTGGACGTGACCGCGGAGGAGGAGTGGGCGGCGGCCGTGGCCTTCGCCAAGGAGCGGTTCGGGAAGATCGACGGGCTGGTCAACAACGCCGGGATCCTGCGCTTCAACGAACTGCTCTCCACCCCGCTGGAGGAGTTCCAGGCGATCGTCTCCGTCAACCAGACGGGCTGCTTCCTGGGGATCCGGACGGTCGCGCCCGAGATCGCGGCGGCCGGCGGCGGGACGATCGTGAACACCGCCTCGTACACGGGGCTCACCGGGATGGCCGGGGTCGGCGCCTACGCGGCCTCCAAGCACGCCGTCCTCGGGCTGACCCGGGTCGCGGCCCTGGAGCTGGCCGCGAAGGGGATCCGGGTGAACGCGGTCTGCCCGGGGGCGATCGACACCCCCATGAGCAACCCCGAGGGGGTGGACCCGGCGGCCACGGCCGGTCTCTACCGCAAGCTCGTGCCGCTGGGGCGGATCGGGCGCCCGGACGAGGTGGCGGCCCTCGCGCTCTTCCTGACCGGCGAGGACTCGGCGTACATCACGGGGCAGCCCTTCGTGATCGACGGCGGCTGGCTGGCCGGGGTCAGCCTGTTCTGAGCGGCTTCGGCGGCGACCACGACATCAGCTGACGACTCGTCAGGTATTGACGGGTCCACCCCGCGGTGCGACAGTCGGGCACATCACGAATCTGACGGCTCGTCAGAAACTCCGTCAGAAACTCACGAGGACGGTGAACCCCCTTGGAATTCGGGATCTTCGTACAGGGATACGTCGGCAAGCGCGCCGAGACCGATCCCGAAGCCGAGCACAAGGCCCTGATGGAGGAGACCGAGTACGTCATCCAGGCGGACAGGTCCGGCTTCAAGTACGCCTGGGCCTCGGAGCACCACTTCCTGGAGGAGTACTCGCACCTCTCCGCCAACGACGTCTACCTGGGCTACCTCGCCCACGCCACCGACCGGATCCACCTCGGCTCCGGCATCTTCAACCCCCTCGCCCCCGTCAACCACCCGGTGAAGGTCGCCGAGAAGGTCGCCATGCTCGACCACCTCTCCGGCGGGCGCTTCGAGTTCGGCTCCGGCCGGGGCGCGGGCTCCCACGAGATCCTCGGGTTCATGCCGGGCATCACCGACATGAACTACACGAAGGAGCTGTGGGAGGAGACGATCGCCGAGTTCCCCAAGATGTGGCTCCAGGACGAGTACGTCGGCTTCCAGGGCAAGCACTGGTCGCTGCCGCCCCGCAAGGTCCTCCCCAAGCCGTACGGGAAGTCCCACCCCGCCATGTGGTACGCGGCCGGGTCCCCCTCCTCGTACGCCATGGCCGGCAGGAAGGGCCTCGGCGTCCTCGGCTTCAGCGTGCAGAAGGTCTCCGACATGGAGTGGGTCGTCGAGTCCTACAAGACGGCGATCAAGGAGGCCAAGGCGATCGGCGACTTCGTCAACGACAACGTCATGGTGACCTCCACGGCGATCTGCGCCGAGACCCACGACAAGGCGGTCGAGATCGCCGTCGGCGGCGGGCTGAACTACCTCCAGTCCCTCCTGTTCCGCTACCACGACACCTTCCCGCGGCCGGAGGGCATCCCGGAGTGGCCCGAACTCCTCCCCGAGTACTCGGCGGAGATCATCGAACTCCTCATCCAGGAGGAGCTGATGATCTGCGGAGACCCCTCCGAGGTCCTCGCCCAGTGCAAGCGCTGGGAGCAGGCCGGGGCGGACCAGCTCTCCTTCGGGCTCCCCATCGGGATCTCCTACGAGGACACGATGAACTCGATCAAGCTGATCGGTGAGCACGTGATCCCGGAGATCGACACGGACCCGGTCCACCGCACGACCCGCTTCCGCCGCGCCGCGGGCGCCTGACGGACTGCGCCGGGGCGCTGCCGCTTGCCGGGGGCGCCCACCGCCGGGGCGCGGCGCCCGCGCGCATGGGCTGCGCGCAGGGGGCTGCGCCCACGCCCACGCCTCGTCCACCCCCCGCCGTGTGGGCGCGGGCACGGCGTCCCGTCCACCCCCCCCGTGTGGGCAATCGTCCCGCTGGGGCGGGACGGGTGGGCACACGGGACGGCGCCCTTCGGCGGCGCGTCCGCCCCTTGTGCCTTGACCCGCACCCCCAGTGCGCCGCGCACCGGGTGCGGGTCCAGGCGCGGAAGCCTGACCGCCCGGCAGGGGCGACGTCCGTTGTGCCCACCCGTTCCGCCCCTGCGGAACGTATGCCCACAACTGGGGTGGGTGGGGGTGTGGCCCTCGCCCCCGTTGGGGCGGCAACGGGGGTGGGCGGGGGACGCGGCACCTGCCCCGTTGGGCCCACAGCGCGGCGGTGCGGTGCTCGTTTCCGGCCGGGGCCCGGACGGGGTTCGCCCCACAACGGGCGGCAGCCCGAAGCGCGGGGTGGTGTCTTCCCGGACCGCCGCCCCGTACCGGCCCCGGCCGGAGGCCGTTCCGCGGCGGCCCCCGGTCCGGGGCACACCCGCGTCCACGGACAGAGAGGGAACGTCATGCTCGATCACCTGATCAAGGGCGCCACCGTCGTGGACGGCACCGGCGCCCCCGCCTTCACCGCCGACATCGGGATACGCGACGGCCGCATCGCCGTCGTCGCCGCACCCGGTACGACGGCCGAGAGCGCCCGGACGACCGAGGACGCCACCGGTCTCGTCCTCACTCCCGGCTTCGTCGACCCCCACACCCACTACGACGCCCAGCTGTTCTGGGACCCGTACGCCACCCCGTCCATGAACCACGGCGTCACCACCGTCGCCGGCGGCAACTGCGGCTTCACCCTCGCCCCGCTCCACCCGGACCGGCCCGAGGACGCCGACTACACGCGTCGCATGATGTCCAAGGTCGAGGGCATGGCGCTGAAGGCCCTGGAGGAGGGCGTCGACTGGGGCTGGTCGTCGTTCGCCGAGTACCTCGACGCCCTCGACGGCCGGATCGCCGTCAACGCCGGTTTCATGGTCGGCCACTGCGCCCTGCGCCGCTATGTGATGGGCGCCGACGCCGTCGGCGGCCGGCCCACCCCCGAGCAGCTGGAGCAGATGGTCGCCCTGCTCAAGGAGGCCATGGAGGCCGGTGCCTGGGGTCTGTCCACCACCCAGTCGTCCACCCACTCCGACGGCGACGGCGCCCCCGTCGCCTCCCGGCACGCGAGCCCGGACGAGCTCATCGCCCTCTCCCGGGCGGTCGGCGAGCACGAGGGGACCCAGCTCGAAGCGATCCTGGCCGGCTGCCTCGACCAGTTCTCCGACGACGAGATCGACCTCTTCGTCGAGATGACCGCGGCCGCCGGACGCCCCCTCAACTGGAACGTCCTCACCATCGACGCCGCCGTCCCCGAACGCGTCCCGCGCCAGCTCACCGCCTCCGAGCGGGCCCGTAAGTCCGGCGGCCGGATCGTCGCCCTCACCATGCCGATCCTGACCCCGATGAACATGTCGCTCGGGACGTTCTGCGCCCTCAACCTCATCCCGGGGTGGGGCGAGATCCTCGGACTTCCCGTCCCCGAGCGGATCGCGAAGCTCCGCGACCCGGACGTCCGGGCCGGGATGCTGCGCCGCGCCGACTCCAAGGAGGCCGGGGTCTTCCGGCGGCTCGCCCACTTCGGCCGGTACGTCATCGGGGACACGTACAGCCCCGAGAACGAGGGACTCACCGGCCGGGTGGTGAACGACATCGCGGCCGAGCGAGGCCAGGACGCCTTCCAGTGCCTCGTCGAGATCTGCGCCAACGACGGGCTCCGCACCGTCCTGTGGCCGATGCCCAGCGACAACGACCCGGCCTCCTGGGCGCTGCGGCGCGAGACCTGGGACCACGAGGACGTGATGCTCGGCGGTTCCGACGCGGGCGCCCATCTGGACCGGATGTGCGGGGCGCCGTACACGACCCGGTTCCTCGGCGACTGCCTGCGCGGCCGCAGGCTCGTACCGCTGGAGCGGGCGGTACGGATGCTGACCGACGATCCCGCCCGGCTCTTCGGGCTCCGTGAACGCGGCCGGATCGCCGAGGGCTTCCACGCCGACCTGGTCCTCTTCGACCCGGAGCGGATCGACGCGGGCCCGGCGACCCTCGTGCACGACCTGCCGGGGGACAGCCCGCGGCTCGACTCGCGCGCGGTCGGGATCGTGTCGGTGCGGGTCAACGGCGTGGAGACGGTACGGGACGACGAGGTGACCGGCGCGGTCCCGGGGAAGGTGCTGCGCTCCGGCCGTGACACGAGGACGGTGGCGACCAGGTGAACCAGAAGCTCTTCATCGGCGGCGAGTGGGTCGAGCCCGACGGCGGCCATTACCCGGTGGTGGACCCGGCCTCGGAGGAGGTCGTCGGCCTCGCCCCGGAGGCCTCCCGCGCCCAGGTGTACGAGGCCGCCGCCGCGGCCCGTGAGGCCTTCGCCTCCTGGTCCCGTACGAAGCCGGAGGAGCGGGCCGCGATCCTCGACCGGGCCGCCGACCTGATGGCCCGGGACGCCGAGGCGAACACGCTCCTCGCCCGCGCCGAGACGGGTGCGACGACCGGCACCGCGCGCGGCATGCAGGTCGCCGTGGGCGCCGCCCGCTTCCGGCGGTACGCGCGCGGGGCCATGGAACCGGTCGAGCAGGCGCTGCCCCCGCAGATCAACGAGGCGGGCCCGATGGGGAAGGCCGGGGTGTTCGGCGCGGTGGCGGTACGGCGCCCGGTCGGCGTCGTCACCTGCATCACCTCGTACAACAACCCCTGGGCCAACCCGGCGGGCAAGATCGCCCCCGCGCTCGCGATGGGCAACACGGTCCTGGTCAAGCCGGCCCCGCAGGACCCGCTCTCCGTGTACGCGATGACCCGCGCCCTGGAGGAGGCGGGAGTGCCGCCCGGTGTCGTCAACGTGGTCACCGGCTCCTCCGTGGAGGCCGGGGAGGCGGCCGTGGACTCCCCGGACGTCGACATGGTGTCGTTCACCGGTTCCACGGCGGTCGGGCAGGCGATCGGCGAGGTCTGCGGCCGGACGCTCAAGCGGCAGCTGATGGAGCTGGGCGGCAAGGGGGCCGCGCTCGTCCTCGACGACGCCGACCTGGACTCGGCGGTCATGGGGATCGGGACGACGTTCGCCTTCTACAGCGGACAGATCTGCACGGCCCCGACCCGGGTGCTCGCCCAGCGCGGGATCTACGAGCGGCTGATCGAGAAGCTCACCGGCTATCTCGCCTTCATGAAGGTGGGGGACCCGGCGGAGAGGGGCACGATCGTCGGCCCGGTGATCTCGGCGGCCCACCGCGACCGGGTGGAGTCGTACGTGGAGCTCGGCCGGAAGGAGGGGGCGCGGGTCGTGGCGGGCGGCGAGCGCCCGGACTTCGCGAAGGGCTTCTACGTGGCGCCCACGCTGCTCGCCGACTGCACCAACGAGATGCGGGTGGTGCGGGAGGAGATCTTCGGCCCGGTCGTCGTGGTCGTCCCCTTCGACGACGAGGAGGAGGGCGTCGCCCTCGCCAACGACAGCGACTACGGGCTCATCGACTACGTGTGGTCGGGCGACGTGGCCCGTGCCTTCCGGATCGCGGCCCGGCTGCGGGCCGGCGGGGTCGGCGTGAACACGATCGGACGGAACATGGAGGCGCCGTTCGGCGGATTCAAGAAGAGCGGCGTCGGGCGGGACGTCGGCTCGTACGCGCTGCACGCGTACAGCGAGCTGCAGGCGGTGGTGTGGCCGGGCTGACGACATCCTCGAAAATCCCTCGGGAAATTTTCGAATCGGACATTTCGGGCTCAGCTACGGTTCCCGCATATCGGACACGGACCGACCGACCTACCAGTTGGTCGGTCCGGGGCGTTGGTCGATCTTTCAATCATTGGCGCTCATCCGCTTCGACCCCCGCATTGCAAGGCGGTGATCGATCAGATGAGCGGATTTTGATCCTCCGGATATGGAAACCGCAGCATTTAACGTCCTGTTCATGACTCAGGTGGAAGCGCGGCCCCAGGCCGGAGACACGGTAAGGGGCGTCAACGCCCCGGGTGACGCCAACGGCGTGCGCACCAAAGGCCTCGGCGGAAACTCCGTCGGCCTCCTCGGCAGTGCCGTCATCGGCATCTCCACCGTCGCCCCCGTCTACTGCCTGACCTCGACGCTCGGCTCCACGGCCGGCGAGGTCGGACTGCAGATGCCCGCGATCTTCCTCGCCGGCTTCCTCCCGATGCTCCTCGTCGCCTTCGCGTACCGGGAGCTCAACCGGGTCATGCCCGACTGCGGCACCTCCTTCACCTGGACCGTGAAGGCCTTCGGCCCCAAGATCGGCTGGATGTGCGGCTGGGGCCTCGTCATCGCGACGATCATCGTGCTCTCCAACCTGGCAGGCGTCGCGACCTCCTACTTCTGGCTTCTCGCGGGTGAGATCAGCGGCAGCGAATCCATCGCCGCCCTGGACGACAACAAGGCCGTCCACATCGTCACCTGCCTGGCGCTCATCGCCGCCGCCACCGCGATCAGCTACCGCGGCATGACCGCCACCAAGGGCGTCCAGTACGCCCTGGTCGGCCTCCAGCTCGTCGTCCTCGCGGTCTTCGTCGCCATGGCCTTCCAGAAGGCGGGCAGCGGCACCTTCGACACCGGCCTGAGCTTCTCCTGGTCGTGGATGAACCCGTTCGCCGTCCAGTCCTTCGCCGCCTTCACGGCCGGTCTCTCCCTCTCGATCTTCATGTACTGGGGCTGGGACGCCTGCATGGCGACCAACGAGGAGACCACCGGCAGCACCAAGACCCCCGGCCGCGCCGCGCTCATCGCGATGGTCGTCCTGGTCGGCTCCTACCTCGCCACCGGCATCGCCGCGCAGATGGCCGTCGGCTCCGGCGACAGCGGGCTCGGCCTCGCCAACCCGGAGACCTCCGACAACGTCTTCGCCGCCCTCGCCGGACCGGTCATGGGCCCCGTCCTCGGCATCCTGCTCTTCGTCGCCGTCCTCGCCTCGGCGGCCGCCAGCCTCCAGACGACGTTCATCCCGGTGGCCCGCACGGTGCTGGCGATGTCGGCGTACGAGGCGCTCCCCGCGTCCTTCGCCAAGGTCCACCCGCGCTTCAAGGTGCCGGGCAAGGCCACGATCATCGCGGGTGTCGCCACCGGAGTCTTCTACACGGTGATGACGCTGGTCAGCGAGAACGTCCTGGTCGACACGATCTACGCGCTCGGCCTGATGATCTGCTTCTACTACTCGCTCACCGCGTTCGCCTGCGCCTGGTACTTCCGCAAGGAGCTCTTCCGCTCCGGCCGGGACTTCGTCTACAAGGGCCTCTGCCCGGTCCTCGGCGGCGTGCTGCTCACCGCGGTCTTCGGCAAGACGCTGTACGACATGTGGGACCCGGCCTACGGCAGCGGCTCCTCGGTCCTCGGCGTCGGCTCGGTCTTCGTGATCGGTGTCGGACTGCTGCTGGTCGGCGTGGTGATCATGCTGGTGATGCAGCGCAGGAGCCCCGCCTTCTTCCGGGGCGAGATCCTGACCAAGGAGACGCCGTCGCTGGTCGTCGCCGACTGACGGATTCCTTCCGAGCCACAGAGACGCGAAGGTGGCGGCCCGTGGGGGGTCCGCCACCTTCGTTCTTCCGTGAGCGCGGTGAGCGTGGTGTGCGCGTGAGCGCGGCGTGTGCGGTGTGTGCGGTGTTCGCCGTCCGCGGCTCAGTGCTTGGGGAGCAGGCGCTCCACCGCCGCGTTGGCCGGCGGCAGGTCGGGCGTGCCGGCCGGCTTCGCCTTCGGGGTCAGGACGCCGCTGAGCGGCACCACCGAGGGCAGGTTCATGCCGCCGGTGTCGGCGGCCGCGGTTCCGGCGGCGGCGAGGCCGCCGGTCGCGGCGAAACAGGTCAGGGCGACTGCGGTGAGCATCTTCTTCATGCCCGCACCAACGCGGACGGCACGGATCCGGTTACGACCACCGGCCCGCACCGGTCGGCACCGGCAGGCCGGCGGCTCCCTAGGATGCGTACATGTATGGGGAAACGAACTGGTCGCTGCGCCCCGGCACGGCAGAGGACGTCGAGGTCGTCGCCGAACTGAGGGCGATCGTCATGCGGGACGACCTGGTGCGCCTCGGCCGCTACGACGAGCACCGGGTGCGGCAGCGGCTGCGGGACGGCTTCTCGCCCGAGCACACCTCGGTCGTCGAGGTGGACGGCGCGTTCGCGGGCTGTGTGACGATGCGCCCGTACGAGAGCGGTGACGGGTTCTACCTGGAGCACTTCTACCTGGACCCCGCGCTCCAGGGGCGGGGCCTCGGGACGGCGGTGCTGCGGGAGCTCCTCGCACGCGCGGACGAGGCCGCGGTCCCGGTCCGCCTGGTCGTGCTCCAGGGAAGCGCCGCCCGCCGTCTCTACGAGCGGGAGGGCTTCAGATACGAGTCGGAGGACCCGGTGGACGTCCGGCTCGTGCGCCACTCGGCGTAGGCCCTGTCGTGGGCCGTCGAGCCCGGATCCCGCCGTTCCTCCTCGCGCTCCTCGCGCTCCTCGCGTCTACGCCTCCGCCTCCGCGATGAGGGCGGTGGCGACCGTACGGAATCCGAGCCGCCCGTAGAGCCGGGCCACGTCCGCGTCCGAAGCCGACAGGAACACCAGCTCCACGCCACGGGCCCGGGCGTCCGCCACCAGCGCGGCCGTGACCGCCAGTCCCAGGCCCCGGCGCCGGGCGTCCGGGACGGTGCCGACGCCGACGACCTCGGAGACGGCGCCCACGGGCTGGTGCTGACCGGCCGAGAGCGCGCCGCCGGAGGCGTCCAGGGCGGCGGCCACGCGGGTGAGGCCGGCCGTGATCCGGTCGGCGACCCGGCTGACGTCCCCGGGGGAGGGCTCGGCGCCGAAGGCCGCGTACGGGGCGGCGACCGCGCTCGGCAGCGCGGGATCGCCGGCGCCGACCATTCGCACGGTGACGCCCCCGGGCCCCGGTACGGCGAGCCCGTCCCCCTCCAGGACCATCAGCGGATGCTCGTGCACGGTGAGCCCGCTCGCCTCCACGGCCGCCCGCAGCCCCGGGCTCGTCTCCGCCACCCACTCGAAGGCCTCGGGCGCCCCCAGCTCCCGCTGCCGCGCCCGGACCCGGTCCACGTCGGAGGCGGACACCTCGCCGCCGTTCCCGAGAGCGGGCCGCGCGTAGTACGGCCAGCCGTCCCCCTCCCGTACGAACAGGGTCAGGGGCCCGAACTCCTCGGCGCGGGCGGAGGAACGGGGGACGGCGTCGTAGTACGTCTCGATTCGCTTCAGCACGCGGGCCACGGTAGGCGGCGGGGCGGGGGAGCGCTCGGTAATTCGGCCGGGACGGGAACCGTGCATGGCATGATCCCGTCACTCAGTTCACGATCGGCGGGGGAGACGACGATGAGCGGAACGCACGACTGCCCGGGCTGCGGGCGCGACGACCGGGTGCAGGCCGTGCCGGCCGTGTACCTCGGGGGACGGGACAGCGTCAGCGGCCGGGAGCGGGACTCGGACGGCGACATGCGGACCGTGACGAGGACGGTGACCACGGGGCTCTCCAAGGCGCTCGCGCCCGTACCCGAGCCGCCGGGCGAAGCCGTCGGCTGTTTCGGGTACCTCGCCGTGCTCGTGGCCATCGGCACCTTCCTGGGCGGGGCCCTGGGCGGGAAGTGGTTCCAGGACGAGCCCGCCGACGAGCCGCCCGAGCTGGGCGGCTGGCACATGTCCCCGCAGGAGGTGGGCGCCGAGGCCCCGCCCGCCTACGAGTTCCTCGGCTGGATCTCGGCGTTCGCGTTGATCGCGGCCGTCCTGGTGTTCACGCTGGTGTACCGGCGCAAGGCCCGCTTCGCCCGGCAGACGCGCGGCCGTCACCGTGCCGAGGAACTCTGGTCGCGCGGCTGGTACTGCCACCGCTGCGGCACGGTCCACTTCGCGGACGTCCCCGGCGAGGACCGCCGGCCGCTCACCCTCCAGCAGTTCCGCGAGCGGGTCTGGGAGCACGGCGGATACGGAGACCTGGCGACCGCACAGCGGGCGATGGCGGCGCTCGACGACTGACGGATCCCGCGACGGCCGGCCGGCGCCCGGCCGGCCCGCCCTCCGTTTCCTCGCGTCGCATCTCTCGGAAATCAGGGCCGTACGCCCTACCGTGCCGCTATGCGGATCTCGACCACGATCTTCCTGACCGACGAGACCATCACCCCCGTGCGACTCGCGCGCGAGCTCGAACAGCGCGGGTTCGGCGGGCTCTACCTCCCCGAGCACACCCACATCCCCGTCGCGCGGAACACCCCCTATCCGGCGGGCGGCGAGCTGCCCCGCGAGTACGGCCGCACCCTCGACCCCTTCGTGGCCCTCGGCCAGGCCGCCGCCGTCACCGAACGCCTCACGCTCGGCACCGGCGTCACCCTGATCGCCCAGCACGACCCGATCGCCCTCGCCAAACAGATCGCCACGCTCGACCACCTCTCCGGCGGCCGTTTCACCCTCGGCGTCGGCTTCGGCTGGAACCGCGAGGAGGCCGCCGACCACGGCGTCGACTGGCGCACCCGCCGGGACCTCGGCCGCGACCGCCTGGACCTGATGCGCGCCCTCTGGGCCCCCGAACCCACCGGTCACGAAGGCGAGTTCGGTCACTCGGTCAGCCCCTCCGAGGCCTGGCCCAAGCCGGCGGGCGGGGCGCCCCGCATCCTCCTGGGCGGCGCCGCGGGCCCCCGGCTCTTCGCGCAGATCGCCGCGCGGACCGACGGCTGGATGCCCATCGGCGGCCGGGGTCTGACGGAGTCGCTCCCGGTCCTGAAGGAGACCTGGGAGCAGGCGGGCCGCGACCCGAAGGCCCTCCAGCTCGTCCCGTACGCGGTCCACCCCAGCCCCGGCAAGCTCGCCCACTACACGGAACTGGGCTGCGAGGAGGTCGTCCTCCAGCTCCCTCCGGCGGACGAGGCGGAGGTCCTGCGCACCCTGGACGGGTATGCGCAGTACCTGTGAGGCGCCGGGTCGGGGGAGGCCGCGGAGGCCCACCCCAACCTTCACCCACGCACCCGCTCGTATGCTCGTTTCATGACGGATGACCAGGAAGCTCGCCCCACCGCGAACGCCATGCGCCGTGCCCTCAAGCGGGCCAGGGACGGGGTCGCCCTCGACGTGGGTGAGGCGGCCGTGCTGCTGCGGGCACGCGGGGAGGATCTGGCGGATCTGGTCGCGTCCGCCGGGCGGGTGCGGGACGCGGGGCTCGCGGCCGCCGGGCGGCCCGGGGTCATCACGTACTCCAAGAGCGTGTTCATACCGCTCACCCGGCTCTGCAGGGACAAGTGCCACTACTGCACCTTCGTGACCGTCCCCGGCAAGCTGCGTCGGGCCGGGCACGGGATGTTCATGTCGCCGGACGAGGTCCTCGACGTCGCCCGGCGCGGGGCCGCCATGGGCTGCAAGGAGGCCCTGATCACCCTGGGCGACAAGCCCGAGGACCGCTGGCCCGAGGCACGGGAGTGGCTCGACGCGCACGGGTACGACGACACGGTCGCCTATGTGCGGGCCATGGCCATCCGGATCCTGGAGGAGACGGGGCTGCTGCCGCACCTCAACCCGGGCGTGCTGTCCTGGACCGACTTCCAGCGGCTCAAGCCGGTCGCCCCCTCGATGGGCATGATGCTGGAGACCACCGCCACCCGGCTCTGGTCGGAGCCCGGTGGCCCCCACTACGGGTCCCCCGACAAGGAGCCGGCCGTCCGGCTCAGGGTCCTGGAGGACGCGGGGCGTTCGTCCGTGCCGTTCACCTCGGGGCTGCTGCTCGGGATCGGGGAGACCCTCGAGGAGCGGGCCGAGTCGCTGTTCGCGCTGCGCCGCGTCTCCCGCGCCTACCACTCGATCCAGGAACTGATCATCCAGAACTTCCGCGCCAAGCCGGACACGGCCATGCGCGGCATGCCGGACGCGGAGCTCGACGACCTCGTCGCCACCGTCGCCGTCGCCCGGCACATCATGGGCCCCTCCGCCTGCCTCCAGGCCCCGCCGAACCTCGTCGACGCGGAGTACGAGCGGCTCATCGCCGCCGGGATCGACGACTGGGGCGGTGTCTCCCCGCTCACCATCGACCACGTGAACCCCGAGCGCCCCTGGCCGCGGATCGAGGAGCTGGCCGAGAAGTCCCGCGCCGCCGGCTTCGAGCTGCGCGAACGGCTCTGCGTCTACCCCGAGTTCGTCACCCGGGGCGAACCCTGGCTCGACCCCCGGCTCCTCCCGCACGTCCGCGCCCTCGCCGACCCCGAGACCGGTCTCGCGAACCCGGAGGCACCCGTCCGGGGCCTGCCCTGGCAGGAGCCCGACGAGGCCTTCACCTCGACCGGCCGGACCGATCTGCATGCCACGATCGACACCACGGGCCGCACCCGGGACCGGCGTGACGACTTCGACGAGGTGTACGGCGACTGGGAGGCGCTGCGCGAGGCCGCCGCCCCCGGCATGGTGCCCGAGCGGGTCGACTCCGACGTCCGCGAGGCCCTCGCCGTCGCCGCCGACGACCCGACGAGGCTCACCGACGCCCAGGCGCTCGCCCTGCTGCACGCCGACGGGCCCGCGCTGGACGCGCTCACCCGGATCGCGGACGACGTCCGGAAGTCCGTGTCCGGCGACGACGTCACGTACATCGTCACGCGGAACATCAACTTCACCAACGTCTGCTACACCGGCTGCCGTTTCTGCGCCTTCGCCCAGCGCCGTACCGACGCCGACGCGTACACCCTCTCCCTCGACCAGGTCGCGGACCGGGCCCAGCAGGCCTGGGAGGTCGGCGCCGTCGAGGTCTGCATGCAGGGCGGCATCCACCCCGACCTGCCCGGCACCGCGTACTTCGACATCGCGCGCGCGGTGAAGGAGCGCGTCCCCGGCATGCACGTGCACGCCTTCTCGCCGATGGAGGTCGTCAACGGCGCGACCCGGACGGGCCTCTCGATCCGGGAGTGGCTCACCGCGGCCAAGGAGGCCGGGCTCGACTCGATCCCCGGCACGGCCGCCGAGATCCTCGACGACGAGGTCCGCTGGGTCCTCACCAAGGGCAAGCTGCCCACGGCCACCTGGATCGAGGTGATCACCACCGCCCACGAGCTCGGCATCCGGTCCTCGTCCACGATGATGTACGGCCATGTGGACCAGCCCCGGCACTGGCTCGGCCACTTCCGCACGCTCTCCCGCATCCAGCAGGAGACCGGCGGGTTCACGGAGTTCGTGACCCTCCCCTTCATCCACACCAACGCGCCGGTGTACCTCGCGGGCATCGCCCGTCCCGGCCCGACCGCCCGCGACAACCGCGCGGTCATCGCGATGGCCCGGCTCCTCCTCCACCCGCACATCCCCAACATCCAGACCAGCTGGGTGAAGCTGGGCACGGAGGGCGCCGCCGAGATGCTCCGCTCGGGCGCCAACGACCTCGGCGGCACACTGATGGAGGAGACCATCTCCCGCATGGCCGGGTCGAGTTACGGCTCGTACCGCTCGATCCGCGACCTGGAGGCCATCGCGGAGGCGGCCGGCCGGCCGGCGAAGCCCCGGACGACCCTGTACGGCGAGGTGCCGGAGGAGCGGCGGCGCACGGCGCGGGCCTCGGACGGTCACCTCCCGGAGCTGCTTCCGGTTCTCCCCGCCGAGTGAGGAAAGGTCCGGCGCTCTTCGGTCAAAAGCGGCCTGAAGGGCGTCGGATCACATAACGTTCTGGTCCCCGAACCGTCGTACTCGGTCGATTACAGTGCTGAGCAGACCGGTCTACGGGGGGAGGGCACGTCGTGGCCACGACAGCCGCGGCCGTGTGGGGCCGCGCCGAACAGCAGGACTTCCGCGCCCGCGTACGGGGCTGTCTGCTCGGCGGAGCCCTCGGCGACGCGCTCGGCGCGGGAGCCGAGGGACGCGGCCTCGCCGAACTCCGGGAGACCCACGGACCTGACGGACTCACCGAGCCCGCGCCCGCCTTCGGCCGCCGCGGCGCCGTCACCGCCGCGACCCAGATGACCCTGTTCACCGTCGACGGCCTGATCCGCGCCCAGGTCCGCCGCGACACCGGCGCCTGGCACCCGCCCACCGACATCCACCGGGCCCATCTGCGCTGGGCCGCCACCCAGCGCGACTGGGGCCCCGACGAGCGCCGCAAGGACAACGGCTGGCTCGCCCACGAGGAATGGCTCTACACCCGCCGCAACCCGCCCCGCGCCTGCCTCACCGGCCTCGGCGACGAGCGGCTCGGCACCCTCGACAACCCCAAGAACCCGGAGGCCGCCGACTCCGGCGCCCTCTTCCGCTCCGCCCCCTTCGGACTGCTCGTCGGCTGGGAACCCCAGCTCGTCTGCCAGCTCGCCGTGGAGTGCGCCGCGCAGACCCACGGCACCCCGGCCGCCCGCCTCGCCGCGGGCGCCTTCGCGGTCGTCGTCCACGGCCTCGCCCGCGGCGGCTCCGTGGAGACGGCCGTCGAGCGGGCCCTGGAGCAGCTGGCGGCGCGCCCCGACCACGAGCCGGTCGCCGAGGCGCTCGGCCGCGCTCTCGGAGCCGTACGGGAAGGGGCGCCGGACCCGGAGCGGGTCGCCGCCCTCGGCGCGGCCGGGGACCGGGCGGAGGGGCAGCTGGCGGCCGCCGTCTACTGCGCCCTGGTCGGCGAGGACGTACGGCACGGGCTGCGGCTCGCGGTGAACCACGACGGGCCCTCCGCGGTGACCGGGGCGCTCACGGGCGCGCTGCTCGGCGCCCTGCACGGCGAGACGGCCCTCCCGCCGGCCTGGCTGGCCGAACTGGAGGGCCGTGCGACGGTCCTGGAGCTCGCGGACGACTTCTCGATGGAGATGACGCAGGGTGCCGCCCTGCACGGCCCCACGGAGTCCTCGCCGGGCTGGCTGGCGCGTTACCCGAGGGCCTGATCGGCGGACCGTTCGGGCCCGGCCTGCGCGGGGACCCGGGCGGCCCCGTCCCCGTCCCCGTCCGAGCCGATCCGGTCCAGGAGCGCGTCCCGCTCCGGGGTGTCCTCGGGCCGGACGAAGCCGATGAGCACGTACAGGACGAGGGACGTGGCGAGCGGCGAGACGATCTGGATCTGGAGCT
Organism: Streptomyces zaomyceticus; assembly: GCF_014656215.1. Classification (GTDB taxonomy): domain Bacteria; phylum Actinomycetota; class Actinomycetes; order Streptomycetales; family Streptomycetaceae; genus Streptomyces; species Streptomyces zaomyceticus. Next base: position 141,065 of record NZ_BNBZ01000017.1, on the reverse strand, counting down.
CGACGCCGTCCAGGCCGTAGTTGGTGAGCCAGAAGACGAAGAGCCCGGCCGCCCAGGAGACCAGCGCCGCCGTCGGGCCCGACTTCCTGAAGGTGCGCAGCAGTCCGAGCATGAAGGGGATCGCGATCGGCCCCATGAGCCCGGCGACCCACTTGATGACGACGGTGATGATGTCCTTGAAGGTGGGGGAGTTGACCTGGGTGGCGACCGCCATGGACAGCGCGAGGAAGGCGACCGTCGACCAGCGCGCGGCGAGCAGTCCGGCCTGCTGCGTCCAGCTCCGGGCGGCCTTGCTGAGGGCGGGGGCGATGTCCCGGGTGAAGACCGCCGCGATGGCGTTGGCGTCGGAGGAGCACATGGCCATGGTGTGGGAGAAGAAGCCGACGACGACGAGGCCGAGGAGGCCGTGCGGCAGCAGCTGCTCGGTCATCAGGGCGTAGGAGTCGGAGGCGTCGGGCTTCTTCGGGTCGACGAGCAGCGGCGCGACCCACATGGGGAAGAAGAGGACCAGCGGCCAGACGAACCAGAGCAGCGCGGAGAGCCGGCCGGAGCGGGTGGCCTCGCGGGCGCTGGGGGTGGCCATGTAGCGCTGGGCCTGGTTCCACATGCCGCCGCTGTACTCGAAGGTCTTGATGAAGAGGTACGCGAGGAGGAAGGTCAGCGTGTACGGGCCGGCCGTGGGCGCGGTGTGGCCCTGGAGCTCGGGCCGGTCCCAGACGGTCCACAGCGCGCTGAAGCCGCCCAGCTTCGCGAGGACGGCGACGAGCATCGCGACGCCGGCGAGGAGCTGGATGACGAACTGGCCGAGCTCGGTGAGCGCGTCGGCCCAGAGCCCTCCGACGGTGCAGTAGACGCCGGTGACGACGCCGGTGATGAGGATGCCCTGGTTGAGGGAGATGCCGGTGAAGACGGAGAGCAGGGTGGCGATGGCGGCCCACTTGGCGCCCACGTCGACGATCTTCAGGAGGACCCCGGACCAGGCGAGGGCCTGCTGGGTGGGGAGGTTGTAGCGGTCCTTGAGGTATTCGAGCGGGGAGGCGACCCGCAGTCGGGAGCGCAGCCGGTTGAGCCGGGGCGCGAAGAGGTTCGCGCCGATGGCGATGCCGATCGCGATGGGGAAGGACCAGGTGACGTAGGACGTGACCCCATAGGTGAAGGCGATGCCCGCGTACCCGGTGAACATCACGGCGCTGTAGCCGGACATGTGGTGGGAGATGCCGGAGAGCCACCAGGGCATCCGGCCGCCCGCGGTGAAGAAGTCGGAGACGGTGTCCACGCGCTTGTGGGACCAGACACCGATCGCGACCATCACGCCGAAGTAGCCGATGAGCACGACCCAGTCGAGACTGTTCATGAAGCCCCCTCCAGGGGTCTGGTCCGCCTTGTGAACGCCGTTCATCGTGTGGCGAGTTGCAAGGCAGGGACAATGCAATGGAGGGTCAAGGGACAGTAAAATCGTTCTGTTTACTGACCCTTGGTCATGTCTATGAACTTGTCCGAATGGCCCGCGAGGCTGTCAGGCGGCGCTCATCGCATCAGCTCGCCCGCGTTGACCAGCAAGGACTGTCCGGTGATCGCCCGCGCCCGGTCCGAGGAGAGGAAGACGGCGGCCTCGGACACGTCCCCGTCCGTGGCGAGCTCCGGGAGCGCCATCCGCTCGGTGAGCCGCGCGAGCACCTCGGCCTCGGGGACCTTCTCGGTGTGCGCGGCGAACTGGACGTACGCCTGCACCGGCGGCCCCCACATCCACCCCGGCAGTACGGTGTTGACCCGGATCCGGTGCGGCCCCAGCTCGTGCGCGAGCGAGTACATCGCCGAGGTCAGTGCTCCCTTCGAGGCCGCGTACGCGGCCTGCCGCACCTGCGAGGGCGCGGCCACCGCCGACTGTGTGCCGATCAGGACCACCGAACCCCCGCGCTCCTTGAGCGCCGGCAGGCAGGCCCTGGTCATCCGCAGCGTCCCGATCAGGTTGACGTCCAGAACCCCCTGCCAGGTCGCGAAGTCGGCGTCCTCCAGCCCGCCGAAGTAGGAGTCCCAGGCGGCGACGTGGACCACCGCGTCGATCCCGCCGAAACGCTCGGTCGCGAGCGCGGCGAGGGCCTCGCACTGCCCCTCGTCGGTGATGTCCGTGGCCCGGTACGCGGTGCGGCGGCCCTCCGGGTCGATCTCGGCGGCGGACTTCGCGAGGTTGGCCTCGGTGCGAGCGCCGAGGACCGCGTTGCCCCCGTCCCGTACGACCGTCTTGGCGATGCGATGGCCGAGCCCGGCGCCGACGCCCGACACGACGACCGTCTTTCCCTGGAGCAGCATCCGGGTCCTCCCTGGGCCTGTTCATCGATCTGACGGTCCGTCAGAGTAGGGCCGAGTCGCCGACAAGGGAAGGGGAGCAAGGATGAGCGAGGGGACCCGCAGCGAGACGTACGCGGAACTGGCCTCCGTCGGCCCGTACGGGGTGCGGCCGGGCCATGCGCTGATCACCATGGTCGAACCGCACCCGGGCCACGAGTACGCCTACAACCGCTGGTACGAGGACGACCACTACTACGCCGGCGCCATGGCCATGCCCTGGATGTACGCGGGCCGCCGCTGGGTCGCCACCCGCGAACTCCAGGACCTGCGCGGCCCGGAGAAGTCCGCCGTCGCCCGGCCCGTCACGGCCGGCTGCTACCTCTCCACGTACTGGATCACCGAGGGCCGCTACGACGACCACATGAAGTGGACCGTCGGCATCAACAAACGCCTCAACCGCGACGCCCGCGTCCACCAGGAACGGACCCACGTCTTCACCGCGTTCCAGGACCACGAGACGACCGTCTACCGCGACGGGGCGGCCGGCCCGCGCGACTTCCACGCCCTCGACCACCCCTACGCGGGGCTGATCCTCCAGGTGATCGACTCCGAGGGCCCCGCGGAACGCGCCGAACTCCTCGAACGACTCCGGACCCGGGACCTGCCCCGGCGCCTCACCGGCTCACCGGCGGCGATGGTCACGATCTTCCGGCCGACCCCGCTGCCCGGCGACCGCATGACGTACGTGAAACAGGTCGAGGGCGTCGACACCCGGCTGACCCTGCTGTGGTTCCTGGAGCGGGACCCCAGGGAGTGCTGGACGGAGCACTTCGCCGACCTGGAGACGCTGGGCGCGGGCGCCGGACGGGTGGAACTGGTGGCCCCCTTCATCCCGACGGTACCGGGCACGGACCGCTACGTCGACGAGCTGCGGTAGGGGGCCGGGCAAAGGCCGAGCCCTCTCGGCCAGGACGGCGGACCGGTCGAGAGGGCTCCTGCGTACTGCTGGTGGTGCTGTTGTCGATCCTGCTGGTGCCGCTCGGTGGTATGTGCGCCGACGGCTCCTGCAAGGGGACTCAGAGAGCCCCGTTGCTCACCTTGCCGACGAAGGCGTTCCACGATCCCGGTCCGAAAGAGAGGGACGGTCCCTCGGGCGCCTTGGAGTCCCGCACCGCGATCGCGGACACGAGGGGGGACTTCACTTCGACGCAGGCCCCGTTCCCTCCGGAGTAGGAGGACTTCGTCCAGGTGTCGGTGCCACCCTGAATAATCGCCATGCTGCTCAGCTCCGGTTCTGCCAGTGGGAGTGTGTCGCGCCAACGTTCTTGCCGGCGTGATCGACGCTACTCGCCGGTCCCGTCCGGTGGGACCGGCGTTCACACGTCCGAGTGGCATATTCCAACTGAGCTTCCGTGGGAGCGAGTACGCGGTGTACGGTACCTTCCCCGCCGCCTGTGCAAGGCCTCGCTACTCAGCCCTTGGCGTGCTTCTTCACCATCTCCGCGATGAAGTCACGGGTCTGCTCGACATTCAGCGCCTGCGCCCTGAGGTGCTCGTACATGACGCTGTACTTGCCCACGTCCTGCGCCTTCTCCAGGTACAGATCGCTCGTCACACCCTCGATGTAGACGACGCTGGAGTCGGAGGTGTCCGGGAACTCCAGGATCGAGTACTGGCCACTGATCCCCGGATGCGCGCCCATCTCGAACGGGATCACCTGCACGGTGACATGCGGCAGATGCGACTGCTCGACGAGGTGCTCCAGCTGCTCCACCATCAGCTGCCTGCTGCCGACGATCCGGTGCAACGCGCCCTCGTCGATGACCGCCCACAGGCGCAGCGGACGCTCCTCGTCCCGGATCCGCTCCTGGCGGCGGGTGCGGACGGTGACCCTCTTGTCGATGTCCGCGGGCGTCGACTCCGGCAGCGCGCCGGAGATCACGGCCTCCGCGTAGGCGTGCGTCTGGAGCAGTCCGGGGATGATCTGCGGCTCGTACATCCGCAGGCTCTCCGCGTCGGTCTCCAGACCGATGTAGACGCTGTACGGGATGTCGCCGAAGGCGTGCCACCAGCCCTGCTGCCGCGAGTCCTTGGCCATCTGCATGAGCGAGTCGACCATGCGCTCGTCCTCGACCTCGTACACACCGCACAGGTCGCGCACATCGCGCTGACTGATGGAGCGGCGGCCGTTCTCCAGCCGGCTGATCTTGGACTGGGAGACGAGAAGACGCTCGGCGACCTGCTCGGCCGTCATGTTCTTCGCTTCCCGGAGCTTGCGCAGCTCCTGGCCCAATCGGCGTCGCCTGACGGTGGGGTTGACGTTGGACGCCACGGAAACTGCACCTCCGGCTGTCTGCTGCGTAGCTGTGAGTATCTACCGCTTGGCAGACTGCCACCAAAGGCCAGGTGTGCGCTGGAAAATGACCACAACGTGTGCACTGCTGAACGCCGAAGCCGCCCGGTGACGCGCGTGTGCGGGGCGGCCGTCCTGACCGCCCCGCACACTTGTGCGGCTCCCGGGTTGGTTCCTTGCGCGCGGAGTGCTCAGTGCGCCGCCACGCGGGCCATGCCGCGAGGCTGCGCCGGCGCACCCGCGGCGCTCCGGCGCGGCTGTGCCGCCGCGCCGTTCTGGACGTCCATCACGGCGTGCGCCACGAGTCCGCCCATCGGGTCGTGCCGGATCAGATCGCGCAGCCGGGACCGCGACGACCGTCCTTCGTTGCCGGGGTAGAGGTGCTTCCCGAGACCGACCGCGTGGGCCAGCGCGGCAAGCGCCGCGGTCCGCGGGTCCGGCGGTACGCCGGTGCGGATCGCACTGTCCAGTCGGGAACGGATCTCCCGACTGATCGCCGTTTCCGTCGCCTGGTAGCGAGTCGTCGGCAACACCCCGCACATCTGGGTCTCCACGGCATGCACCATGCCGCATCGCTCCAGATGCGAGAGATACGTCTGACGGAGCCCCAGTCGGGGTCCGCCGATCCAGTGGACGGCCCGAACCGGGCTGCCGCGCCTGCGCAACAGCTCCAGCGCGGAGTCCAGTGTCGGATCTCCGGTCGGCCGTGGCATCACCACGGCGATACGATCCCCGTCAGGGGCTATCCGGCCTGCCAGCGCCAGCTCCACTAGCTGTGCTCCGGCCAGACCGAGGTCGAGCGACTGCGGCTGCGCTGTGGTACCCGTGGTCGGGTCCAGAGCGAGCAGTAGAAGCTCTTCCGGAATGGTTCTGCGGCTCCTGCCCATCCATGCCTCCCCGCGTGGATGAATGACAGGGTGACCCCTCTCACATTCATCTGTCGAGAGTGCCTGGGTGGTTCATCCGGGAACCAGTAGGTATGTCGTTCTCGTCTAGCACGGGGGCCAAGGGGTTCACACAGGACACTGGTACACGGACCGGTACATGGTCCGTACGTACGCATGACCATGGAGGAGGCACGGTGGCGGGCGAGTCCCCCGACAAGGCGGAGCAGCAGGGGTCGTCTCAGGAGACGACGGCCTCGGGCGGCGGCGGCCGGGATCCTCGGCTTTCCGTGCTCCATGAGTCAGACGCCTCGTCGTCGTCTCCGGTTTCGTCGGTTCAGGTCGACCAGCCGACGGCCGTCTTCAAGACGCTGGCCCCGAGGACCCCTGAGGACGACGCGCCGACGGCCGTGAAGCCCGGGAGCGAGCCGGAGGCCGACGCGGAGGCCCCGCAGGAGCCGGAGACCGCCGGGGACCCGGTGGCTGCCGGGGAGCCGGAGAGCGAGCGCCTGAAGGCCGCGGTGGCGGCGTGGGTCGCCACGGAGGCGGAGCCGGAGGGTGAGGCGGCCGGGACGTCCGAGGGGTCGGCATCTTCGTCGGAGCCCGGGGTGCCCGCGGACGCTGCCGATGAGGCCGAGGCGGAGCCGGAGGGTGACGTGTCCGGGGCCGAGGCCGAGGCCGAGGCCGAGTCTGCGGCGGCGGATGACGCCGAGGGCGACTCCGGCGACTCCGACGGCGACTCCGATGACGTCGAGGAGGCCGACGGGGAGGCGGATGACGCCGCGAGCGACGAGGAGCCCGTCGAGGAGCCCGTCGAGGCGAAGGCGTCCACGGAGTCCTGGTTCGCGGCGCGGAAGTCGGCCGAGGTGCCCTCGCAGACGCCGGCCGCGCGGTCCACGGACGCCGAGGCGGATGTCGAGGACGACTCCGACTCCGACTCCGACTCCGACTCCGACGAAGATGCCGACTCCGGCCACCCCGGCTCCGGGCCCGACGTCGAAGACGAACCCGTCGACCAGCCGACGACCATGTTCAAGGCCGTCCGGCTCCCCGTGGACCAGCCGACGACCGCGCTGAAGCTCCCGCCGTCGCTGACCGGCAGCGGCAGCGGCACCCGCAGCGGCAGCGGTAGCGCCGGTCCTGCGGCCGGTGACTCCGACAGTGAGCGCACCAGCGTCTTCCTGCCGCTGCGGGCCGACATCCCGGCCGAGCAGAAGGCGGAGCGGGTGGCCGCGAAGGCGCAGGAGGCCCCCGGGGCCCCCGCCGCCAAGACCACGGTGCCCGAGGCCGGCGCGGCCAAGGCGCCGAAGCCCGTCGCGTCCGCGCCCGTCGCCCCCGCACCCGTACAGCCGAAGCCGAACCCCGCGCTCGCCGAGGCGGAGCGGACCCGGCAGCAGCCGCTGCCCCCGCTGCCTCCGCTCGACCTGCTCGCCGAGCTGACGAACACGCCGCCCCCGCCGCCGACCCCGCTGCGGACGACCGTGCGCCGGGTGCGGATCTGGACCCCGCTGGTCCTTCTTCTTCTGATCGTCTTTGCGATCGTGCAGATGGTCCGCCCGCTGCCGCCGCCGGTCCTGACGCTCTCGGCCGCGCCGACCTTCACCTTCGAGGGCGGCGAACTGAAGCTGCCGTTCCCGCACGAGGGCCAGGGCGCCGTCGAGGTCGAGGGCGTCGGATCCATGGGCACGTACGGGGCGCAGAAGCCGGCGCCGATCGCGAGTGTCACGAAGACGATGACGGCGTACGTGATCCTCCGCGACCACCCGCTCAAGGGGAGCCAGAAGGGCCCCGAGATCGAGATCGACCAGAAGGCGGCCGATCAGGGCAAGGCGGAGCACGAGTCGACGGCCAGGGTCCAGAAGGGCCAGACGTACACGGAGAAGGAGCTCCTGGAGCTCCTGATGATCCCCTCCGCGAACAACGTGGCCCGGCTGCTCGCCCGCTGGGACGCCGGTTCGGAGGCCGCGTTCGTCGAGAAGATGAACGCCGCCGCGAAGGACCTGGGCATGACCCAGTCCACGTACACCGACCCGTCGGGTCTGCTCGACAGCACCGTGTCGACGCCGCAGGACCAGCTGAAGCTGGCGAAGGCGGTCATGCAGTACGACGTGTTCCGCGAGATCGTGAACATGCCGAACGTGACGGTGGACGGCATCCCCGGCCGGATCGAGAACAACAACAACATCCTGCTGAAGCCGGGTGTGAGCGGTATCAAGACCGGCTCCTCCACCCCGGCCGGCGGCAACCTGCTCTGGTCGGCGAACACCGTCGTCGACGGTCAGAACCGCCGCATCCTCGGCATCGTGATGGGGGCCAAGGACGCCGAGCAGCTGGGGCAGAAGCTCCAGCTGGCCATCGACAACAGCTACAAGATCATCCAGCAGGCGCAGAAGGACGTCACCTCCGCCGCCGTGGTCCGCAAGGGCCAGGTCCTCGGCTACATCGACGACGGCCTCGGCGGCCGGACGCCGGTCGTGGCCACCAAGGAGCTCAAGGCGATCGGCTGGCCGGGGCTGCAGGTGAAGCTGGCGCTGACGGACGGCGGCAAGGTCCTGCCGCACACCGGCAAGGCGGGAGACATCGTCGGCCAGGTGTCCATCGGCACCGGCGCGGGCAAGGTCAGCTCCCCGGTCGCGCTCCAGGCGGACCTGGTGGAGCCCGGCTTCGACAAGAAGCTGACCCGCGTGGGCTGAGAGGCCACCCGCTCGGCTGGGCGCCCCGGTTCTCCGGGGCGCTCTGCTGTTAGCGTTTCCGGGGGACGAGACTCGCGCGTGACACACGTGAGAAGAGAGACGGGCAGCACGGGAAAGGGCCGCAGTGACCACCGCCGAGCCGACACGCGCCGACCGCGCGGACCCAGACCCCGACTCCGCCCCGGACGGCCTCGGCGGCCTCGAAGGCCTTGAAGGCCTTGAAGTCGATTCCGCCACGCCCCGGAACGGGGACGGCGACGGGCAGGCGAACGGGGATGGCGACGGCAACACAGACGGCGGGGGCGACGGAGAAGGCGACGGCGACAGAGCCGACGCCCGGGACGCGTCCGTCGTCGGCGACGGGTCTTTCGACGGGCCCGGCGCCGGGGTCAGGGCCGGATGCAGGACCGGCGACGGGGACCGCGATTCCCCTTCGCGAATAGTGCTTCCCGCACAGCGGCCCGCCTCGGCGGCCTCGACGGCGACTGCCGCCGCCGCGGCGGCCGTGCCGACCCACCCGGCCCCGGCGGTCCACGCCGAGCCGACCCCGCGGCGGAAGCGTCGCTACACCGTCCTGGCCGCCACCGGGCTCGCGGCCGTCACCCACATCCTGTGGTTCTTCTTCTTCGCGAACAGCGGCGGGGACCTGGCGGCGCAGGACGCGTGGGCCGAGTTCGTCGGCCGGCACCCGGACTCGGCGTACAACCTGGCCTGGTACGGCGGGATGCACCCCGTCTCGTACAGCGTCGTGTCCCCGTATCTGATGTCCCTGCTCGGCGTGCGCAGCACGATGATGATCACCGGGACGCTGTCGGCCGCGCTGACCGCGCTGATCCTGGTGCGGGTGCGGGCGGTCCGCAACCCGCTCGCGTGCTCGATCGCGGGTGTCTTCGCGTTCCTCTGCAACGCCCTGTCCGGGCGGGTGACCTTCGGCCTCGGCATGATGTTCGCGGTCGGCGCGGTCGCGGCCGTGTTCTGCTGGCCGCACCGCTGGCGGCGCAAGCGCTGGGCCAAGGCCGTGGTGGCCGCGCCGCTCGCCGGCCTGGCGACGGCGTGCAGCCCGGTCGCGGGCCTGTTCCTGGGGGTCGCGGCGGCGGCGCTGTTCCTGAACCGCCGACGCCCGGGCGCGTACGCGCTGGGTCTGGCCCCGGTGGCGGTCGTCGCCCTGTCCTCCTGGCTCTTCCCCTTCTCGGGCACGCAGCCGATGGCCTTCGGCTCGACGGCACTGCCGCTGCTCTTCGGCGTACTGACCTTCCTCCTCGTCCCGAAGGACTGGCGGACGGTCCGCACCGCGGCGGCCGTGTACACGATCGGCACCCTGCTGACCTGGCTGATCGACTCGCAGATCGGCTCGAACATCTCGCGGCTCCCGATGCTCTTCGCGGGCGTGGTGCTGCTCGCGGCGCTGCCGTACACGGCCCCGCGCTCACGCCGCTGGTACGCGCTGCTGCTCGCCTTCGCCGGCCTGAACTTCTGGATCGGCTTCAAGGGCGTCGACGACGTGATCCGCACCGCCCCGGACGCCTCCTGGGCACGCGAGCTCGCGCCGCTGATCAACCAGCTCCAGGTGCGGGACGCGGGCAAGGCGCGGGTGGAGGTCGTACCGGCGTCCAGCCACCGCGAGTCCTCGGCGCTGAGCCCCTACATCAACCTGGCACGGGGCTGGAACCGGCAGGCGGACATGGAGCGCAACCCGCTCTTCTACGACGACACCCTGAACGCCGTGAACTACCAGGAGTGGCTCGACCGCTGGGCCGTCCACTACGTCGTCCTGCCCACCGGCGCCCCCGACTCGGGCGCCGAGCAGGAGGCGGAACTGGTCGGCGAGGGCCTGCCGTACCTGGAGCAGGTCTGGTCGGACGAGAACTGGCGCCTGTACGAGGTCGAGAACCCGACCCCCCTCGCGAACCCGCCGGCCGAGGTCCTGAGCGCGGAGGAGAACGAGGTGGTGATCCGCGTCGGCACCCCGGGCAGGGTTCTCATCCGGGTCCCGTACTCCCCGTGGCTCGCCCTCATGGACGCGGACGGCGGCAAGATCGAAGCCCCCAAGGAGACGGAAGCCTCCAAGCTCGCCCGCGAGGAATCGGACACGGAGATCCCCAAGGTCTTCGCCAACGAGGAGGGCTGCCTCTTCAAGACGGAGGTGGACGCGGAGGGCGACGAATGGACGGAACTCCTCGCCCCGAAACCGGGCGTCTACCGCCTGGCGGCCCCGTACAAACTCTCCCGGGGCACAGCCTGCCCGGAAGAACTCCGCTGACCCGCCCTCGGTGAAATCGGTAGGTGCCCTCTCTTGCGCCCCTGTAAGGGGCGAACCAGCGGCATCCGGTGAGAAGTGGGATCGCATCCGTGCCGAGCGGTTCCAGGCCGTGCGGGAGGAGCAGGTGCCCCGACTCCCGCGACGGCCCACCACGAGAGGACACCTTTTCGCCACCAAGGCGTCACTTCCCGTCATGATTCCCAGCCCTTCCGCGGAAGGGTGGCCTCCGTCATAGACGGTTTCCAGGAGTACGCATCGAATTGGCCCGGCGAATATCACAAACCCTGGGGGGGGTAGAAATTATGACGCGCACCATGCGCTTACGGTCCGTGCTGACGGCGACACTTGTGGTAACCGCGCTCGTCGGCGCCATCACCTCGGCCAGCGCCCAGGGCGCTCAGCCGGAGAGCAGAGACGCCCACGCCGCGAATTCGGGCGATCCGGGGCTCATCGAGCTCTACTCCACTCCGGAGCCCGGTCAGATGGGGCCGATGAACTGGGACGGAGCCATCGGTGGCTGGGGGCCGGGAAGCTTCGAGTCCCGTCACTGGGATGACAACGAATATACGGAGGTCCAGTTCATCGGGTGCGCGGTCGACCAGGGAGGCGGCAAGTCCGCCGGTGTGAAGCTCTGGCAGGCGATCCCCTTCAACCTCGACAAGGACATGGGGATGCAGACCTACTGCAACTGCTTCACCGGTCCGGATGCCAGCACCCGAGCCTGGTGGAACGTCTACTACGCCAACGGCGACCAGCGGTACTTCACGATCCCGCAGATCAACGGCTCGGCAATCATCAGAGCGACGATGTCCGTGAAGAGGGTCTACGTCGACACGACCCTGGCCGACTAGCGAGCGACCGGTGCCTACCGACGACTCCGGCTGAACTGCACACACGGGCCGGGAGGGCTGTGCCGCCTCCCGGGCCCGTCCTCCATGCGAGATCGGTGCCCCATTGAAGTTCCGAGCCCTCCTGCGCTCCTCCGCCGCCCTCTGGACCGTGCCGGTCTGGGGTGGCATCGTCGCCTTCTACTTCTTCTATGCCCTGCACCTCCAGGATTCGTATGAGGAAGTCATCACCGGACCGCTCTGGGCCGGCCAGCAAGTGGCCCTCGCCTTGGACTACTTCTACGCTTTCGCGTACTCCATCACCCTCGGTCTGGCTACCTGGGAAGGCGGGCGGCTGAAGCGGGACCGGGTGTGGGACCTTGCTCCCAGCCGTCCCCGGTGGCGTGTGGCCGGACAGGCGCTCGCGCCTGCCGTCGGGGCGGGCTGGGCGATCTTGCTGCTGCCCGTTGTCATGCGGCTGGTCGAGACCCGACTCCTTCCCACGCCTGCCTCCCTGCTCCCACTCGGCATGGGGATGGGCATCGTGTGCGCGTACGCCGTTGTCGGCTGCGTCCTCGGTCATGTTGCTCCGCGCGTGATCGCCGCACCCGTCGGTGCGGCTGCCGCGTTCTACGTGATCGCCAAGACGTCCGCATACAGCGATCCCATCTGGCCCCGGCACGTCTCGGGGCAGCTCAGTACGAGCATCGCCTTTGGTGAGTACTACTCCGCTGCCACCGTCCTCGTCCCCCTTCTCGTCGCCGCTGCTGTGGCGGCCGCCGTCGCTGCCTGGTGGAGTCGCGGCCCCCGCCGCGTGCCGCTTCGGATTCTCGCGACCACCATGGCGCTCGGGACCGTGGTGTTGAGCGCGCGGACGGCCTCCGGCTGGGGTGTCGTCGACGGCCCGGTCAGTGCGGGTCACGCGTCGGCCCGCTGCGTCGGTACGGCGCCCCGAGTCTGCATGGCCGAGGCGGGGGGTGCGATCGAGCGGCTTGATGACGTACGGGCCGAGGTCACCGGCTCCCTGGAGAAGCTCCGTGCCGCCGGTGTCGACGTCGCCGTGCCGTCCACTGTCACTGACGGACTGCTGTACGAGCGTTCCCGCATCCGCCCACGCTCGACCACCTCCACCTGGTGGCTGCCGCTGACCGCCCAGGCGGAGGAGGCCGGGCCCGACGGACGTATCGCGGGCATCCGCTACGCCGTCATGCTCAGCTCCGTCACCTTCCCCTGCTCCTTCCCCACCACGATCACTTCCGACGCCCCCACCGCCTGGATCATCAACCGCGACGCCGCTGTGTTGTGGGCTGCGTACGTCGTCGATGCCCAGACCCCGTACCTTCGCTGGCGCGCCGACGAGTACGCGCAGTTCGCGAACGGGCCCGAGGTTCTGGCGAAGGTCCGAGAACGTGCGGCGAAGGGTCGTGCACTGCCCACCGCCGCGCAGCGCACGGCCTGGTTCGAGCAGGAGAAGGCGAAGGCGTGCCGCCAGATGCCGAAGCGGTCGGCCGGCGGCCCGACCACTACCGGCTCCCAAGGGGCTGACGCGTGATCTGGTGGTACAAGGGACGCCGCCTCGCGACGATTGTCCTGCCGGGGCTTCTCGCGTTCATCCTGCTCGCTGCCATCGCCCACGGCGAGTCGGTGGCCCTGCCCGGACTGATCAACTCCGGCGGAAACCTCCTCTTCCTCATGCACCTCACGCCTTTGATCGTGACAGGAACCCTTGCGCACAGCCTCGCTCAGCGGCTGCCTGAAGCCGAGGATCTGACGGTGCGCCCCATCAGGCGATATGACGTGGCTCTCAGCCTGTGCGCGGTCGCCGTGGCGGTGTCGTCCGCCGGGGCGATCGGCGCGCTTGCGCACTCCGCGACGGCGTACGAGGCAGCCCGGAACACGCTGTTCCTGACCGGCCTCATGCTGCTCGCAGGAGCTGTCCACCCACAGGCAGCGACCGTCGCCCCCGTCGCTTGGGTCTTCGTCGCCGCCTTCGTCGGCTACCGAGACTTCCACCGACCCTGGCCCTGGGCTGTCACCCTTCACCGCGCCGGCTACGTGCCCACGTTCTTCTTCTGCCTGGTGGTCTTCCTCTGCGGCCTGGTCGCGCTCCACCACACCCGTCGCCGCCCCACCTCCTGAAAGGCCCGTCAGCCCCGTGTCCATCGAACTCGACGCCGTCTCCTACGCGTACGGGCGCCGCTCTCGCAGCATTCTCTCCGGGCTCAGCTACACCGTCCCCGACGGTTTCACGATTCTTCTCGGTCCCAACGGAGCAGGAAAGACCACCACGTTGAAGCTGGCCGCCGGGGTGAACCAGCCGAGTCATGGCTCGGTACGGCTCGGGCGTCTGTCCTCCGACTCGAAGACGTACCGCATGAAGGTGGCCTGGATGCCACAGACCGTCACCGCCATGACCGGCCTCACAGCACGCGAGCAGGTCGCCTACACGGGATGGCTGAAGGGGATGAGCCGTCGTGACGCCTGGGATGCCTCGGCAGGGGCGCTGGAGCAGGTTCGGATGACGGATCACGCAGACATGAAGACCAAGCGGCTCTCCGGTGGTCAGTTGCGCCGGGTCGGTGTCGCGTCCGCTTTGGTCCATGGAGCCGAGGTCCTTCTTCTCGACGAGCCCACGGCCGGCATGGACCCGACACAGCGTCGCGTCTTCCGTGACCTCGTCATCGGGCTCGCCTCCCGGGAGGTGCGGGTCCTTCTCTCGACGCACGACGTGGCCGACCTGGCCGAGGAGGCGGACCATGTCACGGCCCTCACCCGGGGCACGATCACCTTCTCCGGTACCACCGGCGCCTTCCTCGCGCACGCGCCCGCGCACGTCCCCGAGGCTCGTCGGGCCGAAGCGGCATACATGGCTCTGACGGGAGACGGGGCTACTGGCTAGCCCGGTCGTGACTGATCGCTGCCGTTGATGTCAGCCGTGGATGTCAAAAGGCACCTACCAATATTGGTAGGTGCCTTTTTCCTTGTGCCCCCGGCAGGATTCGAACCTGCGACACCCGCTTTAGGAGAGCGGTGCTCTATCCCCTGAGCTACGAAGGCGAGAGGTACCGGGGACAGCCTAGCGGACGGTGGTGGTGGTTCGCTGAGGTGAGGGAGGGGTGGGGGAGGGACGTGCCGAGGGGCGGCTCCCGGTGGTGGTCGGGAGTCGCCCCTCGTTCGGCGCTGCGGTGGGACCGGTTCGGGTCAGCGGGTGGTCTCGCGGTTGAAGGCCGAGCGGGACCACAGGTAGCCGAGTGCCGCGAGGGCCGTGCACCAGGCCAGGGCGATCCAGCCGTCGTTGCCGATCTCCGTGCCGAGCAGCAGGCCGCGCAGGGTCTCGTTGATCGGGGTGAAGGGCTGGTACTCGGCGAACCAGCGCAGGGCGGTCGGCATCGATTCCGGGGTGACGACCGCGCTGCCGAGGAAGGGAAGGAACGTCAGCGGCATCGGGGCGTTGCTCGCGGCCTCCACCGTCTTGGCGCCGATGCCCATCGCCGCGGACATCCAGCTCAGGCCGAAGGACAGGAAGAGGAGCAGGCCCGTGGCGGCCAGCCACTCGACGGGCGAGGCGTCGGGGCGGAAGCCCACCGCGAAGGAGACTCCGGTGACCAGGACCAGGATCACCGCGACCTGGATGACGCTCGCGAGGACATGGCCCGTGAGGATCGAGCCGCGCGAGACCGACATCGTGCGGAAGCGCTTGACGATGCCCTCCGTCATGTCGGTGCAGACGGAGATGGCCGTCGTGATCGCCCCCGACGTCACGGCCATCAGGATGATGCCGGGCACCACGTAGTTCGTGTAGTCGCCGCGGTCCGCGCCCGTCCCGATGCCGGTGCCGAGCGCGCCGCCGAAGACGTACACGAACAGCAGCAGCATCACGATCGGCATCACGACGATCGTGATCGTCAGCGACGGGTAGCGCTGCAGGCGCTTGAGGTTGCGGCGCAGCATCGTCATGGAGTCGCGCAGGGCGTACGAGCGGGGCTTGGCCGGCTGGGTCGTCTCGGCCGGGGTGAGGGTCGCGGTGCTCATCGGTTCGACTCCTTCTGGGTGGTGGGGGTGTTCTGCCGGCCCGTGAGGGTGAGGAAGACGTCGTCGAGGTCCGGGGTGTGCATGGTGAGCGACTCGGCCCGCACCCCGCCGCCGTCGAGGGTGTCGAGGACCGCGCGGAGGTTGGCGACCGAGCCGTCGCTGGGGATCTGCAGGGTGAGCGACTCGTCGTCGCGGGTGGCGATGCCGAAGAGTCCCGCCGCCGCGGCCAGGCCTGTCTCGTCCGCGAACCCGACGCGGACGTGTCCGCCCGGGATCAGCCGCTTGAGTTCCTCCGCGGTGCCCTCGGCGACGAGCTTGCCGTGGTCCAGGACCGCGATGCGGTCGGCGAGCTGGTCGGCCTCCTCCAGGTACTGCGTGGTGAGGAAGATCGTCACGCCCTGTTCCGTGACCAGGTCCCTGATGAGCTCCCACATGACGCGGCGGCTGCGCGGGTCCAGGCCGGTGGTCGGCTCGTCGAGGAAGATGATCCGGGGCCGGCCGACCAGCGTCATCGCCAGGTCGAGCTTGCGGCGCATACCGCCGGAGAAGGTGGCGACGTTCTTGCGGGCCGCCTCGGTCAGCTCGAAGCGCTCCAGGAGTTCGGCGGAGCGGCGCCGGCCCTCGTCGCGGCTCAGGTGGTGCAGGTCGGCCATGAGGATCAGGTTCTCCTCGGCGGTCAGCAGTCCGTCGACGGCGGCGAACTGGCCGGTGACGCCGATCCGGCCGCGTACCGCGTCGGGGGCGGCGGCGACGTCGTGGCCCGCGATCCGTGCCTCGCCCCCGTCGGCCGCGATCAGCGTGGAGAGGATCTCCACCGTCGTGGTCTTGCCCGCTCCGTTGGGGCCGAGCAGGGCGAAGATCGTGCCCTCGGGGATCCGCAGGTCGATGCCGTCGAGCACCACCTTGTCGCCGTACGACTTGCGCAGGCCGGTCGCGGAGATCGCCACGGTGCGCGTGCTGGGGGCCGCTGTGGTCGCGGTGTTCATGGTGGGCGGGCCTTTCTCTTCGGGGGGACACCCGGGCGTTGGCTGTTGGTGGGGCGGTGCGGCTGTCGGCCGGCCTGCTTGGCGCTGGAGTGGCGCCATGCTGTGCCGTGCTTGCGCCATCATCGTGGCACATGGATGGCGCCATGTCGAGGACTTGTGGCGCCATGTGTGCTGCCACTGTGGGCGCCGCGTGTGGCGCCAGGTGGTGTCGGCTTGGCTCGGACCCCGTTGAGCTGGGGTTTTGTTCGTTCGGTGGCTTGGTCGTGGGGTGGCCCGTACGACAAAAAGACGCCCCCGCACCGGTTCGATCCGGTGCGGAGGCGCCTTCGGTGGCGCCAGATGGTGCGCTCAGCCGACCAGCGTGCGCTCCCCGTGCGGGTGCGGCGCCGCCTGCGGGCCGCCGAGCTTCTCGCCCTCGACGTCCACCCGCGGCAGGATCCGGTCCAGCCACTTCGGCAGCCACCACGCGGACCTGCCGAGCAGGGCGAACAGCGCGGGCACGATCGCCATACGGACGACGAAGGCGTCGAAGAGGACGGCGATCGCGAGGGCGAAGCCGATCATCTTGACGAAGTCGTTGTCCTCCACGATGAAGCCGGAGAAGACGCTCATCATGATGACCGCGGCCGCGGCGACCACCCGGCCCCCGTGACGGAAGCCGTCGACGACCGCCTGCGCCGGGCGGGCCCCGTGGACGTACGACTCACGCATCCGGCTGACCAGGAAGACCTCGTAGTCCATCGCCAGGCCGAAGACCACGCCGATCATGAAGATCGGCATCGTGCTCATGATCGGCCCCGGGGCGTCGATGCCGAAGGCGTCCGCGAGCCAGCCCCACTGGAAGACCGCCACGACCGCGCCCAGGGCCGCGGCCACCGAGAGCAGGAAGCCCAGGGCCGCCTTCAGCGGGACCAGGACGGAACGGAAGACCACCATCAGGAGCAGGAAGGCGAGGCCCACGACCAGCGCCAGGTACGGCAGCAGCGCGTCGTCGAGGGTCTGGGAGAAGTCGATGAACATGGCCGTCTGACCGGACACGAGGATCCGGGACGCGGTGTTCCGCTCCAGCTCGCCCGCGGTGTCGCGCAGGGTGTGGACCAGTTCCTCGGTCTTCTTCTCGGTCGGGCCCGTCTCCGGGACGACGGTGAGGATCGCGGTGTCGCCGGCCCTGTTGGCCGTGGCGGGGGAGACCGAGGCCACGCCGTCCGTCCCCGCGAGGGCCCTGCCGATCTCGTCACCCGCGGCCCTGGCGTCCTTCGCCTGCACCGTGACCATCAGAGGGCCGTTGAAGCCCGGCCCGAAGGACTCCGAGAGCAGGTCGTACGCCTTGCGCTGGGTGGTCTCCGTCGACATCTGGCCCTCGCCCGGAAGGCCGAGCTCCAGGCTCGTGGCCGGTACGGCGATCGTGCCGAGGCCGACCACACCGACGAGCAGGACGGCCACGGGGTGGCGCAGGACGCAACTCGCCCAGCGGGACCCCAGGTTGGGCCCGGACTTCTTCGCCGACTTCGCCTCGTGCCGGGCGGCCCTGCGCCGCCCGCGCTCCGAGAGCGGCTTGACCGCGTACCGCAGACGCCCCTTCCGGGCCATCACCTTGACCGGCGCGAATCCCAGCAGGGCGGGGACCAGCGTGATCGCGACGAGTACGGCGACCGCGACCGTGCCGGCCGCGGCGAGGCCCATCTTGGTGAGCATCGGGATGTCCACCACGGCCAGCCCGGCGAGGGCGACGACGACCGTGAGGCCCGCGAAGACCACGGCCGAGCCCGCCGTGCCGACCGCCCGTCCGGCGGCCTCCTCGGGCGTACGGCCCTCGGCCCGCTCGGCGCGGAACCGGGACACGATGAACAGCGCGTAGTCGATGCCCACCGCGAGGCCGATCATCATCGCGAGCGTCGACGTCGTGCCGGAAAGTCCCAGCGTGGAGCCGAGCGCCGTGATGCCCGAGATGCCGATGCCGACCCCGATCAGCGCGGTGATCAGCGGCATCCCGGCGGCGACCATCGAGCCGAAGGTCAGGACGAGGACGAAGGCGGAGACCAGGATGCCGATCTGCTCGCCGGTGCCCCCCATCGCCTGCTCGATCTTCACGGCGTCACCGCCGGCCTCGACGGTGAGCCCCGACCTCTCGGCCTGCGCGACGGCGGCGTCGAGGGCGTCGTGCGCCTTGTCGTCGACCTCCATCGCGGGAACCCTGTACGTCACCACCAGGTAGGCCGTCGTCCGGTCCTCGCTGATGCTGACGTCCGGGGACCTGTACGGGTCGGCCACGCCCACCACCTGCGGCGACGACGTCCCCAGCGTGGCGACGAGCCGTTCGACCACGGTCCGCCGGTCGGGCGCCGTGATCTTCGCGCCCTCGGGAGCCCGGACGACGACCCGGGCACGGGCGCCGTCGGCGCTCGCGTCCGGGAACTTCTCGGTCAGCAGGTCGAAGGCCTCCTGCGACTCCGTGCCCGGCATCGAGAACGTGTCGGCCGGCGGGGGCGGTGCCGACGCGGCGGCGAAGCCCATGCCGCCGAAGACCAGCAGCCAGAGCAGCACCATCACCCCCCGGCGGCGGAAGGCGAGGCGGCCCAGTCTGGAAAGGAACGTAGCCACGGTGGGCTCCCGTCGGGTCGGAGGTGGAGGGGAGAGAGGAGGCGGGGGAGGTGGGGGAGGTGGGGGAGGGCGGAGGTGGTGGGGGATTTCTGTGCCGGGGCAGCACCGCATGGCGCCATGGCGGCGGTCGGGTTGTGTGTGGTGGTCGTGCGAGGGAGGGGGCCGGCTCTGCGGGGATGCGGGGATGCGGGGATGTGGCAGTGCGTGGGTGTGCAGGTGGGTGCAGGTGCGCGGGTGGCGCTATGGCGCCACAGTCCCCGGGGCTCGGTTCAGGACGCGGTGGTGAGCAGGTCCCGGCGGGTCGGCGACGTCGGCAGGGCGACGGTGACCGGGGCGGGCCGCTTGCGGCCGGTGGCGAAGACGTACAGGCGCAGTGCCAGGAAGCGGCCGATGCCGGCGAGGGCCGAGGCCGAGAGGTACACGGTCTGCTCGACGGCGAGACCGGGAGTGCTGTCGAACGCGTGCAGGACGAGCACCGCGAGGGTGGTCACGGCGAAGGCGGCCGTGGCCGTCCCGGCGGACTGCAGGTGGTGGCGGAGTCCGCAGCGGAGCAGGCCGCGCCCGGCGGGTCGCTGCTCCGACGCGAAGGTGAACCGGGCGTGCAACTCGGTCGCGAGGACCGTTGAGACCACGGCGATCAGCGCGTTGGCCAGGGCGAACGGCAGGAAGGCCGCGAGCAGGGCGACGGCCGCGCTGGAAGCGAGGCCCACTCCGCCGCCGAGGATCACGAAGCGGACGAAGGAGCTGACGGCGCCGGGCGTGTCAGGTGAGCCGGGGGAGTTGGGGGTGCTGGGGGAGCCTGGTGAGCCGGGGGAGTTGGGGGTGCTGGGGGAGCCTGGGGTGGCGCGGGTCTCGCGGGGTTCGCGGGTGCTGGTGTGTAATGCGCGGTCCATCGGGCTCTCCCTCCCCTTGATGCGTTGCCATGCGTTGCCATGCGATGCGATGCGATGCGTCGTGCGGGTCGTGCGCCGTGACGTTCCGTCTACGCGCGGCGGATGACGATGTCGCCGACGCTCGTACGGCCCCGGACCTCGACCGTCTCCTCGGACTGCCCCGGGCCGTCCGCCGTCCCCAGCTCGTTGCGTACGCGGCCGGCCGTCGACCGGACGTCGAGCCAGGCCGCCGTACCCTCGGCGATGCCGATCTCCAGGCCTCCGGCGGAGGAATCCAGGGTGATCCGGCCGCGTACGACCTCGTCGAGGCGGATGCTGCCGCTGGAGGTCTTGGCGGTGACCGAGGACTGGGCGCGCAGGACGCTGATCGGCCCGTTGGACGAGTTCACCCGCAGCTCCCCGCCGACCTCGCCGATGACGGTCTCGCCGTTGAGGTTCTTGATGGTCGCGGATCCTTCGATCCGGCCGACGCGTACCCGGCCCGACCCCTGGATCTCGGTCTCGCCCGTCGTACGGTCCACGACGACGTCGCCGTGCGTGGTCTTCAGCCGTACGGTCGCGGCCTCGTCCAGCTGGATGTCCCCGGCGGCGGTCGTGAGGCGGCAGTCGCCGAACCGTCCCTCGCCGATCAGCTCGCCGAGGCCGGTGCTTCCGGTCAGCTCCGAGCCGGCGGGGAGTTCGACGGTCACGTCGACCGAGCCGATCTTGCCGAACAGCGAGCGCTTCTTGGGGCCCTTGACCAGCAGCTTGCCGCCCGCGCAGGTGACCTTGGTGTCCGCGGCGGCCTGCACGTCCAGCTTGTCGCCGGGGTCGCTGGGCGCCACCTCGACCACGGTGTCGGTGCGCTTTCCGGCGATGATCCGGGCCCGCCCCATCTCGATCTCGACGGTGGCGGAGAGGGGCTCGGGGGTTTCGAAAGTAGGCATGGCTGTGCCGTCCTCTGGCTCGGTGGAGTGTGTGCTCGGGTGAAGTGCCTTGATACGACGGTGGGATACGGGGTGAGGTGGACCCGTCCCGGTGTGACGGTGGCCGCGTTCGGCTGCCGCTAGCGGACCCAGCCCGTGAAGCCCTGTCCGACGGAGGAGCCCGGGCCCGTCGTGCCCTTCCGGGTACGGCCCGCCGTGCCGGGTTCCAGGGCGGCGGCCACGGCTCGGACCAGCCAGGCGTTGACCGAGAGGCCCTCGCGGCTCGCGGCCTCCTCGACCCGGATCTTGAGCTGGGCCGGCGGACGGAAGTTGATGCGCGAGGTGGCGCCGCCCTCCTCGCCCTCGACGAGGGGTACCGGCGGGGGCGGCGGGGCCTGGACCGTGGTGTCGGCCTCGTCGAAGAGGTCGGCGGTGGGCGGTGGCGTCACCACGAACTCCGGGTTCAGACCGCGCAGCCGCAGGTCGACCGAGCCGGGCGCCAGGTCACGGGTGACCTCGTCCATCGCGTCCGACAGGGCGTTGAGCAGCGTCAGACGGGCGGCCGACTCGAGCTGACCGGTGAGCCGGTCGGCCAGGGCGCGGGCTTCGTCCCCGCCCGCCTGGGCGGCCACACCGAGCTCGTGGCGGAGGTTGTCTACGTACGGGGTGAGGTCCATGACGCAATAGTGGCACCATCATGGCGCCATTGCAAGTCATCTGGCGCCACATTGCGCCATCGTGCGCCATGTGGCGCCATGGAGTGCCATGGGGGGCTGGGCGGCGCCACGTCGTGCTGCCCCGCGTCGGTGCGTGCGGCAAGTGGCCGGCTGATCCCGGTGGCCCGGTGGCCCGGTGGCCCGGTGGCCCGGTGGCCCGGTGGCCCGGTGGCCGGCTGATCCCGGTGCCCCGGTGCCCCGGTGCCCCGGTGCCCCGGTGCCCCGGCGTCCGCGATCCGAGTGGCCCGGCGTCCGCGATCCCGGTGGCCCCCGCATCCCCCTGCCGCCAGAGATCTTTCTCGCGCCCGCCGGATGGCCTAGGTTCCCGGTGGGGCCCTCAAGGGCCCTTGGGGTGGGGTGGGTTGGGGCGAGTCGGAGTGGGTCGGGGGATCCACGGCCGTTTCCTCGGGTGTCACCGACACCGGCTCCGACCGCGAGGGAAGGAAAGCGATGACCTGCGAGACGACGACGGAGTCCGGCCCGCCGGCTCCGCGAGAGGGCCGTGGCGCCTCAGAGGATCACGTGGGAGGTCCGGTCCCCGGCCGGCCGTTACCCGGGGCGTGCGGCCGCGCCGTCCGCGGAGCCTGAGGGGCCGTGGTCGTGGTCATGGCTTCCGACCCCTGGCAGGGGCACGACGTCGGCGGGCTCTTCGTCGGCCTGTTCGCCGGTTCGACGATCCTCATGGCGCTCACCGTGTACCTGGGCTCACGGCTCTCCCCGGGGACCCTCCGCCGGTACACCCCGTCCCGCGTCTGCCGGGACGTCTCCCTGGCCGCGGTCGCCGCCGGAGCCGTCCTCTATCTGTGGGGGCTCCTCCACGTCCTCCTCACCGAGGAGCAGGAACAGGCCGAGGAGTGCGCGGCGCGGCGCCCCGCCGACGTGCCCGGACTCGTCGGCCTCCGAGGGGACTTCGTCCCGCTCCGCCTCGTCTGCGAGACGTCGAACGGCCACGACTACGACGTCCTCATCCCCGACTACATCAACCCGGCCCTCGCCGTTCTGCTGCTGCTCGCGCTCGGCGGCGCCGCGGCCTCCGGCCTGCTGAATCGCGCGCGGCGACGCGCGTTCACCGGGAGGAGGGCCTGATCGGGCGGGTGGTGGCGCGGCCCCCGACGTGACGGAGCCCACCCGGGGTTGACCCGGTGAGGGGCGGCGCATAGCGTCGCGGCGCAGGTGGGCAGGCGCTTGAGGAGGTCCTCGTGGTGGAAGCGCGGCTGACCGCGCCCGGCGCTCCCTTCGCGGTGAGCGAGGGGGTGTACGCCTCCGGGCCGCGGACCCTGCGGGAGTTCGTGGAGGTCGTCTGGGGGTACGGGGACCAGGTGTTCCTGGTCTCCGAGGACACGCGGACGACGTACCGGGAGTTCTTCGACGAGGCGTGCGGGCTCGCGCGCCGACTGGTCGGCGAGTACGGACTGCGGTCGGGGGACCGGGCCGTGGTGGCCATGCGGAACCGGCCCGAGTGGCAGGTCGCGTTCTGGGCCGCGCAGCTGGCGGGCCTCGTCGCCGTCCCCCTCAACGCCTGGTGGACCGAGGACGAGTTCGCGTACGCGCTCGGCGACTGCACGCCGGGCGTGTTGCTCGTGGACGGGGAGCGGGCCGGGCGGGTGCGGGCGTGGGCCGACCGGAACGGGGTGCCCGGGATCGTCTTCCCGGACGGGCCCGAGGACGTCCACGGGCAGCGGCTCGGGAGTGTTCCGGCGGACGGCTTCGTGACATACGTCCCCGACACCGATCCCTTCCTCGGGCCGCCCGTCGTCGACGTCCTGCCCGAGCACGACGCCACGATCATCTACACCTCCGGCACCACCGGGCGGCCCAAGGGCGCCGTCGCCACCCAGCTCGCCCAGGCCGGGGCCGCCATGAACCCCCGGTACTTCGCCGCCGCCGCGGCCCTCGCGCGCGGCGACGTGCCCGGGACCGGGCCCGCGCCCGTGTCGCTGACCACGTTCCCCTTCTTCCACGTGGCCGCGTTCACCTCCTTCTACGGTGTGATGGCGGCCGGCGGCACCCTGGTGACGATGCGGAAGTGGGACGCCGGCCGGGCGCTCGAACTCATCCGGGAGCACCGCGTCACCCACTACGCGGGTGTGCCCACCACCGCCCTCCAACTGCTCGACCTCGCCCGTTCCACCGGCGACGGTCTGGACAGCCTCACCCTGCTCAGCACCGGTGGCGCCGCCGCTCCGCCGGGGATCGTCGACGGGATCACCGCCGGGTACGGGGAGCGGCTGGAGCCCCGCAACGGCTACGGGCTGACCGAGACCAGCGGCGGAGTCCTGTCGAACGTCGGCGCCGAGTACCGCGCCCACCCCGGGAGCGTCGGCCGGCCCTCGCCCACGACCGAGGTGCGGATCGACCGGCCCGACACCGAGGGCGTCGGCGAGCTGTGGCTGCGCGGGCAGGCCCTGGTCCGGGGCTATTGGGGGGACGAGGAGGCGACCCGTGCCGCCTTCGGCGAGGACGGGTGGTTCAGGACCGGGGACCTCGCGCGGGTGGACGCGGAGGGGCGGGTCAGCATCGTCGACCGGCTCACCGACATGGTGATCCGGGGCGGCGAGAACGTGTACTGCGTCGAGGTGGAGGGCGTGCTGCATCAGCACCCCGACGTGGTCGACGCGGCCGTTCTCGGCGTGCCGCACCCGCTCCTGGGCGAGGAGGTCGCGGCCGTCGTCCGGCTGCGGCCGGGCGCCGCCGCCGGGACCGAGGAGCTCCGCGCGCACGTCGGCGCCCGCCTCGCCGCCTTCAAGGTGCCCGCACACGTCCTCGTACGGGAGGAGGAACTGCCCCGGAACCCGACCGGGAAGATCCTCAAGCGGGAGTTGCGGGGCGAGTTGCTCAGTCGCGGGTGATCCGGACCCGGTACGTGCCGTCGGCGTCCTCGTCGAGGACGCTGATCCGGATGCCGTTGGCGCGGTCCGTGAACGTCTCTCCGGGGCGGTACGGGGCGTCCGACAGTTCCGCGTGGACGTTGGCGCGCCGGGTGCAGCCGCCGCTCGCGTGCTCGCTGTCGGACACGGTCACGGGGCCGTGGCCGGTGTCCACGTCGGACTCCACCCGGTAGACCAGGACGCCCTGCTCGCAGACCGCCTCGTCGTTGCCGTCCTTGCTGCGGACCTCGACCGCGTATCCGGAGGTGCCGGAGAGCGGGACGAACGCGAGCTTGGGGCCGCCGGTGGTCGCGAGCGGAGTGAGGGTGTAGTCGCCGGTGCCGGGGTCGGACGCGCAGCCGATCTGGTCGTTGTCGAGCCAGCCCAGCTTCCACTTGTGCCAGCCGAGCAGGTCGTTGTTGGCACCCCAGTCCTCGGACATGATGTCCCAGTGCCCGACGGTGCCGCCGCCGTCCGAGGTGTACAGGTCGGGGAGGCCGAAGACGTGCCCGTTCTCGTGCGGCAGGACCCGGTAGCCGGTCTCGGCGAAGCTGCCGGAGCCGTCGTCCTGGCGGCTGTAGACGAAGGACGTGTTGGCGAGCGGCACGCCGTCCGCGTAGGGGGCCTCGTCGTTGCCGGAGAAGGTCACGGACAGGACGGTGTCGAGGGCGGAGGGCCCGGCGTTCGGCGTGACCAGGACGTTGACCAGGTCGTACGCGCTGAAGTCCACCTGGGGGTCGGCCGCTTTGACGATGTCCTGGACGAGGGAGCGGTAGCCCGGTTCGTACGGTGAGCCGCGTTCGATCCCGTACGCCGAGAACGCCTGGGGCATCCGCAGCCAGTCCGGTATCGGCGCCTGGGCCTGGTAGTCCAGTCGCCCGTACGAGCTGATGCGGAACCAGTCGGCGGTCTGCGGGAAGAACTCGCGGAAGCGGCCCATCGCCGTGCCGTCGCCGATGGCGTCGGGGAAGTCGATCATCAGGTTGAGGGCCCTGACCTGGCCCGTGGAGCGGACGTATCCGGGGGCGGTGGGCAGCCCCTCCGACATCTGCACGCCCATCGTGGTGGCGATGCGACACGGCCCCAGCTGGGCGCCGCCCGGGGCGGCGGCCACGGGGCCCGCCGAGGCCGGGGCGGGACCGGGGAGGGTGGTGCTCGCGGAGGCGAGCAGCGTGAGGGAGAGCGCCGTGGTCGCGGCCAGGGCGAAGGGTCTGCGTATCCGTCGGCGGGGGTGCTGCATACGGACGCCTCTCCGGTGGGGGCAGGTCGGCGGCGCGGCCCCTTCGGTGGTCGCGGGGCCGCGCTGTGCGATCAGCCTGTGACGGGAGGTACCGGCGCGCGCGCCGGGTGGCCCGATCGTGGGTATTCCGACCGGGGGTGGAGATGTGACCCAGGTCACGAACGCGGCGGGAAATAACCGGGGACCCAGTCCCCGTTTAGGACTGTGTTGAGCGAAGTGGGGAGTCCTTCCCCGGATACCCCGGATACCCCGGATACCTCGGATACCTCGGGGGCCGGATACGCCGGACACCCGGATTACCCCCGGAGGAGTGTCCTCCGGGCTCGCACCGAGTTACCGAGTACCGAGTCCTGAGTACCGAGTCCTGAGTACCGAGTCCTGAGTCCCGAGTGATGTGAGGAGGTCGTGGCGTGACCAGTGCCGCCGCCGACACCGCGCCCGCCCGCCGCGTACCCCGGCCACGCGCCGACGCCCTGCGCAACCGCGAGCGGATCGTGTCGGCCGCCCGCGAGATGTTCGTCGAGTTCGGCCCCCAGGTGCCGTACGACGAGGTCGCGCGCCGGGCCGGCGTCGGGAACGCCACGCTCTACCGGAACTTCCCCGAGCGCAACGACCTCGTCCGCGAGGTCGTGCTCTCGATCATGGCCCGCGTCACCGAGCTCGCCGAACGGGCCGCCGAGGAGGACGACGTCTTCGCCGGCCTCCGGCGGTTCACCCACGCCGCCGCCGACGAGCGCATCGGCGCCCTGTGCCCGATGCTCGACGGCGCCTTCGACAAGGACCATCCCGACCTGACGGTCGAGCGCGAACGCCTGGAGGAAGCCGTCCAGTCGCTCGTCGACCGCGCCCAGCAAGCCGGCCGGCTCCGCGCCGACGTCGGTGTCGGGGACCTGATGGTCGCGGTCTCCCAGCTGACCCGCCCGCTGCCGGGAACGGCCTGCGGCGCCGGCTTCGACCAGTTCGTCCATCGCCATCTGCAGCTGTTCCTCGACGGCCTGGAAGCGCCCGCGCGCTCCGAGCTGCCCGGGGCGGCCGTGACCCTGGAGGACCTGAGGCGCGACTCCTGCTCGCCGCGGACGCCGTGACGGCCTCCTAGCGCTCCGCCCGTTTCGACTTACGCATACGTCCTTTTTTCGCCAGTACGTGCCAAGAGGTGGCTACCCCCATGCCCAAAGTTCCCGACCACACCGTGACCCACGCCGACCCGGGCCGCTGGAAAGCGCTCGTCTTCATCGCCCTCGCCCAGCTGATGGTCGTGCTCGACGCGACGATCGTGAACATCGCCCTGCCCTCCGCCCAGCAGGACCTCGGGATCTCGGACGGCAACCGGCAGTGGGTCATCACCGCCTACGCCCTCGCCTTCGGCGGTCTGCTCCTCTTCGGCGGCCGCATCGCCGACCTGTGGGGCCGTAAGCGCACCTTCGTCGTCGGCCTGATCGGCTTCGCCGCCGCCTCCGCCCTCGGCGGGGCCGCGACCGGCGAGGCCATGATGCTCGGTGCCCGCGCGCTCCAGGGCGCCTTCGGCGCGCTGCTCGCGCCCGCCGCGCTCTCGCTGCTCGCCGTGACCTTCACCGACGGCAAGGAGCGCGCCAAGGCCTTCGGCATCTACGGCGCGATCGCCGGTGGTGGCGGCGCCGTGGGTCTCATCCTCGGCGGTTTCCTCACCGAGTACCTGAACTGGCGCTGGACGTTCTTCGTCAACATCCCGTTCGCCATCGTCGCCGCCGTTGGCGCGTACCTCGTGATCCGTGAGCCCGCGGGCGGCCGCAACCGCTCCACGCTCGACATCCCCGGCGTGATCCTCTCCACCCTGGGTCTGGTCGCCCTCGTGTACGGCTTCACCCGCGCCGAGTCCGAGGGCTGGAGCGACGCCGGCACCATCGGCCTCTTCATCGGATCCGCGGTGCTGCTCCTCGCCTTCGTCCTCACGGAGGCGAAGGTGAAGTCCCCGCTCCTGCCCCTGCGCGTCCTGACCGACCGCAACCGCGGCGGTGTCTACCTGTCGCTGGGTCTCGCCGTCATCTCGATGTTCGGCCTGTTCCTCTTCCTGACCTACTACCTGCAGGTCGTGAAGGGCTACTCGCCGGTCATGACGGGCTTCGCGTTCCTCCCGATGATCGCGGGCATGATCATCGGCTCGACGCAGATCGGTACGCGGCTGATGACCCGCGTCCCGCCGCGCATGCTGATGGCCCCCGGCTTCCTGACCGCCGGTGTCGGCATGCTGCTGCTCACCCAGCTGGAGATCGGCACCTCGTACGCCGGTCTGATCCTGCCCGCGCAGCTGCTGCTGGGTCTGGGCATGGGTACGGCCTTCATGCCGGCCATGTCGCTCGCGACGCTCGGCGTGGACCCGCGGGACGCCGGTGTGGCCTCCGCGATGGTCAACACCTCGCAGCAGGTCGGCGGCGCCATCGGTACGGCCCTGCTGAACACGATCGCCGCCTCGGCGACCACCGCGTACCTGACGGACAACGCGGCGGGCGCGACCACCCCGGCCGGGCAGAAGCTGCTCCAGCTCCAGGGCATGGTCGAGGGCTACACGGCGGCCATCTGGTGGGCCGTCGGCATCCTGGTCGTCTCGGCCGTGATCGCGTTCACCCTGATCAACACCGGCAAGCCGGACATGGGTGTCGTGGCCGGGTCCGGCGAGGGCGCGGACGACGAGGTGAAGGTGCCCGTCATCGCCCACTGAGCCCAGTGGTCACACTGAGCCCAGTGGTCACATTGAGCCCAGTGGTCACACTGAGCCCGCTGATCGCACTCCCTGCCCTGGTTCCGCCGCTGTTCGCTCAGCGGAGCCAGGGCAGGTCCGCGTCCGGTCCCTGGGGTTCGAGACCCTCGGCCATGACGCGCATGATCGTGCCGAGCTGCTGCACCTGCTCGGCGGACAGCCGGTCGAAGAGGGCCTGGCGGACCGCGGTGACATGACCGGGGGCGTTCTGCCGGAGGACCTCCGTCCCCTCGTCCGTCAGCCGGGCGAACTGGCCCCGCTTGTCGGAGGCGCAGGTCTCGCGCCGCACCCAGCCGTTCTTCTCCAGCCGGGCGATCGCGTGGGAGAGGCGGGAGCGGGTGATCTTGGCGCTCTTGGCCAGCTCGGTCATCCGCAGCCGGCGGCGCGGGGCCTGGGAGAGCTGGACGAGCAGCCCGTAGTAGATGTGCGGCATTCCGGCGTCGCGTTGCAGCTGGCGGTCGAGGTGGTCCTCGAGGAGCGTGGTGGCGTGCAGGTACGCGCGCCAGACGTGCTGCTCCTCGTCGCTGAGCCAGCGGGGTTCGGTCATGTCTCCCATGATGCCCAATCCTACGACTCATTCTTGAAAGTTGAACTATATCGGTCTACGCTGCTGCTGAACGGTGAGCTTGAAGTTTCAAGAACTGAGGAAGTCGGAGGTGGTCGCCATGGACGCCACGCTGGAACGCATGCCCGCCCTGTACCTGTCCCACGGTGCCCCGCCGCTCGCCGACGACCCCGTCTGGCCCGGCGAGCTCGCCGCCTGGTCCGCGGACCTCCCGCGCCCCAAGGCGATCCTCATGGTCTCCGCGCACTGGGAGGAGGCCCCGCTGGCACTCGGCGCCACCGAGACCGTCCCGCTCGTCTACGACTTCTGGGGCTTCCCCGAGCACTACTACCGCGTCCAGTACGCGGCACCCGGCGCGCCCGCGCTCGCCGAGTCCGTCCGCAAGCTGCTCCGCGCGCCCGGCACGCCCGTGCAGGACATCCCCGACCGGGGCCTCGACCACGGCGCGTACGTGCCGCTCGTCGAGATGTTCCCCGGCGCCGACATCCCCGTACTCCAGATCTCCATGCCCACCCTCGACCCGCGCCGCCTCATGGACATCGGGCGCAGGCTCGCCCCGCTCCGCGACGAGGGCGTCCTGATCGTGGGCAGCGGCTTCTTCACCCACAACCTCGCCGCGCTCCGCCACACCGGGGGCGGGGTGCCGGGCTGGTCCGCCGAGTTCGACGCCTGGGGGCACGAGGCCCTCGCCGCGCACGACGTCGACGCCCTCCTGGACTTCGCGCACAAGTCGCCGGCCGGGCGCCTCGCCCATCCGCGCACCGAACACTTCGCCCCGCTGTTCGTCACGATGGGCGCGGCGGACGCGGCCGGCGACCTCGACGCGGAGCGGTCGGTCATCGACGGGTTCTGGATGGGGCTGGCCAAGCGGTCGGTGCAGTTCGGCTAGGTCGCCGTTCGGGTAGGGCGCGTTCGGCGGGTCCGGTTCGGTTCCGGCGGTCCGGCCGGTCCGGGTCGGCCGGTCCGGCCGGTCCGGGTCGATTCGGTTCGGCGGGTCGGGTGGGGCCGGTCCCGGAAGGTCAGAAGACCGGCGGGTTCAGCTCGATCGCGCGGACGGCGGCGGCGAGCGCGAGCGGATCGCCCACGTCCAGCGCCGTGTCGGTGAACTTGATCGTGTGGTCGTCGCCGTGCGCCGCCGCCCGCTCGAAGACCTCCTCGGCGGTGAGAGGGGTCGCCGCCGGGGCCGCGGACTCCGCCGGGGTGTACGCGGCGGTCACCGCGGCCGCCGCCGCCCACGCCGCCGCCAGGCTCGGGGCCCACAGCTCGCGGGGGAGCGCGGGCAGGGTGCGCAGGACGGCGTTCGGAGCGGTCGCCGCGTGAACGAGCATGATCGGCTCGCCGTGGCCGTGTGTGGCGTACCGGTGGGTGGCCGCCGTCACCAGCTCG
Organism: Streptomyces zaomyceticus; assembly: GCF_014656215.1. Classification (GTDB taxonomy): domain Bacteria; phylum Actinomycetota; class Actinomycetes; order Streptomycetales; family Streptomycetaceae; genus Streptomyces; species Streptomyces zaomyceticus. Next base: position 110,834 of record NZ_BNBZ01000017.1, on the reverse strand, counting down.
GTGAGCAGGTCCTTCGCCGTGTCGGGGTCCGGAGCCGCACCCCAGGCCGGGAACGCCGTCAGCTGGACGAGCCGGTCCCGGATCCCGCCGTCCTGCACCGGAACCGGCGGTACGGCAGCCAGCGCGGCCGCCGCAGTCGGCGCCGCGGCCAGCGCGGTGAGGGGCGGCAGCGGCTGACTCCGGGCCGCCCAGTAGCCGAGGGCGTGCGCCAGCTCCGCACGGCGCGGAGCGGTCGCCCCCTCGTCGCCGGACGACAGCAGGGTGCGTACGGCATGACCGGTACGGATCACGGGATGCGTCGCCGAGGCCGCGATGCCCGGCAGCAGCCGGGGCCACCACTCGGCGAGGACCTCCCGCCAGGGGTGCTCGTCGAGCTCGCGTGCGAAGAAACGGGTCCAGTCGGTGATCCTCTTCGGGTCGCCGAGCGCCTCGCGCCAGCCGTCGGCGGTGACCGGGCGGTACGGGGGCGGCAGCTCCTCCAGCTTGTGCGCGTAGCGATCCAGCCAGCGGTGCACGGTCGAGGCCTGGCCGTTGCGGACCAGGGCCTCGACGGCCATCGGGGCGTGGTTGGTGAGCCAGCCGTTGCGCTCGGGGCCCGTGGTGTGGAGGCGTGCGAGGGCTTCGTCGAGGGTGCCGGATGCGTCGGTGCCGGATGCGTCGCTCATGGCGCCGACGGTAGGGCGGGGCCGGGGTGGGGCGTAACGGGCTCGGGACCTAGTCCGCTGGGCGGCCAGGACCTGGTCCGTGAGACCGAGACGGGTGCGCGGAACGCGGTCGGCGGGCTCCTGCGCGCGGGTCGGCGAGGGTCGTGCGTGCTCCTGCTCACGGGGCTGCGCGGCACCGGCGCGCGGTCGGCACGGCTCGGGTGAACGCTCGGCTGAACAGGTCGGCGCGACTTCGTCCCGGGGTGGGCAACCCGACGGCCCGTCCCGACGTCTTGAGGGATGGCGCCGCATGTGATCGCAGTCTCACCGACGGTGTGGTCGGGAACCCGCGAGCGGCGCCGAATCACCCTCCGTGCCCGGTCTGACCTGCACCTCCGTGGGTGCCGGAGGCATGCCCGAAGGGGCGGCGGCGACGCAGGATACTGCATGATCGCGAAAATCCATGTGCCGGGTGGGAATTCTGTCCTGATTCCAGTCGTTGTTTCCGTCGGATGCAGGGCACCCGAAAGGGTGTCGCGACCTACTCAGCAAGGGAGCACGCATGGCAACCCGTGCCGTCGCCCGTCGTCAGACCTCCGCCAAGAGCGGGGCCGGCCGGGCAAGCAGCGTTCGCGCCGTGGGCGGGGAGATCGCCGACCGCGACCTGGTCGGCATGTACCTCGACGAGATCGCGCGCACGCCCCTGCTCGACGCCGCCAAGGAGGTCGAGCTTTCCCAGACGATCGAGGCGGGCGTCTACGCCCAGCAGATCCTCGACGGGGAGGTGGAGAGCGAAGCCGGCGGGGCGGCCCGTGAGGAGCTCGAAGCGCTGGTCGCCGAGGGCGAGCGTGCCAAGGACCTCTTCATCAAGTCCAACCTGCGGCTCGTGGTGGCCGTGGCGCGGCGCTATCCGCGCAGCGGACTGCCGCTGCTCGACCTGATCCAGGAAGGGAACGCGGGCCTGGTCCGCGCGGTCGAGAAGTTCGACTACGCGAAGGGCTTCAAGTTCTCCACGTACGCGACGTGGTGGATACGCCAGGCCATCACCCGGTCCATCGCCGACCAGTCCCGCACCATCCGGCTCCCCGTCCACCTCGTGGAGGAGCTCGGCCGGATCCGCCGGGTCCAGCGCGAGTTCAACCGGGAGCACGGCCGGGAGCCCGAGCCGGCGGAGATCGCGGCCGAGCTGGACACGAAGCCCGAGCGGGTCGTCGACGTCCTCGACTGGGCGCGCGACCCGGTCTCGCTGAACATGTCGGTGGACGACGGCGGCGAGACGCAGTTCGGCGACCTCCTCGAGGACACGTCGGCGGTGTCGCCCGAGCAGTCGGTGCTCACGCTGCTGCGCAGCGAGGAGCTCGACGACCTCATCGACAAGCTCGACCACCGGACCGCCTCGATCATCCGTATGCGGTACGGGATCGAGGACGGGCGCGAGCGGACGCTGACCGAGGTCGGCAAGCAGCACGGCCTCACGCGGGAGCGGATCCGCCAGATCGAGAAGCACGCGCTCCTGGAACTGAAGAAGATGGCGCACGACACGGGCTTCGACGCGGTGGCCTAGGGCGGCCGGCTGCCTGGGCCCCGGGTGCCCCGGGGCTCCGCCCGGTCGTCCCGGGCGGGGTCGGCGCCTGCGGCGCCCCGGGCCGTGCCGGCCTCCGGCCGGACCCGGGGTTCCCACCCGCACCACCCGTGCGGATACGACGTCGGCTGCGGGCGCCCTCGTGGGGCGCGCCCGCCGTCGGCGACAGCGGGCCCGGGGGCGGCCCGCGCCCGGACACGGCGCCCTGGCCGTGCGCGCCCTGACATCGCCGGTACGGGCCGGGGCCGTGCGCGCCCGGATACGGCCCCGTACCGGCAATGCCGGCACCCCCGGACACGGCGGCCCGGGGGGGCGTATCCGCCCGGGCACGGTCGTACCAGTCATTCCCGCACCCGGACACGGCGGCCCGGGGCCGTACACACCCCGGACACAGCCGTCGCAGCCAATGGCCCACCCGGACACGCGGCCCGGGGGCGTACCCGCCCGGGCGCGGCCGTACCAGTCATTCCCGCACCCGGACACGCGGCCCAGGGGCGTACCCGCCCGGGCGCGGCCGTACCAGTCATTCCCGCACCCGGACACAGCCGTCGCAGCCATGGCCGCGCCCGGCCGGCGCGCGCTGGTGGCGAGTCGGGTCAGCCGCGTGCTGCCGCTGCCGTCAGTCGGGTGCCCAGGTCCTCCACGTAGGTGAGCAGTGCCTCCGGGCCGTGGATGGTGAAGGGGGCGTCCACCAGGGCCAGGCGGAGCGCCAGCCATTCGACGGAGTCCGTCGAGCGGGTGAGGAGGCGGCACGTGGTGGGGCCCGTCGGGGTGGGGACCAGGTGGGAAGGGAGGCGGGCCGTCACGAAGTCGGCGGGGGCGTCGAAAGCGACGTCCAGGTCGAGTTCGGGCTGCGCCCGGGACATGGAGCGGGCGAGGAGCTGGGCCGCGTCGCCCGCAGGAAGCTCGCGGGGGGTGAAACGGGCGCCCGTGGCGAGCGGGTCGGTCACCCGGTCCACCCGGAAGGTGCGCCAGTCCTCCCGCCCGAGGTCGTACGCCACGAGGTACCACCGGCGTCCGGTGGAGACGAGCCGGTAGGGCTCGACCAGGCGCTTCGACTCGGCCCCGTCCCCCGCCCGGTAGCCGAAGCGCAGCTTCTCCCGGCCCGTGACCGTGCCCGCCAGGGTGGTCAGCGTGGCCGGGGTGACCGTGGCGCCGTCGCCCCGCGTCAGCGGGAGCGTGGCGTTCTGGAGGGTCGAGACCCGGTGCCGCAGCCGCGCCGGCAGCACCTGCTCCAGCTTCGCCAGGGCCCGTACCGACGCTTCCTCCACGCCCTCGATCGCGTGCCCGGCCCCCGCCCGCAGACCGACCGCGATGGCGACGGCCTCCTCGTCGTCGAGGAGGAGCGGCGGCATGGCCGTGCCGGCGACCAGCCGGTAGCCGCCGACCGCGCCGAGCGTCGCCTCGACGGGATAGCCGAGGTCACGGAGCCGGTCGATGTCCCGGCGGATCGTGCGAGCGGAGACCGAGAGCCGTTCGGCGAGTTCGCTTCCGGGCCACTCGCGCGGGGTCTGGAGGAGCGAGAGCAGATTCAGGAGTCGTACCGGGGTGTCCGTCATGCCCTTCAGCATGGAGGCCATCTAGGACTTCATTTGACCTAGATGGCCTTTATCTTCTCCGTATGAGTGCACACGACGCCGGCGTCACCACGGACGCGGCCCCCACCGACACGAGCGACAAGCGGCGCTGGATAGCCCTGGCCATCGTCATGACGGCCGCCTTCATGGACCTGGTCGACGCCACGATCGTGAACATCGCGATCCCCAGCATCGAACGGGACCTCGGCGCCTCCTTCGGGGCCATCCAGTGGACCACCGCCGGGTACGCGCTCGCGTTCGCCGCCGGGCTGATCACCGGCGGTCGACTCGGCGACATCTACGGTCGCAAGCGGCTCTTCCTCCTCGGCACGGCGGGCTTCACGATCGCCTCCGCGCTCTGCGGCTTCGCCGCCAACCCGGAGATGCTGGTCGCCTCCCGCCTCCTCCAGGGCGCGGCGGCCGCGATGATGGTGCCGCAGGTCCTGTCGATCATCCACGTGACCTTCCCGGCGCACGAGCGCGGCAAGGTCTTCGGCATGTTCGGCGCGATCATCGGGCTGGGCGCGGTCTCGGGCCCGCTGCTCGGCGCGCTGCTCACGCAGTGGAACATCGCGGGCCTGGAGTGGCGCCCGATCTTCCTGATCAACCTGCCGGTCGGCATCGCGGGCCTGATCCTGGGCCGGAAGTTCATCACCGAGTCGAAGGCGCCGAAGGCGCTCCGCCTCGACATCGTGGGCATGCTCCTGGTGACGGCCGCCCTGCTGATGCTGATCTACCCGCTGACCCGCGGCCGCGAGCTGGACTGGCCGGTGTGGGGCCACGTGATGATGGTCGGCAGCCTCGTCGTCTTCGCCGCGTTCGTCGCGTACGAGCGGATGAAGGCGAAGAAGGACGGCTCGCCGCTCGTCGAGCTGACGCTGTTCAAGGTGAAGAGCTTCGCGGCGGGCATCGCGGTGCAGCTGACCTTCGGCGTCGTGATGGGCATCTTCTTCCTGGTCTGGACGCTCTACATGCAGATCGGCCTCGGCTGGACCCCGCTGCGGGCCGGTGTGACCGGTGTGCCGTTCTCCATCGCCGTCTCCACGGCCGCGGGCCTCTCGGTGCAGAAGCTGGTGCCGCGCTTCGGCCGGAAGGTGCTCCAGACGGGCGCGCTGACGATGATCGCGGGCGTGCTGCTCTACCTCTTCGAGGCGGGGCGCTACGGGGCGGACATCACGTCCTGGCAGATGATTCCGCCGCTGGTCGTCATGGGCCTCGGCATGGGCCTGATCGTGGCGCCGCTGACGGACGCGGTGCTTTCGGAGGTGCCGAAGGAGCACGCGGGTTCGGCCTCGGGTCTGATCAACACGACCGGGCAGATGGGCAACGCGCTCGGGCTCGGCCTGGTGTCGGTGGTCTTCTTCGGCGTGATCGACGGCAAGCCCGCTCCGAAGTCTCCCGCCGAGGCGACCGCGGCGTTCACGGACGCCTTCCAGAACGCCATGGGCTGGGTGGCGGGCGTGCTCGCCGTGATCTTCCTGGTGATGTTCGCGCTTCCGGCGAAGCCGAAGCAGCACCTGGAGGGTGGCGGTGACGACGAGGGCGTCGCGACCGAGAAGGAAGCGGTGCTCGCGCACTGATGCGCTGGTGCGCTGATTCGCTCATGTACTGAGCGTGGCTCTGGCCGTGGCCGTGGCTGCGGCAGGGCGATGGGGGAACGAGGGGCGGTGCGGGTTCGCACCGCCCCTCGTGTTATCACCGTTCCGTCAGGAACGCTTCAGAGTTCGAGGGAGGCGGTTCGGTTCGCCGCTGAAGGCGAGGTCGCCCTTGAACTCCTTCCCCGGATGGCTCCGCAGTGCCGGAATGGGTGACTGGGCCGTCCAGCCCTCGACCCAGTTGAAGGTCGCGCCGTTGGTGGTCCCGTGGGTCTGCCACACCGTTCCGGCAGTGGTCACCACCTTGATGAAGGCGTCGTTGCCCTGGTCCGTGAAGGAGATTCCGCAGGCGTTCGCCGGGTAGTTCGAGGGCTGGCCGTTGGGCAGGGTGTCGGTCAGGTCGACCCAGGTGATCGGTCCACCCGCGGTAATGGCCCGACCGGCGTACGCCTTCCCGTTGATGAGGGCGGCGCTGAACTCCTCGGTGTTCGAGGGGGCGAAGGTGTCGATCTCGTAGCAGGAGGACGCGCCGGTGGCGCCGGTCGCGCCGGTCGCGCCGGTCGCGCCGGTCGCGCCGGTCGCGCCTGTGGCGCCTGTGGCGCCTGTGGCTCCGGTCGCTCCGGTCGCTCCGGTCGCTCCGGTTGCACCCGTGGCGCCTGTGGCTCCCGTCGCTCCGGTTGCTCCGGTTGCGCCTGTGGCCCCGGTCGCCCCGGTGGCACCGGTGGCCCCCGTCGCGCCAGTGGCACCGGTCGCACCGGTCGCACCGGTCTCACCGGTCGCGCCCGTGGAGCCCGTGGCACCCGTTGAGCCGGTCGCTCCGGTCGCTCCGGTCGCACCGGTCTCACCTGTCGCGCCCGTGGCGCCCGTGGCACCCGTGGCTCCGGTCGCACCGGTCGCACCGGTCGCCCCGGTCTCACCCGTTGCGCCTGTCGCTCCGGTGGCCCCAGTGGCCCCGGTGGCCCCGGTCGCGCCCGTGGCTCCAGTGGCCCCAGTCGCTCCGGTCTCGCCAGTAGCACCCGTCGCGCCCGTAGCTCCGGTCTCGCCGGTGGCTCCAGTGGCGCCGGTTGCGCCCGTCGCCCCGGTCTCACCCGTCGCACCCGTTGCGCCCGTCGCCCCGGTCTCACCCGTAGCTCCGGTCGCTCCGGTCGCACCCGTGGCTCCAGTGGCCCCGGTCGCTCCCGTGGCTCCGGTGGCGCCCGTGGCGCCCGTCGCGCCCGTCGCCCCCGTGTCTCCCGTCGGGCCCTCCGGCCCCGTGGGGCCGGGTGGGCCCGGCGGGCCGGACTGGCATTCGTCGTGGCCGCCCGCCATCGCGCGCTGCGTCGCGCTCGGGTCGCCTGCGCCCTCCACGAGGGGGCGGATCGTCCCGTCCAGGAACTGCTGCAGGTCGGTCGACTGCCCGGCCTCGTCCGCGGTGCGGTGCGGGCCGTCGTGCGGGTGGGGGCCCTGCTCCCACGGCGGCGGGCCGTCGTGCTCGTGCGGGGGCCGCTCCTCGCAGGGGTGGTCCGGGGCCGGACCGGCGGTGGTGACGCCCGCCGGTCCGAGTTCGAGGGTCTTGCCGAACGCGACGGCCGGCTGGGCCGCGAAGCCCGTGAGTACGAGGGCGACCGAGGCGATCGCCCCGCCGCCGAGCCACGCGCGCCGCCGCGGGAGCGGTCCCAGCGGGGTCCTGGTCCTGGTGACAGGACGCATGCATGCTCCTTCCTCCACCGGCTCGACGGCCGGTGCGAGTGATGTCCGGGGAAGCACCTGCGTGCCCCCTTTGTCGGATCATCGGATCGCGGGCGTGGCGGCTTGACGGCTCGGTGGCACGGATAACGCCATGGCGTATCGCCCGTAGCCGATTGGGTGCGTACACGACAGCGAACTCCGGACCGCCCATCGGCGCGTCGGCGCCGTGTTCCTGCCCGGCGTCCGTAGGGTCGCCCACCCGCCAGCTCCTCCCGCCCCCACCGGAAGTGGTGTTGCCGTGAAGCCGTCCATCTGCCTGTGCATGATCGTCAAGAACGAGGCCGCCGTCATCGAGCGCTGCCTCGCCTCCGTCCGCGGTCTCGTGGACACCTGGGTCATCTCCGACACCGGGTCCACCGACGGGACCCAGGAGCTGATCCGGAAGGCCCTCGACGGCATCCCCGGTGAGCTCCGTGAGGAGCCCTGGGTGAACTTCGGTCACAACCGCAGCCTGAACATCGGGCTCGCCCGGGGCCGGGCCGACTACCTTCTGCTCCTCGACGCCGACCATGTCCTCCGGCAGGAGGGGCCGCTGCCCGAGCTCACCGCCGACGCGTACATGATCAAGCACGAGGGTGCTCTGGAGTACCGCATCAAACGCCTGGTCAAGGGCGGTCTGCCGTGGCGGTACGAGGGGGTCACCCATGAGTACCTGACGGCCGACCGGGACCACGTCCAGGAGAACTTCGACGCCCTCGTCATCGAGGACTACGCCGACGGCGGCTCCCGCCACGACAAGTTCGAGCGCGACGCCCGGCTCCTGGGCGCCGAGCTGGAGCGCGACCCGTCGAATCCGCGCACCGTCTTCTATCTGGCGCAGACGATGCGGGACCTCGGCCGCACCGAGGAGGCCGTCACGCTCTACGAGCGGCGCGCGGCCATGGGCGGCTGGGGCGAGGAGGTCTACTACTCCCTGCTCCAGTCGGGTGTCCTGCGCGCCGACTCCGGCGACTGGCCGGCCGGGATGGACGCGCTGTCGCGGGCCTGGGAGTCACGGCCGGAACGGCTCGAGGCCTGTTACGAGATGTCGGGCCGGCTGCGGAAGCTGGGCCGCTACCGGACCGCTCACGCCGTGGTCTCCTCGGTCCTGGACCGGAAGCGGCCGGAGGCGGATCTGCTGTTCCTCCAGCCGTGGGTCTACCGCTGGGGGCTGCTCTTCGAGTACTCGGTCACCGCGTACTGGGTGGGCGACCACGCCGCTTCGCTGGCCACCTGCGAACGGCTTCTCGCGATGCCGGACCTGCCGGAGGCGTACCGCGAACAGACCCGGGCCAACCGTGAGTTCGCCATTCGCCGGCTGGTCGAGGCCGCCGCCCCGGCGCTGACCTGACCTGAGCACCCGGGACGGGCAGGAGCCGGGACCTGCCGGGGCCGGGCGTGCGGGAGCGGGGACGTACGGAAGCCGGACGTATCACAGCGGGGGCGGCGTGGTGCCCGGGGCGGGCCCGGGCACCACGGGTGTCAGCGGACCCGGGAGCGGGACTCCATCGCCCCGCGGGCCGCGCACTCGTCCTCGTACACCTCGCACATGTGGCGGCCGTCCGGTGTCGCGGTGTGCTCGACCTCCCAGAGGCTGACCTCGCTGCCGTCGAGCAGCAGGAACTGGTGCTCGTAGAGGGTGAAGCCGGCGCCCCGGCCGCCCTCCGCCGGGCAGTGGCGCCCGAAGGCCTGGGTGATGTGGTGCGCGAAGGCCAGCCGGAGCCGGCGGGCCGTCCGCTCGCCCGGCCGGTCCGCGTTCTCCGCGCGCCGCAGGACGCGGCGCGCGTGGTCGGCGGACTTGTCCGGCACGTACATCCGGGGCTGGGCGGGTATGGGGCGGGCGAGCAGGGCGCTCAGCAGCTCCAGGTCGTCGTCCTCGTCGAGGACGCGACCGTCGGAGTGCTCCGCGCTCCAGCCCGGCAGCGGTCCGGTCGGCAGACGGGAGGCGGCGAGCCGGGCCTCCGACTCCTCGGCGTACAGCTCGAACTGCTCGGCACCGTCCCGGCCGGCGTTGTGCGTGAGCTCCCAGAGACTGAGGGCCGAGCCGTCGCTCAGCAGATACGTGTGGCGGTAGGTGGCGCGGTGCAGTGACGCGCTGTGGTGCGAGGAGTGCAGCGCGCTGGAGTGTGCGAGCGCCGTACCGAGGCGCTCGACGGTCGAGTCGGGCAGGTCGAAGGAGTTGAGCGCCCGGCCGAGAAGTCGCGCGAGGTGCGCCTCGGTCGTCTCGTGGGGATCGTGAGGATCCTGCGGATCGTTCAAGAGGGTCTCCAGGCCGTCGCCGCATGTCACTTGGTGCTTGCTTAACGTAGTCCCTGGGTCTGACATCGTGTCCGGGGTTCCGGAAAACGAAGGGCGTGTACGGGAAGTTCCCGCCCCGTCCCGGGCGATTTCACCCAACTCCCTTGAGCTTACCGGGAGTACGTCTCCGACCGCGTTCCGTAGAGCTCACTGTACGAGGGGAAGTCGCCGCCCGGTCCGCGCCGGCCGCCGGGGGCGGCGAGCACCGCGCGGACGATCGCCCGGGTCACCAGGTCGGCGCCGGCGGCCAGGACCTCGTTCAGGGCGAGCGGGCCGGGTCCCTCGGGCAGTTCCCGCGCCCCGGTGGCGAGCGCGAAGACGGTGTCCCCGTCGTTCATCAGGTGCACCGGACGCAGGGCGCGCGCGATGCCGTCGTGCGCCGTGCCGGCGACCTTCTGCGCCTGTGCGCGGGTCAGCGCCGCGTCCGTGGCGACGACGGCGAGCGTGGTGTTCAGCGGGGGAGGGGCGGCCGCCTCCCGTGCCGCGGCGAGGCGCCGCACCGCCGCCTCGTGCACCGCAGCCCCGGGGAAGGAGGGCCGGCCCCCGTCGTAGTAACTCCCGTACAGCGCGCCCGTCGCCGGGTCGACGGCCGAGCCCACCGCGTTCACCACCACCAGCGCGCCGACCGTGATCCCCGACTCCAGGACCGTGCTCGCCGTGCCCACCCCGCCGCGGAGGCCGCCGACCACGGCGCCCGTGCCCGCGCCGACCGCGCCCGTCTCCACGCGCGCGTGGTCACCGCTCGCGTCGGCGGCCTCCACCGCCGCCCGCCCCGTCGACGCGTCCGGCCGGGCCGTGAAGTCGCCACCCCTGCCCAGGTCGAAGACACAGGCGGCGGGCACCACCGGCACCACATGGGACGGGTCGGGACCCACCCGCACGCCCCGGTGCCGCTCCTCCAGCCAGGCCATCACCCCGGCGGCGGAATCCAGCCCGTACGCGCTGCCGCCGGTCAGGACGACCGCGTCGATCCGCCGGACGACGTTCCTCGGGTCGAGCGCGTCGGTCTCCCGCGTACCCGGACCGCCGCCCCGGACGTCCACGGCGGCCACGACCCCGCCGACCGGGGCGAGCACCACGGTCGTACCGCTCAGCGCTTTGTCGCCCGCCACGCGCGCGTGCCCCACGCGCAGACCGCGTACATCGGTGATCGAGTCCGTCGTCCCGTGCTGTTCGGGCTGTGTCATGTCCCCTGCCTACCACGTGGACCGGTTCAGCCGGCCGTGCCACCCGTTCCCGCTCCCGGGCCGGCACCCACCCGGGTCGCCGGGTTCCTCGCCGTCAGGGTCACCCCGACCGCGACCGTCAGCGCCGCCACGACTCCCGCGGCCAGGACCGCCCAGCGGCCCGCGAACGAGCACATCAGGATCGCGAGCGCCGAGACGGGCAGGACGAGCTGCTGGGCGATGCCGACCTTGAAGTAGCGCGCGTGGAGGAGCCACACGGACAGCAGGAACACGGCGGAGGGGATCGTCACCGCGGACGAGGCGGCGAGGGTGGAGATGTGGGCCTTGCCCACGGCCTGCTCCACGGCGATCTCCAGGCCCGCGCCGACGGCCGCCGCGGCCGCGAAGATCACGTAGTGGCCGTACCCCCAACGGAACGCCTCGCGGCTGGAGGTCAGCCGGTCGTGGGCGGGGACGACGAAGTAGATCCACCAGGCGGCGAAGACGAGCAGCAGCCCGCCGACGGCGATCGGCAGCACCTCGCCGAGGGCGTCGTTCTCGGCGATGCCGGTCTTCACGGCCACGGTCGCCGCGGCGACCGTCTCGCCGAGCACGATGATGGTGAACAGGCCGTACCGCTCGGCGATGTGGTGCGGATGCCAGGTGCTGGGCGCGTCCCGCTCCGCGAACAGGGGTACGGCCATCTCGGCCAGCGCCATCACGAGGAAGACCCACGGGCGGGCCGGCTCCGGCACGAGGAGGAGGGCGATCCAGCCGATCTGCACGGCGACGACCCCGCCCGCGTACCGCCGGCACATCGTCCGCTCGGCGGGATCGGTGGCGTGGTGCGCGGCCCGCAGCCACTGCGAGGCGAGCGCGAGCCGCATGACGACGTAGCCGATGTAGACCACGAGGAAGTCGTGCTCCGCGAAGGCCCGGGTGACCCCGGCCGCGAGGATGAGGACGCCGGCGATCTGGACGAGGGTGACGACGCGGTAGGGCACGTCGTCGTTGTCGTAGGCCGAGGCGAACCACGTGAAGTTCATCCACGCCCACCAGATGGCGAAGAAGATCATCGCGTAGTTGATGATCCCCTCGCCCGCGTGGCCCTCGGCGACCGCGTGCACGAGCTCCGCGCCCGCCTGCGCGACGGCGACGACGAAACACAGATCGAAGAACAACTCCAGGGGCGTCGCGGCCCGGTGCGACTCCTCGCGGGAGCGTGCGGTGAGGGGGAGGAACGGTTGTGTCATGCCCCCAGCACATCAGAGCGGGAGGCCCTCCCGCCGACATGCCACGCGCATCGGGACGGGCCGGGGGCCGGAGAGAGCCCTGCTCAGGGCCTGGGCGGGGAGCCTACGGGGCCTCAGGCGGCCGCCCACAGGCCCGCGGAACCCCGCACGCCCGCCCCCGCGTACCGCGCCGCCACGAGCCGTGCCACGCGCGCGTGGTCGGCGATCGGTTCCGCGACCGCCCAGGTGTCCGGGAGCGCCGCCAGCGCGCGCGTGAAGCGGCCCGGGGCGAGGAGATGGGTGGCGACGGCCACCCGGCGGAAGCCGCGGGCGTGCAGCCGCGCGACCGCCTCCGCCGGGGTCGGGGTGCTCGACGAGCAGTAAGCGGCGCTCACCGGCACCGGCAGGAGCAGGCCCAGCTGCCGGACCGCGGTCAGGGTGCCGTCGTTGCCTCCGGGCCGGGAGGAGCCCGCCCCCGCGACGACGACCGCGTCGGCCGGGCCGCCCGCCGCCCGTTCGGCGGCGCGCAGACGGTCGTACAGCGCGAGGGACACCGCGTGCTCGCCGCTCAGCCCGCGCGTGACCGCGCAGTCGAAGCGGCGGGCGACGGCGGGGACGTCGACCGTGCGGTGGTAGCCGTCGCCCAGGAGCAGCGGGACGACGACCGCGCCGGGCCGGTCCGCGAGGACGGACGGCAGCGAGGGCGCCCGATGGTCGAGGTGGCCGACGGCGACCGGCGCGCCCGTCAGCCGGCGGACCGTGTCCGCGAGCCGAGCGACCGTCGCGGCGGCCTCGGGCACGACACTCCCGTGCGCGGCGAGAACCAGGCTCCGCACCCGCGCCACGGGACGCGTGACCGTGGGGTTCTTGCGCCCGGCGGGATGCAGGGGATCTGTGCGGTCTGTGAAATCCGTGCGGCCTGTGCGGCCTGCACGGTCTGCACGGTCTGTGTGGTCCGTGAAGTCCCTGCCGTTCCTGCTGTTCCCGCCGTTCCCGCCGTTCTTGTGGTTCCCGCCGTTCATGCGCTCCGTGCCTCCAGCCGCCCCCGGTCGTCCGAATCGGCGATCACGGGGGCCGCGCGACGGTGTCGTTCGCCGGCGCGGCCCCGCCCGTTCACGCTAAGCCCGCGCCGCCGCCCCGCGGCCGCGCCGTTCGGCCCCGCCGGCAGGGTCGCAAGTCCCGGATCCTCGGGCCCTTCACGGCCCCGACACGCCCACCCCACCGCCCTACGGTCGGAAGGGAAGTCCGGGAGGCCCCGGAACTCGTACGCGACCCACGGAGACCGCCATGGCCGCCCAGCGGACACAGACCCTCGTGCTCATCGGCCACGGCATGGTCGGCCACCGGCTCCTGGAGGCGCTGGCCGAGCGCGGCGCGCTCGTCGACCCCGAGGCCCCCGACGGCCCCGGCTGGCGGGTCACCGTGCTCGCCGAGGAGGACGTGCCCGCCTACGACCGGGTGCATCTCTCGTCCGTCTTCACCGGCACCGCGCCCGACCAACTGGGTCTCTCCACGCCGGAGTTCCTCGCCGGACACGGCATCGACCTGCGTCTCGGGGATCCCGCCGAGCACCTCGACACGGCCGCCCGCACGGTCACCACCACCTCCGGCGCGGTCGTCCCCTACGACGCGCTGGTCCTGGCGACCGGCTCGTACCCCTTCGTGCCGCCGATCCCCGGCGCCGACGCGACCGGCTGCTTCACGTACCGCACGCTGTACGACGTCGACGCCCTCACCTCGTACGCCGAGCGGGCCCGTACCGGTGTCGTCGTCGGCGGCGGCCTCCTCGGCCTCGAAGCGGCCGGGGCGCTCCGCACCCTCGGACTCACCACGCACGTCGTGGAGTTCGCGCCCCGGCTGATGCCGCTCCAGGTCGACGACGGCGGCGCGGCGGCCCTGCGCGCCACCATCGAGTCGATGGGGGTGGCCGTGCACACCGGGGTCGGCGCCGCCGAGGTCGAGACGGATGCCGAGGGAAGGGCGTGCCTGCTGAGGCTGTCCGACGGCCGGCGGCTCCCCGCCGACGTGGTGGTCTTCTCCGCCGGGGTGCGGCCGCGTGACCGGCTCGCCCGGGAGGCGGGGCTCGCGGTCGGGGACCGCGGGGGAGTGGCCGTGGACGAACGCTGCCGGACGACGGACCCGTACGTCTACGCGATCGGGGAGTGCGCGCAGACCTCCGACGGGCGGGTGTACGGCCTGGTCGCGCCCGGCTACCGGATGGCGGAGGCGGTCGCCGACCAGCTCGCGGGCTCCGGTGCGACCGTGTTCACCGGCGCCGACACGTCCACCAGGCTGAAGCTGCTCGGCGCGGACGTGGCCTCCTTCGGCGACCCGTTCGCGGACGGGCGGGACGGAGGGCCGCGAACGACCGAGATCGTGTTCTCGGACGGGCGGGAGGGCGTCTACAAGAAGCTGCTGCTCGGCCCCGAGGGGCAGCTCCTCGGCGGCATCCTGGTCGGCGACGCCGCGGCGTACGGCTCCCTCCTGCCGCACGCGGGCCGCCGGCTTCCCGGCCCGCCCGAGGCGTTCCTCCTCCCGGCCGGCGCGGCCGGGGCGGAGCCTCCCGGCGCGGGCGCCCTCCCGGACGACGCGGTCGTCTGCTCCTGCCACAACGTGACCAAGGGCGCGGTCGCCGGGGCGATCGCCGAGCACGGTCTGACCGACATCGGCGGCGTCAAGCGCTGCACCAAGGCCGGTACGGGCTGCGGCGGCTGTGTGAACACCCTCCAGGCCGTCCTCGACGCCGCCGGGGTGCGGCGGCGGAAGGGGCTGTGCGAGCACTTCCCCGAACTCTCGCGCCCCGAGCTGTACGAGCTGGTCCGCACCGAGCACATCCGCTCGTACACCGAGCTGGCCGAGCGGTACGGCTCCGGCGGCGCGGGCTGCACCGTCTGCAAGCCCGTCGTCGCCAACGTCCTCGGCACCCTCGCCCCCGAACTCGGCCTCGGGCACGTCCTGGACGGCGAGCAGGCCGCCCTCCAGGACTCCAACGACCTCTTCCTCGCCAACCTCCAGAAGGACGGCACCTACTCGGTGGTGCCGCGCGTCCCCGGCGGTGAGATCACCGCCGAGCAGCTCATCGCCCTCGGCGAGGTCGCCCGCGACCACGGCCTCTACAGCAAGATCACCGGCGGTCAGCGGATCGACCTCTTCGGAGCGAGGAAGGAGGAGCTGCCCGCCGTCTGGCGGAGACTGGTCGCGGCCGGCTTCGAGTCGGGGCAGGCGTACGGGAAGTCGCTGCGCACAATCAAGTCCTGTGTGGGGTCCCGCTTCTGCCGCTTCGGGCAGGGCGACTCGGTGCAGCTCGCGATCGACCTGGAGCTCCGCTACCGGGGCCTGCGCGCCCCGCACAAGATCAAGGGCGGGGTCTCGGGCTGTCTGCGCGAGTGCGCGGAGGCCCGCGGCAAGGACATCGGCGTCATCGCCACCGCCGGCGGCTGGAACCTGTACGTCTGCGGCAACGGCGGCACCGACCCCCGGCACGCCGATCTCCTCGCCTCCGACCTGTCGGCGGCCGAACTGTTCGCGCTGATCGACCGCTTCCTCATGTACTACGTACGGACCGGGGAGCGACTGGAGCGCACCTCGGCGTGGCTGGAGCGGATCGGCGGCGGGACCGGGCACCTCCGGGAGGTCCTGATCGAGGACTCGCTCGGGATCTGCGCGGAACTCGAAGCGCAGATGGACCGGCATGTCGCCGCCTACCGCGACGAGTGGCGGGCCGTCCTCGACGACCCGGCGGCCCTGGCCCGCTTCGAGCCGCACGTGACCGGGGTGGAGTTCCTCGAGCCGGGCCGGGGGCGGGCCGCGGTCCTCGCGGACGGCACCGAGGCGGCACTCTTCCGGGACGGCGACGGCGAGGTGTACGCGGTGGGCAACCGGGACCCGTTCTCGGGCGCCGACGTCATCGCGAACGGGATCATGGGCAGCAGGGACGGGGTGCCGGTGGTGGCGTCCCCCCTGCACAAGCAGGAGTTCGACCTGCGGACCGGCGTCTGCCTCGACGACCCGGCGGTGAGCCTCCCGGTCCTCCCGGTGCCCGCGCCGTCTCTCCCGGCCCGTCCCTGAAGGGACCTAGGCCCGTCCGAGGGCCCGACGAAGGCCCGTCCCCCGGCCCGACCAAGGCCCGCCCTAGGTCCCGACCAAGGCCCGCCCGAGGGAACGACCTTGGCCCGCCCGTCCGACGACCATCGGCACTCACCCACCCCCCACCCCGCGGCGCAGCCTGGAGGAGCAAGGAAAGCCTCGAAGGTCAGCCCCGAACAGGGAAGTCAGGGAAGCGCCATGAGTTCCGTAGTCCAGGACAGCAGAAGGACGGGCGGGCCCGCCGCCTCGTACGACACGGAGCAGTACCGCCCCGGCAGGCCGATCACCGACTGGGAGCCGGAGAACGAGCTCTTCTGGAAGTCGATCGGCGGGAAGGTCGCCGCCCGCAATCTGTGGATCGCCGTGCCGGCGCTGCTCGTGGCCTTCGTCGTCTGGCAGGTGTGGTCGGTCACCGCGACCAATCTGAAAGACGTCGGCTTCGGCTTCTCCACCTCGCAGCTGTTCTGGCTGACCGCCATCCCCGGTCTGACCGGCGGCACGGCCCGGATCCTCTACACCTTCCTCGGCCCGATGGTCGGCCAGCGCCGCTTCACGGCCCTGTCGACGGTCGTGCTGATCGTGCCGCTGATCTGGCTCGGCATTGCCATCCAGGACCCGACGACCCCGTACGGCGTGATGGTCGCCATCGCCGCCCTCTGCGGCATCGGCGGCGCGAACTTCGCCTCCTCCCTCGCCAACATCGGCTTCTTCTTCCCCAAGGCGAAGAAGGGCAGTGCGACCGGCATCAACGGCGGTCTCGGCAACCTCGGCGTCTCCGTCGTCCAGCTGCTGACCCCGATCGTCATCACCTGGTCGACCATCGCGATCGGCTCGGCCCAGCACAAGGCCGACGGCACCCCGGTATACCTGCAGAACGCCGCGTTCCTCTGGGTCCCGGTCCTGCTGGTCCTCGCCGCGATCGCCTGGTTCGGACAGAACGACCTCAAGGTGGCCGCCACCCCCTTCCACCGGCAGAAGATCATCTTCAGGCGCAAGCACAACTGGCTGATGACCTGGCTGTACGTCGGCACCTTCGGCTCCTTCATCGGCTTCGCCGCCGCCCTGCCGATGCTGATCAAGACCACCTTCCCGGACTACTCGATCGCCACCTACGCCTGGATGGGCCCCGCCGTGGGCGCCCTGGCCCGCTGGGGCGGCGGCTGGATCGCCGACAAGTGGGGCGGCGCCCGGGTCACCCTCCTGTCCTTCGTGGGCATGGCCGTCTCGATCATCGGCGTGATCAACTTCCTGCCCTCGGGCGGTGACGGCGGCTCGTTCCACGGCTTCTTCCTCTGCTTCCTCGCCGCGTTCCTCTTCTCCGGAATCGGCAACGGCTCCACCTTCCGTCAGATCCCGGTCATCTTCCGCGGCACCCACCTCGCGGGCCTCGACGAAGGCGGCCCGGAATACACCCGGGCGCTGAAGCAGGCGGAAATGGAGTCCGGCGCCGTCACCGGGTTCACCTCGGCCGTCGCCGCCTACGGCTTCTTCTTCATCCCGGCCCTGTTCGGCTCGGTGGCCGTGACCAGCGCGATGTGGGGCTTCGTCGCCTTCTATGTCAGCTGCATGGCCGTGACCTGGTGGTTCTACGCCCGCAAGAACGCCGAGGCGCCCAGCTGAGCCCTCCTTCCCCGGCGAAAGGCCCCGCCCGCGGCGGGGCCTTCCGCATGCCGCGACCGGGACCTAAGACCGCCGGAAGGTGACCATTGCCGACCGAAATGATCGATCAAAAGGCGTGGAATGGAAGCAGGCAACGACGCGATCGAACGAATCGAAGAAGGCGGTGCGGGAAGTGACTGCTACCCCTGCTGAGGCAACGGTGAACGAGCGGGCCTGGAAGGGTTTCAAGGGCGGGCTCTGGCGAGACGCCGTCGACGTCCGCGACTTCATCCAGCAGAACTACACGCCGTACGAGGGTGACGACTCCTTCCTCGCCGGACCCACCGGACGGACCACCGCCGTGTGGAAGGCCATCACGGACAGGTTCCCCGAGGAGCGCGCCAAGGGCGTCCACGACGTCTCGTACGACATCCCCTCCACCATCACCGCCCACGCCCCCGGCTACATCGACCGCGACAAGGACCTGATCGTCGGCCTCCAGACCGACGCCCCGCTCAAGCGCGCGATCATGCCGTACGGCGGCTGGCGCATGGTCGCCGGCGCCCTGGAGACCTACGGCTACCCGGTCTCGGCCGAGCTGGAGAAGGTCTTCACCGAGTACCGCAAGACCCACAACGCCGGTGTCTTCGACGCGTACACCCCCGAGATCCGCGCCGCCCGCAAGGCCGGCGTCGTCACCGGACTCCCCGACGCCTACGGCCGCGGGCGCATCATCGGCGACTACCGCCGTGTCGCCCTCTACGGCGTCGACCGCCTCGTCGAGGTGAAGCGGGAGGAGAAGGAGGAGCTCAACACCCTCCCCTCGGGCGGCCGCTCCCTCGAGGAGACGATCAGGCTGCGCGAAGAACTCGCCGAGCAGATCCGCGCCCTGGGCGAGCTCAAGACGATGGCGGCCTCCTACGGACACGACATCTCCGGCCCCGCCCGCACCGGCCGCGAGGCCGTCCAGTGGCTCTACTTCGCCTACCTCGCCGCCGTGAAGGAGCAGAACGGCGCCGCGATGTCCCTCGGCCGCACCTCCACCTTCCTCGACGTCTACCTCCAGCGCGACATCGAGGCCGGACTCCTCACCGAGGAGCGGGCCCAGGAGCTGATCGACGACTTCATCATCAAGCTCCGCATCGTCCGATTCCTGCGCACCCCGGAGTACGACCAGGGCTTCTCCGGCGACCCGACCTGGGTCACCGAGTCGATCGCCGGCATGGGCGAGGACGGCCGTCCGCTGGTCACCCGGACCTCCTTCCGCTACCTCCAGACCCTTTACAACCTGGGCCCGGCCCCCGAACCGAACATGACCGTCTTCTGGTCGCCGCGGCTTCCGCAGGGCTTCAAGGAGTTCTGCGCCAGGGTCTCCATCGACACCTCCTCCGTCCAGTACGAGTCGGACGAGCTGATGCGTCCCCGCTTCGGCGACGACACCGCCATCGCCTGCTGCGTCTCGGCGATGCCCGTCGGCAAGCAGATGCAGTTCTTCGGCGCCCGCGTGAACCTCGCCAAGACCCTCCTGTACGCGATCAACGGCGGCCGGGACGAGAAGTCCGGCGTCCAGGTCGGCCCCGCCACCGGCGCCCTCACCTCGGACGTCCTCGACCACGACGAGGTCATGGCGAAGTTCGACGAGCAGATGGAGTGGCTCGCGAACGTCTACGTCCACTCGCTGAACGTCATCCACTTCATGCACGACAAGTACGCCTACGAGCGCATCGAGATGGCGCTCCACGACCGCGACGTGCGCCGCACCATGGCCTTCGGCATCGCCGGACTGTCGGTCGCCGTCGACTCGCTGGCCGCGATCAAGTACGCCCGGGTCACCGTCCACCGCGACGCGTCCGGACTCGCCACCGACTACACCGTCGAGGGCGAATTCCCGGCCTACGGCAACAACGACGACCGCGCCGACGAGATCGCGGTCTGGCTGGTGGAGGAGTTCATGAGGAAGGTGCGCAAGCACCCCACCTACCGGAACGCCGAACACACCCAGTCCGTCCTGACCATCACCTCCAACGTCGTCTACGGCAAGAAGACCGGCAACACCCCCGACGGGCGCCGCGCCGGAGAGCCCTTCGCCCCGGGCGCCAACCCGATGAACGGCCGCGACACCCACGGCTACGTGGCCTCGGCCCTGTCGGTCGCCAAGCTCCCGTACGAGGACGCCGAGGACGGCATCTCGCTGACCAACACCGTCACCCCCGACGGCCTGGGCCGCACCCCCGAGGAGCGGATCAAGAACCTCGCGGGCGTCCTCGACGGCTACATGGCCAGCGACGGCTTCCACATGAACGTCAACGTCCTCAACCGCGACACGCTCATGGACGCCATGGAGCACCCGGAGAACTACCCGCAACTGACGATCCGGGTCTCCGGATACGCGGTCAACTTCGTCCGGCTCACCCGCGAGCAGCAGCTCGACGTCCTGAACCGCACCTTCCACGGCTCGCTGTAGCCCCCCGACCGCGCCCCGGGGCCGGCGGTCCCTCACCCCGGCCCCGGGGCGCCCCCGACACGATCGAAAGAGGCCCTGCCATGACAAGCCTCGCCCTCGGGCCCGCGACCCCCGCCGCCACGTCTCACGCCGCCACGTCTCACGCCGCCACGCCTCCCGGCGCCGCGGCTCCCGCGACCCCGGCCGCCGCGGCGACCCGGCGCCCCTCCGAGGGCTCGGTCCACTCCTGGGACCTGTCCACCGGCGTCGACGGCCCCGGCACCCGCTTCGTCACCTTTCTCTCCGGCTGTCCCCTCACCTGTCTCTACTGCCACAACCCTGACACCTGGAAGATGCGCAACGGCAGGCGCACCTCCGCCGACTCGGTGATCGCCGAGGCGGGCAAGTACGTCCGCTTCATCTCCGCCTCCGGGGGCGGCGCCACCGTCTCCGGCGGCGAACCGCTCCTCCAGCCCGTCTTCACCGGAGAGCTGCTGCACCGCATGAAGCACGAGCTCGGCCTGCACACAGCCCTCGACACCTCGGGCTTCCTGGGCGTCCGCGCCACCGACGCCCTGCTGCGCGACACCGACCTGGTCCTGCTCGACATCAAGTCCTGGGACCCGGACACGTACAAGAGGGTCACCGGCCGGCCCCTGCGGCCGACCCTGGACTTCGCAAGGCGTCTCGCCGACCTCGGCCAGGAGGTCCACGTCCGCTTCGTCCTCGTCCCGGGCCTCACCGACGACCCGGCCGACGTCGAGGGAGTCGCCGCCTTCGCCGGGGGTCTCGGCAACGTCTCCCGCGTGGACATCCTGCCCTTCCACAAGCTCGGCGAAGCGAAGTGGCAGGCACTCGCCATGCCGTTCACCCTGCACGACACGCCGTCCCCGACACCCGAGCGGATCGCCGAGGTCCGCGAGGTCTTCCGCGCCCATGGCCTGAACGCGGTCTGAGGAGGCCCGGAGCACCACCCGAACCCGTCCGGGCGACGCCCTCACCCCAAGAACTGTCAAAACAGGGCAAAACCCCCCGTGCGGCCTTACCGTGGCCGCGTGACCGAGCCACCGCAGACAGCCGATCCGACACCTCCACCGGGCGACCCCACCCCCGGCGCCCCCGCACCCGGCGGCACCGCCCCGGGAGAACCGGCCGCCGCCGGCCCCCCGCCCCAGACCCCGGCCGCCGTACGCCGCCGCGCCACCCTCGCGGGCACCGTCGTCTCCGTGCTGCTCATCCTCGCGATCGTCTTCGGCAGCCGTCTGCTCCGCGACTTCGACTCGGCACTGCTGCCCTACGCCGTCGCCACGGTCTTCCTCGCCTTCGGCGTCGCCTACCGCTACACCGTCTGGATCTCCGCCCCCGGAGCCCGCCGCCTCTTCCACAAGGGCTGGGGCTCCTTCTTCTCCGTCGCGAACTTCCGCAAGGCGCCCACCGCGCTGCCGAAGATGATCGCCACCTACCTCGGCTTCCAGAAGTTCCTCGGCGCCCGCTCACACGCCCGCTGGGCCGCCCACCAGCTCATCTTCTGGGGCTGTCTGCTGGCAGCGGCGATCACCTTCCCGCTGACCTGGGGCTGGTTCACCTTCACCTCCTCCACCGGCTCGGGCCCCGGCTACGAGATGCGGATCTGGGGCCTCAAGGTCCTCGGCTTCGACGCCCTCAGCGTCCTCGGCTGGCTCATGTTCCACGGCCTCGACATCGCCGCCGTCCTGGTCATCCCCGGCGCGGGCTACTTCCTCTGGCGCCGGATGAAGGACCGCGGCGCCATCACCGGCCAGCGCTTCGCCTACGACCTGGTGCCGCTGCTCGCCCTCATCGTCATCTCCGTGACCGGGCTGCTGCTCACCTTCTCGTCGATCTTCCTGCACGGCGGAGGCTACGAGTTCCTCGCGATCCTCCACATGGTGTCGGTCGTCTTCACCCTCATCTACATCCCCTTCGGGAAGTTCTTCCACATCGTCCAGCGGCCCGCCGCCGTCGGCATGCAGCTCTTCAAGTACACCTCCCGCCGCAAGGACGAGGAGGTGCTCACCTGCCGCCGCTGCCACGAGCCCATCGACACCGCCCCGTACGTGGAGAACCTCCGGGGCACCATGCGCGACCTCGACCTCGGCTTCGACCAGTGGGCCGAGTACTGCCCCCGCTGCAAGCGCGTCCTGCGCGGAAGCGCCTACCTCGACCATGTGAAGAAAGGGTTCAATTGACCCCGCCCCTCCGTGACGGACGACTCCGTCACGGAGGGGCTTTTTGGCTCACGTCGGCTGCGGACCGGCGGTCCTGCAGCACTT
The DNA here is from genome assembly GCF_014656215.1 of Streptomyces zaomyceticus. Taxonomy (GTDB): domain Bacteria; phylum Actinomycetota; class Actinomycetes; order Streptomycetales; family Streptomycetaceae; genus Streptomyces; species Streptomyces zaomyceticus. The sequence continues at coordinate 88,614 of NZ_BNBZ01000017.1, read as the reverse complement.
GCACGATCAGCACCAGCCGGGTTGAGACCAGCCCGGACGAGCATCACGCGGGCGGAGTTTCTGTCCCGGGAGGACACAGCACCGCACGCGGTACACGCGTAGGTTCGTTCTGAAAGAGGTAGTGCGTGCTTGGTTCTCGCACCGCACTGCGCACAGTCCATGGTGGTGTGCGCGGGGTGGACCAGATACACGGCGCGGCCGTGTTTGCGGCCCATCTCGACAAGGGCTCGCTTGGTGGCGCCGATGGCGGCGTCTGCCGCCTTGCGCGCCATCGTGGACTTGGCGAGGAACTTCGGGCGGAAGTCCTCGACAGCAAGGGCGTCATGGTCGCGGACCACGCGCTTGGCCCACTTGCGGGCGGTGTCCTCGCGCTGTCGGACCACCTTGCGATGAATCTTCGCGGCCTGACGCCGGGCGTCTCGGTACCCCCGTGTCTGAGCCTCGCCGCGAGGTGTCCGACGACGGGCCATCATCCGCTGGTAGTGCGCCACCTTGGCAGCGGCTTTCCGGCCGTGCTGGGCATGAGGCAGGTCGTGCGCGTCGGATGTCGTGGTCGCGGTCTCCCGCACGCCCCAATCGATGCCGATCACCGCACCGGTGAGGGGCAGGGCTTCGGTGGTGGCGGCTGTGACGAACGAGCAGTACCAGTGGTCGAGGCTGTCCCGGAACACACGCACGCTCGAAGGAGGTGCGGGCAGCTCCCGCGACCACACGACCGTCAGCACGATTCCGCCCGCCAGATGCAGACGACCGTCCTTGAGGCGAAAGCCGCGCCGGGTGTAATTCAGGCTCGGATCCACCTGTCCCTTCTTCTTGTACCTCGGCATGCCCGCTCGTTGCTGTTGCGGCAGGCGGTCTCTGGCGTCCTTCAGTGCCTTGGACCGGGACCTTCCGAAGTCGCGGAGCACCTGCTGTTGCGGCACCGAAGAGCCCTCGCGCAGCCAAGCGTTCGCAGCCCGGGCCTGACTCAGCATCCTGTCCAGCTGAGCCGGACCACACGTCGCCTTGTCCCCCGTGCTCCTGTTGCGCGCGTGTACGGCCTGCGACTTGGCCACGGCCTCGTTCCAGATCCAGCGGCACCGCGCCCACTCCGCTTCCAGAGCGGCACACGCCGTGGACGACACACGCATCCGATAGGTCCACCGGCCGTACCTGACACCCACCGCCATCTCCGCCGCAGTCATGACCGAAATCTAGCGACCACCACTGACAACGAAAGAAAGGGCAGGTCACAGCAGATGCGCGATGAGCCCCGTCGCTTCACGGATCTGCTCCGAGGATCCGATTCCTCCGGAGCCGAAGTCAGCGGTCTCATGAGGGGGATCAAGTGACCGCGACCGACCCGAACAGGGCGCTGCCGCTCGACCCCTCCCTCGCCCCGCCCGGCACCCGCAACTTCCGCGACGCCGGAGGCATCCCCGCCGACCGCTGGCACGCCGACCAGAACGGCGAGACCCTCGTCCCCACCCACTGCTGCTTCTGCGGCGTCCAGTGCGGCATGTACCTCCGCGTCGACCGCGGAGGCAAGGTCTTCGGCGTCGAGCCCCGCAACCACGACATCAACCGGATGCGGCTCTGCCCCAAGGGCATCAACGCCTACCAGCAGGTCAACCACCCCGACCGGCTCACCGCGCCCCTCATGCGCCGCAATCGCGACGAGGAGTTCCGGGAGGTCAGCTGGGACGAGGCCCTCGACCACACCGTCGCCGAGATCCGCCGCATCCAGGGCGAGTACGGCAACGACGCCTTCGGCCTGCTCGGCGGCGCCAGCCTCTACTCCGAGAAGACCTACCTCGTCGGCAAGTTCGCCCGGGTCGCCCTGAAGACCCGCCACGTCGACTACAACGGACGCCTCTGCATGGTCTCCGCCGCCGGGGCCAACAAGCTGGCCTTCGGCATCGACCGGGCCGGCAACCCCTTCTCCGACATCCTCCTCACCGACTGCCTTCTCATCGCGGGCTCCAACGTCGGCGAATGCTTCCCCGTCATGACCCAGTACCTGTGGGGGGCCCGCGACCGGGGCGCCACCCTCATCGTCGTCGACCCGCGCGAGACCGCGATCGCCCGCACCGCCGACCTCCACGTCGCCCTCAAGCCCGGCACCGACTCCGCCTTCTTCAACGCCGTCCTCCATGTCGTCGTCGCCGAGGGCCTCACCGACGAGGCCTACCTCGCCGCCCACGCCACCGGCTGGGAGGAGGTCAAGGCGACGGTCGCCGCATACCCGCCGGCCCGGTCGGCCGAGATCTGCGGCGTCCCCGAGGAGCAGATCGTCCAGGTCGCCCGCATGTTCGCCGGAGCGGACCGGGCCATGGCCTGGCACGCCCGCGGCGTCGAGCACCACTCCCAGGGCGTCGAGAACTGCCTCAGCATCATCAACCTGTGCGTCGCCGCCGGACACATCGGCGGGCCCGGCGCCGGCTACGGCACCATCACCGGCCAGGGCAACGGCCAGGGCGGCCGCGAGCACGGCCAGAAGTCCGACCTGCTTCCCGGCGGCCGCTCCATCACCAACCCCGAGCACCGCCGCCAGATCTGCGAGATCTGGGGCATCGACGAGGCCGAACTCCCCCTCGCCGGCACCTCCATGATGGAGATGGTCTGGCAGATGCAGCGCAAGGAGATCCGCGGACTCGTCGGCATCTGCAACAACCCCTTCGTCTCGCTGCCCAACTACGCCACCGTCAAGGACGGCTACGACACCCTCGAGTTCCACGCCCAGTTCGACTTCTTCCTCTCCGAGACCGCGGCCAACGCGCACGTGGTCTTCCCCGTGACCGTCTGGGCCGAGGACGAGGGGGTCATGGCCAACGCCGAGGCCCGGGTCGTCAAGCACAACAAGGCCCAGGAACCCCCGGCCGGCGTCCGCACCGACACCTGGGTCATCTGCGAACTCGCCCGCCGGCTCGGCGCCGGCGACAAGTTCGAGTTCCCCGACTCCCGCTCCGTCTTCGAGGAACTCCGCATCGCCTCCGCCGGAACCGTCAACGACTACTACGGCATCACCTACGAGCGCCTGGAGGAGACCGGCGGCATCGCCTGGCCGTGCCCCAGCACCGAGCACCCCGGCACCCCCCGCCTCTTCGAGAACGGCCGCACCTACCACCCCGACGGCAAGATCCATATGCAGGTCGTCGAATGGCACCCGCCGATGGACCCGTACAGCGAGGAGTTCCCCCTCTCGCTGACCACCGGCCGCACCGTCGCCCACTTCCTCTCCGGCAACCAGACCCGCCGCCTCGGCGCCCTCGTCGAACAGACCCCGCGCCCCTGGGTGGAGGTCCACCCCTCCCACGGCTTCCGCAACGGCGACCCCGTCAGGGTCGTCACCCGCCGCGGCAGCGAGGTCTTCCCCGCCCTCGTCACCGAGGCCATCCGCCCCGACACCGTCTTCGTCCCGTACCACTGGCCCGTCCCCACGGCGGCCAACGCCCTCACCATCGACGCCCTCGACCCCCGCTCCAAGATCCCGGAGTACAAGGTGTGCGCCGCCCGTATCGAGGCCGCCGAGCGGATCGACGAGGTCCCCGCCCCACCCACCGCCCCCGGCCACCAGGCCTACCCGGAGACCCAGGTCTCCCGCACCGACCCGCTGCCCCCCACCTCCCCCCAGGGCCGCGGCACCGCGGAGAGGAGCTGACCCGCACATGATGGGCCGCACGATCTTCATCGACCCGGGCCGCTGCATCGGCTGCCAGGCCTGCGTCTCCGCCTGCCGCGAATGCGACTCCCACCGCGGCAAGTCGATGATCCACCTCGACTACCCCGACGAGGGCCACTCCGTCGCCTCCCTCCCCACCGTCTGCATGCACTGCGAGGACCCCGTCGCCCCCTGCGCCGAGGTCTGCCCCGCCGACGCCATCCTCGTCACCGCCGACGGCGTCGTGCAGCAGGCCGACACCACCCGCTGCATCGGCTGCGCCAACTGCGTCAACGCCTGCCCCTTCGGCGTCCCCAAGATCGACCTCCAGGCGAAGCTCCAGATGAAGTGCAACCTCTGCTACGACCGCACCGCCTACGGCCTCGCCCCCATGTGCGCCACCGTCTGCCCCACCGGCGCCCTCTTCTACGGAACCCTCGAAGAACTCCGGGCCGAACGCCCCGGCGTCCAGGTCGCCGACTCCTTCACCTTCGGCTCCAGCACCGTCACCACCGGTGTGGCGATGGTCGTCCCCGCCGACAAGGTGCAGTGGCCGGTACCCGGCGGGCTGCCCGTCGTCGAGATCAATGGAAGGGATGTCCGTTGAGCGTCACCGACCCCCAGCCACCCGCGCCGGACCCCCGTTCCGACGCGGCCCAGGAAGCGCTCCACGACCGGATCGCCGCCGACTCGCTCACCACCCGCCGCGACTATCTGCGGATCGTCGCCACCGTCTCCGGCGGCCTCGCCGTCGGAGGTGTCGCCGTCGCCTCCGGCATCCTGCACCGCCACGGGGACAGCGAGGGGGCACCCGAGGCGAAGCGGATCGCCGACCAGCTCCTGCCCGGAGAGTCCCTGGCCTTCCGCTACCCCGGCTCCGAGGACCGCGCGGTCGCCGTCCGCCTGGAGGACGGCACCCTCGCCGGCTACTCCGCCGTCTGCACCCACCTCGCCTGCGCCGTGCTCTGGCGCAAGGACCGGGGCAGCGAGGGCGAGCTGTACTGCCCCTGCCACGAGGGTGTCTTCGACGCCCGTACGGGAGAGGTCACCGCGGGTCCGCCGCCCCGAGGACTGCCGAAGGTGGTGCTGGTGGAGGAGACCGACGGCAGCGTCTGGGCGATCGGCACCGCCCGCTCGGGAGAGAGCGCCCGGGAGGGTCTCTGCCGCCAGCTCGGCGACGACCGGCCCGAACTCGCCGACCGGCTGGGATGCTCCGGCGCCTCCGCGCCCGGCGCGGCGGGGGAGAGGAGTGAGCGGACATGACCGAGAGCGCCTTCCCGCGCGACCCGGAGGCCCCGGAGCCGGCCAAGCCCCCCGTGACGCCGACGGCCCCGGAGGTCTCCCGGCCCCCCGTGACACCGGCGGCCCCGGAGGCACCCCGGCCCCCCGCGTACACCCCGGGCAGTGCGCAGCCGCGGCTGAACCGGCCGGTGCACGAGCGCTATCCGCAGATCCGCCCCACCAGCGGTTACGGCGATCCCCGGATCCGGCACACGGGGCCGGGACCGGGAGCCGGTACGGAGCAGGAGCCGGAGCGCTCCTCGAAGCTGTCGGCGCGTCTGGCGCTGGCGCTCACGGTCGTCATCGGCCAGCTGTGGGGGCTGACGATCGTGGTGGACGAGTGGATGGCGGGGAACACCGGCACCGCGTGGTGGGGCGCGGGCTTCCTCGTCCTGTCGTTCCTGGTGGTGCTCGGCCTCTGGATGATCGACCCGAAGGACCGCTGAGCCGGAGGGTGGTGCCCGACGGCCCGGGAAGAGCGCAGATCAAAGGGGTACGGGGCGGGGGAGCGGGCGTACCCTTGAGGTATGAGTACCGCCCCCGCCCACGGACCGCGAGACGCGAAGCAGCCCGGCGTACGTCCCAGCCCCAGGAACAGTCCGAAGCCGGTACTCGTCTTCGACGATCCGCTGGACCGGCAGTCCGCGGACGACACGGACCGTGGATGGGGCGAGCGGCCTCCGGCCGGCGGCGACAGCGCCGCCGACCTCGCGCGCTTCCTCGACGAGAAGCCGCCGCACCACCTCTGACACCGGCGTGGGTCGCCGGTCAGGAGGTGGGGTGCGTCCCGGATCCGCCGCCCGAGCCCGTACCTGAACCCGACCCCGGGCCCGTGCCTGATCCCGAACCCGTGCCCGTGCCCGTGACCGGGCCGCGCTGGGCGACGAGGTGGTCGCGGATCTCCTTGAGGACCTCCAGCTCGCTGATCTCCATGGTCTCCGCCACGCCTTCCTTCGCCTTGTCGTGCGCGGCGCGCTTCGCGAGGATCTTCGCCATCGGCAGGACCATCAGGAAGTAGACGACGGCCGCGGTGATCAGGAAGCTGAGGACCGCGCTGAGGACCAGGCCCCACTGGAGCTGGATGCCCTGCACCTCCCCGTCGACGACGACGCACGAGTCCTTGATGCAGGACGAGTAGCTCTCCAGGTCCTTGGTGCCGAAGGCGCCGACGACCGGGTTGATGATGCCCTTGACCACCGAGTTCACGATGTTGGTGAACGCGGCACCGATGACGACGGCCACGGCCAGGTCGATCACGTTGCCACGCATCAGGAAGGCTTTGAAGCCGCCCATCAGACTTTCCTTCTTCTCGGCCACCAAGGTGCCTTTCGTCGCTCGTGCTGCTGCTGTGTGCGGTGCCATTAGGCCGCGAACGGAATGGAGCCGTCCAATCCGTACACACGGACCGGTGACTTGACAGGGTGTCCGTGCGAATCAGCACAGGATCACCGCCAGTTGGGACGTGACGCCGGCTCCTGCCAGCGCGGCGGCCGTCGACCGCGGCACGGACAGGACGACGAGCGCCCCTCCGTCCGGACGGGTCTCGTCCGGGGGCGGAACCTCAGCCACCCGGGCGCCCGTCACGACCACCCGGGCCTCGCCGTCCGAGCCGATCGGGGAGTCCGGCGCGGCGATCACGTCGACCCGGTCGCCGGGGCGCAGCAGCCGTACGGTCGCGGCGTCGGCGATCCGCACCGGCGCGGACACGAGGCGGACGGCGGCCGGTGGGCGTGCCCGGGCGGCGACGGCGGGGACGGGAGCCCCCGGCGCTCCCGGCGGCCCCGGCGGTGGGGTGTCGCCCGCGACGGCGAGGGCCGCCGCGACGAGCGCGAGGAGCACCGTCGGCATCCGGCGGGCCCGGCGCAGTGCCCTGCGCAGGCGGTGCCGGGGGCCCCGCACCCGTAGCGGCTCGAAGACCGGCACCACGCACGGCGCCGGAACGGGAGACGGGGCGGGAGAAGAGGAGGGGAACGGCGTCGGGGGAGGAGCGGGGAAACGGGCGGGGGCATGGGCAGGCCCCTGGGCGGGGTCGGATGAATGACGGAAGGAGGGGAAGGGCTGCGTCATCGTGGGCACGGCCGTCCTGGTCGGGAGTGGGATCGGCTCCCACTCTCCCGGCCGCGCCGTCCCCCCGCCCGGGCCTGGGGATCACCCCGGACCTGTGAACAACTCCCTCACTCCTGAAGGTGGTTTGCCGCACCCCTGACGGTGCTTCGCCGTGTTCAGGGCAGCTCGATCCCCAGGTCCCAGCCGTCGTGCGCACGGGTGCACAGGCAGTCCCGGTCGACGGTCGACGGGAGGGCGCCCACCGCGTCGAAGAGCACCTCCCGCAGCCGCCCCACGTTCTCGCCGAACACCCGCAGCACCTCGGTGTGGGAGACGCCCTCGCCGGTCTCGGCGCCCGCGTCCAGGTCGGTGACGAGCGCGAGCGAGGTGTAGCAGAGCCCCAGCTCACGGGCGAGGACGGCCTCGGGGTGCCCGGTCATGCCGACGACCGACCAGCCGGCCGCGGCGTGCCACCGGGACTCGGCCCGGGTGGAGAAGCGGGGTCCCTCGATCACCACCATCGTCCCGCCGTCGACGGGCTCCCAGCCCCGTCCCCTGGCGGCCTTGACCGCCACCCGCCGCCCGTCCGGGCAGTAGGGGTCGGCGAAGGTCACGTGGACGACGCGGGGCAGGGCTCCGTCGGCCCGCCGCTCCCCGTCGAAGTAGGTCTGCGCCCGGGCCTTCGTACGGTCGACGAGCTGGTCGGGGACGACGAGCGTGCCCGGCCCGTACTCCTCCCGGAGCCCGCCGACCGCGCAGGGTCCGAGGATCTGCCGGACGCCCACGGAGCGCAGGGCCCAGAGGTTGGCGCGGTAGTCGATCCGGTGCGGCGGGATGCTGTGGTTCCGGCCGTGCCGGGGGAGGAAGGCGACCTGCCGACCGGCGATCGAGCCGAGGAAGAGGGAGTCGCTGGGGCTGCCGTACGGGGTGTCGACCGACACCTCCGTGACGTCCTCCAGGAAGGAGTAGAAGCCGGAGCCGCCGATCACACCGATGTCCGCGTACACACCCTGGGTCGCCATGGCGGTCACCCTATGCGCGGCCCGGGGAAACACCGAGGGCCCCGTCGCGAACGACGGGGCCCTCGGTGAAAGAACGTACGGACGTTGTCCTGAATCAGGCGTCAGGCGGCCGAACTCCCGGTGCTCGACGCGGACGTCGAGGAGGCGGAAGCGGGCGCCGAGGACGTCGACGCGGCCGGCTTCGCGTCCGACGTCGAGGACGACGTGGACGAGGACGACGGGGTCGAGGACTTCGACGCGGCCGGCGAGCTGCTGGACGACGAGCCGCGGCTGTCGTTCCGGTAGAAGCCGGATCCCTTGAAGACGATGCCGACGGCCGAGAACACCTTCTTCAGGCGGCCCTTGCACTGGGGGCACTCGGTCAGCGCGTCATCGGTGAACTTCTGCACCGCCTCGAGGCCTTCGCCGCACTCGGTGCACTGGTACTGGTAGGTCGGCACTTGTCTTCCTCCTGGCACTCACACTCATCGAGTGCTAACGACAATCCATACTGACGTATTCCGCGGGTTCAGTCCACCGCCACCGGCACGCGGTGACCGATACCACGCGCCGCGACCCGGCTCGTCTCGCGCGGCTTGAGGCGGGACCGCAGGGCGAGAAGCGTGGCCAGGGCGAGCGCGGTGCCCACCATCGGCACCAGGAATCCGGTGCTCGCGCCGTGGGCGTCGGCGAGTCGGCCGGCGACCGTGACGGCGGCGGCCTGGCCGAGCGCGACGGCGCCGGTGAGCCAGGTGAAGGCCTCGGTGCGGGAGGACGCCGGGATCAGGGTCTCGACGATCGTGTAGCCGGTGATCAGGGCGGGGGCGATGCACAGCCCCACGACCAGGCCGAGGGCGCCGAGGAGCAGCACCGAGTGCGTGGTCCACAGCAGCGACGCGGCGACGGTGAGGCCGGCGTAGCCGAGGATCAGACGGCGGCGGGGGCCCGTCTTCCAGGCGACGGCGCCCATGGCGATGCCCGCGAGCATGTTTCCGGCGGCGAAGACGCCGTAGAGCAGACCGTTGGCGCCGGGGTTGCCGATCTCCTCGGTGAAGGCGGTGAGGGAGACCTGCATGCCGCCGAAGACGGAGCCGATGCCGAGGAAGGCGACGACGAGGACCCGGACGCCGGGGATGGAGAGCGCCGAGCGGTGGGGCTCGGCGGAGCCGGCCGAGGAGATGCCGAACGCGGGCTGGGTGGCGCGCTGGGCGGCGAAGAAGAGTCCGCCGAAGAGCGTGAGCGCGGCCTCGGCGATCAGGCCGGCGGCCGGGTGGACGCCGGTGCACAGGGCGGTGGCGAGGACGGGGCCGACGACGAAGGTGAACTCGTCGGTGACGGACTCGAAGGCCGCGGCCGTCGGCATCAGCGGGGTGCCGTCCAGCTTGGCGGCCCAGCGGGCCCGGACCATCGGTCCGACCTGGGGCACGGAGGCACCGGCGGGCACCGCGGCCAGGAACAGGGCCCAGAGCGGGGCGCCGCTCAGGGCGAGCACCACGAGCAGGGAGACGGACGCGGTGTGGACGAGGACGCCGGGGATCAGGACGGCGCGCTGGCCGAAGCGGTCGGCGAGCTTGCCGCTCTGCGGAGCGAACAGCGCCATGGAGACGCCGGTGACGGCGGCGACCGCGCCGGCACTGCCGAAGGAGCCGGTGGTGTGCTGGACGAGCAGGACGATGCCGATGGTCAGCATCGCGAAGGGCTGCCGGGCGGCGAAGCCGGGAAGCAGGAAGGACAGCGCACCGGGTGTGCGCAGTAGCTGCCCGTAACCGGGCCGCTTGTCCGAGATGACCGTGGACGCCACGGTCCTTGCCTTTCCGCCGCCTGGTAGCGCGCCCCCGGCACTGTGGTGCGGGTGTCGCCGAGAGCTGTCCTCATGCGCGGAACTGCGGTAGATACCGGGCCGGCCCCACTGCGGAGGGGCGCCACGGCCGCCATACGGTCGCGCCAGCTCTGCGTCAGGCAGAGTTGGTTCGATCAGGTGTGCCTTCATGCTACAGGGAGGAGCGTCTTCCTGCCTGGGAAAACGCTCCTCCCTCTGAATTAATGCCTCGGATTAATCGGATGTTCGCTTGGGGTGCTCACCTGAGCGGTGAAAGCGCAGCGCCGTGCCCGCCGGGACCGAGGCCGCCGTGGCACCGCCCGTGCCCAGCCAGCCGGCGAGCTTGCCGCCCTGGCCGACCGCGCGCAGCCGTCGCTCGGTGGCGTCCCGCACCGGGTCGGTGGCGACGACGAGGAGCTCGTCGCCGCGCCGCAGGACGGTCGCGGGCCCCGGTACAAAGCTCGACTCCTCCCGTACGACGAGGGTGACGGCCGCTCCGGCGGGGAGCCGCAGCTCGGCGACCTCGACGCCGTGCATCCGTGAGTGCTCCGGGATCGCGACCGAGAGGAGGTGGCCGCGCAGCCGCTCCAGGGGCGCGGACTCGACGCCGAGGTCGGCGGCGTCCCCGTCGTCGCCGAGCTTCAGCGCCTTCGCCAGCCACGGCAGGGTCGGTCCCTGGACGAGGGTGTAGACGACGACGAGCACGAAGACGATGTTGAAGATCCGCTCGCTGCCCTCGATGTCGGACACCATGGGGATGGTCGCGAGGATGATGGGGACGGCTCCGCGCAGGCCGGCCCAGGACATCAGGGCCTGCTCCTGCCAGGGGATGCGGAAGGGCAGCAGGCTGACCAGCACTTCCATGGGCCGTGCGACCACCGTCAGGACCAGGCCGATGACGACGGCGGGCCAGAAGTCGTGGACGAGCTCGTGCGGGGTGACGAGCAGGCCGAGCAGGACGAACATGCCGATCTGGGCGATCCAGCCGAGTCCCTCGGCGAAGCCGCGGTTGGCGGGCGCGTGCGGCAGCTTGGCGTTGCCGAGGACCATCGAGGCGAGGTAGACGGCGAGGAAGCCGGAGCCGTGGGCCATGGCGCCGGCCGCGTACGCGACGACGGCGATGGCCATGACGGCGATCGGGTAGAGGCCGGAGGCGGGCAGGGCGACGTGTCGCAGCCCGTAGGCGCCGAGGAAGCCGACGGTGAGGCCGACGGCGACGCCGATGGCGAGTTCGAGGGCGATCGTGCCCACGAGGACGGACCAGTGGTCGACCGGTCCGGCGGTGGAGAAGGCGACGACGAGGATGACGACGGGGGCGTCGTTGAAGCCGGACTCGGCCTCCAGGACACCGGTGACCCGTGAGGGCAGGGGCACCTTGCGCAGCACGGAGAAGACCGCCGCCGCGTCGGTGGAGGAGACGACGGCGCCGATGATCAGGGCCTGTCGCCAGTCGAGACCGACGAGGTAGTGGGCGGCCGCGGCCGTGATGCCCACGCTCACCGCGACGCCGACGGTGGAGAGGACGACCGCGGCGGGCAGCGCCGGCTTGATCTCCTTCCACTTCGTGCCGAGGCCACCTTCGGCGAGGATCACGACGAGGGCGGCGTAGCCGATGACCTGCGTCAGTTCCGCGTTGTCGAAGGCGACGTTGCCGATGCCGTCCTGGCCGATGGCGATGCCGATGCCGAGGTACAGCAGCAGGCTGGGGAGCCCGCTCCGGGACGAGATCCGTACGGCCGCGACCGCGATCAGCAGCACGAGGGAGCTGATGAGCAGGAGTTCGTTGAGCTGGTGGACAGTCAGTGGCCGTTCCTTCCCCTCACATGCAGCTGGATCGTTCCTCCAGCGGCCGACACTTCGTTACCTTACCTAATCTTTAACGTTTTCTTGACGCCTTCTTTGCGCCTCCTCGCTCACCAGTACGGTTCTCTTCCTGACACCGCGTCCGGGCCGTCCGGACGCTGCGCCTAAGGTTGCTCCCGTACTCCAGGACCACCCTGCCCCTCGAAGGACAGCGATGCCCTCCAACACGACCGCGCCTCCCGCCAAGAAGAAAGGGCGGCGCGCCCGCCTGATCCTCCTCGTCCTGGTCCTCGCCCTGGTCGCGGGCGTCGGATACGGCGGGTACTGGGGTGTGAGCACCGTCCGGGCCTCGTTCCCGCAGACCACGGGCGAGATCCGGCTCGACAGCCTGTCCGGCACCGTCGACGTGAAGCGCGACGCGAACGGCGTCCCGCAGATCTACGCGGACAACGAGACGGACCTCTTCCGCGCCCAGGGCTACGTCCAGGCCCAGGACCGCTTCTACGAGATGGACGTCCGCCGTCATGTGACCGCGGGCCGGCTCTCCGAGATGTTCGGCGAGAGCCAGGTCGAGACCGACTCCTTCCTGCGCACCCTCGGCTGGCGCCAGGTCGCGCAGCAGGAGTACGACAAGGTCCTGTCGCCGGAGACGAAGAAGTACCTCCAGGCGTACGCGGAGGGCGTCAACGCCTATCTGAAGGACCGGGACCCCGCCGACATCTCCGTCGAGTACGCGGCCCTGGGCTTCACCAACGACTACGCGATCGAGCCGTGGACGCCGGTCGACTCGGTGGCCTGGCTCAAGGCGATGGCCTGGGACCTGCGCGGCAACATGCAGGACGAGATCGACCGCTCGCTCATGACCAGCCGGATGAGCGCGCGCCAGATCAAGCAGCTGTACCCGGACTACCCGTACGCGCTCCACCAGCCGATCGTCGACCGGGGCGCGGTCGACGAGTCCACCGGGAAGTTCGACCCGAAGGCCGAGGCCGGCGAGGCCGACGGCGCGACCACCGGGGAGACCCCGGGCGGCGGCCTCGACGGCACGGGCTCGTCCGGCTCCTCCGACTCCGGTACGCAGTCCCAGCTGGGCGCCCTCTCCGAGGTCCTGGACGGCATCCCCGCCCTCCTCGGCCCGAACGGCAACGGCATCGGCTCGAACTCCTGGGTCGTCTCCGGGAAGTACACGACCTCCGGGAACCCGCTGCTCGCCAACGACCCGCACCTCGCGCCGCAGCTGCCGTCCCTCTGGTACCAGATGGGTCTGCACTGCCGCTCTGTCTCGGCGACCTGCCGCTACGACGTCTCCGGCTACACCTTCTCCGGCATGCCGGGTGTGATCATCGGACACAACGACAAGATCGCCTGGGGTCTCACCAACCTCGGCGCCGACGTCACCGACCTCTACCTGGAGAAGATCGGTCCCGACGGCTACCTCGTCGACGGCAAGGTCAAGCCCTTCACGGTCCGCGACGAGATCATCAAGGTCGCCGGCGGCACCGACCGGACGATCACCATCCGCTCCACCGAACGCGGCCCGCTCGTCTCCGACCGCTCCACCGAACTGGAGAAGGTCGGCCAGAAGGCCCCCGTCGGCAACGCCGCCCCCGACCGCGGCACCGGCTACGGAGTCTCCCTCCAGTGGACCGCCCTCCAGCCGGGCAAGTCGATGGACGCGATCTTCGCCCTCGACCGCGCCAAGAACTTCGACCAGTTCCGGGCCGCCGCCAAGAACTTCGAGGTCCCCTCGCAGAACCTGATCTACGCCGACACCGAGGGCCACATCGGCTACCAGTCCCCGGGCAAGATCCCGCAGCGCGGCAAGGGCGACGGCACCCTGCCCGCGCCGGGCTGGGACTCCTCGTACCGGTGGAAGGGCTACATCCCCTTCGACCAGCTGCCCTACGAGTACGACCCCGAGCGCGGTTACATCGTCACCGCCAACCAGGCCGTGATCGACTCCTCGACCTACCCCGACCTGCTCACCAAGGACTGGGGCTACGGCTCGCGCAGCCAGCGGATCAACGACCTCATCGAGTCGAAGATCAAGGACGGCGGCAAGGTCTCGCCGGACGACATGCGGACCATGCAGACGGACAACCGCAGCGAGATCGCGACCCTGCTCAACCCGCTCCTGCTGAAGATCGACATCTCCGACCCGCACGTCCGCGAGGCGCAGAAGCTGCTCGAGGGCTGGGACTACACCCAGGAGCCCGACTCGGCCGCCGCCGCCTACTTCAACGCGGTCTGGCGCAACGTCCTCAAGCTGTCCTTCGGCAACAAGCTGCCCAAGGAACTGCGCGCCGAGGGCGACTGCATCAACGTGCGCCCCGCCGACGCCACCGGCCCGGTCGACGAGCAGAACAAGCTCGTACGGGAATGCGGCCAGCGCGACCCCGAATCGGCGCAGCCGGACGGCGGCGACCGCTGGTACGAGGTGGTCCGCCCGCTCCTCAAGCAGGAGAAGAGCGAGTGGTGGGTCACTCCCGGCAACCGCACCGACCAGGCCACCGAGACCCGTGACCAGCTGCTCGCCCGCGCCATGAAGGACGCGCGCTGGGAGCTGACCGCCAAGCTCGGCAAGGACGTCTCGACCTGGAGCTGGGGCCGGCTGCACCAGCTGACCCTGAAGAACCAGACCCTCGGCACCGCCGGACCCGGCGCCGTGCAGCGGCTCCTCAACCGCGGCCCGTGGAACCTGGGCGGCGGCGAGGCGGCCGTCGACGCCACCGGCTGGAACGCGGCCGGCGGCTACGAGGTCATCTGGGTGCCGTCGATGCGGATGGTGGTCAACGTCGGGGACTGGGACAAGTCCCGGTGGATCAACCTGACCGGAGCCTCCGGGCACGCCTTCCACTCGAACTACACCGACCAGACGGACGCCTGGGCGAAGGGCGACCTGTACGACTGGGCCTACGGCAAGGCGGCGGTCGACGCGGCGACGAAGGACACGCTGACGCTGAAGCCCTGATCAGGGCGTGAAGCGGGTGACCCCCTCCGGGGTCACCACCGCGTGCACGGGGTGGTCGTGCGGTTCCTCCGGGACCCGGGCGACCACCTCGTCCGCGTACAGGAGCACCACCAGGGCCGGGTCGGTGCCGGTGCGCGTGAGCCGGGCGAGCACCCGGTCGTACGACCCGCCGCCCCGGCCGAGCCGCATCCCGCGCCCGTCGACCGCGAGGCCCGGCAGCAGGACGGCGTCGGCGGCGCACACGGCCTCGGGACCGAGCCGGGGCCCGACCGGTTCGAGCAGTCCCCGGCCGGCCTTCGCGAGCCGCTCCGAACCCTCGTACACGGCCCAGTCGAGGTCGTTGTCGGGGAGCAGGACGGGGAGCAGGACCCGCACCCCGCGCGCGTGGAGGGCGTCGAGCAACGCGCGCGTGCCCGGCTCGCGGCCCACCGACACATAGGCGGCGACCGTGGACGCCTCGGCGAGTTCGGCCAGTTCCAGCCCCCGTCGGGCGAGGGATTCGGCCGTGTGTGCCAGGGATTCGGCGCTCAGCGCGGCGCGAGCGGCCAGAAGTCGACTGCGCAGCACGGCCTTTTCGGACATCTCCGGTGTCATGACGGCCCCATGTGAATTCGCGAAACTCTCGTATCTGTCTTTATGCGGAGGAAGTTAATCGGAGTCACATCTTTCTCTCATTCCGAACGACTAAGGTGCACCGCATGAATCAGTCGCTCCCCAGCCTCGGCCGGATCAGCAAGGCTGTCATCCCGGCCGCCGGCCTCGGCACCCGCTTCCTCCCGGCGACCAAGGCGACGCCCAAGGAGATGCTGCCGGTCGTCGACAAGCCGGCCATCCAGTACGTCGTCGAGGAGGCCGTCGCGGCCGGACTCTCCGACGTCCTGATGATCACCGGCCGGAACAAGCGTCCCCTGGAGGACCACTTCGACCGGAACTACGAGCTGGAGGAGGCCCTGAGCCGGAAGGGCGACGACGAGCGCCTCTCCAAGGTCCAGGAGTCCAGCGACCTCGCCACCATGCACTACGTGCGCCAGGGCGCCCCGCGCGGCCTCGGCCACGCCGTGCTCTGCGCCGCCCCGCACGTCGGCGAGCAGCCCTTCGCGGTACTCCTCGGCGACGACCTGATCGACCCGCGCGACCCGCTGCTCTCGCGGATGGTGGAGGTCCAGGAGCGGGAGGGCGGCAGCGTGATCGCCCTCATGGAGGTCGAGCCCTCGCAGATCCATCTGTACGGCTGCGCGGCCGTCGAGGCGACCGTCGACTCGGACGTCGTGAAGGTGACCGACCTGGTCGAGAAGCCGGACGCGGGCGAGGCGCCCAGCAACTACGCGATCATCGGCCGCTATGTGCTCGATCCGGCCGTCTTCGGGATGCTGCGGGAGACCGAGCCGGGCCGCGGCGGGGAGATCCAGCTGACCGACGCCCTGCAGAAACTCGCCTCCGACGAGAAGATCGGCGGCCCGGTGCACGGAGTCGTGTTCAAGGGGCGCCGCTATGACACCGGTGACCGTGGTGACTATCTGCGTGCCATTGTCAGACTCGCGTGCGAACGTGAAGATCTGGGACCGGACTTCCGGGCCTGGCTCCGGAGATACGTCAGCGAGGAGATGTAGCACCTTGAGCAGCAGCGCGGCACCGTCGCCGTCCCACGACGACGACCACGAGCAGGGCCCCGAGCACGGCCACGGCGACGAGCGGGGAGCGGCCGACCCCTGCGCGGGGCCCGCGCGCGGGCTGTGGTCGGTGGACGAGCACCTCGCCGACATCCTCGCGACGGTCGGCCCGCTCGAACCCATCGAGCTGCAACTCCTCGACGCGCAGGGCTGCGTCCTCGTCGAGGACGTGACGGTGCCGGTCGCACTGCCTCCCTTCGACAACAGCTCCATGGACGGGTACGCGGTCCGGGTCGCCGATGTCGCCGGTGCCAGCGAGGAGTTCCCCGCCGTCCTCACCGTCGTCGGGGACGTCGCGGCGGGCGCGGGCGGGCTGCCCGAGGTCGGCCCCGGCCAGGCCGCCCGGATCATGACCGGCGCCCCGCTGCCGCCCGGCGCCGAGGCCGTCGTCCCCGTGGAGTGGACCGACGGCGGCACGGGCGGCGGCGCGGCCACCGGTATGACCGCCGCGAGTGCCGCCCCCGAGGGCGCGGCCGGCGAGGTCCGGGTGCACCGCGCCGCCGAGGCCGGTGCGCACGTCCGCACCCGGGGCAGCGACGTCCGGGCCGGGGAGCGGGCCCTCGAGGCCGGCACGGTCCTCGGACCGCCGCAGATCGGTCTCCTCGCCGCGATCGGCCGCGGCACGGTCCGGGTCCGGCCCCGCCCCCGGGTGGTCGTCATGTCCACCGGCAGCGAGCTGGTCCAGCCCGGCGAGCCGCTGGGCGAGGGCCAGATCCACGACTCCAACAGCTTCGCGCTCGCCGCGGCCGCGCGGGACGCCGGAGCCCTCGCCTACCGGGTGGGAGCCGTCGCCGACGACGCGGAGTCGCTGCGCGCCACCATCGAGGACCAGCTCATCCGGGCCGATCTGATCGTGACCACGGGCGGGGTGAGCGTCGGCGCCTACGACGTGGTGAAGGAGGCGCTGACCGCCGACGGCCAGGTCGACTTCCGCAAGCTGGCCATGCAGCCGGGCAAGCCGCAGGGCTTCGGCGCGATCGGCGCCGAGCAGATCCCGCTGCTCGCGCTGCCGGGCAACCCGGTCTCCTCGTACGTCTCCTTCGAGCTGTTCGTCCGGCCCGCTATCCGGGCCCTGATGGGCGTCGAGGACCTCCACCGGCCCCGGGCGCGCGCCGAGCTGGTCGCCGACAAGGCGCTGTCGTCACCCGCGGGGCGCCGGCAGTTCCTCCGGGGGACGTACGACCCGGAGGCGGGCACCGTCACCCCGGTGGGCGGTGCGGGTTCCCATCTGATCGCGGCCCTCGCGCACGCGGACTGCCTGCTCGTGGTCCCGGAGGAGACGGAGAGCGTCGAGCCGGGCGCTGTCCTGGAAGTGGTCCTCCTCGGCTGAGGGGGCGAGGGTGGGGGTACGGTGTCGTCCCACACAGCGACCGGGAGTGTCACGGCGATGAGCACGCAGCAAGGTCTCACCCACATCGACGAGGCGGGCGCGGCCCGCATGGTCGACGTATCGGCGAAGGACGTCACGTCCCGCACGGCGCGCGCCAGCGGGCGGGTGCTCGTCTCGCCGCGCGTGATCGAGCTGCTCCGCGGCGAGGGCGTCCCGAAGGGCGACGCGCTCGCCACGGCCCGGATCGCCGGGATCATGGGCGCCAAGAAGACCCCGGACCTCATCCCGCTCTGCCACCCGCTCGCGGTCTCGGGCGTGACCCTGGACCTGGCGGTCACCGACGACGCGGTCGAGATCCTGGCGACGGTCAAGACCACGGACCGTACGGGTGTCGAGATGGAGGCCCTGACCGCGGTCTCGGTGGCGGCCCTGACGGTGGTCGACATGGTGAAGGCGGTCGACAAGGGCGCGGTCATCTCCGACGTACGGGTGGAGGAGAAGACGGGCGGCAAGTCGGGCCACTGGACGCGGAGCGGGTCGTGACGCGCGGCGGCCGGGTGTCGGGCGTGCACGAGCACGAGGGCCAGGCACACGAGGGCCACGAGCACGAGGGCCAGGCCAGCGAAGGCCAGGCCCACGAGGGTGGGGCGCACCAGGAGCGTCCTCCCGCGGCGCTCGGCGCGGGTGTCGGCGGCGCGCTCCTCGGCCCGTACGCCGCGCTCGTCGTCACCGCCTCGAACCGGGCGGCCGCCGGGGTCTACGAGGACAAGGGCGGCCCGCTGATCGTCGAGGGTCTGACCCGGATGGGCTTCTCCGTGGACGGCCCCCGGGTCGTCCCGGACGGGGCACCGGTCGAGGCGGCCCTGCGGGCCGCGGTCGCCGCCGGGTACGACGCCGTCGTGACCACCGGGGGCACGGGCATCTCGCCCACGGACGAGACGCCCGAGGTGACCCGCCGGGTCCTGGAGCGGGAGATCCCGGGCATCCCGGAGGCGATCCGGGCGTACGGCCGGGAGAAGGTGCCCACCGCGGCGCTCTCGCGGGGCCTCGCCGGAGTCGCGGGCGGCACGCTGATCGTGAACCTGCCGGGTTCTCCCGGCGGGGTGCGGGACGGGCTCGCCGTCCTGGAGCCGATCCTCCGGCACGCCGTCGACCAGATCCGTGGCGGCGACCACCCGAGACCGTCGTGATCCCGTCCTGGCCTGTGGTCCTCGTCGACGGAGAGGTGCTGCTCCGTCCGATAAAGATGCGTGACCACGCGGCCTGGCGCGAGGTGAACCGGCGCAACCGCGAGTGGCTGCGGCCCTGGGAGGCGACGGTTCCGCCGCCGCCCCCGGGCGGGCCGGTGGCGCAGCGGCCGACATACCGTCAGATGGTCCGCCATCTGCGGTCGGAGGCGAACGCGGGCCGGATGCTGCCGTTCGTGATCGAGTACCGGGGGCGGCTCGTCGGCCAGTTGACGGTCGCCGGGATCACCTGGGGATCGATGTGCTCCGGACATGTGGGCTACTGGGTGGACAGCGAGGTGGCCGGGCGCGGGGTGATGCCGACGGCGGTCGCGCTCGCCGTCGACCACTGCTTCCGGGCGGTCGGGCTGCACCGTATGGAGGTGTGCATCCGCCCGGAGAACGGGCCTTCGCGCAGGGTCGTGGAGAAACTGGGATTCCGGGAGGAGGGGCTGCGGCCCCGCTATCTCCACATCGACGGCGCGTGGCGGGACCATCTGGTCTTCGCGCTGACGGCGGAGGAGGTGCCGGAGGGGCTGCTGCGCCGCTGGCATCAGGCAAGAATGAGATAAGTGTTCGAATTCAATCGGTAGTTGACACGCAATCGATCTGAACAATCACAAAAAAGTTCAGTGATATCAGCCAGATCGTGCGACACACCGGGCCAATTGGCCGATGCCTTCCCGTGAACCCCTCTACCGTGTGAGGCGTGAGCAGCAGCGGCCTCATCTACGCAGTCATCGTCGGGGCCTGGGCCGCCTACTTGGTACCGATGTGGCTCCGCAGGCAGGACGAGCTGAACGAAGCCCGTCCGACGGAACGCTTCAGCACCGCCATCCGGCTGCTTTCCGGACGGGCGGGCATGGAGCGTCGATACGCCAAGGAGCTCAAGGAGCGGGACCGTACGGCGGAGGGCCCGACGCCCGACGTGGACCCGGACGCGGAAACCGAGCATTTGAGCTCGGTCGACGTCCGGGCCTTCTCCGCGCCCGCGGCCAGGACGGAAGCGCGCCTGGAACTCCCGGAACCCGAACCGGAACCGGCACCGGCCCGCCCCTCGGGGGCCGCCGCCGAGCGCGCCCGCCGGGGCAAGGTCCTCGCGCGGCGCCGGCGCACCACGACGCTCCTCTTCGCCGGCTTCACCCTCGGCGCGGTCGTCGCGGCCGTCGGCGGGGTCGCGTTCCTGTGGGCGCCGGCCGTCCCCGCGCTGCTCCTCAGCGCGTACATCGTGCATCTGCGGGTCCAGGAACGCCGCCGCTTCGTCTATGTGATGGACCGGCGGCGCGCCGAGGCGGCGGCGGCACGGCTGCGCGAGAGCCGGCGCCCGGCCCCCACGCCCGAACCGCAGCCCGATCCCGCCTCGACCCCCTCCCCGCAGGAGGCGGACCGGCGGGCCCTGGTCGAGCAGACCGACCACGCGGAGTGGGTCGACCAGCAGCGCGAGCGCGGCCCGGCCCGCGGGGACAGCTGGGACCCGGTCCCGGTCCCGCTCCCCACGTACGTCACCGCCCCGGTCGCCCCGCGCGCCACGAGCGGCATCGACATCACGGACCCGGAGACCTGGAGCGCGGCCCGCTCCTCCACGGCGGCCGACCCGGCCCCCGCCCCGTCGCCGGCCCCCCGTCAGCGGACCGCCCAGCCCCGCCGCGACCGCGACCACGGCCGCACCCCGCTCTTCGACCAGTACGCGGACGACGACCGCCCCCGGGCGGCCAACGAATGACCCCACCGGGGGCCCGCGGCGGTCCCCGGCTGACCTGCGAGGGAATGGATTTTTGCCTGAGCCGGTCGGGATGCTAATGTTTCACACGTCGCAAGGGCCTGTGGCGCAGTCTGGTAGCGCACCTCGTTCGCATCGAGGGGGTCTGGGGTTCAAATCCCCACAGGTCCACAAACGACAGTTCGCGAGTAGCTCTCGGGAACGTTCACGAGATCCCGTCCGATCGAAAGATCGGGCGGGATCTCGTCGTTTCGGGCTCCCGCCCTCCGGCGGCGTGTCGAGCCCGCTGCCGGAGGGCCGGGGCAGCGGTCAGCGGATCTTCACGGTGGCGCAGGTGAACGTCGTGTCGCCGAGCAGCGCCGGAGTGACGGCGACGCCGGTCAGGTGCTCGGCCAGGGCGAAGGCCGCGGGCGAGGACAGATCCGTCTCCGGATCGTCGTCGTCGAAGTGGAAGCCGATCCGCCGCATGACGTCGAGGAGTCCGTCGGGCTCGGTGCCCCACCGGTCCTCCGGGAACATGGGGTCGAAGCACAGGCGCAGGACCTGGTCCTCCGCCCAGAGGAACGTGCCGAGGCCGTTGATGTTGACGAAGTGGGACACCCAGCTCGTCCGCGCGGAGGCCGGCAGCGCCTGCTCCTCGGTGACCCCGAGGTAGCCGTTGGGCTCGATCATCAGGGTCCAGGCCCCCAGGGGCGTCATGGCGATCAGCTGCCGGTCCCCCTTCTCCTGGTCGTACCGGGCGAAGGTCGCGTCGACGACCGCGGTGATGCCCCGGAGGGGCTCCTCCGGTCGCCCTTCGAGACGGGACGTCAGCTCGGCGGGCGACAGCCCCCGTACCAGGGTGAAGCAGTACGCCTCGGCGATGTCCGGAAAGTCGTCCTCGAACCACACGTAGTCCGCAGCGGTCTTCGTCATGACGCCCATCCTCGCCCCCGGGTCCGACAACGGCGGTGCCCGCCGGTCGGCCGCGGGTGTGGGCTCAGGTCAGGGGCTTGGCGAAGCAGCGGCTGCTGGGGTGGTCGCGGTAGTGGCCGAACTTGGGGCAGGGTTCGTAGCCGCTGGAGGTGTAGAGGGCTATCGCCTCCGGCTGGGCGGTGCCCGTTTCGAGGACCATGCGGGTGCGGCCGGCCGTGCGGGCGTCGGATTCCAGGGCGGCCAGGATGCGGCGGGCCAGCCCGAGGCCGCGGGCCTCGGGGATCACGTACATGCGCTTGAGTTCGGCGTCGCCGTCCGAGTAGCCCTCGTCGTTCTTGTCCTGGGTGCGCCAGCCCCCGGTGGCCATGGGCCTGCCCTCGGGGTCGTAGGCGAGGAGGTAGAGGCCCCGGGGAGGGACGAACATCCCGGCGTCCAGCGGTGTGACATCGCCCTCGTCGTCGTAGCGGACGGCGTACTCGGCCTGGACCGCGCCCTCGAGTGCGACGGCGTCGGGGTGGTCATAGCGCGTGGGCTGGATGTTCATGCGCAGCATCGTACATGTATGCGATGCCCTGGTGTCGGTATTCTCCCGGGATGCTCACTGTCACCAGCGTGAATGTCAACGGGCTCCGCGCCGCCGCCAAGAAGGGGTTCGTCGAGTGGCTGGGCGGGACCTCCGCCGATGCCGTCTGCCTTCAGGAGGTGCGCGCCGAGGAGGCGCAGCTGCCCGTGGAGGTGAAGGCGCCCGAGGGCTGGTTCACCGTCCACGCGCCCGCCGCCGCCAAGGGCCGCGCCGGAGTCTCCCTCTACACGCGGCGCGAGCCCGACCGGGTGCGCGTCGGCTTCGGGTCGAGCGAGTTCGACGGCAGCGGCCGGTACGTCGAGGCCGACCTGCCCGGCGTGACCGTCGCCAGCCTCTACCTGCCCTCGGGCGAGGTCGGCACCGAGCGCCAGGACGAGAAGTACCGGTTCATGGGCGAGTTCCTGCCGTACCTCAAGGAGCTCAGGACCCGGGCCGCCGCCGACGGGCGCGAGGTCGTCGTCTGCGGCGACTGGAACATCGCCCACCAGGAGGCCGACCTCAAGAACTGGAAGGCCAACAAGAAGAACGCCGGCTTCCTGCCCGAGGAGCGGGAGTGGCTGGGGCGGGTGCTCGACGAGGGCGACGGCGGGTACGTGGACGTCCTGCGCGCGCTCCACCCCGAGCAGGAGGGGCCCTACTCCTGGTGGTCCTACCGCGGCCGCGCCTTCGACAACGACAGCGGCTGGCGCATCGACTACCAGATGGCCACCCCCGGTCTCGCCGCCAAGGCCGTGAAGGCGTACGTCGAGCGGGCGGCGACCCACGCCGAGCGGTGGAGCGACCACGCACCCGTGACGGCGGTCTACGACCTGTAGTCCCGGGCGTCCTGGGGGTCCCGCGAGTCCTCTGGGGCCGCTGGCGCCTCAGGCGCCTACGGCCCTGGGGTGAGTGTGGGGCCGCCCTACGGGCCCTGGGGCGCGCCGCGCAGATGGCGGTCGAGGGCCATGGAGAGCTCCGCTTCGACGACGCTCTTGGCGAGCGGGCGGAGGCGCTGCACGTCCTCCTCGCCGGCGTGGGTGCGCAGCAGCTCGGTGAAGAGTTCCGCGAGGGCGTCGGCGTGCTCGCGGACGCGCGCGCCGGCCTTGAGGACCTCGGCGAGGGGGACGCCCTCGCGGACGAGGGCGGCGGAGACGTCGAGCAGCCGGCGGCTGATGTGGATGATCTCCTCGCCGTCGGTGACGAGGTAGCCGAGGTCGAGGGCGGCGGCGAGGTTCTCCGGGGTGACCTCGCCGGCGAAGTGGTCGGCGAGCTCCTCGGGGGTGAGGCGGACCGGCTCCTCCTCGCTGGGGGCGCCGAGGGCCAGCACCTCGCGGACGTTGCGGCCGCTCTCGAAGGCGGTGGTGAGGTCGGCGATGCCGTTGAGGGTGTGGCCGCGTTCCAGGAGGGCGGCGATGGTGCGCAGCCGGGCCAGGTGCTGCTCGTCGTACCAGGCGATGCGGCCCTCGCGGCGGGGCGGGGGGATCAGACCGCGCTCGCGGTAGAAGCGGAGGGTGCGCACGGTGATGCCGGCGGCGGCCGCCAGTTCGTCCATGCGGTACTCGCGTACGCCCTCTGGTGTCACCGTGTTGGGTCCTGATCCTTCGCCCGATCCTTCTGCCACGCACGCCAGCCTATGTTGTACCGCCGGTAACTTTCCCTCGTCGTACCCCTACCGCTCGGTATGGGGCTGCTCTACAGTCCCGACTGTGCCAGTGATTGCTGGCGGGATTGGCCAGGCGCACGGGAGGCGGCGGCATGGCGAAGCACGAGCACGTACGGGTGGCGGTGATCGGATCGGGATTCGGTGGCCTCGGCGCCGCCGTCCGGCTGCGCCGCGAGGGGATCACCGACTTCGTGGTCCTGGAACGGGCCGACTCCGTGGGCGGCACATGGCGGGACAACAGCTACCCCGGCTGCGCCTGCGACGTCCCCTCCCACCTCTACTCCTTCTCCTTCGCGCCCAACCCCGACTGGCCGCGCACCTTCTCCGGACAGCGCCACATCCGCGCCTATCTGGAGCACGTCACGGACACCTTCGGGATCCGCCCCCACCTGCGGCTCGGCCACGAGGTGCGGCGGATGGAGTGGGACACCGAGGCGCTCCGCTGGGAGATCGAGACCGGCCGGGGCACCTTCAGCGCCGACGTCGTCGTCTCCGCCACCGGCCCGCTCTCCGACCCCAGGATCCCGGACATCCCCGGGCTCGCCGACTTCCCCGGCAAGGTCTTCCACTCCGCCCGCTGGGACCACGACTACGACCTGACCGGCAAGCGGGTCGCCATGATCGGCACCGGCGCCTCCGCGATCCAGATCGTGCCCGCGATCCAGCCCCAGGTGGGCAGGCTGACCCTCTTCCAGCGGACGCCGCCGTGGGTCATGCGCCGCATGGACCGGGCCATCACCGGCCCCGAGCGCCGGCTCCACCGCGCGCTGCCCGTCACCGGCAGGCTCCGCCGCGGCCTGCTCTGGGGCATCCGCGAACTCCAGGTCGGCGCCTTCACCAAGCACCCGAACGAACTCGGAATCGTCGAGAAGCTGGCCAAGGCCAACATCGCCAAGTCGATCAAGGACCCGGTGCTCCGGGCCAAGCTGACGCCCTCGTACCGCATCGGCTGCAAGCGCATCCTGCTCTCCAGCACCTACTACCCGGCGGTCGCGCAGCCCAACGTCGACGTCGTCGCCTCCGGCCTGCGCGAGGTCCGCGGCTCGACCGTGGTCGCCGCCGACGGCACCGAGACCGAGGTCGACGCGATCGTCTTCGGCACCGGCTTCCACGTCACCGACATGCCGATCGCCGAGCGGGTCGTCGGCGCCGAGGGGCGGACCCTCGCCGAGACCTGGAAGGGCGGCATGGAGGCGCTGCGCGGTGCCACCGCCGCCGGCTTCCCCAACTTCATGACCGTCATCGGCCCCAACACCGGCCTCGGGAACTCCTCGATGATCCTGATGATCGAGTCCCAGCTGAACTACATGGCCGACTACCTCCGGCAGCTCGACGTGCTCGGCGGGCGCGCCGCCCTCGCCGTCCGGCCCTCCGCCGTCGGCGCCTGGAACCGCAAGGTGCAGGCCCGGATGGAGCGGACCGTCTGGAAGGCGGGCGGCTGCGAGAGCTGGTACCTCGACGCCAACGGCCGCAACACCACGCTGTGGCCGGGCACCACGGGCGAGTTCCGGCGCGAGACCCGACAGGTCGACCTCTCCGAGTACGAGGTCGTCCGCGCGCCCGGGCCCGTGAAGCCCGCCACTGCCGAGCCCGCCACCGCCAAGCCCGCCCCCGCCGAGCCCGCCGCCACGAAGACCCGCGGCGCCGCCCGCAGGACGGAGGCCGCCCAGTGAGCCGCCACCTGACCTCGCTGCCCGCCTCCCGCGAACTCACCGCCGTCTCCGCCGACGGCGCCCCGATCCACGTCGAGGTGTACGGCCCCGAGGGCGCGCCCGCCGTCGTGCTCGCCCACGGCTGGACCTGCTCCATCGCCTTCTGGGCCGAGCAGATACGGTCCCTCGCCGCCGACCACCGGGTCATCGCCTACGACCAGCGCGGCCACGGCCGGTCCCCGGTCCCCGCGGGACCCTCCGGCTACGCCACCCGGGCCCTCGCCGACGACCTCGAAGCGGTCCTCGCGAGCACCCTCGCCCCCGGGGAGAAGGCCGTCCTGGCCGGGCACTCCATGGGCGGCATGACCCTGATGGCGGCGGCCGACCGCCCCGGCTTCCGGGGGCACGCCGCCGCCGCGCTGCTCTGCTCCACCGGACCCTCCCGGCTCACCGCCGAGGCCACCGTCGTACCGGGCCGGCCCGGCGAGCGGCGCACCCGGCTCACCCGGGGCGTCCTCGGCGCGAAGGCCCCCCTCGGACCCGTCAACGCGGTCTCCAGAAAGATCCTCAAGTACGCGACGATGGGCCCCGGTTCGGCCCCCGAGCGGGTCGACGCCTGCGCCCGGATCGTGCACGCCTGCCCGCGCGGTGCCCGCGTCGGCTGGTCCAAGGTCCTCTCCGAGCTCGACCTGGAAGCGGGTGTCCGGGCCCTCGACCTGCCCGTCGCGGTCGTCGTCGGCACCGCCGACCGGCTCACCCCGCCCGTTCACTCCCGTGCCATGGCCGAGGCGCTCCCGCAGTGCGTGGGACTTCTCGAACTGGCGGGTATGGGACATATGACGCCGGTCGAGGCCCCCGAGGCCGTCACCGCGCGGATCCGTGAACTGACCGACACGTACCTGGAAGTGAAGGAGAAGGCATGAGCCGGGTGAGCCTGGAAGGACAGGTCGCGGTCGTCACCGGAGGTGCCCGCGGCGTCGGGGAGCTCCTCGCCCGCAAGCTCTCCGCGCGCGGCGCGAAGATCGCGCTGGTCGGCCTGGAGCCCGAGCAGCTCAAGGAGGTCGCCGGCCGGCTGCACACCGAGGCCGACTGGTGGCACGCCGACGTCACCGACCACGAGGCGATGGCCAAGGTCGCGGCCGAGGTGAAGGAGCGGTTCGGGAAGGTCGACATCGTCGTCGCCAACGCCGGTGTCGCGGCGGGCGGGCCGTTCGTCGACTCCGACCCGGCCGCCTGGCGGCGGGTCATCGAGGTCAATCTGATCGGCGGCGCGGTGACGGGACGGGCCTTCCTGCCGGTCCTCATGGAATCGCGGGGCTACTTCCTCCAGATCGCCTCGCTCGCCGCCCTCACCCCCGCCCCGATGATGACGGCGTACTGCGCCTCCAAGTCGGGCGTCGAGGCCTTCGCGCACAGCCTGCGCGCCGAGGTCGCGTACAAGGGCGTCAAGGTCGGCGTCGGCTACCTCTCCTGGACCGACACGGACATGGTGCGGGGCGCCGACGAGGACGACGTCATGCGCGAGCTGCGCCAGCGGCTGCCGTGGCCGGCGAACCGCACGTACCCCCTCGGCCCGGCCGTCGACCGGATCGTCGCGGGCATCGAGCGGCGCTCCCCGCATGTGTACGCGCAGTGGTGGCTGCGCGGGATGCAGTCGCTCCGGGGCTATCTGCCCGGGATGATCGCGACCGTCGGGCAGCGCGAGATGAAGCGCTTCGAGCCGCGGCTCGGCTCGGTGTCCAAGGGACTCGTGGGCGCGGGCGGCGCGGCGGACGAGGAGGCCAGGACGGGGGCGGCCAGGCCGTAGGCCGTCTCTTCCCGGCCCTGCGATCGCGGAGCGTATCTGATCGAAATGCGTGGAATGTTCGCTCGTGCAAGGCTGGTCGAGGCCGGCGGGGCACACCGCCCCCGGCCCTCTCCCACCCTTCTAGGAGTGAACCTTCATGGGCGTCGCAGACCAGTTCAAGGACAAGTCGCAGCAGCTCGGCGAGAAGGCCAAGCAGGCGGCGGACAGGGCGAAGGGCCAGGCGTCCGAGCGCGCCTCCCAGGGCCGCGGCCGCCCCGAGGACGAGACGCGCAGGGCCCAGCAGGAGGCCCAGGACCGTCTCGACCAGGACTACGACGCCTGACGCGTTCGTCCTTCGCATGCTGTGTCGAGGAGGCGCACCCGGTTCACCGGGTGCGCCTCCGCGTGCGTCCGCGCGCGCTCACGCCCGTACGACCCGCATCCCGTCCTCCTCCAGGGCCCGGACCATCACCGCGAAGAGGTCGTACGGCTCACCGTCCGGCGACAGCGCCCGGGAGAGGTGCGCGCGGGCGACCTCGGAGTTCCGCCAGGTCAGGGTGGACGGGGCGGTGAAGCCGAAGTCGCCGCCCAGGCAGTCGTGGAGCGCCTGGAAGCATCCGCCGAAATAGCCGCCGGGCCCGTTCACGGCCTCGCCCAGCGCGAGCCAGAGCCCCGGCTCGTCGGTGACGAACCGCCCGTCGAGCTCGTACGCGGTCCCCGCCGGCCGGTCCCCGGACCGGCGGCGGCAGGCCCGCTCCCGCACGAGGTCGTGCCAGGCGCCCCGCCGCCGGGTGTCGAGCCCGGCCCAGGCGCCGGCCTCGTCCGGCGGGCCGGCGAGCCACCGTTCCCAGACCGGGCGGGCGAACTCGGGGACGGGGTCGACGAAATAGCCGTCGAGCTCCACGTCGAGCAGATCGGGGCCGAGCCCGGACGGGCGCCAGGCCGTGATCCTGGCCCACAGGAGCCGGTCGGTGAGGGGTGCGCCGTGCGCGTCCCGGAGTTCCAGGACGGCCTTCTCCAGCGTCAGGGCCTTCCGGGTCCCGGTCGCGAGCGCCTGCCGCAGCTCCTCGCTCGGCGCGAGGCCGCGCAGGACGAGCGGTGGCTCGGCCGGCCGGGCGGGCAGGACGGCGGCGAACTCCCGGCAGGAGCCGAGCCATCGGGTCCCGTCGTGGATCCGCACCGGGCCGCGGTGAGCCTCGGGCGGGCCGTCGCAGTCGTCGTCCCCGACGAGGACGAGGCTCCCCGCCGCCGTACGGGTGCGGACGGCCTCGACGTCGTCGAGCCGCCAGGCGTCGAGCGTCTCGTCCCCGGGCACCAGCCAGACGGTGCTGCCGAGCCACTCCGGCGCGGCGGCGGAAGCGGGGGCCGGGGCGAGGGGCGGGGCGGGAGCCGGGGCCGCGGCCGGGGGCCCGGCCGGTTCCGGGACCCAGCCGAACAGCTCGTACATCCCGCTCCGCGGCTCGCCGAAGAGGCCCTCCACCTCGGCGAAGTCGCCCCAGACATGGTCGTCCTCCTCCCTGACCAGGGAGAAGGGGGCGCGTGTCGGGCGTCGTTCCAGGGTCATGCCGTTCCTCGGGCGGCCGTGGCGGCCGCGTCTTCCATCCGGAGCACCGGCGCACCCGGAGCACCGGCGCATCGTGCGCCGCACCGGGTCAGACGGTCGAGGGGCCGAAAAGTTGTACGTGTCCGGCGGCGGATCTTCGTACGGTGGCGACCATGGCCGTACTTGAGCGCTTGCGATCCGATCACGCCCCCGCCCTGCTCGTCTTCGAGCGGGAGAACCGGGGGTACTTCGCCGCGTCCGTGCCCGACCGGGGGGACGCGTACTTCACCGACTTCGAGGAGCGGCACCGGGCGCTGCTCGACGAGCAGGAGACCGGGACGATCCACTTCCACGTCCTCGTGGGGGAGGGCGGGGAGATCCTCGGGCGGTTCAACCTCGTCGACGTCGCCGACGGGGCCGCCGAGCTCGGGTACCGGGTGGCGGAGAAGGCGACCGGGCGGGGCGTGGCGACGGCCGGGGTCCGGGAGGTGTGCCGGCTGGCGCGCGAGGAGTACGGGCTTAGCCGGCTGACCGCCGTCACGACCCTCGGCAACGACGGGTCGAGGGCCGTGCTCGGGCGGGTCGGCTTCGGGGCGGTCGGGAGCGTGACGCTCGACGGGGAGGTGGGGACGTCGTACGAGCTGGACCTCGCGGACGGCCTCGGCCGGACCGCCGCGTAGCGCCTGGCGGCGGATCATGGCCGGGAGCCGGGAGCCGGGAGCCGGGAGCCGGGAGCCGGGAGCCGGGAGCCGGCGACAAGGGCCGACGGTTGGGGCTGAGCGCTGAGCGCTGACGGCCGGGGGCTGCGGGCCGGTCCGCCGGCGGGCCCCGGGTCCGGTTCCGGCCGGGGCCCGCGTCCGATCCGTCGGCGGGGGGTCCGCCGGCGGCTCGTTCGGTCAGGTGGAGTCGGTCCTGTCCTCCTCCGTTCCCCTCGGCGGCAGCTTCGGGCGGGAGCGGTCCGGGAGGCCCTCGTAGCCCGGGGGGCTCGCCGCGGGGGTCTCCGTGAGCAGGGCGAGGGCGACGTGGACGGCGTCGTCGAGCTGGGCGTGCCTGCCCTCGGCCCAGTCGAGGGGGGTGCGCAGGATCGCGAGGTCCGGTTCGACGCCGTGGTTCTCCAGGGACCAGCCGTACTCGGGGAACCAGGCCGCGTTCATCGGAACCGTGATCTGGGTGCCGTCGCCGAGGCGGTGGCGGCCGGTCATGCCGACGACGCCGCCCCAGGTGCGCTGGCCGACGACCGGCCCGAGGCCGAGGAGTTTGAAGGCGGCGGTGATCATGTCGCCGTCGGAGGAGGTGGCCTCGTCGGCGAGGGCGACGACGGGGCCGCGCGGGGCGTTGGAGGCGTACGCGACGGGCTGGGCGTTCCTGGTGAGGTCCCAGCCGAGGATCTTGCGGGTGAGCTTCTCTATGACGAGCTCGCTGATGTTGCCGCCGGCGTTGCCGCGTACGTCGACGATGAGGGCGGGCCGGGACACCTCCATGCGCAGGTCGCGGTTGAACTGGGCCCAGCCGGATCCGCCCATGTCGGGGATGTGGAGGTAGCCGCAGCGCCCGCCGCTGATCTCCCGTACCACCGCTCGGCGTTTGGCCACCCAGTCCTGGTAGCGCAGCGGGCGTTCGTCGACGAGGGGGACGACGGCGACGCGGCGGGCCCGGCCCTCGCCCTCGGCGGGGGTGAAGGTGAGCTCGACGGTGGTGCCACCGGTGCCGGAGAGCAGCGGGTACGGGCCGGCGACGGGGTCCACGGGCCTGCCGTCGACATGGGTGAGGACGGCGCCCTCGCGGATGCCGGTGCCGGCGAGCGGGGAGCGGGCCTTGGAGTCGGAGGACTCGCCGGGCAGGATGCGCTTCACCGTCCAGCCGGCCTCGCGGGGCACGAGGTTGGCGCCGAGGAGACCCATGGGCCGCTGGTAGTGCGGAGGCCCCTCGTTGCGGCGGGCGGGGGTGACGTACGCGTGCGAGGTGCCCAGTTCGCCGACGACCTCACGGAGGAGGTCGGCGAACTCGTCGGGGGAGGCGACCCGTTCGACGAGCGGCCGGTACTGGTCGAGGACGGCCGTCCAGTCGACCCCGCCCATGCCCGGCTCCCAGAAGTAGGCGCGGACGATCCGGCCGGCCTCGTCGAAGGCCTGCCGCCACTCGGCGCCCGGGTCGATGTCGTGGAGGATGCGCCGCAGGTCCAGGTAGACGGTGGAGTCGCCGTCCCCGGACTCGGTGGCGGGCACGGCCCGCAGCTCGCCCTCGTCGGCGACGACGAGCCGGGTGCCGTCGCCGCTGACCGCGAACCAGTCGAGGTCCTTGGCGAGTTCGCTCTTGCGGGCCTTGGTGATGGAGAAGTACTCGAGGGTGGGGCGGCCCGAGGTGTCGGCCGGGTTGGCGAAGGTCTCGCCGAGCGCGCCCGAGATGGGCCAGCGCAGCCAGACCAGGCCGCCGCCGCTGACCGGGTGCAGGGCGGAGTACTTGGAGGCGGTGACGGGGAAGGGGGTGACCCGGTCGGGGAGCCCTTCGATCTCGACGATGACCGTCCCGTCGGCGGTCTCGGTGTCGTCGTCGGCGGGGTCGAGGCCGCCGGCCGCCGGCCGTCCGTCGGGGAGCAGCGCGAAGGGGGAGGGCGTGGCGGAGGAGAGCGGTACGAGGTAGGGGCGGCAGCCGAGCGGGAAGGACAGGTCGCCGGTGTGGACGTCGTACACCGGGTCGAAGCCCCGCCAGGAGAGGAAGGCGAGGTAGCGGCCGTCCCGGGTGAAGACGGGGTTCTCGTCCTCGAAGCGGCCGTTGGTGACGTCGACGACGGTCCGGGCGCCGGGGCCGGAGATCCGGGCCATCTTGATGGAGCGCAGGGAGCGGCCGATGCCGGGGTGGGACCAGGTGAGCCAGGCGCCGTCGGGGGAGAAGGCGAGGTCGCGCACGGGCCCGTTGACGGACCGGATGAGTTCGGTGACCTCGCCGTTGGAGTCCTCGGTCGCGTCGAGGAGGAGGAGCCGGCCGTCGTGGGAGGCGATGGCGAGCCGTTCGCCGTCGGGGTCGGCGACGAGTTCCTCGACCCTGCCGAGATCGCCGGAGGCGAGGCGGCGCGGGGGCCGGTCGCCGCTGGCGCGGGGCAGATAGGCGACCTCGACGGCGTCCTCGCCCTCGGCGTCGGTGACATAGGCGACCTGGCCGCCGCTGCCGAGCATCTCGGGGAGCCTGACCCGTACGCCGGGGGAGTCGATGATCGTGCGGGCCGGGCCGTCGCGGTGGGTCAGCCAGTAGAGGCTGCCGCGTACGGAGACGGCGCTGGCGCGGCCGGTCTCGTCGACGGAGACCGCGTCGACGTGGTGGGCGGCGGGCACCTGGTAGCAGCGCCGGCCGACGCGCTGGCCGCCGAGTCGCACCTCCAGTTTCCGGGGGCGGGAGTCGGGGGTGAGGGCGTCGACGATCCACAGGTCGCCGGCGCACTGGTAGACGACCCGGCGGCCGTCGCTGGAGGCGTGCCGGGCGTAGAACTCGTCGTGGTCGGTGTGCCGGAGCAGGTCGGTGCCGTCGGGCAGGCAGGAGTAGAGGTTGCCGATGCCCTCGTGGTCGGAGAGGAAGGCGACCCGGCCGTCGACGGCCATGGGGCAGTCGAGGTGGCCGCCGATGTCGGGGAGCAGCCGTTCGCCGTGGAGCCAGAGGCGTCCGGTGGCCCCGCCGAGGTAGCGCTTCCAGGCGGCCGGTTCGTGCGGCGGCTTTCCGGTGAGGAGGAGGGTGCGGCGCTCCCCCTCCTGTTCGCAGCCGTCCTCGGTGACGGCGATGTCGGAGACCGGGCCCCAGGGCTGGCGCATGCCGGGGGAGCCGTCGGTGTGGACGGTGTAGGCCCAGGAGTAGTAGGAGAAGGGCTGCCCGTGCGAGGAGACGGCCAGGATGTCGGTGCGGCCGTCCTTGTCGGGGGGCGTCCAGCCGCAGACCCGGGTGTCGGTGGAGCCCCAGTAGGTGAGCCGCCGGGCGGCCCCGCCCTCGACGGGGACGAGATGGATCTCGGGATCGAGGCTGCGCCAGTTCGTGTAGGCGATGTGGCGCCCGTCGGGCGAGAAGCGCGGGTGGCCGACCCGCGTCCGGTCGACGGTGAGACGCCAGGCCCGGCCGGGGTGGTGGCCCTCGGGTACGAGCGGGGCGATCCACAGGTCGTCCTCGGCGGCGAAGCACAGCAGGTCGTCGTGGAGGTGCGGAAAACGGAGATACGCGACGTCGTCACTCACCTCCTCATGCTTTCCGCGTGGAGGGGGTGCGGCAACTCGTACGTGTTTGCGGGTGGTGGCGGGGGCGGCGGCTCGTGGGTGCGTGGGCGGTGGCGGGGTGTGGCGACTCGTGGGTGGGCGGGCGGTGGCGGGGTGTGGCGGCTCGTGGGTGGGCGGGCGGCGCCGGGGCAACTCGTGGGTGCCTGCGGGCGTCTTCGTGTGCGTGGTGCGGTCTCGGTGTGGCCCAGGACACGTACGAAACGGTTTCGTTTCGCTGGGGACGGGGGTATCTTCGTACTGTACGAAACCGTTTCGTTCGATGGGAGTCCGGTCATGGCCCGCAGCAGGCTCACCCCAGAGCGTGAGTCCGAGCTGTACGGAGCCGTGCTCGACCTCCTGCGCGAGGTCGGCTACGACGCCCTCACCATGGACGCCGTCGCCGCCCGCACCCACTCCAGCAAGGCCACCCTCTACCGCCAGTGGGGGAGCAAGCCCGAGCTGGTCGCCAGGGCGTTGCGCGCCAACAAGCCGGCCGATCTCTCCGAGATCGACACCGGCTCGCTGCGCGGCGACTTCCACGAACTGATGGCACGGACGGACGACTGTCAGATGGAGAAGGACTCCGCGCTGATGCGGGGCCTCGCCCAGGCCGTCCACACCAACCCCGAACTGCACCGGGCGCTGCGCGAGCTGCTCATCGAACCCGAGATGAACGGCCTCGACGAAGTGCTGAGCAGAGCGGTCCGCAGGGGTGAGGTCGACGCCGCCAACCCGGCGCTGAACCTCCTCCCCCACATGTTGATCGGTGCGTTCATCGCCCGGCCGCTGATCGACGATCAGCCGGTCGACCGCGCGTTCCTCAGCGCGTACGTCGACGCCGTCGTGCTCCCCTCACTCGGCGTCTGACCCCAGCAGTACCCGCTCCGCCCCGCTCCACCTGACGTCGAACCGCTCACGCCGTCGGGCCGGCTCCCCATGTCCTGTCCCACCACGAAATGGGAGTACGCCCCCGTGGCCACGTTCCTGTACAAGCTGGGCCGTTCCGCCTTCCGGCGCCGACGGCTCGTCGCCCTCCTCTGGGTGGCCCTCCTGGCGGTCGCCGGGATCGGCGCCGCCACCGCGCCCGCCCCCACATCGGGCTCCTTCTCCATCCCCGGCACCGAGGCCCAGCGCGCCTTCGACCTGCTCGAAGAGCGCTTCCCGGGTGCCGGAGCCGACGGCGCCACCGCCCGTGTCGTCTTCAAGGCCCCCGAGGGCCAGAAGATGACCGACCCGGCGCACAAGGCCGTCGTCGAGGAGACCGTCGCCGCGCTGAAGTCCGGCTCGGACCAGATCGTCTCGGTCACCGACCCGTACACCGCGCAGGCCGTCTCCCAGAACGGCTCCACCGCCTACGTCTCCGTCGCCTACAAGGTCAACTCGATGGAGCTGACCGACGGGACGCGCGAGGCGCTGACCCAGGCCGGGCACGACGCGCAGGGCAAGGGGCTGACCGTCGAGGTCGGCGGTGACGCCCTCCAGACCATGCCGGAGACCGGCGCGGGCGAGATCGTCGGTGTCGTCATCGCCGGCATCGTCCTCGTCCTGACCTTCGGCTCGCTCGTCGCCGCCGGACTCCCGCTGCTCACGGCGATCATCGGCGTCGGCATCGGCGTCTCGTCGATCGCCGCGCTCGCGAACGTCCTCGACCTCGGCTCCACCACCTCCACCCTCGCGATGATGATCGGCCTCGCGGTCGGCATCGACTACGCCCTCTTCATCGTCTCCCGCTACCGCGCGGAGCTGGCGGAGGGCCGCGAGAAGGAGGACGCCGCCGGCCGCGCGGTCGGCACGGCGGGCTCCGCCGTCGTCTTCGCCGGCCTCACCGTCGTCATCGCCCTGGTCGGCCTGGCCGTCGTCAACATCCCGATGCTGACGAAGATGGGCTTCGCCGCCGCGGGCACGGTCGTGATCGCCGTACTGATCGCGCTCACCCTGATCCCCGCCATGCTCGGCTTCGCCGGCGACAAGGTCGTCGGCCGCAAGCAGCGCAAGGCCGCCAAGGCCGCGACGGCCGCCGGAGGCGTTCCGGCGGGCGAGAAGAAGGCCGAGAAGCCGAACGGCGGCACCCGCTGGGCCCGCTTCGTCATCCGCCGCCCCGTGATGGTGCTGCTGATCGGCGTCCTCGGCCTCGGCGCGATCGCCCTGCCCGCCGCCTCCCTGGAGATGGGCCTCCCGGACGACGGCGTCAAGCCGACCTCCACCACCGAACGCCGGGCGTACGACACGCTGTCGGACGGCTTCGGCCCCGGCTTCAACGGCCCGCTGCTCGTCGTCGTCGACGGCGACAAGGCGACCGCCGACAGGACCGTCTCCACCATCAAGGGCCTCGAAGGCTGGGCCGCCGTCACCCCGGCGACCCCGAACAAGGCCGGCGACGCCGCGATGATCACGGTCGTCCCGAAGGACCGCCCGTCCTCGGAGGCCACCGAGAGCCTCGTCCACGACATCCGGGACGCCACCGGCGACGAGGTCCTCGTCACCGGCGCCACCGCGATGAACATCGACTTCTCGCAGAAGATGAACGACGCCCTGGTGCCGTACCTGGCCCTGGTCGTCGGCCTGGCCTTCCTGCTCCTGACCCTGGTCTTCCGCTCGATCCTCGTCCCGCTGAAGGCGGCCCTCGGCTTCCTGCTCTCGGTGGTCGCGGCCCTCGGCGCGGTCGTCGCGGTCTTCCAGTGGGGCTGGCTCGGAAGTCTCTTCGGGGTCGAGCAGACCGGCCCGATCATGTCGATGATGCCGATCTTCATGGTGGGTGTCGTCTTCGGTCTCGCGATGGACTACGAGGTCTTCCTCGTCACCCGGATGCGCGAGGCGTACGTCCACGGCGAGCGGCCCGGTGAGGCGATCGTGACCGGCTTCCGGCACAGCGCCCGGGTGGTCACCGCCGCCGCGGTGATCATGATCGCGGTCTTCTCCGGCTTCATCGGCATGACGGACCAGATGATCAAGATGATCGGCTTCGGCCTTGCCGTCGCCGTCCTCTTCGACGCCTTCGTGGTCCGTATGGCGATCGTCCCGGCCGTGCTCGCGCTCCTCGGGCACAAGGCCTGGTGGCTGCCGAAGTGGCTGGACCGGATCCTGCCGAACGTGGACGTGGAGGGCGAGGGTCTCGCCGAGACCCCGGCCACGAACGAGGCCCCGGGCTCGAAGCCGGACCTCGTGAAGGTCTGATCCTCGGAGCCTCAGGGCCTCGGAGCCCCAGGGCTTCGAGGCCCTGAGGGGTGATCCGCGGGTACGCCGTCAGCGTGTCGACATCGACGTGCCGGCGGCGTACGTGTGTTTCAGGAACCGGGTCAGGGCCGTGGTGTCGAACTGCACGACGGTGACCCCGTCGTGCCGGTGGAGTTCGACCACCGTCTGTACCCGGCCGCAGGGCCAGACACCTATGTCGCCGCGACGCGTCGGGGCCCGCAGTCCGGTCTCCAGGAGGCCGCGGGGGAAGGACCATTCGACGTCGCCGGGGAAGACGAAGCGGACGGTCGCGGGAGAGAACCCCGGGTCGTAGCGGAGGTCGACGGGGACAGGGCGGGAGAGCGGGGCGTCGCTGATGATCCGTCCCTTGGCGTGGTCCTCGACTTCACGGTCATCCAGGGCGCGCATGGAAGTGCTCCTCACAGCCGTTCCTTCGATCCTCGCTATACCTAATGTCCCACTATTTCCCTGCGGGGGCGCGGACCATGCGTGGGCGGACGCGAGTGTGGGCGGGGTCACGCGCGACCGGACGCCACCGTTCTGTGACCCGTGCGCTCTTGCAAGCCCTTTGCAGGAGCGCTCATCATTCGGGACGTGCATGTACCTGACGGATTCATCAACGCCCCTGTATCGGTCGCCGCCGGTGTCGTCGCCGCCGGCGCCGTCGCCGTGAGCCTGCGCGGGGCACGGCGGGAGCTGGACGAGCGGACGGCCCCGCTCGCCGGACTCGTCGCGGCCTTCATCTTCGCCGTCCAGATGCTGAACTTCCCGGTCGCCGCCGGGACCAGCGGACACCTCCTCGGCGGCGCGCTCGCGGCGATCCTCGTCGGACCCTGGACCGGCGTCCTCTGTATCGCCGTCGTCCTGCTCATGCAGGGCATCCTCTTCGCCGACGGCGGCCTCACCGCCCTCGGCGTGAACATCAGCGTCATGGGCGTCGTCACCGTCGTCGTCGCCTACGCGCTCTTCCGCGGCCTCGTCCTGGTGCTGCCGCGCACCCGCGCCTCGGTGACCGCGGCCTCCTTCGTCGCCGCGCTCGTCTCCGTGCCCGCCGCGGCCGCCGCCTTCACCGCCCTCTACGCGATCGGCGGCACCACCCACGTACCGGTCGCCAAGGTCCTCACGGCCATGGTCGGCGTGCACACCCTCATCGGCATCGGCGAGGCCGTGATCACCATGCTGACCGTCGGCGCGGTCGTCGCCGTCCGCCCCGACCTCGTGTACGGCGCCCGCGGACTGACCGCCCCGCTCAAGCTCCGCGTGGACGGCGAGCTGGTCGACGCGGCACCGGCCGCCGCGCCCGCCGCCGGGTCCGGCTCCCCGAAGAAGGTGTGGATCGGCGGCCTCGTCACCGCCCTCGTCCTCGCCGGCTTCGTCTCCTTCTACGCCTCCGCCAGCCCCGACGGCCTGGAGAAGGTCGCCGCCGACAAGGGCATCGACGCCAAGGTCGAGGACCACGCGGCCGCCGACTCCCCGCTCGCCGACTACGGCGTCAAGGGCATCGAGACCGCCCGGCTCTCCGGCGGCCTCGCCGGCGCGATCGGCGTGGGCGCGACCCTCGCCGTCGGCACCGGCGCGTTCTGGGTCGTCCGCCGCCGCCGTGCGCACACGGAAACGACGGCCTGACGTGGGACGCGCACGACGGCCCGACATGGGACGCGCACGACGGCCCGACGTGAGGCGCGCCGACGCGGGAAGCGCCGCCGGGCCGGGGCACGCCGACGCGGGGAGCGCCTGACATGGGAGCGGGGCATGCCCACAAGCTCTACCGGCACGCGCACTCGCCGGTCCACGAGCTGCCCCCGCACACCAAGCTCGCCGCGGTCCTCGGCTTCGTCGTGGTGGTCGTCTCGACCCCCCGCGAGGCCGTCTGGGCCTTCGCCGCCTACGCCGCGCTCCTCGCGGTCGTCGCGGCGAAGGCCCGGATCCCGGCCGGCTTCCTGCTCAAGCGGCTCCTCATCGAGGTGCCGTTCGTCGCGTTCGCGGTCCTCATGCCGTTCGTGGTCCCCGGCGAGCGGACGACCGTTCTCGGGGTTTCCCTGAGCGTCCCGGGCCTGTGGGGCGCCTGGAACGTCCTGGCCAAGGGCACCCTCGGCGTCGCCGCCTCCGTCCTCCTGGCCTCCACCACCGAACTGCGCGCCCTGCTCCTCGGACTCCAGCGGCTGAAGCTGCCCCCGCTGCTCGTCCAGATCGCCTCGTTCATGATCCGGTACGGCGATGTCATCACCGACGAGATGCGCCGCATGTCCGTGGCCCGCCGGTCGCGCGGCTTCGAGGCGCGGGGCGTCCGCCACTGGGGCGTCCTCGCCAAGTCGGCGGGCGCGCTCTTCATCCGCTCGTACGAGCGCGGGGAGCGGGTCCATCTCGCCATGGTCAGCCGGGGCTACACGGGCACCATGCCGGTCATCGACGAGGTGACCGCGACCCGCGCCCAGTGGGCGTACGCGGCGTCGCTTCCCCTCACCGCACTTCTGATCAGCCTCCTGGGATGGACCCTATGACCGCCCCCTCGACGACCGTCCCCTCGCTCGACGTACACGGCCTCGCGTACGCGTACCCCGACGGCCACCAGGCCCTGTTCGGCGTCGACCTGACCGTCGGGCGCGGCGAGCGGGTCGCCCTCCTCGGCCCCAACGGCGCCGGCAAGACGACCCTGGTCCTCCACCTCAACGGCATCCTCACCGGCGGCGCGGGCGGCGTCACCGTCGCCGGGCTCCCCGTCGGCAAGAAGCACCTCGCCGAGATCAGGCGCAAGGTCGGCATCGTCTTCCAGGACCCCGACGACCAGCTGTTCATGCCGACCGTCCGCGAGGACGTGGCCTTCGGCCCGGCCGCCGCGGGACTGCGCGGCGCCGAGCTCGACGCCGTCGTACGGCGGGCCCTGGAGCGGGTCGGGATGGAGGAGTACGCGGACCGGCCGCCGCACCACCTGTCCTTCGGACAGCGCCGCCGGGTCGCCGTCGCGACCGTCCTCGTCATGGAGCCGGAGATCCTCGTCCTCGACGAACCCTCCTCCAACCTGGACCCGGCCTCGCGCCGCGAGCTCGCCGACATCCTCCGGGCGCTCGACGTCACCGTCCTCATGGTCACCCACGATCTGCCGTACGCCCTGGAGCTCTGCCCGCGCGCGGTGATCCTCAGCGAGGGCGTCATCGCCGCCGACGGGCGGACCGGCGAGATCCTCGCCGACGAGGAGCTGATGGCCCGGCACCGCCTGGAGCTGCCGTTCGGCTTCGTGCCGGGCTCCGTCGTCTGACACCCCCGGAATCCGGCCCTCCCCCCTCGCGTTGCACCATGGAGGGTCGGATCGGCGAGTGAGGAGTGGGGACGTGGACGTCCGGGGCACGGTGGCGGCGGGCTGGGAGCCGGTCAGGGACGCGTTCCTGCGCAACTTCGAACAACGCGGTGAGCGCGGCGCGGCCGTCGCCGTCCACCGCGACGGCGTGCCCGTCGTCGACCTGTGGGCGGGCACCAGGGACGTCGAGGGCGACGCACCGTGGACCGAGGACACCGCCCAGGTCGTCCGCTCGGCCACGAAGGGCGTCGCCGCCGTCGTCCCCCTGCTGCTCCACCAGCGCGGACTGCTCGACCTGGACGCCCCGGTCGCCGCGTACTGGCCCGAGTTCAAGGCGGCCGGCAAGGACCGGGTGACCGTACGGCAGCTCCTCGCGCACCGGGCCGGCGTCCCCGTCCTCGACCGGCCGCTCACCCTCGCCGAGGCCGTCGACCTGGAGACCTCGACCCGCGCCGTCGCCGCCCAGGCCCCCGTCTGGGAGCCCGGCACCGCCCACGGCTACCACGCCCACACCTTCAGCTGGCTGCTCTCCGGCCTGGTCCACCGGGTCACCGGCCGCACCATCGGCCGCTGGGTCGCCGAGGAGATCACCGGCCCCCTCGGCCTCGACCTGTGGATCGGACTCCCGGACGCGGAGGCCCACCGGGTCGGCCGGCTCGGCCCCGTCGAGGAGATCGAACCGCCCGGCAGCGGCGCCCTCAAGCTCCGTCCCAAGCGCTCCGTCACCGAGGCGTACCGCGACCCGGCCTCCCTCACCCGCCGCGCCTTCGGGGTCATCGACCCCCAGCCCGACGAGAACGACCCGGTCTACCGGGCCGCCGAACTGCCCGGCTCCGCCGGTGTGGCGACCGCCCGCGCCCTCGCCCGCTTCTACGCGGCCGCCCTCGGCCCCGTGGACGGCGCCGAACGCCTGCTCGCCCCCGAGACCCTCACGCTCGCGCGGACCGAGGAGTCGGCCGGCGCGGACCGGGTGCTGCTCGTCGGCACCCGCTTCGGCCTGGGCCACATGCTGCACGGTCCGGCCTCGCCGCTGCTCGGCCCGTCCTCCTTCGGACACCCCGGCCGCGGTGGCTCGCTCGGCTTCGCGGACCCCGACTCCGGGATCGCCTTCGGGTACGTGACGAACGGCATGCGCAAGACGGTCACGGCGGATCCGCGGGCCCAGTCGCTGGTGAGGGCGGTGCGCGCGGTGACGGACGCCGGCCACTGAGCGGAGCGCCCCGCCCGGCGCGCGCCCGCCCGGGCCCGGGCCGTCACGCCATGGAGGGCGTCAGCGCGAGCACCATCCCCAGGCCGACGAGCACGGTGCCGATGACCTTGTTGAGCACCGTCTGGCGCTTCAGCAGGCGCGAGCGCAGGCTCTGGTTGGAGAAGAGCAGCGCGGCCGCCGCGAACCAGACGAGATGGGCGAACGACATGAAGAGCCCGTAGCCGACCTGCTGGAAGACGGGGGTGTCGGCGCTGACGACCTGCGTGTACGTGCTCAGCACGAACAGCATCGTCTTCGGGTTGAGCGCGTTCGTCAGGAAACCGGTGCGCAGCGCGCCGGCCCGGGAGAGGCCGCCGTCGTCCGAGAGGTCGATGTCCACCTGGGCCTTGGTGACGAACGTCCTGTACCCGATGTACACCAGATAGGCGGCGCCGATCAGTTTCATCGCCGTGAAGAGCATCGGGGTCCGGGACACCAGAAGCCCCACGCCCAGCATGGTGTACGTGACATGGACGAGAACGCCGAGCGCGATTCCCACCGCCGCGAGAACGCCGGCGGTCCGGCCGTACAGATAGCTGTTCCGGACGGTCATCGCGAAATCCGCGCCGGGGCTGATGACCGCCAGAATGGTGATGACCGCCACGGCTATGAGCTGACCCATGTACCCGTTCTTCCCGTCGTACCGCTCGGAGGACGAGCGGCTACGAGGGAGCGCGTCTCCGCGGACACCGCCGACCCTCGCAACCGCACCTGACAGCAGGGCTTGTGACGGTAGGTGATGACCCGTGCGTCGCGCGAGGCCGGGGGCGGCAGGATGTCACGTACGGCTGGCGCGGGGTCGGGCGCGGATGCTGAGATCGCTCCCATGGACCTGAGGGAACGCTTCGGCGGATACGCGGTACTGATCACGGGCGCGGCGCGCGGCATCGGCGCGGCGACGGCTCGACGGCTGGCGGCGGAGGGGGCGAGGGTCCTGGTCACGGACGTGGACGAGGCGGAGGCGCGGAGGACGGCGGGAGAGATCCCGGGCGCGGAGTACCGGTACTGCGACGTGAGCGACCAGGCATCGGTGGACGAGGCGACGGCGTATGCCGTACGGACCTTCGGCCGCCTGGACGTCCTGGTCAACAACGCCTTCGGCTCGGTGGCCCCCGACCGGGACCGCTTCGAGGACGAGCCGGACGAGGCCTGGAGCGGCCAGCACGACATCACCTTCATGGGCGCGGTCCGCTGTTCCCGGGCGGCGCTGCCGCACCTGGCGGAGGCCGGCGGCCGCGGGGCGATCGTGACGATCGGATCGGTCAACGCCGAGGCGGACTTCGGCGGCCACGCCTACAGTGCGGCCAAGG
Organism: Streptomyces zaomyceticus; assembly: GCF_014656215.1. Lineage (GTDB taxonomy): Bacteria > Actinomycetota > Actinomycetes > Streptomycetales > Streptomycetaceae > Streptomyces > Streptomyces zaomyceticus. The sequence continues at coordinate 46,705 of NZ_BNBZ01000017.1, read as the reverse complement.
CGGGCCTCGCGTCCCTGACCCGCACCCTGGCGGGGGACGCGGCACCGCGCGGGGTCCGGGTGAACCAGATCAACCCCGGCACGATCGCCACGACGGCCTGGGAGGGCAGGGCCCCCCAACTCGCGGCGCTGGCCGACCGCGTCTATCCGCTGTCCCGCGTGGGCACCCCGGAGGACGTGGCGGCGGCGGTGGCGTTCCTGGCCTCGCCGGACGCCTCCTGGATCACCGGCACGGTCCTCCGTGTGGACGGCGGCCTGCTCGCGGTGAACACCCACTTCGCGGAGGTACTGGGGGACTGAGGTACTGAGGTACTGAGGGGCCCGGTCCCGGGCACGGCCGATACGGTGCCGCCATGACCGACCCGACGCAGGGCCCCCTGCTCTTCCTGGACGTCGACGGAACGCTTCTGCCCTACGCGGGGGCGCAGTTGCCGTCGACACCCGAGGAGTGGGACCGCTGGCAGCGCCCGACCAACCCCCAACTGGCCAAGGTCGTGCGGGAACACGGCCCCCTTCTGTCCGCGCTCCCCTGTGAACCGATGTGGGCCACCGCGTGGATGCACGACGCCAACAAGGTGATCGCCCCGCTGCTCGGCATCCGGGAGCTGCCGGTGGCCCCCCTGCCGGACGCCCCGGAGGAGGACGACCCGAGCGTCCTGCACTGGAAGACCCGCGCCCTGGTCGAGTTCGCGGACGGCCGCGCCTTCGTCTGGGTGGACGACGAGATGGGCGACCTCGACCGCGCTTGGGTGGCGGCCCACCACGACGGTCCGGCGCTCCTCCACCGTGTGGACGCCACGACGGGCCTCACCGCCGCGGACCTGGCCGCGATCTCCGACTGGCTCCTGCTCCACTGGAGCACGCCGTAGGCCGCGCCTCACCCCGCGTGCAGCATCAGTCCGATGCCCACCGCCATCAGCCCCGCCGCCGCGATTCTCGGGCCGCCGAAGCGTTCCTTGAAGAAGAGGGCCCCGATCGCCGCGCCGACGATGATCGAGGACTCGCGGAGGGCCGCGATCGGGGCCAGGGGGGCCTTCGTCTGGGCCCAGAGGACCAGGGCGTACGCGGCCACCGAGAGCGCCGCGCCCAGCAGGCCCCGCGCCGCGTGGGGGCGGAGCTGGGGGAGGAGGGCCGCGCGGCGGGTCCACAGGGCGTACGCCGGGATGGCCAGGCCCTGCAGGATCATCAGCCACGCGATGTAGCCCAGCGGGGATCCCGAGGCGCGTACGCCGACGCCGTCCACCACCGTGTACAGGGCGATCGACAGGCCCGTCGCGCCCGCCGCGAGCAGCGCCGGCCACTGCGGCCGGCCTCCCCCGCCGCGGATGCCCCACACGGCGAGGCCCGCGAGGCCCGCGCACGCCACGGCGACGCCGAGCAGCTGCCAGGCGTCCGGGACCTCGTCGACGAAGACCGCCGCGAGGGCCGTCACGATCAGCGGGGCCGTACCGCGGGCGATCGGATACATCTGGCCGAAGTCGCCGAGCGTGAACGAGCGCATGAGCAGGGCCATGTAGCCGACGTGCAGCAGCGCGGAGGCCACCAGGTACGGCCAGGCCCCCGCCGCCGGGAGGGGTGCGAAGCAGGCCGCGACCAGGGAGATCAGCAGCCCGCCGCCGGATATCAGCGTGAACGAGACCAGCTGGTCCTTGATGTGGTGCGCGATCGCGTTCCAGCTCGCGTGCGTGACGGCGGCGACGAGGACGGCGAGGGTGACGAGCGGGGTCACGCCGTGGGCTCGCGGACGTCCACCAGGGTGCCGCCGGCGTGGGCGACGAGCGTCTTCGGGTCGAGGGCGAAGACCGTGTGCGGGGTGCCCGCCGCCGCCCACACGAGCGCGTGGTCGAGGAGGCCCCGGTCGGCGAGGACCCGCGTCCGGGTGAGGTGCCCGAACGGCGGGACACCCCCGATCGCGTACCCCGTGGTCTCCCGGACCGCGTTCGCGTCCGCCCGGGTCACCTTCCCGGCGCCCAGCTCCTCCCGTACCCGCTCGACGTCGACCCGGGAGGCGCCGTCCATCAGCACGAGGACCGGCACCCCGTCGGCGGCGAAGATCAGCGACTTCACGATCTCCGAGACCCCGCAGCCGATGGCATCGGCGGCCTGCTGCGCGGTGCGGGTCTCGTCGGGGAAGCGGCGGATCTCGACGTCGAGCCCCAACTCGTGGAGCGCGGCGGCGAACCGGGGGTGGGCGAGGGACGTGGTGTCGTCAGCGGTCATGGCCCGCACGCTAGCGGTGGATGTACGGGCCACGCGACCGGGTTCCACGGGGTGGTCAGTCCGCGTTCAGCACCTGCGCCACGACCGGGCCGGCAGCCGTCGCGCCGTGGCCGGCTCCCTCGACCAGGGCCGCCGCCGCGAGATCGTCCGCGAACGCCGTGAACCAACTGTCCGAGGTCTCCTGGCCGTCGGCCTCCGCCGAACCGGTCTTGGCGCCCTTGTCGCCGCGCACCGGGGCCATCGGTCCGACCGCCGTGCCGTAGCCCGCCGTGGCCGTGGTGCGCATCATGTCCCGCAGCTGTCGTGCCACCGACGGCGGCAGCTCCCGCTCGGCCTTGGCGAAGGGCCGGTCGTCCAGGTCGGCCGGGACCAGGTACGGCTGCCGGAAACGTCCGTTCTTCGCCGTCGCGGTGATCGAGGCGATGTTCAGCGGGTTCATCTGCACCGTGCCCTGGCCGATGTACTGTTCGGCCGCCGCGCCGCCCGTCGCCTCGGGGACGGAGCCGTCGAACGACTTGATGCCCGTCTTCCATTCGAGGCCGATGCCGAAGACCTCCTTGGCCTCGCGGGCCAGGCCGGAGTCGTCGCCCTCGGTCTTCTCCACGTCGTCGATCTTCTTGATGAAGGCGGTGTTGCAGGAGCGGGCGAAGCTCTCCCCGAAGGTCGCGTCCTTCAGCGAGAAGCCCTTCAGGTTCGTGATGGTCCGGCCGTAGTACATGGCACTCGGCGGGCACTCGGCGGCCTGGTCCGCCTTGACCAGGCCCTTCTCCAGGAGCAGAGCCGCCGTGACGATCTTCATCGTGGAGCCCGGCATCTTCGAGCCCGAGAAGGCCGTGTTGAAGCCGCCCGCCGGGCTGTTGGCGACCGCCCGTACGGCGCCTGTCGACGGCTGTACCGCGACCACCGAAGCGGAGCCGTACGCCTTCACCGCTTTCTCCGCCGCCGCCTGCACGCCCGCGTCGATGGTGGTCTCCAGCGTGCCCGGCTTCCCCTTCGAAAGGACGAGGAGGGTGGAGTCCGGGACGGACGGGCTGCCCGAGTCGACCCATGTCTCGATGCCGGTCTGTCCGCCCGCCTTCGCCCCGTACCGCGTACGCAGCTCGTCGAGCACCGGCCCCAGTGAGGGATACTTCGCGGCCGTCAGCTCGGTGCCGTTCCGGTCGACCGCCTTCACGGAGGGCGTCTTCGCGACACCCGTGCGCAGCGTGGCGTCGGCGGTGAGGAGCTTCGGGTGGAGCACGGCCGGCGCCCACTTCACCAGCGCCCGGCCGGTGGTCTGCCCCCGGACCACGGTCAGCCGGGACTCGTACGACAGGTCCTTGGTGACGTCCTCGTACGAGATCGTCGCCTTCACGGTGAACGGCACCGTCGCCCCGACCGCGGCCCCCGGCGTGATCACCGCCTTCGTGACCTTCGCGCCGTCCCGGTAGGCCGCCACGGCGGGGCCCGCCGTGACGGGGTCGTTCGTCAGCTGCCCGGCCTTCTCCGGCTCCCCGGCGGCCCAGGCGGCCAGGAAGTCCCGTGCCGTGGTGGTGATCTCCTCGTCCGTGACGGGCCCGGTTCTCGGCGCGGCGGCGGTCTTGGACTCCGGCGACTTCTCGCCGCCCATGACGCCGTTCCAGAGGTTGTAGCCCCCGTACCCGACCCCGCTCGCCACGACGGCGAACACACCCCCGACTATCGCGACCTTGGCTCCACTGCGCATGGCTGCGCTCCCTCCCCGTGTGAGCCCACGAGTCAAGCAGCGCCCCATGCGTGTGTCGAGCAACTTCCGCTGTCTCCGTCACACTTGGGCGCCGCGGCATCCTGTTTCGCCCTGCCTCCGACGGAATCGGCGTGTCCGGTCCGCCCCTAGCGCCGGGGGACCGCGACGGCCGCCTCCTGGGGGAAGAGGGTGGGCTTGTAACGGTGCGCCATGCTCTCGGTCGGGGTCAGATCCCGGTGGATCACCTTGGACACCGCCTGGATCGTGTTCACGCCGTAGCTCATCGAGCTGTTGCCGTCGGTGAGCACGGTGATCGTGTAGTCGTGGCCGCCGCCCTTGAACGCGCCGATGCTGTGCACGCGCCAGCCGCGCGTGGCCCGCTGCAGCCAGCCGTTCTTGACGTGCACGGACACCGAGGAGGGCGCGCCGGCCGGGGTGCCCCACTTCTGCGAGCTGACGACCTGTCCCATGAGCTTGAGGACGTAGGTGCGGGAGCCGTCGCTCAGGACGGTGTTCCTGGCGGTGATCAGCGAGAGCAGCTTCTGCTCGTCGGTGACGTTGATCCGGGTGAGCCCCCAGTAGCCGCCGGACCCCGGCACCGTCCGCGTCATGCCGGCGGCCGCCAGGAAGCCCTTCACCTTGGCGACGCCGAGCTGGTTCCACAGCGAGGTGGTGGCCGTGTTGTCGGACTTGGTGATCATGGCGGTGGCGAGCGTGTTCTCGCGTGCCGTCAGGTACCGGTTGGTCTTCTTGGCGTCCCAGAGGAGCGTGGCGAGGACGGTCACCTTCACGACGCTGGCCGAGTCGTACGCGGTCGTCGCGCGCAGGGTGCAGGTGGTGTTCGTGGTGCGGTCGCGCAGGCCGACGGCGACGGTACCGGAGCGCCCGGCCAGGGCGGCGGTGATGTCCCGCTGGAGCTTGGCGGCGAGCCCCGCCTTGCCGGACGTGCAGCCGACCTGCGGCGCGGTGGCGGCGGAAGCGGGTGCCGCCCCCGCGGCGACGGGTACGAGGATCGCGGCGGCGGCCACGGCCGGAAGCACGCGGGCGCGCAGCGATATGTGGTGAGTCATGCGGGTCCCCCTGGAAACGAAACGAAGCAGAACGAACACGTCTACGGCGCAGTCGCCTTGTACGACTCCTGAGCGTGCGGATGGTTGTACGAATCCGGCGGAATCAGGGGGACGCCCCCCCGGGCGCGACGCGGCGCGGGCCCGGGCCGTCCGGGGGCCGCCCGGGACGGCCCGGGCCGTCCGGCGACAAGCGAGAGGGCGCGACCGCCGGTCGCGCCCTCTCCCCGCAATTCCCCCGCTACACCCAGGTGTCGAGCCACATCCGATTCCGCCACTGGTCCAGCGGAATGGGAGTGCCGGTGTAGATGGGCCAGAAATAGATGAAATTCCAGACGATGAGCAGGACGACACAGCCCGCCGCCACCGCACCGAAGGTCCGGCGCCTTTCCGACGAACCCGCCGGGCCGACGATCGCGCCCAGCATCATCGCCACCGCCAGACACAGGAACGGAACGAAGACCACCGCGTAGAAGAGGAAGATCGTGCGTTCCTGGTAGAGGAACCAGGGGGCCCAGCCGGCCGCGATCCCGCAGGCGATCGCGCCCGCGCGCCAGTCGCGGCGGAAGGCCCAGCGCCAGAGGACGTACAGGATCGCGATGCAGGCGGCCCACCAGAGCAGCGGGGTGCCGAGGGCCAGGACCTCGGCGGCGCACTTCTCCTTCGCCGAGGCCGGGCAGCCGGCGGTGCCGGGCGCGGGGGACTCGTAGAAGTAGGAGACCGGGCGGCCGAGGACGATCCAGGACCACGGGTTCGACTCGTACGTGTGCGGCGAGGTCAGGCCCACATGGAAGGAGTAGACCTCGGACTCGTAGTGCCAGAGGCTGCGCAGCCACTGCGGCAGCCAGCCCCAGGTCCCGCCGCCGTCCAGCTTGTCCTGGTCGGCGGCCCAGTTCCGGAAGTAGCCCTTGTCGCTGACGATCCAGCCCGTCCAGGTCACCAGATAGGTGGCGATGGCGACCGGCACCACCGACACGAACGCCGGGACCAGGTCCTTCTTGATCACCGCGAGGTACGGGCGGACCGCGCCGGCCGTCCGGCGCCCGCCGACGTCCCACAGGACCGTCATCAGGCCGAAGCCCACCATGACGTACAGGCCGTTCCACTTGGTCGCCGCCGCCAGACCCAGCATCACACCGGCCGCGATCCGCCACGGCCGCCACCCCAGGCGCAGGGATTCCGCGATCTCCGCGTCGGGCCGCAGCACCCCCTCCTCGTCCTCGGGGAGCGCGCCCGCGAGCCGCTTCCGGGTCCGGTCGCGGTCCAGGACCAGACAGCCGAACGCGGCGAGCACGAAGAACATCAGCACCTGGTCGAGGAGCGCGGTGCGGCTCATCACGAAGTGCAGACCGTCGACGGCGAGCAGCAGGCCCGCCAGACAGCCCAGGAACGTCGAGCGGAAGAGCCGCCGGCCGATCCGGCACAGCATCAGGACCGACAGCGTGCCGAGCAGCGCCACCATGAAGCGCCAGCCGAACGGCTCGAAGCCGAACATCTTCTCGCCGAGGCCGATCATCCACTTGCCCATCGGGGGGTGGACGACATAACCGGGATCGGTGGGGATCAGCACCGACCCCGGGTCGGTCAGGATCGTCTTGTCGATGTCCTTCGGCCACGCCCCCTCGTACCCCTGGTTGATCAGGGCCCACGAGTCCTTGGCGTAGTACGTCTCGTCGAATATCACCGCGCGCGGCTTGCCCAGGTTCCAGAACCTGAGCAGCCCCGCGACCGCAGTGACCAGGAGCGGACCGCCCCAGGCCATCAGCCGCCAGAGCCGCTCGGCCCGCTCCGGGCCGAGGCCGAGGAGCGACATGACCCGCGCGGAGGGGCGGGTGTACGAGGGGACGAGCCGCTGCCGCAGCCCGATGGGTGCGGAGCTGCCGGCGGGCGGCACATAGCCGAAACGCCGCAGCCGCTTTTGCCACGAAGAGGGCTCTGCCACGGTCTCTGCCATGGGGTGCTGGCCCTCCAGGGCCTCGGGTGCGGTACTGGTCACCGCGCCATCGTAGGGAACGCGCCTGTGCACGTCGCCTCTCCGGGCTGGGAGGATGGGCCGTGTGACAGGAACGCTGGTACTCGCAGGGACCCCCATCGGTGACATCGCGGACGCTCCGCCCCGACTCGCCACCGAACTGGAGAACGCGGACATCGTGGCCGCCGAGGACACCCGGAGGCTGCGCGGACTGACCCGTGCCCTGGGCATCCACACGACGGGCCGCGTCGTCTCCTACTTCGAGGGCAACGAGTCGGCCCGAACGCCGGAACTCGTCGAGGCCCTGGTCGGCGGCGCCCGGGTGCTGCTCGTGACCGACGCGGGCATGCCGTCCGTCTCGGACCCCGGCTACCGGCTGGTCGCCGCGGCCGTCGAGCAGGACATCAAGGTGACGGCCGTCCCCGGCCCGTCCGCCGTCCTCACCGCGCTCGCCCTCTCCGGCCTGCCCGTGGACCGCTTCTGCTTCGAGGGCTTCCTGCCGAGGAAGGCGGGCGAGCGTCTCGGACGGCTCCGCGAGGTCGCCGACGAGCGCCGCACCCTCGTCTACTTCGAGGCCCCGCACCGGCTCGACGACACGCTCGCCGCGATGGCCGAGGTCTTCGGCGCCGAGCGCCGGGCCGCCGTCTGCCGCGAGCTGACCAAGACGTACGAGGAGGTCAAGCGCGGCCCGCTGGCCGAGCTCGCGGCCTGGGCGGCCGAGGGCGTACGGGGCGAGATCACCGTCGTCGTCGAGGGCGCCCCCGAGACCGGCCCCGCCGAACTCGACGCGGAGGAGCTGGTGCGCAGGGTGCGGGTGCGCGAGGAGGCGGGCGAGCGGCGCAAGGAGGCGATCGCCGCCGTCGCCGCCGACGCGGGGCTTCCCAAGCGGGAGGTCTTCGATGCCGTGGTGGCGGCAAAGAATGCGGCTGGACCGGGCCCCGGAAACGGTAAAGGACTAACCTGAAAGGCAAAGCCGAACCCGGCGCAGGGGCCCGATACGGGGCCTTGTGCAAGGGAAGTTCCAAATGCCTTCCATGGTTCACCCCGCGCTGATGCGCTCCGGCCCGAAAAGGCGTCCACTGGATCAGTGGAGAGGAGCTGGAATGTCCGAGATCACCGGCACCGGCATATCCGTCGCCCATGAGGCGTACGCCTTTGCCTGCATGCGCTGTGGATACGGCTGGGAGCAGGCGTACGAGATCGAGCACCACGCCGACGCCGCCGGCCACGAATTCGTCGTCTACAAGGCCGACGGGGAACGGGTGCCGTCCCCGCTGTCCAGCCCCACCTGCATGAACTGCGGCGGCCACGTCGTCCGGATCATGCGCGCGGGGCAGGTGTCGTCGGTGCTCGACCTGATCGCCGCGACGGAGAAGCACCAGCAGGGGGCGCGGGCCACCAAGCCCGTCTCGATGGCCGGTCCCATCGGCCAGGAACTGACCGAGGACGGCCCCGAGCAGCCCCCGGTGCCGCACCACTGGCACCTGTCCGACCTCCTGCACCCCTTCAGGCGCCGCCAGTAGCCCCGGTCGCCGGGACCCGGGACCCCGCGCGTCGGCACTCATGACCCTCGTACGATCGGGGGCATGAGTGCCAAGGACGCCCCGCCGCCGCTGCCCGAACCCCTGCTCGTGGAGGTGGCGGACTCGCACACCCACCTCGACCTGCAGTCCGGGACCGTCGAGGAGGCCCTCGTCAAGGCCGCCGCCGTCGGGGTGACCACGGTCGTGCAGGTCGGCTGCGACGTGAAGGGCTCGCAGTGGGCCGCGGAGACCGCCGCCGCCCACGAGCACGTGCACGCGGCCGTCGCCCTGCACCCCAACGAAGCGCCCCGGATCGTCCTCGGGGACCCGGACGGCTGGTCCCGGCAGGGAGCCCGCGAGGGCGGCGGGGACTCCGCCCTGGACGACGCGCTCGCCGAGATCGACCGGCTGGCCGCCCTCCCGTACGTCCGCGGCGTCGGCGAGACCGGCCTCGACTTCTTCCGTACGGGCCCCGAGGGCATCGCCGCGCAGGAGCGTTCCTTCCGCGCCCACATCGAGATCGCCAAGCGGCACGGCAAGGCACTCGTCATCCACGACCGCGAGGCCCACGCCGACGTGCTCCGGGTCCTGGACGAGGAGGGCGCCCCCGAGCGGACCGTCTTCCACTGCTACTCCGGCGACGCCGCCATGGCCGAGATCTGCGCCGCCAAGGGCTACTACATGTCCTTCGCCGGCAACGTCACCTTCAAGAACGCCCAGCACCTGCGGGACGCGCTCGCCGTCGCCCCGCTGGAACTCGTCCTCGTCGAGACCGACGCGCCCTTCCTCACCCCCGCGCCCTACCGGGGCCGCCCCAACGCCCCGTACCTGATCCCCGTCACCCTCCGGGCGATGGCGGAGGTGCGCGGGATCGGGGAGAACGAGATGGCCGAGGCGATCGCCGTGAACACGGCCCGCGCCTTCGACTACTGATCCATAACGATTACGTGACGTGGTCGCGTTGCTCCACTGAGTGACGCGGCTCGGGGCTAGGGTCCCGGCCTCGTGAGCACTTCCCAGGGCAGTCACCGAGCGGGACGGCGGGGCACGACCCTCCCCCTCCACGAGCAGCCGACCCAGGCGGCACCGCTCTTCGTCCCCGCCGCCGGGACCGGCACGGCCCCCGGACCCGGCACCGGCCAGGGCCCCGGACCCGGCACCGGCCAGGGGCGCGCCGCCGTCCCCGGCCAGGGCTCCCGCGCCGGGTCCCGGCGTGCCGCCCGGCGACGCAAGGCCTCCGGGCCCGCCGGGGAGGGCCTGCGCAGGCTCGTCCCGCAGGCCCTCGTCGTCGCCTTCCTCGCCGGCGGCACCAGCGCCTTCGTCGCCGACGACAAGGCCGTCCGGCTCTCCGTCGACGGCGTCCCGCGCACCTTCCACACCTTCGCCGACGACGTCGAGGAACTCCTCGCCGACGAGGGCCTGACCGTCGGCGCCCACGACATCGTCGCCCCCGCCCCCACCGAGGCGCTGGCCAGCGGCGACGAGATCGTCGTCCGCTACGGCCGCCCGGTTTCCCTCACCGTCGACGGACAGCGCCGCCAGGTGTGGACGACCGCCAGGACCGTCGAGGGGGCACTGCGCCAGCTCGGGGTCCGCGCGGAGGGCGCGTACCTCTCGGTCTCCCGGGGCGCCCCCATCTCCCGCCAGGGCCTCGCCCTCGACGTGCGCACCGAACGGGCGGTCACCTTCCTCGCCGACGGGCGCGAACGGACCGTCCGGACCAACGCCGCCACCGTCCGCGAGGCGCTCGCCGAGGCGGGGATCACCCTCTCCGCGCAGGACACCACCTCCGTCGCCCCCGGCTCCTTCCCGCGCGACGGCCAGACGGTCACGGTGCTGCGGATCACCGGCTCGAAGCAGCTGCGCGAGGAGACCGTGCCGTACGCCGTGGAGCGGACCCGCGACCCCGAGCTGTTCGCCGGTACCGAGGTCGTCGAACGCCAGGGGTCCGCCGGCGTGCGCCGCGTCACCTACGGCCTGCGCACCGTCAACGGCGTCCGGCAGAAGCCCCGCCGGCTCGGCGAGGAGATCGTCCGCGAACCCGTCAGCCGCCTGGTCCGGGTCGGCACCAAGCCGCTGCCGCACTCCGTCGCGGGCGCCGACGGCCTCGACTGGGGCGCGCTCGCCGCCTGCGAGTCCGGCGGGCGTCCGAACGCCGTCGACCCCTCGGGGACGTACGGCGGGCTCTACCAGTTCGACCCCGGCACCTGGCGCTCCCTCGGCGGCAGCGACACCGCCCAGAACGCGCCCGCCGCCGAGCAGACCTTCCGGGCGAAGAAGCTCTACGTGCAGCGGGGGGCGAGCCCGTGGCCCCACTGCGGACGGCGGCTGCACGGGTGAGACGGGGTGAGACGGGTGAGACGGGGTGAGACGGGGTGAGGCAGGGTGAGTCGTAGGAACGCCCCACGGGTGCCCCGTAGGCTGTACCGGTGAGCACCACCACCGGCCCCGAAAGCCCCGACGCCCTCCTCGGCCCCGCCGACATCCGTGAGCTGGCCGCCGCCCTCGGCGTGCGCCCCACGAAGCAGAAGGGCCAGAACTTCGTCATCGACGCCAACACCGTCCGGCGGATCGTCCGCACGGCCGAGGTGCGGCCCGACGACGTGGTCGTGGAGGTGGGGCCCGGACTCGGCTCCCTCACCCTGGCCCTCCTGGAGGCCGCGGACCGGGTGACGGCCGTCGAGATCGACGACGTGCTCGCCGCCGCGCTGCCCGCGACGATCGCCGCCCGCATGCCCGCCCGCGCCGACCGCTTCGCGCTCGTGCACTCCGACGCCATGCACGTCCAGGAGCTGCCGGGCCCGGCGCCGACCGCGCTCGTCGCCAACCTGCCGTACAACGTCGCCGTGCCGGTCCTGCTCCACATGCTGGAGCGGTTCCCGAGCATCGAGCGGACCCTCGTCATGGTCCAGGCCGAGGTCGCCGACCGGCTGGCCGCCAAGCCGGGCAACAAGGTGTACGGCGTGCCGTCGGTGAAGGCCAACTGGTACGCGGAGGTCAAGCGCGCCGGGTCCATCGGCCGCAACGTCTTCTGGCCCGCGCCGAACGTCGACTCCGGTCTCGTCTCCCTGGTCCGCCGCAGCGAGCCGCTCGCGACCACCGCCACCCGCCAGGAGGTCTTCGCGGTCGTCGACGCGGCCTTCGCGCAGCGCCGCAAGACCCTGCGCGCGGCCCTCGCCAACTGGGCGGGCTCCCCCGCGCTCGCGGAGGAGGCCCTGGTGAAGGCGGGCATCTCGCCGCAGGCGCGCGGCGAGGCGCTGACGGTGGAGGAGTTCGCCCGGATCGCGGAGGCGAAGGCGTGACCACCACGGCGGGCGTGACCGTCCGGGTCCCCGCCAAGGTCAACGTCCAGCTGGCGGTCGGCGCGGCCCGCCCCGACGGCTTCCACGACCTGGCCAACGTGTTCCTCGCGGTCTCCCTCCACGACGAGGTCACCGCGACCCCGGCCGCGGAACTGACCGTCACCTGCGAGGGCCCCGACGCCGACAAGGTGCCGCTCGACCGCAGCAACCTGGCCGCCCGGGCCGCCGAGCTGCTCGCGGCCCGGCACGGCATCTCCCCGGACGTGCACCTGCACATCGCCAAGGACATCCCGGTCGCCGGCGGCATGGCCGGCGGCAGCGCGGACGGCGCGGGCGCCCTGCTCGCCTGCGACGCGCTGTGGGGCCTGAACTCCTCCCGCGAGGAACTCCTGGAGATCTGCGCCGAGCTCGGCAGCGACGTGCCGTTCAGCCTGGTCGGCGGCGCGGCGCTCGGCACCGGTCGCGGCGAGAAGCTGACGGAGCTGCCGGTCGGCGGCACCTTCCACTGGGTGTTCGCCGTCGCCGACGGCGGGCTCTCGACCCCGGTGGTGTTCGGCGAGTTCGACCGGCTCACCGAGGGCGTCGACGTCCCCGAACCGGCCGCCTCCCCGGTCCTCCTGGACGCCCTGCGCACCGGCGACACGACCGCCCTCGCGGCCGCCCTCGCCAACGACCTCCAGGCGGCGGCGCTCTCCCTGCGTCCGTCGCTCGCCGAGACCCTGACGGCGGGCACGGACGCGGGCGCGCTCGCCGCCCTGGTCTCCGGCTCCGGCCCGACGACGGCGTTCCTGGTGAAGGACGCGGAGGCGGCGGAGACGGTCGCCGCCGCCCTGACCGCCTCGGGCACCTGCCGCACGGCCCGGGTGGCGACGTCACCGGCGCCGGGCGCCGTCGTTCTCTAGAGCTTGTTCTTGGAGATCCGGGCCAGGAGCAGGTTCGGGTCCGGGTCCACCGTGTTGAAGAAGGCCGCGCTGTTCACGTAGACGGTCTTGGCGCGCACCGCCACGGAGGTCGGGTTGTCGAGCCCGTCCGCGCGGGTGAGCACCGTCTTGTGGGTGCCGTCGGGACGGACGAGTTCCAGCTCGTCGACCTGGTTCAGCGCGGCGAGGACCGTGTCGCCGTGCCCGGTGAACGCGAAGTCGTCGATGGACGTGAGCCCGGTCGCCCGGGTCTCGATCGGACCCGCCGCGTGCTCGGGACCGGGACCGATCGGGATGCGCAGCAGGGTCGCGTGGGCGGTGTTGGACACCCAGACGGCACCGTGGTGGATCTTGAGGCCGTTGGCGCCGAAGGGGATCTGCGCGGTGGGTTCGAGCGCGGCCCCGGTGGCCCAGGCCGTGGGCGTGCCACCGGTCACCGGCAGGGACCACACCGTGCCGAGCCGCGTGTCGGCGGTGTAGAGGGTGCCGCACTTCTCGTCGAGGGCGAGCCCGTTGGGGAAGGCGTCCGCGGGGAAGAACCCGATCTGCTCCGGCTCGCCGCCGGGTGCGATGCGCCAGACGCCGGTCTTCGCCGTGCCGGTGACGTAGGTGACGTACAGGGTGCCGTCGTGGGCGCGGGCGATGCCCAGGGCGACGGCCCCGCCGACGGGCGTCTGCGCGTCCGGCACCTCGGGCAGGGTGGCGAGGATCGTCGTCGTGCCCTTCTCGGTGACGCGGGCGACCTGATGGGCGAAGGCGAAGGTGATGTCGGCGGAGCCGTCGGGTTCGAGGGCGATGTTCTCCGCGTTCTGTCCGGCGGCGAAGTCGAAGTGGGCGACGATCCGGGGGTCGGTCACGGTCGGATCGCCGCCCGACGCGGGGCCCGCCGCGATCACGGCGAGGGCCGCGGTGGCGACGGCGACGGCGGCGAGGCGTGGGTGTCTCGTCATGGGTCTCTCCTTCGAGGGGGCTGGGGGCGGTGGCCCGAGGAGAACATGGGGGGTCGTCGCTCGCGGGGCCCGGCAGCCGGGGCCGAGGGGTCGCCCGCGTGGCCGACGGCATGGGGCCGGTTGGCACTGCGCCGGGCGGTCCGGGAGGCGGGCCGGTCGGCACTGCGCCGGGCGGTCCGGGAAGGGGGTCGGTGGGGGCCGGGAGTCCCGTACTCATCCGCAAGGTTGAGTATCAGCGCCCTGTCGGCCGCCGGTCCGCCCGCGGGACCGTACGGCCATGGGAATCAGCGCGCGTGAGCTCGCCGCCGCAACGCCGGCGAGCCGGGACCGGTACGTCGATCTGCTCCGGGTCGCCTCGCTCGCCGTCGTCGTGCTCGGGCACTGGCTGATGGCGGCCGTCACCACCGACGGACAGGTCGGCAATCTGCTCGCCGTCGTGCCCGAACTCCAGGTGGTGACCTGGCTGTTCCAGGTGATGCCGGTGTTCTTCTTCGTCGGCGGCTTCTCGCACGCCCTCGCCCACCGCTCCCGGCCGCAGTACGCGGCCTTCCTGCGGGCCCGGCTCCAGCGGCTGCTGCGGCCGACGATGGTCTTCGTCGGCGTCTGGGGCGCCGCCGCGCTCGTCCTCCAGCTGTCCGGGGCGGACGGAGGGCTCACCGGGGTCGCGCTGCGGCTGGTCACCCAGCCGCTGTGGTTCATAGGGATCTATCTGGCGATGGTCGCGTTCACGCCGCCGCTGCTGCGGCTGCACGAGCGGTGGGGCTGGGGCGCGTTCGGGGCGCTCGCGGGCGGCGCGGTCGCGGTGGACGTGCTGCGGTTCGCGGCGGACGTGCCGTTCGTCGAGTTCCTGAACTTCGCGTTCGTGTGGCTGGCGGTCCACCAGCTCGGCTTCCTGCGCGCCGACGGAATGATCCGCCGCCCCGCCCTGCTCGCCGGCGCGGGCCTGCTCGGCGCGACCGCGCTGGTCGCCCTGGGCCCGTATCCGCTGTCGATGGTGGGAATGCCGGGTGAGAAGGTCTCGAACATGGCCCCGCCGACCCTCGCCCTGCTCTGCCACGGTCTGTGGCTGGTCGGCGCGGTCGAACTGCTCAGGGGCCCGGGTGCGCGGCTCGTCGCCCGCGCCGGGGTGTGGCGGGCGGTGGTCGCCGCCAACGGGATCGCGATGACGGCGTTCCTCTGGCACCTGACGGCGATGCTCGGGGTGTACGGGGCGATGCTCGGCCTCGGTCGCGCGCTGCCCGTCCCGGCGACGGGCGCCTGGTGGGCGCAGGTCCCCCTCCGCTTCCTCGCGGCGGGCCTTCTCACGGCGCTGCTCGTGGCCGCCTTCCGCCGCTTCGAGGCCCCGGTCCCGGCCGCCCCGGCGACCGGCGAGGGCGGCCCGGTGGCGGCGGTCGGCATCACGCTCGCGCTCCTCGGCGTCCTGGGCCTCTCCCTGACGGGCTTCGCGGGACTCCTCGACGGCCACTCGGCCACCCTGATCGCCGTCCCGGTCACGGCCCCGGCGGCCGTCGGGCTGGCGCTCGCGGGCTGGCTGCTGGTGGAGCGGGCGGGGCGGATCAGATCGCGATGACGGTCGCCCG
This sequence comes from Streptomyces zaomyceticus, assembly GCF_014656215.1. GTDB lineage: Bacteria > Actinomycetota > Actinomycetes > Streptomycetales > Streptomycetaceae > Streptomyces > Streptomyces zaomyceticus. The sequence continues at coordinate 31,467 of NZ_BNBZ01000017.1, read as the reverse complement.
GCCTCCGCAGAGGACGATGAGGTCCTCCGGGTCCGAGGTGAGAACGGAGACGGGGCCCTGTGCGGCGAGGGCCGTCGCGGCGACCATGGCGTCGATGGCGTACTTGTGGCCGTGCAGCCCGTTCTCGGCAAGGAGGGCCGCCGCATGACGTGCGACGGCATCTGCCACAGGCTCGACGACGAGGCGGGACAGGGTCCATTCCAGAGCCGGGCGGTTGATGCGCGGATGCATCACCTCCACCAGAGTGGCGGCGCTCGTCACGACGCGCAGATCGTCCGCGCGGGCCAGCGCGAGCCAGGTGGTGACCTCGCGGTCACGCCGTACGGCCTTGGCCAGCCCCTCACTGTCGAGGACCAGTGTGCCGCCCGGAGCGGCTTCGCGGCGCGTCACGCCGCGCTCGTCCCGGTCGTCCTAGTCGTCTCCGGACCGCTCTGCTGCTCGCGGGCCCGGCGCAGCTGCTCGCGTCGTGCCTGGATCTCCGCGTCCACGACCGGTCCGTGTTCGGCCTCGGCCACGGCGATGAGTTCGTTGAGGTCGTCGCGTTCTATCTGCCGGGCGACCGCGGCCGCCACATAGGCCGACAGCCCCGAGGGTCCGCTGCGGGCCCGCGCGGCCTCCGCGATGTCGCGCGGCATGCTGATCGAGTACTTCTGAGTGGGCTCGCTCATGCCACCGATGCTACCGTTGATGCTACCCCCGAGCGCGGCGCACGCGGCAACGTACCCTGGGAGATCGATCAATCCCCGGTACAGGAGTCAATGTGGCCGTCAATCTGGTCAATGTCGAGGCTGTCAGCAAGGTGTACGGCACCCGTGCGCTGCTCGACGGCGTCTCGCTCGGCGTCTCCGAGGGGGACCGGATCGGAGTCGTGGGCCGCAACGGTGACGGCAAGACCACCCTCATCCGGATGCTCGCCAGGCTGGAGGAGGCCGACACGGGCCGCGTCACCCACAGCGGCGGGCTGCGCCTCGGGGTGCTCACCCAGCACGACTCGCTCGACCCGGAGGCCACCGTCCGGCACGAGGTCATCGGCGTCATGGCCGACCACGAGTGGGCCGGCAGCGCCAAGATCCGCGACGTGCTCACCGGGCTCTTCGGCGGGCTCGACCTGCCCGGCTTCGAGAACGGCCTCGACACCGTCATCGGTCCGCTCTCCGGTGGCGAGCGCCGCCGGATCGCGCTGGCCAAGCTCCTCATCGACGACCAGGACCTGATCGTCCTCGACGAGCCCACCAACCACCTCGACGTCGAGGGCATCTCCTGGCTGGCCAAGCACCTCCAGGAGCGCCGTTCCGCGCTCGTCTGCGTCACCCACGACCGCTGGTTCCTCGACCAGGTCTGCACCCGCATGTGGGACGTGCAGCGCGGTGCCGTGCACGAGTACGAGGGCGGCTACTCCGACTACGTCTTCGCCCGCGCCGAGCGGGAGCGCATCGCCGCCACGGAGGAGACCAAGCGGCAGAACCTGATGCGCAAGGAGCTGGCCTGGCTGCGGCGCGGTGCCCCCGCCCGTACCTCCAAGCCCCGCTACCGCATCGAGGCCGCCAACGAGCTGATCGCCGACGTGCCGCCGCCGCGCGACACCTCCGAGCTGATGAAGTTCGCCAACGCCCGGCTCGGCAAGACGGTCTTCGACCTGGAGGACGTGACCGTCACCGCCGGTCCCAAGACCCTCCTGGAGCACCTGACCTGGCAGCTCGGCCCCGGCGACCGCATCGGCCTGGTCGGCGTCAACGGCGCGGGCAAGACCTCACTCCTGCGCGCGCTCGCCGACGCCGCCGTCAGCCAGGGCGAGATCCAGCCCGCGGCCGGCAGCGTCTCGGTCGGCAAGACCGTCCGGCTCGCCTACCTCTCCCAGGACGTCACCGAACTCCCCGGCTCCCTGCGGGTCCTGGAGGCCGTCCAGCAGATCCGCGACCGGGTCGACCTCGGCAAGGGCCGCGAGATGACGGCCGGACAGCTCTGCGAGCAGTTCGGCTTCACCAAGGAGAAGCAGTGGACGCCCGTCGGCGACCTCTCCGGTGGTGAGCGCCGCCGCCTCCAGCTGCTCCGGCTGCTGATGGACGAGCCGAACGTCCTCTTCCTCGACGAGCCCACCAACGACCTCGACATCGAGACCCTCACCCAGCTGGAGGACCTCCTCGACGGCTGGCCGGGCTCCATGGTCGTCATCTCCCACGACCGGTTCTTCATCGAGCGGACCACGGACAAGACGCTGGCGCTGCTCGGCGACCGGACCCTGCGGATGCTGCCGCGCGGTATCGACGAGTACCTGGAGCGGCGCCGGAAGATGATCGAAGCGGCCGTTCCGACGCCCGCCGCCGCGCCCGCGCAGACGAAGCCCGGGGTCTCCGCCGCCGACGCCCGCGCCGCGAAGAAGGAGCTGCAGAAGGTCGAGCGTCAGCTCGACAAGGTCTCCCAGAAGGAGGCCAAGCTGCACGCGCAGATCGCCGACAACGCCACCGATTTCGAGAAGGTCGCGAAGCTCGACGCGGAGCTGCGGGAACTCGTGGGGGAGCGGGACGAGTTGGAGATGCGCTGGCTCGAGCTGGCCGAGGACGCATAACGAGGGCATCACAGGCCGGTCCTCCCTTGGGTACAAGGGGCGGACCGGTCGCTTTTGCGCCACGGCGTGAGTGGTAGAAAGAAAACCCGCTCACGTCAAGGGGGAACTGCTGATGACCCAGCCGCCCAGCAACCAGCCGCCGGGGGGCTTCGGAGCTCCCCAGGATCCGAACCAGGGCCCGCCCCAGGGTGTGCCGCCCGTCCCGCCCGTCCCGCCGCAGGCACCGCAGACCCCGCCGCCGCCGGCCGGGCCGCCCACCGCGCCGCCGGCCGCGCCCGGGCCCTACGGGCAGCAGCCGCAGCCCGGTTACGGATACCCGCAGCAGGGCCAGCCCGGACCGTACGGGCAGCAGCCGCAGCAGCCCCCGTACGGCTACCCGCAGCAGGGCCAGCAGCCCGGCTACCCGCAGCAGCAGCCGGGTCCCTACGGTCAGCAGCAGAACCCGTACGGCGGTTACCCCACCCAGCCGATGTACCCGGGTGCTCCGACCCCGCCGCCCTCCGGCGGCGGCGGCCCCTTCAAGGGGCGGACCGGCATCGTCGCGGCCGTGGCCGCGGCGGCCGTTCTCATCGCCGCCGTCACCACCTGGGCGGTCGTCGGCGGTGACGACAAGGAGGACCCGATCGCGGGGCCGACCTCCAGCGCCACGGCTTCCTCCGGCGCTCCCAAGCCCACCGAGTCGGTGGACCAGGGCGACGGCACGGGTGACGGCGACAAGGGCGAGGACGATCTCAACGCCGGCCGCAAGGACGGCGAGGCCAAGATCAACTGGCTGCTGAAGAACAACGTCGACCTGCCCCGCAACGGCGCCGACGTCTACGGCCCGTGGATCGTCGGCGACATCGCCGTCAAGGCCATGTACAAGAGCATCGACGGCTACAGCCTGGGCGACGGCTCGGCGAAGTGGCACGTCGACGTGCCGTTCGAGCTGTGCGCGACGCCGGCCGCCCCCTCGCCGAACGGGCTGATGGTCTTCGCCTACGCCGAGAGCGCCAAGGACGGCGCCAAGTGCACCTCGCTCGTCCAGGTCGATCTGAAGACCGGCAAGACGGGCTGGAAGAAGGCCGTGCCCAAGCCCAAGGGCCTGTTCGCCTTCTCGGACAACACCCTGTCCATCAGCGGCAACACGGTGACCGTCGCCGGCACGAGCAGCTCCTACGGCTTCTCCCTGACCGACGGCAGGCAGCTCTTCACCGGGGCGACGACCGGCTGCAAGCCCTTCGCCTACGCGGGCGGCAGCAAGCTGATCGCCGCCGTGGACTGCCCCTCGGGCAGCACCACCAAGAAGATCCAGGGCGTCAGCCAGGTCGACCCGAACACGGGCAAGCCCAAGTGGACCTTCAAGCTGGAGGCCGACTGGGAGGTGGACCGGGTCTACTCGGTCGACCCGCTGGTCGTCTCCGCCACCCAGCGCGAGCAGAAGAAGTGGACCATCTTCGCGCTCAACGCCAACGGTTCGCTGCGCTCGCAGATCCAGGGCGGCAAGGACAAGTTCGCCCCCTCGTGCGGCGGCGGTCTGATCATCTTCGGCAAGAACCTCGAAGGCTGCACGGGCGTCGCGGCCGACGCGAACACCTTCTACATGGCCACCGAGACCTCGTACGGCACCCCCAACGAGGTCGTCGCCTTCGACCTGAAGAACGGCAAGGCCAAGTGGCGTTCCAAGGCGCCGGGTGAGCAGTCGATGATGCCGCTCCGCATGGAGGGCTCCGAGGTCCTGGTGTACGTGGACCCGAAGTACGACGCGGGCGGCGCCGTCGCGACGATCGCCCCGACCGGCGGTGCTCCGAAGGTCCTGCTCCAGCACCAGGCGGCGACGGCCCAGGTCGAGAGCAGCTTCTACAGCGCGGGCTACGCCTACGGTGCCGGCACCTTCGTCGTGGCGAGCGGGCGCGTCTCCGCTTCGAACGACAAGGAAGAGAAGCAGGTCAAGACGATGATGGCGTTCAGCAAGTGAGGTGCACGGACCGATGACGCAGCCACCCCCACCGAACCGGCCGCCGGACCCGCAGGGCGGTTTCGGCGAGCCGGACCCGCAGGGCGGCTTCGGCGCGCCGACCCCGCAGCAGCCCGACCAGGGCTACGGCTACCCGCAGCAGCCCCCGGCGACGCCGCCGCAGCCGTACGGCTACCCGCAGCAGGAGCCGGGCTACGGCTACCCGCAGCAGCAGGACCAGGGCTACGGGTACCCGCAGCAGCCCGGGCAGCAGCCGTACGGCGACCCGCAGCAGCCGCCCACGCAGCCGCAGCCGTCGTACGGTGACCCGCACCAGCCCTACGGCGGCGGCTACCAGCAGCCCGCGCAGCCTCCGTACGGCTATCCGACCCAGCCGCAGCAGGCGTACGGCGGCTACCAGCAGCCCGCCCCGGCGCCCGCGCCCGGCGGTGGGAAGAAGCTGTCGGCACAGCTGCAGATCGTCATCGCGGCGGTCGTCGCCGTCGTCCTGATCGTCGGCGCCGGCATCTGGTACGCCAACTCCGGGGGCGACGGCAAGGGCGAGGAGGCCAAGGGAACGGGCGGCACCTCGCAGGGCACGGGCGGCGACGCCGGGAACAGCGGCTCCAACAGTGGTCTGGGCGGCGACGGCAAGGAGAAGGCGCCCGCGAACACCGGGGCGAAGATGGCCTTCTCGATCGAGGTGCCGAAGGTTCCGGACATCACCGACGTCTCCGGCTCGTGGCTCACCGACAAGGCGTACGTGAAGACGGGCGTCAACTCGGTCGTCGGCTACGACCGGGACAAGGGCACCGTCCTGTGGACGCTGCCCCTGACCGGTCAGGTCTGCGGCGCCTCCCGGCACAAGACCGCGGACAACAAGGTGCCGATCCTCTTCGAGGCGAAGAAGCGGGTCGCGCCGCGCTACTACCAGCTCTGCACCGAGGTCGGCATGGTCGACCTGAACACCGGCAAGCTGCTGTGGTCCACCTCGATCACCGGCGGCTCCGCCGGCGACCAGAAGGTCCGGTTCTCCGAGATCACGCTCAGCGGTGACACGGTCGCGGCGGGCGGCACCGACGGTGGCGCCGCGTTCGACGCCGGCAACGGCAACCCCCGCTGGAAGCCGCAGGCCAACGACGAGAACTGCTACGACCTGGGGTACGGCGGCGGCGCCGGTCTCGTCGCGGTCCGCAAGTGCGGTCCGTACGGGAGCCAGTCCGTGCTGATCCAGAACCTCAACCCGACGACGGGTGCCCCGATCTCGCAGTACAAGATGCCGACCGGTGTGAAGTACGCGTCGGTCATCTCCACCAAGCCGCTGGTCGTCGCGGCCGACGTCGGCGACAGCGCCGGTGACGGCAGCGGCATCTCGGACTTCTTCTCCCTCGACGAGAAGACCGGGAAGCTGAAGGCGAAGATCACGGCGGACGCCGAGCAGTACGCGGCCCGCTGCCGCTCGACCCGGGTCGAGGCCTGCCGGCAGGCGCTCGTCGGCAATGGCCGGCTGTATGTGCCGACCGAGGAGCACGAGGGCTCCACCGGCGAGTACGGCGACGAGACGAACGAGGTCATCGCCTTCGACCTGGCCACCGGCAGGACCGCGCCGGAGAAGGCGGACGCGGGTGACAAGTACACCCTCGTCCCGCTCCGCATGGACGGCGGCGACCTCATCGCGTACAAGGAGGCGCCGTACGACAAGGGCGGCCGGATCGTGTCGATCAACGGCGGCACGATGAAGGAGACGCTGCTCCTGGAGAACCCGGGGGAGCGTTCGATCCGGAACGTCGAGACCAGCGTCAGCCTCAACGCCGCGGAGATCCTCTACGAGGACGGGCGGATGTTCATCGGGGAGACCACGGTGAGCAAGCCCCGGGAGTCCGCCACGGACAAGAGGTACCTGGTGGTCTCCTTCGCCGTCCCGCGCTGACGGACGGTACGGGCGACGTGGGCCCCTCCGGTGATCCGGAGGGGCCCACGCGTGTCTCCGCCGGGTGGGTCAGCCCGAGACCGACGAGTCGTCGATCGGGTTGTGGGTGATGGTGGAGATGCGGCAGTCCCAGGGGTTGCCGCCCTTCCACTTGCACGTCTCGACCCAGGCGCGCTGCGGGCTGCCGCCGGTGAGCGCGTAGGTCGTACGGTTCAGCCCCGTGCCGGCCCCGCTGTGGACGAAGTGGGTCGTCCAGTAGCGGCGGCCCTGTCCGGGGGTCTCCGTGACGAGCCGGATGCTGACGGAGAAACCGTCCGCCTTGATGTCCTGGACGGACAGCATGACGGGGTCCAGGCGGTCCGAGCGCCACTGCCAGCCGGCGACGACCTTGGAGAACGGTGTCGTCAGGTACACCTCGCTCTTGGGCGTGGCGGCCTGCGCGCCACCCGCGGTGGCCGGGACCAGCAGGGCCGCGGCGGCGGAGGCCAGCGCGACGGTGCGTCGGCGCATGCGCATATGTCTTCCTTTCCTCGACTTCGGCGTGATCATCCCAGACGTGCGCCCACCGTGCTGTTCGATTTCTGGCGGTGGGTCAGTTCCCCACCGGGGGAGGGTGATCGCGGGGAAATCCACCACCTCGGCGAGTCCTGTGATCACGGTTGGGGCGATGCCGGACGGGGGAGCGTGTAGCTTGCCGGGTCTGGGTTGCCGGGGAGCGGCGGGTCCGGAGGATGGGGGATGACCGGGATGGGCGTACGGCTCGTGGTGGTGGACGACCACCGCCTGCTCGCGGAGGCGCTGGCCTCGGCGCTGAAGCTGCGCGGGCACCGGGTGCTCGCGGCGGCCGCGCCGGTGGCGGGCGCGGCGGAGCTCGTGGTGAGCCGGGCGCCCGAGGTCTGTCTCCTGGGCACGGCGGCCCCGGCCGAGCCGGGGGCCTTCGACGTGGTCGTACGGATCAAGCGGGAGCGGCCGCAGGTGGCGGTGGTGGTGCTCGGTCCGGTGCCGTCGCCGCGCGGCATCGCGGCGGCGTTCGCCGCAGGGGCCTCGGGGTACGTCCGCCACGACGAGCGCATCGAGGGTGTCGAGCGCGCCCTGGTGAAGGCCAGGGCGGGGGAGTCGGCGGTGGCGCCGCAGCTGCTCCAGTCGGCCTTCGCGGAGCTGTTGCACCCCTCGGCGCAGCCGGACGACGAGGGGCAGCGGCTGCTGCGGCTGTTGACGCAGCGGGAGGTGGAGGTCCTCGTCCGGGTGGCGGAGGGGGAGGACACCCGGCTGATCGCGGCCGGGATGGGGATCGCGTCGAGCACCGCGCGGACGCATGTGCAGCGGGTCCTGATGAAGCTGGGGGTGGGCTCCCGTCTGGAGGCGGCGGCTCTCGCGGCCCGTACGGGGCTGCTCGACCGCGCGGTGCCCGGGCCGCGCGGGCCCTTCTGACCCGAGTCCGGCCCGAGGTTTTTTGAACTCCGGCCCCGCTGTGTGCGGGGTCGCGCTTCGCCGTTGACTGGGATGTTTGAATGTGGTTCCTTGTGCGTGGTTATGTTTGATCCCGCCGGAGGGCACCCCGTGAAGAAGACCGCCACCACGCTCGCCGACGGGCGCGAGCTGATCTACTACGACACGCGCGACGACACCGCCCGAACCGCCGTCGACCCACGCCCCCTCACCCCCGTCGTCTCCCGCTCCGAGATCCGGTACGACGCCCTCACCGGCGACCACGTCGCCGTCGCCTCGCACCGGCAGGCCCGCACCTACCACCCGCCGGCCGACGCCTGCCCGCTCTGCCCCGCCCGGGACGGCCGCGAGAGCGAGATCCCCGAGGAGAGCTACGAGGTGGTGGTCTTCGAGAACCGCTTCCCCTCCCTCTCCGGCGGAGTCGGCCGCTGCGAGGTCGTCTGCTTCACCGACGACCACACGCTCTCCTTCGCCGACCTCACCGAGGAACGGGTCTCGCTCGTCCTCGACGCCTGGACCGACCGCACCGCCGCGCTCTCCGCGCTTCCCGGCGTCGAGCAGGTCTACTGCTTCGAGAACCGGGGCGCCGAGATCGGCGTCACCCTGCCCCACGCGCACGGCCAGATCTACGCCTTTCCCTACGTCGCCCCCCGGACGGCCGCCATGCGCCGCCGGATCGACGCCCACCGGGCCGAGACCGGACGGAACCTCTTCGACGACGTCGTCGACCGCGAGCGCGCCGACGGCGACCGGGTCGTCCTGGAGACCGAGCACTGGATCGCCTTCGTGCCGTTCGCCGCGCACTGGCCGTACGAGGTGCACCTCCACCCCAAGCGGCGGGTGCCCGACCTCCTCGCCCTCGACGGGGCCGCCCGCACAGAGTGCGCACAGGTCTACCTGGAACTCTTGAAGCGGTTCGACCGGATCTTCGGGCCGGACGAACCGCCGACGCCCTACATCGCCGCCTGGCACCAGGCGCCGTTCACGGACGCCCGGCGGGAGGACTTCGGGCTTCACCTGGAGCTCTTCACCGTCCGACGGGCCTCCGGCAAGCTGAAGTTCCTCGCGGGCACCGAGTCCGGCATGGGCGCGTTCATGAACGACGTACGGCCCGAGGACGCGGCCCGACGACTCCGAGAGGTGGCAGGCGCATGACGCAGAGGTATCTGGTGACGGGTGGGGCGGGGTACGTGGGCAGCGTCGTCGCCGCCCACCTCCTGGAGCGGGGCCACCGGGTCACCGTCCTCGACGACCTCTCCACCGGCTTCGCCGAAGCCGTCCCGGAGGGCGCCGAATTCGTCGAGGGCCGGATCCAGGACGCCGCGCGGTGGCTCGACGGCTCCTACGACGGCGTCCTGCACTTCGCCGCCTTCTCCCAGGTGGGCGAGTCCGTCGTCCGGCCGGAGAAGTACTGGGAGAACAACGTCGGCGGCACCATGGCCCTGCTCGCCGCGATGCGCGCCGCCGGGGTCCGCAAGCTGGTCTTCTCCTCCACCGCCGCGACCTACGGCGAGCCGGAGGCCGTGCCGATCCCCGAGACCGCGCCGACCACCCCCACCAGCCCGTACGGCGCGAGCAAGCTCGCCGTCGACCACATGATCGGCGGCGAGTGCGCCGCCCACGGACTGGCCGCCGTCTCGCTGCGCTACTTCAACGTGGCCGGGGCGTACGGCGCGCTCGGCGAGCGGCACGAACCCGAGTCGCACCTGATCCCGCTCGTCCTCCAGGTCGCCCTGGGCCGGCGCGAGGCGATCTCCGTGTACGGCGAGGACTACCCGACCCCGGACGGCACCTGCGTCCGCGACTACATCCACGTCGCCGACCTCGCCGAGGCCCATCTCCTGGCGCTCGACGCGATGACGGGGGGCGCCGCGACCGGCGCCCCGGCGACGGAGACCTCCGCGGCCGGGGCCGCCGTGCCCGCCGGCGAGCATCTGATCTGCAACCTCGGCAACGGCAACGGCTTCTCCGTCCGCGAGGTCGTCGAGACCGTACGGAAGGTCACCGGGCACCCGGTCCCGGAGATCACCGCCCCGCGCCGGGCCGGGGACCCCGCCGTCCTCGTGGCCTCCGCCGACGCGGCCCGCGAGCGGCTCGGCTGGACGCCGTCCCGCCCCGACCTGGCCGACGTCGTCGCCGACGCCTGGGCCTTCGCCCGCCGGACCGCCACCCGTGACGAGGAGGGACGCGCATGAGCGTCGCAGCCGGCTTCGAGGCGCTGTACGGCGCCGCCCCCGACGGTGTCTGGGCCGCCCCCGGGCGGGTCAACCTGATCGGTGAGTACACCGACTTCAACGACGGCTTCGTGCTGCCGCTCGCGCTGCCGCACACCACCGTCGCCGCCGTCTCCCGCCGCGACGACGGGGTGCTGCGCCTGCACTCGGCCGACATCGACGGCGGCATCGTCCAGCTGGGGACCGACTCGCTCGAACCGCTCTCCGGCGGCGGCTGGGCCGCCTACCCGGCCGGAGTCGTCTGGGCCCTGCGGGAGGCCGGGCACCCGGTGACGGGCGCGGACATCCATCTCGCCTCGACCGTGCCGACCGGCGCCGGGCTGTCCTCCTCCGCCGCCCTGGAGGTCGTCACGGCGCTCGCCCTGAACGACCTGTTCGGGCTCGGGCTCTCCCGGCCCGTGCTCGCCCGGCTCGCCCAGCGCGCCGAGAACGCCTTCGTCGGCGTCCCCTGCGGGGTCATGGACCAGATGGCCTCCGCCTGCGCCGAGGAGGGCCACGCCCTCCATCTGGACACCCGGGACCTCTCGTACCGGCAGGTCCCCTTCGACCTGGCCCGCGAGGGGCTGCGGCTGCTCGTCGTCGACACACGGGTGAAGCACGCGCTCGGGGACGGCGCGTACGCCGAGAGGCGCGCCGGTTGTGAAGCCGGTGCGCGGGCGCTCGGCGCCCGTGCCCTGCGTGACGTGAGCGCCGCGCATCTGCCCGAATCACTCGCACGTCTGGGCGATGAGACGATTCTTCGCTATGTGCGGCACGTCGTCACCGACAACGCCCGCGTGGAGCGGACGATCGCCCTGCTCGACGCCGGGGACACCCGGGCCGTCGGTCCCGTCCTCACCGAGGGGCACGCCTCCCTCCGGGACGATCTGCGCGTCTCCTGTGCCGAACTGGACCTCGTCGTCGAGGCGGCGAACGCCGCCGGGGCGCTCGGCGCCCGGATGACCGGCGGCGGCTTCGGCGGCTCGGCCGTCGTCCTCGTCGACACCGACCGGGCCGACGAGGTCGCCGCCGCCGTCGGGAAGGCCTTCGCCGAGGCCGGGTACGCGGCCCCCGGCATCTTCCCGGCCGTCCCCTCGGCGGGTGCCCGCAGGCTCTGAGACCCCCGCCGCGGACCTCCGGCACCCCTCGTACTCCGGTACGACTTCGGACAGTTCCGCGAATCGGCCCCCACCGTGACGCTCCGCCCCTACTCTGTTGGGCAGCGCCGGTGGGGGCCGGTGCTGTTCAGGGGGCGAGACCCGGTCGGGTACGGCGCCGCAAGCGGGGTAACACTCAACGCACGGCGGCGGCCGCGCGGATGACGGACCCGCCTCCGGCGCCGTGCCCGCGTCGGTTCCGTTCCTCGACACTTGGGGGTGCCCGTGGCACGTATCCGTGTCCTCGTGGTGGACGACCACCGCGTCTTCGCCGAATCGCTGGCCGCCGCACTCGCGGCCGAGCCCGATGTCGACGTCGCGGCCGCGGGAAGCGGCCCGGCCGCCCTGCGCTGCCTGGAGCGCGGTGCCGCCGAGGGGCGCAGGTTCGACGTGCTGCTGGTCGACGCCGAGCTGGGCGCGGGGCCCGCGGGGGCCGTGGCCCGCGCGGTGCCGGACGACGCCGAGGGTGTCGTCGACGGGATCTCCCTGGTCGCGGGGGTCCGCCGGATCCAGCCCGCCGTCCGCACCGTGGTCCTCGCGGAGAAGGACGACGCGCACCGGGCCGCCCTCGCGCTCCAGGCCGGAGCCTCCGGCTGGGTGGCCAAGGACTGCTCGCTCCAGCGGCTGCTCGCGGTGGTCAGGGGGGTGCTGCGGGACGAGACGCATCTGCCGGCCGCGCTGCTCACCGGCGTCCTGCGGGAGCTGACGGCGGCCCGCAAGCACCGGACGGACAGCGAGCGGCTGGTGGAGTCGCTGACCCCGCGCGAGCGGGAGGTGCTGCGCTGCATGGTGGCGGGTCTGGGTCGCAAGGCCGTCGCGGAGCGGCTCTTCCTCTCCCCGCACACCGTCCGGACGCATATGCAGAACGTGCTGGGGAAGCTGGGTGTGCACTCGACCCTGGCGGCGGTGGCGCTGGCCCGGCGGGCGGGCGTGGGACCGGCCCGGCTGGACGAGGAGCCGCCGGCCGGACTATCCGGGGACGTTGTCGAACGGGGCGGTCAGCTGGCGTAGCAGCGCGGCCAGTTCGCCCCGCTGGCCGCGCGAGAGCTGGGCCAGGATGGCCCGCTCCTGGGCGAGGAGCCCGGCCAGTGCCTCGTCGGCGCGGTCGCGGCCCTCGGGGGTGAGCCGGACCAGGACGCCGCGGCGGTCGCTGGGGTCGGGGAGCCGCTCGACGAGACCCTTCTTGGTGAGCCGGTCGATGCGGTTGGTCATGGTGCCGGAGGTGACCAGGGTCTGGGTCAGGAGCTGGCCGGGGGAGAGCTGGTACGGGGCGCCGGCGCGGCGCAGGGAGGTGAGGACGTCGAACTCCCAGGGCTCCAGCTGGTGCTCGGAGAAGGCGAGCCGACGGGCGCGGTCGAGGTGCCGGGCGAGCCGCGAGACGCGGCTGAGCACCTCGAGCGGTTCCACGTCGAGGTCGGGGCGCTCTCGGCGCCATGCTGCGACCAGTCGGTCGACCTCGTCCTCCATGACGATCAGTGTAGAGGGTCTGTTGACATAAAGTCTCTTGTGTTCAAGTTTCTCGATATCAAGTATCTTGAAATCAAGATATATTTCCCTGGACTATGGGGAAGGGACCCGGCCGGAACTCCGTTCCGCTTCGGCATTTCGTTCCAGCAAGGGGGCTTCGAACATGCATTCCGTGGAATCCGCCGCACCATCCGCGCCCGCATGGGATCCGCAGCAGTACCTCCGGCACTCCGGGCACCGCACCCGGCCCTTCCTCGACCTGCTCACCCGAATACCGCACCTGCCCGCGCAGGACCGCCCCACCCGCATCGCCGACCTCGGCTGCGGCCCCGGCAACGTGACGGCCCTCCTCGCCGACCGGTGGGCCGACGCGCACATCACCGGCTTCGACCTCTCGCCCGACATGCTGGAACGGGCCGAGAAGGACTGGTCCGGCACCACCAGGGGCGGCGGCTGGATCGACTTCCGGCCCGCCGACGCCGCCCACTGGACCCCCACCGAGCCCTACGACCTGATCGTCTCCAACGCGGCCCTCCAGTGGGTCCCCAACCACCCCGAGTCCTTCGCCGGCTGGATCGACGGGCTCCACCCCGGCGGCACCTTCGCCTTCCAGGTCCCCGGCAACTTCACCTCGCCCAGCCACGCCCTGCTCGGCGAACTCTGCGACACCCCCGAGTGGCGCGGCCGCGTCGGCGACCAGGGCCGCCGCTTCGTCCACATCCTCGACGCCTCCGACTACCTCACCCGCCTCACCGACCTCGGCTGCGAGACGGATGTCTGGGAGACCACGTACTGCCAGCTGCTCCAGGGCGAGGACCCCGTCCTCGACTGGGTCAAGGGGACGGCCCTGCGGCCCGTCCTCACCACCCTGGGCGACGACCAGGAGGCGATCGACGCCTTCCTCGGCCAGTACCGCGCCCTCCTCCGCGAGGCCTACCCGGCCGGCCCGCACGGCACCGTCTTCCCCTTCCGCCGGATCTTCGCCGTCGCCCGAAAACCCGCCTGACACGCGCGGACGCCCCGCACCGGAACTCCGGTGCGGGGCGCCCTGGGCGTGCGCGGTACGACGCGTACAGACCGTCGACTAGTACAGACCGTTGTAGATCTGGTAGCCGCGACCGATCGAGACGCGCGGCTTGAACGGGACACCGGCCACGCCGGTACCGCTGTAGCGGAACAGCTCGCCGCCCGAGTTCACCGCGAGCAGGTCGGCCTTGCCGTCACCCGTGATGTCGCCCGGGGCGACGATCTTCGGGTACGCGTTCCAGCCGCCGCCGATCTTGACGCGCGGCTTGAACGGGTAACCGGCCTGCCCGGTGCCCTGGTACAGGTAGAGCGTGCCGTCCTTGGCGCGGGCCACCAGGTCGTTCAGCCCGTCACCGCTGAAGTCGCCCGAGCCGACGATCCGGTCGTACGCACCCCAGCCGGAACCGACCTTGACGCGGGCGTGGAGCGCCGTGCCGTCGTAGTTGCTCCGGTACAGCCAGAGCACGCCGGAGCGGTCCCGGGCCACGAAGTCGCCGGTGCCGTCGCCGTTCAGGTCACCGGGACCGGCGATCTGGTTGATGCCGCTCCAGCCGCCGCCGAAGTCGGTGTCGCCGCCGTAGAGGTGACCGTCCCAGATCTCCAGGGTGTCGGAGACCCGGTCGCGGCCCAGCGAGTTGACCTCGAAGAGGTTCGCGCCGGCCCAGCCGCCGTCGCTGCTGATCTGCTCGCGGGGCGCGAGCTTGCCGTTGCCCAGCGGGTTGTACCAGAACAGCGTGCCGGCCTTGGTGCGGGCCACCAGGCCCTCCTTGCCGTGTGCCGGCACGTTGCCCGCGCCGCCGAACTGGGCGACGCCGGCCCAGCCGCCGCCGCTGCTGGCCTGCTTGCGGGCGGTGAAGCGGCCGCCGCCGGTGCCGTAGTAGATCCACAGCGTGCCGTCCGAGCCGCGCGCGACGACGTCGGCGATGCCGTTGCCGTTGTCGTCGTCGATGCCGACGATCTGGTTGTACTCCTGCCAGCCGTAGCCGACCTGAGTGCGCGCCTTCACCGTCTGCGGGTTGCCGGTGCTGCCGTAGAAGTACAGGACGCCCGCGGGCGTACGGGCCAGGAAGTCGCCCCGGCCGTCGCCGTCGCTGTCGCCGAGACCGATCAGCTGGTCGTAGATGGTCCAGCCCTTGCCGACCAGCTTGCGGGCGTGGAACGGGGAGCCGTACACGCCGGTGGAGACGTAGACGTACAGCTCACCGGCGGGCGTGCGGGCCAGCACGTCCGCGCGGCCGTCGCCGCTGAGGTCGCCCGGCGAGAAGACCTTGTTGTAGATCTGCCAGCCGGCACCCGACCAGCGGTGGCTCGCGTAGGACGTGGTCGCGTCGCCGTAGAGCGCCAGGTTCCCGAACTTCGACAGCGTCAGGACCTCGGGACCGCTGCCGTTCCCGTCCTGGTCCCCGATCGGGACGATGTCCTTGACGAACTCGCCGGACACCGGGAACTCGGACGGCTCGGACGACGTCGACGACGTCCACAGCGAGCCGCCGCCGGTGCGGTAGACGAGGTCGGTACGGCCGTCGCCGTCGAAGTCCGCGCGCGACGGCAGGGTCGCCGTGGCGCCGGCGGTCCCGGCGGACCGGGCGCCGTCCTGCGGCAGGAACCGCCCCGACGGGACGGACGGAGCCGCGGCCGGCTTCTCGACGGCCGGACGCGGCGCCGGCGAGTCGGCGGACGCGGGGCCCGCCAGGAGCATGCCCGCGGAGAGGGCGAGAGCGGTGCAGCCGGCGACACGGCGGGCACGCTTGGAGTGCAGGAAGAACAAAAAGATCCCCCCCAGGGATCAGAGGTTCAACGGAACCAAACAGGGGGGCTCGAACAGGCGTCGAACGGCTTCAGCGCATGACAGAAGGCACGCGGAGACGACCTCGTCGGACGGTCGGAACACCCCCCCCGGATGTTGAACGCGAGTCTACTCGCGGTCTGACAGAGCACCAGGGGTTTACGGATCGAATCCGACCGTCCGGTGTGCTTTTCCGTCCGGACCGGCTCCACCGCGCCCCGCCGCCTCCCCGCCGCGTCAGTTCTTGCGGTGCCCTATCAACCGCGGCTTCGGCTCCAGACCGTCCAGACCGTGCCACGCCAGATTCACCAGATGCGCCGCGACCTCCGCCTTCTTCGGCTTGCGGACGTCCAGCCACCACTGACCCGTCAGCGCCACACTGCCCACCAGCGCCTGCGCGTACAGCGGCGCCAGCTTCGGGTCGAAGCCGCGGGCCTTGAACTCCAGGCCCAGGATGTCCTCCACCTGCGTGGCGATGTCACTGATCAGCGACGCGAACGTCCCCGTCGACTGGGCCACCGGAGAGTCCCGTACGAGAATCCGGAAACCGTCCGTGTAGTTCTCGATGTAGTCGAGCAGCGCGAACGCAGCCTGCTCCAGGAGCTCCCGCGGGTGCCCCGCGGTCAGCGCCCCCGTCACCCCGTCCAGGAGCTGACGCATCTCCCGGTCGACGACGACCGCGTACAGCCCCTCCTTGCCGCCGAAGTGCTCGTACACCACCGGCTTGGAGACCCCGGCCTTCGCCGCGATCTCCTCCACCGACGTGCCCTCGAAGCCCTTCGCGGCGAAGAGCGTCCGGCCGATGTCCAGCAGCTGCTCCCGGCGCTCCGCGCCCGTCATCCGCACCCGGCGGCCCCGCCGGGGCTTCTGCTCGCCGCTGCCGGTGCCACTGGTCCTGCCGTCGATCGCCACGTCTTCCATCATGCCGCGTCTGCGGACGCGCTCTGGCGCCGGGCTTCGATGCGGGCCTTCGCCGGCCAGCGCACGTCGCTCGCCCAGCCCGCCAGCTCGAACCAGCGGATCAGCCGCGCACTGGAGTCGACCTGGCCGCGCAGCACCCCGTGCCGCGCCGACGTCGGGTCCGCGTGGTGCAGGTTGTGCCAGGACTCGCCGCAGGACAGCACCGCGAGCCACCACACGTTGCCCGAACGGTCCCGGGACTTGAAGGGACGCTTGCCCACCGCGTGGCAGATCGAGTTGATCGACCAGGTCACGTGGTGCAGCAGCGCCACCCGCACCAGGGAGCCCCAGAAGAACGCGGTGAACGCGCCCCACCACGACATCGTCACCAGACCGCCCACCAGCGGCGGGATCGCCAGGGACAGCATCGTCCAGAAGATGAAGTCACGGGAGATCCGCCGGATCGCCGGGTCCTTGATCAGATCGGGCGCGTACTTGGCCTGCGGCGTGCGCTCCTCGTCGAACATCCAGCCGATGTGCGCCCACCACAGCCCCTTCATCAGGGCCGGCACCGTCTCGCCGAAGCGCCACGGCGAGTGCGGGTCGCCCTCGGCGTCGGAGAACTTGTGGTGCTTGCGGTGGTCCGCCACCCAGCGCACCAGCGGACCCTCCACCGCCAGTGAGCCCATGATCGCCAGGGCGATCCGCAGCGGCCGCTTGGCCTTGAAGGAGCCATGGGTGAAGTAGCGGTGGTAGCCGATCGTGATGCCGTGGCAGCCGATGTAGTACATCGCCACCAGCAGACCCAGATCGAGCCAGGACACGCCGCCCCAGCTCCAGGCCAGCGGCACGGCCGCGACCAGGGCGACGAAGGGCACCGTGATGAACAGCAGCAGCGTGATCTGCTCGATCGATCGCTTCTTGTCCCCGCCGAGCGTGGCGGAGGGCAGGTCATGTTCGGCTTCGAGCAACTCGGGGCTTGCGGTCATGGGTGTCCCCTGGGGATGAGGGATGAAGGAATGAAGGGATGCGGTAATGAGGAAGGAATGAGAGCGGAACGGTAGAAAAGGGGCGCATGGCTACGCTTCCGTAACCTACGGCGTCGTAAGTATGGCAGCGCCGGGGCGCGCGGCAAGGGGGCACAAGACGACCCTGGCCGCCGACCACAATGTGGACACCTATCCTGGGTGCGTCGGACAGCGCGGTCCGCAAGCCTCCAGAACCCCTCCAGACGTGCTCAAACACTGCAAGGAGCCGCACCTGTGAGCAGTGCCGACCAGACCCCCACCGCCAGCGCCGAGCTGCGCGCCGACATCCGCCGACTGGGCGATCTCCTCGGCGAGACCCTCGTCCGCCAGGAGGGCCACGAGCTCCTCGACCTCGTCGAGCGGGTCCGCAGCCTCACCCGCGAGGACGGCGAGGCCGCCGCCGAGCTGCTCCGCGGCGTCGAACTGGAGACAGCCGCCAAGCTCGTACGCGCCTTCTCCACCTACTTCCACCTCGCGAACGTCACCGAGCAGGTCCACCGCGGCCGCGAGATGCGCGAGAAGCGCGCCGCCGAGGGCGGTCTCCTCGCCCGCACCGCCGACATGCTCAAGGACGGCGACCCCGAGCACGTCCGCGAGACGGTCAAGAACCTCAACGTCCGGCCCGTCTTCACCGCGCACCCCACCGAGGCCGCCCGCCGCTCCGTCCTCAACAAGCTGCGCCGGATCGCCGCCCTCCTGGAGACCCCGGTCATCGAGGCCGACCGGCGCCGCCTCGACCTGCGGCTCGCCGAGAACATCGACCTCATCTGGCAGACCGACGAGCTCCGGGTCGTCCGACCCGAGCCCGCCGACGAGGCCCGCAACGCCATCTACTACCTCGACGAACTGCACGCCGGCGCCGTCGGCGACGTCCTGGAGGACCTCGCCGCCGAGCTGGAGCGCGTCGGCGTCGAACTGCCCTCCGGCACCCGCCCGCTCACCTTCGGCACCTGGATCGGCGGCGACCGCGACGGCAACCCCAACGTCACCCCCCAGGTGACCCGGGACGTCCTGATCCTCCAGCACGAGCACGGCATCACCGACGCCCTCGAACTGGTCGACTACCTGCGCGGACTCCTCTCCAACTCCATCCGCTACGCCGGAGCCACCCAGGAACTCCTGGACTCCCTCCAGCGCGACCTGGAGCTCCTCCCGGAGATCAGCCCCCGCTACAAGCGCCTCAACGCCGAGGAGCCCTACCGGCTCAAGGCCACCTGCGTCCGGCAGAAGCTCGTCAACACCCGTGAGCGCCTTGCCTCCGGCACCCCCCACCAGGACGGCCGCGACTACCTCGGCACCGCCGAGCTCGTCCACGACCTCACCCTGATCCAGACCTCCCTCCGCGAGCACCGCGGCGGCCTCTTCGCCGACGGCCGGATGGACCGCACCATCCGCACCCTCTCGGCCTTCGGCCTCCAGCTCGCCACCATGGACGTCCGCGAGCACGCCGACGCCCACCACCACGCCCTCGGTCAGCTCTTCGACCGCCTCGGCGAGGAGTCCTGGCGGTACGCCGACATGCCGCGCGACTACCGGCAGAAGCTGCTCGCCAAGGAGCTGCGCTCGCGCCGCCCGCTCGCGCCCACCCCGGCCCCGCTGGACGCCGCCGGCGAGAAGACCCTCGGTGTCTTCCACACCATCAAGGAGGCCTTCGAGCGCTTCGGCCCGGAGGTCATCGAGTCCTACATCATCTCGATGTGCCAGGGCGCCGACGACGTCTTCGCCGCCGCCGTCCTCGCCCGCGAGGCCGGACTGATCGACCTGCACGGCGGCTGGGCCAAGATCGGCATCGTGCCGCTCCTGGAGACCACCGACGAGCTCAAGGCCGCCGACGTCATCCTCGACGGCATGCTCGCCGACCCCTCCTACCGGCGCCTCGTCTCGCTCCGCGGCGACGTCCAGGAGGTCATGCTCGGCTACTCGGACTCCTCCAAGTTCGGCGGCATCACCACCTCCCAGTGGGAGATCCACCGCGCCCAGCGACGGCTGCGCGACGTCGCCCACCGCTACGGCGTGCGGCTCCGCCTCTTCCACGGCCGCGGCGGCACCGTCGGCCGCGGCGGCGGCCCCTCGCACGACGCGATCCTCGCCCAGCCCTGGGGCACCCTCGAGGGCGAGATCAAGGTCACCGAGCAGGGCGAGGTCATCTCCGACAAGTACCTCATCCCGTCCCTGGCGCGGGAGAACCTGGAGCTGACGGTCGCCGCCACGCTCCAGGCCTCCGCCCTGCACACCGCGCCGCGTCAGTCCGACGAGGCCCTGGCCCGCTGGGACGCGGCCATGGACACCGTCTCGGACGCCGCCCACACCGCGTACCGCAAGCTGGTCGAGGACCCCGGCCTGCCGGCGTACTTCCTCGCCTCCACCCCCGTCGACCAGCTCGCCGACCTGCACCTGGGCTCACGGCCCTCCCGCCGCCCCGGCTCAGGCGTCTCCCTCGACGGACTCCGCGCCATCCCCTGGGTGTTCGGCTGGACGCAGTCCCGCCAGATCGTCCCCGGCTGGTTCGGCGTCGGCTCCGGCCTCAAGGCCCTGCGCGAGGCCGGTCTCGACCCGGTCCTCGGCGAGATGTACGAGCGCTGGCACTTCTTCCGCAACTTCCTCGCCAACGTGGAGATGACGCTCGCGAAGACCGACCTGCGGATCGCCCGCCACTACGTCGACACCCTGGTCCCCGACGACCTCAAGCACGTCTTCGACGCCATCGAGGCCGAGCACGCGCTGACCGTCGCCGAGGTCCTCAAGATCACCGGCGGGGAGCGGCTCCTGGACTCCAACCCGGTCCTCCAGCAGACCTTCGCCATCCGCGACGCCTACCTGGACCCGATCTCCTACCTCCAGGTCGCCCTCCTGGCCCGCCAGCGCGGTGCCGCCGAGCGCGGCGAGGACCCGGACCCGCTGCTCGCGCGGGCCCTGCTCCTCACCGTGAACGGCGTGGCCGCGGGCCTCCGCAACACCGGCTGACGCCCGGCCGCGGACATGAAGGTGCCCCCGTGGAGATCCCTCCACGGGGGCACCGTCACGATGGGGTACGTCGGTACCGCCGGCCCTTAGTGCTGCTGGGCCCTGCGACGGCGGGTCACCAGGAACGCACCGGCACCCGCGAGGGCCACGGCGACGGCGGCGAGCACGCCGACCGGGGCGCTGGAGCCCGTCTCGGCGAGGTCACCACCGGTGCCGCCGGTGCCGCCCGTGCCACCCGTGGCGGGGGTGGTCGCGGACGGCGACCCGGTGCCACCGGGGGTCTCGGAGGCGCTCGGGGTCCCGGTCGGGGAGACGGACTCGCTCGGCGTGCCCGAGGGGGTCCCGGACGGGGTGCCGGACGTCTCGGACGGGGTCTCGGACGGCGTGCCCGAGGGGGTCTCGGACGGCGTCCCGGACGGGGTGCCCGAGGGGGTGCCGGTCGGGGTGGGGACGGTCACCGGGCAGGTGTGGGACAGGTTGAACCAGCCCTGCTTGACCTCGCCCGAGACCTCCGCCGTGGCGGCGACCAGCTTGGCACCCGGCTCGGAGCTCGCGTAGGCGTGCTTGTCGCTCGGCGGGCCGAAGGTCGTGATGGTCTGGACGCCACCCGGCTGGAACTCGACCGTCAGCTTGGTGAAGACGGCGGAGTCGCCCTTGCCGCTGCCCGGAAGCACGAAGTGCCAGCCGTCCTTGCCGGCCGGAACGGTCGGGCAGTCGCCCTTGTCGCCGAACTCCGCGGCGGTCAGGGGAAGATCCTCGATCTGGTGCAGCGGGAGCGGCTTGGGGCCCTCCGACGCGGAGGCCACCGGGGCCAGGACGAGGGAGCCTGCCATGGCCGCGACAAACGCGGCGGCGGGTATGAGAGAACGTCGCATGTGCTGTCGTCCATCTATGGGATGAGGGATGCCGTGGGGGGTGGCAGGGGGGCAGCCTATCCACCGCTGTGAGCCGGCATCAGGTCGGAGCCCCATGACGATCACGCCGGGAACTGCTGGAATCCGGCCGCGATCCCCGGCCCCGACCAGCCTCAGAGCGCGAAGAACGCCGCCACCAGCAGCGCCCCGCCCGCACCCGCCACCGACCACGCCGTCCTCGACAGCCGCAGACCCCCGCCTATCAGCGGCGCCGCGAGCAGCAGCGCCCCGCCCAGCGGCAGCCACGCGTGCAGACCGCCGCCCCAGCCCGTCCGCACGCCCTCGTCGGTCCCCGGCTTCACCACCACCGGGATCGTCGCTCCCGGCTCCGCCGCGACCGAACGCGCGATCGTCAGCGACCGGCGCGGCGAGGACGGGTCCTCCGGGGTGTAGCGGCCGCTGCACCTCTCCTCGGTGCAGCCGGTCACCGTCAGCGTGCCGTGCTCCCGCCCCTTGGCGAGCAGCACGTGCTGGGCCGAGTTCCAGGAGGCCCAGGCGCCCGCGACGACGAGAAGGAGGACGACCAGGGCCATGGCGGCGTTACGGACGTGGGTCATGACCCGGGATCGTACAGTCGTACCGCGAGAGCCCCGCAGGCCTCAGGAGTTGTACGCCGACTGGGCCCGCTCCAGACCCTCCGCCACCAGGCACTCCACCGAATCCGCCGCCCGGTCCACGAACCAGTCCAGGTCCTTGCGCTCCGTCGAGGAGAAGTCCTTCAGGACGAAGTCCGCCACCTGCATCCGGCCCGGCGGACGCCCGATCCCGCACCGCACCCGGTGGTACTCCGCGCCCATCGCCTTCGTCATCGACTTCAGACCGTTGTGCCCGTTGTCGCCGCCGCCGATCTTCAGCCGCAGCACCGAGTAGTCGATGTCCAGCTCGTCATGGATCGCCACGATGTGCGCCGTCGGCACCTTGTAGAAGTCGCGCAGCGCCGTCACCGGACCGCCCGACAGGTTCATGTACGACATCGGCTTCGCGAGGATCACCCGGCGGCTCGCCGGCCCCGGCGGACCCATCCGGCCCTCCACGACCTGCGCCTGCGCCTTCCCCGCCCGCTTGAACGAGCCGCGCATCCGCTCGGCGAGCAGGTCCACCACCATGAACCCGATGTTGTGCCGGTTGGCCGCGTACTCGGGGCCGGGGTTGCCGAGGCCGACGATCAGCCAGGGCGCGTTCGCGTCATCGGTCATGTGCGTCGGATCTCCTCGTCCATGCATCCGGATACGGGAAACGGGGTGACGGGCCGTGCGGCCCGTCACCCCGTCACGTCAGGCAGAGCCTACGGCTCAGGCCTCGGCGCCCTCGGTGGCCTCGGCCTCGGCGGCCGGCTCCTCGGCCTGCGCGGCCAGGACCTGGAGGACGACGGCGTCGGCGTCGGTCACCAGGGTCGAGCCCTTCGGCAGGGTGATGTCACCGGCGAGGACGGAGGCACCGGCCTCCAGGCCCTCCACGGAGACCGTGACGGCCTCGGGGAGGTGGGTGGCCTCGGCCTCGATGGAGAGGGTGCCGAGCACGTGCTCGAGCAGGTTGCCACCGGCGGCGAGCTCGCCCTCGGCCTGGACGGGGATCTCGACGGTGACCTTCTCGCCGCGCTTGACGAGGAGCAGGTCGACGTGGATGAGGAAGCCCTTGATGGCGTCACGCTGGACGGCCTTCGGGATCGCCAGCTCGTTCTTGCCGTCGATGTCCAGGGAGAGCAGGACGTTCGGCGTACGCAGGGCCAGGCCCAGCTCGTGGGCCGGGAGGGTCACGTGCGCCGGCTCGGAACCGTGGCCGTAGACGACCGCGGGGACCTGGGAGTCGCGGCGGATCGCACGGGCGGCGCCCTTGCCGAACTCGGTGCGGACGGCAGCGGCGATCTTGACCTCGGACATGGTGCACTCCTCGTAGAAAGGTGACGACGAAAATGTGGTCACCCGGCCACGACTGGCGATGGCCTGCTACGAAGAGCGCGTCGATAACGGACCGCCGTGACCCTGTACATCCGTACGGGTACGGCCTCCCTCGCCGAGCAACTACGGCAGTCTACCGGCCCACCGCCCTACCACCCAATTCGATCACCGAAACACGGCGGAGGGCCGCTCCCCCGAACGGGGAACGGCCCTCGTGCCTACCGAGCGGCTACGGCTCAGTGCTCCTCGAAGAGGCTCGTCACCGAACCGTCCTCGAACACCTCGCGCACCGCACGCGCGATCGTCGGCGCGATCGACAGCACCGTGATCTTGTCCAGCTCGAGCGCGCCCGGAACCGGCAGCGTGTCCGTGAACACGAACTCGCTCACCTTGGAGTTCTTCAGGCGGTCCGCCGCCGGACCCGACAGGATGCCGTGCGTGGCCGTCACGATGACGTCCTCCGCGCCGTGCGCGAACAGGGCGTCCGCGGCGGCGCAGATCGTGCCACCGGTGTCGACCATGTCGTCCACCAGGACGCAGACGCGGCCCTTCACGTCACCGACGACCTCGTGCACGGTGACCTGGTTGGCGACGTCCTTGTCGCGGCGCTTGTGCACGATCGCCAGCGGCGCGTCCAGACGGTCGCACCAGCGGTCGGCGACCCGCACGCGGCCCGCGTCCGGGGAGACGATCGTCAGCTTGGAGCGGTCGACCTTGGCACCCACGTAGTCCGCGAGCACCGGCAGCGCCGACAGGTGGTCCACCGGGCCGTCGAAGAAGCCCTGGATCTGGTCCGTGTGCAGGTCCACGGTCAGGATGCGGTCCGCGCCCGACGTCTTCAGCAGGTCCGCCACCAGACGCGCCGAGATCGGCTCGCGGCCGCGGTGCTTCTTGTCCTGACGGGCGTAGCCGTAAGACGGGATGATCACGGTGATGCTGCGGGCCGAGGCCCGCTTCAGCGCATCGATCATGATCAGCTGTTCCATGATCCACTTGTTGATCGGAGCCGTGTGGCTCTGGATCAGGAAGCAGTCCGCGCCACGGGCCGACTCCTGGAAGCGGACGTAGATCTCACCGTTGGCGAAGTCGAACGCCTTGGTCGGAACGAGGCCGACGCCCAGCTGGTGCGCGACCTCCTCGGCCAGCTCGGGGTGGGCGCGGCCGGAGAAGAGCATCAGCTTCTTCTCGCCGGTCGTCTTGATCCCGGTCACAGCACTGTCTCCTCAGACGTGTTGTCTGGCCGCGTTCCACGAGCTGTCGTGCGCGTGTGCGAGCCAGCCGAATTTGTGTGCACGTATCACGGTACGCCGAGTTCGACGTACCCGTTTCCGGTCAGCTTTCGCCGGCGGACTCCCCGGCGGCGGCCTGCGCGGCCTGCGCGGCGGCGCTGCCGGGACGCTTGCGGGCCACCCAACCCTCGATATTCCGCTGCTGGCCCCGGGCGACGGCGAGCGAACCGGCCGGGACGTCCTTGGTGATCACGGACCCGGCGGCGGTGTAGGCACCGTCCCCGATCGTGACAGGAGCCACAAACATGTTGTCCGAACCGGTCCGGCAGTGGGAGCCGATCGTGGTGTGGTGCTTCGCCTCGCCGTCGTAGTTCACGAAGACGCTCGCCGCGCCGATGTTCGTGTACTCGCCGATCGTCGCGTCACCCACGTACGACAGATGGGGGACCTTGGTGCCCTCGCCTACCGTCGCGTTCTTCATCTCGACGTACGCGCCGGCCTTGGACCGCGCGCCCAGGTTCGTGCCCGGACGGAGGTACGCGAACGGCCCCACGGAGGCGCTGTCGCCGATCACGGAGGAGTCGGCGACCGTGTTGTCCACCCGGGCGCCCTTGCCGACGCGGGTGTCCTTGAGGCGCGTGTTCGGCCCGACCTCGGCGTCCTCGCCGATGTGCGTCGCACCGAGCAGCTGCGTCCCCGGCAGGATCACGGCGTCCGGCTCGAAGGTCACCGTCACGTCCACGAACACCGACGCCGGGTCGACCACGGTCACGCCGGCGAGCATCGCCCGCTCGATCAGCCGCCGGTTCAGCAGGGCGCGGGCCTCGGCGAGCTGCACACGGTTGTTGATGCCGAGGATCTCGCGGTGGTCGGCCGCGACGGAGGCGCCGACCCGGTGTCCCGCCTCGCGCAGGATCGACAGCACGTCGGTGAGGTACTCCTCGCCCTGGCTGTTGTCCGTGCGCACCTTGCCCAGGGCGTCCGCGAGCAGCTGGCCGTCGAAGGCGAACACACCGGAGTTGATCTCACGGATGGCGCGCTGGGCGTCGGTGGCGTCCTTGTGCTCGACGATCTCGGTCACGGCACCGGAGCCGTCCCGCACGATCCGCCCGTAGCCCGTGGAGTCCGGCACCTCGGCGCTCAGCACGGTGACGGCGTTGCCGTCGGCCGCGTGGGTGTCGGCCAGGGCCCGCAGGGTCTCGCCGGAGAGCAGCGGGGTGTCGCCGCAGACGACCACGACGGTCCCCTCGGGCGCCCGCCCGAGCTCGTCGAGGGCCATCCGCACCGCGTGTCCGGTGCCGTTCTGCTCCTCCTGGACGGCGGTACGGGTCCCGGCGTAGTGCTCCTCCAGGTGCCCCCGGACCTGCTCACGGGCGTGGCCGACGACCACGACGAGGTGCTCGGGCTCCAACTCCCGGGCAGCGGCCACGACATGCCCGACGAGCGACCGCCCGGCGATCTCGTGCAGGACCTTGGGGGTCTTCGACTTCATGCGGGTGCCCTCACCCGCTGCGAGGACGACGACGGCTGCCGGGCGGTTGGCGCTCACGGGAATGCCCTTCGGCTTTGGGTGGTGGACGCACGAAGGATACCGGGGGGCAGGGGGGCGGACATGAGTGCGGGTCCTGACCATGTCGGTCAGGACCCGTGTGAAGAAGCTCCCCCGCCAGGACTCGAACCCGGACATAAGGCACCAAAAGCCTCAGTGCTGCCAATTACACCACAGGGGATGGCGTACAGGGTTGAAACGGACATTGCGTCGGCCTCGTGCCCCGGCGGCCTCCACTATGCCGTACCAGGCACCTTCCGTGCGACGGTATAGCCCGGCACCGCCCCGGGGCTCGCCCGTAGGGTGGTGGGTATGACCGCGACGGGGGCAGATCGGGGCGCCGGGGGCGTCGGGACATGGTGGTGGTGGGGAAGACGGCGGAGTGTCGTTCTCGACGTGGGGCTCGCCCTCGTGTCCGCCCTGGAGTGCGGGCTCGAAGGGATCGGGTTCGCCGAGAAGGCCTCGCTGCCCGTGCCGCTGGGGGTGCTGTTCGGGCTGCTCGTCGGGTCCGTGCTGCTCGTCCGGCGCCGGTGGCCCATCGCGGTCGTCCTCGTGTCGATCGCCGTGGCGCCCGCCGAGATGGGCTTCCTCATGGGGATCGTCGGGCTCTACTCGCTCGCCGCTTCCGACGTGCCCCGGCGGATCACCGCCCTGCTCGCCGGGATGTCGACGGTCGCCGTGTTCGTCGTGACCGTGGTGCGGCTGCGGCAGGACGTCGCGCAGGCCGACGTCGATCAGCAGGACTTCGACCCGAGTGGCTGGTACGTGCCGGTCGTCGGGCTCTTCATGACCCTCGGGCTCAACGCGCCCCCGCTGCTCTTCGGCCTCTACATAGGGGCGCGCCGCCGGCTCATGGAGAGTCTGCGGGAGCGCGCGGACAGTCTTGAGCAGGAGCTGTCGCTGCTCGCGGACCGGGCGGAGCAGCGGGCGCAGTGGGCGCGGCAGGAGGAGCGCACGCGGATCGCGCGCGAGATGCACGACGTGGTGGCGCACCGGGTGTCGCTGATGGTGGTGCACGCGGCGGCGTTGCAGGCGGTGGCGTTGAAGGATCCGCAGAAGGCGGTGCGGAACGCCGCTCTCGTGGGTGACATGGGGCGGCAGGCGCTGACCGAGCTGCGGGAGATGCTGGGTGTGCTGAGGGAGGGGGCCGCTCCGGTGGGTCCCGCCGTGGTGCCGTTGGCCGCCGTGGGGCGGGCCGCTGCCGCCGCCGCCGAGGCCGCCGCCGAGGACGGGCCCTGTCTGGACGCCCTGGAGGCCCTGTGCGAGCAGTCGCGGCTCGCGGGGGCGGTCGTGGAGTTCGTGGTGATGGGGGAGGCGCGGGCGTATCCGCCGGAGGTGGAGCGGACGGCGTACCGGGTGGTGCAGGAGGCGTTGACGAACGTCCACAAGCACGCGGCGGGTGCCGAGGTCGTGGTGCGGCTGGCGCACCGGGAGGCCGAGGTCGCGATGCAGGTGGAGAACGGTCCGTGTCCCGCGGACGCGGGGGTCGCCGAGGTGTGTCTGCCGAGCGGCGGGAACGGGCTCGTGGGGATGCGGGAGCGGGTGCTGCGGCTCGGGGGTGTGTTCGTGTCGGGGGCGACCGACGCCGGTGGGTTCAAGGTGTCGGCGGTGCTGCCCACGTCCGCCGGGTGAGGACGGCGGTGCTGCCCACGTCCGCCGGGTGAGGACGGCCGCGTCGGGGGCGGCCGGGTGGGTGACGGCGGAGGGGGCGACGGGGGTCGGCCCGTCGCGCGGCCCCCGGTCACCGGAGGATGACGCTCACCCCGCCGTGAGGCGCGGCGGCTGCGCGCCCGTGACCAGGGTCGAGAGCGCCGCGTCGATGTCCTTGCCGAGGTACCAGTCGCCCGCGTGGTCGAGGCTGTAGACACGTCCCTCGACGTCCATGGCGAGGATCGCCTGGTGGTCGCCCTCCTCGCCGAGCGGCGCGAGTTCGGTCTCCAGGGCGCGTCCGAGGTCCGCGAGGGTGCGGGAGAGATGGAGTCCGGCGAGCGGGTCGAAGCGTACGGCGGCGGGCGCTATCTGCCGTCCGTGACCGGGCGCGGTGATCCGCAGGCCGCCGAATTCGGCCCAGGCCTCGACGGCTGCGGGGAAGACGCTGTGCCGGTGTCCGGCCGGGGAGATGTGGGCGCGCAGGGTGTCGGCCCATTCTTCGGCGAGCTTGATGTCCCAGCGGCCGGGCTGCCAGCCGGCCTCGCGGAGGGCGGCGTCGACGTTGACCGGGAAGCGGGTGGTGCTGAGGTGGTCGGGCATGGGGGTGCGGTCAGCCGTTCTCGACAGGCGTGGTGGGGTCGACGGCCCGGACACCGAAGTGGGCGAGCATCGCCGTACAGGAACGGCAGGGTGCGGAGTAGCTGCCGTGCAGGGGGTCGCCGTCCTCGCGGATGCGCCGGGCGGTGAGCTTGGCGTATTTGAGGGAGCGGCGGGCCTCGCCGTGGGTGAGTGGTTTGCGCTGGGCGCGCTTGGAACGTCCGTTCTCGGTGGCGGTGAGGTGCCGGGAGAGCAGGATCGCCTCGGGGCAGCGGCCGGTGAAGCGTTCGCGCTGGCCGCTGGTGAGGGTGTCCAGGAAGTCCTGGACGAGGGCGTGCAGGATCGGCGGGCGGTCGCCGCGGCCCGCGGTGCACGTGAGGGTCGTCTCGCCGCGTACGGAGAGGGCGGCCCCGACGGTGGGAAGGATCCCGTCGCGGCGCTGAAGCAGTAACGGCGCGCGCGTGGCTTCGGCGCTGCTGCTCCAGTTGAGGCGTGGGTCACCCTGTGTGGGCGTAGGTGCTGCGTGCATGGTGCGTTTCTTCCCCTCCTGCAATCCCCCGAGTTGCGTGGACAGCCTGCCAAATAGGGAGCCATATGGGGAAGCTGGGGCGCGTAAACGTGGCTTCGGTGTGTCGGAATCATGGTGCGGCTGTCATGGCGTCGTGACACTTGGTCACCGTCGGATCGGGCCGGTTCGGGCTCTTGTGGCAGCGCATAGGCTGTGCGGCATCAGTCAGGAGCAGCCAGCGGCTGCGGGTAGTAGCAGACAGCGACGCCAGTGCAGGGGGCAACCGCCATGACGACAGGTCGGCTCGGCCAGGACACCGCGCCACCGAACGCGGCCTATGCCGGGCAGGTCGTGCACTTCCCGGACCCGGTCCGTGCTTCCCGTCACCCGAGAGGGGTGCGGGTGGACGAGTTCGGGCATCCGGACTTCTCGCCGTACGCGCGTGCGGCGGCGGAGATCGCCGACCCGCCGGAGGGGTTCGGCGTCGACGAGCTGAGGCTCACGGACTACGTGTCGGCGAACGCGGCGATGGCGGCGACCGGTCATGAGCTGTGGGACACGATTCCGTCGGTGGCGACTCCGCACGGCTGGACCTGGCACCACGTGGCGCGCAGCCGCCGGATGGAGCTGGTGCCGGTCGAGGTGAAGGCCCTGCTGCGCCATCACGGCGGGGTGGCGACGGCTGCCGTGGACCACACGAAGCGGGGTACGCGCCCGTTGCAGGAGACCCGGCCGGTGCACTTCGGGCTGCCGAAGGGCCTGGTGTCGGTGTCGGAGCAGCAGCTGCTGGGGGTCGAGGAGGATCTCGGCTACCGGCTTCCGGGGGCGTACCGCTCGTTCCTGAAGGCGGCGGGCGGTTGCGCTCCGGTGGGCGCGGCGCTCGACGCGGAGCTGGGGCTCCTGGTGGACCAGCCGTTCTTCACGGTGCGGGAGGAGGCGGGTGTCAATGACCTCGTCTATGTCAACAAGTGTCTCCGTGACCATCTGACCAAGGACTATCTGGGCGTCGCGTTCGTCCAGGGCGGTCTGATCGCGCTGAAGGTGCGGGGTGAGGGGGTCGGTTCGGTGTGGTTCTGCGCGTACGACGACGCCCGGGACTCCGGCGAGGTGGCGGCGGGCTGGTCGGTGGGTGAGCGGGTGGAGCGTCTGCTGCTGCCCTGTGGTGCGGACTTCGACGCGTTTCTGCAGCGTCTGGCGGGCAATCCGCCGGAGCTGGAGACGGTGGCGAACCTGATGGTGGACGGTGGCTTCGCGCGTGCGGTGGCCGTGGTCCCGGTGGGGGAGTGAGTGGGCTGTGGTGACGTTCGCGCAGGCGCAGGAGCGCGCCGAGGAGTGGATCAACGGTGAGCTTCCGTCGTATCAGCACCGTGAGGTGCGGGTGCGGGAGTTCGAGCTGGGGTTCGTGGTGTGGGCGGAGGACCGCGAGGGCGGTCCGACGTCGGACGGCGGGCGTCAGCGGCTCGTGATCGCCCGGGACAGCGGTGAGGCGACGCTGTGGCCGGGGCTGCCGGTGGGTGAGGTGATCCGCCGGTACGAGGAGGAGTACGGGGCCGCGGAGGACGTTCCGGCGCAGGCGGCCGTTCCGGCGGCCCGGATCGATCTGAATCAGACGTCGTTCCTGCTGAGCCCGCCGGAGTGGTTGCAGGACGCGGCGGACCGGATCGGGCTGCCGAAGCAGCCGAACGTGTCGCAGGAGAGCGTGGGTTCGTCGGGTCCTGCGGACGATGTGTCGGATCCGGTGGCGGTGGCGGAGGCGGGGTCCTCGGCTTCGGCCGCCTCGTCGGCGTCGTCGGCCTCCTCGGCTTCTTCCTCCCTTTCCTCTCTGCCCGTGTCCTCCGCCTCGTCGGAGGGTGCGGGGGTCGGTGTGGCGCCGGGTGGTGCCGCGTACGAGCCGACGGCGATGGACGGGGTCCCGGCGGAGACGCCCTCGGCTCCCGTGCCTCCCGCGACTCCGGCGGCCGCCGGCCCGGTCGCGTCGCCGGCGCCCGCGCCGGTGACCCCGTCCGCGGCGACGCCGCCGCCCGCGCCCAGCCCGTGGGCCGACGCCAACGCGAGTTCCGGGGGTGCGGACGGGGCGGTGCCGCTGCCCGCGACCGTGTTCGCGCCGGCGTTGTCGGGGACGGACGACGAGGACACCCCGCCGCCGCAGGTGGGGGCCGACGCGCCGACCGCCCTGATGAAGGGCGGCAGCGCGCTGCCGCCGCCCGCCGTGGCGCCCCGGCTCGACCCGGCAGCTCCGCCGCCGGGTGGCGCCCAGGCGCCTCCGTTCGCCCCGCCGGCCGCCGTGCCGCCGCAGGCCGCCCCGGCCGCCCCGGTCGGTCCCGCCGGCCCCGGGGTGCCCACCTTGCCGCCGCCCGCGCCCTCGGCGTCGGGTGGGCCCGGGGACATCGCGGACGCCGCGACCAGCAAGGCCGCGCTGCCGCCGAAGGGCGGGCGTGGTCCGGCGACTCCGCCTCCGCCGCCGGGAGCCCCGGGAGTTCCGGGTGCGCCGAGCGCGCCCGGTGTCCCGGGTGGTTCCTCGGGCGCGGGGGCGTACATCCCCACGCAACTGGTGTCGCAGCTCGGGCCCGAGGGCCCGCAGCCGCCTTCCCGGCCGGGTCCGCCCGGCCCGCCGCCCGCTCCGGCCCCGCCGGGCCCGCCGACGCCGCCGCAGCCGATGCACCACGCCGCGACGATGCTGGCCCACCCGGGTCCGGCCGG
>NZ_BNBZ01000016.1 GCF_014656215.1 Streptomyces zaomyceticus | reverse complement strand
ACGCCCGGTTACATTCCGAACCCGGAAGCTAAGCCTTTCAGCGCCGATGGTACTGCAGGGGGGACCCTGTGGGAGAGTAGGACGCCGCCGAACAATTCTTCAGGACCCCTGGTCCCAGCGTTCACGCTGGGACCAGGGGTCCTTTTGTTTTTTGCTTGACTTTTCCGATGCGCGGCTGAGTGCCGGCTGCGCGAGAATGACTGCAGTACCCGAAGACAGGAGTCACACCGATGTCCACCAACTCTCCCGACGACCGTCCGGAGCGCGAACCGCGTCGCAGGGACGGTGCCGGTGGCGACCGAGGCGGCTTCCGTGGGCCGCGCCGGGACGACAACCGCGGTGGTGACAACCGTGGCGGCGGTGGGTTCCGTCGTGATGACCGCGGCGGTGACAACCGTGGCGGTGACAACCGCGGTGGTGGCGACCGTGGTGGCTTCCGCCGCGACGACCGTGGCGGCGACAACCGTGGCGCCGGCGGTGGGTTCCGTCGTGATGACCGCGGTGGTGACAACCGTGGCGGTGGCGACCGTGGTGGGTTCCGCCGTGACGACAACCGTGGTGGAGACAACCGCGGTGGCGGTGGGTTCCGTCGTGACGACCGCGGTGGCGACAACCGCGGCGGCGATCGTGGTGGCTTCCGTCGTGACGACCGTGGCGGCGACAATCGTGGCGCCGGCGGTGGGTTCCGCCGTGACGACCGCGGTGGCGAGCGTCCGTCGTCGTTCCGTCGTGACGACCGGCCCTCCTTCCCGCGTGACGACCGCGGCGGCGACCGCGGTGGGTTCCGCCGGGACGACCGCGGCGGTGACAACCGTGGCGGTGGCGACCGTGGTGGGTTCCGCCGTGACGACAACCGTGGTGGAGACAACCGCGGTGGCGGTGGGTTCCGTCGTGACGACCGCGGTGGCGACAACCGCGGCGGCGATCGTGGTGGCTTCCGTCGCGATGACCGGCCGTCGTTCCCCCGTGACGACCGTGGCGGCGACCGCGGTGGGTTCCGCCGTGACGACCGCGGTGGCGAGCGTCCCTCGTCGTTCCGTCGTGACGACCGGCCCTCCTTCCCGCGCGACGACCGCGGTGGCGACCGTGGTGGGTTCCGCCGGGACGACCGTGGCGGTGGCGACCGCGGTGGGTTCCGCCGGGACGACCGCGGCGGTGACAACCGTGGCGGTGGCGACCGTGGTGGCTTCCGTCGTGACGACAACCGTGGTGGAGACAACCGCGGTGGCGGTGGGTTCCGTCGTGACGACCGCGGTGGCGACAACCGCGGTGGTGGCGATCGTGGTGGCTTCCGTCGCGATGACCGGCCGTCGTTCCCCCGTGACGACCGTGGCGGCGACCGCGGTGGGTTCCGCCGGGACGACCGCGGTGGCGAGCGTCCCTCGTCGTTCCGTCGTGACGACCGGCCCTCCTTCCCGCGCGACGACCGCGGCGGCGACCGCGGTGGCTTCCGCCGGGACGACCGTGGCGGCGAGCGTCCCTCGTCGTTCCGCCGGGACGACAACCGGGGTGGTGGCGGCTTCCGCCGTGACGACCGTGGTGGCGACAGCCGTGGTGGGTACCGCGGCCGTGACGACCGCGGCGGCGACCGTGGCGGATACCGCGGCCGTGACGACCGGGGTGGCGACCGCGGTGGGTTCCGCGGCCGTGACGACCGGGAGCGGAGCGACCGCGCGCCCATCAAGCGGCTGCCGATCCCGCCGGAGGTCACCGGTGAGGAGATCGACCCGGATGTGCGCCAGGAGCTGATGAGCCTGCCCAAGGGGCTCGCCGAGGACGTCTCGCGCAACCTCGTCATGGTCGCTCAGCTGATCGACGAGGACCCGGAGGCGGCGTACGGCTACTCCAGGGTCGCCCTGCGGCTCGCCTCCCGTGTCGCCGCCGTGCGCGAGGCCGCCGGCTTCGCCGCGTACGCCACGCAGAAGTACTCCGAGGCCCTGGCCGAGTTCCGTGCCGCCCGCCGGATGAGCGGTGGCGTCGAGCTCTGGCCCGTCATGGCCGACTGCGAGCGCGGTCTCGGCCGGCCCGAGCGTGCGCTCGCGATGGCCGGTGAACCCGAGGTGCAGAAGCTGGACAAGGCCGGTCAGGTCGAGATGCGGCTCGTGGCCGCCGGTGCTCGCCGGGACCTGGGACAGCTCGACGCGGCCATCGTGACGCTGCAGAGCCCCGAGCTCGCTTCCAGCGCCGTTCACCCGTGGACCGCGCGCCTGCGGTACGCCTACGCCGACGCGCTGCTCGCCGCCAGTCGTGAGCCCGAGGCGCGGGAGTGGTTCGCCAAGGCCCTGGAGGCCGACAAGGACGGGGCCACGGACGCCTCGGACCGGCTCGCAGAGATGGACGGCATCGAGTTCGTCGACGCGTTCGACGAGTCGGAGGACGAGTCGGACGACGTCGTCGCGCTCGACGACGTGGACGACGTGGACGTCGAGGACGTCGAGGGCGAAGTCCTCGACATCGACGACGAGGGCGACGAGCTGGACGAGGACGACGAGGACGGCGACCTCGACGAGGACGACAGTGACGACAGCGTCGGCGACAAGAGCTGACACGGTTGACGCATGAGAAGGGCGGCACCCTCCGGGGTGCCGCCCTTCTTCGTTTCCGGGTCCTCGCTCCCGAGGGGCTCAGTCCAGCGCCAGGCTTCTCAGGACCAGTCCCGTCGCCGGCTTCGGGCCGAACGAGGTCGACTTGCGGGGCATCGTGACGCCCTGCCGGGCGAGGTCCCGTACGACCTCCTCGCGCACCGGATGCATGAGGACGGCCGTACCGCCGCGGCGCTCCGCCTGCTCGACCGCGGCCCGTGTGTCATGGATGTAGCTGATGTCCTCGGGGGCGTCCGGGATGCGCCAGACGTGCTCCAGGAGGGTGGAGTGCAGGACCGTCGCGTCCAGGGTGCGCCAGGCGTCCGGGCGGTCGGTGCGGATCGTACGGTCGAGGAGGGCGGCGTCGGGGCGGTCGACGAGGTGGAAGCCGCCGTCTCCCGCCAGGAGGAACGCGTTGCCTTCGGCCGTGGCCTCCGCGAGGGCCTCCAGGGCCGCCGGCAGGGGGCTCTCGATCCGGCGTACCCGGAAGGAGCCGTCGAGGGCCGCGAGGGCGTCGGCGACCGGCAGCCGGTTGAGAAGGCGGTGGATCGCACGGACCCGCAGGGGATAGCGGGCGGTGTCGATGAGGAGGACCAGGCCGTAGTTCCAGGGCCCCGGCGAGGGGTGTTCCTCGCGGAGGCGGAGATAGGTCGCCCAGCGGTGGTGGCCGTCGGCGATGAGAGCCTGGTGATGGCGGAGCTCGGCGGCCACGGCGGCCTGCTCGGCCGGGTCGGTCACCGCCCAGAGGTGGTGCCGGAAACCGTCCTCCGTGGTGGTGGCCAGCAGCGGGGGGCGTTGGACGGTCCGCTCGACGACCGCGCCCGCGCCGTCGCCCTCGCCCACGTACGTGAGGAGCAGGGGCTCCAGGTTGGCGGCCGTGGTCCGCATCAGGGCGGCGCGGTCCTCGACCACGTGCGGCATGACGTCCTCGTGGGGGAGGACGATCCCCTCGGCCGGGGTGGAGAGCTCCAGGGCCCCGATGATGCCGCGCTGGAGGATGCCGTCGCCGTGCTGCTCGTACACGTAGAGCGCGGGCTCCGGGTCCGGGGCGAGGACGCCGTCCGCGAGCCAGCGGTCGAGGGTGACGGCGGCCTTACGGTGACGGGTGCCGGCGGTGATCGCCTGAGGCAGGATCAGCCGGACGATGTTGTGCGGGTCGGCCGACTCCAGATGGAGTAGTCCGTCAGGTCGTACGACGACGTCGTAGGGGGGAGACGTCACGGCTGCCAGGCTGCCGACCCGTTCGGGGACGTAGCGGAGTCCGCGGAACGGCGTCAGGCGCAGCCCCGCGGTGTCGTCGCGGACATCAGCGGCCGCGTGACCTGAGGTGTTCATCTCGTCATCGTATGTGGGCGGTGGCCATGAGCGATGATCGGGGGAGCGGGCGGGATTCGCCCGACCATACGAGGAGTGTGCGGTGACGGTGCGGAACGGCCAGGGACAGCAGGGTGTCGGCAGGAACCGGCCGGGTGGCAGCGCGGTGCCCCTGAGCGAGGCGTACGACACGGCGCTCCTGGACCTGGACGGTGTCGTGTACGCGGGCGGGGTGGCCGTGCCGCACGCCGTCGAGGCGCTCGGGATCGCGCGGGCCGGCGGGATGCGCCTGGCGTACGTCACCAACAACGCGCTGCGGACCCCCGACGCGGTGGCGGACCACCTCACGGAGCTCGGGGTGCCGTCGGAGGCCGGGGACGTGATCACCTCGGCGCAGGCGGTGGCCCGGCTGATCGCCGACGACGTGCCGCCCGGCTCCCGGGTGCTGGTCGTCGGAGGCGAGGGGCTGCGGGTCGCGCTGCGCGAGCGGGGTCTGGTGCCGGTGGACTCCGCCGAGGACGAGCCGGTGGCGGTCGTCCAGGGCTACGGAGGGCCCGACATGCCGTGGGGGCGGTTCGCGGAGGCCGGTTACGCGGTGGCGCGGGGAGTTCCCTGGTACGCCTCCAACACGGACCTGACGATTCCCGGGGCGCGCGGGATCGGGCCGGGGAACGGGGCGGCCGTGGAGGTCGTACGGATCGCCACGGGCGGCCGCGTGGAGCCCCGGGTCGCGGGGAAGCCGCTGCCGCCGATGCACCGGGAGACGGTGCTGCGGACGGGCGCGCGGCGGCCTCTGGTGGTCGGGGACCGGCTGGACACGGACATCGAGGGCGCGTTCAACGGAGGGGTGGACTCGCTGCTCGTCCTGACCGGGGTGACGGATGTGGCGCAGCTGTTGAGGGCGGTGCCGGAGCACCGGCCGACCTATGTGGACGCCGATCTGCGGGGGCTGCTCCTGGGGCAGCCCGAGGTCGTGGCGGACGCGGACGGGGGGTTCGTGTGCGGGGACTGGCGGGCTTCGGTGCGTGAGGGTGAGCTGACGCTCGAAGGGGAGGACGGGTCCGAGGCCCCGGTGGCGGGCGCGGCCGGCGGCGGGGCGGGTGCGATGGACGCGGTGCGGGCCCTGTGCGGGGCCGCCTGGTCGGCCGCCGACGCCGTGGACGGGGGAGTGCCGGAGGCGGGGAAGGCGCTGGCACGGCTCGGGCTGTGAAATTGGGTAGGCTAACCTAACTTTCTTTGGGTCGCGGGCACGGGAGCACGGACATGGACGGTCGACAGCAGCGGCTGAGCGCGGAATCGGTCACCCTGGCGTACGAGCAGCGGGTCATCGCCCGCGATCTGTCCGTCGAGATCCCCGACAACTCGTTCACCGTCATCGTCGGGCCGAACGCCTGCGGCAAGTCCACCCTGCTCCGTGCCCTCTCCCGGATGCTGAAGCCCAGCCAGGGGCGTGTCCTCCTCGACGGGCAGTCGATCCACTCCATGCCCGCCAAGAAGGTGGCCAGGACCCTCGGCCTGCTGCCCCAGACCTCCGTGGCTCCCGACGGGATCACCGTCGCCGACCTCGTCGCGCGGGGCCGCTATCCGCATCAGGGGCTGCTGCGGCAGTGGTCCCCCGAGGACGAGCGGATCGCCCGCGAGGCCATGGAGGCGACCGGGGTGGCCGAGCTGGCCGAGCGGTACGTCGACGAGCTCTCCGGCGGTCAGCGCCAGCGCGTCTGGATCGCCATGGCGCTCGCCCAGCAGACGCCGCTGCTGCTGCTGGACGAGCCGACGACGTATCTCGACATCCAGCACCAGATCGACGTCCTCGACCTGTGCGCCGAGCTCCACGAGACCCAGGGCCGCACGCTCGTCGCCGTGCTGCACGACCTCAACCACGCGGCCCGGTACGCGACCCACCTCATCGCCGTCCGCGACGGCGAGGTGGTCGCCGAGGGCCCGCCGTCCGAGGTCGTGACCGCCGAACTGGTCGAGCGGGTCTTCGGGCTGCGCTGCCAGGTCATCGACGACCCGGAGACGGGGACCCCGCTGGTCGTACCGGCCGGGCGCAGGGCCCGTGTCCCCAAGCCCTCGACGGCGTCGCCGGAGCCCGCGCTCCGCAAGTGAACCGGCGGGCTTCCCGGGCCGTCTCCCGGGCCGTCTCCCGCGGGGCTCCGCGGGGTCCGGGCGGGACCCGGAAGAGAGCGACTAGAGGAGCGAGCGGAGTCTGAGCAGGTCGCGGAAGCCCGCCTCCAGCTTGACCCGGCCGGAGGCCCAGGCCTTCGCGAAGTTCAGTTCGCCGCCCACCATCGCCACCAGGTCGTCGCCGGTCATCGCGAGCCGGATCTGCGCCTTGGCCGGCGGCGGGCCCGCCACGGTGTCCTCGACCAGGATCCGGCCGTCCGTGAGGCGGCCCGTGAACGTGGTGTCCAGGTCGGTGATGTGGCAGCTCAGGCTGCGGTCGAGCGCGGCCGCGCTCCGCACGTCGCCGTCCGCCCGCGCGAAGCTGTCCGAGAGTCTGTCGAGTGCGCCGCGGCACTCCGTGATCGTCGCCATCGCCGTCGACCGTACCCCAGGGGTTCGCGGTAGCGTCGGGACCATGAACGACGCGATGCCCGAACCGGAGCCCGCGGACGCGGCGGCTCCGCAGGACGCCCACGAGCCCGCGGGGGCCGCGCCGCTCGGGGTCGAACGGGTGGTCACCGGGCACCCCGGGGTCGATGTCCATCTGGCGCGTCTCGAAGAGGTGGACCACCTCCCGGCGGACGGACACCTGGAGGTGTACGAGGATGTACACCGTGGACTGCGTGCCGAGCTGACCTCGCTCGACGCGCACCCCGCCCCTCGTCCGTACGAAAACAGGAGCTGAACCGAACGTGGCAGGAGTGGCACGCCGCCGTCTCGACGCCGAGCTGGTCCGGCGCAAGCTCGCGCGCTCGCGCGAGCACGCCAGCCAGCTGATCGCCGCGGGCAGGGTGACCGTCGGCAAGACCGTCGCCACCAAGCCCGCCACCCAGGTCGAGACCGCCGCGGCCATCGTCGTGGTCCAGGACGACTCCGACCCCGACTACGTCTCGCGCGGCGGTCACAAGCTCGCCGGGGCCTTCGCCGCCTTCGTCCCGCTCGGGCTGAAGGTCGAGGGCCGGCGCGCCCTGGACGCCGGAGCCTCCACCGGCGGCTTCACCGACGTGCTGCTGCGCGCGGGCGCCGCCCATGTCGTCGCCGTCGACGTCGGCTACGGCCAGCTCGCCTGGTCGCTGCAGAGCGACGAGCGGGTCACCGTGAAGGACCGTACGAACGTACGCGAGTTGACGGTCGACGCGATCGACGGCGTTCCCGTCGACCTGGTCGTCGGCGACCTCTCCTTCATCCCCCTCGGCCTCGTGCTGCCCGCCCTGGCGGCCTGCACGGCTCCCGACGCCGACCTCGTCCTCATGGTGAAGCCGCAGTTCGAGGTGGGCAAGGAGCGGCTCGGCACCGGCGGAGTCGTCCGGAGCGCCGAACTCCGCGCGGACGCCGTGAAGAACGTGGCCCGGCGCGCGGCGGAGCTCGGGCTCGGCGTCCTGGGCGTCACGGCCAGCCCGCTGCCCGGCCCCTCCGGCAACGTCGAGTACTTTCTGTGGCTGCGGGCAGGGGCGCCCGCGCTGGATCCGGCGGATGTCGACCGCGCCGTGGCGGAAGGACCTCGTTGAGCTCAACGGCAGCAGCACCAGAGACCGCACCACGTACCGTCTTCCTCCTCGCACACACCGGCAGGCCCGCCGCCGTGCGCAGCGCCGAACTGGTCGTCCTCGGCCTGCTGCGCTGCGGCATCGGCGTCCGTGTCCTGGAGGCGGAGGCCGAGGACCTGCCGCTGCCGCCGTCCGTCGAGAAGGTTCCCGAAGCGTGCTCCGACGCGCTCGACGGCTGTGAACTCCTCGTCGTCCTCGGCGGCGACGGCACCCTGCTGCGCGGCGCCGAGTTCTCCCGCGCCTCCGGCGTCCCGATGCTCGGCGTCAACCTCGGCCGCGTCGGCTTCCTCGCCGAGGCCGAGCGCGACGACCTCGACAAGGTCGTCGACCGGGTCGTGACGAAGGCCTACGAGGTCGAGGAGCGGATGACGCTCGACGTCGTCGTGTACGAGAACGGCGACGTCCTGCACCGCGACTGGGCGCTCAACGAGGCGGCCGTGCAGAAGGTGTCCCCGGAACGGATGCTGGAGGTCGTCCTCGCGATCGACGGACGTCCGGTGACCGGCTTCGGCTGCGACGGCGTGATCTGCGCGACACCGACCGGCTCCACCGCCTACGCCTTCTCGGCGGGCGGCCCGGTCGTCTGGCCCGAGGTCGAGGCCCTTCTCATGGTCCCGATCGGGGCCCACGCCCTCTTCGCCAAGCCGCTGATCACCACCCCCGAGTCGGTGCTCGCCGTCGAGGTCGAGCCGCACACCCCGCACGGGGTGCTGTGGTGCGACGGGCGGCGGACGGTGGAACTCCCCGCGGGGGCCCGGGTCGAGGTGCGGCGGGGTGCCGTGCCGGTCAGGCTCGCCCGGCTCCACCACGCCTCCTTCACGGACCGGCTGGTCGCCAAGTTCGCCCTTCCGGTGTCGGGGTGGCGCGGCGGCGCGCGCTGACATCCCTGCGGGTGGGGCCGCGGGGCGGGTGCGGGCCCGCTCCCGGCGCCCGGAACCCCTGCCCCGGGCTTCCGGGGCGCGGAACGATCGGCGCGCCGGAGAGTTACGCCCGGGGGTGATGTCGCATCGCACCCGGGAAACCTCGTATGGTCTGGGGCGTGCTGGAGGAGATGCGGATACGGTCGCTCGGGGTCATCGACGACGCGGTGGTCGAGCTGTCGCCCGGCTTCACCGCGGTGACCGGTGAGACCGGTGCGGGCAAGACCATGGTGGTGACCAGCCTGGGCCTGCTGCTCGGTGGACGGGCCGACCCGGCCCTCGTGCGGATCGGTGCGGCGTCGGCCGTCGTCGAGGGGCGGATCAGCGTGCCCGCGGGCTCGCCCGCCGCCGTACGCGCCGAGGAGGCCGGGGCGGAGCTCGACGAGGGGGTACTGCTCGTCAGCCGCACCATCTCGGCCGAGGGGCGTTCACGGGCCCATCTCGGCGGGCGCTCGGTGCCCGTCGGGCTGCTGGCCGAACTCGCCGACGAACTCGTCGCCGTCCACGGTCAGACCGACCAGCAGGGCCTGCTCAAGCCCGCCCGGCAGCGGGGGGCGCTCGACCGGTACGCGGGCGAGGCCGTCTCCGTACCACTGGCCGCCTACGCCGAGGCGTACCGGCGGCTGCGCGCCGTCACCGGGGAACTCGACGAGATCACCACCCGGGCCCGGGAGCGGGCCCAGGAGGCCGATCTGCTGCGGTTCGGGCTCGGTGAGATCGAGGCCGTCGCCCCGCTCGCCGGGGAGGACACCGAACTCGCCGCCGAGGCGGAGCGGCTCGGTCACGCCGAGGCCCTCGCCTCCGCCGCCGCGCTCGCGCACGCCGCGCTCGCGGGCGTCCCCGAGGACCCCGAGTCCGTCGACGCCACGACCCTCGTCGCGGGCGCGGGCCGGGCCCTGGAGGCCGTACGGTCGCACGACCCGGCGCTCGCCGCGCTCGCCGACCGGATGGGGGAGGTCTCCATCCTGCTCGGCGACGTCGCCACCGAACTCGCCGGATACGCCGACGACCTGGACGCCGATCCGCTGAGGCTCGCCGCCGTCGAGGAGCGGCGCGCGGCGCTGACCCAGCTCACCCGGAAGTACGGCGAGGACATCGCGGGAGTCCTCGCCTGGGCGGAGGAGAGCGCGGGCCGGCTCGGCGAGCTGGACTCCGACGACGACCGCATCGAGGAACTGACCGCCGAGCGGGACCGGCTGCGCGACGACCTGTCGGTGCTCGCCCAACGGCTCACCGACGCCCGTACCGCCGCCGCCGATCTGTTCGCCGGTGCCGTCACCGCCGAGCTGGCCTCGCTCGCCATGCCCCACGCGCGCGTGTCCTTCGACATCCGGCAGACCGAGGACCCCGAGGGCGTCGAGGTCGGCGGCCGCCGGGTCGCGTACGGCGCGTCCGGGGCCGACGAGGTCGAGCTGCTGCTCGCCCCGCACCCCGGTGCCCCGCCCCGGCCGATCGCCAAGGGCGCGTCCGGCGGTGAGCTGTCCCGGGTGATGCTCGCCGTGGAGGTCGTCTTCGCCGGCGTCGACCCGGTGCCGACGTATCTCTTCGACGAGGTCGACGCGGGTGTCGGCGGCAAGGCGGCCGTCGAGATCGGCCGCCGGCTCGCCAAGCTCGCCAGGACCGCTCAGGTCGTGGTCGTCACCCACCTCCCGCAGGTCGCGGCCTTCGCCGACCGGCAACTGCTCGTCGAGAAGACCAACGACGGCTCGGTGACCCGGTCCGGCGTGACCGTCCTGGAGGGCGAGGAGCGGGTGCGGGAGCTGTCCCGGATGCTCGCCGGCCAGGAGGACTCCGAGACGGCCAGGGCCCACGCCGAGGAGCTTCTCGCGACGGCCCGGGCGGACGGGTGAGGCGCCTCGCCTCCTTCGCGGTCGCCGCGGGCGTGAGCCGGGCGGTGTACGAGGGGCTGCGGCGGTGGGCGCCCGAGGAGCGGTGGCTCCGGACCAACCACACGGGGCGGAGCGTCGATCTGTACGCCGGGCCCGCCGCGGCCCTCGGCGCCGCGGTCGGCACCGGGAGCGGGCCCGCGGCGCTCGCCGTGCTGGCCGCCGGGGCCTGCGGGGCGTACGACGACGTGAAGGGTGACCACAGGCGGGGCTTCCGGGCCCATCTGTCGGCGCTGCGGGACGGCGAGGTGACCAGCGGGACGGTCAAGCTCCTCGGTATCGGTGCCGCCTCGCTCGTGGCCGGGGCGCTGCTCAAGGAGCGGCCCGTGGACAAGGTCCTCGCCGGTGCGGTCGTCGCCGGGAGCGCCCATCTGGTGAACCTGGTGGACGTACGGCCCGGGCGGGCGGGGCTCGCCGTCCTCGCGCTGGCCGCTCCCGGGCTGCTGCGCGGCTCGCTCGCGGCCGCCCCCGTGGGAGCCGTCACGGCGGTCCTCGGGGACGACCTCGGTGAGCGCACCATGCTCGGCGACTCGGGCGCGCACGCGCTCGGCGCCGCCGTCGGCAGCGCGATCGCCGTCGGCAACGGGCGGTTCGGCCTCGCCGCCCACGCGGCCGGGCTGGTCGCCGCCGCGGTGTGGGGGGAGCGCGAGGCCCGGGGTGCTCAGGGCCCGGGGGTACCTGGAGAACTCCTCACGAGGCACCCGGGGGAGCGTGGGGACCGGGGCACGGAGGATTCGGGGGAGCGCGAGACCTCCTCGCGCGCTCACCCGAGTGGGTGAACCCGTGGGGTGAGTCCCGGAGCCGTACGCCTTCCGTACAGGGGAACGACGCCACTTCGGTGCCGGAACGTGCGTACGGTCGGGGACGCGGACTGGCATCCTTGGGCGCGTGACACAGCTCCGTACGGTCCAAGTGCTGGGCGGCGGCAGCGCGGGCAGCAGCGCTCACGTCCGATCACTTGCCTCGGGGCTGGTGGCGAGGGGCGTGCGGGTGACCGTGTGCGCCCCGGCCGAACTCGACCGCGTCTACGACTATCTGGGTGCCGGCGCGCACTTCGTGCCGCTGCCGCGCCTCGGCGATCCCGCCACGGTCACCGCCCTCCGCAACGCCTGCATCGGCGCCGACGTGGTCCACGCGCACGGCCTGCCCGCGTCCGTACGGGCCGCGCTCGCGCTGTCCGGCCGCACGGGCGGTCCGGGCGGAGGCGGCCGCGCGCCGCTCGTGACGACCTGGGACAGCCGGGTCCATGTGGACGGGGCCGGGGGCGGGATGCTGCGCCTTCTCGAACGAAGGACCGTGCGGGCCGCGACCGTTGTCCTCGGCACGTCCTCCGAGCTGGTCGACCGGGCCCGGCGGAGGGGTGCCCGGGACGCCCGGCTCGCGCCCGTCACGGTGCCGGCCGCCCGCGGACCCGTATGCCTCCACGACGGCAAGGCGAGGGCCGAACTCGGCGCCGTCGACCGGCCGTTGCTGATGGCGGTCGGCGCGCTCGAACGGGGGCGGGGATACCGGACGCTGCTCGACGCGGCGAGGTCGTGGCGGGAGCTCGATCCGCAGCCGCTGCTCGTGATCGCGGGCGAGGGGCGCGAACGGGCCGCGTTGCAGCGGCGGATCGCGGCCGAGGGTCTGCCGGTGCGGCTGATCGGACGCCGTGAGGATGTCGCCGAACTGCTCGCGGCGGCGGATGTGGCGGTGCTGCCGTCCCGGTGGGAGGCGCGGTCCCTGCTGGCCCAGGAGGCCCTGCGGCTCGGCGTGCCGCTCGTCGCCACGGCGGTCGGGGGCGTACCGGAACTCGTGGGGGACGCCGCGGAGCTGGTGCCGTACGGGGACGCGGAAGCGCTGGCCGGGGCGGTGCGCGGGCTGCTGGAGGACGTGGAGCGGCGGATGGATCTCGCGGCGGCCGGACGGGTGCAGGCGCGGTCCTGGCCCACGGAGGACGAGACGGTGGCGCATGTGCTGAGCGTGTACGACGAGTTGGTGGGGCGGTAGCGCCCGCTCCTCGGTGCCGGGTGCTCCCGGTGGCGCCC
The DNA here is from genome assembly GCF_014656215.1 of Streptomyces zaomyceticus. GTDB lineage: Bacteria > Actinomycetota > Actinomycetes > Streptomycetales > Streptomycetaceae > Streptomyces > Streptomyces zaomyceticus. The sequence continues at coordinate 172,315 of NZ_BNBZ01000016.1, read as the reverse complement.
CGTCCCCGCCCCGGTGGACGACCGCCCGCGAGGGGGAGGACCGCGGGGCGGAGCGGGGCGGGTACGGGCGACGGGCAGGGCCGACGGGTACGGCCGGCGGGAGCGGTCGGCTGGGGCGGGGGAACCCCTACGGCGTGTGGCGGCGGGCTCTCAGGGCCAGGGACAGGGCCAGAACCGTCTGCGGGTCGTCCAGATCCGTGCCCAGGAGCTCCGAGATGCGGGCCAGCCGGTTGTAGAGCGTCTGACGGTTGAGATGGAGTTCCCGGGCCGTCTCCGCCTTGCGGCCCGCGTGCGCCAGATACGTCTCCAGGGTCGGCAGGAGCGGCGGGCGGGACGTGCGGTCGTGGTCCCGCAGGGGCCCGATCGCGCGGTCCACGAACGCCGCCAGGACCGTGTCCCCGTGGAAGTGCAGCCGCCACAGCAGCAGGTCGATGTCGAGGCGCCGGGCGTCGTACCAGGGCAGGTCCGAGAGGCCCTGCGCGGCCGTCGCCGTCTCCGCCGCGTGCCGCAGGCCCGCCGAGGCCGCCGCCCAGCTGCCCGCCACCCCCACCACGACCACCGGCGGGTGCGCCCCGGCGCGTTCCAGACCGGCCCGTTCCACGCCCGCGCGGAGCGCCGCCGCGACCCGGTCCGCGACCGCGGTGCGCTCCGATTCCGAGCGCAGGCCGAGCAGCAGCGGCACCCGCCCCTCGACCGGCCGGACGCCCAGGAGGACCGGGACTCCCACGGAGGCCAGTTCCTCCAGCACCGCGCGGGCGAGCAGAGCCCAGTTCCCGGACGGGGAGAGCTCCGAGGCCAGACGCATCACCACCGGCAGCAGCGGGCCGTCGCCCGGCTTGAAGCCGAGGACCCGGGCCTGCGCCGGGGCGTCCTCGGCCGTGATCCGGCCCTCCGCCAGGTCCGTCAGGAAGTCGCCCCGGCCGCGCGCGGCCAGCTCCTCCTCCTGCCGTGCCTGCATGAGGACGACCGCGAGGAGCCCGGCCGCGCGTTCGGCCGCCATGCGGTGCACGGGGGAGAGGGCGCCGGAGACCGAGAGCAGGACGAGACGGGCCCGCACCGAGGACGTGCCGGGGCCGCCGCCGGGCACGTCGACCAGGACCGTGCCGGTCGGCGGGCCGGACTCGCGGGCGGCCCGCTGGCCGCGCAGCCCGTCCCACACCTGGAGCGGGTCGGCGGGCGCGGACTCGGTGCCCGCCGCGTACAGCAGCTGTCCGTCGGCCGTCTCCAGGAAGACGGGATTGGCGGCGAAGTCCGAGAGGATGCGCAGGACCTGCGGGACCCCGCCGCCCCCGAGCAGGGCCTCCGTGCACTGCCGGTGGACCTCCTCGGCCTGCCGGAGGAGCGCGTAGTGGCCGTTGACGATCTCGGTGTGGATCTCCTCGGTCACGGCCACGAAGGGGACCTCGCGGTGCAGCTGCACCAGCGGCAGTCCGGCGGCCCTCGCGGTCTCCACTATCGTCGCCGGGAGGCGGGCGAAGCGTGGTCCCAGCTCGACGACGAGCGCGGCGATCCCCCGGTCGGCGAGGCGCCGTACGAAGGCCCGCTGTTCGGCCGGCCTGGTGCCGAGTCCGAGGCCCGTGGTCAGCAGCAGCTCGCCGCCCTTGAGCAGCGACGCGATGTTCGGCACCTCGCCCGCGTGCACCCAGCGCACCGTGCGGTGCAGCCGGTCCGCGCCCGCGACGACCTCCGGGAGCCCGCCGCGCAGGCCCGGGAGTTCGAGGGCCCGCTGCACGGTGATCCCGCCCTGATTGTCCATGGGGCCGGACGCTACCCGCGTCCGTGTTCCGGCGACATCACCCCACGGTCACGGGACCCGACAGTTCGTACACGGGGGCGACAACTCGTCGTCCCCTCGCGGGAATTGTGTGACCCCCTGTCGATTGTGGCCTACGTCACTCGCGAGGATGCTCTCGCGGCATGGCAGAGAACCCCACCCCAGAGGTCCACCGGCTCAAGGCGAACTCCGTCGGGCTGGTCGGCGTCGTCTTCATGGCCGTCGCCACCGCGGCCCCGATCACCGCGATGACCGGCAACCTCCCCATCGCCGTCGGCTTCGGCAACGGCACCGGCGCCCCCGCCGGATACCTCTTCGCGACGCTCGTCCTGACCGTCTTCTCGGTCGGCTACGTCGCCATGGCCAAGCGGATCACGGCCGCCGGCGCCTTCTACGGCTACATCTCGCACGGCCTCGGCAGGATCGCGGGAATGGCCTCCGGCATGCTCGCCGTCCTCGCGTACGTCGTCTTCGAGGCCTCGATCGTCGGCGTCTTCGCGTACTTCGCCAAGACGACGGTCGCCGATCAGTTCGGCGTCGACATTCCGTGGATCCTGTACGCGGCGGTCATGCTGACGGTCACCGCGGTCCTCTCGTACTTCGACATCAACCTGACCGCCAAGGCGCTCGGCGTCATGCTGGTCGCCGAGATCGCCGTCCTCTTCGCGGTCGCCACCGCCGTCCTGATCGCCGGCGGCGGGCCCGAGGGCATCCCCGTCGAGCCGATCAACCCCGCGAACGCCTTCACCGGCACCTCCGCCGGCCTCGGCCTCTTCTTCGCCTTCTGGTCCTGGGTCGGATTCGAGTCCACCGCGATGTACGGGGAGGAGTCCCGCGACCCCAAGCGGGTCATCCCCCGCGCCACCCTGATCTCGGTCATCGGCGTCGGCGTCTTCTACATCTACGTGTCCTGGATGACGATCGCCGGGAACGGCCTCGCCGGATCGGTGAGACTGTCCTCCTCCGCCTCACCGCTCGACCTGTTCTTCGCGCCCACGCAGACCTTCATCGGCGCCTGGGCCGTCGACGCCTTCCAATGGCTGCTGCTCACCGGCTCCTTCGCCTGCGGCATGGCCTTCCACCAGTGCGCCTCCCGCTATCTGTACGCGATCGGCCGCGAGGGCTTCCTCCACCCCGCGCTCGGCCGGACGCACGTGAGGCACGGCTCGCCGTACATCGCCTCGTACGTGCAGACCGCGACAGCCGTCCTGCTCGTCGGCGCCTTCTGGATCACCGGTCAGGACCCGTACATCCACCTCTACACCCTGCTCGCGATCCTCGGCACGATGGCGATCCTCATCGTCCAGACCCTCTGCTCCTTCGCCGTCATCGGCTACTTCCGGAAGAACCACCCGGAGGACCGGCACTGGTTCAGGACCTTCACCGCCCCGCTCCTCGGCGGCGTCGGCATGATCGCCGTCGTCGTGCTGCTGATCATGAACATGGAGACGGCGGCCGGTCTCGCCGCCGACTCGCTCTTCTTCGAGGCGATCCCCTGGATCGTCGGCGCGGTCTTCTTCGGCGGCCTCGGCCTCGGCCTCCACCTCAGGGCCAAGCGGCCCGAGCGCTACGAGATCATCGGCCGGATCGTGCTGGAGGACGCCGCCGAGCGCCCCGCCGAAGAGGCACCCGCCCCCGCTCCCGTACCCCGGAGCTGAGTTCCCCGACGCGCTCCCGTACCCGGAGCGGAGATCTTCCTTCCAGCCCCAGGAGAGCCCCATGGCACGCACCAACCCGATGCACCTCCTGAAATCCCTCGCCGCCGAGCACGCCGACGCCCGACGGCTCAAGCTGCCCGTCGACGAACTGAGGGGCATGAGAGCCGACGCCCCCGGACGCCGCTCGCTCCTCCTGTACGCGGCCGCCGCCGGCGTCGCCGCCGGTACCGGCCTGGGCGGAGCCGTGCCCGCCCGCGCCGCCGTCCCCGACCCGCCGGTCAGGACCACCGCCCGGGTCGCCGTCGTCGGCGCCGGCATCTCCGGCCTCACCGCCGCCCTCACCCTCCAGGACGCCGGCCTGAAGCCGGTGCTCTACGAGGCGAACCCCTCACGGGTCGGCGGCCGCATGTGGACCCAGCGCGCCCACTGGGCGTACGGACAGACCTCCGAGATCGGCGGTGAGCTGATCGACACCAGCCACAAGAAGATGCTGGAGCTCTGCCGCCGCTTCGACCTGGACACCGAGGACTTCCTCGGCGGCGGGCCCAACGGCGCGGAGGAGGTCCTCTGGTTCAACGGCGCGTACTACCCGCGCCACCGGGCCGACGAGGACTTCAACGCCGTCTACCAGTCGCTGCGCCGGGACCTCTCGGAGGCGGGGGAGGTGTACTGGAACCGGACCACGCCCACCGGCACCGCGCTGGACGAGATGTCGGTGTACGAGTGGATCGAGAGCCGGGTGCCCGGTGGGCACTCCTCGCCCCTCGGCCGCTTCCTCGACGTCGCCTACAACGTCGAGTACGGCGCCGACACCACCGAACAGTCCTCGCTCGCCCTGGTACTGCTCATGGGCTACCAGACCAATCCGGGCAACTTCAACGTCTGGGGCCTGTCCAACGAGCGATACCACATCGTCGGCGGCAACGACCGGCTCCCGAACGCCATCGCCGGGGCACTCGCCCCCGGCACCCTCCGCCACGGCTGGTCCCTGACCGCCGTACGTGCCAACGCCGACGGCACACAGACGCTGACCTTCACCGAGGCCGGTGCCACCCGCACCGTCACCACCGACCACACGGTCCTCTGCCTCCCGCTGCCCGTCCTCAAGCAGCTCGACCTGTCCCGGGCCGGGTTCGACCCGCTGATGGGGAACCTGCTGCGGGACGCGCGGATGGGCCACTGCACCAAGCTCAACATGCAGTTCGGCACCCGCCCGTGGCGCGGCACCGGCACCTGGCCGGGCGTCTCGGCCGGCGACTGCTTCACCGACACCGAGGTCCAGCAGACCTGGGACACCACCAAGATCCAGGGCGGGACCGGCGGCATCCTCCTCCAGTACGGCGGCGGCAGCCTCGCCCGCTCGCTCACTCCCGCGGAACCGTTCTCCACCGAGTCCGACCCGTACGTACGGACCCTCGTCGGTCGTCACCTCGCGGGCATCGACGCCTTCTTCCCCGGCACCTCACGGGCCTACACGGGGCGCGCCCAGCTGTCCGCCTGGCACCGGAGCCCCTACGCGCTGGGCGCGTACTCCTGTTGGCCGGTCGGCTACCTCCACCGCTACGCCGGGTACGAGGGAACCGCCCAGGGCAATGTGCACATCGGCGGCGAACACTGCAGCTACGACTTCCAGGGCTTCATGGAAGGCGGGGCCACGGAGGGCGAGCGCGCCGCCCGGGAGGTGATCGACGCGCTGCGGTGAGCCCGGGCGGCGGGTGATCGTCCCGGCCGCTCAGGCGGCCGGGACGATGTTGTGGTTGAAGTGGAAGACGTTCTCGGGGTCGTACGTGGCCTTGACCGCCGCCAGCCGGCGGTAGTTCTCCTCGCCGAAGGAGGAGACCACCCGCTGCTCGCCCTCGGCGCCGACGAAGTTCAGGTACACGGCGTCGATCGCCCACGGCCGCGCGTCGGCCCGCACGTCACGGACCCACTGGATCTCGGCCTCGTCCATCGCCGGGTCCTCCCAGGTCGCGAACGGGTGCACGGCCCAGGGCGCGGTGCGCCACGGCTGCGGATACGGCCCGGCCCCGGCCGCCACCGCACCGCCCTGCATGAACAGCACGTGCTGGGTGGCCGCGGGCAGCGGGATCGCCGCGCCACGGTCGCAGAACACGTCCACGGCCTCGTCCGGGAATGCCGTCAGATACTCCGCCGACCAGTAGTTCCGCAGTCCGGGCGGGTCGTCGAGCATGGACTGCAGCTCCGCGTACGGGATGTCCGTGACGATCTCGATCACCGGCTTCAGGGCGAACAGCGGCGCCGCGAGCTCCCGCACCTCCTCGACCGGACCGGCGTACGTGAGCAGCGTCCCGCAGACCAGCCTGCCGACCAGCTCCGGCGGCACGAACGGCTCGGGCGGCGCGGGCAGGTAGATCGTTCCGCCGCCCACCTCGTCCGGCGCGGACTCCGCGATGTCCCGGAAGGCGCGGACCACCTCGGGCGCGTCGTCGGGCAGGAAGAACAGCATCACGACGCTCATCCGGGGCAGCTCGTGCAGCCGCAGCGTCAGCGAGGTCGCCACGCCGAAGTTGCCGCCGCCGCCGTGCAGCGCCCAGAACAGCTCCGGGTGCTCCTCCGCGCTCGTGCGGACGTGCTTCCCCTCGGCCGTGATCAGATCGGCGGCCAGCAGGTTGTCGCTGGCCAGACCGAACTTCCGCTCCAGCCAGCCGGATCCGCCGCCCAGGGTGAAGCCGCCGATCCCGGTGGTGGAGACCCGCCCGCCGGTGGTCGCGACATGGAAGGGCTGGCAGGCGTGGTCCATCTGCCCCATCGTCGCCCCGCCCCCGACCCGTACCGTCATGTTCTCCGGGTCCACGACGACCGTGTGCATCCGCCGCAGGTCGACCACGAGCGAGCCGTCGATCACCGAGGTCCCGGCGACGCTGTGGCCGCCGCCGCGCACGGCGATCGGAAGGTCGCACGCGCGGCCGAAGAGGATCGCGTTCGACACGTCCGCCTGGCTCTCGCACTGGGCGATCACCGAGGGACGGTGGTCGATCATGCCGTTGTGGAGGGTGCGCGCCTCGTCGTAGCCGGGGTCACCGGGGATGATCACCTCGCCGGCGAGGTCCTCGACCAGCCCTGACAGCGCGCTTTCGGAGATGTGGGGGCCCATGGGAACCCCCCTTTCGTACGGGGGGACAGGACCCCTTCATCGTAGGTCCGGGGCCTGTCCCGCGCGTGCCGGGCGGCTCCCTCAGCCGCCGTACGCCCCACTGGCCGTCAGGCGCAGCGCCGTGTCGATCAGCGGCACGTGGCTGAAGGCCTGCGGGAAGTTGCCGACCTGTCGCTGGAGCCTCGGGTCCCACTCCTCGGCGAGCAGCCCGAGGTCGTTGCGGAGCCCGAGCAGCCGCTCGAAGAGCGAGCGCGCCTCGTCGACCCGGCCGATCATCGCCAGGTCGTCCGCCAGCCAGAACGAGCAGGCCAGGAACGCGCCCTCGTCGCCCTCCAGGCCGTCGACCCCGGCCTCCTCGCCGGAGGTCGGGTAGCGCAGCACGAAACCGTCCTCCGTGGACAGCTCGCGCTGGATCGCCTCGATCGTGCCGATGACCCGCTTGTCGTCCGGCGGCAGGAAACCCATCTGCGGGATCAGCAGCAGCGAGGCGTCCAGCTCCTTGGAGCCGTACGACTGCGTGAAGGTGTTCCGCTCCGGGTCGTAGCCCTTCTCGCAGACGTCCCGGTGGATCTCGTCGCGCAGCTCGTGCCAGCGCTCCAGCGGGCCGTCGGCGTCCCCGGACTCGATGAGCTTGATCGTGCGGTCGACGGCCACCCAGGCCATCACCTTGGAGTGGACGAAGTGGCGGCGCGGGCCGCGGACCTCCCAGATGCCCTCGTCGGGCTGGTCCCAGTGCTTCTCCAGATAGTTGATCAGCTTGATCTGGAGGAGCGAGGCGTAGTCGTTCCGGGAGAGGCCGGTCATGTGCGCGAGGTGGAGGGCCTCGGTGACCTCGCCGTAGACGTCCAGCTGGAGCTGGTTGGCGGCGCCGTTGCCGACCCGGACCGGGCCGGAGTTCTCGTATCCCGGGAGCCAGTCGAGCTCCGCCTCGCCGAGCTCCCGCTCGCCGGCGATGCCGTACATGATCTGGAGGTTCTCCGGGTCGCCCGCGACCGCCCGGAGCAGCCAGTCCCGCCAGGCGCGGGCCTCCTCGCGGTAGCCGGTGCGCAGCATCGACGAGAGGGTGATCGCCGCGTCCCGGAGCCAGGTGTAGCGGTAGTCCCAGTTGCGGACGCCGCCGATCTCCTCGGGCAGCGAGGTGGTCGGCGCGGCCACGATCCCGCCGGTCGGCGCGTACGTCAGCGCCTTCAGGGTGATCAGGGAGCGGATCACGGCCTCCCGGTAGGGGCCGTGGTAGGTGCAGTGCTCGACCCATTCGCGCCAGAAGTCGGCGGTCGCCTCCAGGGAGCCCTCGGGGTCCGGGAGCGCCGGAGGCTCCTTGTGGGAGGGCTGCCAGGAGATCGTGAAGGTGATCCGGTCACCGGGGTTCACGGTGAAGTCGGAGTAGGTGGTGAGGTCCTTGCCGTGGGTCTCGGCGTCGGTGTCCAGCCACACGGAGTCGGGTCCCGCGACGGCCACCGTCCGCTCGCCGACCTTGTGGACCCACGGCACGATCCGGCCGTAGCTGAACCGCATCCGCAGCGAGGAGCGCATCCGCACCCGGCCGGAGACGCCCTCCACGATCCGGATGAGCTGCGGGGCGCCGTCGCGCGGCGGCATGAAGTCGGTCACCCGGACCGTGCCGCGCGGCGTGTCCCACTCGGATTCCAGGATCAGCGAGTCGCCCACGTAGCGACGCCGGTCGGCCGGGGCGGGCTCGGCGTCGGCGGGCCCGGCGGGGCCCACCCGCCAGAATCCGTGTTCCTCGGTGCCGAGGAGCCCGGCGAAGATCGCGTGCGAGTCGAATCGGGGGAGACACAGCCAGTCGACACTGCCGTCCCGGCAGACCAGGGCGGCGGTCTGCATGTCTCCGATGAGTGCGTAATCCTCGATGCGCCCGGCCACGTGCTTCACTCCAGTCGAACGGCCACGTCCGCCCCGCGGGGCGCTTGCTCAGATGCGTCGGCTGTGTTCAGCCGGGTCTGCGTGTGTCAGCGGTCAAGGGATCTTCGACGAGCTCTTGGTCCGGGTGACGGGCGGGGTGATGCCGCTGGCCGGCCGGCTCGGCGGGCAATGTCCGAGCAGGATACGTCGCACCCTAGTGACCCGGTGATCACGCCGGTAACGGCGTTGCTCCGATCGGGTGAACGGGGCTCGGTCCCGCCGTCGGGTCCCTCTGTCGTCCCACGGTCGCATACGAGGAATCCTCCCTTCCACCCTGGGGGAGGCCGGTCTCCCCGCACGCGGGAGGGTCCGTTCCGCTCGCGCGTCGCCGTCCGTGAACACCCGACTGCCGCGTGTGGCCGGAAGCGGTCTCCCGATGTCGCTGATACCCTGGTACCCCGTGGACCGGTGGGAAACGGCGACAGCCGAGCCCCCCGAAACCGCAGCGACGGCACCCCCCGATTCTTCCGGAGGGTACGCCGGTACGCACCTCCAAACGCGACCACGGGAGCCCCCTCTTGGCGATGCCGCCCAAAACCACGACGACCAAGCACATCTTCGTCACCGGGGGTGTCGCCTCCTCCCTCGGCAAGGGCCTGACCGCCTCCAGCCTGGGTGCGCTCCTCAAGGCCCGGGGCCTGCGGGTCACGATGCAGAAGCTCGACCCGTACCTGAACGTCGACCCCGGCACGATGAACCCCTTCCAGCACGGCGAGGTGTTCGTCACCAACGACGGCGCCGAGACCGACCTGGACATCGGTCACTACGAGCGCTTCCTCGACGTCGACCTCGACGGCTCGGCCAACGTCACCACCGGCCAGGTCTACTCGCAGGTCATCGCCAAGGAGCGGCGCGGCGAGTACCTCGGTGACACCGTGCAGGTCATCCCGCACATCACCAACGAGATCAAGTCCCGGATCCGCCGCATGGCGACCGACGACGTCGACGTGGTCATCACCGAGGTCGGCGGCACGGTCGGCGACATCGAGTCGCTGCCGTTCCTGGAGACCGTCCGCCAGGTCCGCCACGAGGTCGGCCGCGACAACGTCTTCGTCGTGCACATCTCGCTGCTGCCCTACATCGGCCCCTCCGGCGAGCTGAAGACCAAGCCGACCCAGCACTCCGTCGCCGCCCTGCGGAACATCGGCATCCAGCCGGACGCGATCGTGCTGCGCGCCGACCGCGAGGTCCCGACGTCCATCAAGCGCAAGATCTCGCTGATGTGCGACGTCGACGAGGCCGCGGTCGTCGCCGCGATCGACGCCAAGTCGATCTACGACATCCCGAAGGTGCTCCACACCGAGGGCCTGGACGCCTACGTCGTCCGCAAGCTCGACCTGCCCTTCCGCGACGTGGACTGGTCGACCTGGGACGACCTGCTCGACCGTGTCCACAACCCCGACCACGAGGTCACCGTCGCGCTCGTCGGCAAGTACATCGACCTGCCGGACGCGTACCTCTCGGTCACCGAGGCCATGCGGGCCGGCGGCTTCGCCAACAAGGCCCGCGTCAAGGTCAAGTGGGTCACCTCCGACGACTGCAAGACCCCGGCCGACGCCAAGAAGCAGCTCGGCGACGTCGACGCGATCCTCATCCCGGGTGGCTTCGGCGACCGCGGTGTGAGCGGCAAGGTCGGCGCGATCCAGTACGCCCGCGAGAACAAGGTGCCGCTGCTCGGCATCTGCCTCGGTCTGCAGTGCATCGTCATCGAGGCGGCCCGGAACCTGGCCGACATCCCCGAGGCCAACTCCACCGAGTTCGACCCGGCCACCGCGCACCCCGTCGTCTCGACGATGGAGGAGCAGCTGGCGTTCGTCGAGGGCGCGGGCGACCTGGGCGGAACGATGCGCCTGGGCCTGTACCCGGCGAAGCTCGCCGAGGGCTCGATCGTCCGTGAGGTCTACGACGACCAGCCGTACGTGGACGAGCGTCACCGTCACCGCTACGAGGTCAACAACTCCTACCGCGCGGAGCTGGAGAAGAAGGCCGGTCTGGTCTTCTCCGGCACCTCCCCGGACAACAAGCTCGTCGAGTACGTCGAGTACCCGCGCGAGATCCACCCCTACCTGGTCGCCACCCAGGCGCACCCGGAGCTCCGCTCGCGTCCGACGCGTCCGCACCCGCTCTTCGCGGGCCTGGTGAAGGCGGCCGTGGAGCGCAAGACGGGCAAGCCGGCGAAGTAGCCGACCTGTCGGTTCCTGGCGTTAACGTTGCCGGGGTACGGGCCCTTCCGGGGCCGGTACCCCGGCTTTCGTATGGGGCCGGGGGTCGGGGTCCGGGCCGGGTTCGGTTCGGGGCTCGTGGTCCGTGGTCCGTGGTTCGTACGTGTGGTTCGTGGTTCGTGTTCGTGGTTTGTACGGGAGGACGCAGATGGAGTTGCAGGACACCCCGGAGGAGTGGCGGGTCGTCGCGACGACGACCCCGTTCCAGGGAAACAAGACGAGTGTCCGTACGGACGACGTGGCCATGCCGGACGGCACGGTCGCGCGCCGCGACTACCAGGTGCACCCCGGTTCGGTGGCCGTCCTCGCCCTCGACGAGCAGGACCGGGTCCTGCTGCTCAAGCAGTACCGGCACCCGGTGCGGCAGAAGCTCTGGGAGATCCCGGCGGGGCTCCTCGACGTACCCGGTGAGAACCCGCTGCACGCCGCCCAGCGCGAGCTGTACGAGGAGGCGCACGTCAAGGCCGGGGACTGGCGGGTCCTGACCGACGTCTACACGACGCCGGGCGGCTGCGACGAGGCCGTACGGATCTTCCTCGCCCGCGATCTCGCGGAGGCGGAGGGCGAGCGCTTCGAGGTCTCCGAGGAGGAGGCCGACATGGAGCTGGCGCGGGTGCCGCTCGGCGACCTCGTGCGGGGGGTCCTCGCGGGCGAGCTGCACAACAACTGTCTCGTCGTGGGTGTCCTGTCGCTCGCCGCGGCACGGGCGGGGGACGGGGTCGACGCGCTGCGGGCGGCGGACGCGCCGTGGCCGGCCCGACCGTTCGAGGCGTAGAGCCCGCGGTGCGGGGCCCTGCGGGGTCTGGGTGCGGGTGCGGTCCGGTGCCCTGTGGGCTTGGGCCGCACCGGGTCGCCCACCCCCGTGTGGGCAATCGTCCCTCCCCCAGACTCCGTCCGGGGGGACCCCCAAGGCGGGACGGGTGGGCACACGGGACGGCGCCCTTGGCGGCGCGTCCGCCCCTTGCGCCTGGACCCGCACCAACAGTGCGGCGCCCTTCGGCGGCGCGTCCGCCCCCTGGGCCTTGACCCGCACCACCAGTGCGCCGCACAACGGGTGCGGGTCCAGGCCCGGAAGCCTGAGCGCCCGGCAGGGGCGACGTCCGTTGTGCCCACCCGTTCCGCCCCTGCGGAACGAATGCCCACAACGGGGGTGGGCGGCGGCCGCCGTGCCCGGACGTTCTGCCCTGGGGGTCCCCCCGGGTGGGGGAAGGGCGGCGTGCGTGGAGGGAGTGCGGTGTGACGATCTGCTGATCCGATCGGGGGATGTGACCGCCCTGCTCCGCAAGGTCCGGCACATGCCCTGAACTACGCTCGGAATCGCCCGTGCGGAGCCCCCCGCGGGATCGGCTCGTGCGCAGGTGGACGGGAGCGTGGCCCGTGACGGATCAGGCGGTGGCGGCGGCCGGCAGCCGGCAGTTCTTCGGCCGGCAGCGGGAGTTGAAAGCCCTGCGCGCCGACATCGAGCGGACCGGCCTGGACACCCTCACCGGCCGCAAGGCCCCCCGCGCCCGCGTGCTGCTCATCGCCGGCAAACCCGGCTCCGGACGCACCGCGCTCGCCGAGGAACTGGTCGCCGGACTCGCCGACCGGTACCCCGACGGGATCTTCCGGGCCCGGCTCACCGAGCCCGGCGGCGACCCCGTCCCCACCGCCCGTGTCGCCCAGGAACTCCTCGCCGCCCTCGGGGTCGCCGAACCCCCCGGGGCCGCCGAGGACGAGCTCACCGAACTCGTCCGCGGCGCCCTCGGCGAGCGCCGGGCCGTCCTGGTCCTCGACGACGCCGTCGACGCCGAGCAGGCCGACCCCCTCATCCCCGACAACCCCGACTCCCTGGTGGTCGGCGTCGCCCGCGGGCCGCTCACCGGCATCCCCGACGTACGGCCCTGCACGCTCGGCGGCCTCGACCCCAAGTCGGCCATCGAGCTGCTCACCGCCTTCACCGGCTCCGTACGCATCACCGTCGACCCGCAGGCCGCCGAGAGCCTGGTCGAGGAGTGCGGCGGGCTGCCCGCCGCGGTCGTCCTGGCCGGCGGCTGGCTCTCCACCCAGCCCAAGGCCTCCGTCGCCGATCTGGCCAAGCGGCTCCGCGCGCTCGGCGGCGATCCGCTCACCCGGGCCTTCCTGCTCGCCCACGAGGCGCTCGCGGGGCCCGCCGCCCGGATACTGCGCTATCTCTCCCTGGCCCCGCTGGGCCGGGCCGACGCCCACACCGCCTCCGCCCTGGCCGGCTGCTCGGTCTCGGCCGCCGAGACCACCCTCGCCGACTTCGCCGCCCTGGGACTTCTCGAAACGGGCGAGGACGGGCAGTACGGGGTGCCCGGCCATCTCGTCCCCCTGCTTCGCGCCCAGCTGGAGGAGCGCGACCGGCCCGCCGAGGTGCAGCTCGCGCGGGCCCGGATGCTGGAGCGGACCGTACGGCTCCTCCAGTCCTGCCGTGCGGTCACCGAACCCGAGGGCTCGCCGGCCCGGCGGAAGCTGGCCGGTCTGCCGCGTGCCCTGCGCTTCCCGAACACGGCCGCCGCGGCCGTCTGGCTGCGCTCCAGGCAGTCCTTCCTGCTCGCCTCCGCACGGCTCGCCGTCGCCGACGGGGAGCTCGACACCCTCGCCCGCCGTCTGGTCGCCTCCCTGGTCAGGGCGCTCGCCGCGCACCGGGGCGCGGAGGCCGCCGCGCCCGAGCTGTACGGCCTGCACCAGCTGGTCCTGGACGTGGCCGAGCGGCGCGGGCTGCACCGGGAGCGGGCCGCCGCCCTGCTGAACCTGGCCGATCTCGATGCCCGTACCGGACGGACGAAGGAGGCTCTGCTGCGATATCGGTCGGCTTTGGATGCCGGGCGCGCAGCAAATGACCCGTACGCGACCGGTCGCGCAATGGAATCCGTAGGTGGGTCCTATCAGGAGCTGGGGGACTGGCAGCGGGCCGGCGACTGGTACGGGCGGGCGCTCGCCCAGCGCCTGGCCAGGGACGAGCGGGCCGACCAGGCCCGGCTCTACGGCCGCCTCGGCGCCGTACAGACCTATGCGGGCCGGTACGGCGAGGCGCTGCGGAACTGGCGCGCCGCCGCGGCCGGCTACCGGCGGCTGGACGATCTCCCGGGCCACGCGCGGGCGTTGAGCGAGGCGGCCCGCGTCCAGGAGTACGCCGGGCGGCCCGAGGAGTCCCTGCGGACCTGCGAGGAGGCGGTGGAGTGGGCCCGGCGCGCCCAGGACACCCGGCTGCAGGCCGCGCTCCAGCTGCGGCTCGCCGACACCCTCGACCGGCTCGGCGACCCCGCCGCGGCCCGGCTGCACCGGGCCGCAGCGGAGAGACTGCTGGAAACGGAACGATCAGCCTACGAAATCCGCAGTGGGTCCGTCGAAGATTAGTACTTTGAAAGGCTAGACAGCGGGAACTCCTTCATTAGACTGGGTGCGCCGCGTTCGAACGTGGTCTGCCCCGGTGCGCCGCAGTGCATCCGGGTATGTATCGCAGTGCCCCATGTATCCCCCCTGATTCAAGGACCGTGATCGACGATGAAGGTCGGCATCCCCCGCGAGGTCAAGAACAACGAGTTCCGCGTGGCCATCACCCCTGCGGGTGTCCACGAGCTCGTCCGCCACGGCCACCAGGTCTTCGTCGAGCAGAACGCCGGTGTCGGCTCCTCGATCACGGACGAGGAGTACGTCTCCGCCGGCGCCGAGATCCTCCCCACCGCCGACGAGGTCTGGGCCACCGCCGACCTGCTGCTCAAGGTCAAGGAGCCCATCGCGGAGGAGTACCACCGCCTCCGCAAGGACCAGACGCTCTTCACCTACCTGCACCTCGCCGCCTCCAAGGAGTGCACGGACGCGCTCCTGGAGTCCGGCACCACCGCCATCGCGTACGAGACGGTCGAGACCGCGAACCGCGCCCTCCCGCTGCTCGCCCCGATGTCCGAGGTCGCGGGCCGCCTGGCCCCGCAGGTCGGCGCCTACCACCTGATGCGCTCGGCCGGTGGCCGCGGCGTCCTCCCCGGCGGAGTCCCCGGCACCCACGCCGGCAAGGCCGTCGTCATCGGTGGCGGCGTCTCCGGCTGGAACGCCACCCAGATCGCCGTCGGCATGGGCTTCCACGTGACCCTGCTCGACCGTGACATCAACAAGCTCCGCGAGGCCGACAAGATCTTCGGCACCAAGGTGCAGACGATCGTCTCCAACGCCTACGAGCTGGAGAAGGCCGTCGTCGAGGCCGACCTCGTCATCGGCGCCGTCCTCATCCCGGGCGCCAAGGCCCCGAAGCTGGTCACCAACGAGCTCGTCGCCAAGATGAAGCCCGGAAGTGTCCTTGTCGACATTGCGATCGACCAGGGCGGTTGCTTCGAGGACTCGCACCCGACCACCCACGCCGAGCCGACCTTCCAGGTCCACAACTCGGTCTTCTACTGCGTCGCCAACATGCCCGGCGCGGTCCCGAACACCTCCACCTACGCCCTCACCAACGCCACGCTGCCCTACATCGTGTCGCTGGCGAACAACGGCTGGGTCGAGGCGCTGCGCCGCGACGCCGCGCTCGGTCTGGGCCTCAACACCCATGACGGCAAGGTGGTTTACAAGGAGGTCGCCGAGGCGCACGGTCTCGAGCACGTCGAGCTGAGCACCCTCCTGGGCTGACCTTCGCGGCACCGCCGTCAACGCGTGCCGTCAATGCCGCACACCCGGCCGGACCTTGTTCGACAAGGTCCGGCCGGATGCGTGTCCGGCCTCGCCGAAACGTTCGGCCAACTCGCCTCGAACGTAACCCTTTAACCGTTTCGCACACCCCTGAAACGTGTGGATGCATGCCTGCGCACCCTTGACAGAGAGGTGTTCGGTTGCCGACACATCGGGCCGGGTCCGGCGGATTGTGTTGCTGCGGAGCGGTGACACGCCATAGAGTCGCCAACCGTCGGCATGGTGCCACGCTGACCTATCGATAAATGTTCCTGGTGACATCCAAGGAGGTAAGACGACTTGTGAATGAGTCGACAATTACTCCCGGGAGCGGTGCGCCAGGTGCTCCGATCGGCTCCGTCGCGGTGCGGACCTTCGCGACGCACCAGCCCATGACGACAGCCCACACGATGAAGACGATGGACGGCCTACACGTGAACGCCACGGCCGGCAACGAGATGGGCCGAGAGTCCACCCACTTCGCCGCCTTTGACGAGGTGCCCGAGGGGCACTTCTACGACCCCGACGCCGAGTACGAGCCCGACCCGGAGTACGCGGCCACCCTCGCACCCGACGCTGCCCGGCAGCGCCGCGAGCGGATCGGCCCCACCGGACGGCCCCTGCCGTACTTCCCGATCCCGGGTCCACTGACCGACCACGGACCCGCGAAGATCATCGCGATGTGCAACCAGAAGGGCGGCGTCGGCAAGACCACGTCGACCATCAACCTGGGTGCCGCGCTCGCGGAGTACGGACGACGGGTCCTGCTCGTCGACTTCGACCCGCAGGGAGCCCTGTCGGTCGGCCTCGGCGTGAACCCGATGGAGCTCGACCTCACCGTCTACAACCTGCTCATGGAGCGGGGCATGTCGGCGGACGAGGTCCTCCTCAAGACCGCCGTACCCAACATGGACCTGCTGCCGAGCAACATCGACCTCTCGGCCGCCGAAGTCCAGCTCGTCAGCGAGGTCGCGCGCGAGTCGACGCTCCAGCGCGCCCTGAAGCCGCTGATGAACGACTACGACTACATCGTGATCGACTGTCAGCCCTCGCTCGGCCTGCTGACCGTGAACGCCCTGACGGCGGCTCACAAGGTCATCGTGCCGCTGGAATGCGAGTTCTTCGCGCTGCGCGGAGTGGCCCTGCTGACCGAGACCATCGAGAAGGTCCAGGAGCGGCTCAACCCCGAGCTGGAGCTCGACGGCATCCTCGCCACGATGTACGACTCCCGGACCGTGCACAGCCGTGAGGTCCTCGCGCGCGTCGTCGAGGCCTTCGACGACCACGTGTACCACACGGTCATCGGGCGGACCGTGCGCTTCCCGGAGACCACGGTCGCCGGCGAGCCCATCACCACGTACGCCTCCAACTCCGTGGGCGCCGCCGCCTACCGTCAGCTCGCCAGGGAGGTGCTCGCCCGGTGTCACGCCGAGTGAGTCTGCCCGGCGCCGACGAACTCTTCCGTACGACCGGGGGGACGGCGCTCCAGGCGTCCGCACCCCGCCGGGCCGTCCCCGCACCCGCGGGTGAGAGCGATCCGACGGCGGCCGAGGGCTCCGCGGAGCACACGGCGGCCGACTCCGAGACGGCGGAACCGCGCGCCCGGACGGCGGAGCCCGAGAGCGCCGCTCCGAAGGCCGCGCCCTCCGCCGGAGTGCCCGCCCCGGCGGGGGCACGGCGGCGCGGCGGCCGGGCCCCGAACCGGCGGCCCAGCGGCCGGGAGCGCCACGACGAGAAGATCACGGTCTACGTCTCCGCCGAGGAGCTGATGGACCTGGAGCACGCCCGGCTCGTGCTCAGGGGCGAACACGGGCTCGCCGTCGACCGGGGGCGGATCGTCCGGGAGGCCGTCGCGGTCGTCCTGGCGGACCTGGAGTCCCGCGGCGACGCGAGCATCCTCGTGCGCCGTCTGCGCGGCCGCTGACGGTAGCCTGCGGGCTGCCACGCCCACCGTTCTCCCTGGACCTCCATGCACCACGCCTCTGACGAAACGTCCCGCCCACCGCGCCGCCGTGTCCTGGGGCGCGGCCCGGGCGAGACGGAGGCGGCCGGCGCGGCCGCGGCCGAGACCGGCGGGGAGGGGGAGGACGGCCGGAGGGCGAGCGGTCGCCCCGGCCCCGAGGCCCGCGGCGAAGCGCGGCCCGGGACGGGCGGTGTCCCTCGGCCCGAGGCCGACGACGCTGCCGGCCTCGATGCGGCTGTCGATGTCGATGCCGGTGTTGAAGCCGAAGCCGAAGCCGAAGCCGGTGGTGACTCCGAGCCGGAGGCCGGGTCCGAGACCGGGGCTGAACCCGAGGCCCGGACCGATGCCGATGTCGGCGCCCGTGCCGATGCCCGCGCAGCTGCCGTGGCCGATACCGGGGCCCGCGCCCGGGCCCGGAGCGGGGCGGAGGACACCGGAGCCGGGCGCGGTGGTGACGGTCCCGGCGGTGGCGGCAGTGGTGACGGCGGCGGGGTCGGTGACGGGCGGTTCACCGTGCGCCTCGCCAACTTCGAGGGGCCCTTCGATCTGCTGCTCCAGCTGATCACCAAGCACAAGCTCGACGTCACCGAGGTCGCCCTCTCGCAGGTCACCGACGAGTTCATGGCGCATCTGCGCGCCCTGGGGCCCGACGGGGACCTCGACCAGACCACCGAGTTCCTCGTCGTCGCGGCCACCCTGCTCGACCTCAAGGCCGCCAGGCTGCTGCCCGCCGCCGAGGTGGAGGACGAGGCCGACCTCGCGCTGCTGGAGGCCCGCGACCTGCTGTTCGCCCGGCTCCTCCAGTACCGGGCCTACAAACGCATCGCGGCGATCTTCGAGGAGCGCTGGGAGGCCGAGGGCCGCCGCCACCCCCGTACGGTCGGACTCGAACCGCACCACGCCGAGCTGCTCCCCGAGGTCGTCATCTCCCTCGGCGCCGAGGGCTTCGCCAGGCTGGCCGTCAAGGCCATGCAGCCCCGGGCCGAGCCCCAGGTGTACGTCGACCACATCCACGCCCCGCTGGTCAGCGTCCGCGAGCAGGCCGGTGTCGTGGTCGCGCTGCTGCGGGAGCGCGGGACGGCGCTCTTCCGGGAGCTGATCGAGGACGTCGGCGACGACACCCTCACCGTGGTCGCCCGCTTCCTCGCCCTTCTGGAGCTCTACCGGGAGAAGGCCGTCGCCCTGGACCAGGAGACCGCCCTGGGGGACCTCACGGTCTCCTGGACCGGCGGGGAGACGGACCCGTCCGGGGTCGTGACCGACGAATTCGACCAGGAGGCAACCGCATGAGCGACCTCAAGCCCGCCCTCGAAGCCGTCCTCATGGTCGTGGACGAGCCCGCCACCGAGGCGCATCTCGCCAAGGTCCTGGAGCGCACCCCCCGAGAGGTGGCCGACGCCCTGCGCGAGCTGGCCGACGAGTACACCGCCCAGGGCCGTGGCTTCGAGCTGCGGCAGGTGGCCGGCGGCTGGCGCTACTACACCCGCGCCGAGCACGCCGCGGCCGTCGAGGCCTTCGTCCTGGAGGGCCAGCAGGCCCGGCTCACCCAGGCGGCCCTGGAGACCCTCGCGGTCGTCGCGTACCGCCAGCCCGTCAGCCGTTCCCGGGTCTCCGCGGTCCGCGGGGTCAACTGCGACGGCGTGATGCGCACCCTCCTCCAGCGGGGTCTGGTGGAGGAGACGGGCGCGGAACCCGAAACAGGTGCGATCCTGTACAGGACGACGAACTACTTCCTGGAGCGGATGGGCCTTCGCGGCCTGGACGAGCTCCCCGAGCTGGCGCCCTTCCTCCCCGAGGCGGAGGCGGTCGAGCCGGACTCGCTGGAAGGGGTGCCGTCGTTCGATCCGGATGCACCGGATCGTGAGGACGACGACGACAAGACGGAAGTTTGATGCGAAGCAGCAGCGGCAGGAACAGCAGCGGAAACAACGGCGGGAGCCGTGGTGGCAACAGCGGCGGCCGCGGCGGCAGCAGCGGTGGCGGCCGTGGTGGCAGCGGCGCCGGCGGTGGCGGCTACCGGGGCTCCGGTGGCGGCTCCGGCAGCGGTGGCGGTGGCTACCGCGGCGGCTCCGGCGGCAGTGGCAGTGGTGGCGGTGGCTACCGTGGCGGCTCGGGCTCCGGCTCCGGTGGCAGTGGTGGCGGTGGCTACCGCGGCGGCTCCGGTGGCGGATACCAGGGCGGCGGCGGTGGCGGTTACCAGGGCGGCGGCGGTCGTGACGACCAGAAGCGCCCCAGCAACCCGCGCCGGCCTCGCCCCGAGGAGCGCAACTACGACGTGAGCCCGCCCGCCGAGGCCCCGAAGAAGGGTCGCGGCTCCGCGGCCCGCGGCGGCGCCAAGGGCGGCCCCAAGGCCCCGCAGGGCGGCACCCCGCCCCGTCGTGGCCCGCACGGGCAGCGGCAGGCCCCGGCCCGCTCGCGCGAGCTCGACGCCAGGATCGAGCAGCGCAACCGGGAGCGGTACGAGAACCGGCCGGAGATCAAGACCCCGAAGACCTTCCCCGGCGCCGAGCAGGAGGGCGAGCGGCTGCAGAAGGTCCTCGCCCGTGCCGGCATGGGCTCGCGCCGCGCCTGCGAGGAGCTCATCGAGCAGGCCCGCGTCGAGGTCAACGGCGAGATCGTCCTGGAGCAGGGCAAGCGCGTCGACCCGAAGGACGAGATCAAGGTGGACGGCCTGACGGTCGCCACCCAGTCGTACCTGTTCTTCGCGCTGAACAAGCCCGCCGGCGTCGTCTCCACCATGGAGGACCCGGACGGCCGTCAGTGCCTCGGCGACTACGTCAACAACCGTGAGACGCGTCTCTTCCACGTCGGCCGGCTCGACACGGAGACCGAGGGCATCATCCTGCTCACCAACCACGGTGAGCTGGCCCACCGCCTCACGCACCCGAAGTACGGCGTGAAGAAGACCTACCTGGCCGCCATCACCGGCCCGCTGCCCCGCGAGGTCGGCAAGCGGCTCAAGGACGGCATCCAGCTGGAGGACGGCTACGCCAAGGCCGACCACTTCCGCGTGGTCGAGCAGACCGGCAAGAACTACCTGGTCGAGGTCACGCTGCACGAGGGCCGCAAGCACATCGTGCGCCGCATGCTGGCCGAGGCCGGCTTCCCGGTCGAGAAGCTGGTCCGCACGGCCTTCGGCCCGATCGGTCTGGGCGACCAGAAGTCGGGCTGGCTGCGCCGCCTGACCAACACGGAGGTCGGCATGCTGATGAAGGAAGTCGGCATGTAGGGCCCCCGGCCCGCTGTACCGGAGAAGCCCGTGACCGCCCGGCGGTCACGGGCTTCTCCGTGTCCGGGGCTGGGTCCGTGTCCATGCCCGCCCCCCGTGTCGGTGCTCGCGCTCCGATCCGTGCTCCCCGTCGCGCTCCCCGTCTTTCCGTCTTGTGGCGGGAGCCCGTCCCCCTTTATAGTCAACATGACTCTTAAGGAGGCGGGCGTGAGCCTCGCAAGCATCGTCGAACCCCTGCAGCAGCCGCTCTTCACCGTTCTGGACACCCCGGTCAGCTGGACCGAGGTCCTGGGATTCGGCAGCGGGGCGCTCTGTGTCTGGCTCGTCGCCCGTCAGCACCTCGCGAACTGGCCCATCGGCATCGCCAACAACCTCTTCTTCGTCCTGCTCTTCACGCAGGCGGGGCTGTACGCCGACGCCGGCCTCCAGATCGTCTTCATCACCCTCGCCGTGTACGGCTGGTGGACCTGGACCCACGGGGGTGGACCAGGCTCCGACGCCCTCCCGGTGCGCCGCACCACGCGCACCGAATGGACGTGGCTGATCACGGCGGGGGTGGTGGGGACCCTCGCGCTCACCCTGCTGCTCGACCGCGCCACCGACTCGACCGTCCCCTTCTGGGACGCCCTGACGACCGCGCTCTCCCTCATGGCGACCTACGGCCAGTGCCGCAAGCGCCTGGAGTCCTGGTGGCTCTGGATCGCCGCCGACGTGGTCTACGTACCGCTGTACGCGTACAAGGAGCTCTACCTGACCTCCCTGCTGTACGTCGGCTTCATGACGCTCTGCGTCCTCGGCCTCCGCGGCTGGACCAAGGACCTCGCCGCACGCCGCGCCCTCGCCGTGGAGGTCGCCGCGTGAAGCGCTACGGACACGGCCTGGTCCTCGGCAAGTTCTATCCGCCGCACGCCGGCCACCACCATCTCGTCGAGACGGCCCTCGCCCGCTGCGAGCGCCTCACCGTCCTCGTCTGCGCCTCCTCCGTGGAGTCCGTCCCGCTCGACGAGCGCGTCGCCTGGATGCGCGAGATCCACCCCGACGCCCTCGTCGTCGGAGCCGTCGACGACATCCCCGTCGACCTCCACGACCCCGACGTGTGGGACGCCCACATGGCCGTCTTCCGGGCCGCCGTGCCCGAACGCGTCGACGCCGTCTTCACCTCGGAGCCGTACGGGGAGGAACTGGCCCGCCGCTTCGGCGCCGCAGCCGTCTGCGTCGACCCCGGGCGCACCCGCTTCCCCGTCTCCGGCACCGCCGTCCGCGCCGACCCCGCCGGCTGCTGGGACTTCCTGGAGCCGCCGGTGCGCTCCGCGCTCACCCGGCGCGTGGTCGTCCTCGGCGCCGAGTCCACCGGCACCACCACCATGGCCCTCGCCCTCGCCGACCACTACCGGCGGCGCGGCGGCGTCTGGGCCCGCACCCGTTGCGTACCGGAGTACGGGCGCGAGTACAGCGAACTCAAGCTCGCCGAACTCCGCGCCGAGCGCCCCGGCGCCGAGTGGGCCGACGTCGCCTTCCACTCCTCCGACTTCCCCGTCATCGCCCAGCGCCAGGCCGAACTGGAGGAGGAGGCGGCGCGCGACGGCTCGCCCGTGCTCTTCTGCGACACCGACGCCTTCGCCACCACCATCTGGCACGAGCGGTACATGGGCACCAGCAGCCCCGCCACCGGCGAGATCGCCGCCCACGGCCGCCAGCACCTCTGGCTGCTCACCGACCACCGGGGCGTCGCCTTCGAGGACGACGGACTGCGCGACGGGGAGCACCTGCGGCCCTGGATGACGGCCCGGTTCCTCACCCAGCTCGCGCACAGCGGCCGCCGCACGGCTGTCCTCAGCGGCCCCCACGAGGAGCGGCTCGCGGCGGCGGTCGCCGCCGTGGACGGGCTGCTCGCCGAGGGCTGGCACCTCACCGACCCCCTGCCGGAGCGACGATGACCGGTCACCGCGTGCCCGAGGGGTACGACCCGTACGCCTTCGAACCGTTCGCCGTCACCGTCGACCTCGCCGTCCTCACCCTCCGCGAGGACCGTCTCCACGTGCTGCTCGTCGAACGGGGCCAGGAGCCCTACGCCGGATCCTGGGCGCTCCCCGGGGGATTCGTACTGCCCCGCGAGTCCGCCGAGGGCGCCGCCCGCCGCGAACTCGCCGAGGAGACCGGGCTCTCGGACGGCACCGTCGCCGGACTCCACCTCGAACAGCTCCGCACCTACAGCGAGCCGGACCGCGACCCGAGGATGCGCGTCGTCTCCGTCGCCTTCGCCGCGCTCGTCCCGGACGCACCCGAACCGCGCGGCGGCGGCGACGCGGCCCAGGCCCGTTGGATGCCGTACGGGACCCACGGACGGCTCGCCTTCGACCACGACCGCATCCTCGCCGACGCCCACGAACGGGTCGGCGCCAAGCTGGAGTACACCTGCCTCGCGACCGCCTTCTGCCCACCGGAGTTCACCCTCGGCGAGCTGCGGCAGGTCTACGAGACGGTCTGGGGCGTCGAGCTCGACCGCCCCAACTTCCGGCGCAAGGTCCTCACCACGCCCGGCTTCGTCCAGGCCGTGGAAGGACCTCCGCGCCTCACCGGCGGACGGGGGAAACCGGCCGCCCTCTACCGGGCGGGCGAGGCCACCACCCTCCATCCGCCCCTCCTGCGACCGGAAGGACGATCCACGTGAACCTCGCACGCACCGCCACCAAGCAGGCCGCGACCGGCTCCCTGATCGGGCTGGCGCTCGGCGACGCGCTGGGCTTCCCGACCGAGTTCAACGACGTGCCCGCGATCCTCGCCAAGGTCGGCCCCTGGCGGGAGATGCCCCTGCCCGTCCGCGGCGGGAAGGCGTATGTCACCGACGACACGCAGATGGCACTCGCCTTCGCCCGGGGCATCCGCACCGCGATGGACCGCGGTGTGCTCGCCCCAATGCGGCTCGCCCGGCCCGTCCGGGACGAGTTCGTCGACTGGTACCACTCCCCGGAGAACAACCGCGCCCCCGGCAACACCTGCCTCAGAGCCTGCGGGCTCCTCGACAGCGACCGGCTTTGGCAGGACGCCAGCCAGATCCACTCCAAGGGCTGCGGCGCCAACATGCGGGTCACCCCCATCGGGCTCGTCCCCGGGCTCAGCGAGGAGCAGCGGGCCGGTGCCGCGCAGCTCCAGGCCGCGCTGACCCACGGTCACCCGACCGCGCTGGCCGCCTCCGACCTCACCGCCCGCGCCGTGTACCTCCTCGCCCAGGGCGTCGACCCGGCCGGCCTGGTCGGACAGCTCCGCTCGTACGCCTACGAGAACCGCGACCGCTACCACGAGCACTGGCTCGGCGACCTCTGGACCCGCTCCCAGGACCCCTCCGCCCTCTCCTTCGTCCGGCGCGGCTGGGACGAGTGCCTGGCCGTCCTGGAGCGCCTGGACGCCGTCCAGCGCACGGCCGACCCGGAGCTCGACCCCTGCACGTACACCGGGGACGGCTGGATCGCCGAGGAGGCCCTCGCGACCGGGCTCCTCTGCTTCCTCCTCTTCCCCGGCGAACCCCTCACGGCCCTGCGCCGGGCCGCCTGCACCCGCGGAGACTCCGACTCGATCGCCGCCCTCGCGGGCGCCTTCGCCGGAGCCCACCTCGGCGCGGACGCCTGGCCGAAGGAGTGGGAGGAGACCATCGAGTACCGGAGCGACCTGCTGACCCTCGGGGCGCTCTGGGACTCTTGATCCATGACGCTCTCTCTCGACACCGCCGGGACCGCCGGTTCCGCCCTCGACGCCGGCCTCGGCGCCGTCGTGGCCGAACAGCCCGATCCGCTGCTCTTCGCGACCGTCTCCGGTGCGCACCTGTACGGATTCCCGTCCCGTGACTCGGACGTGGACCTGCGCGGCGCGCATCTGCTGCCCGTGGACGCGCTGATCGGGCTGCGCGAGCCCGAGGAGACCCGCAGCCGGATGTGGGACCGGGACGGCGTCGAGATGGATCTCGTCACGCACGACCTGCGGAAATTCGTCCGGCTGATGCTGCGCCGCAACGGCTACGTCCTGGAGCAGCTCACCTCCCCGCTCGTCGCGCACACCACGGAGACCCACGCGGAGCTGATCTCCCTCGTGCCGGAGGTGCTCACCCATCACCACGCGCACCACTACCGGGGGTTCGCCGGGACGCAGTGGCGGCTCTTCGAGCGCAGCGGTGAGCTCAAGCCCCTGCTCTACACCTACCGGGCGCTGCTCACCGGCATCCACCTCATGCGCGCGGGCGAGGTGCAGGCGCATCTGCCGACGCTGGTCGGGGAGGTGGCCGAGGCGCCCGCCCGGCTGCCCGACCTCGTCGCGGCGAAGGCGGCGGCCGAGCACGGGCTCGCCGAGGTGGCGATCGAGGACGTACGGGCCGAGACCGAGGCCCTGCACGGGGTCCTCGACGAGGCGCAGGCCGCGTCCGGCCTCGGGGAGGCGGCGGTGCGCGCCCACGACCTGCTGCACGATCTCGTCGTCCGGGCACGACTGGGCGCTCTCTAGGAGGAGCGTCCCTGGGGGCCGCCGCTCAGGGGATCACGTGAGCGTGTCGAGCGCGGAGGCGCGCCGTGCGCGGATCAGGAAGTCCTGCACGCGCGCGTGGTCCGGGGCGGCCGGGAGCGGGGTCGTGTCGAGGGCGTGGTCGGCTTCCTCCTGGAGGCGGTTCATCCAGGACTCCACGTCGGGCCAGGACACCTCGCCGCGCTTGACCGCGAGCAGCCGCTCGCGGTCCTCGCCGACGTCGATCCGGAGCTCGCCCGAGCGCAGCAGGTCCCGGCAGCTGGTCAGGAGCCGCAGCAGGTGCATGGCGTGCTTCCAGCGGGGATGCCCGTACTGGCGGACGTCCGCGTCGAGCTTGCGGCGCTGGCCGCCCGCGTAGCGGACGAAGGTCTGGTGGGCCTGCCGGGAGAGGAAGGCGCCGCGCAGCGAGAGCAGCTCGCGGCCGAGCTCGTCGACGTGCTCGACGACGGGGGAGTGGAGACACTCCAGGACGTTCGGGTTGTTGCGGAGGGCCAGCTCGCAGAACCGTTCCAGCTCCCAGCTGAACTGCTCCTCGGCCGGCCCCTCCACATGCGCGGGGGGCTTGTCGAAGTGCCAGAACAACGGCGTCGGGGCGAGATACACGCCCCGGACGTCCGTGTCGCTGCCCTCGGTCGCGAGACCGAACGCGCGCGAGCCCATGACACAGGAGTAGATCGTGTGTGCGCGCACCAGCTCGTCCGGAGTCATGCGGGCCAGATTACGTGAGGATGATCGAGTCCCCCGAGACGGTGATCTGCTTGGCAGGGAGGGGGCGAGGAGCCGGTCCCGCCACCACCGCCGCGTCGGTGACCTTGAACTTGGAGCCGTGACAGGGGCAGTCGATGGTGCCGTCCGCGACCTTGTTCACCAGACAGCCCTGATGGGTGCAGACCGCCGAGAACGCCTTGAACTCCCCGGCCTCCGGCTGGGTGACGACCACCTTCTCCTTGTCGAAGACCTTGCCGCCGCCGACCGGGATCTCGGAGGTCTTGGCCAGGGCCGTGCCGGCGGGGCCGCTGGGGGACGGGGTGGCACTCGGAGCCGCCCCGGTGGTGCCCGTGGCGGCCGGGGCACTCGTGCCGGGCGCATCCGGGGTGGCCGGGGCGCTCGTCGTCGTACCCCCATCGCCGCCGTCGTCCGAGCCGCAGCCCGTCGTCAGGGCCGCGGCGGAGGCGAACAGGACGGTACGGCGAGTCGTGGCGCTTGAAGTCATGCCGCCAGCTTGGCGCCGCGCCGTCGCCGGGTCCCGCAACACGCCTAGGCCCGGGGGGCCAGCTCCCTCGCACGGCCGTCCGCGTCCCGCCGTACCTCCAGGACGGCGGTCACCGCGTCACGCTCGACCGGTCCGTACACATGAGGGAAGAGCGTCTCCCCCGAACCCTCCCAGCGGACCTCCCCGCCCAGCCGGTCCTCGTCGATCACGAGCACCAGGAGCGGGCCCGTCACGTCCCGGTAGTGGGCCTCGGCGATCGCGAGGGCCGCGGACTCGTCCGGCGAACAGTGGACGAAACCCTCGGCGGCGAGGGACGGCGGTGCGTAGGGGGCGCCCGGAGCGGCCGACCATTCGGCCAGGGGTACGACGTGCAGCAACATGCCGACAGTTCTACCCCGCGAAGGCGGCGGGCCCGGCATGTACCCCGAGTGGCGGAGCATCCCGGTTCGGGTGACATTGAGCCTGTTCCGAACCGGACGAAAGGCAGGACCATGGCGGGAAACGACCTCGGCAGTCTCCTCGGGAGTCTCCTGGGAGGCGGCGGACAGAGCGGCGGCGGCGGTGCGGGCGGCATCCTCGGCTCCCTGATCGGCGCCCTCGCCGACGGCCGGGGCACGGGCGGCGGCAACGGCTCGAACCCGCTCGGCGGACTCCTCGAGATGCTCACCAGGTCGGGCCTCACCGACCAGACGCAGTCCTGGGTCGGCACCGGTGAGAACCAGTCCGTCAGCGGCACCCAGATCGCCGAGGCCCTCCCGGACGAGACGCTGCGGCAGGTCGCCCAGGACGCCGGAGTCAGCCCGCAGGATGCCGCCGACCAGATCGCGCGGACCCTGCCGACGGCCGTCGACAGACTGACCCCGACCGGGTCGATGCCCGAGGGCTCCCTGGAGGACATCATCCGGCAGCAGCAGCTCTGACGGCCCCGGCTCCGAAGCCTCCCGCGACGCCCGGGCCCCACCGCTGACTAGGCTGAACGGAGCACCCACCCAGGCGAAGGAGGACGACGTGGCGGTACGAGCGGTCCGAGGAGCCGTCCAGCTGGAGCGGGACGAGGCCGGACACATGCGCGAGCAGGTCGAGGAGCTGCTCGGCGCCGTCCTGGAACGCAACGGGCTCACCGCCGACGACCTCATCAGCATCTGGTTCACGGCCACGCCCGATCTGCACAGCGACTTCCCCGCCGCCGCGGCCCGGCACACCGGGATCGTCGACGTACCCCTGATCTGCGCACAGGAGCTCGACATCGAGGGCGCCATGCCGCGGGTCGTCCGGCTCCTCGCCCATGTCGAGACCGAACTGCCCAAGTCCCGGATCGCGCACGTCTACCTCGGTGCCGCGGCCGCCCTGCGCAAGGACATCGCCCAGTGAGAACAGCCCTCGTCATCGGCACCGGACTGATCGGCACCTCCGCCGCGATCGCCCTCGCGGGCAGGGGCGTCACCGTCCATCTGCGCGACCACGACCCGGCGCGCGCCAGCACGGCCGCCGCGCTCGGCGCGGGCACCGACGAGGCGCCCGAGGGCCCCGTGGACCTCGTGATCGTCGCCGTACCGCCGGCCCATGTGGCCGCCACCCTCGCCGAGGCCATGGGCGCCGGGCTCGGCCGCGGCTACCTGGACGTGGCCAGCGTCAAGGGCGGACCCAAGCGGGAGCTGGAGGCACTGGGCCTCGACCTCACCGCGTACATCGGCTCGCACCCCATGTCCGGCAAGGAGCGTTCCGGCCCGCTCGCGGCGACCGCCGACCTCTTCGAGGGCCGGCCCTGGGTCCTCACCCCGACCCGCGACACCGACACCGAGGTCCTGAACCTCGCCCTGGAACTCGTCGCCCTCTGCCGGGCCGTCCCCGTCGTCATGGACGCCGACGCCCACGACCGGGCGGTCGCCCTGGTCTCCCACACCCCGCAGCTCGTCTCGTCGATGGTCGCCGCGCGCCTGGAGGAGGCCGACGAGTCGGCCGTACGCCTCTGCGGGCAGGGCATCCGGGACGTCACCCGGATCGCGGCCTCCGACCCGCGCATGTGGGTCGAGATCCTCTCCGCCAACCCCGGCCCCGTCGCCGATGTGCTCTCGGGCGTCGCCGCCGACCTCGACGAGACCGTCCGCGCCCTGCGCTCCCTGCAGTCCGCCGACGAGGACAAGCGCCGCGACGGCGCCTCGGGCGTCGCGGACGTCCTGCGCCGCGGCAACGCCGGCCGCTCCCGCGTCCCCGGCAAGCACGGCGCGGGGCCCACGGTCTACGAGACCGTCGCCGTCCTCATCAGCGACCAGCCGGGCGAGCTCGCCCGCATCTTCGCCGACGCGGGCCGCGCGGGGGTCAACATCGAGGACGTCCGCATCGAGCACGCGACCGGCCAGCAGGCGGGTCTGGTCCAGCTCATGGTGGAGCCCTCGACGGCCCCGGCCCTCGGCGCGGCCCTCCAGGAACGGGGCTGGGCACTCCGTACGAGCTGACGACGCACGACGACGCACGACGCCGGCCGGACCCGATCCGGCCGGCGCCGAGCCCCGACCGATGCCCGAGTCGGCCGGGGCCCGAGCCGAGCGGGTCCGAGACCCGGCCCCGAGGACGCCCGAGCCGAGCGGTTCCGAGCCGACCCTGCCCCGGGGGCGCCCGGCCCGAGCCGGCCCGGCCCGGTCGGCAGCGCGCCCCGTACGGGCCCCTGGGAGCGGCCCCGGCACGGGCTGGGCCGAACGGGTGCGTGGGACTCGGTAACCTTGGGGAGGCCCCCTGCATCTCCGCCGGGTCCCGCCACTCACCCAGGAAGGTGTTCCCACCGTGGAATCCGTGATCGTCGCCATCGACGGGCCCTCCGGCACGGGCAAGTCCAGCACCTCGAAGGCGGTCGCCGCCAAGCTGGGGCTGAGCTACCTCGACACCGGCGCCCAGTACCGGGCGATCACCTGGTGGATGATCAGCAACGGCGTGGACGTCCACGACCCCGACGCCGTCGCCAACGCCGCGGGCAAGCCGGTCATCGTCTCCGGCACCGACCCGGCCCGGCCCACCATCACCGTCGACGGCGCCGACGCCGCCGGCCCCATCCGCACCGAAGAGGTCACCTCCAAGGTCAGCGCCGTCAGCGCCGTCCCCGAGGTGCGGGCGCTCATCACCGAGCTCCAGCGGACCATCGCCAAGGGCGCCGAACACGGCATCGTCGTCGAGGGCCGGGACATCGGCACCACCGTCCTGCCCGACGCCGACCTGAAGATCTTCCTCACCGCCTCGCCCGAGGCCCGTGCCGCCCGCCGCTCCGGCGAGCTCAAGGGCGTCGACGTGCACGCGACGAAGGAAGCCCTGATCAAGCGGGACGCGGCCGACTCCAGCCGCAAGACCTCCCCGCTCGCCAAGGCGGGCGACGCCGTCGAGGTCGACACCACCGAGCTCACCCTCGACCAGGTCATCGAGTGCGTCGTCACCCTGGTGGACGAGAAGAGGACGGCCGCGAAGTGACCGTGCCCTCCGCGAAGGGCGCCGCCGTCGGGAGACGCATCGGCATCGGGCTGATGTACGGCTTCTGGAAGCCGCGCGTCCTCGGAGCCTGGCGGATGCCGGCCTCCGGACCCGTCATCCTCGCCGTCAACCACGCGCACAACATCGACGGCCCCATGCTCATGGGCACCGCCCCGCGTCCCGTGCACTTCCTGATCAAGAAGGAGGCGTTCGTCGGCCCGCTCGGCAGCTTCCTGCAGGGCATCGGGCAGGTCGAGGTGGACCGCGAAAGCACCGACCGCAAGGCCATAGGCAACGCCCTGGGCGTCCTGGAGCAGGGCGGCGTCCTCGGGATCTTCCCCGAGGGCACGAGGGGTGACGGCGACTTCGCCTCGCTCCGCGCGGGCCTGGCGTACTTCGCCCTCCGCAGCGGCGCGCCGATCGTCCCGGTCGCCGTCCTGGGAAGCACCGAGCGCCGCGGACGGTTGGTCAAGGCACTGCCTCCGCTGCGCGCCGGTGTCGACGTCGTCTTCGGCGACGCCTTCGACGCGGGGGACGGCTCCGGCCGGCGCACCCGCAAGGCGCTCGACGAGGCGACCCTCCGCATCCAGGGGAAGCTCACCGACCACCTGGAAAACGCCAGGCGCCTCACCGGGCGCTGAGCGAGACTCTCAGTAGTGGGCCCCGCGGCTCGGGGACCCACCGACCACGAATGATCAAGGAACGGACTTCATGAACGACCAGCACGACCACGGGGCACTTGGCGACGCCGAGTACGCGGAGTTCATGGAGCTCGCCTCCGAAGAGGGCTTCGACGTCGAAGAGGTCGAGGGCGCGATCGAGGAGGCCGGCCACGGCCCCCTCCCCGTCCTCGCCGTCGTCGGCCGTCCGAACGTCGGCAAGTCGACCCTGGTGAACCGCATCATCGGCCGCCGTGAGGCCGTCGTCGAGGACAAGCCGGGCGTCACCCGCGACCGCGTCACCTACGAGGCCGAATGGGCCGGGCGCCGTTTCAAGGTCGTCGACACCGGCGGCTGGGAGCAGGACGTCCTCGGCATCGACGCCTCCGTCGCCGCCCAGGCCGAGTACGCCATCGAGGCCGCGGACGCCTGCCTCTTCGTCGTGGACTCCACCGTCGGCGCCACCGACACCGACGAGGCCGTCGTCAGGCTGCTCCGCCGCGCCGGGAAGCCGGTCGTCCTGGCCGCCAACAAGGTCGACGGACAGTCCGGCGAGGCCGACGCCTCCATGCTCTGGTCCCTGGGCCTCGGCGAGCCGTTCCCCGTCTCGTCGCTGCACGGCCGCGGCACCGGCGACCTCCTCGACGAGGTCCTGAAGAAGCTGCCCGAGGCCCCCGAGCAGCGCTTCGGCAACGCCGTCGGCGGCCCGCGCCGCATCGCCCTCATCGGCCGCCCGAACGTCGGCAAGTCCTCGCTCCTGAACAAGGTCGCCAACGAGGACCGCGTCGTCGTCAACGAGCTGGCCGGCACCACCCGCGACCCGGTCGACGAGCTCATCGAGCTCGGCGGCGTGACGTGGAAGTTCGTCGACACCGCGGGCATCCGCAAGAAGGTCCACCTCCAGGAGGGCGCGGACTACTACGCCTCCCTGCGGACGGCCGCCGCCGTCGAGAAGGCCGAGGTGGCCGTCATCCTCATCGACACCACCGACAACATCTCGGTCCAGGACCAGCGCATCATCACGATGGCGGTCGAGTCCGGCCGCGCCATCGTCATCGCCTACAACAAGTGGGACGAGCTCGACGAGGAGCGCCGCTACTACCTCGAGCGCGAGATCGAGACCGAGATGCAGCAGGTCGCCTGGGCGCCCCGGGTGAACGTCTCGGCCAAGACCGGCCGTCACATGGAGAAGCTGGTCCCGGCGATCGAGACCGCCCTCGCCGGCTGGGAGACCCGCGTCCCCACCGGCCGGCTCAACGCCTTCCTCGGTGAGATCGTCGCGGCCCACCCGCACCCGATCCGCGGCGGCAAGCAGCCCCGCATCCTCTTCGGTACGCAGGCGGGCACCAAGCCGCCCCGTTTCGTGCTCTTCGCCTCGGGCTTCCTGGAGGCCGGCTACCGCCGCTTCATCGAGCGCCGCCTCCGCGAGGAGTTCGGCTTCGAGGGCACCCCGATCCACATCTCGGTCCGCGTGCGCGAGAAGCGCGGCCGCAAGAAGTAACCCCCCCACGGGGTGGGATCCCGGGCAGGACCCGGGGTGGCACCCCTGGACGGGACACGGCGGAGGGCCGGGGCGATCGCGCCCCGGCCCTCCGCCGTTCCCCGGGTGATGCGTTCCCCGGGTGATGCCTAGAACCCCCTGCGGGGCCCCGGCGGCAGTGCCGGCTGGGTGTGCGTGGGGGAGGAGTGCTGCGCCGACCACGCCGTCGGATACGTCGACGTGTACCGGTGCCCCTGCCCGTTTCCGTACACCCCCGTGCTCACCGCCGTACCGAAGGCCCGGAAGGTCAGCTCCTCCTCGCCGCTGCGGTCACCCGGCAGCGTGCGGAACGACCTGCGGTACTCCGAGTACAGGGCGTCGTAGATCGGCGTGGGCGAAGGCCCCGCCGTGACGTCCTGCGCCGGGCGCATCGAAGGGATCTGACTCGGATACGGCTGGGGGAAGGGGTCGTATGCGTGCACGTAGGTGCCAACGACCCCGCCGCCCGTCGGATGCGGGCGGCTCTCCGAATGGGGCGCCCGCCGGGGACGCGGAACGGTCGGGGCCCCCGCACCGGCGGCGCCCGAGGGCACCTTCGGTACGCCGGGGACCCGCGCCCACCCTATGCCCGGCCGGACGTCGTCCATCAGGTACCGGCCAGCGGCATCGCGGCGGCGACCAGGCGCCCGTTCGCCGCGGCCTTCTCCAGCGCGTCGCGCAGCAGGTCCTCGCGCGGCTGCTGGCCGATCGAGCCCACCGGGGCGGCGAAGACCAGCACCGTGTGCGACTTGTTGGCCGCCGCACGCCAGCCCTCGGTGACCTGGAGCGGCTGGTGCGCCTGCCACCAGGCGGCCTGCCCGGCGCCGCCGGGGCCCGGCTGGAGCACGGAGTGCAGCTGGCCCATGGCGACCAGGACCGACCAGCCCGGCAGCACCGCCGGCCTCGCTTCGAGGTCCATGACCTGCTGGAAGCCCTGGTCGGCGAGGAGCGACAGGAACTCGTCGGTGAGACCGTCCGACCCCGGACGGGCCACCGGCGCGGTCGGCTCCACGACCAGCGCCGGGTGCAGCTCGCCCTGGATCAGGACGAGACCGCTGGTGACTCCGAGCACGGCCTGCTCGGGGTGGGCGGCGGACAGCGCGTCCGCGGTGTCCGAGGCCGTGATGGAGGCAACGGCGCCCTGGAGCTGCTCCTCGGCGACCCGGACGACCTGCGACGGAATGCAGCTGGCGTGGGCGAAAGCGAGGACCGCGGTCTCGTCGCCGACGAACAGCACCGTGCTGGTGCGCTCCTGCTCGGAGTCCCCCTGCGTGCGGCAGGAGGTGCAGTCGTAGCTGCCCGGGGCGTTGTCGCCGGCGAGCAGCCGGTCCGCTTCTTCGTCGCCGATCTCGGCGCGTACGTCCTCGCTGACGTCGAGCATGCGCGGCACGGGGGGCTCCCTGGACTCGGTACGGGGGGACGCCGGGCCGTTCCCGGTCGTCCATGCCGAGTTCAACGGGTCAGGCTCGGCCGGGGTCACGCGCGGAAGCGGGGCAACTTGCCACCGGCTCGTGCGGAAGGGCGGGTGACTCCGACCGGGTGGGGTGTGAACGGTGTTCCGCGCGGCACGGGCCGGGGGTGCCCGGACGCTGCCTAGCCTGCCCCGATGTCGAAGATCCGATTTTGGACGAGCGGTTCCCTCGTGGTGGCGTCCGCGGCCGCGCTGCTGACCCTGATCCCGGCACCCGCCCAGGCCCGGGACGTCCGTGGCGGGGTGCGGGACGCGTCCGCCGTGCTTCGGAACGTGTCCGAGGGGCTGCGCGCGGCCGCCGCCGTGCCGTCGTACGCCTGCGCCCGGGACCAGTGGCCGTGGGGCTGTGTCGCCGAGTGCGAGAGCAGCGGCCGCTGGCACATCAACACCGGCAACGGCTTCTACGGCGGACTCCAGTTCTGGCAGCCGACCTGGGTCGAGCACGGCGGGACGAAGTACGCCCCGCGCGCCGACCTGGCGACCCGGCCGCAGCAGATCACGATCGCGGAGGAGGTGCTCCGCACCCAGGGGTGGGGGGCCTGGCCCGTCTGCTCCAAGCGGTACGGACTGAGCGGGCGGGTCCACACCGTCCGGGCCGGCGACACTCTCAGCTCCATCGCCCACCGCTTCGGGATCAAGGGCGGCTGGAAGGCGCTGTACGCGGCGAACCGCGGTCTGATCGGGGCGGACCCGAACCGGGTCGTCGTGGGGACGATGCTGCGGATCGCGCCGCTCTGACGGTCCCGGTCCTGCTCCACGCCCCGAGCGGGGCTCCGGACCGGGGCTCCTTCAGGTCAGCTCGGCCGGCTCCCCGCTGAACGCGAGGGAGCCGCGCCGCAGCTCGTGCACCAGCGTCCCCCGGGGCAGGCCCTCCGGTACGCGCTGCTCCGCGAGGACGACGGCCGCGCCGCCCTCCGCGGCGAGAGCCGCGAGCCGCCGGTACGTCCGGGCCGCGACCGGCGGGGCCAGCCCGAGCGCGGGCTCGTCGACCAGCACCACGCGCGCGCGTGGAGCGAGAAAGGCGCGGGAGAGGGCCAGCATGCGGCGCTCCCCGCCGGAGAGGGTCCCGGCGGGCCGGTCGAGGAGGGGGACCAGTTCGGGATACGGGGGCGGGGGAAGGGCTTCGGGCCCCGCCCCTCCGGGGGCGGCGGAACGGGGGGTGGCGCCTCCGTGGGCGGCGCTGGGGTGCGCGGTGCCTCCGGGGGCGGCGAGGGTCAGGTTCTCGGCGACGGTGAGGGTCGCGTACACCGCCTCCAGGTCCGGTACGAAGCACAGCCCCCGGCGGGTCCGCTCGTGGGCCGACAGCCGGGTCACGTCGGAGCCCCGCCACAGGACCCGGCCCGCCGAGAGCCGCACCGTGCCGGCCAGGGCGCGCAGGGCCGTCGTACGCCCCGAGCCGTTGCGGCCGAGCAGGACGGTGACCGTACCGGCCGGGACGGGCAGGTCCAGGCCGTGCAGGGCCTCCAGGGGGCCGTAACGGACCCGTGCGGCGCGCAGGGCGATCTCGACGCTCATGACACGATCCGGCCGCCCTCCATGGTGTGCACCGTGTGGGCGATCCCGGCGACGAGGTCCGGGTCGTGCTCCACGACGAGGACGGTTAGCCCGTCGGCGGCCAGCGCGGCGAGGATCCGCGCGAGCGCGGCCGTCTCGGCGGCGTCGAGACCGGCGGCGGGCTCGTCCAGGAGCAGGGTGTGCGGCTGCCCGGCCAGCGCGCGGGCCAGCTCGACCCGGCGCAGGGTTCCGGTCGGCAGGTCCGCCGCCGTCTCGTGCCGTACGGGTCCGGCGAGGCCGAGCAGCCGCAGGCTCCGCTCCACGGCGGCGGGGTCCCGCCGGACGTGGCCCTGCTCCTCGCCGAGCCGGACGTTCTCCTCGACGGTGAGGGAGGGGAAGACGGCGAGCCGCTGGAAGGTCCTGGCGATGCCGAGCCGGGTCCGGGCGTGGGCGGAACGGCCGGTGATGTCGGTGCCGTCGAGGGTGATGCTGCCCCGGCGGGGGCGGAGGGTTCCGGCGAGGCAGTCGAAGAGCGTGGACTTGCCGGCGCCGTTGGGCCCGACGAGGGCGGTGACGCGGGAGGGGGCGAGGTCGAGCGTGACGCCGTCGAGGGCGGTGACCCCTCCGGGGTAGGTGAGGGTGACGGCATGGGCGCGGAGGCGCGGCGCCGGGGTCACCCCGGGCGGTGCGGGTGTGGTGGCGGGGGCGGCGGCTCGGGGACGCGTCCGGCCTCCCGCCGGCCGGGGACGCCCGCCCTCGCCGCCCGCGCGGCCGGGGACGGGCGGTGCCGGTCCTCCCGCGGGTGGCGCGGCGCCGTCGGCGCCCGGCCGAGAGCGGACGGACGCCGTCCCGGCCGGTGGGACCACGTGGTCCGGCGTGGGCGGTCGGCCCCGTCCCCGCCGCCCCCGGTCTCCGGGCCTCGCCCGGGGGAGCAAGGCCGTCAGTGGGGGGACGCGGGCCGTCAGGGCGGCCAGGAGGCCCAGGGCGGCGGCTGCCGCGCCCGCGTGGGAGCCCGCGTCCAGGGTGGTCAGCAGCGCGGCCGCGACCAGGGGAGTGAGGAGGCTGTCGGCGCCCAGGACCAGGACCGCCGCGAACCAGAGCAGGCCGCGGACCGGGTCGTACGCCTCCGGGTCGAAGGCCCGCAGCCCCATCCCGAGCAGCCCGCCGCCCAGGGCGGCCAGGGCGGCCCCCAGGACGAAGGCGAGGAGCTTCAGACCGGGGACGGCGACCCCCGCGGCCTCCGCGCCCGGCTCGTGGTCCCGCAGCGCGGCCAGCGCCCGGCCCGTGCGGCCCCGGCGGAGGGCCGCGACCAGAGCCAGGCAGCCGGCGAGAACGAGCAGTTCGAGGGCGTAGAAGGAGCGGTCGTCGGTGAAGCCCGCCGGGCGGCCGAGGGACACGCCGGCCGTCGCGTACGGCTGGGTGAGGACGAAGCGGCTCACCGCGACGCCGGTCGCCAGCGTCACCAGCGCCAGCGCCAGGCCGTGCCGGCGGATCGCCGGCCATCCCGTCAGCAGACCCACCGCGGCGACGAGCGGCACGGCGAGGCCGAGGGCAAGCAGGGTCGGCACCCCGCCCGCCGCGAGCAGCGCCGTGAACAGCGCGCCGAGGCCCGCGTACGCCGCCTGGCCCAGCGCGATCTGGCCGCCCCGCCCCGCCACCACGACCAGGGACAGCAGGATCACCGACAGGGCCGGGACCTGGATCGCCGTGTGGAGGTCCGGTCCGGCGAAGCCCAGCGGCAGGAGGAACAGGACGCCCACGACGAGCCACACGCCCCCGGGCAGCGGCTCCGACCGCATGGGCGGAGGCAGCGCGTCCCGGCCCTTGCCGCCGATCCCCGGCAGGACGAGCGCCGAGACCAGGAGAGCGACGACGAACAGGTTCGCCCCGACGGCCTGGAGAAGCGGACCGGCCCAGCCCTCCGGGTGCAGCCGGGTCAGCTGGGCCTGGGCCACCCCGATCGCGAGCGCGGCCACCACGGCGACCGGCAGGGACCGCATCCGGGCGATGACGGCGACCGCGACGACCTCGAGGACCAGCAGGGGCATCCCGTACGGGTCGAGCCGTACATAGGGGGCGAGCAGCACCCCGGTGAGTCCGGCCGTGAACGAGCCGAACGCCCAGCCGGCCGCCGCGACGCGGTCCGCGTCGATCCCGGAGAGCACCGCGAGCGGCCGGTTGTCGATCACGGCCCGCAGCTCCCGGCCGAACCGGGTCCACCGGGTCACCGCCCCCACCAGACAGGCGAGCGCCACCACCGCCCCGAGTTGCGCCCAGGGGTCGTCGCCGAGGAGCACCGGGACGTCGTCCCGTGCCCCGGGACCCCACAGGAGCACCGCCGTGCCCACCAGCAGGACGAAGACGCCGATGGAGGCCACGAGGGCCTGGGCGGGGTTCGCCCCGCGGTGCGCGAGGGGCCGGAACACCGCGCGGTCCAGGACGACGCCGATGCCGGGGGCGACCACCAGGAGGGTGACGAGGGCCCCGAGCGGCAGCGGCCACCCCTCGACGACCACCAGTTGGCGCAGCACGTACGCGCAGATCATGGCGACGGCGCCGTGCGCCAGGTTCAGCACACCGGTCGCCCGGTAGGTGACGACCAGGCCGATCCCGGTGAGCGCGGCCGCGCTGCCGACCGCGAGGCCGGCGAGCGTCAGTTCGTAGGTCAGGGAGGCCATCAGGGCGGCCACGGCTCACAGACGGGGCAGGGGGCCAGCGCGGCCTCTCCCACCTCCACCGCCTCCCTCTTGCCCACGACCAGAGGGCAGTCCGGCCGGTGCGCGAGCGTCCCGCCCGGGACCCGGAGCGGGGGGCCGTCGGAGGACGGCGGGGGAGTCTCCTCCGCCGTACCGGGCGCCCCCACGGGGACGTCCGTCCGCGGCTCCGGAGGGCGTACGGGGAGCGCGTAGGCCGCCACGAAGAGCACCGTGCCCGCCACGACCAGTGCCGCCCCCGGCACCGTGCACGAGGCCAGATAGGGCAGCTGCCGTTCCGCGAAGCGCTCGCCGGAGATCCCGTACCAGCCGAGCACGCACAGCACCGCGCCTCCGGCGGCCGCCGTGAGACCACTCCACAGCAGGATCCGGGATGTCGGCACGGCGGCCTCCCTTGTCATCTTTCCTGCCGTTCTGTCCATCCTCTGCATCGATCTTGCACTATGTGCCGATCCGTCCCACCCTGGAAGCATCGGGCCGCACGGCCCGGAGGAACACCCGGTGGTGAGCCAGATGGTTTTCGCTCGACTCGGCCGACGCCCCCGGCTCGCCGCCCTCGCGGCCGCCGCCGTGCTCGTGCTCACACCGGCCGTCGCGTGCTCCGACAACGGGGAGGGCCGCTACGACGACACCCAGACATCGGCCCCGGCCGGTACGACGACCGCGCCCGCGGCGGCCGACGAGCCCGACGACCCGGCCGCGGCCCAGGCGGAGATCACCAGGAACTGGACGGCCTTCTTCAACCCCGGGACCCCCACGGCCGAGAGGGTGAAGCTCCTGGAGAACGGGGAGCAGATGCAGGCGGTCCTCGGCGCCTTCGGCGGTGACGAGAACGCGGCGGCGACCTCGGCGAAGGTCACCGGCGTCGAGTTCACCTCCGACGCCGGTGCGAACGTCACGTACGACCTGCTGGTCGGCGGAGCCCCGGCCCTGCCCGACGCGCAGGGCACCTCCGTCCTCCAGGACGGCACCTGGAAGGTCTCCGTGAAGACCCTGTGCGGCCTGGTCGAGCTGAGCGGTGTCACCGTTCCGGGCTGCTGAGGCAGGGGCGGCGCTGCTCCTGGCCCTGCTGCTCCTTCTCCTCACGGGCTGCGGCAGCCGGCTCCCGGAGCGCGCCTTCGAGACGCGGCCCACCGCCAACCCCTCCGGCGGTGAGCCGCTCCGCGTCGGGATCATCACCAGCGTCACCAGCCCGGTCGGCGGGCAGGCCTTCACCGGTCCGCGCGACGGGGCCCGCGCCTACTTCGACGCGCTCAACGCGCGCGGCGGCCTCGACGGACGCCGGATCGAGGTCGAGACCTGCGACGACGGCGGCAGCGGCGTCGGCAACAACGCGTGCGTGCACCGGCTGATCGACGAACGCCGGGTCTTCGCCCTCGTCGCCACCACCGCCCTCACCTACGCGGGCGCCCCCCTCGTCGCCCGCGCCGGCGTCCCCGACATCGGCGGCCAGCCCCTCACCCCCGCGTACGACACCCACCCCCACCTCTACGGGATCTACGGCAGCTCCGCTCCGCGCACCGGGAAGGAACCCGGCTGGGACGGGGTCCTGTACGGCGGCACCGAGGTCTACCGCTGGTTCGCGCGGGAGCGGGGCGCCAGGACCGCCGCCGTCGTCTCCTACAACCAGGCCGCGTCCGCCGCGTACGCCCGGCTGGTCGTCCGGGGGCTGCGCGCCGAGGGCTACCGGGTCGTCGAGGAGCAGGTCGACTTCGCCCTGCCCAACTTCCGCGCGGTCGCCGCCGATCTGCGGGCCCAGCACGTCGACGTCCTCTTCGACGCCATGGACACCCATGGCAACGTGCGCCTGTGCGAGGCGATGGAGGCCCTCGGCGTACGGGTCGGTGCCAAGGTCACCAACGTCCAGAACTGGTCCTCGTCCGTCGCCCGCGACCACGCCCGCGCTCCCGGCTGCCGGGACACCCTCTGGGTGACCGGCTCCTCCCGCAACCACCAGGACACCGGCCATCCTGCGGTCCGCGAGTTCCGGAAGGCGATGGGCGACCGGCCGCTGACGCAGTGGCAGCTGGAGGGGTGGGCGGCGGCCATGTGGTTCACCGACGCGGCCCGCTCCTGCCTCGACGGGGACGGGCTCACCCGCGCGTGCGTGGAGCGGTTCATGAACCGTCCGGAGCCGTACACCGCGCGCGGGCTGCTGCTCCCGGTCCGCTTCGAGCAGCTGCCGCGACCGCCCGCGAACCGGAACACCTGCCTCTCCGTGGCCCGTTGGCAGGACGGCCGCGGCTGGGTGAGTCAGGGAGAGATGACGGAGAACTGCGCGACCGTACCCCAGCTCGGCTACCGTCCGTGATTCCCCCGACGGCTACCGCCCGTGAGCGACGGCCCGGCCCCGGCAGTACAGTCGAGCGACCGATCAACTGACCGGGGGGAACCGGCAGCGCGATGCGTATCTCCTTTCTGCTCCACAACGGCTACCACTACGGCGGCACGATCCGGACGACGTTCACCCTCGCCGAGGAACTGGCGGAACGTCACGAGGTCGAGATCGTCTCGGTGTTCCGCCACCGCGACCGCCCACTCCTCGGCCTGCCCTCGGGGGTGACCCTGCGCCACCTCGTCGACCTGCGCA
Organism: Streptomyces zaomyceticus; assembly: GCF_014656215.1. Classification (GTDB taxonomy): domain Bacteria; phylum Actinomycetota; class Actinomycetes; order Streptomycetales; family Streptomycetaceae; genus Streptomyces; species Streptomyces zaomyceticus. Next base: position 132,141 of record NZ_BNBZ01000016.1, on the reverse strand, counting down.
AGGACAGCCCCGGATACGACGGGGACCACCCCGAGTTCCACCGCCCCGCCGAGGTCTTCCCACGCGGCGACGGACGCTGGAAGCAGTACAGCGCGCTCACCGACACCCGGATCGGGGAGCATCTGCGCGGCGTGGAGGCCGACGTCCTCGTCGGCACCCGACCCGGACTCAATGTGCACCTCACCCGGCAGGCCCGCCGCGGTCCGGTCCTCGTCGGCCAGGAGCACCTGATACTGGACGGCCACAGCGTCCGGCTGCGCCGGGACATCGGCCACGAGTACGCGCTCCTCGACGCCGTCACGACGGTCACCGAGGCGGACGCCCGTGCCTACCGGAAGCTCGGGCTGCCCGGCGTACGCGTCCAGTCCGTGCCCAACAGCGTTCCGGCGCCCTCGGTGCCGCCCGCCGACCCCGCGGCGAAGACCGTCGTCGCGGCGGGCCGGCTGACCCGGGTCAAGCGGTACGACCTGCTGATCGACGCCTTCGCCGAGGTGGTCGCCGACCACCCCGACTGGAAACTGCGGATCTACGGCACCGGCGACGCGGTCCAGGACGTCAAGGCACCGCTGACCCGGCAGATCAAGGAACGGGGCCTCGGCGAGCAGGTCTTCCTCATGGGGTCGGTGACCCCGCTGGAACCGGAACTGGCCAAGGGCTCGATCGCCGCCGTGACCTCGCAGCGCGAGTCCTTCGGCATGACCATCGTCGAGGCGATGCGCTGCGGGCTCCCGGTCGTCTCCACCGACTGCCCGCACGGCCCGCGCGAGATCATCGCGGACGGGGTCGACGGGTTCCTGGTGCCGGTCGACGACACGGCCGCGTACGCGCGGACGCTCCGTCGGCTGGTCGAGGACGACGAGCTGCGCGCCAAGACGGCCCGGGCCGCGCTCGACGCCGCCGCGCGCTTCGACCCGGCCCGGATCGCCGCCCGGCACGAGGAGCTCTGGACGGAGCTCGTCGAGCGGGGCGCGGGCCGGCGCACCCACCCCCGGGGCCGGGTGGCCCTGCACCGGGGGGTCGGCCGGGCCGTCGATGCCGTCTACACCCTGAAGGCGAAGGCCGGCCGGCTGGTCCGCCGCTTCCGCTGACGGGGCGGAGCACGCCACTCCTCCTTCTCCCGGGGACGGAATCGAGGACAGAAGTCGTCCGCGAGGGCTGGCAGACTCGGGGTCATGTTGGAGACCTCCGCACGGCTCTTGCGTCTGCTCTCGTTGCTCCAGGCCCACCGGGAGTGGTCCGGTGCCGACCTCGCCGAACGGCTCGGGGTCACCTCCCGGACCGTCCGGCGGGACGTCGACCGGCTGCGGGAGCTCGGATACCCGGTCAACGCGAGCCCCGGGACGGGCGGCGGCTACCAGCTCGGCGCCGGTGCCGAGCTGCCGCCGCTGCTCCTCGACGACGAGGAGGCCGTGGCCGTCGCGGTCGGCCTGCGCGCCGCCGCGGGGCAGGGCGTCGAGGGCATCGGCGAGAGCTCCGTACGCGCCCTGGCCAAGCTGGAGCAGGTGCTCCCCGGGCGGCTGCGGCGCCGGGTGAGCGCCCTGAACGCCTTCACCGTGCCGATGCTGCGCACCCCGCGCGAGCGGATCGACCCGGCCGTGCTCACCGAACTCGCCAACGCCTGCCGGGACACGGAGCGGCTGCGCTTCGAGTACCGCGACCACGGCGGATCGACCACCCGCAGGACCGTCGAACCGCACCGACTGGTCTGCAGCGAGCGCCGCTGGTACCTGGTCGCCTGGGACGTGGACCGGGCCGACTGGCGCACCTTCCGGGCCGACCGGATCGTGCCGACGCCGCCGCACGGCCCCCGCTTCGCACCGCGGCAGCCGCCCGCCGAGGACCTGGCCGCCTATGTGGCGAAGGGCGTGTCCACCGCGGCCTACGCCACCGAGGCGACGATCCGGCTGCATGTCCCGCTCGCCGAGGCCGCCGCGGCCGTCGGAGCCGCCGACGGCGTCCTGACGGCGGAGGGGGAGAACAGCTGCCTGCTGCGCACCGGCGCCCACAGCCTCGACGTGATGGTGATCCACGTGTCCCTGATCGGCTTCGAGTTCGAGGTGCTCGACCCGCCGGAGCTGGTCGGCCGGGTGCGGGCGCTCAGAGATCTGTTGTCCCGCGCTCTCGACCGCTCGGCCGGCGCTCCGGCGGAGGGCTCGTGATCCGCATCCGCTCGTAGCTCGCGAACTCCGGGTGGTGCAGGTCGAAGGCCGGCGCCTCGGAGCGGATCCGGGGCACGGAGTCGAAGTTGTGCCGGGGCGGCGGGCAGGAGGTCGCCCACTCCAGTGAGCGCCCGAAGCCCCACGGGTCGTCCACGTCGACCCTGGGCGCGTACAGGGCGGTCCGCCACACGTTGTAGAGGAACGGCAGGGTGGACGCGCCGAGCAGGAAGGCGCCGATGGTCGACACGGTGTTGAGGGCGGTGAAGCCGTCCGCCTCCAGGTAGTCGGCGTACCGCCGGGGCATGCCCTCGGCACCCAGCCAGTGCTGCACCAGGAAGGTCAGGTGGAAGCCGACGAAGAGGGTCCAGAAGTGGGCCTTCCCGAGCCGCTCGTCGAGCATCCTGCCGGTGAACTTCGGCCACCAGAAGTAGAAGCCGGCGAAGGTCGCGAAGACGACCGTGCCGAACACGGTGTAGTGGAAGTGGGCGACCACGAAGTACGAGTCGGTGACGGCGAAGTCCATCGGCGGCGACGCGAGGATCACTCCGGTGAGGCCGCCGAAGAGGAAGGACACCAGGAAGCCGACGGACCAGAGCATCGGGGTCTCGAAGGAGAGCGAGCCCCGGAGCATCGTCCCGGTCCAGTTGAAGAACTTCACCCCGGTGGGCACGGCGATGAGGAAGGAGAGCAGCGAGAAGAACGGCAGCAGCACCGCCCCCGTGGCGAACATGTGGTGGGCCCAGACGACCACCGAAAGACCGGTGATCGCCATGGTCGCGGCGATCAGCGTCGTGTAGCCGAAGATCGGCTTGCGGGCGAAGACGGGGATGATCTCGCTGACGATCCCGAAGAACGGCAGCGCGATGATGTAGACCTCGGGGTGCCCGAAGAACCAGAAGAGGTGCTGCCAGAGCAGCGCCCCGCCGTTCTCGGGCTGGAAGACCACCGAGCCGAGGCGCCGGTCCGACTCCAGGACGAGCAGCGCCGCCGCGAGCACGGGGAAGGCGGCGAGCACCAGGATCGCCGTGAAGAGCACGTTCCAGGTGAAGATCGGCATCCGGAACATGGTCATGCCGGGCGCCCGCATCCCGATGATGGTCGCGAGGAAGTTCACCGAGGTCAGGATGGTGCCGAAGCCGGAGAGGGCGAGACCCATGATCCACAGGTCGACGCCGATGCCGGGGGAGCGTTCCAGGCTGTTGAGCGGGGCGTACGCGGTCCAGCCGAAGGCGGCCGGGCCGGTCGGGGTGAGCAGCGCGCCGACGACCATCAGGCCGCCGAAGAGGAACAGCCAGTACGAGAACATGTTCAGCCGCGGGAAGGCGACGTCGGGCGCGCCGATCTGCAGCGGCACCAGCTCGTTGGCGAAGCCCGCGAAGGTGGGCGTGGCGAAGAGCAGCAGCATGATCGTGCCGTGCAGGGTGAAGGCCTCGTTGAACTCCTGGTTCGAGACCAGCTGGAGTCCGGGGCGGGCCAGCTCGGCCCGCATCAGCATCGCCAGGAGCCCGGCGATCAGGAAGAAGAGGAACGAGGTCACCAGATAGAGGTGGCCGATCTTCTTGTGGTCGGTCGTGGTGAGCCAGTCGATCAGCACCCTGCCATGGCGCTGCCCGGCCGATTCGACGGTCGCGGTCGCTGTCCCGTTGCCCATCCCGCTGCCTCCGCCTCGCCGTCCTCCCGGCTCCGCGTCTCCGGGCGTTCGGCCAGCGTAAGCATTGTGTAAGGGAAGAGTGAGCGGCTCGCGCGCGCGTCGCCGAGACAATTCGGCACGGGGGCACGGGAAGAGGGAATTGCGTGTGCTCTATCGACGCGCGTGTCCTCTTCGTGGGAACTACTGGATGCCGAGAGGAATTACTGGAGAAACGGCCGGAAACCGGCCTGTCGAGTGACCCCGGGCAGGGCAAACATATGTCGAGAACTTGTGACACAAGCGTGACCGCCAAGGGACTAACGTGAGGGCCATGGCACCCACATCGCGCACTCCCGAACCGCCCCGCGACGCCCCCGAGTCCTATGTGGGCCTCGACGCGGAAGGCGCCGCACAGCTCGCGAGGACACGGGGCTGGCGCACGGTCAGGTCCCTGCCGCCGGGCTCGATCATCACCATGGAGTACCTGGTCGGACGCATCAACTTCGAGGTCGAGGACGGCGCCGTCACCCGCTGCTGGATCGGCTGAGGACCCGTACCCGAGCCCGCCCCGACCGCGCCGGGGGCACTCGCCCCCGAGCACGCGAAAGGCCCCGACCGTCCGGTCGGGGCCTTTCGCGTACGCGGTGGGGTGCCGTCGCGGTCAGCTGCGGGTCACCGGGGTGCGGCCGCCGGCCACCCCCACGGGCTCCCGGACCGGCTCCTCGGACCCGGCCGGACGCGGCGGGAAGAACCCGGGGCGCGGACCGCCGGAGGCCACGGGCAGCGAGGGCACCAGACGGCGGCGGTCCCGCAGCCGCTCCCGTACCCGGTCGCGCGCGGCGAGGATCCACGACTCGGCCACGGCGAGGACCGGCTCGCACCAGGGCAGCGCCAGGAGGACCAGAAGCCCGGCGGCCCAGCCCAGCAGCACATCGCTCAGCCAGTGCGTGCCCAGGTAGACGGTGGTGAGTCCGACGCCCAGCGCGACCACGGCGGAGAGTGCCGACAGATAGCGCCTGGCCCTCGGAGTGGTCGCCAGATACGCGAGGATGCCCCAGGTCACGACCGCGTTGGCGGTGTGACCCGAGGGGAATATGTCGCCGCCCGCGAAGAGCTCGGCGGAGCCGACCTGAGTCGCGTAGTGGGGGCCGAGGCGGCCGAGTCCGAGCTTGACCGCGCCGACCGAGACGTTGAGCAGCAGAAGAGCGGCGCCGAGACAGAGCAGGGGGCGCAGGGTGTGCTGGCGCCAGGAGCGCCAGCCCAGCCACGCGGCCACCATGACGGCCGTGGGGCCGCGCTGACCGAGGACGACGTAGTAGTCGAGGAAGCCGTGGATCTCCGGCCACTGCTGGTAGGGCCGGAAGAGCATGATCTTCCAGTCGAGGGTCACCAGCCACGTCGAGAGCAGCACGGCGACGACCATGACGAGATAGAACGCCGACGTCCCGCCGAAGAGGGCGAGACGCGTGCGGGTCATCCGCGGGACCTCTATCTTCGGCGGTTCCGGCTCCCGGTCCAGCCGGGCAAAGATGTCGGTACGCACCCAATCGACGTTACAGGGAGTGAGAAGCCGACCCGGTCGATCCGGTCCCTTCGTGATGTTGATGTGATGTGGAGTAGGTCTCAGTGACCGGCCTATTCCAGGCATCCGTCAGGAAATCCGATGACCTTCCGTCCTATTGCCGAGGGCGTCATTCCGGAAGAGTGTTTGAACGCACGGGAATTGCTTCAAACAGACGTCCGTACGGAATTGCATGCGACGCACGGGGCCGCCCGAGTGGCGTACGCCACACCGCGAGGCCCGCCGGGGTGAGAGCTGCACCACGCGCTCGGGGCTTGAACTCGCGTACGCTGACGGCTCACTCGCCCGTCGATGCCGGGCCGCCCCAGGGGCATAAGCCCTGGTCGGGGCCCGCCGAGCGCGAGAGCTTCACTGGGAGGTACGTACATGTCGCGGACGAACACGGCCCCAGCACGACCGCCTGGCGCCACCGGCGGCGGAGCCAACCGCTGGGTCGTTCTCGTCGTCCTCTGCGTCAGCCTTCTCGTCGTCGCCCTCGACGCGACCATCCTTCACGTCGCGATCCCCTCGCTCACCGAGGACCTGCGCCCCAGCTCCACCGCGCTGCTCTGGATCGTCGACGCCTACCCCCTGATCTGCGCCTCGCTCCTGATCCTCTTCGGCACTCTCGGCGACCGGGTCGGACGGCGCAGAATCCTCCTCCTCGGGTACGCGCTCTTCGGCATCGCCTCGGCGGTCGCCGCGCTCGCCACCGAACCCTCGGTCCTCATCGGGGCCCGGGTGCTCCTCGGCGTCGGCGGCGCCATGATCATGCCCGCCACGCTCTCCATCCTCCGGGCGGTCTTCCCCGACCGGCGGGAGCGTGCCACCGCCATCGGCGTCTGGACGGCCGTCGCCGCGATAGGCGCCGCCACCGGGCCCGTCCTCGGCGGCTTCCTCGTCGAGCACTACTGGTGGGGCTCCGTCTTCCTCATCAACATTCCGCTGATGGCCCTGATCCTGCCGCTCGGCCGCCGCCTGCTCCCCGAGTCAAGGGGAACCGCCGACGGTCCCTGGGACGTCCTCGGCGCGCTCATGGCCGCCGCCGGTGTCCTCGGCTGTGTCCTCGGGGTCAAGCGCGCGGGAGCCGGCGACCCGATCCTCGCGCTCCCGACCGCGGGACCGCTGCTCCTCGGCGCCGCGCTCCTCGTCCTCTTCGTACGGCGGCAGAAGCGGCGCACCCACCCGCTGATCGACATGCGGCTCTTCTCCCGGGCGGCCTTCACCACCTCGGTCGGCTGCATCGTGCTCGCCATGCTGGCCCTGGTCGGTCTGCAGCTGATCGCCGTCCAGTACCTCCAGCTGGTCCTGGGGCTCAGTCCCCTGGAGACCGGGCTGCGCCTGCTGCCGCTCACCTTCGCCGCCATGGCCGCCGGCGCCACCGGCTCGTACACCCTGCGCAGGATCGGACCGCGCCGGATGGTGGGCTGGGGCTTCGTCCTCACCGCCGCCGCGGTGCTGCTGCTCACCTTCATGGGGCAGCACGACCGGCCGCTGCTGCTCACGGTGGGCTTCGTGCTGCTCGGCTTCGGCCTGCAGACCACGCTCTTCTCGGCGTACGAGTCGATGCTCAGCGAGGCGCCCCAGCGGAGCGCGGGGGCCGCGGCCTCGATCGGCGAGACCTCGTACCAGCTCGGCGCGGGCATGGGCACCGCTCTGCTCGGCAGTGTGATGAACGCGGCGTACGCTCCCGGGCTCGCCGCGGTCCCCGGGGTCCCCGAGGAGGCGAGCCGGGCCGCCGCGAACTCGCTCGGCGAGGCCTATCAGGTCGCCGGACAGCTCGGCGGCGCGGCCGGCGGGGCGCTGCACCAGGCCGCCCGGCACGCCTTCGTGGGCGGGCTGCACATCACGCTCTTCGTGAGCGCGGGGCTGCTGCTGCTGGGAGCGGTGATGGCCCGGCGGCTGCCCCGGGTGATGGAGTGCCCGGTGGACGTGGAGGAGGCGGTGGAGGCGATGTCCGCCGAGGACTTCGGGCCGGACGAGCCGCGGGGGTCGGACGGACGGCGCGGGGTGGGCGAGCCGCGCGGGCCGCACGAGTCGGGGGAGGGCTGCGAGCCGGTGCGGCAGCCGAGGCCGACGGAGGCGGCGGAGCGCTCCGGTCTCGCCGAATCGTCCGAGCCGCGGGTGCCCGCGACCCGGGAAGCGATCGAGCCCGCCGGCTCGGGACGTCCGGCGCACTGACCCGATCCTTCGGGTGGTGCCCGGCCGGGCCGGCGGACCCGCTCAGCTCTGGTTGAAGAAGCCGTCCTGCGTGCGCCGGTGCGACTCACCGGTGACGATCTGGGTGTCGGCGGGGGTCAGCAGGAAGACCCGCGTCGCCACGCGCTCGATCGAACCGCGCAGACCGAAGGCGAGACCGGCGGCGAAGTCGACCACGCGCTTGGCGTCGTTCCCCTCCATCGCGGTCAGGTTCACGATCACCGGAATGCCGTCACGGAAGAGCTCGCCGATGCCCCGGGCGTCCCGGAATCCGTCCGGGGAGACGGTGGCGATCCGGCGGCCCCGCTCCTCGGCGGTGTCCGTGGCGACCCGGACCCGGGGGTCCGTCACCCAGGCTTCGCCGCCCTCGGCACCGTCGGCGTACTCGTCGTCGTAGTAACGCTCGTCGTTGTCCTCGACGAGTCCCAGCCAGGCGCTCGCCTTGCGCACCGATCCCATGGACGCCTCCTTTCAGCGCGGTCACTTGTGGTTCCGCAATCCCTATCGTCCTTCATGATGCGGATCGCGCGCCAAGTGGATAGTCGGCGCGCAGGGGATTCGTGACGGTACTGGTGCAGAACGTGATCACCGTTTCCTGGCGAATCGTCAGGAATCTTGCGGTATGCGAGCCCTGGGGGAGGGCCATGTAGCTGAAAATATGAAAGTCGGGTCACAAGGGTGACGATGGGCGCGTACGGGTGAACGGGCCTGCTCGCTACGATGCCGCGAGGCCGCCCGGCGGTCCATAGCCCGGCCCAGATCCACGACTCACGGGGGAGTCCATGTTCGGAATCGTCAGACCCTGCACCCACCGGCTCACCGACGGCCTCAAGACCGAGTGGATGGCCCACCTCTGCGGCCTCTGCCTGGCACTTCGCGCCGACCACGGGCAGTTCGCCCGGGTGGTCACCAACTACGACGGGCTCATCGTCTCGGTCCTGACGGAGGCTCAGACCGGCGCCGTGGCAAGCGGACGGCGCACCGCGGGCCCCTGCCCGCTGCGCGGAATGCGCACCGCGCCCGTGGCCCGCGGCGAGGGCGCCCGGCTCGCCGCCGCCGTCTCCCTCGTCCTCGCCTCGGCGAAGGTACGGGACCACGTCGCCGACCGGGACGGCCTGTTGGCCCGGCGGCCCGTCGCCGCCGCGGCCCGCCGGGTCGCCCGTTCCTGGGACAGGGCCGGCGCCAGGACGGGCCGCGCCCTCGGCTTCGACACCGCCGTCCTCGTCGACGCCGTCGACCGCCAGACCGGCATCGAGGCACTCGCCGGACCCGGCACCCCCCTGCTCGCCGTCACCGAACCCACCGAGACCGCCACCGCGGCCGCCTTCGCGCACACCGCCGTCCTGGCCGGACGGCCGGAGAACGCGGAGCCGCTCGCCGAGGCGGGCCGGCTCTTCGGCCGCCTCGCCCATCTCCTGGACGCCGTCGAGGACCAGACCGCCGACGCGGAGAGCGGCGCCTGGAACCCGCTCACCGCGACCGGCACCTCCCGCATGGAGGCCCGGCGGCTCGCCGACGACGCCCTGCACGGCATCCGCCTCGCGCTGCGGGACGCCGAGTTCACCGACGGCAAGCTCGTCCACGTGCTGCTCGCCCACGAGCTGCGCACCTCGGTGGACCGCGCCTTCGGCACGACGACCTGCGCCCACGGAACGCCGGGGCCGGGCCAGGGTCCGGTGCCGGGCAATCCGTACGGGGGCGGGGCCCCGGGCCCGTACAACCCGCACGGCGGCGGGCACCCCCACGGCGGTGGCGGGAACCCCTACGGCGGTGGCGCCGGCGGCTCGGGAGGTTTCGGCGGGCTGCCGCCGCAGTTCGGCGGCGGCGCCCCGCAGGCACCCAAGCCGCGCGGCTTCCTCGCCGGGTGCGCCATGTTCACCTGGCTCTTCTGCACCTGCCAGATCTGCTGTGCCAGGGAGTACGAGGGGCCCTGGTCCCGCAAGAAGCGCGAGGGCTGCTGCCAGAACTGCGACTGCGGCAGCGGTGACTGCGGCGGCTGCGACTGCTGCTGCCCCTGCGACGGCTGACGGCCCGTCCGACGTCCGGCGCCGGCCGGAGGGGGGACCCCCTTCCGGCCGGCGCCGGTCCTCACCCCTCGCGGGCTGTGCCGACCCTTCCCCCTCGCGGGCGGCGCCGGCCCTCCCCCTTCGCGGCCAGGACGAGGTCCGCCCCGGTCGGAGGCGAGGCCCCGGGGTCCCGTCCCTGCCGGAGGCCAGGCCCCGGGGTCCGGTCCCCGCCGGGGACCAGGTCTCGGGGTCCCGTCCCCGCCGGAGGCCGGGTCCCTCCGGTGTCTACTTCTCCGGGGACGGGAGCTCCGGCGGGGAGATCTGCGACTTCGCGATGCCCGAGCCCGTCACCCCCCACTTCTTCAGGATCCGGTCGTACGTCCCGTCCGCCTTCAGGCCGTTCACCGCCGCCTGGAAGGCGGGCGCCAGCGGCGTGCCCTTCTTGAAGGCGAAGCCCACGTCGAGCCGCCGGTACTCGTTGAGGAACTTCACGCCCTTCTGCTGCGTCACCGCGTACCGCAGACCGTTGATCGTGCTCATCGTGACATCGCTGCGGCCCTGCTGGAGCGACATCCAGACCGTCCCCGCCTCGCTGAAGACGCTCACCTCGTACGGCTTCTTGCCCGCCTCCGCGCACCGGCCCTTGTTCTTCTCCAGGGACTGCTCGAAGGTCGTGCCCGCGTTCACGGCCACCTTCAGACCGCACAGCTGCGTGAGGTCGGTGACCGCCTTCAACGGGCTGTCCGCCCGGCTCGCGAAGCCCTGGCCGTCGTTGATGTACGTCACGAAGTCGATGGTCTTGCGCCGCTCCTCGGTCACCCCGAAGTTCCCGGTGCCCACGTCGTACTTGCCGCTGCCCAGCGCCGGCAGGATCGCCTCGAAGCCGACCACCTCGCGCTTCACCTCGAGGCCCAGGGCCTTCGCCACGGCCGCGGAGAAGTCGGCGTCCACTCCCACGACGGTCTTGCCGTCGGCCAGATAGGTCGAGCTGGGCGGGGAGGCGACGGAGGAGGCGACCGTGAAGCTGCCCCGCTGCCGTACATCGGCCGGAAGCAGCTTCGCCGCCGCCTCGTTCTTCTTCACCGCCGACACGACGTCCTCGCTCGGGAGCGCGCCCTTCGCCGGACCCGGCGCGCCCGAGGCGCCGGCCGGGGCGGTCGCGGGTTCGCCCCCGGAGCAGGCGGTGAGGGCGAGTGCGGCGCCGGTGATCAGGGCGAAGACGACGGTGGTGCGAGCGGTGCCGGGGCGCGTGCGCGTGGTCATGGTTTCGAGTTCTCCAGGAATTTCTCGAACGGCAGCGGGCCGATCGACTCGGGATCGGCGGACACGTCGAAGAGCGGGCGGTAGCCGCTCGCCAGGTAGAGGCCCCTGGCCTCGGGCTGGCGCGGCCCGGTCGTCAGATAGATGCGGGAGTAGCCGCGGGCGGCGGCCTCACGTTCGAGCACGGTCAGGACGCGCCGGGCGAGGCCGCGCCTGCGGTGCGCCGAGTGGGTCCAGATCCGCTTCAGCTCGGCGGTGCGGTCGTCGTAGCGACGGTAGGCGCCGCCCGCGACGGGCCTGCCCTGTTCCAGAAGGAGCAGGAAGGCGCCGTGCGGAGGGGCGAACTCCTCCGCCGGATAGCGGCTCAGGTCGTGCGCGGAGCCGTAACGGGTCGTGTACTCGTGCGCCAGCTCGTCGAGGAGCGGGCGCGCCAACGGGTCGTCGGCCGTGGTCCGGCGCACGGACAGCGCGGACTCACGGCTGGGCGTGAGAGGCATGTGTCTCTTTCGGGCGGAGAGAACGACGAGGAGAAGGTCGAACCCACGCCGGTCGAACGCCGATCGAGCGCCGGGGGAACGGCGGAGGACACGGCGAACAGGGTCAGGAGAACCGGGAAAAGGGAGAGCGAGGGGAGTCGAGGCTCAGTGCCGCGCAGGTGAAGGTGCCGCGAAGGACATCACGAAGGAAGCCCCGGGCAGGGGTGCGCTGAAGAGAAAGGCAGGCGAAGGCGCAGAGGGTCGGCTCAACAGGAAGAGGACCACACGCGACCGAAGTCGATGTGGGAGCGCGTGACCAGCTGCTGCGGATGCATGGCCCCAGTGGAACAGGCATCCGTTGCCCCGTCAACCACGATGAGACGAACGGCTCATATTCCGGACGGACTTGACAAGCCTCCGCTCGACGGCCGTAGCCTCACAGGGCGGACATCGGGCTGAGGGGCCCGCATCCGCGCTCAATGGCTCGCCGTGCGTGTGAAGGCGCACTCCAGGGTGAACGCCCCGTGCGTTCCCGTGTGCACTCCCGTGTTCGATCCGCCCCCTGGCATCCACGGAGCCCTTCACATGTCGACACCCCTCGCCACCCTCTCCAAGACGGACCCCGCCCCACCGCCGGCCGCACCACCCCTTCGTGTCGTTCCCACCCGCCGCGCCGGACAGTGGGCCGCCGCGACCCTCGTCCTCGTCCTGATCGGCCTCGGCCTCGTATCCGTCGTCCGCAACAAGGCCTTCCAGTGGGACGTGGTCGCCCAGTACTTCACCTCCGTGTCCGTCCTGCGCGGACTCGTCCTCACGCTGTGGCTGACCGCCGTCGTCATGGCCCTGGGCTTCCTCCTCGGAACCCTGCTCGCCGTACTCCGGCTCTCCGCCAACCCCGTTCTGCGCGCGGTGAGTTGGGGATACGTCTGGTTCTTCAGATCCACCCCGATCCTGGTCCAGCTGCTCTTCTGGTTCAACATCGGCGCGCTCTACCCGCAGATCCTCGGGGTGAACACCGTCAACCTCCTCGGGCCCGTCGCCGTCGCCGTCATCGGCCTCACCCTGCACGAGGCCGCCTACGCCGCCGAGGTCGTCCGCGGCGGCATCCTCTCCGTCGACCGGGGCCAGATCGAGGCCGCCGAGTCCCTCGGGCTCGGCCGGTGGCGCCGGCTCACCCGCATCGTGCTGCCGCAGGCCATGCGTGCCATCGTCCCGCCGGCCGGGAACATGCTGATCGGCACCCTCAAGGGCACCTCGATCGTCTCCGTGATCGCCGTCCAGGACCTGCTCTACTCGACCCAGCTCGTCTACCACCGCACCTACGAGGTCATCCCGCTGCTGCTCGTCGCCACCCTCTGGTACGTCGTGGTCACCTCGGTCCTCAGTGTCGGCCAGTACTACGTGGAGCGGCACTACGCCCGCGGTACGGCAGGTGCGCGATGAGCCCCCGACCGTCGATCGTGATCGTGGGCGCCGGGCCGCGGGGGACCGGCTTCCTGGAACGGCTCGCCGCCAACCTGCCCGAGGTGTACGGCGACGACCCCCTCGACATCCACCTCGTCGACCCGCACCCGCCCGGCCCCGGCCGGATCTGGCGCACCGAACAGTCCCCCCTGCTCTGGATGAACTCCCGGGCCGAGGACGTCACCATGTTCACCGACGAGACCGTGGAGCTGGCGGGCCCCGTACGGCCCGGACCCACGGTCGCCGAATGGGCCGGCATCGACGGCCGCGCCTTCCCCACCCGCCGCCAGCAGGGCGCCTATCTGCGCTGGGTGTACGAGCGGGCCCGCGCCGCGCTGCCCGCCTCCGTCACCGTCCACGAACACCGCACCGCCGCCCTGCGGATCGGCGGCCCCCGCGAGGGACGCCAGCGGGTCTGGCTGGACGGCACCGCCGCACCCCTCCTCGCCGACCTCGTCGTCCTCACCGTGGGCCACCTCGACGCCGAACCCGACCCGGAGCAGCGGGCCCTGGCCGACTTCGCCGCCCGCCACGGCCTCGTCCACCTGCCGCCCGACTTCACCGCCGACAGCGACCTCGGCGCGCTGCCCGCCGGTGAACCCGTCATCGTCCGGGGCTTCGGACTCGCCTTCGTCGACCTGATGGTGCTGCTCACCGAGGGCCGCGGAGGACGGTACGAGGGCGAGGGCGACACGCTCGTCTACATACCGTCGGGCAAGGAGCCGGTCCTGCACGTCGGATCGCGGCGGGGAGTCCCGTACCACTCCAAGCTCGGCTACGCCCTCGACGGCGAACGCCCCCCGCTGCCCCGCTTCTTCGGACCCGAGCAGACCGACGCCCTGCTGCGGAGGACCGGGCCGATCGACTTCCGGCGCGATGTGTGGCCCCTCGTCGACAAGGAACTCGGCTGGGCCCACTACCACCGGCTCTTCTCCACCCACCCCGAGCGGACCACGCTCGCCTGGTCCGACTTCGAGCGGGCCTACGAGGAAGCGCCGCCGCGCGGGGCCGAACTCGCCGCCGTCGTCGCCGCGGCCGTCCCCGACCCCGCCGACCGGCTCGACCTGGACGCTCTCGACCACCCCCTGGACGGCATCCGCTTCACCTCGGCGGAAGCGCTCCAGCACGGGCTGCGCGACTACATCACCGACGACCTGACCCGCCGCCACGACCCCGCCCACAGCCCCGACGCCGCCGTCTTCGCCGGCCTGCTCTCCGTCTACGGGCAACTCCTGCGGCTCGGGAAGAGGATCGACCTCGGCGGCTGGTGGCACGGCTTCTTCAGCTATCTCGCCTCCGGACCGCCGGGCCCCCGGCTGCACCAGCTCCTCGCCCTCTCCCGCGCCGGAGTCGTCAGCTTCCTCGGCCCCGGGATCACCGTCGAGACCGACGAGGAACGCGGCGTCTTCCGGGCCGCCTCCGCCGCCGTGGCGGGGGAGTGGACCGAAGCCGGGGCCCTGGTCGAGGCCCGGCTGCCCGACCCCACCCTGGAGCTCACCGGCAGCCCGCTCCTGCGCGCCCTGTACGAGGAGGGAGCCCGCGCCACCGCCAGCGGCCTCCTCGTCGTCGACCCCGTCGACGGCCGGGTCCTCGAGCACGACGGACGCCCCCACCCGCGCCGCTTCGCGCTCGGTCCGCACACCACCGCCCGCACCGACAGCGCCTTCACCCGGCCTCGTACGGGCGGGGTCGCCTTCGGGCAGAACGACGTCACCGCGCGGGCCGCGCTGACGTTCCTGCGCGACCGGGAGTGTCGCCTCCCGGCCCCGCTGAGCGCCTGATCCCGCGCCGCTCCTCCCGCTGCCCGACCCGTCTCCGAGGAACCGCCATGTCTCTCACCAGCGATCCGCCCGCCGCACCGAGCCTCACGAAGGAACCGGGCACCGCCGTCACCACGCCGCCGGCGCCCGCCGAACTCGTGGTCGTCCCGGTGCGCCACCCCTGGCGCTGGGTGGCCGTCGCCGCCACCGCCGTCCTGCTCACACAGTTCGTCCACGGGCTCGTCACCAACCCCGGCTGGGAGTGGGACGTCTTCGCCGCGTTCTTCACCACCGAGACGATCCTCCGGGCCGTCTGGGTCACCCTCCAGCTCACCTTCCACGGCACCGCGCTCGGCTTCGCGATCGGCATCGTGCTCGCCTTCATGCGCCTGTCGGCCAGCCCGTTCCTGCGGTCCGTCGCCTTCGGCTACATCTGGGCCTTCCGCTCCATCCCGCTCATCGTCCAGCTGCTCTTCTGGTTCAACCTCGCCTATCTCTACAAGGAGCTGAGCATCGGCATCCCCTTCGGGCCGAGCTTCCTCTCCTTCGACACGACGGGCCTGGTCGGCGAGATGAGCGCCGCCGTCCTCGGGCTCGCCCTGCACCAGGCGGCCTACGCGGCGGAGATCGTCCGGGGCGGCGTACTCGCCGTGGACGAGGGCCAGTTGGAGGCGGCGGCCTCCCTCGGCATCCCGAGGCTCCGGCAGGTGCGGCGGATCGTGCTGCCCCAGGCCATGCGCTCGATCCTGCCCAACGCCGCCAACGAGATCATCTCGCTCTTCAAGGGCACCTCGATCGTCTCGGTCATGGCGATCGGCGAACTCTTCTACCAGGTGCAGGTCGTCTACGGCCGCAACGGACGGGTCGTCCCGCTCCTGATGGTCGCCACCGCCTGGTACGTCCTGCTCACCACCGCGCTCTCCGTCGTCCAGCACTACGTCGAACGCCACTACGCGAAGGGGAGCGCCCGATGAGCTCCGTCACCACCGCCGACCCGGCCGCCGGGTCCACCGCCACCACCACGGCCAAGGTCGAGATCCGGGCCGTCCACAAGAACTTCGGTCCGCTCCACGTCCTGCGCGGCATCGACCTCGACGTCCGCGCCGGCGAGGTCACCGTCGTCCTCGGCCCCTCGGGCTCCGGCAAGTCCACCCTCCTGCGGACCATCAACCACCTGGAGAAGGTCGACAGCGGAACCGTCAGCGTCGACGGCACCCTCGTCGGCTACCGCCGCTCCGGGAACAAGCTGTACGAGCTGCGCGAGCGGGACGTCCTCAAGCAGCGCACCCGGATCGGCTTCGTCTTCCAGAACTTCCATCTCTTCCCGCACCTCACCGTGCTGGACAACATCGTCGAGGCCCCCGTCTCGGCCCTGAAGCGCCCCCGCAAGGAGGCCGAGGCCGCGGCCCGGAAGCTGCTCGAACGCGTCGGGCTCGCCGACAAGGCGGAGTCGTACCCCAAGCAGCTCTCCGGCGGACAGCAGCAGCGGGTCGCCATCGCCCGCGCGCTCGCCCTCGAACCCGGCCTGCTCCTCTTCGACGAGCCGACCTCCGCGCTCGACCCCGAACTCGTCGGCGAGGTCCTCGACGTCATCAAGGACCTGGCCGCCTCCGGCACCACCATGATCGTCGTCACCCACGAGATCGGCTTCGCCCGCGAGGTCGCCGACACCGTGGTCTTCATGGACGAGGGCCGGATCGTCGAGCAGGGACCGCCGGCCGAGGTGCTCGACAGCCCACGCCACGAGCGCACCCGCGCCTTCCTCTCCAAGGTTCTCTGACCACCACCCCTCCCCTTCAGGAGTACTGCCATGAAGACCCGTCGCTCCCTTCTCACCGCCCTCGCCTCACTCACCGCCCTCGGGGTCCTCACCGCCTGCGGCTCGGGTGACGCCGCCATAGGCGCGGCCGGGCCCGAGGCGAAGAAGACCGCCGGCGGCATCAACCTGAGCCCCGAGCAGAACCGCGTCCACACCCCCAAGGTCGACGCACTCGCCGACCGGCTGCCCGAGGCCGTCCGCAAGAGAGGCACCCTGGTCCTCGGCGTCTCCGCGACGAGCAATCCGCCGCTCGCCTTCCACGCCACCGACGACAAGACACTGATCGGCGTCGAGATCGACCTCGCGACCCTGGTCGCCGACGCCCTCGGTCTGAAGCCCGAGTTCAACCCGGTCTCCTGGGAGAACCTCTTCGTCGGCCTCGACAGCGGCAAGTACGACGCCGTCTTCTCCAACGTGACCGTCACCGAGGAGCGCAAGGACAAGTACGACTTCGCCACCTACCGCCTCGACGACCTCGCCTTCGAGGCGAAGAAGGGCTCCGGCTGGACGGTGAAGGGCCCCGAGGACGTGGCGGGGAAGAAGATCGCCGTCGGCTCCGGCACCAACCAGGAGAAGATCCTCGTCGACTGGTCCGCGCAGAACGAGAAGGCCGGCCGCAAGCCGGTCGACATCAAGTACTACCAGAACACCTCGGACTACTACCTGGCGCTCCAGTCCGGCCGGATCGACGGCTACCTGGGCCCCAACCCCGTCGCCGCGTACCACGTGCTCTCCGCCGGACAGACCGAGATCGTCGGCAAGTTCTCCGGTGCGGGCGCCGGCCTCCAGGGCAAGATCGCCGCCACCACGAAGAAGGACAGCGGCCTCGTCGCCGCCTACGCCGCCGCGATCGACCACCTCGTCGAGAACGGCACCTACGCCCAGGTCCTCAAGCGCTGGGGTCTCGACGGCGAGGCCGTGAAGAAGTCGGAGATCAACCCGCCCGGCCTGCCCCGCACCAAGAACTGACCGACCGCCGCCGTCCCGGGCGTCGCTCCCGGAGCCGGACCGCGCTCCGCTCCGGGGGCCACACCCGTCCTGGAGCGCGTTCCGCTCCGGGCCCACCGCGATCCGCACCGGGATCCGCACCGAGAGAGACCGCATGACCAGCACCCGAACGCTCCACCTCGCCGCCGAACTCGCCCCGGGCGGCTCCCCGGCGTCGTCCGCCTCCGCCGACGCCCGGACCGCCGCCGCGCGCACCGTCGCGCTCGCCCGGCTCGCCGAGGCCGCCGCGCTCGACTTCCTGACCCACGACGACTCCTTCGGACGGCCCGGCCTCGACGCGCTCGCCGTCCTCGCCCGGGTCGCCCCCGAGACCCGCTCCGTCGGCCTGGTGCCGACCGTGACCACCACCCACACCGAGCCCTTCCACGTCCAGGCCGCCGTCGCCACCCTCGACTGGGTCAGCCGGGGCCGGGCGGGCTGGCGGATCGCGGTCTCCCCGACCGCCGCCGAGGCCCGGCTCATCGGCCGCCGCCCGGTGCCGCCCACCGCCGAGCTCTGGCAGGAGGCGGGGGAGGTCGCCGAGGTCTCCCGCAAGCTGTGGGACAGCTGGGAGGACGATGCCGAGATCCGCGACGTGACGACCGGACGGTTCGTCGACCGCCGCAAGCTCCACTACGTGAACTTCCAGGGCTCGACCTTCTCGGTCAAGGGCCCCTCGATCGTTCCCCGGCCCCCGCAGGGCAACCCGGTGACCGTCGTCGACGCCACCCGTCCCGCCGCCCGGGACACCGCCGCCCACCACGCCGACGTGGCCCTGATCCGGGCCTCCTCCGCGGAGGAGGCCGCGGCCCTGCGCGCCGAACTGCACCAGGGAGCCCGCGCCCACGGCAGGGACCCCGGGCAGCTGCGCGTCCTGCTCTCGGCGACCGTCGACCTCGACGCGTACGAGGGCGGGCCCGGCGCCCTCGCCGAACTGATCGCCGGCTGGTACGGCGGTGGGGCGGTCGACGGCTTCCACCTGGTGCCGGCCGTGCCCGAACGGGACCTGGAACGGTTCACCGCCGAGACCGTGACCCGGCTCGGGGACCGCGGCCTCTTCCGCAAGGCCTACGAGGGCACCACCCTCCGCGACCACCTGGGGCTCACCCGCCCCGTCAGCCAGTACGCCACCGACGCACGGGCGACGACGGGAGCACGCGCATGAGTACGGCTCCGGGCCGGAAGCAGATCCATCTCGCCGCGCACTTCCCCGGCGTCAACTCCACCACGGTCTGGGCCGATCCGCGCTCGGGTTCGCAGATCGACTTCTCCTCCTTCGAGCATCTCGCCAGGACGGCGGAGCGTGGTCTCTTCGACTTCTTCTTCCTGGCCGAGGGGCTGCGGCTGCGCGAGCACAACGGGCGCATCCACGACCTCGACGTCGTCGGCCGGCCCGAGTCGATCACCGTCCTGAACGCCCTCGCCGCCGTCACCGACCGGCTCGGTCTGGCCGGCACGGTCAACGCCACCTTCAACGAGCCGTACGAACTGGCCCGCCGGTTCGCCTCGCTCGACCACCTCAGCGCGGGCCGGGCCGCCTGGAACGTGGTCACCTCGTCGGACGCCTTCACCGGCGAGAACTTCCGGCGCGGCGGCTATCTGGACCGGGCCGACCGGTACACCAGGGCCGCCGAGTTCCTCACCACCGCACGGGAGCTGTGGGACTCCTGGACCCCGGAAGGGGAGCCGCGGCCCTTCGCCCACAGCGGGCCGCAGTTCGGGATCGAGGGCGAGTTCACCGTCCCGCGCTCCCCGCAGGGACACCCCGTCGTCATCCAGGCCGGGGACTCCGCCGAGGGACGGGAGTTCGCCGCCTCGGCCGCCGACGTGATCTTCAGCCGGCACTCCACCCTGGAGGCCGGCCGGGAGTTCTACGCCGACGCCAAGGGGCGGCTCGCCCGGTACGGCCGCGCGCCCGAGGACCTGAAGATCATGCCTGCGGTCACCTACGCCCTCGGGGACACCGACGCCGAGGCGCAGGAACGGGCCGCCGAGATCCGCCGGCAGCAGGTCTCCCCGCAGAACGCGATCTTCGCCCTGGAGCAGATCTGGGGCCGCGACCTGTCCGGCTACGACCCGGACGGGCCGCTCCCGGACGTCGACCCCGACCCCGACTCGACCCTGGTCCAGGGCCGGGTCAGGGTCGCCGACCCGGTGGCGGTGGCCAGGAAGTGGCGGGCGCTCTCCGAGGCCCGGGGGCTGTCGATCCGTCAGACCGTCATCGAGACCTCCGGCCGGCAGTCCTTCGTGGGCACCCCGGAGACGGTGGCCGCGGCCCTGGAGGAGTTCGTCGTGACGGGCGCCGCCGACGGCTTCATCCTCGTCCCGCACCTCACCCCCGGCGGCCTCGACGACTTCGTCGACCGGGTCGTCCCGCTGCTGCAGGAGCGCGGAGTCTTCCGTACGGAGTACTCCGGCACCACGCTGCGGTCGCACCTCGGGCTCCCCGAGCCCGTATGGAAAGGTTGAGCTCCATGAGCACGGACAACGACAACGGCACGGGCGCGGGGGCGGACGCCCGGCGGGAGTGGCAGCACTGGCACGAGCAGCGGGAGGCCGCGGTCTCCTCCTCGTACGGCCCGCTGTCCCTCACGGGCACCCACTGGCTCTCGGACTTCCCGGAAGGACGTATCCCGGCCGTTCCGGGGGAGTGGCGGGAGGACGGCGACGAGATCCTCCTCAGCGCGCGGGCCGAGGACGGGGTCACCGTCGACGGCAAGCCCCTCACGGGCACGGTCCGGCTCACCGCCGACCACGGTCCGATCCACGAGTCCCGGGTGGAGTCGGCGGGGCGGCGGCTCGTCGTGCTGCGCCGCGAAGGGCTCTGGGCCGTACGGGACTTCGACCCCGGCTCCGAGGCGCGCGGCGCCTTCCGGGGCATCGAGGCCACCCCGTACGACGAGCGCTGGGTGGTGCCCGGCGTCTTCCGCCCGTACGAGCAGGCCCGCAGCGTGCGGGTGGAGAACGCCGACGGCAGGGAGCGCGGTCTCGGGCTCGCCGGGGAGCTGGTCTTCGACCTGCACGGCGGGGAGCACACCCTCCAGGTGGCCGTCGAGGACGACGGTTCGCTGTGGGCGGTCTTCGCGGACGCCACCAGCGGCCGGGACAGCTACCGCTTCCGCTTCCTGCGCCCGCCGGCCCCGGCGGCGGACGGCTCGGTGACGGTGGACCTCAACCGTGCGCTGCTGCCGCCGTGCGCCTTCGCCGACCACTTCATCTGCCCCTTCCCGCCGCCCGGGAACACGCTGGACACCGCCGTGGCGGCGGGCGAGCGGCTGCTGGTCGGAGCCTGACGCACCGCGGGCGTACGCGGGACCGCCCCGCGCGAGTGGCGCGGGGCGGTCCTGTCGCCGTGGGCGTGCGTCCGGCTCAGACGGCGCGGGCGAACTCCAGCCGGTCGGCGAAGTTCTCGTACCCGGCCCGCTCGAAGGCCCTGGCCATCGCCACGTTCGCGGCGTCGCAGTCGCCGCGGATCTCCGTGGCCCCGGCGGCGACCAGGACACGCGTCCCCCGGACCACGACCGAGGTGGCGTACCCCTTGCCGCGGTGGGCGGGCGCGACGCCGACGAAACCGATCACCGGAACACTGGGGTTCTCGGCGGGCAGGCTGATCACGGCGACGGTGCCGTCCGCGTCGAAACCGAGCTCCCACCACTCGGGCTCGTGCTTCAGCTCGGCCGTCTCCTCGAAGAGCAGCTCGGCCGCGCGCCGCGCGCCGTGCTGCCGTACGTCGGCCGCGAGCCGGGCGTCGGCGGTGTCCGCGAGCAGCTCGGCGAGGACCGCGACGAAGGGCTCCGGACCGAGCTCGGCGAGCGAGCGGAAGGTCAGACGGGGGTCGTCGGCGGGCAGTCCGTCCGGTGTGCCGGGGGTCCGGAGGCTGAACCGGCGGCCGTCGCGGATCACCTCGTACCCCGATCCGCGCAGCAGCTCGCCCCGGCGCTCCGGGTTCCGCTGGAACTGCGGGGCCTGGGCGGGGGAGTCGACGACGTGCTCCAGCTCCGTCGCGCCCAGCTCCCGGGCCGTGGCGGCCGCCGCGTCGAGCAGCGCCGCCCCGGTCTCCGGGGAGTCCTCCGGTGCCTCGAACAGCACGAGGGCCAGTGGGACCTCGTGCCCCGGCATCGTCCACAGCACCACGCTGCCGGTGAGGCGCCCGTCGCCGTCCTCAGCGACCAGGCACCACTCGGGCCGGGTGCACCGGTTGTCGAGGAGCTGGGCGAGGTACGCGCGGGTGGCGGCGTTGCGCTCCGGGTCGTCGGGGTGTTCGACCAGGGCGGGGAGTTCGTCGGGACGGGCGGGGCGGACGAATGTCACGGAGAGCCTTGTCGCTCGGGGGCAGTGTGGTGGTGCCCCGCGAATGTAACGGTCCGTCGGCGGGTGGGCCAGGGCTTTTGGATCTTCGCTGCTCAGCGGAGGGGAGCGCCGCCCGGGGTGCCGAGTTCCTCGGCGATCGGCTCCGTCCCGGGCTTGCGCTTCAGCGAGGACATCACCAGGGTCACCACCGTGCCGACGACCGCCCAGGCCGAGAGGACCAGCATCGAGCCCGTCATGTCGTTG
The DNA here is from genome assembly GCF_014656215.1 of Streptomyces zaomyceticus. GTDB lineage: Bacteria > Actinomycetota > Actinomycetes > Streptomycetales > Streptomycetaceae > Streptomyces > Streptomyces zaomyceticus. Next base: position 110,266 of record NZ_BNBZ01000016.1, on the reverse strand, counting down.
CCCTTGAAGTAGGCGATCGAGCGCGCCGCCCAGGTGCCCGCGCCGGGTGGCAGGGCGGGGCCGATCGCGTTCCAGAACGGGGGCAGCATCGGCAGCGGGAAGGCTCCGCCCGCGCTGGGGTTGCCCGCGATCACGATGAGCAGGATCGCCAGGCCGATGCCGACGATCCCGAAGACCGCCTGCAGGGCGAGGGTGGCGGCGCCGACGGCGAAGACGACCAGGGTGCCCAGGCCCCACAGGGCGGCGACGCTGCCGGGCAGGGCGCCCAGGATCGGGCCGACGATGACCGCGCCGCCGAGTCCGCCGAGGACCGAGTAGAGGGCGAGGACCCCGAGGCGGATGATCGCGCGCTGCGGGTTCGCGGGCCGGGAGCCCGCGCTGATCGCCAGGATCGCGGCGCAGATGTAGCCGCCGACGCACCAGCCGACGACGAGGTAGAAGGCCGAGAGCCCGTCGAAGTCCTCCGGTGACGCGGGTGCCACGTCGACCGTCCGGACGGTGCGCTGCTGGGTGGCCTCCACCCGGGTGAGGATCGTCTCCAGGGCCGAGGAGAGCACGGTGCCGCCGCCGGAGGCGACGAGCAGGGTGTCGGTGCGGCCGGTGGGGTCGACGATCAGTGCGCCGTCGATGTCCCGGTTCAGGATCTGGTCCCGTGCCGTGGCCTCGTCGGGGACCGTACGGGGGTCGAGCGGGTCACCGGGGAGCCGGTCCAGCTGCTCGACGAGCGAGGCGGAGACCCTCGGGGGCGCGACGACGCCGAAGGGGACGTCGCGGGGCTCGGGGTGGTGCAGGGCTCCGACGTACGAGGTGATGAAGAGGAGCTGGAGGGCGAGGACGCCGAGGACGAGGAGGGCGGCTCGGGGGGTGACGGCGCTTTTCAGTTCGTCGACGAGGCTCATGCCCTCACGCTCCGGGGAGGGGGGTGTTTCCGCAGGTGGGGTGCGCCCGAATGGCTGAGGGAGGGTCGACCCGTTCGGCTTATCGTACGGACGTTCGAAATGGGTTAGGGTGAAGAGCGAGGGGGTGGGAACATGTGTACGAATTCGATGCGGGAGCCGGGAGGTGCGCCATGCCGGGATTCACGCATCTGCACACCGCGTCGGGATACTCCCTGCGCTACGGCGCCTCCCACCCCGAACGATTGGCCGCGCGTGCCGCCGAGCGCGGCATGGACGCGCTCGCCCTGACCGACCGCGACACCCTCGCGGGCACCATCCGCTTCGCGAAGGCCTGCGCGAAGGCCGGGGTCCGGCCCCTGTTCGGCGTGGACCTCGCGTACGAGGCGACGACACCGGGGCCGGGGCGGGAGCCGGGACCGGGCTCGGGACGAGGGCAGGGGCGCGGGCCGGGGCCCGAGGGTACGCGGGACGTCCGGCGCGTGCCCGTCCGCGGCGGCGCCTTCGTCGACGAGTCCGCGCCCCGCGCCCTCTTCCTCGCCCGCTCCCGCACCGGCTGGGCCTCGCTCTGCGCGATGGTCACCGCCGCCCACGCCGGAGGCGGGGAGTACCCCCTGCTGCCCTGGTCCGCGCTGCGCGACGACGACGTCTTCGTCCTGCTCGGCCCCGCGTCCGACGTCGGCCGGGCCCTCGCCGCCGGCCGCCCCGACCGGGCCGTGCGGCTGCTCGCCCCCTGGCGCGAGCGGTACGGCGACGCGCTGAGCCTGACGGCCGTCGACCACGGCCGCTCCGGCACCGGGCCCGGCTCCCTGCGGCTCGCCGCCCGTACCGTCGGCTTCGCCGCCGAGCAGGGCGTCCGGCCCGTCATCGGCAACGCCGTCCGCTACGCCGACCCCGGCCAGGGCCCGGTGGCCGACGTCCTCGACTCCGCCCGCCGCCTGGTCCCCGTCGACCCCCGCAAGGAACTCGACAGCGGCGAGGCCTGGCTCAAGGGCGCCGACGCCATGCTGGCCGCCGCCGAGCGGATCGTCGAGGCCGCCGGCTTCCGCCGGGACACCGCCCACCGGCTCCTGGACCGGACCGGAGCGGTCGCCGCCGCCTGCCTGGTCGACCCCGAGGACGACCTCGGCATCGGCTCCGCGCACTTCCCCGAACCGCACCTCGTCGGCGCCGGGCACCGCACCGCCCAGCGCGTCCTCGCCTCCCGGGCCGCCGCGGGGATGGTCCTGAAGGGGTACGAGAAACGGGGCGCCTACTGGGACCGGATGCACCGCGAGCTGGACATCATCGCCCACCACCACTTCGCCACCTACTTCCTGACGGTCGCCCGGGTCGTCGACGACGTACGGGAGATGGGGATCCGGGTCGCCGCCCGCGGCTCCGGCGCCGGCTCCCTCGTCAACCACCTCCTCGGCATCGCCCACGCCGACCCGGTCGAGCACGGCCTGCTGATGGAGCGCTTCCTCTCCAAGCGCCGCACCGCCCTGCCCGACATCGACATCGACGTGGAGTCCGCCCGCCGCCTGGAGGTCTACCGGGCGATCATCGACCGCTTCGGCACCGCGCGCGTCGCCACCGTCTCCATGCCCGAGACCTACCGGGTCCGCCACGCGGTACGGGACGTGGGCGCGGCCCTCTCCATGGACCCCGCCGAGATCGACCGGATCGCCAAGGCCTTCCCGCACATCCGCGCCCGGGACGCCCTCGCCGCGCTCGACGAACTGCCCGAGCTGCGCGAACTCGCGGGGGAGCGGCAGAAGTTCGGAAGGCTCTGGGAGCTGGTCGAGGCGCTCGACGCGTTGCCGCGCGGCACCGCCATGCATCCCTGCGGGGTCCTGCTCTCGGACGCCTCGCTGCTCGCCCGCACTCCCGTGGTGCCCACCAGCGGAGAGGGGTTCCCCATGTCCCAGTTCGACAAGGAGGACGTGGAGGACCTCGGGCTGCTCAAGCTCGACGTCCTCGGGGTGCGGATGCAGTCCGCGATGGCCCACGCCGTCGCGGAGGTCGGACGGGTCACCGGCACCCGCCCGGACATCGACGCGATCCCGGAGGGCGACCCCGAGACGTACCGGCTCATCCGCTCCACCGAGACCCTCGGCTGCTTCCAGATCGAGTCGCCGGGGCAGCGCGACCTGGTCGGCCGACTCCAGCCCGCGACCTTCCACGACCTGGTCGTCGACATCTCGCTCTTCCGCCCGGGCCCGGTCGCCGCCGACATGGTCCGCCCCTTCATCGAGGCCCGGCACGGCCGCGCCCCCGTCCGCTACCCGCACCCCGACCTGGAGGAGGCGCTGAAGGAGACGTACGGCGTGGTCGTCTTCCACGAGCAGATCATCGAGATCGTACGGATCATGACCGGCTGCGGCCGTGACGAGGCCGACCAGGTGCGGCGTGGCCTCTCGGACCCCGAGGCGCAGGGCAGGATCGCGCTCCGGTTCGCCCGGCAGGCCTCGGCGCGCGGTTACGGGGACGAGGTCGTCGCCCGTGCCTGGGAGATCGTGGCGGCCTTCGGCTCGTACGGCTTCTGCAAGGCGCACGCGGTGGCCTTCGCCGTGCCGACGTACCAGTCGGCCTGGCTCAAGGCGCACCATCCGGCGGCCTTCTACGCCGGGCTGCTCACCCACGACCCCGGCATGTACCCCAAGCGGCTGCTGCTCGCGGACGCGCGGCGGCGCGGGGTGCCGGTGCTGCCGCTGGATGTGAACCGGTCGGCGGTCGCCCACCGTATCGAACTGGTGTCCGAATCAGTGGAGTCCGTGGCGCGCTGGGGGCTCCGGCTGGGACTCACCGACGTCCACGGCATCAGTGAGGCCGAGAGCGCCCGGATCGAGGCCGGACAGCCGTACACCTCCCTCCTCGACTTCTGGGAGCGGGCCCGCCCCCGCACCCCCGTCGCCGAACGCCTCGCCCAGGTCGGCGCGTTGGACGCCTTCGGCGCCAACCGCCGCGACCTCCTCCTCCACCTCACCGAACTCCGGCGCATCCAGCGGGGAGCCGCCTCCCACGGCGGCCAACTCCCGCTCGCCCAGGGCGGGAAGACCGCCCCCGTCGGCCTGCCCGACCTCGACGAGACGGAACGCCTCAGCGCCGAACTCGGCATCCTCGGCATGGACGCCTCCCGGCACCTCATGGGCGACCACCACGCCTTCCTCCGCGAACTCGGCGTCGTCTCCGCCCAGCGCCTCCGCGACACCCCGCACGGCCGGACCGTCCTCGTCGCGGGCGCCAAGGCCGCCACCCAGACCCCGCCGATCCGCTCCGGCAAACGGGTCATCTTCACCACCCTCGACGACGGCACCGGACTGGTCGATCTCGCCTTCTTCGACGACGCCCACGAGCGCTGCGCCCACACCGTCTTCCACTCCTGGCTGCTCCTGGTCCGGGGCGTGGTGCAACGGCGCGGCCCCCGCAGCGTCAGCGTGGTCGGCGCCGCCGCCTGGAACCTCGCCGAACTCGTCGAGCTGCGGGCGTCCGGAGGGCTGGACGCGGTGGGGGAGCGCCTCGCCGAACCCGCCCCGTCGTCCGACGGCGACGGCGACTCCGCGCCCACCGCGGGCGACGGCGACTCCGCGACCCCGGCCGGCGGCGACTCCGGCCGCCGCATCACCCTGTCCACCGGTTACGAGATGAACCCCTGGGCCGACCTCAAGCCGGCCGGCGAAGGGATCCCGAGCGGAAGGAAGCTGTGGCACAGCAGTCCGGGGAGCGCGGGATGATCCTCTGCGCACGGTTCCGGCTGGAGCCGATGTACGAAGCCCTGCTTCCCCAACTGGTCGACCTGCTAGGCGAGTTCACCCCCGTCGTCGAGGCGGCCCCGCCCGGCGAACTGCTCGCCGACGTGCGCGGCGCGCTGCGCTACTTCGACCGGAGCCCAGCCGAGCTCGCCTCGGTGATCCGGGTCAGGGCGCTCGCCCTGTACGGCGTCGACTGCGTCATCGGCGCCGGACCCAACCCGATGCTGGCCCGGATGGCGGCCGGCGGGGCGAGGCCCGGCGTCACCCTGGTCGTCGACGACCCCGCGGCCTTCCTGCGCGACCGGCCGGTCGTCACGCTCGACGGCGTCGGCCGCGCCACCGCCCGTACCCTCTGCGGCTACGGACTCGACTCCGTCGGCCGTGTCGCGGACGCGCCGCTCGCCGTGCTCCAGCGGCTCGTCGGCGCGAAGACCGGACGTGAGCTGTGGGAACGGGCCCGAGGCATCGACCGCACCCCCGTCGTCCCGCACGCGGCCTCCCGGTCGGTCGCGGCCGAGCGCGCCTTCCCGCGCGACGAGACCGACCGGACGGAACAGCGCCGGGCCCTCCTCTCGCTCGCCGAGGAGCTGGGCGCCCGGCTGCGGACGGAGGGGCAGGTGTGCCGGGGGCTCGCCGTCACCGTGCGGTACGCGGACCGGACCACGACCACCCGGAGCCGCACCCTGCCCGAACCCACCGCCCACTCGGCGGCGCTCACCACCCTCGCGTACACCGTCCACGACTCCTTCGGCCTCCAGCGGGCCCGGGTGCGGGGCATCGCCCTGCGCGCCGAGGGCCTCACGGGCGCGGAGGGGGCCGTATACCAGCTTTCCCTGGATCCGGCGGACGAGAAGGCCCGGCGGATCGAGGCGGTGGCCGACAAGGCGCGGGCGAAATTCGGCCCGAGGGCGGTCCTGCCGGGGTCGCTGGCGGCGTCGGCGCAAGGGGCGGGGGCGACGGCGGGTCCGGCGGCGGGGGTGCGGGCCGGGCGTTCGGGCGGAAAGCCCGGTTCGATCGCGGCGTAATCACCCGCGATCGGCACGATCATGACGACACATCACTTTTTACCGACGCGTAACTTCCCAGCCAAGGCTACCGGTGCGTAGCTTGGCTGAAGCGCATCCCCACCGCGCATCCCCACTTGTGGTCCGGACCGCAGGGCACAGCACCCCCACCATCCCCTTGAGCCGCAAGGAGATCGCCCGATGCTGTCCTGGAAGCATGCCGTCAGAGCGCTGTCGGTCCTGCTGCTGACCGCCGCCGCCACACTCGCCCCGACCACCGCCGCCTCGGCCCAGGCCGAGACCGTCACCGCAAGCCGGGGCTGGAACGACTTCTCCTGCAAGCCCTCCGCCGCGCACCCGCGGCCCGTCGTCCTCGTCCACGGGACCCTCGGGAACTCCGTCGACAACTGGCTCGTCCTCGCGCCGTACCTGGTCAACCGTGGCTACTGCGTCTTCTCGCTCGACTACGGCCAGCTGCCGAACGTGCCGTTCTTCCACGGACTCGGGCCGATCGCCGCGTCCGCCGGACAGCTCGACACGTACGTCGACCGGGTACTCGCCGCCACCGGCGCCCCCGAGGTGGACATCGTCGGACACTCGCAGGGCGGCATGATGCCCCGCTGGTACCTCAAGTTCCTCGGCGGGGCCGAGAAGGTGAACGCGCTCGTCGGCATCGCCCCCGACAACCACGGCACCACCCTGCTCGGCCTCACCAAGCTCCTGCCGTACTTCCCCGGCGCGGAGGACCTGATCAAGGCCAACACCCCGGGCCTCGCCGACCAGATCGCCGGCTCGCCGTTCATCACCAAGCTCAACGAGGGCGGCGACACCGTGCCCGGTGTCCGCTACCACGTCATCGCGACCCAGTACGACGAGGTCGTCACCCCGTACCGCTCGCAGTTCCTGACCGGCCCGAACGTCACCAACGTCCTCATCCAGGACAAGTGCGCGCTCGACCTCTCCGAGCACGTGGCGATCGGCACGGTGGACCGGGTCACCTTCCACGAGGTGGCCAACGCCCTCGACCCGGCCCGCGCGACCCCGACCACCTGTCTCTCGGTGATCGGCTAGCCCCTCCGGTCCCGCTAGACCCGGCTGCGCCGGCGCCGGGCCGAACCGAAGAGCACGGCCGCACCGAGCGCGAGCACGGCGGCGCCACCGACCGCGAGATACGGGGTCGTGGCGTCGCCACCGGTCTCGGCGAGCACCTCACCGGAGTCCGCGACGGCGGGAGCCGGCGCGTTCGGCGCGGCGGAGGACGCCTCGCCCGCCCCGGTCCCGGCCGACGGACCGGACGAAGCCTGCTCCGGCCGACCGCTCGGCTCGGGGGCGGCGGCCGTCTGCTCCGCTCCCGTGGTGTGGTCGCCGTCCCCGTGCCCGCCGTGCTCCACCGTGGACTCGTCCTGACCGTCCTCGATCTGCTCGTCGCTCGGCGCGGAGGCGGTCGGAGCCGGGGCCGTACCGCCGCCGCTGTCCTTTCCGAAGACCACGTCCGAGCAGGTGTAGAAGGCCTCGGGGGAGTCGGAGCGCTGCCAGACCGAGTAGATCAGGTGTCGGCCGGACTTCTTCGGCACCGTGCCCTGGAAGACGTAGTCACCGCTCTCCATCCGGGGGTCGGTCACCGTCGCGAACGGCTTCGCCTCCAGGTCCGACCACTTCAGCGGCTTCGACGGGTCGTACCCGTCCTTCGTCACGTACAGCGCGAACGAGCCCCGGTGCGGCGCGGTCCCCTTGTATCGGAAGGTGTGCGCCCCCGAGGACATCGGGCTCGCCGGCCAGTCGGCCCGCGCCAGATCGAGCCCCCGGTACTTGTCGTTCCCCGCGCTGCACAGCTTGCCGTCCGGGATCAGCTCACGGTGCTTCCCGGCGGCGTTGGCGATGTTCACCGCGTTCCAGTCGTAGAACGCCTGCGTCCCACTGGCCGCCACAGCCGCCTTGCACGCCGCCGACTTCGGCGACTCGGGCCCCTCCGCGTAACAGGCCGAGACCCGGCTCACCGGATCGGTCATCGACCCGTGCGCGAACGCGGGCGCCGAGGCGAGCCCGGAGAGGGCCAGAACCGCGGTGGCGGTGGCGACGGCGGCGGTACGGCGAGAAGTCATGGGGGGACAGCTCCTTCACGAGGGTGAGGTGGGGGTTGCCCAGCAAACTAGCCGCCGAGATCCACGAAAAAGCCGGTGGAGAGGGGGAGACGACGATCCTTAGGACCGCTTTAAGGCGCAGGAAAGCATGACCTCAGGGAGCACCCGCCCGGGAGCCGTCCGGCGATCGCCCCCGCTCCCCGACGTCCGCTCGGCACCGCCACCCGCACGGGGCAGCGGCGGGGCCGACGCCCCGGGCCGGGGCCTCAGCCCAGCCGTCGGTACCGCCGCTCCGGCCGCCCCGTCCCCCCGTACCGCAGCGTGATCTCCGCGCGGCCCGTCTCCGCGAAGTACTCCAGGTAGCGGCGGGCGCTCACCCGGGACAGCGAGCCGGCCTCGGCGCACTCCGTGGCCGAGAGGCCCTCCGGGTGGGCGCGGAGGACGGAGTCGACCAGGTCGGCCGTGTGGGCGGCGAGGCCCTTGGGGAGTTCCCGGGAGCCGCGGGGGCGGGTGCCGAAGATCTGGTCGACGTCCTCCTGGCGGGCCTCGTCCAGCTCGTCGAGGCGGCTGCGCAGCGAGGCCACGTGGCGGAGCTGTTCGTGCAGTGCCGCCTGGCTGAACGGTTTGATCAGATAGTGCAGCGCTCCCGCCCGCAGCGCCTCGCGGATCGTGCCCACGTCCCGCGCCGCCGTGATGAAGAGCGCGTCCATGCCCAGGCCCGCCGCGCGCAGCTCCCGCAGCACCTGGATGCCGTCCATGTCCGGCAGGAAGACGTCGAGCAGCACCAGGTCGGGCCGGAGCCGCTCGGCCGCCCGCAGCGCCTCGGCGCCGTTGTGCGCGACCCCGGACACCGTGAAGCCCGCCACCGCCGACACATAGCGGCAGTGCAGCTTGGCGACCATGAAGTCGTCGTCCACCACCAGCACGTTCGTCACGCCGACCCACGCTAGGTCCCGACCACAACGACCACAACGTCCGTTGGTTGCGGAAGAGAGACAGCTTCTTAACGCGCGGGCAACATGTGGGCCACCTCACATCCCCTTGTCCCTTCTGCCTGAGAGGCGGCACACGTGCGGTTGCGCACTCCCTTCGCCCTCCTCGGGGCCGCTCTGCTCGTCCTGGTGGGTCCCCCGCTGCTCAGTCCCGGCAGCGGCTCCGACACCGGCACGCAGATACCCGGCCTGCGTTTCATGGTCCCCAACACCCCCGGCGGCGGATACGACATCACCGCCCGCACCGCCGCCAAGAACGCCGAGGAGGCGGGTCTCACCGGCGACATCGAGGTCTTCAACCTGCCCGGCGCCGGCGGCACCGTCGGTCTCACCCGGCTCGTCGGCGAACGCGGCAACGGCCGTCTCGCCATGTCCATGGGCCTCGGCGTCGTCGGCGCCGTCCACACCAACGAGACCCCCAGAACCCTCGCCGACACCACCCCGATCGCCCGGCTCACCGAGGAGCAGGACATCGTCGTGGTCGGCAAGGACTCCCCGTACCGGACGATCGAGGAGCTGCTCACCGCCTGGAGGAAGAACCCCGGCAAGCTGCCCGTCGGCGGCGGCTCCTCGCCCGGCGGTCCCGACCACCTCGCCCCGATGCTGATGGCCCAGGCCGCCGGCATCGCACCCAAGGACGTCAACTACGTCCCCTTCGACGGCGGCGGCGAACTCCTCGCCTCCATCCTCGGCGACAAGGTCGCCTTCGGCGTCTCGGGTGTCGGCGAGTACCTCGACCAGATCAAGGCCGGCGAGCTGCGCCTGCTCGCCGTCACCGGACCGAAGCGCGTCCCCGGCCTCGACGCCCCCACTCTCCGCGAGGCAGGCCTCGACACTGAGTTCACCAACTGGCGCGGCATCGTCGCCCCGCCCGGTCTCTCCGACGCCGAGCGCGAGAAGCTCGTCGCCCTGGTGACCGAACTGCACGACTCCCCGCAGTGGCGCGAGTCGCTGAAGACCCATGGCTGGACCGACGCCTTCCTGCCCGGTGAGGAGTTCGGCTCCTTCCTCGCCGAACAGGACCGACGTGTCGCCTCCGTACTGAAGGAGCTCGGCCTGTGAGCGCCACATCCCCGGGCACCACGAAGAGGAACCTCGCCTCCTGGCTGCGCGAGCGGTCCGAACTCGGCGTCGGTGTGCTGCTGTTCGTCCTCGGTGTGCTCGTGCTCACCGACGCCCTCACCCTCGACGCCGACCTCGCGGGCCGCGGCCCCGTCGGTCCCGCCACCGTTCCCCTGGTCGTCGGCTGCGGACTGGTCGTCGTCGCCGTGCTCCTCTCCGTCGACGTCCTGCGCGGCGGCCGCGGCGAGGCCGAGGCCGGCGAGGACGTCGATCTGACCGAGCCGGCCGACTGGCGTACCGTGCTGCTCCTCGCCGGTGTCTTCCTCGGCTTCGCCGTCCTCATCGGCCCGGTCGGCTTCCCCGTCGCCGGAGCGCTTCTCTTCTGGGGCGCGGCCTACGCCCTCGGCAGCCGTCACCTCCACCGTGACCCGCTGATCGCGGCCGCCCTCTCGCTCCTCACCTACGTCGTCTTCGACATGCTGCTCGGCGTCCCGCTGCCCGGCGGTCCGCTGATGGGAGTGATCTGACCCATGGATTCCCTGAACTCCCTCATCGACGGCTTCGGGACCGCCCTCACCCCGATGAACCTGCTGTGGGCGGCCGTCGGGGTGCTCCTCGGCACCGCCATCGGCGTCCTGCCCGGTATCGGCCCCGCCATGGCCGTGGCCCTGCTGCTCCCGGTGACGTACGGCCTCGAACCGACCGGTGCGTTCATCATGTTCGCCGGCATCTACTACGGCGCGATGTTCGGCGGCTCCACCACCTCGATCCTCCTCAACACCCCCGGGGAGAGCGCCGCCGTCGTCGCCGCCATCGAGGGCAATCCGATGGCCAAGGCGGGCCGTGGGGCCCAGGCCCTCGCGGCGGCGGCCGTCGGTCACTTCGCCGGTGGCATGATCGGCACGATCCTGCTGGTGGTGCTCGCTCCGACGGTCGCCGCGCTCGCCGTCGACATCGGTGCCCCCGACTATCTCGCCCTGATGGTCCTCGCCTTCATCGCGGTGACCTCGGTCCTCGGCTCCTCCCGCATCCGGGGGCTCGCCTCGCTGCTCATCGGCCTCACGATCGGTCTGGTCGGCCTGGACCAGATGACCGGGCAGCAGCGCCTCACCTTCGGTTCGCTCCAGCTCGCCGACGGTGTCGACGTCGTCATCGTCGCGGTCGGCCTCTTCGCCATCGGGGAGGCCCTGTGGGTCGCGGCACATCTGCGCCGCACGGCGGGGAAGGCCATTCCGGTCGGGCGCCCCTGGCTGGGCAGGGACGATGTGAAGCGCACCTGGAAGTCCTGGCTGCGCGGTCCGTTCATCGGCTTCCCGTTCGGCGCGATCCCGGCCGGCGGCGCCGAGATCCCGACCTTCCTCTCGTACGTGACGGAGAAGCGTCTCTCGAAGCACAAGGAGGAGTTCGGCAAGGGCGCCATCGAAGGGGTGGCGGGGCCCGAGTCGGCGGCCTCGGCCTCGGCGGCCGGGACGCTCGTCGCCATGCTGACCCTGGGACTCCCGACGACGGCCGTCGCCGCCGTGATGCTGGCCGCGTTCCAGCAGTACGGCATCCAGCCCGGCCCGCTGTTGTTCGAGCGGGAGCCGGAGCTGGTGTGGGGGCTCATCGCCTCGCTGTTCGTCGGCATGGTGCTGCTGCTCGCGCTCAATCTGCCGCTCGCGCCCGTCTGGGCGAAGCTGCTGCGCATCCCGCGCCCGTACCTCTACGCCGGGATCCTCTTCTTCGCCGCCGTCGGCGCGTACGCGGTGGGCGGCGAGGCGCTCGACCTGGTCATCCTGCTGGTCATCGGTCTGATCGGGCTGGGCATGCGGCGGTACGGACTGCCGGTCCTGCCGGCCGTCATCGGGGTCATCCTCGGCCCGGCCGCCGAGCAGCAGCTGCGCCGCGCCCTGCAGATCAGCGACGGCTCGGTGACGGGCCTGGTGAACACCCCGTTCTCGATCACCGTGTACGCGGTCGTCGTGGTCCTGCTCGCCTGGCCGCTGCTGAGGAAGGTGATCGTCCGGCGTCGTAACGTGGCGGCATGACACAGGAGATCCGCCGTGCGACCGGCCTCGACGTCCCGAGGGTGAAGGCCGTGACCGACGCGGCCTACCACCACTACATCGAGCGCATCGGCCTCGTGCCGGCCCCGATGGAGGCGGACCACGCGGCGGACGTGGCCGCCGGGAGGGTGTTCGTCGCCGGCGACCCGGTGGTCGGCCTCGTGGTCCTCAGGACCGAGGCCGACCATCTCCACCTCGACAACATCGCCGTCCACCCGGCCGCCCAGGGCACAGGCCTGGGCGGCCGGCTGCTCGGATTCGTGGAGTCCCGGGCGCGCGAGCTCGGGCTCCCCGAGGTCAGGCTGCTGACCAACGCGATGATGTGGGAGAACCAGAAGATCTACGAGCGGCGAGGCTACGAGATCGTCGAGCGGCGGTTGGACGGACCGTATGACCGTATTCACTATCGAAAGGTCCTCAACTCGCCCCCGATAGGGTGAGTTTCGGCCATGGGGCGGCCGGATCCGATATGCCTGGCGGGCAGCACCATCCCCCCACCCCGAAAGGACCCCGCTCATGCGCGTCCGACTCGCCCTCGCCGCAGGCATCCTGCTGGCCGCCGCCGTCGCCCCCCTCGCCCACGCGGAAGGGACCGACGGCCTCTCCGTCTACGGATACGGCACCGTCACCGCCGACAGCACGGTCACCCTCTCCGGCACGTACCGCTGCCTCGACGACAGCGCGGGAGCCGTCTTCGTCAGCTCCACCCTTGTCCAGGGAGACCACTCCGCCGGCATCGGCGGCACCCGGGCCGTCTGCGACGGACACATCCACCAGTGGTTCAACACCGCCGTCGTGAAGGACCCCGCCTACCGCCCGGGCGCGGCCAGGGTGCAGGCCACCCTCATGCAGCTCACCCCCGGCGAGACGGGCCTGCCCGAGCCCGAGTTCCTCGCCGTAGAGGAATCGGACGTCGAACTGCGCTAGGTCCTGTCGTCACACTCCCGGCCGCCCCGCGGCGTCAGGGCCCAGGGAGCATCGGAGAGAGACGACCCGGGCGCGGAAGCCCGGTCGGGTCCCCACGGCCCGACGCCGCACCGCGTCAGCGCAGCAGCTCGATCAGGCCCGCACGGCCCAGGACCTCCAGCTCGTCGAGCGCGACCACGGCACTCGCCGCCGCCTCCGGATCGGAGGCGGCGAGCCCGCTCGCCGCGAACTCGTCCTCGTCGAGCCGCAGCACCTCGCTGCCGTCCGCCGACACCCACAGGTCCAGGTCCAGGTCCTCGATCACCACGCCGGAACCGTCGATCACGGCCGGCCGGGTGATGTCGCAGTACCAGCCCTTGAGGGCGCCCTCGGCGGACCACACCTCCTTGACCGTGAACCAGCGGTCGCTCCAGTAGTGCTCCACGAAGACGTCGCCCGGCTCGAACCGCACGAAGCCGAAGTCCCGTACCCCCTCGGCCGCCCACGGGGCACGCACCGAGAGCCGGGCGCCGTCCTCCGTGAGCACCTCCGCCGGGTAGCGGATCTTCGTCCGGCCCGCCTTCGTCAGCGTGACCTCAACCGATCGTCCGGACATGCCGTACCTCCCGCGCGCCGACCTCGTAACCGAACCACTTGTTGATGGCCAGCATCGGCTCGTTCCCGGTGTCGTTCCCGGTGAACGCCTCCGTGCAGCCCGCCGCCCGGGCCCGGTGCAGCGACGTGTTCTTGGCGAGCTTCGCGAGCCCGCGTCCCCGGAACGCCGGCGCGGTGCCGGTCATCCCCGAGTTGTACCGGCCCAGACCGTCCGTCTGCGCCGCGCTGAACGCCGCCGGCACGCCGTCCACCACCGCGACCGTCGTCAACGCCCGGTTGAAGAGCGGGTGCACCCAGGTGGTCGCCCGCCAGTGCGCGAAGTCGTCCAGCTCGGCCCCCACGTCACCCGGCTCGTCGGCCGTCGTCAGCGCGTCCAGCTCGAAGAGCGGCCGGGGATCGGCCGCGAAGTCCTCGGCCGTGAGCAGCTCGACACCGGCCGGCGGCGCCTGCAGCGGAGGCAGCTCGGCGGTGGTGAGGTCGAGCCGGAGGAAGTAGGCGGAACGGCTGGGGGAGTACCCCCGCCGCCCGGCCCAGGCGAGGTTCTCCGGCGCGTCCAGGGCCCAGCTGTACAGGGTGTGGGCCCCCCGCTCGGCCAGGTACTCCTCGGCGGCGCGCAGCAGCAGCGTCCCCGCACCGCGCCCGAGACGCGCCGGGTCCACATAGACGTTGGCGTAGCCGATCCCGGGCCTCGGCGCGTCGTGGGCGATGCCGACCTGGGCGGTCCCGATGATCTCGCCCGCCTCGGTCACGGCGACGAGCGGGCGGTAGTGGCTGTCGGGATGGGCACGGGCCCAGTCGAAGACGAGCTGCTCAGCGGTCGCGAGCATGTAGGGGAGGGCGGCCCGGCGCACCCGGGCGAAACCCTCGGCGTCCTCGGCCTGTACATCACGGACGATCACAGTCATGTGGCCGCACGCTACGGGCCGGAGGTGCACCGCCGCCTCCCATTTTCCGGTGCGGTGGGGGCAGAATCGGCGGGGTGACACTCACCATCGCCGTGGACCACGAATCCACCACCGCTCCGTACGAACAGCTGCGTGCCCAGATCTCGGAGCGGGCCCGGTCGGGCAGACTGCCGGTCGGATACAAGCTGCCGACGGTACGAGGGCTCGCGGAGCAGCTGGGCCTCGCCGCGAACACGGTCGCCAAGGCGTACAAGGCACTGGAGGCGGACGGGGTGATCGAGACGCGCGGGCGTCACGGCACCTTCGTCGCGGCCGCCGGGGACGCGGCCACCCGCCGGGCCGCCACCGCCGCCGCCCAGTACGCGGAGGAGGCCCGCCGGCTCGGCCTCAGCCGCGAGGCGGCGGAAGCGGCGCTGAACGAGGCCCTGCGCGCCGCCTACGACAGCTGACCCGGCCCGCGTACTCCCGGGCCGTCTCTCTCGGATCCTGCCGGGCGGCGCGGGCCGGGCAAGATCCGGAAGAGACGGCCCGGGGGCGTCCGGACACCTCCTAGAGGTACATGCCCGCCCCCGCCGTGCGGGGTTCGGGGAGTTCCGTGGGGGGCGCGCCGCGGCGCAGGGCGAACAGTTCCGCCAGTGTCGCGCCCTCGCGCGGCACGTCCTCCTCGCGCCCGAGCCACTCCACGGACTCGCTCCGGCTCAGCGGTCCCACCTCGATCCGGGCCAGGCAGCGGCCCGGCCGGACCACGGCCGGGTGGAGCCGCTCCAGGTCCTCGTTGGTGGTGACGCCGACCAGGACGTTCCGCCCCTGACCGAGCAGACCGTCCGTCAGATTGAGCAGCCGGGAGAGGGCCTGACCGGCCGTGTGCTTCGCCTCGCCCCGGATCAGCTCGTCGCAGTCCTCCAGGAGCAGCAACCGCCAGCGTCCCTTCGCCGTGCCCTCGTCCTCCCCGATGGCGATGTCCATCAGATAGCCGACGTCGTTGAAGAGCCGCTCAGGATCGAGCACGCAGTCCACCTGGCACCAGTCGCGCCAGGACCGCGCGAGGGTCCGCAGGGCCGAGGTCTTGCCCGTCCCCGGCGGGCCGTGCAGCAGCAGGAGCCGGCCGGAGATCGAGTCGGGCGTCACCTTCATCAGCCGGTCCATGGACTCGGCCACCGGCGCCGAGTAGTTGGGCCGCACCTCGTCCCAGGTCCCCGCGCTGATCTGCCGGGTCGTCCGGTGCGGGCCGCGCCGCGGGGACACGTACCAGAACCCCATCGTCACGTTCTCCGGCTGGGGCTCCGGCTCGTCCTTCGCCCCGTCGGTGGCCTCCTTCAGGACCCGCTCGGCGAGCTCCGCGTCGGCGGCCGTGACGGTGACGTCCGCGCCCCGGTTCCAGCGGGAGATCAGCAGCGTCCAGCCCTCGCCCTCGGCGAGCAGGGCGCTGCGGTCGTCGTCCTTCGCGGCCCGCAGCACCGTGGCCCCCGCCGGGAGCAGCGTCGCCTCGGGCCTGACCCGGTCCAGGGTGGTGCTGTGCGAGTGGGGCTGCTCCCCGGTCGCGAAGCGGCCGAGGAACAGCGCGTCCACGACATCCGCCGGTGAGTCGCTGTCGTCGAGGTTGAGCCGGATCGGAAGCGACCGCTGCGGCTCGGACGGTACCGATGAGGTGTCAGCCATGGCGCCCATGATCCGGCACCCGGCCATGGCGCGCACCGGGTTTTGAACGGCACGCCGCCGCGAACGGCCGTGCTCGGCGCCCGGACCAGGGCGCTCAGATCCAGTGGCCCCGCATCGCGCCCCGGGCGCGCCGCGCGAGCGCGTACCCCTTCGTCATGGCCCGGTCCGCCGCGAAGTTCCGTGCGATCGCCCGGCCCTCCACGAGCCGGGTGAACTCCTCGACGCCGGTGGAGCGGCGCACGGTGACCCGCTCCAGGGCGTACGGTCCCTGGCGGCGCCTGGCCAGCGCGTTCCCGACGGCGAGCGCCTGGGCGAAGCCGGCCTCCCGGACGGTGTCGCGGACCCGTCGGCTGGAGTACCCGTACGGGTAGGCGAAGGAGTCCGGCGCGGTCCCGAGCTCCTCGCCGACGATCTCCCGGCAGCGCAGCGTCTCGAACCGCAGCCGCCGTTCGTCGAGCTGGTCGAGCTGCGGGTGGGTGTGGCTGTGCCCGCCGATCTCCGTCCCCGCGTCGGCGAGTTCGCGCACCTGGGCCCAGTCGAGCATCGTGTCGAGGGCGCCGCCCGTCTCGTGCCTGCCGCGCAGCCAGCCGGTGGAGACGAAGACGGTGCTCGCGAAGGAGTGCTTGGCGAGCACCGGCAGCGCGTACCGGTGCACGCCCTCGTACCCGTCGTCGAAGGTGACGAGGAGCGGCCGGTCGGGCAGCGGACCGCCGGAGCGCCAGGCGGCGGCGAGTCCGGCGGTGGTCAGCGGGGTGAACCCCCGCTCGGCGACCACCTCCATCTGCGCGGCGAACGCCTCGGGGGTGACGGAGAGCCCCAGGGTCGCGGGGGCCGGGTCCGGGTCCACGGCGTGGTACATGAGGATGGGTACGGCGGTGGTCCCGGTCATGAGGCCGCCCCTTCGGGAGCGCCGGCGCCGGCCGGGGTCGTCTCTCCGGCCCCGTCCCGCTCGATCGGTCCCCAGGAGAACGTCGTCCCGTTCCGCCGGGCCCGCAGTTGGCCCAGGGCGTAGCCGCCGGCCGCGACCGTCACCCCGGTCACGATCGCCCCGGCCCGGCCCGCGCCGCCGGCGCGGCCGAGGACCGCGTCGCGCAGCCCGCGCAGGACACCGGTGGGCAGCACCCGGGTGGTGTAGCGCCGTTCGGACTCCAGGCCCTTCTGCGCACCGACGCTCCGCGCGACGAGGGCCTTGGAGAGCCCCTCGGCGTACACCCGGGTGCGGAAGTAGCCGAAGCGCTCGCGGACGGCGGGCACCTTGTGGTGGATGACGGCCCGGTCGTCGATGAGCAGGATCGCCTCGGGCAGCGCCTTGGAGAGACGGATGCAGAGCTCGGTCTCCTCGCCGCCGAGGGGCCGCCGGTCGCCGTCCCGGCCGATGCCGGTGGCGAAGCCGCCCGCGGCGTCGAAGGCCGTACGGCGGAAGGAGGCGTTGCCGCCGAGGACGTTGCGCACCGGGACGCGGCCCGGGGGCAGGCCCCGGTAGGTACAGCCGACGACCCAGTCGAACTCCTCGGGGAACCAGGCCGGGCGGTGGCCGGAGGCCCAGGCGGGCAGGGTCCGGCCGCCGACGGCCATGACGCGCGGGTCGTCGTAGGCGGCGGCGAAGTGGTGGAGCCAGTCCCGCTCGGCGACGGCGTCGTCGTCGAGGAAGGCCACGAACTCGCCGCGGGCGGCGGCGATTCCGGTGTTGCGGCCGGCGGAGAGGCCGCGGGGGCCCGCGTTGGCGAGCACCCGCACCTCCTCGTGGAGCCGCTGTTCCGCGTACTCCTCGGTGAGCCGGGAGAGAAGCCGCTCGTTGTGGTCGACCACGAGCAGCGTCTCCCGCGGCGGCAGTGACTGCTTCCGTACGGAGTCGACGGCGGCGAGGATGTCCTCCCACCGCTCCTCCGTGTAGACGCAGATCACCACCGAGAAGCCGTGCGGGGACGTGCGGTCGTTCAAGACACCTCTCCCCGGGGCACGTTGACCGAGAACGCGGCGGGCCGGCGGCGGGCGGCCCTGCTGACGGACTTCTCCTTGAGGATGACCTTCAGGACGCGGATGCCGTCGCGCACGGCGTTGAGGTTGCTGACGCCGTGGATGCGGTTGTACTCGTGGCTCGGGACTTCCTGCACCTTGAGGCCGGCCTTGACGACCCTGATGTTGATGAGGGTCTCGATCTCGAATCCGGTGCAGTCGAGGGTGATCTTGTCGAGGCAGTGGCGCCAGAAGGCGTTGTAGCCGTAGCAGAGGTCGGTGTAGCGGGCGCCGAACTTGCGGTTGACGAGCGAGCAGAGGGCCCAGTTGCCCAGTCTGCGAATGGTCGTCATGTCGTCCGTGCCGCCGCCGTTGGCGAAACGGGATCCCTTGGCGAAGTCGGCGCCGCCGACGAGGGCGGAGACATAGGAGACGATCTCCTGGCCGTCGGCCGAGCCGTCCGCGTCGACCATGACGATGATGTCGCCGGTGCAGGCGGCGAAGCCGCTGATCAACGCGTCGCCCTTGCCCTTGCCGACCTGCTTGACGACCTTGACGTCGGGCCAGAGCTCACGGGCGACGTCCACCGTGTTGTCCGTGGAATTTCCGTCGACGAGGACGACTTCGTGAATCCATTCCGGCAGTGTCTTGAACACGTACGGAAGATTTTCGGCTTCGTTCATCGCGGGAATGACAACACTCACCGGCGGAGTGATCGCCAGATGCGAGGTGATGGCCCGGTACTGGGCGGCTATTCGACTCGGCTCGGATATTTCGTGGCCCGTGATGGATGGGCGCAGGAACGAGCTCATGGGTCTGATTTCCCTCTCGTCCGGTGGGCCGCCCACCCCTTGGGCGGTCCGATGGTGTGTCCGGTTCGAAAGGGGGGTTCTCGTCCCGCCCGCACAGAAACGATCTCCTTGCGGGATCGGCGAGTTGGCATGTCTGGCCGCGCGGTACCCGCGACTCGGCACGTTCGAACACCGAGCACGGCACCCCCCTACCGCGCCCCGCTCCGGGACCATCAGCGACGCTAGAGCCCTCCCCTGAGCCGCTTTGCGTGATGGACCGGTGCGGGTGAGATGTACGACGGTATTGATGAATGGGACTGTATGGCAAGTCCCTGATCTGTGGCCCGCTTTTCCGTAGTTTGGCGAAGCTTCGCCGGTCAGATGTGCAACCGTCCCGGTCGGATTCGCTCAATCCGTTTGCATGCAGGGAACAGTGATACAGGATCACGCTTCTGTTGGTTGTTGTGTGAATGTGTCGTGATCCCGATCGGTCATTCAGCGGGACCGGAACCTCCGCTTCCCTGCGTGGCCGGATTTCGACGGTCACCGGCGGAGGATCGAGGGGTGTTCATCCTCAGTTTTGACATGAACACTTCCGGTCGGCCGGATCCGATGCTACTACCTGGTAGCGCAGAGATCCTGCTACAGGGAGGTTCCATGAGACTGTCCCGATTCACCGCCCTTTCGTCCTCGTTGCTCCTCGGTGTCGTCCTCGCCCTCACCGGGGCGGGCGCCGCCCAGGCAGCCGAGACCGCCGCTCTCGACTATGTGGCGCTGGGGGACTCGTACTCCTCCGGTGTCGGCGCCGGGAGTTACGACAGCGCCAGCGGCGACTGCAAGCGCTCCACGAAGGCCTACCCGGTGCTGTGGAAGAACGCGAACGCCCCCTCCTCCTTCGCCTTCACCGCCTGCTCCGGCGCCCGAACGGGTGATGTGACCGCCAATCAGCTCGGTCCGCTCTCGGCCGCCACCGACCTGGTCTCCATCACGATCGGGGGAAATGACGCCGGATTCGCCGACGTCATGACCACCTGTGTGCTTCAGTCCGAGGCCACGTGCATCAGCCGCGTGAATCAGGCCAAGAGCTACGTGGACTCGACGCTCCCCGGCAAGCTCGACTCCGTCTACACGGCGATCAGGAACAAGGCACCCGCCGCCCGCGTGGTCGTCCTCGGCTACCCGCGCTTCTACCAGCTGGGCGGCGGCTGCATCGCCGGCCTCAGCGAGAACGAGCGCAGGGCCATCAACGGAGCCTCCGACTACCTCAACGCGGCCGTCGCCAAGCGCGCGGCCGACCACGGCTACGCCTTCGCCGGCGTCGTCCCGGCCTTCACCGGACACGAGATCTGCTCCGGCTCCGCCTGGCTGCACAGCGTCAACTGGCTCAACATCGGGGAGTCCTACCACCCGACCGCCGCCGGACAGTCGGGCGGCTACCTGCCCACCTTCAGGAACGCGGTCTGACCGGACCGCCACCCGCGCCGTCCGTGGCGCCGGGGCCGGCCGGAACGGTGCTCGTGACACCGCCCGGCCCGGGCCCGGCGCCTCGTTCGTCACCCCGGACCAGGTGGTACGTCAACGCTCCCGCGATCAGCAGTGCGCCGATCAGCCCGGCGAGGAGGACAAGGATCCGGCGCGGCGGCCTCGCCCGGCGCGGCCTCCGGCCCGAACCGGGCTCCACGGAACCGGCGTTGCCGCCCCCGCTTCCTCTCCGCCCGGCGGGGTCGCCCTCGGGGGAGACGGAGGTCCCGCCCCGCGGGGCCGCCCCCGGATCTCCCGCCGTGGCCCCCGTCGTCCGGGCGTCGCCCGTCGCCACCCGCCGCAACTCCCGCTCGGCCCCGTCCGCCGTCAGGGCGCGGTCCGGACGGTCCGTGTCCCCGAGGTCCTCGCGCAGCAGGTCCTCGACCACGGCGCGGAGCACCCCGGCCCATGCGTCCGACCGCGGCAGGGACGCCGACGGCGCCGAAGCCGCCGCGTCGAGCAGCGCCCCCACGGACCTCAGGTCCGCCTCCGGCCCCGGATCGTCTCCCGGGGCCGTACCGAAGCCGGTCACCACGATCCGCCCGTCGTTGGCGAGGAGGACGTGCCGCGGCTCCACGCCCCGGTGCGGGGCGCCCGCCTCCCGCGCCGCCCGGAGCGCGCCGAGCACCTCGGCGCCGACCCGGGCCGCCTCGCGCGGCGGCAGCGGTCCGGCCGCCTCCAGCGTCTCGGCGAGGCTGAGGCCCCGGACGAGCTCCGTCACGACCCAGGGCCGGCCGTCCTCGGTGGCCACCCCGAGGATCCGTACGGCGGAGGGGTGGGAGACGCGGGCGGCGGCGCGTGCCTCGCGCTCGCGCCGCGCGTACAGCAGGGGCACCTCGTCCGCCGGGAGTCCGGTCGGGGCCCGGAACTCCTTGAGGGCCACCTCGTGGCGGTTCGTCTCGTCGAGGGCACGCCAGACGGTGCCCGTCGCCCCCTCGGCGAGGACGTCCAGAAGCCGGTAACGACCCGCGATCACCGTCATGGATCCACGGTAGCCGAGGGCCGTCCTCCTGGCTCCGGTCCGTCGGCGGAGGGGTTCGAACGATCTTGGTGGTGGAGATCACACCGCCCCGGATACCCGGCCGCGGCGGTCCGGAGGGCAGGATGGTTCGTGACGGTTCGGCAGGTGTTCGAATCCTGTCCAACTCGCCCTGGAATCAGACGGATTCGGACGGTGACCGTCAACCCCCGTACGAGTGCCGTCCATCCCTTCGCCGGGATACACGGGTGTCACCGCGGGGCGATAGGGTTAACCTGCCCTGGGTCGGGTGCCCTTGTACGGGTGGGGAGTGACATGGAACAGATAGCAATGCGCAGCAGGCCGCGAGTGCCTGCCATCACCTGCGGGAGCAGCGCGACGAGTTCGCGGCTCGACCGTCATCTCGCGGTGCTCGGCGGACCCGCCGTGCCCCAGCGTGAGGCGGCCGAGGCGACGCTGCTGATGCGGGAGCTGACGGCACGTACGCCCGAGGTTCCGGTGCACGGTCACCGCAGCCGCAGTGCGCGGGTCTCGCTCTTCGCCCCGCTCCGCCGACTCCGCCGCTCGCTCTTCGGCACGCGCCACTAGCGCGCACCGGGCCGAGCGACCCCGAGGTTCCCGCCCGCTTCCGCCCGGTAGCCCGTACGACTCCGACTGCGACACCGCCGGACGTGTCCCCGCCCGTCCGGCGCTCAGTCGTACCCGGAGCAGCACCCGTGACCTGCGGTGATCTCAGGCGATCACCCCCGCCTCCCGCAGCTCCTTCACCTCGCCCTCCGGCACCCCGAGCTCGGCGAGCACCTCGTCCGTGTCCTGCCCGAGGGCCGGGATCCGGTCCATGCGCGGTTCCGGCGCGTCCGGGAAGACGATCGGCGGCAGCAGCGAACGCAGCGGCCCGACCGGGGAGCCCACCTCCCGCCAGCGGTCACGGGCCGTCAGCTGGGGATGGTCCGCGAGCTCCGCGACCGAGTTGAGCCGGGCGCACGCGATGCCCGCCGCGTCCAGCCGGGCCAGCGCCTCGGCCGTCGTCAGCGGAGCCAGCGCCTCCGCGACCACGGCGTCCGTCGCCGCGCGCCCGGCCACCCGGGCCGTGTTCGTCGCGAAGGCCGCATCCACGGCCAGCTCCGGGCGGCCGACGACCTGCTCGGCGAGCCGCCGCCACTCCCGGTCGTTCTGTACGGAGAGCAGCACCAGGCCCCCGTCGGCCGTCGGATAGGCGTCGTACGGTGCGATCACCGCGTGCGCGAGCCCCGTGCGCGCCGGGGCCGTGCCCCCATGCACCCCATGGTGCAGAGGGTGCCCCATCCACTCGGCCAGCGAATCGAACAGGGAGACCTCCACCGGCCCTCCCCGGCCGGTCGTCCCGCGCCGCACGAGCGCGGCGAGCACGCCCGAGAAGGCGTACATCCCGGCCGCGATGTCCGCGGCCGGGATCCCCGACTTGACCGGCCGGTCCGGTGTGCCGGTCACCGACACCAGACCCGCCTCGCACTGGACGAGCATGTCGTACGCCCGCTTGTGCGCGTACGGTCCCTCCGCGCCGTATCCCGAGACGTCCACCGCGATCAGCCGCGGGTGCGCGGCGCACAGTGCGGCGGCGTCGAGTCCGAGCCGGGCCGCCGCACCCTGGGCCAGGTTCTGCACGAAGACGTCCGCGCCGGCCACCATCCGCCGGACGAGGGCGAGGCCCCGGGGGTCCTTGAGGTCGACCGCCACGGACTCCTTGCCGCGGTTGCACCACACGAAGTGGGAGGCGAGGCCCCGGGCGGCCGTGTCGTACCCCCGGGCGAAGTCCCCGCCGTCGGGGCGCTCGATCTTGACGACGCGGGCGCCGAGGTCGGCGAGTTGCCGGGTGGCGAAGGGGGCGGCGACGGCCTGCTCGACGGCGACGACCGTGATTCCGTCGAGGGGGAGTGGCTGGGTGCTCATGGAAGCCCTGCCTACCCTGCGGGGCCGGTCTTGTCATCAGGGGCTACGTCACCCCGGTGTCCCGCGGGTCGTCGGCGCGGTGGCTCGCGGGGTCGTCAGCCCCGGGTGTAGCGGCGGACGGCGAGCGGGGCGAAGAGGACGATCAGGCCCAGCGACCAGAGCAGCGCCCCGGCGACCGGATGCGCCACCGGCCAGGCCGCGTCCGCCGGTACGGGCGCGTTGCCGAAGAGGAGCCGTACCGCCGTCGTGACCGCCGAGATGGGGTTCCACTCGGCGATCGTCCGCAGCCAGTCCGGCATGTTGTCGGTCGGGATGTACGCGTTGGACAGCAGCGGCAGCATGAACGTGGCGCTGCCGAGCTGCCCCGCCGCCTCCTCGCTCTTCGAGGCGAGGCCGAGCAGGATGCCCACCCAGGTTGTCGCGAAGCGGAAGAGCAGCAGCAGGCCGAAGGCGCCCAGGGCCTCCGCCGCCGTTCCCTCGATGCGCCAGCCCATGGCGAGCCCCACCAGGAGCAGCGGGATCGTGCCGACCGCGCTCGCCACCAGATCGGCGAGGGCCTGCCCGAGCGGGACGGCGGAACGGCTCACGGGCATGGTCCGGAAGCGGTCCATGACACCGCGGTGGGAGTCCTGGGCGGCCTGGAACATGCCGGTCATCAGGCCCCCGGCCGCCGTCGCGACGAGCAGGCCCGGCACGAGGTGGGAGCGGTACTCCGCGCCCGGCATGGCGAGCGCGCTGCCGAACACGTACCCGAAGAACAGCAGGAACACGATCGGCATCGTCTGGGTCATCACGGTGATCGCCGGCGCGTGCCGGATGCGCAGGAGGTGACGGCCGAGGACGGCCGTCCCGTCGTGGAGGAGAGCGCTGCTCACCGGGCGCGTTCCCTGCTCCTGGACGAGAGCGGTGCTCATGCGACGAGCTCCTTCCGGTCGGTGAGGCGCAGGAACACCTCGTCGAGGGTGGGCGGACGCAGCGACGCGTCGACGATCAGGACCCCGGCCGCGTCGATCTCGCGGACGATCCGGGGGAGGGTGAGCGTGGTGTCCGTGGTGACCGCGCCGACCGTGCGGCGATCGGTGTCCAGGACCGGGGCCGAGCCGGTCAGCCGGTCGAGTACGGCCGCGGCCGCTTCGAGGGTGGAGGGGGCGGCGACCACGACCTCGGCGTAGCTGCCGACGAGCGCCTTGAGTTCGGCCGGGGTGCCGCGCTCGGCGGCGCGTCCCTCGTCGACCAGGACGATGTCGTCGGCGAGCTGGTCGGCCTCCTCCAGATACTGCGTGGTCAGCAGCACCGTAGTGCCCTGGGACGCCAACCCCCGTACGGCGTCCCGGATCCCGTTGCGGCTGTGAGGGTCGAGCCCGGTCGTCGGTTCGTCGAGGAAGAGGACCCGCGGCGGTACGAGCAGGCTCGCCGCCAGGTCGAGCCGGCGCCGCATGCCGCCCGAGTAGGTGCGGGCGGGGCGTCCGGCGGCCGCGGTGAGGCCGAACTGCTCCAGGAGTTCGTCGGCGCGGGCGCGCGGGGCGCGCAGCAGCCGGGCGAACAGCCGCAGGTTCTCGGCGCCGGTGAGGTCGCCGTCCACGGAGGCGTACTGCCCGGTGACCGCGATCCGCTTCCGCACCCCCGCCGGATCGCGCACCACGTCGTGGCCGGCGACCCGCGCGCTCCCCGCGTCGGGTGTGACGAGGGTGGTGAGGACGCGGACGGCGGTGGTCTTGCCTGCGCCGTTGGGGCCGAGGATGCCGCAGACGGAGCCCTCGGGGACGGCGAGATCGAGTCCGCGGAGTGCGTGGACCTCGCCGTAACGCTTCTGCAGCCCCTCACTAAGTACAGCGTACGTAGTCGTCATGGCGCGACCATACCGCACTACGTACGGTGTACGTAACTACGATGGGAGGCGAGGTGATGATCCATGGCGGGCCGAGCGGCCGAACCGGAAGTGATCTGGGCGCGCCCCGAGCGCGCGGGACGGGGCCCGAAACCGGCGTACAGCCGGCGGGACATCGTCGACGCCGCCGTGCGCATCGCCGACGCGGACGGCATCGACGCGGTCTCCATGCGCCGCGTCGCCGCCGAACTCGGCTGCGGCACCATGTCGCTGTACAACTACGTCCCCCGCAAGGAGGACCTGTACGAGCTGATGGTCGACGCCGTCAGCGGCGAGTACGCGTTCCCCGAGGAGCCCAGCGGCGACTGGCGCGCCGACATGACCGTGATCGCCCACCAGAGCCGCGCGATCATGTACCGGCACCCCTGGCTCGCCCGGGTGATGACCACCGCCTACGCGTTCAGCCCCAACGCCCTGCGGTTCCTGGAGTGGTGCCTGGGCTGCCTCGTCCCCCTGGACGTGCCCCCGGGGCTGAAGATGCAGCTGATCGCCATGGTCAACGGCACCGTGATGGCGACCGTGGCCAACGAACAGGCCATCGCCGAGCGGGCCCGCGGACTGCCCTGGTCCGAGGCGGAGGAGCAGGCGGTGCGCGGCGCCTACCTCATGGGGCAGGTGGCGGGCGGACGGTACCCGCACCTGGCCGGGCTGCTCGCCGAGGCCCCCGCCGCGCCCGTCGACGCGGACGAGATCTTCGACATGACCATCGCCCGCCTCCTCGACTCCTTCGCGCCGCCGGAAGACCCCCTCACAGCAGCATGAACTGGCCCTCCGGGCCCTCCTCCTGATGATCGAGCACGGACGCCGGGCGGCGGGCCCGGGCCGGCGGTGGCAGCACACCCGCCGCCCGAAGCTCCGCCGTCCCGCCGGCCCCGGCCGCTCCCGCAGCCGCCTCCGCGGCGAACGCGGTCCGCTCCCGCTCCCGCGCCCCGAGCAGCGCGAGCACCGTGACCAGGTCGAGCAGCTCCGAGGTCCACTCCTGCGGCCAGGCCGCCGGGCCGATCGCGTCCAGCGAGCCGGGCTCCGCCGGAGCGGTCCGGTGCGCGAACCACTGCTCCAGGATCCGCGCCCCTCCGACGCCGAACTCCCACGCCTCCACCGGCACGGGCGAGACGCGTCCCTCGTCGAGGCACAGGGCCTCGTCCCCCGCGTCGTACGTCATCGTCCCCGGCCGTGCCGGGACCGCGGCCCGCACATAGGGGCGCCGCCCGCCCGGCAGCCGGGGCTTCGTCCCGCTCCACGCCCCTCGTACCTGTACGTCGACGAGCTCCCGGCCGAGCGCCACGCCCGCCGCCCAGACCTCCGGGTCCGCCGGGATCGGCACCCGGCACCCGGCGGGGGAGGGCCGGGCCGCCGCCGTCGTCCACGCGAGCCACTCCGGGGCGTCGACCTCGTGCCCGTACCGCTCCCCGAGGAAGCGCAGGAGCCCGGGGGCGAGATTGGGCTCATGGCCCCCGGGGCGCCGGAACAGCGGCCGGATGCGGCCCGGCCGGCCCGCGGGGGAGCGGCCCTCGGGCAGTGCGGCCGTCACCAGGAGGGCCGGGCCCTCCGCCCCCGGCACGTACCCCTGCTCGACGGCGAAGAGCTGCGGCTCCCCGGCGACCCGCCACAGTTCCGGGCGAGCGGTGTCGATCAGCCGGTGGTCGGGCAGCAGCCACTGCTCGTCGAACGGCCCGCACGCGACCCGAACCGGCTCCGGGCAGGGGCCCGGCTCACGGGCCCAGCGCGCGGTCCCGGTCCGCTGCCCCGGCAGCGCGGCCACCGCGCTCGCCGGGGTCCGCGCCCGGCTGGGCCGGAACAGGGTGTCCCTCTCGGCGCCCTCGGCGGCGGCCAGCCGGTCCCAGCGCGACCGGAGGGTCCGCGGGTCGGGCGCCACGATCCACGAGCGGCCGAAGCGCAGCGGCGCGACGGACCACGGCATGAGGTCGTCGAGGAGGGGCAGGTCGGCGTCGTTCGCTCCGGGGGCTTCCGTCACGCCCCGCATGCTAACGACCGCCGTCCGTGGGCTTCCACAGTCCGCGGGCCGTCGGCGTCCGCGGCCTTCCGGGGTCCGGGGGTGCCGGGAGTCCCCGGGAGGCCCCACCGGCGTCTTCCGGGGAGGTGCCGGGGAGGGAGGTGTCGGGGCGTCGCGGGAGGTTCCTCTACTGGGCCTCGACCGTGACCGTGAAGGAGAAGCGGTCGCCGCGGTAGCGGATGCGTGCCACGTCGACGACCCTTCCCTCCCGGTCGTAGGTCACGCCCGTGTAGTGGAGGATCGGCGACAGCAGCGGGACCTGGAGGAGTGCGGCCGTCTCCGGGTCGGCGAGACGGGCCTCGACCGTGTCCGTGATGCGGCTGATCCGCACCCCGACGACGTCCCTCAGCACCTTCGTCATCGGCCAGCGCTCCAGGTCGGCCGGGTCGATCGAGGCGGCGAGCTCGGGAAGCACCGCGTTCTCCGCCCAGTTGCTCGGCTCACCGCTCTCCCCGTCGCGGCGCAGCCTCCGGTACGCCACGACCTCCGTCGTGTCCGGGAAGTACTCGGCGAGCTCACCCGGCACCGGCTCGGTGCCGTGCCCGAGGACCGTCGTCCGCTCGCCCGACTGCTGGGCCACGATCGCGTCGATCGAGCCCAGCAGCCGGCGAGGGGTGGAACGCCGGGCGCCCGGCTCGATGAACGTGCCGCGCCGCCGGTGCCGGCTGATCAGCCCCTCCTCCTCGAGTTCCTTGAGGGCCTGGCGCATCGTGAGCACGCTCACGCCGTAGTGCGCCGCGAGCTGCTCCTCGGTGGGCAGCCGCAGCGAGGCGTCGGGCGCGCGGCCCAGTATCGAGGCGCGCAGCGACTGCGAGACCTGATACCAGAGCGGCAGCTTGCGGTTCAGGACCAGGGAGTCGGGAGCGAAGGCGGTCACGGGTTCTCCGTACGAACGGCTACGGGCTTACGGCCGAGACACTACGGCCGAAAGTGGCGCTCAAGACCCTGCCATACGTCGTCGTACCCACTCTGCAGATGGTCGGCGTCCGCGGCCTGCGGGGTCGCCGTCACCGGCCAGCGGGTCTCGAACATGAAGGCAAGGCCGTCGTCGATCTTCTGCGGCCTGAGCTCGGCGGCGCTGGCCTTGTCGAAGGTCTCCCGGTCGGGGCCGTGCGCGGACATCATGTTGTGCAGCGAGCCGCCGCCCGGGACGAAGCCTCCCTTGCCGGCGGTCTTCGCGTCGTACGCGCCCTCGATGAGGCCCATGTACTCGCTCATCACGTTGCGGTGGAAGTACGGCGGCCGGAAGGTGTCCTCGCCGACCAGCCAGCGCGGGGCGAAGACCACGAAGTCCACGCTCGCGAGCCCCGGGGTGTCGGAGGGCGAGGTGAGGACCGTGAAGATCGACGGGTCGGGGTGGTCGTAGGAGATCGTCCCGATGACATTGAACCGGTGCAGGTCGTAGACGTACGGGGTGTGGTTGCCGTGCCAGGCGACGACGTCCAGCGGGGAGTGGCCGTAGGTCGCCGACCAGAGGTTGCCGCAGTACTTGTTGACCACCTCGACCGGACCCTCGACGTCCTCGTAGGCGGCGACGGGGGCCCGGAAGTCGCGCGCGTTGGCGAGGCCGTTGGCGCCGATCGGGCCGAGGTCGGGGAGCTGGAACGGAGCCCCGTAGTTCTCGCAGACGTATCCGCGCGCGGTCTCGTCGAGGAGCTCCACGCGGAAGCGGACCCCGCGCGGGATCAGCGCGACCTCGCCGGGGTGCGCGGCGAGCAGTCCCAGCTCGGTACGGAGGAGGAGGCCGCCGCGCTCCGGGACGATCAGCAGCTCGCCGTCGGCGTCGCCGAAGACCCGCTCCATGGAGGCGTTGGCGTGGTAGAGGTGCACGGCCATACCGGCGCGCTGGGTCGCGTCGCCGTTGCCGCCGAGGGTCCACAGGCCGGCCAGCCAGTCGGTGCCGGGCGCCGGGTCGGGCAGCGGGTTCCAGCGCAGCCGGTTGGGGTCGGGCACGGTCTCGGTGAAGGGCGCGCCGCGCAGGGCGCCGTTGTCGATCCGGGTGAACGGCGGGTGCGCCGCCGAGGGGCGGATCCGGTAGAGCCAGGAGCGGCGGTTGTGGGCCCTCGGCTCGGTGAAGGCGCTGCCGCTGAGCTGCTCGGCGTAGAGGCCGAGGGCTGCGCGCTGCGGCGAGTTACGGCCGTGCGGCAGAGCGCCGGGGATCGCCTCCGAGCTGTGCTCGTTGCCGAAACCGGTGCTGTATTCGAGCGCCTCGGCCGTCTTCCTGGCCTGCTCCGTGGTCATCGCCCGCTCCTGTCCTGAGCCCACAAGGGAAGCCCACAAGGGAATCCTATGGATGACCGTAGGATTCCGCGCGCCTCCCGTCAACGGGGCAACGGTCCCCGGTGGCGGGGCGCCCGCGAACCGGGTGCTGCGCGAGGGGGTCAAAAAAGATGAACAATGCTCTACTCTCACGCGCATGTCCTGGACCCGAAGGTTCGTCCTCGCGCTCACGGTCGTGCTCGCGGCACTCGCCGCGGCCCTGTTCACCGCACCCGGGGCCCAGGCCCACGAGGAGCGGCCCGTCACCTTCCCCGACGGCTCCGGCAGCGTGCCGAAGCTCCGCACCGGAGAACCCGACATCCTCGTCTGCAAGACCGACCGCGCCGACTTCGAGCGCCGGATCTCCGGCTTCCCGGCCACCCTCAAGGCCCGGAACCTCGCCCTCTACGAGCGCTGCGCCCGCACCGGCCACCGCCACCTCCAGCAGGCCGTCGACGCCGTCGACCGACCCGGCCTCACCATCGCGATCCTCCCCGGCCTCTACGAGGAAGAGCCCTCGCTGCCCCCGCCCACCGGAGCCTGCGCCACGCTCAAGGCCCCCAGGTCCGCGCTCGGCTACCAGATCCTCAGCTACGAACAGCAGCGGCAGTGCCCGCACAACCAGAACCTCGTCGCCATCCTCGGCAAGAAGAACCTCCAGATCGAAGGCACCGGCGCCTCACGCCTCGACGTCGTCATCGACGCCAAGTACCAGAAGCTCAACGCCCTGCGGGCCGACGGCACCGACGGCGTCTACTTCCGCAACTTCACCGCCCAGCGCACCACGTTCAACTCCCTGTACGTGCTCGCCGCCGACGGCTTCGTCATCGACGACGTCCTCACCCGCTGGAACGACGAGTACGGCTTCCTCACCTTCGCCTCCGACCACGGCCTCTACAAGAACTGCGAGTCCTACGGCAACGGGGACTCCGGCATCTACCCCGGCTCCGCCTCGGACATCAACGACGGCCGCGGCTACGACGTCCCCCGCTACTCCATCGAGATCACCGGCTGCCGCAGCCACCACAACATGGTCGGCTACTCCGGCACCGCGGGCGACTCCGTCCACGTCCACGACAACGAGTTCGACCACAACATGGGCGGCGCGTCCATGGACTCCGCCTTCCCCGGCCACCCCGGACTGCCGCAGAACCACGCCCGCTTCGAACGCAACCTGATCCACGACAACAACCAGAACTACTACCGGTACGTCGCCGACGGCACCTGCGCCAAACCGCCCGTCGAACGCGGCTACGAACAGGGCGTCGTCTGCCCCCAGATCTCCATGCCCCCCGGCACCGGCATCATCACCGCGGGCGGCAACTGGAACCTCTACGAGAACAACTGGGTCTACGGCCACCAGCGCGCCGCCTTCTACCTCAGCGCCGTCCCCGCCTTCATCCGCGGCGAGTCCGACTGGGGCAAACAGACCGACACCTCCCACCACAACCGCTACGCCGGCAACCGCCTCGGCGTCGACAGGGCGGGCAACGCCCGCCCCAACCGCAGCGACGTCTGGTGGGACGGCCAGGGCAGCGGCAACTGCTGGCAGACCGACACCGGCGCCTCCTCTCCCGGCGCCCTGCCCGGCTGCGGGGCGCGCCGAGGCGACGTCTCCGGGAACACCGACCGGCTCGTCGGCGAACCCGTGAAACTCGCCCAGCTCCTCGTCTGCGCCGACTACAACGTGCAGGCGCGCCGCCTCCCGGCAGGCTGCGACTGGTACGGCGCCCGCGGCCTCCAGCGCGTCGAGACCCAACTGGCCCTCGGCAGCTCCCTCGTCCTCGCCCTGGCGGGCTTCGCCCTCTGGTGGCGCCGACTGCGCGGCAGCCGGCTCGCGGGCGCCGCCACGCTCATCGGCTTCGCCGGTCTCGGCCTCGACGTGGCCGGCTCGACCCTCGCCCTCACCCCGACCGCCGTCCCGGCCCTCGCCCTGCTGCTCACCGGCCTGTGGTGGACCCTCCTAGG
This sequence comes from Streptomyces zaomyceticus, assembly GCF_014656215.1. Classification (GTDB taxonomy): domain Bacteria; phylum Actinomycetota; class Actinomycetes; order Streptomycetales; family Streptomycetaceae; genus Streptomyces; species Streptomyces zaomyceticus. Next base: position 79,062 of record NZ_BNBZ01000016.1, on the reverse strand, counting down.
CCTCGCCCTGCGCCCCACCCGCCCCGTTCTCGCCCGGACCACGGTGGCCCTCGGAGCCCTCACCCTGCTCGACGCCTTCGACAAGGCGGTCCTGATGGTCCCGGGCATCCCCGTCGGCCCGGCCTGGCTCCGCCTCCTGCTCGGCATCGTCTGGGTCCTGTGGGCCGTGGTCGCGGCGGGCGCCCGCACCCCGCACACGGCGGAAGGAGAACGGCAGCGGGAACGGAATCCGGAGCCGGGCCCCGACCCCGATCCGGCCCCGGCCTCCGCCTCCACCCCGGCCTCCGCCTCCGCCTCGGCCCCGGCACCTGGACCGGCCTCGGGCTCGGCCTCCGTGCCGGAGCCCAGGCCGGGGCAGGAGTCCGGCTCCGGGCACACCGAGGCACGACCGCACGGAGAGGGACCGGCATGACGCAGCCCCATCCACAGCCGCACCCGCGCGTACACCAGCACCCACACCCACACCCACACCCGCACCCGAACTCGCACCCGAACCCACGCCCGCACCCGCGCGCGTCCGGGTCCAGGGCGGCGGTGCGGGCCCGTCGGTCGCCCGTAGCGACAGCACCCCTGGTGCTCGTCCTGGCCGCCGTACTGTCCCTCGCGGGCTGCGGCGGCCGGGCCACCACCCATCACAAGCCCGGTACCAGCCATCAGGAGGCCACCGGGACCAGCGGCACCCTGCTGGCGGCCCGGGACGAGGGCGGGCACCGGCTCAGGGAGCTTCCGACGGCGGACGCGCCCACCGTCAGGGCCGAGGCCCGCCCGGACAGCGAGGGCGGCTGGAACGTCCACCTCACCGTGGAGAGGTTCCGGTTCACCCCCGAGAGCACCGGCGGCGCGGCCCTCCCGGGCCGGGGCCATGCCCGCCTCCTGGTCGACGGCCGGGAGTTCACCCGGCTCTACGGGCCCTGGGGGTACGTACCGGCGGGCGCCCACACCCTGACCGTCCGGCTCCACGCGGACGACCACACGGTCTGGGCCGCCGCCGGCGCCCCCGTCCAGACCACCGTCCGCCTCAACGGCACCCCCACCGGGCCGACCCCCACCGGACCCACTCCCACCGGGTCCGCGCCCCCCGGCTCACCCCCCGCCTCGCCGCCCACCAGCCCCCGCCCGACCGCCTCCCGTACACCCGACCCCGGCCGGACCGTCACCCTCACCATCAGCGGAAAGACCGTCTCGCCACCCCCCTCCCGCATCGAGTTGAAGAAGGGCGAACGCCTCACCCTCCGGGTCACCGGCGACCGCGCCGACACCCTCCATGTCCACGGCTACGACCGCGAACTGCCCCTCTCTCCCGGCACGACCGCGACCCTCACCCTCGTCGCGGACCGCACCGGCCTCTTCGAGGTGGAGACCCACGGGTCCGGACTCCTCCTGACCCAACTCGTCGTCCGATGACCGGCCTCCCCACCCACGCCGCCCACGCCGCCGAGCTCGGCCTTCCGCTCGCCCACGGCGTGGGCTCCCGGCACGACCTCCCCCTCTCGCCCTTCTACGCCTACGCGGGCGCCTTCGCCGCGCTCCTCATCTCCTTCCTCGCCCTCGGACTGCTCTGGTCCACCTCACGCTTCCGCGGCGACCTGTCGGGACGCCCCCTTCCCGCCGCCCTCCAACGCCTCGCCGACGCCCCCGCCACCCGGACCGCCCTCCGGCTCCTCGGTGCCGCCGCCGGCCTCGTCCTCCTCCTCCACCTCCTTCTCGGCCCGGACGACCCGGACCGCAACCCCGCACCCGGCGCCGTCTACGTCCTGTTCTGGGTCGGACTCGTCCCCGCCTCCCTCCTCCTCGGCCCCGTCTGGCGCCTCGTCAACCCCCTGCGCGCCCTCCACGCCCTGCACCCGCCGCGGAACCCCCGCCCCCTGCCCGCCGCGGTCGGCATCCGGCCGGCCGCCGTCGGGCTCCTCCTCTTCACCTGGCTCGAACTCGTCGCCCCCGACAACACCTCCTCCGCCACCCTTCTGACCGCCCTGGCCCTCCACTGCGGCGTCCAGCTCGCCGGCGCGGCCCGCCACGGCGAGCGCTGGTTCGCCCACGCCGATCCCTTCGAGGTCTACTCCTCCCTGCTCGCCCGGCTCTCCCCGCTCGGCCGCCGCGCCGACGGCCGACTGGTCCTGCGCTCGCCCTTCCACGGCCTCGACGCCACCCCCGCGACCCCCGGTCTCGTCGCCACCGTCTGCGTCCTCCTCGGCTCCACCGCCTACGACGGCCTCTCCGACAACCCCCGCTGGATCACCACCCTCCAGACCTCCTCGCTCGGCCCCACCCCCACCGCCACACTCGGCCTCCTCGCCGCCGTCGCCCTCGCCGCCGCCTGCTACGGACTCTGCGCGGGCGCCCTGCGCCTGATGAACCGCTCCCTCACCACCCCGCTGACCTCCTTCGCCCACTCGCTCCTGCCCATCGCCCTCGGCTATCTCGTCGCCCACTACTTCTCACTCTTCGTCACCGAAGGGCCACGTACAGTCATCATGGCAGGGGGCACTGACAACGCCTCCGCACCCGCCCCGCTCCTGGGTCCCGCCGGCCTCGCGACGCTCCAGGTCGCCGCGATCGTCACCGGCCACGTCCTCGGTGTCGTCGCCGCCCACGACCGGTCCGTGCGCCTCTTCCCGCCCGCCCGCGCCGTCGCCGGTCAACTCCCGCTGTTCGCGCTGATGATCGCGTACACCCTCGGCGGCATCGGCCTGCTGATCGCCTGACGGCCCGCCCGCGTCGCCCTCGCGGAAATCGTTCCAAGTTTTCGCTTGATCAAGGGGGTTGGCCTGTGGCTATGGTGATCCCCGCGCGTCGAGCGGGGTCCGACCAGCCCCCACGACGGCGCGCACATCACCGGCGGCCGGGGGAACAGTGCCGCCACGGGGAGGGATGGACCACCATGCCGCGACCACGCTTCGCCATGCCCTGAGCGAGGCCGCCCGCGGCCGCTGCCCGGCTCCCGGGCGGCGCGTCCGCCCGACGCGTACCCGGAATTCCTTCTCCCGACGGGAGCCCCCACCGTCCTCGTTCCGTACGAAGGATGCAGTTTTGCGTTCCAGACCAAGGATGTTCGCATCCGGACCGCGGTTCTCCGCGATCCTCAGCCCACTGACCACCTCCGTGGTCGGCCTGGCCCTGCTCGGCGGCCTTGCCGTCCAGCCCGGCCTCCCCACCGCCCCGCGGATGGGAACGGTCGGCAACGACTACGACTGGTACACGGACACCGCCGCCGAGCAACTGCGGCAGGACCAGTGCCTCATGGCCGAGGTGCTGCGCGTGGGCGGACCCGCCATGGCGGCCGTCGCCAAGAGCGGGCTCGACCTGCCGCCCGAGGGCCTCCACACCGCGGCCGACCGCAAGTACTGGCAGGACACGCCGCTCGCCACGGCGTTCGAGAAGGACAAGGCCGCCGCCGACAAGGAGCTGGCGGACATCCACGCTCTCCGCGAGAGCTGGAAGAAGCCCGTGTACGGGCTCACCACCCCGGCGGGCATCAACGACGCCACCTTCCACTGGCCGCCCGGCATCAGCGAGGGCGAGGACTTCCACACCCAGACCGGCCTGACCAAGTGGATCGCCGACCGGTTCTGGAAGGACGAGGGCGACTTCTACGTCGATCCCACGCCGAAGGCCGACGAGAAGACCCGCAAGGCCGTCACCGACCTGGGCACCCCCCGCTACGGCACGCCCCCCGACCCGCAGACCAGCACCGACTGGTATCGCGACGGAGCCGAGCACGAGGGCTTCAAGTGGCTGAAGGAAGCCACCTTCGAGCCCACGGGCGCCGACAACGCCCGGCTCTTCCTCGCCGCCGGCGGCTTCCCCCGTACGGCCCCCGCCCCGGGGACGGCGGAGTTCCGCATCGCCGTCGAGGACATGAAGACGCGGTACTCGACCTGCGCCTGGCGCGACGCGATCGACCCGAACAAGGTCCTCGGACCCGTCGGCGGCACGGCCGCCGCCGAGTGGCAGCAGGAGATCGCCGCCCAGGCCGCCCAGCGGAACCGGATCGTCAACATGAGCGAGAGCGCCACCAAGGCGCTCGCGACCGGCTCGAGGGCGCTGGGCCAGATGCTCGGCCACTCCTGGGTCGCCGACCACCTCACCCGCTGGCAGGACCACTGGTCCGCGGGCGGCGTCGGCTGGATCGGTGACGCCGAGTCGACGATCGAGCTGAAGGCGGCACCGGGCAAGTGCCTGGAGTCCCAGGGCGGCGGAACCGCCAACGGCACCGCGGTCCAGGTCTACACCTGCCACGGCGGGGCCGGACAGAAGTGGCGCATGGAGGGTGACGACCACGGTCTGCACCTGCGCAACGTCAAGTCCATGACCTGCCTCGACGTCGCGGGCGGGGGCACGGCGGTCGGCACGAAGATCCAGCTCTACACGTGCAACAGCTCCGCGGCGCAGACCTGGGCGTACACCCCCCGCGCCACCACCGCGCTGAAGAACGTCGGCTCGGGCAAGTGCCTGAACTTCCCGACGTACGACCTCGGCAGGGACGCGCTGCTCGCCACCTGCAACAGCACCGGCCCGCAGCAGCTCACCATCAAGCCCTCCGGCAACACGGGCGAGGTGCAGCCCAAGGCCCACTTCGACCAGGCGGCGAAGGGCATCGCGGACGCCCGGGCGGGCGCGAAGGCGCAGCTGCTGATCATCAAGCAGCAGGCGGCCGCCGTCGTGGCGGCCGTGGCCGCCTCCGACGCCGCCGAGCAGGCCGCGTACGGCATCGCCGACTCCACGGGTGCTCCGCGAGGCCGCGGACTGCTGGTGGGTCTGCAGAAGGCCCAGGTCACCAAGGGTGTCTCCGCCGCGCTCACCGCGATGGTGAAGGCCGGCGAGACCGCCGAGGCCGCCACCCGGGCGGCCGCCGCGGACAGCGAGACGATCGCGCAGCGCGCGCTCGCCCAGGCCTCCCTGTCCAAGGCCGAGTTCCGCAAGGAGGCGGCCCGCGCCGCCGAGTTGCAGGCCAAGGCCGCCGCCGACGGGGCCAAGTTCCAGCGCGACACGGCCAAGCAGGAGAAGGAGACCGCCGAGGCCAAGCTCGCCGTCGCCGTGAAGGCGGAGGCGGACGCGAAGGCGGCTGCCGCCGAAGCCCGTGCCCGCCGGCTGTCCGCGGAGGCGGAGGAGAAGACCGCCGAGAAGGAGAAGCTGACCGCCGTCGCCAAGCAGGGCGAGGCGGCCCAGCACCGCAAGAGCGCCGAGGCGGAGGCGGTGAAGGCGCAGGACGCCAGGAAGCTCGCCGAATCCGCCGAGGGCACCGCGGTCGAGAAGAAGAACGCCGCGGTGAAGGCCAAGGACAAGGCCCGCGAGCTGCGGGACGACGCCTGGGCCGCCGAGCAGCGGGCCGACGCCGCCCGCGCCAAGGCGGACGCCAAGGAGGCCTTCGCCCAGGCGCACAAGGCGGACGAGCACGCCCAGTCGTCCCGGGAGGCCGCCGACGCCGCGGACACCCACGCGGACAACGCCGAGGCCGCCGCGGGCCGGGCCCGAGGCGAGGCCGACGCCGCGACGGAGGCCGCAGCCGAGGCGGACGCCGCCGCCACGCGCGCCGAGGCCGCCGCGGGACGGGCCCGTGCCGACTCGGACGCGGCCCAGGCAGCCAAGCTCAAGTCCGAGGCGGCGGTCAAGACCGCGACCAGCGCCGTGGCCGACGCCCTCAAGGCATCACAGCGCGCCGCCGACGCGGCGAAGGCCGCCGTGAAGCTCGCCGACGAGGCGGAAGCCAGGGCGAAGGAGGCCAAGACCCACGCGGACGAGGCGAACAAGGAGGCGGCGAAGGCCCTGGCCGCCGCGGCCGAGGCCGCGGGCTTCGCCCATGTCACGGCCCAGGCGGCCGTGGACGCGGGGAACTCGGCCTCCCAGGTCGCCCAGCCCGCCAACGACGCGATCCAGCTCGGCTCGCCGTATGTGACGACGGACTCCGCCGCCGGCCTGGTCGTGCTGACCGGTCAGGCGTCGAAGACCATCGCCGAACAGCAGAAGGCCGTCGCCGACGCCCACGCCGAGAACGCGAAGGACGAGGCGGCCGCCGCCAAGGCCATCGCGGACGCGGCCACCGGCGAGGCCAAGCAGGCGTACGTGCACGCCGCCAACGCCGCCGGACACGCGGCCGACGCACGCGGCTACGCCAAGGAGGCCCTCGGCTACGCGGCCGACGCCGCCCGTGCCGCGGCCAAGGCGGCCGAGTCCCTGACCCGTACGGTCGAGTGGGACCGTCAGGCCGGCGAGGACGCCGCCGCGGCCGACAAGGCTGCCGGACGCGCGGAGGGCCATGCCAGGGCCGCCCGCGACTCCGCCGACCAGGCGGCTCTGGACGCCGAGGGCGCCCGGTCCGCGGCTGCCGCCGCCGAGCAGGCCGCCAAGGACGCCCGCGCCGCGGCCGACCGCGCCGACGCCGCCGCGACCGAGGCGGAGGAAGCCGCCAAGGACGCGCTGAGGTACGCCAAGGAGGCGCAGCAGGCAGCCGACTCCGCGGCCCGGAAGCAGGCCAACCAGCAGATCGCGGACGGCGCGGGCACGGGCGGGGTCGGGGGCACGTTCTTCGTCGTCGACGAGAGCACCCTCAACGTCACCGACTCCAAGCAGCGGGCCCCCTGCGTCCTGGAGCCCGGCTGGATCGGTTGCACGGTCACGTTCGACGTCACCTTCGACGTCGAGGTGGACTTCTTCATGTGCACCAACCCGAACGTGCCGGCCACGGCCGCGGGTTGCCCGTCCGAGGACACGCTGCCGTTCCAGCGGCAGGCGTTCAAGGGGCTGAAGAAGGAGGTCACCCGCTACTTCAGCAAGTGGGACCTCATCGAGGAGACGATTGTCTACAAGGTCATCAAGGCCGCCCTGCTGCAGGACTTCATCGACTGCTGGAAGGGCAGCGCCGGCGGCTGTGCCTGGGCCGCGAGCAACTTCATCCCCGGCAAGGCGTTCGCCAAGGTCGGAGAGGCGATCACCGCGCTCCACGCCGCGCTGAACACCGGGATCGGCGTCCGGGACGCGTTCAAGACGCTCAAGGCGCTCGACGGGCTGGACCCGGCGACCCTCGCGCGGCTCGAGAACACGGTCAACCTCTACGAGGACCTGCTGACGTCCTGCGCGCGCAACAGCTTCCCGGGAACCACCCGGGTGCTGATGGCGGACGGCAGCCACAAGCCGATCGCCGACGTGCGCGTCGGCGACCGCGTCCTGGCGGCGGACCCGGACAGCGGTGAGCGTCGCTCCCAGACGGTGTCCGCGACCTACGCGCACGACACCGACCGGCTCGTCGACATCACCTTCGCCGACGGGTCCGTCCTGACGAGCACCGCCGGACACCGGGTGTACGTCGAGGGGCGCGACTGGACGCTCGTCTCCGCGCTGCGCACGGGCGACACCCTGCGTACCCCCGGCGGCTCGACGCTCGCCGTCACCGGGCTGCGGGACCGCGCGGGTCTCGTTCCGCGCGAGGTCCACGACCTGACGGTCGAGGGCCTGCACACGTTCTATGTGCGCGCCGAGGGGCAGCGGGCGAAGGACCTCCTGGTCCACAACTGCGCGAAGCTCACCGACGAGATCGACTTCCCCAACAGCGGGGCGCACACGCTCAGCCGCCACGTCAACGTGACGCCCGAGCAGGCCAAGGCCTTCGCGCTCCAGAACGAGCTCAAGGGTCTGGCGCCGATCAGCACCGTCTGGACCGACCAGGACGTCGCGCAGGACGCGGTCAACGCCGTCATCCAGTACTACTTCTTCCCGAACGGCAACAGGCGGGAGGCCAGCTTCACGGCCCTGGACAACTTCCTCAACAAGCGGGGCCAGTGGCGGAACAAGGACGAGTTCCCCATCAGCGGCAGGTACGACAAGCACGAGTCGCTCGGGAAGGTGTACGACACCGAAGGCAATTGGGTCGCAGCCGGGAACGAGGTCAGGCTGGTGCTCAAGAGGCTGCCGCGACAGACCGGACACGACGGGTTCATCGTCTACACGGCGTATCCGGTCTGACGGATCCCCTCGGTGTACGAAGGCCGAGGGCCGGAGGCCGGTGACCTGATCGCCGGCCGAGCATGACGACGGGCCCGCTCCTCCGACGGAGCGGGCCCGTACGGCGTGGGACGAAGAAGCGAGAGGAAGCGGGCATGGCAAGACAACGCGAGGCGTACGGAGCCTTCTACGAGGGGGACTTCGGTCTCAGCGCGCTCGCCGCGCGCGTCCACGCCTCCTCCGGACCCGTCGACCCGTCGACGGTGCTGGGCCTCGCCGCGGACGTGGCCGGGCTCGGCGAGGGGGAGGGCGCCGTCGAACTCGGAACGGACCTGGGGCTCCTGCTGGACTCGGCCGTGCCCGACGAGGCGCTGCGCACGGTGTGGCGGGCGGCCACGGGAGGGCGCTTCGACCCGGCCGGCCACGGCACGGACTTCCGCGGCCGGCTGCGCCGGCTCGCCGAGCTGTACCCGGCCCGCGCCCGGGAGAGGACACCTCGGCACTGGTCCCTCCTGCCCCCGCCCGTGATCGAGGAGGCGGACCTGCGCGAGGACGTCGTCGCCGAGATCCGGGCGTCGGCCGCCGAGGGGGGCGCCTTCGTGGCCCCGCCGTTCGCCGGCCTTCCGGGAGCGCTGGAGTCGATCGCCACGGAGGCCGACGCGGACCTGGCCCTGCGCCTGCTCCTCCGGGTCCTCAAGGTCCGTCGCATCACCGTGGGGAAGGCGCAGTACGACCGGCTGATGGCGCTCGACGAGCGCCTCGCGTACCCGGGTCCACTCGTCTACGACGACCTCGCCGTACGGTGGCCGCCCGTCGATCCCACCCGGCGTGACGCGGAGGGGGACTTCGGCCTCACCGCGCTCGCGTCCCGCTTCGCCGGACCCTGGCACGCGCACACGCCCCGCGAGATCCTGGCGCTTGCCGTGGCCGACGACGAGACCGGACAGACCCCGGGCTCCGCGGCGGCCGCGCTGCTCCAGGACGCCCTCCGGCTCCTGGAGTCCCCGCTGCCCACCGCCGTGATCGTCACCCTGTGGGGGGCCGCGTCGGAGCGGGGCTACGACATCGAGAGGGCGGGCGCGGACGGCAGGGAGTGGCTCCGGACGATCGCCGCGGCCTGCCGCGACCACCTCGCCGAAGTCGCCCCCGACCACCGGCCCGGCACACTCCCGGTCCGGACCGGACACAGCGGCGCCGTCCAGGACCTGCTCCGCGAACTGACGCCGGATCTCGCGCGCCGCACGGTGAGTCCGCACGCGCACCCCCTCCCGGGAGCGGTCGCGGCCGATGCCGTGGCGCATGTCGTCACCGAGGTCGACCCGGACCTCGGCCTCCGGCTGCTCGTACGCCTCCTCGCCGTCCTCGCCGTCCCCCTCACCGAGGAGCGGTACGTCCGCTTCCGCACGCTCGGCGAGCGCTTCGGTTACGGCGCGTGGCATGTGTCCGAGGCCCTGGAACCGCTCGTCCGGAGCGACTGAGCGCCGGTGTCCCGGCCGCTTCCCCGACCGGCCGGGTCCGCCCGGACGGCCGGAACGGCATCATGGACCCCGTGCCCCAGTCCCACGCCCGACCCCCGTCCGCATTCCGCCGCGCTCCCGTGCAGCAGCGGAGCGCCGAGCGGCTCGCCCGCATCCTCGACACCTGTGCCGAACTCCTCGACGAGACCGGTTACGAGCAGCTGAGCACCCGTGCCGTCGCCGCCCGCGCCGGTGTCCCCATCGGTTCCGTCTACCGCTTCTTCGACAACAAACGGGCGATGGTCGCCGCGCTCGCCCACCGCAATCTCGACCGGTACGCCGAGCGGATCGCCGCCCACCTCGCCGCCACCGCCGACCCCGACCCGCACGCGGCGATCGACGGTGTCCTCGACGAGTTCATCGCCATGAAGCGGACCGTCCCCGGCTTCGCCCTCGTCGACTTCGGCGTACCGGCCGCCGAGGAGACCGGAGAAGGGGCCGCCGAGGACCCCAACGCCCTGGTCGCAGAGCGGATCTGCGAACTGCTCGCCGCCCACCTCGGCCGTCCCGCCGACGAGGCGCTGCGCCGCAAGGTCCGGGTCGGCGTCGAGACCGCCGACACCCTCGTCAGGCTCGCCTTCCGCACCGTGCCCGAAGGCGACCCCGCCGTCATCGACGAGACCCGGCAACTCCTCCACGCCTATCTCGCGCCCTCCCTGTCCTGACCCGTCGCTCGTCCCAAGCCCCCTCGTCCCGACCCTCCCGGACGTGCCTACCGGTCGGTATGCTCGCGGCGGGCCGATGCCCCGGCCCGACCCGCCGCCCTCCGGGAGACGTCATGTCCACCGCCCTGCGCATCTGCCCCCTCTGCGAAGCGACCTGCGGACTCACCCTCACGCTCGACGGAACCCGGATCACCGGGGCCCGCGGCGACCGGGACGACGTCTTCAGCCAGGGCTTCATCTGCCCCAAGGGCGCCGCCTTCCCCGAGGTCGACGCCGACCCGGACCGGCTGCGCGGGCCACTGGTCCGGAAGGACGGCGAACTCCGGGAGGCGAGCTGGGAGGAGGCCTTCGACACGATCGCCGCCGCGATCCGGCCGCTGATCGAGGAGTACGGCCCGGACGCGGTGGGTATCGTCCTGGGCAACCCCAATGTGCACACCATGGCGGGCGCCCTCTACCCGCCGCTCCTCATCGGCGCGCTGCGCACGCGGAACCTCTTCACGGCGTCCACGCTCGACCAGATGCCCAAGCACGTCTCCAGCGGGCTGCTGTTCGGAGACCCCTTCGCCGTCCCCGTGCCGGACCTGGACCGCACCGATCACCTGCTGATCGTCGGAGCCAACCCGCTGGACTCCAACGGCAGCCTGTGCACCGCCCCCGACTTCCCCGGCAGGCTCAAGGCGCTGCGCCGCCGGGGCGGCACCCTCACCGTCGTCGACCCCCGGCGCACCCGCACCGCCCGTCTCGCCGACCGGCACGTCGCGATCCGCCCCGGCGCCGACGCGCTGCTCCTCGCCGCGCTCGTCCACACCCTCTTCGAGGAGGGGCTCACCGACCTCGGCCCGCTCGCCGCCCATGTGGAGGGGGTCGAGGAGGTACGGGCCGCGGTACGGGAGTTCACTCCCGAAGCGGTCGCCGACGCCTGCGACGTGGACGCGGACACCCTCCGCGCCCTCGCCGGGGAACTCGCCGCCGCGCCCACAGCCGCCGTCTACGGGCGGATGGGCAGCTCCACCGTGGAGTACGGCACCCTCGCCAACTGGCTCGTCGACGTCCTCAACATCCTCACCGGCAACCTCGACCGGCCCGGCGGGGCCCTCTTCCCGCTCTCCGCCACCGCGCCCGCCCCGCGCCCCGCCGGACCGGGCAGGGGCTTCGCCCTCGGCCGCCGGCACAGCCGGGTCTCGCACCACCCGGAGGTCAAGGGGGAGCTGCCGATGGTCGCACTCGCCGAGGAGATCGAGACCCCGGGGGAGGGCCGGATCCGCGCCGTGATCACCGTCGCCGCCAACCCCGTCCTCTCCGCCCCCGACGGCCACCGGCTCGACGCCGCCCTCGGCACGCTCGACCTGATGGTGGCCGTCGACCCGTACCTCAACGAGACCACCCGTCACGCCGACGTCGTCCTTCCCCCGCCGCCGCCGTCGCAGAGCGCCCACTTCGACTTCGCCTTCAACGGCTTCGCCGTCCGCAACCAGGCGCGATTCACCCCGGCCGCCGTCCCCCTCGACGAGGGCCGCATGGACGAGTGCGAGATCCACGCCCGGCTGATCCTCGCGGTCTCCGGCATGCACGGAGCGCCGCCGTCCGCCGTCGACGACCTCGCCGTCGACACCACCCTCGCCAAGGCGGTGACACAGGAGCACTCGCCCGTGTACGGAGCCGACCCCAAGGAGTACGCCGCCCTGCTCGACGGCGCGAGCGGGCCGGAGCGCCGGCTCGACCTGATGCTGCGCCTCGGCCCGTACGACCTGGTCCTGGAAGACCTCCGGAAGGCGCCCCACGGCATCGACCTCGGTCCGCTGAAGCCCCGCGTCCCCGGCCTGCTCAAGACCCGCAGCGGACGGATCGAGCTCCTCCCCGCCCCCGTCGCCGCCGATCTGCCCCGGCTGCGCGCCGCGCTGGAAGCGGCGGTCCCGGACGGACTCGTCCTCGTCGGAAGGCGGCATCTGCGCTCCAACAACAGCTGGCTGCACAACACCCCGGCGCTCGGCGGAGGCTCGAACCGCTGCACCCTCCAGGTCCACCCGGAGGACGCGGCCCGGCTGCGCCTGACCGGGGGCGGGCTGGCCCGGGTCACGGCCGAGGGCGGCGAGCTGGCGGTCGAGGTGGAGATCACCGACACCGTGCGGAACGGGGTGGTGAGCCTGCCGCACGGCTGGGGCCACGACCGTCCCGGCACCCGGCTGAACGTGGCCGCCGCACGCCCCGGGGTCAACGTCAACCAGCTGCTCGACGGCTCCCGGATCGACCCGCTCTCCGGCACCGCCGTCCTCAACGGTTTCCCCGTCACGGTGACGCCCCTGCCGTGATCCCGGCGGCGACCCGGGCCGCGCCCCCGGTGTGCCCACTGCCGTGAACGCTGCCGCGACCACTGCTTTGACCTGGGGTTTTGCTCGTATTGCTCACGCGTCAACGTCTTGTTAACGGCAGAAGAGGGCACCTACCGTCATCCGGACCGCCGCTCGGCGGAGTTCAACGGTGAACGTGAGGTGCCCTCCATGCTGACCGTCCTCGGCTTCGCCATGATCGCGACCTTCCTGGTCCTGATCATGATGAAAAAGATGTCGCCGATCGCGGCGCTCGTGCTGATCCCGGCGCTCTTCTGCGTCGCCGTCGGGCAGGGGGCCCAGCTCGGCGACTACGTCATCGAAGGCGTCGGCAAGCTGGCACCGACCGCCGCGATGCTGATGTTCGCGATCGTCTACTTCGGCGTCATGATCGACGTCGGCCTCTTCGACCCGATCGTCCGGGGCATCCTGCGGTTCTGCAAGGCCGACCCGGTGCGGATCGTCGTGGGTACGGCGGTGCTCGCCGCGATCGTCTCGCTGGACGGCGACGGCTCCACCACCTTCATGATCACCGTCTCGGCGATGTATCCGCTCTACAAGCGGCTCGGTATGAGCCTGGTGGTCATGACGGGTGTTGCCGCCACGGCGAACGGCGTCATGAACACCCTGCCCTGGGGCGGCCCCACGGCCCGCGCCGCGACCGCCCTCAAGCTGGACGCCGCCGACGTCTTCGTCCCGATGATCCCGGCGCTCGGCATGGGACTGCTCTTCGTCTTCGTCCTCGCGTACGTCCTCGGGCGCCGCGAGCGCAAGCGCATCGGCTACCTCACGCTCGACGAGGCCCTGGTGCCCGAGACCGACACGGTGCTGGTCGCGACGGGCGGCGGTGCGGGCGCGGGTACCGGTGCGAGTGCGGCCGACGGCTCCGGCGGTCGCGCCGGTGCCGGTACCGGCACGGGTCCGGACCTGGTCGAGCGGGCGACCGGCGGCCCCGGCGCGGACGGAGACGTGGACGGGGACACGGACGGAGCGGCGGGCGGGGGATTCCAGGGCCTCGACCCGCACCGCGCGACCCTCCGTCCCAAGCTGTACTGGTTCAACGCCGGTCTGACGGTCGCGCTGCTCGCCGCGATGATCCTCGAACTGATGCCGATCCCGGTGCTCTTCCTCCTCGGCGCCGCGCTCGCGCTCACCGTCAACTACCCGAACATGGCCGAGCAGAAGGCCCGTATCGCCGCCCACGCCGACAACGTCCTCAACGTCTCGGGCATGGTCTTCGCCGCCGCCGTCTTCACCGGTGTCCTCACCGGTACGGGCATGGTCAAGCACATGGCCGACTGGCTGGTCGGCGCCATTCCCGAGGGCATGGGCCCGCACATGGGCCTGGTCACGGGCGTCCTCAGCATCCCGCTCACCTACTTCATGTCGAACGACGGCTTCTACTTCGGCGTGGTGCCGGTCCTGGCGGAGGCGGGTGCCGCCCACGGTGTGTCGCCCCTGGAGATCGCGCGGGCCTCGCTGGTCGGTCAGGCGCTGCACATGTCGAGCCCGTTGGTGCCCGCCGTGTACGTCCTCGTCGGCATGGCGAAGGTGGAGTTCGGCGACCACACCAGGTTCACGGTGAAGTGGGCGGCGCTCACCTCGCTGGTGGTTCTCGCGGCCGGGATCCTCTTCGGGATCATCTGAGCCGTCGGCGGCGTGTCTGCGCCGGACGGGCGACTTCGGAGGGTGGCGTGCGCATGTCGCCACCCGCTGTGTCCATGTTGTGACAGATAGTCCGATTATCGGTTCAAACTGTCCGACAAGCTCCCTCGGGAGGAACCCCGCATGACCGCTCGTACCGTCCGCTCCCTCGCCGCCACCGCGGCCGCAACCCTCACCTTCGGCGGCCTCGCCCTCGCCGGGGCGCCCTCGGCCTTCGCCGCTCCCGGCGACAGCGGCGACATCAAGGTCCACAGTGCCGGCACGCCCTCCGGGTCCCAGAGGGACGAGGCGAGGGTTTGCAGGTTCTCCTTGGCGGCCTCCGGTTTCGAGACCGTCCAGCAGGTCAACTGGACGATCTCCCGCCTGCCGTCCGCCAACGGACCCGCCCTCTCCGGGCAGCTCGCCCTCGCGGCCGGTGCGGGTCACACGGATTCCCTCTCCCTGCCGAGCGGGCAGTACCGGCTCACCTGGACCTTCCAGGGCCAGACCGTCGTGGTCAGGCCGAAGGCCTTCCGGGTCGCGTGCCCCGGGGACACCCTCGCCAGTCCGCCACCCGCGGACGGGAACGGTGACGGAGGCAACGGCGCGGGCGGAAACAGGCCCGGCCCGAACGGTCAGAACCCGAACGGTCAGAACCCGAACGGTCAGAACCCGAACGGCCAGAACCCGAACGGCCAGGGTGCGGGCGGCTCGGGCGGGGATCGCGGCGACTGGGGCAGCGGCAGGGGAGAGAGCGGCGGCTGGAACGGCGGCGGCAACGGCTGGAACGGCGGACAGGCCGACGGTCCCCCGCGGGGCGCGGTCGGCGCGGGTGGCGGCGGCAGTGCCGTGGTCGCCGCCGAGGACTCCTCCGCCTTCGGCGTCGGAGCGGCCGTCGCGGCCGGCCTCGCCGGCACCGTCGGGCTGGTCCTGATCCGCCGTTCGCGCCGCCGCGGCAATGGCGCCGCGTAGGTCCGCGCGCCTCACGCGCCGTCAACGGCGCCTGTTCCGGCTCGCCAGGACCGCGACGATCGCCGTGGTCCTGGTGGTCGGCGGCGTCTGGTGGGCCGGTGACGAAGAACCGGCCGGCCCGGCGCTCGCCGCCGGCCGGGTCGCCGTCGGCGGGGCGGGCGGGGCGGTCGGAGAGACGACTGCCCTGGACCACAAGGCGGCGGTCGGGGCGAAGGCGGAGGTGAGGTCCGGGGCCAAGGCGGAGGTGAGGTCCGGGGCGAAGCCCACGGTGAAACCCGGGGCGAAACCCCGGGCGAGGGCGAAGGCCGTGCCGTCGCCCAGGCCGTCGCCCCCGCCCGCGCCGCTGGCCCGTTCGCGTCCGACCGTCGTCGCCGTACCGGCCATCACCATCGAGGCCCCCGTGATCGGACTCGGTCTCGACGGCGAAGGGCGGCTCGTCACGCCGCCCGTCGACAATCCGAGGGTTGTCGGCTGGTACGAGAAGGGGGTCACCCCCGGTGAGCGCGGGACCGCCGTCGTCGTCGGCCACCGCGACACCCGTACCGGGCCCGCCGTCTTCCTCAGTCTCGACTCGCTCAGCCCCGGCAACACCGTCCGGGTCGCCCGCGCCGACGGCAAGGTCGCCGTCTTCACGGTCGACCGCGTCCGGACGTACGCCAAGGCCGACTTCCCCGACAAGGAGGTGTACGGCGCCACCGGGCGGCCCGAACTGCGGCTGCTCACCTGTGGCGGCGCCTTCGACCGCAGTAAGGGCTACGACGCGAACATCGTCGTCTTCGCCCATCTCACGGACATCGCCCAGAAGATCTGAACGGAGGTTCCGCCACAGGTTCCAGCAGAGATTCCCCCAGGGTCCGACGGATCCCAGCCGCTCCGTCGGCCCCCTCCCCGCCGCGTCCGCCGGGCCGCGCCACCCGGCGTGCGCCCGCCGGACGCGGCGCCGTGCCGGGTCCCGGAACCCTGTCCAGGTGCCGAAGGCCAGTTCCGGCGCCGGGCGTCTGTCCGGTCCCGACGTGGACAGGAGACGCGGGACGGCGGCACGATCGGCCGGGTATTGAGACCGGGGGCACGTTCCGAAGCCCTGGCGCCCAAAAACTATCACCGCTAGTTTGGTGGGTGCGAAGAACCGGTCGGTAACGTGAGGAGACAGCGGATGCAGGCGCACGACGCGATGTACATCGGCGGGGAGTGGCGGCCCGCCGCGGGACCCGACACGATCGCCGTCATCAACCCGGCGGACGAGCAGGTCATCGGCCATGTCCCGGCCGGCACCGCCGAGGACGTCGACGCCGCCGTCCGGGCCGCCCGCGCCGCGCTGCCCGGCTGGTCCGCGACCCCGCCCGCCGAGCGCGGCGCCCGGATCGCCGCCCTGCGCGACGCGCTCGCCGCCCGCGCGGAGGAGATCGCCGCCACCGTCACCGCCGAACTCGGCTCCCCGCCGCAGCTCTCCGCCGTCGTCCACGCCGGACTGCCGATCGTCGTGGCCGGGACGTACGCCGAACTGGCCACGACCCACCCCTTCGAGGAGAAGGTCGGCAACTCGACCGTCTACGCCGAACCCGTCGGCGTCGTCGCCGCGATCACCCCCTGGAACTTCCCGCTCCACCAGGTCGTCGCCAAGATCGCCCCTGCCCTCGCCGCCGGCTGCACCACCGTCCTCAAGCCCGCCGAGGACACCCCGCTCACCGCCCAGCTCTTCGCCGAGGCCGTGCACGAGGCGGGTCTGCCCGCCGGTGTCTTCAACCTGGTCACCGGCCTCGGCCCGGTCGCGGGCCAGGCCCTCGCCGAGCACCCCGACGTGGACCTCGTCTCCTTCACCGGCTCCACCGCCGTCGGCCGCCGCATCGGCGCCCTCGCGGGCGGCGCCGTCAAGCGCGTCGCGCTCGAACTCGGCGGCAAGTCCGCCAACGTGATCCTGCCGAGCGCCGACCTCGCCCGGGCCGTGTCCGTCGGCATCGCCAACGTCATGTCCAACTCCGGTCAGAAGTGCAGCGCCTGGACGCGCATGCTGATCCCCGCGGACCGGTACGAGGAGGCGGTGGAGCTCGCCGTCGAGGCCGTCGCCAAGTACGTCCCCGGTGAGCGCCTCGGCCCGCTGGTCAACGCCAAGCAGCGGCAGCGCGTCCGCGGCTACATCGAGAAGGGCGTCGAGGAGGGTGCCCGGCTCGTCGCCGGCGGCCCCGAGGCCCCGCTCGAGACCGGCTACTACGTCTCGCCGACCGTCTTCGCCGATGTCACCCCGGAGATGACCATCGCCCAGGAGGAGATCTTCGGGCCCGTCGTCGCGCTCCTGAAGTACGAGGACGAGGCCGACGCCCTCGCCATCGCCAACGGCACCGTGTACGGACTCGCCGGAGCGGTCTGGGGCGAGCCCGAGGAGGCCGTCGCCTTCGCCCGCCGCATGGAGGCCGGCCAGATCGACATCAACGGCGGCCGGTTCAACCCGCTGGCCCCCTTCGGCGGCTACAAGCAGTCCGGCGTGGGCCGGGAACTCGGCACGCACGGTCTCTCCGAGTACCTCCAGACCAAGTCCCTCCAGTTCTGAGTCCTCCCGTCCCGAGCGCAGAAGGAGCAACGAGCGTGATCCGCGCCGCCGTCCTGCCCGCCGTCGGCTCTCCGCTGGAGATCACCGGCATCGAACTCCCCGAGCCCGGCCCCGGCCAGGTCCGGGTCCGGCTCGCCGCCGCCGGGGTCTGCCACTCGGACCTGTCCCTGTCCAACGGCACCATGCGCGTCCCGGTCCCCGCCGTCCTCGGCCACGAGGGCGCCGGCACCGTCGTCTCCGTCGGCGAGGGCGTCACCCATGTCGTCCCCGGCGACGCGGTCGTCCTCAACTGGGCGCCGTCCTGCGGCGCCTGCCACCCCTGCTCGCTCGGCGAGGTCTGGCTCTGCGCCGACGCCCTCACCGGCGCCGCGAACATCCACGCCCGCACCGAGGACGGCACGGAGCTCCACCCCGGGCTCAATGTCGCCGCCTTCGCCGAGGAGACGGTCGTCGCCGCGAACTGCGTCCTCCCGGCGCCCGACGGCGTGCCGCTCACCGACGCCGCCCTGCTCGGCTGCGCCGTCCTCACCGGCTGGGGCGCGGTCCACCACTCCGCCCGGGTCCGCGAGGGCGAGACGGTCGCGGTGTTCGGTGTCGGCGGCGTGGGCCTCGCCACCCTCCAGGCCGCCCGGATCGCGGGCGCGTCCACGATCGTCGCCGTCGACGTCTCCCCGGAGAAGGAGGCGCTCGCGCGGGCGGCCGGGGCGACCGAGTACGTCGTCGCCTCCGAGACCACGGCGAAGGAGATCCGGAAGCTCACGGGGGGCCGGGGCGTCGACGTGGCCGTCGAATGCGTCGGCCGTGCCGTCACCATCCGTACCGCCTGGGACTCCACCCGGCGCGGCGGGCGCACCACCGTCGTCGGCATCGGTGGCAAGGACCAGCAGGTCACCTTCAACGCCCTGGAGATCTTCCACTGGGGCCGCACCCTCGCGGGCTGTGTCTACGGCAACTCGAACCCGGCCGTGGACCTGCCGGTCCTCGCCGAGCACATCCGGGCCGGCCGGCTCGACCTCGGGGCGCTCGTCACCGAGCGGATCACCCTGGACGGCATCCCCGGCGCGTTCGAGAACATGCTGGCGGGCAAGGGCGGCCGGGCCCTGGTGGTCTTCCCCTGACCGCACGCGCGAACGCGGAAGCCCGTACCGGCGCACCGGTACGGGCTTCCGCGTTCCCGCGGTCCGGGCCTCACAGATCCAGGACGAGCCGGGCGCCGCGCGAACGCCCCACGCAGATCATCATGGTCGTACCCGAGGCCTTCTCGTCCTCGCCGAGGACGGAGTCGTGGTGCTCGGGAGTCCCCGCGACCACCTTCGTCTCACAGGTCCCGCAGTAGCCCTCCTCGCAGGAGTACGGGACCCCCGGCACCACCTCGCGCACGGCGTCGAGCAGGGTCCGGCCGGGCTCCACGCGAACGGTCCGGCCACTGCGCCGCAGCTCGACCTCGAAGGCCTCCGGCGCTTCCTCCCCCTCCGGCGGCACCGGCGCGGGAGCGGCGCCGAACCGCTCCGTGTGCAGCGGACCCGGCCACCGTTCCGCCACGGCCCGCAGCAGCCCCTCGGGGCCGCAGCAGTACACGGCCGTCCCCGCCGGAAGTCTGCCGAGGACGGCGTCCAGATCGGGCGGTCCCGCCGTGTCCCGCGGTACGAGGGTGACCCCGGAGAGGCCGGCGAGCTCCTCGCGGTACGCCATGGTGGCGAGGCTCCGGCCGCCGTACACCAGCGACCACGACCCCGGCGGCAGGGCGCGGACCATCGGCAGCAGGGGGGTGATGCCGATGCCTCCCGCGAGGAACAGATAGCGCTCGGCGGGCACCAGCGGGAAGCGGTTGAACGGGCCCCGCACCCCGAGGACCGTGCCCTCCCGCACGGAGGTGTGGATCTCCTCCGAACCACCCCGCCCGCCGGGCTCCCGCAGCACCCCGAGCCGGTACGTGCTCCGGTCCGCCGGGTCGCCGCAGAGCGAGTAGTGCCGGACGGTGCCGGACGGCAGCGTCACCTCCAGATGGGCGCCGGGCTCCCACGGGGCGAGCTCGGCGCCCGAGGGATCGACGAGCAGGAGCCCGAGGACACCCTCGGCCTCCCGGACGGCCGACCGGACCGTGAGCCGGGCCATGGGCATGGACATGGTCACCTCGCACCGTGGGTCGGGGGCAGCAGCGGCTCCGGCCACACCCGGCACAGCGCCCCGTACAGCACGGCGGCGACCGCGAAGGAGGCCGGCAGGCTCAGGTCGACGCCGCCCGTGAGGCCGGTCAACGGACCGGTGTACAGCGGGTTGTTCACCCAGAGGACCCCGACGGCCGAGCCGGCCGCGAAGGCCGTGGCGGCCCGCGGGTTGACCCCGCCCGCGTACCAGTACCGTCCGCCGCCGCCCGTGGTGAAGGTGCGCAGCGCCTCCGCGTCGTACCGGCCCCGGTGGAGGACGTAGCCGACGAAGAGCACGGCCGCCCACGGGGCGACGACCGTGAGGAGCAGCGTCACGAACGCCGACATCGCGTCCATGGCGTCGTACACCACCGCCCCGAGGTAGAGCACGGCCGCCGCGAGCAGCGCGACCACCGTGGTCACGGCGGCCCGTGAGGCACGCCAGAACACCGAGTTGGCGGAGAGCCCGGCCGCGTACAGACAGAGCCCGGCCTGCGGCAGGGTGCCCGCGAAGCCGAAGACCACGACCGCCACCGCGAACCAGCCGGGGACGGCGTCCGTCAGCCCCTGGAGCCACGGCTCGTCGGGCACGGGGAAGAGGGTCGTCACGTACGCGCCGGTGAGCAGCGCCGCGAGACTGCTGAGGAACATCGAGAGCCCGCTGGCCCGCACGACCCGGCCGGTGGGGGTGGAGGCCGGCATGAAGCGGGTGTAGTCGCCCTGGAAGGTGGCGTACGACAGGGGCACGGTGGCGGAGGCGGTCGCCGCGAGCAGCCAGGTGTGCAGGGGGCTGTCGAGCGCGAGCCTCCCGCCGGCGTAGCCCGCGTCGAAATCCGGGGCCAGGACGATCACGGTGCCGAGCAGGACCACGCCGCCCGTGACCGCGGTGACCCTGTATGTACGGACCAGGGTCTCGTGGCCGCGCACGGCGACCAGCGCGACCGCCGCCGCCGTCACGAACATCGCGGCCGTCAGCGCGCCCGGTCCCGTGGGGGTGGAGAGCAGCCGGTGCCCGGCGACCATGACGGCCGTGCCGCCCGTCCACACGGCGATGGCGAAGAAGCCGAGCGCGGTCACCACCGTGATGGTGTTGCCGACGACCCTGCCCCGCACCCCGAAGTGCGCGCCGCTCGCCACGGGGTCGTTGGTGCCGGTCCGGATGCCGAAGCGGGCGAGCGGCGCGAGCAGCGCCGTGCCGACGGCGACGCCCACGGCGACGGCGCTCGCCGAGGCCCACCAGCCGAGGCCGAAGACGACGGGCAGCGCGCCGAGGACGACCGTGCCGAAGGAGAACTGCGCGGAGGGCCAGATCCATCCGAAGTCGCCCGGTGTCGAGGTGCGTTCGGCCTCCGGAACCGGCGCGATGCCGTCGTGGTCGGCCGCCGCGCGGGGCGGCGCCACGGTGGACGCCGCCCCGGTCGGTGTCGTGGTCATGAGGCGCCCCCGGACGGCGCCGCCTCGTGCGGGGCCGCCCGGTCGGGGGCGGTGCGGATGTCGTGCGCGGGGACGCGCTGCTCGGGGACGGCGAGGTCCCCGGGCAGGACGTCCACCACCCGCAGCGCCGCGCACGCCGCTCCCGAAAGACGCTCCCCGCTGGTCAGGTCGAAGGTGGTGTGGTGCAGGGGGCACGTGATCCGCAGCCTGTCCCCGTCGACCCTGCCGTACTTGAGCCTGCCCCCGCGGTGGGGGCAGACGGCGGCCGCGAGGACCTTGCGGCCGCCGGCCTCGACCAGCACCAGCTCCTCGGTCACCTGACGGACGGTGGGCTCGTCGGAGGCCCGCCGCCCCGCCGGCACGGCCGTCATGCGACGGTCTCCCGCGCCCGCGCGACAGCCGCCTCCGTGGCCGTTCCGACGATGTCGGAGGCCAGCCGCACACCCGCCCAGATCTTCGCCAGGTCCGGCTCGTCGAGGGCGCGGATCGCCGTACGCATGTGGCTGCTGTGGTACGCGTCGATGTACAGGTGCTCGGTGTAGTAGGCGTCATGGACGATTCCGAGGCGCCGGGCCGCCCGCGCGAAGCTCTGGAAGGCGTAGAGCACGCTGGTCTCGAAGTAGGCGTACGCACCCAGGAAGTACTGGGGCGAGGGCGCCCGGCTCGCCAGCCAGTGGAACATGTTGACGTAGGCGAAGCACTCCGGGGTCGTCTCGTCGAGGTAGTCGTCGAGCCGGAGGCTCAGCCCGAGTTCGGTGAGCAGGTCGCGGTAGAGCTGGGAGTGCGCCTTCTCCTCGTTGCCGCAGCCGAGTTCGTCGATGAGGACGCGGAAGACCGCCATCGCCGAGCGGTACGGCAGCCGGGGGACCACCGGGAGCAGGGACTCGGACTCGGTGAGACCGTCGAGGGCGAACTGCCGCACCACGACCTCGAACTGCGCGCGCGTCGCGTGCTCGGCCAGGAAGGTCGCGCTCTCCGGCAGCGAGGCCTCCTCCTCGGCGAGGTACTCCTTGAGCGCCTGGAGCAGCTCGCCGGCCGAGCCGAACGAGGGGGCGGAGGCCTCGTACGCCCGCGCCTTGGGAAGGATCCACCGCTCCTCGATCGCGGTCATCGACCCGTAGTCGCCGAGGTTGGGGACCCGCCGGTAGAGGCTGTGCAGTTCGCGCTGCGCGGTCGCGGCGGGGGCCGTGATCGAGTGGGAGGCGGGGATGGTGCTCATACCGCCTTCGCCTCCTCGTGCACGGTGGGGGAGGCGATCACACCGCGCCGGTGCAGTTCCTTCTTGACCCAGCGGTACCAGTCGTCCTTGAAGACGCCGTACCGCTCGCAGACGGTGTTGATCTCCGCCTGCCGGTCCGGGGTCGGGTCGACCAGCATCGCGTTGCACAGGGAGGGCTCCAGGTTGGCCAGCGGGCCGATGAAGCCCTCGATGCCGCGGGCGTCGACGAGGAGGTTCTCCCAGCCCTCGAAGACCGGGATGCCGGTACCGGCCTCGGCCATCCTCCGGGTGAAGGCGGCATCGCCGCTGGACTCCTTGATGCCGACGATCCCGGGTATCTCCTTGCAGATCCGGATCAGGGTCTCGAACTCGATCCGATTGCCCGAGAGCGCCTCCTCGTTGTAGAGGAAGATCGGGATGTCGAGCGCCGCGCGGATGGCCTCGTAGTGCTCGACGATCCGGTCCTGGGTCACGTCCTTGCCGAACGGCGTGGTGACGACGACGGCGTCCGCGCCGATCGCGGCCGCCGTGCGGGCCCGCTCGATCACCGCGTCGGTGTCGGGAAGCTGGATGCCGGCGAGCACCGGCAGGCCGGCCGCGTGCCGGACGGTGTAGGTCACGACGTCCTGCCACTGCCGGGCGTCGAGCTTCCAGCCCTCACCGGAGGTCAGGGCCGGCATGAAGCCGGTGACCTCGGCACGGATGTGGTCCAGGAGACGGACGACGCTCTGCTCGTCGACGACGCCGTGCTCGTCGAGGGGGGTGATCAGCGGGACGACGGTCCCGGAGTAGGTGCCAGGCATGAGTGGGCTGCCCTTCGGAAAGTCTTCAGAGGTTTTCGGAGACGACCGTCAGCACCAGCGACTGCTGGTAGAGGTCCTCCAGGTACGCGGGGAACGAGGGCTCCGCGCCGGGAGCGGGAGCGTCGGCCGACGCGAGCGGGGCGAGCGGGGCGAGCGGTACGACCGGCAGGCCGGCCGTGGCGGTCAGCCGGGGGCTGGCCGTGTAGAGCGTGCCGCCGCGTCCGACGACCTGGGCGATCAGCAGGCGTTCGTGCGCGGGCAGACCGTCGAGCCCGGGTGTCGTGAAGGCCCGGCGGACGTCGTCCTCCTCGTAGCCGACCCGGTCGATGGCCAGGTCGGTGTGGAGGACGTCCATGAAGGGGTAGTAGGCGTCCTGCACCTCTCGCCCGTAGCCCCACACGAGGTCGTCGCAGCGGCCGACCTGCTCCCAGCTCATGACGACCCCGCCCGCGTCCCCGGCGGCCAGCCGGCCGGCGAAGAAGGCCTTGGCGGCCACCCGGACGGTCTCGTCCTTGCTGTGCATGCCCATGAAGGCCGTGGCGTCGATGAACGCCACCGGGTTCGCGTCAGCCGGCATAGCGCTCGAGCACCTTCCGCATCCGCTCCATCGCGCCGGCGAAGACCTCCGGCTCACGGGCCAGGGCCAGGCGCAGGAAGCGCTCGCCCTTCTCCTTGGTGTTCCAGTAGAAGAAGGTGCCGGGGAGGACGTACACCTCCTCGTCGAAGAGTTCGGCCTGCAGCCGGGTGGCCGTCAGGTGCTCCGGCTTGATGCGGAACCAGGCGACGCTGGTGCCGACGACCGGCTCCTGGAACTCGAGGATGGTGCCGCCGAGAGCGGTGCGGGCGGCCTCGCCGTTGGTGCTGATGATGTCGCGGACGGAGGCGAAACCGTCGGTGATGGAGTCCTCGACGTACTGGGTGACCATGTTGAGGACGAACGGGGAGACGTTCAGCAGGACGCTGGTGTGGAGGTTGTAGACCTCCTCCTGGATGTCCCGGCTGGCCGTGATCATGGCGCACTTGGCGTCCTGGATCGGCCAGGTCTTGCCGGTGTCCTCCATCACCATGTAGGTGACGCCGGAATCCTCCAGGAGCCGGTAGATGTCCACCCGGCCGACGCCCTCGTCGCAGAGCGCGAAGGACGCGAAGCAGAAGTCCATCACCAGGACCTTGTCGTGGTCCACGCAGTAGCGGACGACCTCGCGGAAGCCGTCCAGCTTCTCGGCGAGCAGGGTGAACCCGGTGGGGTTGTTGGGGTCGACGAGGTAGATCGCGTCCGCGTCGACCTGCTCCACCAGGCGCTCGTAGATGGCGTCCTTCTCGTGCAGCGCCGATTCGGCGAGCGGGGAGATGGGCACCTGCATGTTGCGCAGCAGGTCGACCAGGTTGTCGAAGCAGGGCTCGACCAACTGCACCGACTTGCCGCGCTGCTTGAGGAACATGCCGGCGACCATGGTCGACACGCTGGCGGAGTAGGAAAGGAGCGTGCGGTCCATCGCACGGGCGGTGGGCTGCTGGTGCAGCCGGAAGAAGGCGTCGATGAACCGGCGCTCGAAATGCGCCTGCTGCTTCGACTCGGACTCGTGCCAGAGCTCGGGGAGACGCGAGACGATCCGCTCCTGGGAGGCGGACTGCCGCTGGTGGGTGTGCGCGTCCGCCAGATTGAACCGGGTCTTCAGGGCTTCGATCTCGTGCTGGGTGAGGTCGACGAACGTGCTGACGTCTGCCTTGTCGGTCAACGACATGAAGAACTCCCGCTGTCGATACGAATCTCCGTCCGGAATTCCGGCGGCGTGAATGACTGTAGGAGCTTCGACCGGCCTTGCGAATAACGGCCGGGTCACGCAATTAATAATCACCGCGATGTTCTGTCGGCAAAAAAAAGGAACGACGGCCAGGCATTCCTCGAAAAGGAATGCCTGGCCGTCGTTCCTGTGGCGCGGCCGCTTCCGGCGGCTTTTCAACTATTCAGTGGCGGCCCTCAGCAGGATGTCCTCGTATACCTTCGGGTCGTCCGCGGCGATCACCGGCCAGCCGATGCCGTACGCCCCCTCCCAGTCCACGTCGATGCCGGGGTTGGGGTGGTCGGAGCCGTCGGGCAGGAACAGATGCGGGCTGCAGTCGACCCGGTCGCTCTTGGCCAGCGCGGCCTGGTCGGAGAGCGCCCGGCGCGCCCGGCCGTCGTCCAGCGCCTCGGCGAGGGCGTCGACGTCGACGGCGCCGGTGTCCGCGGCCACGTCCAGGATCACCTTGCGGTGGCTGATGCAGCGGGACTCCGCCCAGAAGGCGCGACGCAGCCCGAGGTCGAGCTGCTCCGAGGCGTTCAGGCTCTGCGCCTTGGCCGCGAGCACCGCCTCCAGGGCGGGGAGGGTCGTCGAGGGGTAGAGCCAGTCCTTGGCCTGCCACAGCTGCCAGCCGGCGGACGGTTCGAGGCTGGCCATCCGGGCGACCTCGCTGTCCGTGCCGGGGCGCGGGCTCGGGGCGTCGTTGAGCAGTTCGAGGGGGAAGGCGCGCAGGTCGAAGGAGACCTGCTCCTCCAGGCCCAGCCGGGCCCGGGTCTCGTGCAGCCGGTGGACGGCGATGTGCGCGAAGGAACACCAGATGTCGGAGAAGACGGTGACGACTCCGCGCTGCGGGGTCAGATCGGCGGTGGTCGGGTCGGACATGGTTCTCCTCGGTCGGTACGCGGGCGGTGCGGCGGCTCAGCCGCTGGGGGACTCGACGGCGTCGAGCGCCGCCTCGAGGTCGAGGTCGGCGCCGGGCAGCCAGGCGGGCAGGGACGGGATACGGGCCATCGCGTCGAAGAGCCGGGGTACGGCGTCCTCGCGGACGGTCGGCCCGTGGGCGCTCAGCAGCTTCGCGGGGCGCAGGGCGGCCAGCTCGTGCACCGGCCGGAGGAACTTGGTCTCGTCGACCAGTGCGGTCCACGGGGCTATCGCCCGGTTCAGGACCTCGAAGCCGTGGAAGAATTCCTCCTCGGAGAGATCGGCGAACTCCTGGCCGAATTCCTCCGTCACGGTCCCGAAACTGTCGGAGCTGTAGAGCGTTCCGTCGGAATGGTCGAAAACGGCGAGGGTTCCGGGTGAATCGAACGTGGGCGGCCGGTGAAAACTCAGCTCACGGTCGCCGACTTTCACGCGACTTCCCGGGTTCGCCGTCACCACGCGGTTCTGTGGAATGTCGAACTCTTCCGATATTCGCGTCACCGATATGGCGTTGGCGAGCACCTTCGCGTGCGGCGCGGCCGCCAGGATCCGGGCGAGGGCTCCGGTGTGGTCGCGGTCGTCGTGGGTGACGACCACCCAGCGCAGATCGGCCGGCTCGACCAGCGACCAGAGGGAGTCCAGGAAGCCCTCCCGGTCCACGGGCATGCCGGTGTCCACCAGGAGCGGCTGTCCGGACCGGAGGAGGAAGGCGTTCACCGGCTGGTCGCCGAGCCCCGGGATGGGCAGCGCCGAGGGGAGGACGTGGATGTCCGGCCCGGCGGTGTAGGACGCTTTCATGGCACACCTTTCGGTCGGCGGGGGAGCCGGCGGTCAGACGAGCTGGATGGTCAGGGAGCCGGCGATCAGCAGGGCGAGGCCCAGGGCGCGAGGCTTGGTGAGGGAGCGCTGGGGGAGTTTGAAGAGGCCCTTGTGGTCGATCAGGGCCGAGGTGAGCTGCTGTCCGGTCACGGTGAGCGCGATGGTCACCGCGGCCCCGATCTCGGGGATGAGCAGGAAGGTCCCGGTGACGTAGGCGGCGGCGCAGGCGCCACCGAGCCAGCCCCACCAGGGCATCTTCTTCAGCGGGGCGATCTTGGGCTTCGGCGTCTTCCGGGTCGCGTACAGCACGAGCAGGACGACGGCGATGGTGAAGGTCGCCACGGCGAAGCTGATCACGGCGACGGTGACGGGCTGCTTGAGCTGGGCGCGCAGCTGGGCGTTGACCGCGCCCTGCACGGGCAGCACCGCTCCGGCGACGATGCCGAGGGCGAGCCAGCCGGCGCGGCCGGCGCTCGACATCTTGGGAGCGCCGGGCGGGGCCGCCGCCTTCATGCCCCGGATGATCACGACGATGCCCGCGAGGACGGCCACGGCACCGATGACGATCCCGGCGCTCAGGTCCTGCTTCTCGAGGCCGAGGAGGCCGAAGAGGTCGAGCGCGAGCGAGGCGAACATCTGGCCGGTGACGAAGAGTCCGACGGCGGCGAGGGCGCCGAGCCGTGGGAAGAGCAGGATGCCGCTGGTGATGTACAGCGGACTGGCCAGTCCGCCCAGCAGCTGCCAGGGCTCGACGTCCGGCAGTTTGCCGAGCGCGCCGAGTGCTCCGGCCGCCACCGCGAGCACGGTCAGCAGACCGGTCGCGACGCCGAGCTGGATGGTCGAGGCGCCGTACGGGGTGCCGACGGCCGAGTTGAGCTGGAGGTTCACCGAGGCCTGGACGGCCAGGAGGCAGCCGACCAGCAGGGCCGCGGCGAGGAGCGCGGTGTGCATCTTGATCTCCCTGGGGCGGGATGGCGAGCGGGTAAGTGGACACTGAGTCCGTTTAGCATGCCACGGGAGACAGCAAACGGACAAGGTGTCCACTTAGCTCCGAGGGAAGTAGGGTCTGGTCCATGAGCGACGACGAGCAGCGGGGTCGTGGAGCCTCCTCCGTCCACCGGGTCGGCGGGCTCCTCGGTGATCTCCAGGCCGCGGACGACCAGCCGGTCGCCCCGCGCAGACGCGCGGACGCGGAACGCAACCGTGCCCAGATCCTGGCCGCGGCCGAACAGCTCTTCGTCGAGCAGGACCCGCGGACGGTCACCATGGACCGGATCGCCAAGGCCGCCGGAGTGGGCCGGGCCACGCTCTACCGGAGCTTCCCCGATCCGTCCTCGGTCGCCGTCGCGCTGCTCGACGAGCACGAGCGCCGCCTCCAGGGGCAGCTCATCTACGGCCCGCCGCCGCTCGGACCCGGCGCTCCCGCCGGGGAGCGGCTCGCGGCGTTCTATCTGGCGATGCTCGACCTGCTCGAACGGCATCTGCCGCTGGCCCTGGGGGCGGAGACCGGCCCCGCGCGCTTCCGGACGGGGGCGTACGGCTTCTGGCGCGTGCACGTCCGCACGCTCCTCGTCGACCACGGGATCCGTGACCCCGACCCGCTGATCGACATCGCGCTCAGCCCGCTCTCACCCGAGCTCTTCCAGTTCCAGCGGCACGAACTCGGCCTCTCGACCGAGCGCATCGGCCGCTCCCTGGCGGACTTCGCCCGTCAGTTGCTGCGCTCGGGGGAGTGAGGCGGGGCCGGTTCGGCGGAGGAGCCGAGCGGGCCCGTGCGGCGGAGGACGCACGTGGGCCCGTGCGGCGGAGGGTGTGAGCGGGCCGGTACGGCGGAGGGGCGGACGGGCCTGTGCGGGACCGGACAGGCCCTCGGCGACGGCGGCCTAGACGCCGTGCGGTCGCCCGGTCGGGTGGACCAGTCCCGGAAGGATCAACTCCCAGATGCGGCCGAGCCGTTGCTCGGCGGGTCCGTGCAGCGCGCCGTTCTCGGCGGTCCTGGGGCCGTCCGCGGGCCAGGCCTCGTCGGACGGCGTGCGGGGGCGGCGCATCTCCAGCTCGACCCCGGTGATCACATAGCCGATCAGTGCGGCGACGGCCGTCGCGTCCACACCGGGACGCAGGGCCTTCTCGGCCGCCGCGTACCGTGCGAGACGGGAGACCTCACGCCGCCACGGGCAGTCCCCGGACATCCCGGGGTCGGTTAACTGCAGTTCGCGCGCGAGCCGTTCACCGGCCCGGGCGACGGGATCGGTCTCGAAGAGCCGGATCAGCGCGTGCGTGGTGATCACCAGCTTGTCGATCGCCGTACCGCCCACGCCCTCCGCGGACAGGCAGGCCGATTCGACCGTGATCCTGGTGACCGCGCAGGCCCGCCCGCGTACCGCCGTCGCCAGATCCGCCTTCGTCGCGAAGTGGAAGACGAGCGCGCCGGTGGTGACCCGGGCCTCGCCGGCGATCCTCGCCAGCGAGGCCCGTTCGTACCCTTGCCCGTCGAACACCCTCGCGGCCGCCGACAGGATTTCCTGTCTCGTACGTTCCGCCCGCTGCTGAATCGCCATGAGCTCCCCCGTCGGCTTGCGAGAAGGTGCCGGAGCGTGATGTTCCGGCCCGCGCCTGTGACCGACTCGAAACTATCCGGCCGGGAGGCCACGAAACGTGCCCTCTGGTCCGACCGGCCGGAACTGGGGCTTGACGGACATCTCCGCTCCAGGTCGCGGGCGCCGACCCGGCGCCGCACGTCCGTGAAGTGACCGGAACCGGGGGTATGGCCTGTCAGGTGGATTCAGCCGTTCCGGAGGTGGCGGAGGTCCGTGAACGGGACCGCGATACGGCCACCCCGGCCAGGCACAGAGCACCCCCCGCCAGGGTGAGCGGCGCCGGCAGCTCGCCCAGGAACAGCCACGCCATCAGGACGACGAGAGCGGGCACGGCGTACGTCGTCGCGCCCATCCGTCCCGCGGTCGTACGGGCCAGGGCATAGGCCCAGGTGGTGAACGCGAGCGCGGTCGGGAAGACCCCGAGGTAGACCATGTTCAGGGTCGCCGACAGCGGGGCCCGGGCCGCCTCCTCGACCAGCTGCCCGGCGAACGGCAGGCAGGCCACCGCGCCCACCAGGCACCCGAAGGTCGTCACCTGGAGCGCGCTGCCGTGGGCGAGCGCCGGCTTCTGCGCCACGACCCCGCCCGCGTACGCCGCCGCGGCCAGGAGGCAGAGCAGTACCCCCAGTACCGAGGCGTGTCCGCCGGAGGAGCCGCCGGACATCGAGAGGCCCACGGCCACCGCGCCCGCGAAGGACACCGCCATGCCCGCGAGCAGCCGGGGCGGCAGCGACTCCTTCAGGAACCGGGCGCCGAGCAGGGCGATCAGGATCGGCCCGATGTTCACCACCATCGCCGCCGTGCCCGCATCGACCTCCTGCTCACCCCAGTTGAGCACCACCATGTAGACCCCGAACCAGAGCAGCCCCGAGACCACGATCCCCGGCCAGGCGGCCCGCTGCGGCAGTCCCTCCCGCCGGATCAGGAGCACGGTCCCGAGGACCAGGACCCCGGCGAGCAGCCGTCCGAGCGCGAGCGCGCCGGGGGAGTAGGCCTCTCCGGCGCTGCGGATGGAGACGAAGGCGGAGGCCCACAGGACGACCGTGACACCGGCGGCGGCGAGGGCGAGCCGCGAGGATTGCTTCTGCATGGCTCGACCGTAGGGCGAGGACGCTTCGGCGTTCACCGCAATATCCCCGGGGTGCGGGAGGCGGGGCGCGACGGGCGGGGCGTGGGAGCCGGCCGGCGAGGGGACGGCGCGCGGGCGGTACGGAGGGCGAAGGTCACCGCAGCTCCTCCGGGGTGATGCCCAGGGACGCGTACAGGGCTCTCTCTCCCTCCCCCGTCACTTTGACGGCCCGTTCGGATCCGATCCGCACGCACCAGCCCGCGTCCAGGGCGTGCCGGCACAACGCGGCGCCCGCGATCCCCGCGAGGTGCGGCCGCCGCTCGGTCCAGTCGAGGCAGCCGCGGGCGACGGGCCGCCGCCCCCGGCGTTCGAGGGGGACACCCAGCTCGTCGAACCAGGCGAGCCCCGGATCGGTGAGCGCGAACCCGGTGTCCTGGTGCAGCAGTCCGCGTGCGGTCATCGCCTCGGTGATCGTGATGCCGAGCCGTCCGGCGAGATGGTCGTAACAGGTCCGTCCCCGGGCCATCGCCCGCCCGGCGCCGGCGGCGCCCAGCGAGCGGGGCGGCGCGGCCACCGCCGGTTCGGACCGTGCGGTCAGGTCCTCGACGAGATGCGCGATCCCGGCGTCGGCGAGTCGTACGTAGCGGTGGCGGCCCTG
Source organism: Streptomyces zaomyceticus (assembly GCF_014656215.1). Lineage (GTDB taxonomy): Bacteria > Actinomycetota > Actinomycetes > Streptomycetales > Streptomycetaceae > Streptomyces > Streptomyces zaomyceticus. The sequence continues at coordinate 48,000 of NZ_BNBZ01000016.1, read as the reverse complement.
CCGCTCCTCGGCCAGCACACCGCCGGTGACCAGCTTCCCGAGGTGCTCGCTCGCGGTGGACGGCGCCACGCCCGCGTGCCGGGCGAGCTCCCCGGCGGTCCAGGCGCGCCCGTCGAGCAGGGCGAGCAGGAACGCGGCGCGGGTCTCGTCCGCGAAGAGCGCCGCGAGCGCGGCGAGGTCACTGGCTGCCATGCGTCCAGCGTCCCGTACTCACGCTTCGGCGACGGCCGAAGTGTCGTGCGCGGCCCCGGTCCGGGCCTCGTACTGCAGCCGCAAGCCGTCGAGCAGGGCCCGCAGGCCCGTCTCGAAGGCGCCCTCGTCGACCTTCTGGCGGTGCTCGGCCAGGCGGTGCGCCTGTCCGAGGTGGGGGTAGTCGGCCGGGTCGTAGGCCGTCTCGTCGTCGACGAAGCCGCGGGCGAAGGAGCCCAGGGCGGAGCCGGTGACGAAGTAGCGCATCAGCGCGCCGATGGAGGTGGCCTGGGCGGGTGGCCAGCCTGCCCGGACCATCGCGCCGAAGACGGCGTCCGCGACGCGCAGGCCCGCCGGACGGCGGCCGGGGCCCTGGGCGAGCACCGGGACGATGTGGGGGTGGTCGGCGAGGGCGGCCCGGTAGGAGACGGCCCAGTCGTGCAGGGCGGTCAGCCAGTCGCGGCCGTCGGACTCGGCGAACATCGACAGGTCGATCTTGGCGCTCACCGCGTCGGCGACGGCGTCGAGGATCTCGTCCTTCGTGCGGAAGTGGTTGTAGAGCGAGGGCCCGCTCACCCCGAGTTCGGCGGCGAGCCGCCGGGTCGAGAGCGCGCCGAGACCCTCGGCGTCCACGAGCGCGCCCGCCGTCTCGACGATGCGGTCTCGGCTGAGCAGGGGCTTGCGCGGTCGGGCCATGGCGCACATAGTAGGCCCGCACAGAAAAAACTAGCAGTGGTAATTAATGACCGGCCGGGCGACGCCCGGGTGAGGGGTGGCACCGTGGATCTGGCGCTGAGCGAGGAGCAGGAAGCCGTACGGCGGCTCGCCGAGGACTTCGTCGCACGCGAGGTCACCCCGCACGCCGCCGCCTGGGACCGGGCCGAGGAGGTGGACCGGGCGATCGTGAAGAAGCTCGGCGCCGTCGGCTTCCTCGGGCTCACCCTCCCGGAGGAGTACGGCGGCTCCGGCGGAGACCACCTCTCGTACTGCCTCGTGACCGAGGAACTCGGCCGCGGCGACTCCTCCGTGCGCGGCATCGTCTCCGTCTCCCTCGGCCTGGTCGCCAAGACCGTCGCCGTCTGGGGCAGCGAGGAGCAGAAGTCGTCCTGGCTGCCCCGGCTCGCCTCCGGCGAGGCGCTCGGCTGCTTCGGCCTCACCGAGCCCGGCACCGGCTCCGACGCCGGGAACCTCGCCACCCGTGCCGTCCGGGACGGCGACGCCGGTGACTATGTGATCAACGGCGCCAAGATGTTCATCACCAACGGCACCTGGGCCGATGTCGTGCTGCTCTTCGCCCGCACCAACGACACCCCCGGCCACAAGGGCGTCTCCGCCTTCCTCGTCCCCACCGACACCCCCGGCCTCACCCGCCGTCCCGTCCACGGGAAGCTCGGCCTGCGCGGCCAGGCGACCGCCGAGCTGGTCCTGGAGGACGTCCGCGTCCCGGCCGGCGCGATGCTGGGCCCCGAGGGCAAGGGCTTCACCGTCGCCATGTCCGCCCTAGCCAAGGGGCGCATGTCGGTCGCCGCCGGCTGCGTCGGCATCGCCCAGGCCGCCCTCGACGCGGCCGTGCGGTACGCGGGGGAGCGCGAGCAGTTCGGAAAGCCCATCGCCTCGTACCAGCTCGTGCAGGAACTGATCAGCGACATCGCCGTCGACGTGGACGCCGCCCGGCTGCTCACCTGGCGGGTCGCCGATCTGATCGACCGGGGGCAGGACTTCGCCACCGCCGCCTCCAAGGCGAAGCTGTACGCCTCCGAGGCCGCCGTCCGCGCCGCGAACAACGCCCTCCAGGTCTTCGGCGGCTACGGCTACATCGACGAGTACCCCGTCGGCAAGCTGGTCCGGGACGCGCGCGTGATGACCCTGTACGAGGGCACCAGCCAGATCCAGAAGCTCATCATCGGCCGGGCGCTGACGGGAGTCTCGGCCTTCTGAGCCTCCGCGCCCGCCCGGACCCTTCTGAGTACGCGGCTGAGTACGCGGACGGATGTGGCCACCGCCACATCCGTCCGATGCTGTGCCCATGAGCGACACACCGGTCAAGCAGCAGAACACCGCCGCCTACTACATGCAGGCCGTCCTCTCCTTCGGGATCGCCCTCGCGGCCGTGGCCATCGGGATCTTCCAGCTGGAGGCCAGCGCCTGGGTCCGCGCCTTCCTCGCCGTCTCGGTCCTCTACCTCACGACCTCCGCCTTCACCCTCGCCAAGGTCGTCCGTGACCGCCAGGAGGCCGGGCAGATCGTCAGCCGGGTCGACCAGGCCCGGCTGGAGAAGCTCCTCGCCGAGCACGACCCCTTCCAGAAGCTCTGAGTCGCCGGTCTCTAAGCGCTTGCTCACCCTCGTTGTATGGTGTTCGTCCTGACGGGGTCGAGAAGGAGTGTGGGATGAGCGTGGCGGAGGAGACGCCCGGGGGCGAGGACATGCCCTGGGGCGAGGTCACGCCCGAGGCGGCCAGGCGGCTTCTGGTGGCCGCCGTCGAGGCGTTCGCCGAGCGCGGCTACCACGCCACCACCACCCGGGACATCGCCGGCCGGGCGGGGATGAGCCCGGCCGCGCTCTACATCCACTACAAGACCAAGGAAGAGCTGCTCCACCGGATCAGCCGGATCGGTCACGACAAGGCGCTGGAGATCCTCCGGGCCGCGGCCGCCGGCGACGGCACGGCCGCCGAGCGCCTCGCCGACGCCGTCCGCTCCTTCGTCCGCTGGCACGCCGAGCGCCACACCACGGCGCGGGTCGTCCAGTACGAGCTGGACGCCCTCGGCCCCGAGCACCGTGCCGAGATCGTGGAGCTGCGCCGCGAGTCCGACGCGGCGGTGCGCGGCATCATCGACGAGGGTGTCGCGGCGGGCGAGTTCGACGTACCGGACGTGCCCGGCACCACGGTCGCCGTGCTCTCGCTCTGCATCGACGTCTCGCGCTGGTTCAACGTCCAGGGCCGCCGGACGCCCGACGAGGTCGGCGCGCTCTACGCCGACCTCGTCCTCAGGATGGTCGGCGCTCAGAAGAAGTAGCGGGAGACCGACTGGGCGACGCAGACCGGCTTCTCGGAGCCCTCGCGCTCCACCGTCACGGCCGCCGTCACCTGCACACCGCCGCCCGCCTCCTCGACCTTGGTCAGGACGGCCGTGGCGCGCAGCCGCGAGCCGACCGGCACCGGGGCGGGGAAGCGGACCTTCTCGGTGCCGTAGTTGAGGCCCATCCTCATGCCCTCGACCCGCATCACCTGCGGAACGAACAGCGGGAGCAGCGACAGGGTCAGATAGCCGTGCGCGATGGTGGTGCCGAACGGCCCGTCGGCGGCGCGCTCCGGGTCCACGTGGATCCACTGGTGGTCCCCGGTCGCGTCCGCGAAGAGGTCGATCCGCTTCTGGTCGATCTCCACCCAGTCGCTGTGTCCCAGCTGCTCGCCGACCCCCGCGCGCAGCTCCTCGGCGGAGGTGAAGATCCTCGGCTCGGCCATGTTCCTGGTCCTCTCTGGTACGGCATACCCAACGGTCGGTATCTAAGCGCTTGCTCAGCATGTGGGGTTCGTGGGCCGCTGTCAACGGACCAGTAGGGTCGCGGAGTGCCGCAGATTCCAGAGAAGATCCACGAACTCACCGTCGGCCAGCTCTCCGCCCGTAGCGGGGCCGCCGTCTCCGCCCTCCACTTCTACGAGGCGAAGGGGCTCATCAGCAGCCGCCGCACCACCGGCAACCAGCGCCGCTACGGCCGCGACACCCTGCGCCGGGTCGCCTTCGTCCGCGCCGCGCAGCGCGTCGGCATCCCGCTGGCCACGATCCGCGAGGCGCTCGCCCAGCTTCCGGAGGAGCGCACGCCCACGAACGAGGACTGGGCCCGGCTCTCGGGCGCCTGGCGCACCGAGCTCGACGAGCGCATCAAGCAGCTCGGCCGGCTCCGCGACCACCTGACGGACTGCATCGGCTGCGGCTGCCTGTCCCTGGAGACCTGCGTCCTGTCCAACCCCGACGACGCCTTCGGCGAGCGGATGGCGGGCTCCCGGCTGCTGCCGGTACGCAACCCCACCCCGGACGCGTCCTAGGTCGTCTCTTTCGGATCTTGCCGGGCGGCGCGGGCCAGGCAAGATCCGGAAGAGACGGCCTAGGCCCGCCCCGCGAGGGCGGCGGTCACCAGCTCGGCGTTGGAGCGGGCCGGGGTGCCGTCCGGCAGCAGCAGGGTGTCCTCGAGTCCGATACGGGCGGCGAGGCCCAGACGGCGGGCGAGCCGCAGCACCGGCCACGCTCCGCCGTCCTCCCCGTGGAGCAGTACGGGAGTCCCGGGCGGGAGTCCGGGCTCGAGCTCGGCGAGGAGCGAGCACGCGGCCGCCTCGGCCGACGCTCCGGTCTCCGGGTTCGGGGCCCTCGCGACGACCCGCAGCACCAGGGGCGCGAGCGGGGAGCGCGCGAAACGGGCCGGGCCGTCGGTACGGGCCCACAGGGCGGCCTCGACCCCGATCCCGCGCTCCAGCAGGGCCGCGGCCACCTCCTCGGCGCCCGGCTCGCGCCAGTCGACCGACACGAGGTCGGGCAGTACGTCCCAGGAGCGGATCCGCTCCGGCAGGCGCCCCGGATCGGGTTCGGCGGCCATGTCGGTGGTGACCCGCACCGGGGCACCGACCGCCGCCCGGACCGAGGCCAGCACCGGCGCCAGCACCCGGGGCGAGAGCGAGGTCCCCCCGCACGGCGTCCGGGGATGCACCCGCACCTCCCGCGCGCCCGCCGCCACCGCCCGCGCCGCGGACTCCGCGAGCGACTCCGGCGACATCGGCACCGCGGCCGAATCCCCGGGCCCCCGTGTCCCGTTGAGACAGACCTGGAGAACCGGAGGCGCACCGGTCCCAGGAGCGGTCACGCCGCCGACGCCAGCGAGCGGTTCCGCTCCTCGCGGGCGCGGGCCAGGGCCCCCGAGGTGAGCACCGCACGCGGCACGCCCACCCCGCAGTCCCCGCAGACCGGGCCGAGCCACGGCTCGTCGGTGTCGCCGGAGCCGGTCCATTCGATCCGGGGCCCCGAGCACACCGGGCACCGCTCGCCCGGTCCGCGCTCGAGCGCCGTGATCAGCCGCCGCAGCACCTCCGGCAGCGGGTCCGTCGGATGCACCGCCGGGTCGCCGCACCGCACCACGCCGTTGCCGCCCCAGACGCGCCGGTGCCAGTCGTCGAGCGCGCCGAGCCCGCGCAGGCCGTCGTGCTTCTCGCGCCGCCGCCGGGCGGCGAACTCCTCCTCGTACGCGAGCCACACGGCCCGCGCCTCCTCCAGCTCGTCGAGCGCGGCGATCAGCCGCCCGGGGTCGAGCTCCCGGTCCTCGGGTCCGAACCTGTGCCTGCTGCACAAGTGGTCCCACGTCGCCCGGTGCCCGTACGGCGCGAACCGTTCCAGACACTTGCGCAGGGAGTACCTGCGCAGCGCCGTGTCGCACCCCGGATCGCGCACCTGTCTCGCGAGACTCCGGAAACCGGCCATCTCTCGCCACCTCCGTCGCTGGTCCTTCCGCGGTATCAGAGGGACGAACGAGCGCGCCGCCGTGTTCCATCGAAATTCCGATGGCAGCCATCAGTGGTGCGCGAGGTGCTCCAGGGAGAGGGCGGAACCGAGGAGTCCGCTGTGGTCCCGTGCCTGGTCCACGGGCCGATCCGGCCCGGACGCACCCGCCGACCCGGACCCGACGCACCCGCCGATCCGGCGCCGGTCTACCGGCCGACCCTGGCCGCCGACACCACCACCCGGGCCAGCTCGGGACGGCAGATGTCGCTGTGCGAGCGGACCACGTCCGCCGTGTCCACGCTCACGCACCCCGAGGCCGGCACTCCCTCGCGCAGGGTCGCCGCCAAGGTCCGGACCACCGTCCCGGGCACCGCCCGGACGCCGTCGTGCCCGATCGCCCCCCAGCGCGGATCGTCCGAGCCGATCAGTCCGGCCGCGGGGCCGAACGACTCGGAGTCGCGCGCGAGCCGGGACGCCAGCGGGTACATCACCCGGAGTGCCGCGTCGTGCCGCGAGTAGCAGGCCACCAGGGGACCCCGGACCCGCGACTGCATGTCCCGCAGCGAGCCGGAGCGGCCGGGGTCGTGCGGCAGCCGCGCCGCGAACGCGTAGTGCGAGAAGGCGCCCTGGAGGAGGGTCACGGAGGCCACCGGACGGGCCCCCGACGGCAGCCCCCCGAGCGCGTGCGCGACGAGCCGGGCGCCCATGCTGTGGCCCACGAGGTGGACGCGGAGACCGGGGGCGGCGCGTGCGACCTCGCCGAGCAGGGGCCCCAGGCCCGAGGCGCCGACCTGCCCCGCCCGCTTCTTCATCACGTAGTACGTGGCCTGCCGCAGAACCTCCCGGGCGCCCTTCCAGTACCGCCCGAGGCCCCCGCCGAAGCCTTCCGCCGGCACGGCACCCGCACCCGCACCCGCGGCCGCGGCCGCGGCCGCAGCCGTGGTCGCGGTCGTGTCCGCCTCCAGCGCCTCGGTGAACAGGGCGCACACCTCCACCGGGTCCGCGACCAGGAACGCCGGCAACGGCTCCCCGGACCCGGCGGCGACGCCCTCCCCGTCCGCTCCGGCGAACACGTCCGTCAACTCCCGCAGCAGCGCCCCGAACTCGGCGAACGCGCTCTCCTCGGCCGGCATCGTCACGAGCAGTTCGGTGAGCCGGTCGAGGACCGGCTCCTTCTCCGGCAGGACCGTCACGAGCGCCCGGTAGTCGGGGACCGGCTCGCCGGTGAACATCATCGAGGGCCAGATCACCCCCGCGTACCCGGCCTCGATCCCCGGGGCGAGCAGACCCGGGAAGGGCTCGAAGAAGTCGGAGCAGAGGCGGGTGGCGCCGGAGGGGGAACTGTTCCATCCGTGCGCCAGCATCACCAGGTCGGTGACCCCCTGGCGGGCCAGTGCGGCGAGGGCCGCGGACTGCCCCGCGGGTCCGTCGCCCTCCTTGTCGAAGGTGATCTCCCGGTACGGCTCCACACTCATCCCGGTCACGGCCCGACCGTCCCTCCACGTCGAGGTGGCCGCCGCGCCCCGGGCGCGTACTGCGCGGGCGGCGGCCCATGGCAAGGATGCCCGCGCGGAGCCCCGGCCAGACCTCGGCCGGGACCCGTACTGTTCCGGCCTCGAAGGCCGTTCCACGCGCGCTAACCACCGCCGCCCGGAGCCCCGTTCGGCCTCCCGCTCAGCGCAACCGCGCCGCCGTGACGCGGGGGAAGTGGATGAGCAGATCGAACGCGGTGGACAGCCGGACCCGGGCCTCGGTGCCCGGCCACGGGTACGCGGTTCCGACGACCCGGCTCGTCCGGTGGGTGCCGAGCCAGTCGCGTGCCGCCGGCGTCGTGTGCCGCAGGTCCAGGTAGAAGGCGCCGGGTGACACCCGGTCCAGGGTGTGGGCGTTGCTGTCGGGGCCGAGCGTGCCGACGGTGAACGAGCGGAGCGGCTCGCCCGGGGCTCCGGTGTCGTGCGCGTTGAAGGAACCGCGGCCGAAGGAGGCGCCCACGCTCACGTAGTCCCGGCCGAGGGCGTCCCGAAGGAAGGCGCCCTGGATCCGCGGGTACTGGTCCGGTGTCGTGGTCTCGTAGCCCACGTGCCCGTTGTGGGCGGAGAGCAGGATCCGGTCGCCGGTCCTGCGCTGCCACCACACGGTGTTCTCGGCCATGATCCGGTCGCGGTAGAGCATCGCCTCGGCGACCCCGGCCCCCGTCTCGAAGTCGTGGGCGTACTCGGTGCCGACCTGGGCGATGGCCCGCGCGTGCTGGACCGCCCACGCCGCCGCCTCACGCGCGCGTGCGTCCTTGCCCGCGGGCTGCCGCTCCAGGAGGGCGAGGGCCGTGTTCACCTCGCGGGCCATCCGCTGCCGCTCGGGGCGCGGCCTGGCCAGGTACCCCTTCATCCACGTCTCCGTCCCGCCCGCCGGGCGCGAGGCCCGGTACAGCTCCCGGAAGCGGGGGAGCAGTGCGGGGTGGGCGCGGGCCACGTACGCGGTCACGTCGTCGAAGATGTTCGGGCCCGCGTAGCCGAGGTCGTTGCCCATGAAGCGGACCTGGTGGCCGGGGTGGAGCTGGTTGTGCCGCCGCATCCAGAGGAACAGGTCGAGGTACTCCTCGGTGTTCCAGAGGCGGTACGACTCCTGGAACTCGTCCCGCATGATCGCCCGGATGTCGCCGCGGCCGGTGCGCACCCACTCGTCGACGAGCAGCCCGGTCGACCAGTTGGCCTCCAGGGCGAAGGTCCGGAAGCCCTGCCGCTCCACGAGGTGCTCGAAGATCCGGTGCTTGGTGGTGAAGAACTCGGCCGAGCTGTGGGTGGCCTCGCCGATGCCGACGACCTTGGCCGGGCCGATCATCCGGTCGAGCGGCCGCAGATCGGTCAACGGCTCCGCGGTACGCGCTAGTTCGCGCGCGGGATCGGGGGCGGCCGGGGGCCCGGACGCCCCCGCGGCGGGCGCGAGGGTGCCGAGGCAGGCGGCGACGAGGAGTCCGACGAGGGGCAGACGGCGTCGTAAGGAACGGGTGGAGAAGTTCATGGGACCAGCGTTGCCGGAGTGACGTGCGGGAGGACATCCGGCCCGCACCCCGGTGGATCGGGGGACAACCCCACCAGGACCTGCGGATCGTCGCCCTCTGACCGACGCCCCGCCGCTCCCTAGCGGTAGAGCAGATACTCCTTCCGCACCGCCCGGAAGGCCGCCAGGTCCGCCTGCCAGGCCCCGACCACCTCGTCCACGCCCGCGCCCGCGTCGATCAGCGTCCGCACCCGGGTCGACCCCGTCAGCTTGTCGATCCAGTTGTCCGCGCGCCACGCGAAACCGGACCATGTGGCGCGGGCGGTGACCAGGAGCCCGATCCCGGCCCGCACCGGGTCGAAGCTCTCCCGGTCGTGGACGTGCACCTGCACCCCGCCCACGGTCCTCCCCTGGAACTTGGAGAACGTCGGCGCGAAGTACGCCTCGCGGAACCGCACCCCGGGCAGCCCGAGCGCGTTCGCCGCCTCCGCCCACCGCCGGTCGATCCCCTCGGCGCCGAGGAGTTCGAAGGGGCGGGTGGTGCCCCGGCCCTCCGAGAGGTTCGTCCCCTCGAAGAGACAGGTGCCGGAGTAGACGAGCGCGGTCTCCGGGGTCGGCATGTTCGGGCTGGGCGGCACCCAGGGCAGCCCGGTCGTGTCGAAGAAATCGGTGCGCCGCCAGCCCGTCATCCGCACGGTCTCCAGGGCGACCGGCGCCGTCAGGAACTCGCCGTTGAAGAGACTGGCCAGCTCGGCCACCGTCATGCCGTGGGCCTGCGCGATCGGCTCGCGCCCGACGAAGGTGGCGAACGCCCGGTCGAGGACCGGGCCGAGGGCCGCGCGCCCGGTCACCGGGTTCGGCCGGTCCAGGACCACGAACCGCTTCCCGGCGAGAGCGGCGGCCGCCATGCAGTCGTACAGCGTCCAGATGTACGTGTAGAAGCGCGCGCCGGCGTCCTGGATGTCGAAGACGACCGTGTCCACGCCGGAGGCGGTGAAGACGTCGGCGAGCGGCTGCCCGCTCTTCAGGTACGTGTCGTAGACGGGCAGTCCGGTCGCCGGGTCGTCGTAGCGCCCCTCGGAGCCGCCCGCCTGCGCGGTGCCCCGGAAGCCGTGCTCGGGGCCGAAGACGGCGACCAGGTCCACCCGCTCGTCGGCGTGCATCACGTCCACGAGGTGCCGGGCGTCGCGAGTGATCCCGGTCGGGTTGGTGACGACGCCGACGCGTTCGCCGGCGAGGAGGGCGTAGCCGTCGTCGGCGAGGCGCTCGAAGCCGGTCCGTACCCGTCCGTGCCCGTGCCCGTGCGGCTCTCCCGCTGCCGCGGCGGCGGGCGCGGTGGCCGTGACCGCCCCGAGGGCGCCTCCGGCGGCCAGCAGACTCCGTCGGGACAGGCTCATGCGGAAACCTCCTCGATCGCCGGCCCCGGCCGGGGCCGTGACATGGGCACGCACGCTAGCGCTCCTGACGGCCCCGGGGAACGAGGCGTGCGGCCGACACTCTTCCGTCTCTCCATACCGACTGGTTAGTCTGTCGGCGTCGTCACAGCGGAGAGGTGGGTCCATGAGCGAGGGCACGAACCAGGTCCAGGGCGCCGGAGTGGTCGTCACGGGAGCCGGCGGGGGCATCGGCGCCGCCCTCGCGCGCCGGTTCGCGGCCGAGGGGGCCCGGGTCGTCGTCAACGACCTCGACCCCGTCCGCACCAAGGCCGTCGCCGAGGAGATCGGCGCCCTCGCCGTCCCGGGGGACGCCTCCGCCGTCGTCGACGAGGCCCGTGAGGCCCTCGGCGGCACCGTCGACATCTGGTGCGCCAACGCGGGACTCTCCTCGCCCGGCGACGCCTTCGCCGACGAGGACGTCTGGGCGGCCGCCTGGGACGTCAACGTCATGGCCCACGTCCGCGCGGCCCGCGCCCTGCTCCCGGACTGGCTGGAGCGCGGCAGCGGCCGGTTCGTCTCCACCGTCTCCGCCGCCGGACTGCTCACCATGATCGGCGCGGCGCCGTACAGCGTCTCCAAACACGGCGCGTACGCCTTCGCCGAATGGCTCTCCCTCACCTACCGGCACCGCGGTCTCGCCGTCCACGCCATCTGCCCGCAGGGCGTCCGTACGGACATGCTCACCGCCGCCGGAACGGCCGGTGAACTGGTCCTCGCCCCCACCGCCATCGAGCCCGAGGACGTCGCCGACGCCCTCCTCGACGCCATCGCCGCCGACCGCTTCCTGGTCCTGCCGCACCCCGAGGTGGCCGGCTACTACCGCAACCGGGCCACCGACCCCGAGCGCTGGCTCGGCACCATGAACCACGTCCAGCAGGCCTGGGAGACGGGCACCCGTTAGACCGGTCTCCCGCGGATGGGAAGATCTAGCGGCGGGATCACGTTCCGCTGACCGAAAACGATCACCAAGGAAGGCGGCGGAGCATGGCCAGGACGACGGACGGGAGCGGCACACCCGTCCCCCAGAGGCTCCTCGCCGCCGCCACCCGGCTCTTCGCCGAGCGGGGGTACGACCGCACCTCCGTCCAGGAGATCGTCGAGGCCGCCGGGGTGACCAAGGGCGCGCTCTACCACTACTTCGGCTCCAAGGAGGACCTCCTCCAGGAGGTCTACTCCCGCGTCCTGCGCCTCCAGCAGGAGCGTCTCGACGCCTACGCGGACGCCGACGCGCCCATCGAGGACCGGCTGCGCGACGCCGCCGCCGACGTGGTCGTCACCACCATCGAGAACCTCGACGACGCCGCCATCTTCTTCCGCTCCATGCACCACCTCAGCCCGGAGAAGAACAAGCAGGTCAGATCCGAGCGGCGGCGCTACCACGAGCGGTTCCGCGCCCTGATCGAGGAGGGTCAGCAGGCCGGGGTGTTCTCCTCGGCGACCCCCGCCGACCTGGTCGTCGACTACCACTTCGGCTCCGTGCACCACCTCTCCACCTGGTACCGCCCGGACGGCCCGCTCACCCCCGAGCAGGTCGCGGGCCACCTCGCCGACCTGCTGCTCCGCGCCCTCCGCCCCTGACGGTCCCACGGGGCACGACGGACCCGAGCGAGGGGGCGGAGCCGCCCCGGCCGTGTCCGACGGTGCGCCCGGTGCCGGACGACACCGTCCGGTTCACCAGGGGGCCGACCTCGGTGGACGTCGTCCACGACCCGGGGCGGTGGCCGCGGGCCCCGCCCCCGGATACGTCACGAGCGGCGGCGAATCCGCCGTCCGCGCCCGCTTCCCCGCCTCGTTCGGCGCGTCCCCAGGGACGCCGGACATCGTCCCGCGCCCCGACCGGGTCCGCCTCCTGCCTCGCCCTACAGGTACTTCTTCAGCTCCCGGCGCGCCAGCGACCGCTGGTGCACCTCGTCCGGGCCGTCCGCGAGCTTCAGCGTCCGCGCCGCCGCCCACAGCTCGGCCAGCGGGAAGTCCTGCGAGACCCCGCCCGCCCCGTGCGCCTGCACGGCCTTGTCGATGATGTCGACGACCGCGCGCGGAGTCGCGATCTTGATCGCCTGGATCTCCGTGTGCGCGCCCCGGTTGCCGACGGTGTCCATGAGCCATGCCGTCTTGAGGACGAGCAGCCGCAGCTGCTCGATCGTCACCCGCGCGTCCGCGATCCAGTTCTGTACGACGCCCTGCTGGGCGATCGTCTTCCCGAAGGCGGTACGGGAGACGGCGCGCCGGCACATCAGCTCGACGGCCCGCTCGGCCATGCCGATGAGCCGCATGCAGTGGTGGATGCGGCCGGGGCCGAGCCGGGCCTGCGCGATGGCGAAGCCGCCGCCCTCCTCGCCGATGAGGTGCGAGGCGGGGACGCGGACGCCGTCGAAGATCACCTCGGCGTGACCGCCGTGGGAGTGGTCCTCGTACCCGTAGACCCGCATCGCGCGCCGCACCTCGACGCCGGGGGTGTCGCGCGGCACGAGGATCATCGACTGCTGGCGGCGCGGGTCGGCACCGTCGGGGTCGGTCTTGCCCATGACGATGAAGATCCGGCAGTCGGGGTTCATCGCCCCGGAGATGTACCACTTGCGGCCGTCGACGACATAGGAGTCGCCGTCCCGCCGGATCCGGGTCTCGATGTTGGTCGCGTCCGAGGAGGCGACCTCGGGCTCGGTCATCGCGAACGCGGAGCGGATCTCGCCGGTGAGGAGAGGCTCCAGCCACTGCTTCTTCTGCGCCTCGTCGCCGAACTGGGCGAGCAGCTCCATGTTCCCGGTGTCGGGGGCGGCGCAGTTGAGGGCGGTGGGGGCCAGGTGGGGGCTGCGGCCGGTGATCTCGGCGAGCGGCGCGTACTGGAGGTTGGTCAGTCCGGCCCCGTACTCCGCGTCGGGGAGGAAGAGGTTCCACAGGCCCTGCCGCTTGGCCTCGGCCTTGAGCTCCTCGACGACCGCCGGGGTGTCCCAGGGGGAGGTGAGCAGGGCGCGCTGCTCCTCGGCGGTGGCCTCGGCCGGGTACACGTGCTCGTCCATGAACGCGAGGAGTTTCGCCCGCAGTTCCTCGGTCCGGGCGTCGTAGGCGAAGTCCATGGTGGTTCAGCCCTCCTGAAGGGTGGTCAGGCCGTGCTCGATGAAGACGGGGACGAGTTCGCCGATGCGGTCGAAGCCCGCGCCGACCGTCTGCCCGAGGGTCCAGCGGTAGTGGATGCCCTCCAGGATCACGGCGAGCTTGAACCAGGCGAAGGCGGTGTACCAGGCGAGGCCGGAGGTGTCGCGGCCCGAGCGGGCCGCGTAGCGCTCGACCAGTTCGGCGGCGCTCGGGTGCCCGGGGGCCGTGGCGGTGGTGGAGACGGGGGAGTCCGGCAGGCCGAGCGGCGTGCTGTACATGACGAGCAGGCCGAGGTCGGTGAGCGGGTCGCCGAGGGTGGACATCTCCCAGTCGAGGACGGCCCTGATGCGCTCGTCCCCGTCGATGAGGACGTTGTCGAGCCGGTAGTCGCCGTGGATCACGGTGGGCGCCGGGGAGGCGGGCAGCGCGCGGCCGAGGGCGGCGTGCAGCTCGTCGATCCCGGCCAGTTCACGGCCGCGCGAGGCGTCGAGCTGCTTGCCCCAGCGGCGCAGCTGCCGGTCGAGGAAGCCGTCGGGGCGTCCGAAGTCGCCGAGCCCGACGGATTCCGGGTCCACGGCGTGCAGGTCGACGAGGGTGTCGACGAGGCCGAGGACGGCGGCGCGGGTGCGCTCGGGGCCGAGCGGGGCGAGCTCCCGGGCGGAGCGGTAGGGGGTGCCCTCGACGAACTCCATGACGTAGAAGGGCGCCCCGAGCACGGAGTCGTCCTCGCAGAGCAGCAGCGTCTCCGGCACGGGCACGCGAGTGGTGTGCAGGGCGCTGATGACCCGGTGCTCGCGCCGCATGTCGTGGGCGGTGGCGAGGACGTGGCCGAGCGGGGGCCGCCGGACGACCCAGCGGTTGGTGCCGTCCGTCACGACGTACGTCAGGTTCGACCGCCCGCCTTCGATCAGCCGGGCTTCGAGGGGGCCGGACACCAGGCCGGGGCGCTCGCGGTCGAGGTGGCGGCGCAGCTGCTCGGGGTCGAGGCCTGGCGGCGGGGCGGAACTCATACGTGCGTACCTCCGGATCGGCTTCGGTCGGCTGTCATGATGACCGACCAGTCGGTATGTCGTCCAGAGGGGTGCCGGGAAAGCGTGTCCCGCCCCCTGGCCGTCGGTCGCGTCCTTGAATAGAGTTCACATATGGATGCGAAGCTGATCGTCGAGGAAGTCCGGCTGACCCCGATCCTCATCTCCGACCCGCCTCTCCTCAACGTCCAGGGGGTGCATCAGCCCCGTACGCCCCGGCTCGTGGTCGAAGTGATCACGAGCGGAGGGGTGAGCGGCCTGGGGGAGACCTACGGCGACAGCGTGTACCTGGACATCGCCCGGCCGCTGGCCGAGGCGCTCCCGGGGAGGTCGGTCACGGACGTGAACGGTCTCTTCGTGCTCGCGGAGGAGACCGATCCGAACCGTTCGGCTCCCGCACCCGCCCACGAGGGTGTCGACGCCGGTGGTCTGCGCGGAGTCCGCACGGCCGACAAGCTCCGCCTCTCCGTCGTCTCCGCCTTCGAGACCGCCTGCCTCGACGCCCTCGGCAAGACCCTCGGCCTGCCCGTCCACGCCCTGCTCGGCGGCAAGGTCCGCGACTCGGTCGAGTACAGCGCCTACCTCTTCTACCGCTGGGCCGCCCACCCGGGCGCGGACACCCCGGCCGGCCTCGACACACCGGGCGGCGTGGCCACCCCGGCCGGCGCCCGGGTCCCGGCCGACGGCCGGGACCGTGCCGACGACTGGGGTCCCGCCCTCGACCCCGCCGGCATCGTCGCCCAGGCCCGCCGCTTCGACCGTGCGTACGGCTTCCGCTCCTTCAAGCTCAAGGGCGGGGTCTTCGAGCCCGAGCGGGAGATCGCCGCCGTCCGCGCGCTCGCCGAGGCCTTCCCCGGTCGCCCGCTGCGACTCGACCCCAACGGCGCCTGGTCCGTGGAGACCTCGCTCGCCGTCGCGCACGAACTGAGGGACGTACTGGAGTACCTGGAGGACCCGGCGAGCGGCACCGACGCGATGGCCGAGATCGCCGCCCGCACGGAGGTGCCGCTCGCCACCAACATGTGTGTGACCACCTTCGAGGAGGTCCCGGAGGCCTTCGCGAAGGGGGCGGTGGGGATCGTCCTCTGCGACCACCACTACTGGGGCGGCCTCCGGCGCACCCGCGACCTCGCCGCGCTCTGCCGGACGTACGGCGTCGGGCTCTCCATGCACTCCAACACCCACCTGGGCATCAGCCTCGCCGCGATGACCCAGGTCGCCGCCACCCTGCCCGAGCTCCGGTACGCCTGCGACACCCACTACCCCTGGCAGACGGAGGACGTCGTCACCACCCGCCCCGTCTTCCGGGACGGGCGGCTCGCCGTCTCCGACGCGCCCGGTCTCGGGGTCGACCTCGACCGGGCCGCGCTCGCCGCCCTGCACCGCCGCTGGCTCGACGACGACGGCACCCACCGGGACCGCGACGACGCGGCGGCGATGCGGGTCGCGGACCCGCGGTGGCGCACCCCGAAGGTCCCCCGCTGGTGACCGCCCGGCCGCCCGCGAGGCCCCGCACCGCCGCCCGCGAGGCCACGCGCGGGCGCCGTGCGCCCCCGCGGGCGTGCCGCCGGGCGCATCCGCCGCCGTGGCGTCACGCGTGGCAGGCCACCGGCACCCCGCCGTTCATCGCCGCCATGTCGCCGAAGACCGCCACCGGGTCGAGCGGCGAGCCCTCAGGAAGGCCCTCCAGCTCCGCGTAGGCCCGGTGCAGGTTCGCCACCAGTCGCTCGCTCTCCCGCCACGCCGCGAACTCGCCGAGCTCCGCCCGCCGCGCCGTCTCCAGCGGCGTCGCCCCCTTCGCGTACCCCTCCGCGGCCAGCTCCCGCACCCACAGCAGGTACCGCTCCGTCGCGTCGTACGCCGTGGGGTCGGTCACCCGGCCGTGCCCCGGTACGACCGTCGGGGCGTCCAGGGAACGCAGCAGGTCCAGCGCGCGCAGCGACCCGGTGAGCGACCCCATCGGCAGGAACGGCGTCCCGCCGTGGAAGACCAGGTCGCCGGTGAAGACCACGCCCTGCTCGGGGAGGTGCACGATCGAGTCCCCCGTGGTGTGCGCGGGCCCCGGGTGGAGGACCCGTACCTCGATCGCGCCGACGTACAGCGTCAGCCGCTCCCGGTAGGTGACGGACGGCGGCAGGATGTCGACCTTGCCGAAGTCCGTCTGCGGCCAGAGCAGATGGAGCTGGTGACCGGCGGCGAGCTGCTCGCTCCGGCAGTTCTCGTGCCCGACGATCCGGGCCTCCGGCAGGAACACCCCGTTGCCGTAGGTGTGGTCGCCGTGGTGGTGGGTGGAGACGATCGTCCCCGGCAGCGGGAGGCCCTCCGCGAGGACCGCCTCCCGCAACAGCCGCGCCCGGCGCTCCGTGGCGGCCGTGTCGACGAGCAGGGACTCGCGCGCGTCGCCGAGGAAACCGGCGTTGTTCAGGCACCAGCCGCCGTCGGGCTGGACGAAGGCGTGGACGTTCGGCGCGAGCGCGACCACATAGGGATCGGTGGCAGACAAAGGGATTCCCCCGGGGATGAGCCCAACTGGACAGAGGAAGAGTGCCAGTTGCCCGAGGCCGGAGGAAAGCGGAGGCACGGGCGCGGCCCCGCCCGACGCCCGCCCGGCCCCGCGCCGCGCCCGCCCGGCCGTGACCGAGAGGGCCGGAGGCCGCCTGCCCGCACGCACCTTCCCGGCTTGCGGGCCGCCACGGCTGCACCGAGGGTCGGGGTATGAAGGCGATCAGCTACAGCCGGTACGGCGGTCCCGAGGTCCTGGAGTACGGCGAGCGCCCCGACCCCAAGGTCGGACCCGACGCGGTTCTGGTCGAGGTGCGGGCCGCCTCGGTCAACCCGGTCGACTGGAAGTGCCAGGCCGGGTACCTCGACGGGATGATGGACGCGGTCTTCCCGGTCGTTCCCGGCTGGGACGTCTCCGGTGTCGTGGTCCGGCCCGGGGTCTCCGTCACCGAGTTCGCCGAGGGCGACGAGGTGATGGGATACGTCCGCGAGGACTTCCTCTCCCGGGGCACCTTCGCCGAGTACGTCGCCGCCCCCGTCCGTACCCTCGCCCGCAAGCCGCGCACCCTCGGCTTCGAGGAGTCCGCGGCGCTGCCGCTCGTCGGCCTCACCGCGTACCAGGCACTCCACCAGGCCCTCACCGTCCGCCCCGGCGACACCGTCCTCGTCCACGCGGCGGCCGGCGGAGTCGGCTCCATGGCCGTGCAGATCGCCCGCCACCTCGGCTGCCGGGTCATCGGCGCGGCGCGGGAGGCGGGCCTCGACAGGGTCGCGGAGCTCGGCGCAGAACCGGTCCTGTACGACGAGGCGACCTTCGCCGACCAGGTCCGCGCCCTCGCCCCGCTGGGCGTGGACGCCGTCCTCGACACCATCGGGGGACCGTTTCTGCGGATCTCCGCGGGACTGACGGCCCCCGCGGGCCGGCTCGCCTCGATCGCCGACGGCGAGGTCCTCGCCCTCGGCGGCCGCTACTTCTGGGTCCGCCCCGACCCCGTGGACCTCGCGGCCCTCGCCGACCTGGTCGACGACGGCGTCCTGACCGTACGGGTGGCCCGGACGTTCCCGCTGGAGCAAGCGGCGGACGCGCAACGCGCCAACGCCGCGGGCGGCCTGAACGGCAAGGTCGTCGTCACCGTCCCCTGACCCCCACCGCCACGCCGGGCCCGGGGCGGCTCGCCCGGCACCCATCGCCACGGCGCCCGGGGCGGCTCACCAGATCAGCGCCGCCCCGAAGACGGCGAGCGCGATCGTGCAGAAGGCCGCGAGCAGCGCCGCCCGGTGCGAGAGGGGCTGCGGCCTGGCCGGGCTCAGCGAGCGGATCCGGCGGTGGGCGACGGCCAGGAACCCGATCCACACGAGCGCCGACAGCGCGAGCCCGGTGATCCCCACGGCGGTGATCTCGTCGCTCACGGCCAGCTTGACGGCGAGCACCGCCACCACCGTGCACGACAGGGTCGTACGCCGCCACGCGAGCCGGGTCCGCTCCGGCTGGAGCCCGGGATCACGCGCGTCGATCCCGGCGGCGGCCTCCGTCACCGCCCCGCCCAGCCGAAGAGCACGACCACCACCATCGCGACCGCCACCACGGCCACGACCAGACTCAGCACCGCCGGGAACCGGGACCCCGGCAGGTCCTCGCCGCGCCGCATCGCCCGCTCGCAGCGCACCCAGTGGTTCACCGCCCGCAGCGCACAGAGCACCCCGGCGGCGAGCAGCGCGAGCGCGAGCCCGACGCGGACGCCCCAGCGCAGGTCCGGCAGGAACTGGTCGACGGCGAAACCGCCTCCGACCAGGGCGAGCGCGGTCCGGATCCAGGCCAGGAAGGTCCGCTCGTTGGCGAGGGAGAAGCGGTAGTCGGGGGTCTCTCCCTCGTCCCGGATCCGCTGCGGTGCGAACCACAGCCGCAGGCTCTGTACGAAATCGCTCACACGCGCACCCTAACGTTCGGGTGATCACCCCGCCGGGCGCACCTCACCGGCCCCGCGCTCCCGCAGCCGCTCGTACGCGGCGAGCCCGTCCGGCACCCACGCCCACTCGCCGAGCCGGGCGCGCAGCTCCTCCCCGGTCAGGAACGCGTGCCAGGCGACCTCCTCCACCTGCGGGTTCACCGGCAGGTCGCACCGCACCTGGTAGACCGCCGACCACCACTTGCCGGCCACGCCCGCGGAGTCGTACAAGAACTTCGTGACGGGCTCGGGCCGGGGCAGGCCCCGCACCCCGAGCTCCTCCTCGGCCTCGCGCAGGGCCGCCTCGTCGTAGGACTCGCCGGCGCCGACGACCCCGCCGACGAACATGTCGTACATCGAGGGGAAGACCAGTTTGGTGGGCGTCCTGCGGTGCACGAACACCCGGCCCTCGGCGTCCAGGACCCGGACGAAGACGCAGCGATGGATCAGGCCCCGCGCGTACACCTCGCCGCGCGGGGCCTGCCCGATCACCCGGTCGTGCTCGTCGACGACATCGAGAATCTCTTCAGCGGCGCTCATCCCGCCATCCAAGCAGCAGCGGCCGTGCGCGGAGCGGGCTCACTGGCCCATGACGTACTTGACCGTCGGCCCGGTGGTCCAGCCGCCGTCCACCGCCAGCTCCGCGCCCGTCACGTACGAGGCGGCGTCCGACAGCAGGAAGACGACCGCGCCCGCGATCTCGTCGGCCTCGCCGACCCGGCCCATCGGCGTGTTCGGGTACTTGCCCTCGCCCTGCTCGATGCCGACGGAGGCCGTCATCGGGGTGTACGTCATGCCCGGGTGGACGGAGTTGACGCGGATCCTCGCCGTGCCGAGCTCCACCGCGCCGATCTTCGTCAGACCGCGCACGCCCCACTTGGAGGCGCCGTACCCGGCGGTCAGGGCCAGGCCCATCAGGCCCGCGGCCGAGGAGATGTTGACGATCGAGCCGCCGCCGGCCTCCTTCATCGCGGGTATCGCGGCCTTCATTCCGATGAAGACGCCGGTCAGGTTGATGTCGAGGACCTTGCGGAAGTGCTCGACGGACTCGGTCTCCAGGAACGCGCCGGTGGAGATGCCCGCGTTGTTCACCAGGCCGTGCAGAGCGCCGAACTCCGCCACCGCGAACGCGACGGCCGCCGCCCACTCCTCCTCCGACGTCACGTCGTGGTGGACGTAGCGGGCCCGCTCGCCGAGCGCCTCGGCCGTCGCCCGGCCCTCCTCGTCGAGGACGTCGGTGACGACGACGTTCGCGCCGGCCGCCACCGCCTGCCGGGCCGCCTCGGCGCCCAGCCCGCGGGCGCCGCCGGTGACGAGGACGGTCCTGCCGGTCAGGTCGTTCATGAAAGGTCCTTTCGGGGGATGGGGTGCGCCTGCTCCGGCTGTGCGGCACGCAGCAGGGCGGTGGTCGTCTCGACCAGATCGGCGAGGAAGAGCGCCTCGCCGGTGAGGGGGTCGGAGCCGTCGAGGTACTGCCGGGCCCGGTCCGCCATCGCCGCGCCCACCACGGTCAGCGCCAGGTCGAGGCGCTCCAGGAGCAGCGGCTCGGGCAGGCCGTCGGCGGCCAGCCGGTCCGCGATCCGCTCGATCAGCCGCCAGTAGCCGGTGCCGGCGAGCGTGGGGTGGGGCGTGCGGGTGCGTACGCCGCTCTCGTGGCTGAGCTGGGCGGAGATCCGCAGACAGCGGCGGCCCCGGTCGGTGCCCAGCTCACTGGCCTCGGCCGTGACCAGGGCGCCGACCAGGGCGTGGGTGTCGTCGGGGGCGGCCGCGAGCAGCGGGGCGAGCACGTCCTCGGTGCGGACCTGGCGGCCCGCCATCACCGCGTCGACGAGCCCGGCGCGCGAGCCGAAGTGGTACTGCACGGCCGACGGATTCGCCTGCCCGGCGCGGGCCACGATGTCCCGCAGTTGCGCGCCGTGAACGCCCTGGGCGGCGAAGAGCTCCTCCGCCGCGCGGATCAGTCTGTCCCGGGTCTCGGGCCCCGATGTCCTCGCCATACCGCCATATTAATGCTCGACATTAAAAAACGGGAGGGTCGACGGCAGGCGAAAAGGTTGACTCGATACATCCGTGTATCCAAGATGCGGTCCATGTCCTACGACGCCGATGTCATCGTGATCGGGGCCGGCCTCGCCGGGCTCGTCGCCACCGCCGAGCTGGTCGAAGCCGGCCGTACCGTGATCCTCCTCGACCAGGAACCCGAGCAGTCCCTCGGCGGCCAGGCCCACTGGTCCTTCGGCGGTCTCTTCCTCGTCGACTCGCCCGAGCAGCGCAGGATGCGCGTCAAGGACAGCCACGCCCTCGCCCTCCAGGACTGGTACGGCACCGCCGGCTTCGACCGGACCGAGGACCACTGGCCGAAGAAGTGGGCCGAGGCGTACGTCGATTTCGCCGCCGGAGAGAAGCGCTCCTGGCTCCACGCGCGCGGCGTGCGCTTCTTCCCCGTCGTCGGCTGGGCCGAACGCGGCGGCTACGACGCCAACGGCCACGGGAACTCCGTCCCCCGCTTCCACATCACCTGGGGTACGGGCCCCGGCCTCGTCGCCCCCTTCGAGCAGCGCGTCCGCGAGGGCGTCGCCCGGGGCCTCGTCCAGCTCCGCTTCCGCCACCGGGTCACCGGCCTCGGCCGCACCGCCGGAGCCGTCGACACCGTCACCGGCGAGATCCTGGAACCCTCCACGGCCGAGCGCGGCACCGCGAGCACCCGCACGCCCACCGGCGCCTTCGAACTGCGCGCCCAGGCCGTGATCGTCACCTCCGGCGGCATCGGAGGCAACCACGAGCTCGTCCGCGCCCAGTGGCCCGAACGCCTCGGCACCCCGCCCGCCAAGCTGCTCTCCGGCGTCCCCGCCCACGTCGACGGTCTGATGCTCGGCATCGCGGAGAAGGCCGGCGCCCACCACATCAACCGCGACCGGATGTGGCACTACACCGAGGGCATCGAGAACTGGAACCCGATCTGGGCCAAGCACGGCATCCGCATCCTGCCCGGACCGTCCTCGCTCTGGCTGGACGCGACCGGCAAGCGGCTGCCCGTCCCGCTCTTCCCCGGCTTCGACACCCTCGGCACCCTCGAACACATCATGCGGACCGGCCACGACCACACCTGGTTCGTCCTCGACAAGAAGATCATCGGCAAGGAGTTCGCCCTCTCCGGCTCCGAACAGAACCCCGACCTCACCGGCAAGTCGATCCGCGACGTCATCGGCCGCGCCCGCGCGGACGTCCCCGGCCCGGTCCAGGCGTTCATGGACAAGGGCGTCGACTTCGTCGTCGAGAACGACCTCTCCGCCCTCGTCCGGGGCATGAACCGGATCACCGGCGAGGACCTGATCGACGAGACGGCGCTGCGCCGCGAGATCACCGCGCGCGACCGCGAGATCGCCAACCCCTTCACCAAGGACCTCCAGATCACGGCGATCCACGGGGCCCGCAGGTACCTGGGCGACAAGCTCATCCGTACGGCCACCCCGCACCGCATCCTCGACCCCGGGGCGGGCCCGCTGATCGCCGTCCGCCTCAACATCCTCACCCGCAAGTCTCTCGGCGGCCTGCAGACCGACCTCGACTCCCGCGTCCTCACCGAGAGCGGCGAACCCCTGGGGGGCCTGTACGCGGCGGGCGAGGCGGCCGGCTTCGGCGGCGGCGGAGTCCACGGCTACCGCTCCCTCGAAGGCACCTTCCTCGGCGGCTGCATCTTCTCGGGCCGGGCGGCGGGCCGGGCGGCGGCGAAGGCGGTGGGCTGACGGGCCGGGCGGCGGCGACGGCGGTGGGCTGACGGAGGCCGGGCAAGGACCGGGCGAGGACCGGGAGAGCCGGGAACCCCCGCAGCGACTCCTCCCCGTCCTCGCCCCTCAGCCGTCGAGCCGAAGCGCCTCCACCACCCGGAACCGTTCCACGACCACCATCGTCGAGTCGTCGACCACGAACGAGGGGTCCCCCAGCCCCTCCCGCATGTCTTCGCTGTGCCAGAAGCGTTCGTGCGCCTCCCGCCACTGCGCCACCGACAGGAACCCCTCGCCCTCGTCGAGCGCGAGCCGCAGGTCCGCCTCGCCCAGAGGCAGGACCTGGACCTCCGTGATCTCCACGACCGCCACCTCCCGCCCGTCCGAGTCGATGAGCGCCGAGCGTTCGCCGGCCTCCGGCAGCTCCTCGTTCTCGACCTCGTACTCCACGAGCAGGCCCGTCGTGGCGACCTTCTCGCCGGAGAGGACCGCGGCGACCAGCCGGTCCCGCAGGGGGCCGGGGAAGGCGAGGAGGAAGGGCTTGAGCGCGTGAGGGCCGGTCATGGCCGACAGTGTGTCAGCCACGACCGGCCCGGGGAGCCGTACGCGAGGGGCCGGGCTACAGGACCAGCGACAGCAGCAGCACGAACACGATGCCGAAGACCGAGATGATCGTCTCCATCACCGACCAGGTCTTGACCGTCTGGCCGACGGTCATGCCGAAGTACTCCTTCACCAGCCAGAAACCGGCGTCGTTGACGTGGCTGAAGAAGAGCGAGCCGGCACCGATCGCGAGGACCAGCAGCGAGGTCTCCCCGGTCGACATGCCCTCCGCCAGCGGAGCCACGAGCCCCGCCGCCGAGATCGTCGCCACCGTCGCCGAGCCCGTCGCCAGCCGGATCGCCACCGCGATCAGCCAGGCGAGCAGCAGGGCCGGGATGGACCAGTTCTCGGAGAAGTCCAGGATCATCTGGCCGACGCCGATGTCGATCAGGGTCTGCTTGAAGCCGCCGCCCGCGCCGACGATCAGCAGCACGCCCGCGATCGGGGCGAGGGACTTCTCGACGGTGGAGGAGAGCCGCTCCTTGGTGAAGCCGGCCGCGCGGCCCAGGGTGAACATGCCGACTATGACGGCGGCGAGCAGCGCGATCAGCGGGGAGCCGATGACGTCGGTGACCTTCTGGACACTGTTCTCGGGGTCGTCGACGACGATGTCGACGAGCGCCTTGACCAGCATCAGGACGACGGGCAGCAGCACGGTCGCGACGGTGACGCCGAAGCCGGGACGCTTCTCCAGGTCCTCGGAGGGCCGGGCCGGAATCATGTTCTCGGGAGCCTGGATGTCCACCCAGCGGGCGGCGTACCGGGAGAAGACCGGGCCGGCGATGATCACGGTCGGGACCGCGACGACGAGGCCGAGGGCGAGGGTGACACCCAGGTTGGCGCCGACCGCGTCGATGGCGACGAGCGGGCCGGGGTGCGGCGGGATGAGTCCGTGCATCACGGACAGTCCGGCGAGGGCCGGGATACCGATCCGCATCAGGGAGTAGTTGCCGCGCTTGGCGACCATGAGGACGACCGGGATCAGCAGGACGATGCCGACCTCGAAGAAGAGCGGCAGGCCGATCACCGAGGCGATGAGGACCATGGCCCAGGGCATCGCCCGGCCGCTCGCCCTGGCCAGGATCGTGTCGACGATCTGGTCGGCGCCGCCCGAGTCGGCGAGCAGCTTGCCGAGGATCGCGCCGAGGGCGATCAGCACGCCCACCCCGGCGACGGTGGCGCCGAGGCCGGTCGTGAACGACTTGATGGTGTCCGCGAGCGGCGCTCCGGCGAACGCGCCGAGCGCGAGCGACCCGATGGTCAGCGCCAGGAACGCGTGCAGCTTGAACTTGGTGATGAGCACGACGATGACGGCGATGCCGGCGAGTACGGCGATGCCGAGCTGGGCGTTGCCTGCCGAGGTGATGGGTTCGGCGGCGTCCGCTGCCAGGATCTCGACGCTGAGACTGGTCACGGTGGTGTCCTTCGTACGAGCGGGGGAACGGGGGACGGGGGCGGGGATCAGCCGGCGAGGGCGCGCAGCGCGGCTGCGGCCCGGGCGGAGATCTCCTCGGGGGTGCCGGAGACGTCGACGGCGACGCCGGCCTCGTCCTCCTGCAGCGGCTGGAGGGTCGCGAACTGGGAGTCCAGGAGCGCCGTCGGCATGAAGTGGCCCTTGCGGGCCCCCATGCGCCGCTCGATGAGCTCCCGGTCGCCGGTCAGATGGAGGAAGACCACACCGGGGGCCGCGGCGCGCAGCCGGTCCCGGTAGCTGCGCTTCAGCGCGGAGCTGCTCACCACACCGCCGAGCCCGGCCCGGTCGTGCGCCCACGCCCCGATGGCGTCGAGCCAGGGTGCGCGGTCGCCGTCGTCCAGGGGGATGCCGGCCGACATCTTGGCCACGTTCGCGGCGGGGTGGAAGTCGTCGCCCTCGGCGTAGGGGAGGCCGAGGGCCCGGGCGACCAGGGGGCCGATCGTGGTCTTGCCGGTCCCGGCGACGCCCATCACGACGACGACCGTCCTCGTGCCGGGCTGGGGGGTGGTGCTCATGGGTGGTGCCTCGCTGTCTTCTTCGACATCGATCCGTCGCGCTTATGAAACCCATTGGGTACGACGTATTCAAGAGGCTGTGACGTAAAAGTAGTACTTTTAATTCCCGATGTGATCATCCAGGTGAGCGCGCATAGGCTTGCCACCATGACGACACCGACCCAGGGGCTTCACTCGCACGTCCTCGCCACCCTGGGTCTCGCGATCACCGCGGGGGAGTACCCCCCGGGCACGGTGCTGCGCACCGACGAGCTCGCCCAGCGCTTCGACGTCTCCAGGACCGTGGTCCGCGAGGTCGTCCGGGTCCTGGAGTCCATGCACCTCGTCGAGTCCCGCCGTCGCGTCGGCGTCACCGTGCTCCCCACCCCCAGCTGGAACGTGTACGACCCCCAGGTCATCCGCTGGCGTCTGGCCGGCGCCGACCGCCCCCGCCAGCTCCGCTCGCTGACCGTGCTCCGCTCGGCCGTCGAACCCGTCGCCGCAGGCCTGGCCGCCGTGAACGCCACCCCCGAGCAGTGCCGCGAGCTCACCGAGCAGGCCCTCGGCATGGTCGCCACCTCGCGCGGCCGGCGCCTGGAGGAGTACCTCGTCCACGACATCGCCTTCCACCGGGTCGTGCTCAACGCCTCGGGCAACGAGATGTTCGCCCGTCTCGGCGACGTCGTCGCCGAGGTCCTCACCGGCCGCACCCACCACCACGTGATGTTCGAGGACCCCGACCCGGCCGCCGTCACCCTCCACGTCCAGGTCGCCGAGGCCGTACGGGAGCGGGACGCGGCCCGCGCCGAGGAGCTCACCCGGCAGATCGCCGTCGGCGCCCTCCAGGAACTGGACGTCCTCGCTCCGTAAAAGGCCCGATAAAGGCCCCGTCAAGCTCTGAACTAGCTCAAATATGGGCGTTCAGTGACATGCGCCACAGTCAGCTGCCGCCCGTTGCCGTGAGGATGTGCGCTGGCCGTGCCCGGTCGACCCCCTCCACCAGGCACGGCCGGGTACCGCACAGCCCCCTCACGAAGGCGAACAACTCCATGAGTGACCGCGTCATCGCGGCCGACCCGCTGTCCGCCGCCAAGGCGAACCCGGCCGCCCCCCACGTCGACGCCGGCGACGCCGGATACCGCAAGGACCTCAAGTCCCGCCACATCAACATGATCGCCATCGGTGGCGCGATCGGCACCGGCCTCTTCCTGGGCGCCGGCGGCCGGATGTCCCAGGCGGGCCCCTCCCTCTTCATCGCCTACGCCGTCTGCGGCGTCTTCGCCTTCTTCGTGGTGCGGGCCCTCGGCGAACTGGTGCTCTACCGCCCCTCGTCCGGCGCCTTCGTCTCCTACGCCCGTGAGTTCATGGGCGAGAAGGGCGCCTACACGGCCGGCTGGCTGTACTTCCTCAACTGGTCGACGACCGCCGTCGCCGACATCACCGCGGCCGCCACCTACGCCCACTTCTGGGCCATGTTCAGCGACGTCCCGCAGTGGATCCTCGCCCTGATCGCCCTCGCGGTCGTCCTCGCCGCCAACCTCATCTCCGTGAAGTACTTCGGCGAGATGGAGTTCTGGTTCGCGATCATCAAGGTCGGCGCCCTGGTCGCCTTCATGCTGATCGGCATCTTCCTCATCGTCACCTCGCACGACGTCGGCGGCCACACCCCGGGCCTCGCCAACATCACCGACAACGGCGGCATCTTCCCCCACGGCATGATGCCGATGCTCCTGCTCATCCAGGGCGTCGTCTTCGCCTACGCCTCCGTCGAGCTGTGCGGCGTCGCCGCCGGCGAGACCGAGAACCCCGAGAAGATCATGCCGAAGGCGATCAACTCGATCATGTGGCGCGTGGGCCTCTTCTACGTCGGCTCCGTCGTCCTGCTGGCGCTGATCCTCCCGTACACCGCGTACTCCGGCGACCAGAGCCCCTTCGTCACCGTCTTCGACAAGCTGGGCATCCCCGGCGCCGCCGGCGTGATGAACCTCGTCGTCCTCACCGCCGCCCTCTCCAGCCTCAACTCGGGCCTCTACTCCACCGGCCGCATCCTGCGCTCCATGTCGCTCTCCGGCTCCGCGCCCAGGTTCACCGGCGTCATGAACAAGGGCGGCGTCCCCTACGGCGGCATCCTGCTCACCGCCGCCTTCGGCGTGATGGGCGTCGCCCTCAACTACGTGATGCCCGGCGAGGCCTTCGAACTGGTCCTCAACTTCGCCTCGATCGGCATCATCGGCACCTGGGCCATGATCATGGTCTGCTCCCTGCTGTTCTGGCGCAACGCCCAGCAGGGCAAGCTCACCCGCCCCGGCTACAACCTGCCCTGGGCCCCGTACACCCAGATCGTGACCATCGTCTTCCTCGGCTCCGTCCTCGTCCTCATGTGGATGGACGGCGGCATCAGCCGCACCACCGTCAACTGCCTCCCGCTCATCGCGGCGGCCCTCGTCGGCGGCTGGTTCCTGGTCCGGGGACGGGTCCGTACGACCGCGGCCGAGACCGCCGGGGCGACCCCGTCCGCGACCCGGGACTGACCTCTCACCACCGAACGGCGAGTCCCCCGCAGGCACGGCCTGCGGGGGACTCGCCTTTTGTCAGGAGATAGTGGTACGCAAGAGCCTTACAAGATCCGTCCGGAGGAAGGGAAGTTCGCGATGCCGCAGCACGTCCAGGGGGTCATCGCCCCCGGCAGGAACGAACCCGTACGGGTCGAGACGATCGTCATCCCCGACGTCGGCCCCGGCGAAGCCGTCGTGAAGATCCAGGCGTGCGGCGTCTGCCACACCGATCTCCACTACAAGCAGGGCGCCATCAACGACGAGTTCCCGTTCCTCCTCGGGCACGAGGCCGCCGGAATCGTCGAGTCCGTCGGCGAGGGCGTCACCGACATCGAGCCCGGCGACTACGTGATCCTCAACTGGCGAGCGGTGTGCGGCCAGTGCCGCGCCTGCCGGCGCGGCCGCCCCTGGTACTGCTTCGACACCCACAACGCCAAGCAGCGGATGACCCTGCTCGACGGCACGGAGCTCTCCCCGGCCCTCGGCATCGGCGCCTTCGCCGAGAAGACCCTGGTCGCCGCGGGCCAGTGCACCAAGGTCGACCCCGCCGTGGCCCCCGAGGTCGCGGGCCTCCTCGGCTGCGGCGTGATGGCCGGCATCGGCGCCGCCATCAACACCGGAAACGTGGGGCGCGGCGACACCGTCGCCGTCATCGGCTGCGGCGGCGTCGGCGACGCGGCGATCGTCGGCTCCCGCCTCGCCGGAGCGGCGAAGATCATCGCGGTCGACATCGACGACCGCAAGCTGGAGACGGCGAAGACGATGGGAGCCACCCACACCGTCAACTCCCGCTCCACCGACCCCGTCGAGGCGATCCGCGAGCTCACCGGCGGCTTCGGCGCCGACGTCGTCATCGAGGCCGTCGGCCGCCCGGAGACGTACAAGCAGGCCTTCTACGCCCGCGACCTCGCCGGCACCGTCGTCCTCGTCGGCGTCCCCACCCCCGAGATGCAGCTCGAACTCCCGCTCCTCGACGTCTTCGGCCGCGGCGGCGCGCTCAAGTCCTCCTGGTACGGCGACTGCCTGCCCTCCCGCGACTTCCCGATGCTCGTCGACCTGCACCGGCAGGGCCGCATCGACCTCGCCGCCTTCGTCACCGAGACCATCGGCCTCGGCGACGTCGAGAAGGCCTTCGCCCGCATGCACGAGGGCGACGTCCTGCGCTCGGTGGTGGTCCTCTGATGGCCGCCCGCATCGACCACCTCGTCACCTCCGGCACCTTCAGCCTCGACGGCGGCACCTGGGACGTCGACAACAACGTCTGGATCGTCGGCGACGACACCGAGGCGATCGTCATCGACGCCGCCCACGACGCCGAGGCCATCCTCGCCGCCCTCGACGGCCGAGCCCTGCGCGCCATCGTCTGCACCCACGCCCACAACGACCACATCGACGCGGCCCCGGCGCTCGCGGCCGCCACCGGCGCCCGCATCCTGCTCCACTCCGCCGACCAGCCGCTGTGGAAGCAGACC
Organism: Streptomyces zaomyceticus; assembly: GCF_014656215.1. GTDB lineage: Bacteria > Actinomycetota > Actinomycetes > Streptomycetales > Streptomycetaceae > Streptomyces > Streptomyces zaomyceticus. The sequence goes on along the minus strand of NZ_BNBZ01000016.1, from coordinate 18,996 downwards.
CACCCCGACCACAGCCCCGACGGCGAACTCGCCGACGGTCAGGTCCTCACCATCGCCGGCATCGACCTGACCGTCCTCCACACCCCGGGACACGCCCCCGGCGCGGTCTGCCTCCACGCCCCCGACCTGGGCACCGTCTTCACCGGGGACACCCTGTTCCAGGGCGGCCCCGGCGCCACCGGCCGGTCCTTCTCCGACTTCCCGACGATCGTCGACTCGATCCGAGAGAAGCTCCTCACCCTGCCGCCGGAGACGGTGGTACGCACCGGCCACGGCGACACCACCACCGTCGGCGCCGAGGCCCCGCACCTCCAGGAATGGATCAACCGAGGCCACTGAGAGCCAGCCGGCTCTCGAAACTCCTCGGCGCACCCGTGAACGGGTCGGTGAACTCCAGCGTCCGCGCCAGCAGTTGCAGCGGACGCCCGAAGTCCTCCGACCCGTCCTCATGGACCACCGGATAGATCGGATCGTGCAGGATCGGCAGCCCCAGCGCGTTCATGTGCACCCGCAGCTGATGGGTCCGCCCGGTCTCCGGCACCAGCCGGTACCGCCCGAGCCCGCCCCGGCGCTCCACCAGCGCGATCCGGCTCTCGCTGTTCGGCTCGCCCGGCACCTCCCGGGCGGCCATCACCCCGCGCTCCTTCTCGATCCGGCTCCGCACCGTCACCGGCAGCTCCACCGCCGGGTCGTACGGCGCCACCGCCTCGTACTCCTTGCGCACCAGCCGGTCCCGGAACAGCGTCTGGTAAGCCCCCCGGTCCTCGGGGCGTACGACACAGAGCACCAGTCCCGCCGTCAGCCGGTCCAGCCGGTGCGCGGGCTGGAGCGAAGGAAGCCCGAGCTCCCGCCGCAGCCGCGCGAGCGCCGTCTCCGTGACATGACGCCCCCGGGGCATGGTGGCGAGAAAGTGCGGCTTGTCGGCGACCACGATCCGCTCGTCCCGGTACACCACCCCGATCGGGAACGGCACCGGCTCCTCCACGGGAAAGTCCCGGTGGAACCAGAGGTACCGGCCCACGGTGTACGGCTCGTCCCCGTCCACCGGCCCGTCGACCCCGACGAACCGCCCCTCGCGCAGCATCGTCTCGACCCGCCCGGCCCCGACGGCCGCCGCGTACCGGTCGAGCAGATGGTCCCGTACGTTCGCCCAGCCCCCGCCCGGATCCTCCGGAAGCCGCAGCCGCACGGGATCGATCCCGTCCCGCTGCGCAAGCGGCGCGGCCGGCGCCTTCGCTCTGCGTCTCACCGCTCCGCCTCGTGTCAGCGCGTACTCATGCCGAAAGTCCCGGTCGATGAGATCGACCGGGACTCCGTGTGGTGTCCGAGGGGGGACTTGAACCCCCACGCCCGATAAAGGGCACTAGCACCTCAAGCTAGCGCGTCTGCCATTCCGCCACCCGGACAAGGTGTCTGTCTTCCGTGCCGCTGGGCCCTTCCGACGAGGAAAACCATAGCAAACATTCGGGGTGGCCGATCACCACCCCCGGCCGCCCCCGGCATGTGACAGCCGCATGTCGGCCGGGGGACACCCTTGGGTCCCGAGGGGGCGCGAGAGAGGATGGGACGAGCACCGAAGCAATCACGTGGGGCACGTAGTGGGAGGAAGCAGCGTGAGCGAGTCGAACACGGGCCGAAGCGTCACCGCCGAGAACGAGGTGGTGGACCTCTGTCGCGACCTCATCCGCATCGACACCAGCAACTACGGCGACCACTCCGGCCCCGGCGAGCGGGCGGCGGCCGAGTACATCGCCGAGAAGCTCGCGGAGGTCGGACTCGAGCCGAAGATCATCGAGTCGCACCGGGGACGGGCCTCCACCGTCGCCCGCATCGAGGGCGAGGACCCGTCGCGGCCGGCCCTGCTCATCCACGGCCACACCGACGTCGTCCCGGCCAACGCCGAGGACTGGACCCACCACCCCTTCTCCGGCGAGATCGCAGACGGCTGCGTGTGGGGCCGCGGCGCCGTCGACATGAAGGACATGGACGCGATGACCCTCGCGGTCGTACGGGACCGGCTGCGCAGCGGCCGGAAGCCCCCGCGCGACATCGTCCTCGCCTTCCTCGCCGACGAGGAGGCCGGCGGCACCTACGGCGCCCGGCACCTGGTCGACCATCACCGGGACCTCTTCGACGGGGTCAACGAGGCCATCGGCGAGGTCGGCGGCTTCTCCTTCACGGTCAACGAGAACCTGCGGCTCTACCTGGTCGAGACGGCCCAGAAGGGCATGCACTGGATGCGGCTGACCGTCGAGGGCACGGCCGGCCACGGCTCGATGACCAATGACGACAACGCCATCACCGAGCTCTGCGAGGCCGTCGGCCGCCTCGGCCGCCACCAGTGGCCGGTGCGGGTGACCAAGACCGTGCGTTCCTTCCTGGACGAGCTCTCGGACGCCCTGGGCACCCCCCTCGACCCCGAGGACATGGACGGCACCCTCGCCAAGCTCGGCGGCATCGCCAAGATGGTCGGCGCCACCCTGCGGAACTCGGCCGCCCCGACGATGCTCGGCGCCGGCTACAAGGTGAACGTGATCCCCGGCCAGGCCACCGCGCACGTCGACGGCCGCTTCCTGCCCGGCTACGAGCAGGAGTTCCTCGCCGACCTGGACCGGATCCTCGGGCCGAACGTGAAGCGCGAGGACGTGCACGGCGACAAGGCTCTGGAGACCAGCTTCGACGGCGCCCTGGTGGACGCCATGCAGCTGGCGCTGCGCGCCGAGGACCCGATCGCCCGCGCCGTGCCGTACATGCTCTCCGGCGGCACCGACGCGAAGTCCTTCGACGACCTCGGCATCCGCTGCTTCGGCTTCGCCCCGCTCCAGCTGCCGCCGGAGCTCGACTTCGCCGGCATGTTCCACGGCGTGGACGAGCGCGTGCCGGTCGACGGCCTGAAGTTCGGCGCCCGTGTACTGGACCGTTTCATCGACGCCTGCTGAATTCGCCCGTGCGTTTGCTTGTGACCGAAACGAGTGAATGCACTCGGGAGCCGTAGCTCCCACCATTCCCCCTCGTTACAGGTGGTGCGGTCCGCGGCTGGGGCCGCATTGCCAACTAGGAGGAATAATGATCAAGAAGGTCGTCGCTGCTGCGGCTGCCACTGGCGGTCTCGTTCTCGCGGGTGCGGGCATGGCCGTTGCCGACGCGGGTGCCCAGGGTGCGGCCATCGGTTCCCCCGGTGTCCTCTCGGGCAACGTCGTCCAGGTGCCGGTTCACGTTCCCGTGAACCTGTGCGGCAACACGGTCTCCGTGATCGGCCTGCTGAACCCCGCCTTCGGCAACACCTGCGTCAACGCCTGACGTTGTGCCTCGCCCCGTGAGGGTGTGAGCCGGTCCGGCCCCGGAGTGCGTGCCATGCACTCCGGGGCCGGTGGCCATTTCCGCCCCGGGTCTCGTGCCCGGTGGCACCTTTTCGAAGCTGAGCAGGCAGGAACTAGCTATGCGACAGGTCACGCGCAAGGGTCTTGTCACCGTTGCGGCAGCCGGCGGCGTTTTCGCCGCTGTCGGCGGCGGTTATGCGCACGCCGATTCCGGCGCGAACGGTACGGCCATGAATTCCCCGGGCGTCGCGTCCGGAAATTCCGTCCAGGTCCCGGTACACGTACCGGTGAACGCCTGCGGAAACACCGTCAACGTCGTCGGACTGCTGAATCCGGCGATGGGCAACAAGTGTGCCAACACCTCCAAGCCCGGTAGGCCGGGCAAGCCGGGCGGTGGCTCCTCCGCCGGCGGGCACACGAGCAACTCTCCCGGCGTCGGCTCCGGCAACACCGTGCAGGTGCCGGTCGACGTCCCGGTCAACGTGTGCGGCAACAGCGTCACGGGCATCGGCCTGGGCAACGCCGCCGCGGGCAACAACTGCGCCAACGGCATCGAGCCGACGCACCCGGGGAACCCTGGCAACCCCGGGAATCCGGGGAACCCCGGTAACCCTGGGAACCCTGGGAACCCCGGGAACCCCGGGAACCCCGGGAACCCCGGGAACCCCGGGAACCCCGGGAACCCCGGGAACCCCGGGAACCCCGGGAACCCCGGGAACCCTGGGAATCCTGGCAACCCTGGCAACCCCGGGAATCCGGGTAACCCTGGGAATCCGGGCAACCCCGGCAACCCTGGGAATCCGGGCAACCCCGGCAACCCGGGTACTCCCGGTACTCCGGGCACGCCCGGCAACCCGGGTACTCCCGGCACTCCCGGCAACGAGGGTGGGCCCAACACCCCCGGTGAGCACGGGCTCACCCCGCCCCGGGCCGTCGAGGAGCTCGCCGAGACCGGTGCCGGTCCCCTCGGTCTGATCGTCCCCGCCGGGGCCGGACTGCTGCTCGCCGGCTCGCTGATCTACCGCCGGTCGCGCAGCGCCGCCTGAGCCACCGCGCCTCCGAGGCGCACCGGCATCACGCGCGACGCACCATGTGCGACGCATCACATGCCACGTACACAGGGGCCCCGCAGACCGCGGGGCCCCTTCTCGTCGCTCTACCAGGTCGCCCGGAGTTGGCGGATGATCCGCCGCTTCAACCGCACCCTGCGGCTCCCGTCCCGATGCAGGCTCAGGCGGTCCAACTCCCAGTGTCCGTACTCGGCATGGTCGGTCAGCAGCCGCGTCGCCTCCTTCCGGGAGACACCGCGCGGCACGTACACGTCGACAAATTCGTATTCCGGCATCGCATCTATTGTGCGGGCACCGGCCCGCTACGGATAGCGTGCGTCCCATGTCTGATGCTGCGCAGCCCACCGCTGCCGAGGTACGTGCCGCCGCCGAGGCGGTCAAAGCCGCACTGGACCGTCACCTCGCGGCGGTCGAACGCCGCACGGGGGACGACGACACGGCCGTCTACGAAGCCTTCAACGCCCTCGCCGCGGCGGCCGAGGGGTACGACGAACTCCTCTACGACCGCTACGACGAGGTCACTCCCTTCGAGATCCCCGGAGCGGACGGCGCGCTGCCGCCGTACGCCGGACCTGACGAACCTCACGCCCTCAGCCTGTTGATCCGTCGCGACTACGCCGTGGCGGAACCGCAGCGTCTGCTCGCCCAGGCCCGCCGCGTCGCCGAGATCGACGGCGGACCGGACGCCACCGGACCGGCCGCCAGAGCCGGTGTCTCGCCGCTCGCCGCCCTCGGGGTGCTCTTCGGCGAGTTCGAACCGGACGAGATCGCCTCCCGGCACAAGGAGTTCGGGCTGGAGGAGGGGGACTCCACCCTCTGGGTCACCGCCACCGCGGAGCTCCCGGAACCGGGGGAGTGGCTCAACGCCCCCTTCGAGCACGCCGATCCGGAGCGGATCATCTGCCGCTTCGACGTCAGCGCCGTCTTCGACGAGGACGACCACCACGACGATCACGAGGGGGAAGGAGCCGACGGCTCCGGCTCCTGAGGGGGAGACGGCGGAGGGCCGGGACACCGATCGTGGTGTCCCGGCCCTCCGCCGTTCCCGCCGTCCGCGGCGCATGGCCCACTGCTCGGTCAGGGTCCGCCGCTCGGCCCGGTTACTCCTCGGGCGTGGCGAGCAGCGCCTCGAGGAGCGGCCGCAGCCGCGTCGTACGCTCCGGGGCCGCCCCCTCGGCCACGGCACGGGCCAGCGCCTGGTCCACACCGTGCACGACCGACAGATGGCGCTCCGCCCGGCCGAAGGCCGTGTACACCCACGGCCTGCTCAGGCCACCTGCGGCGTCCCCGGGCAGCACCACGACGACCGCCGGCCAGCGGGCGCCCGCCGCCTGGTGCGCGGTGAGCGCCCAGCCGTGCCGCAGCGCCGACTCCACCCGCTCCTTGGGGACGAGGAGTTCCTCGTCGCCGCACCGCAGCCGCAGCCCCTCGGCGTCGGCCGAGAGCACGGTGCCGGTCACCGTCCGCCCCGGCGCCGGCGCGAACGCCACCCGGTCCCCGGGGTCGTAGCCGCCGAAGCGGCCGGGACCGGGGTTGAGGCGCTGCTTGAGCGCCACGTTCAGCGCGCGGGTACCGGCCGAGCCGCCATGGCCGACCGTGACGACCTGAGTCTGCTCGGGCGGTACCCCGATCGCCCGCGGCACCGAGTCGGCCACCAGCTGGACGGTACGGTGCACGGCCTCGCCGGCGTCCCGCACCGGGACGATCACGATCTCCTTGCCCGGCGCCTCGACCTGGTTCAGCTCCCCGGCGCCGATGCCCGAGACCAGCTCGCCGAGCGGGCCCGGGTCGGGCAGCCGCGAGGCGATCCGCGGGCACACCCGGGCCGCGAGGACATCGGTGAACACCCGTCCGGCGCCCGGCGCGCCCAGTACCTCGGGGTCGCCGCTCAGTACCAGACGGCAGCCGTCGGGCAGCGACTCCACGAGCACCGCGGCCGTCTCCACGTCCAGCTGCGGCGCGTCGAGCACCACCAGGAGGTCCAGGGCGAGAGTGCCCTCCTCGTCCCGGCCTGGGCCGGCCGCCCCGGAGAGCAGCGCGGCGACCGTCACCGCCTCCGCACCGGCGGCGCCGAGCGCCCGCCGTCCGGCGTCGGCGTGGACGGCGACCAGGGCGCGCAGCCCGCGCTCGCGGGCGGCCGCGGCGAGTGCCACCGGCTCGACGCGTGAGGCCTCCCCGCCGGTGTGCAGGACGAGACCGTGCGTCCCGGCGGCGCGCTCGAGTTCGGAGCCCTCCCAGCTGTCGGCCGTCGCCGTCCTGACCAGCCGGGCGAGTCCGTCCGCGAGGCTCTCCTCCGCCATCGCGTACCGGTCGAGGCCGAGGAGTACGGGCGAGGCCGGTTCCTCGGCGACGGCCTCCACGGGTTCCTCGTCCTCCTCGGGCTCCTCCTCCGGCGTCTCCTCCTCCTGGAAGACGAGCACCGCGGCCGCGGACACCGCCTCCTCGACCGCCGCCTCCGGATCGGGCACCGACTGCCCGGCGAGTCCGGCGCGCACGGCCCCGATCTCCAGCGCGGTGTGTCCCTGGAGCGCGGCCCGCTCCAGGAGCCACACGGTCAGGGCGACCGCGCGGCGCGGGTCGTCGGGGCCGCAGGCGGCACCGAGCAGCGCCCGCGCGAAGCCGTCGGCCTGCTCCGGGCGTACCCCGGACACCGAGAGCAGCTGCCACGGGTCGTCGAGCAGGACCTGGGCAGCGGCCTCGCCGAGCGCGGCGGCGACCTGCCCGGCCAGCGCCTCGGGGGCGCCGCCCTTGGCCAGGACCTCCCGCACGGCGGCGGTGGTGCCGGGCGCCGGGGCGGGGGCCTGCGCCGGGACGGGGGGCCGCACGGTCATGGCCGGGGCCGTCTCGGGGGCGGGGCGCCGGGGTGCGGGCTCGGGGGCCTCGAAGAACGTGGTGCCCGAGGCCGCGCCGCCCTCGACGGCGCGGACGGCGGCGAGCAGGTCGGCCGCCGTGCCGCTCAGCTTGGCGCCGCTCGCCAGGGGCCCTTCCTTCTCGGCCTTCCGCGCCTCGATCCGGGCCCGCAGCTCCCGCTGCGCGGCCAGCTCGACCTGGGCGTCGCTCAACTCGGGAGTCTTGGGCGCCTCGGGCGTGTCGGCCGCCTCGGCCCCCGTCGCGTCGGCCTCCTGATCCTCGTCGGCCTCGTCGGCCTCGTCGGCCTCGTCGGCCTCGTCGGCCTCGTCGGCCTCGTCGGCCTCGTCGGCCTCGTCGGCGACCGCGGCCTCCGCCGTCTCCTGAGACTCCTCGGCCTCCACGGCTCCCTCGGCCTCCACGGCCGCATCGGCCTCTGCGGGCTCCTGAGGTGCGTCGTCCTCGGTGGGCTCCACGTCCTCGGGTGCCTCGGGCGCGGTCTCCCCGGCAGGCTCGGTCACAAGGTGCTCCAGTCGTGATCCGGATAGCGGTGCACGGGCGCCGACACATCGTCCAGCGCCCGACAGATCTCGTCAGGAAGACTAAGGGTCTCCACCGACAACGCGGCCGTGAGCTGCCGTGCCGTACGCGCGCCGACGATCGGTGCGGTCACCCCGGGCCGGTCGCGGACCCAGGCCAGCGCCACATGGAGCGGGGTCGTCGAGAGCCCTTCGGCCGCCGTCGCGACCGCGTCCACGATCCGGCTCGCCGGCTCGTCGAGGTACGGCTCCACGAACGGCGCCATCGTCTCCGACGCGCCCCGCGAGTCCGTCGGGGTCCCGCTGCGGTACTTGCCCGTGAGGACCCCGCGACCCAGCGGTGAGGAGGGCAGCAGGCCTATCCCGAGGTCCTGTGCGGCGGGCAGCACCTCGCGTTCCACGCCCCGCTGGAGCAGCGAGTACTCCAGCTGCGCCCCCGCCAGCCGGGTCCGGTCGCCGCCGAGCTGCCAGGTGCCCGCCTTGGCGAGCTGCCAGCCGCAGAAGTTCGCCACGCCCGCGTAGCGCGCCCGCCCGCTGCGTACGGCGATGTCGAGCGCCTGGAGGGACTCCTCCAGGGGCGTGTGCGGATCGAAGGCGTGCAGCTGCCACAGGTCCACATGGTCCGTGCCGAGCCGGGCGAGGGAGGCGTCGAGCGCCGCGAGCAGATGGCCGCGCGAGCCGTCCGTGCGCCGGTCGGGATCCGGAACGCTGCCCGCCTTGGTCGACAGGACGAGGTCCTGCCGTGACACGAGCCGCTCCATGAGACGCCCGAGCAGATACTCCGCCTCGCCCCCGCCGTAGACGTCGGCGGTGTCCACGAGCGTGCCGCCCGCGTCCCAGAACGCCTTCAACTGCTCGGCGGCGTCGTGCTCGTCGGTGTCCCGACCCCAGGTCAGGGTGCCGAGTCCGATGCGCGACACACGCAGGCCCGTACGTCCGAGATGCCTCTGCTCCATGGGCGCGAGATTACTGGCCAGGGCACCACGCGGAGAGAGCCTGTGGACAACCACGTCCTGTCGGATGCCCCGACCGCGCGCTAGAGTCCCGCCCACAAGAACGTTACCGATGGGTAAGGGGTGCGTGGACATGCGGCTCGGCATCAACCTCGGCTACTGGGGTGCGGGCATGGACGGCGACAACCTCGCCGTCGCCCAGGAGGCGGACCGCCTCGGCTACGACGTCTGCTGGGCCGCCGAGGCCTACGGCTCCGACGCGCCCACCGTGCTCGCCTGGGTCGCGGCCAAGACGGAGCGGATCGACGTCGGCTCCGCGATCATGCAGATCCCGGCCCGGCAGCCCGCGATGACGGCCATGACCGCGGCCACCCTCGACTCGCTCACCGGCGGTCGATTCCGGCTCGGCCTCGGCGTCTCAGGACCCCAGGTCTCCGAGGGCTGGTACGGCGTGAAGTTCGACAAGCCGCTCGCCAGGACCCGCGAGTACGTCGAGATCGTCCGCAAGGCGATGACCCGGGAGCGCCTCAGCTACGACGGCGAGCACTGGACGCTGCCGCTGCCCGGCGGCCCCGGCAAGCCCATCAAGCTCACCGTCCACCCGGAGCGCGAGCACATCCCGCTCTACATCGCCGCCATCGGCCCCAAGAACCTGGAGCAGACCGGCGAGATCGCCGACGGCGCCCTCCTGATCTTCCCCTCGGCCGCCCACCTGGAGGAGACGGCGCTCCGGCACATTCGCGCGGGCCGCGAGAAGGCCGGGCTGACGATGGACGGCTTCGACGTCTGTCCCACCGTGCCGCTGGCCCTCGGTGAGGACGTCGACGCCCTCGCCGACGTGTTCCGCCCGTACACCGCGCTGTACGTCGGCGGCATGGGCAGCCGGAAGCAGAACTTCTACAACCAGCTCGCGCAGCGCATGGGCTACGAGAAGGAGGCCGCCGAGATCCAGGACAAGTACCTGGCCGGCGACAAGGCGGGCGCCGCGGCCGCGGTGCCCCAGAGCCTGATCGACCAGACCTCGCTGCTCGGCCCCGTCGAGCGGATCGCCGAGCGCATGACGGCCTACGCCGAGGCCGGGGTCACCACCCTCACCCTCGCCCCGGCCGGTTTCACCCTGGACGAGCGTCTGGCGGCGCTGCGGGCGGGCGTCGAGGCCGCGGAGCGGGCGGGTCTGGCGTAGCGGTTCCGTCGTCGACGGGACCGAGAGGTTCCGCGGCCGTGGTGGGGGCTCGGGGGTCTTCCCCGCCACGGCCGTCATGCAGCACAACGGCTCCACGGGGTCCCCGGTTACGGCCTCCGGGACTCACTCTTTCGGCCGAGTCGCCCGGCCCTCCTGTTGCCCCTCGCCCCGGACCGCATTTGACTCGGTGCACCGGGGGCGTACGGAGTGCGGACATGCGCACGGAGGTGGCGGCGATGCTCACGGCCAAGGGTCTGTTCCAGGAAATCATCGACGACGACGAGTCCTTCCGGCTCTTCTGCTCGATCGCGGCGAGCGGCGAGACGCAGGGCGGCTGGGAGAACGCCCGGATCGCGGCCCTCGTCGCGCCCGGCATGCGGGACCTCACGCCCAAGATCACCCGGCACGGCGCCGACGAGGACAAGCACGGCCGGATCTTCAACGCCCTGATGAAGAAGCGCGGCCTCGAACCCGTCCCGGTACCGCCCGACACCGACTACACGATGCTGCTCGAACAGCGCGGCATCGGTCTCGCGCACGACAAGCTGCGCCGGGACGAGCCGCTGACGGAGCGGGACATCATCGTCTACCTCGCCCACAGCCGGGTCACCGAGCAGCGGGCCGCCGACCAGATGGACATGCTGGTGACGTACTTCGGGGACCATCCCGAACTCGGCAGGGCCATCCACATGATCGACAACGACGAGGCCAACCACCTCGCCTACTGTCACGAGGAACTGCTCCGCCTCGCGCGCGAGGGACACGGCCGGCTCATCCAGCGGACCCTGCGCGAGTCCGCCCTCGTCGAGATCCAGGTCTACCGGGACGTCAGTCTGGCCGTGATGGGGCACATGGGGCGGATCCTGCGCTGGCCCCGGCCCAAGGCGGCCGTCCTGGCCGCCGGTATCCGCGTGATGTACGCGTACGAGCGCGCCGCCGGCTGGCACCGGATGGTCGGTCTGAGGATGCCCGAGCGGCTCGACGCCCTCGGCGGGCCCGCGATCCCCGCGCCCGCCTTCTGAGCGGCCCCGCCCCGGCAGCCACATCCCCGAGGCAGGCCCCCTGCCGTCGCAGGGGGCCGGGTCTCACATCCAGCCGCGCCGCTTGAACAGCCGGTACAGCGCCACGACGATGCCCACCATCACGACGATCACCACCGGGTACGAGGCGACCCAGTGCAGCTCCGGCATGTGCTCGAAGTTCATGCCGTAGATGCCCGCGACCATCGTCGGCACCGCGGCCATGGCCGCCCACGCCGAGATCTTCCGCATGTCGTCGTTCTGCCGCACCCCCATCTGCGCGAGATGGGCCGACAGCACGTCGGACAGGAGCCGGTCGAGCCCCTCCACCTGCTCGTTGGCGCGCAGCAGATGGTCGTTGACGTCCCGGAAGAAGGGATGCGACTCCTCGTTCACGAACGGCACCGAACCGGCCGTGAGCCGGGCCAGCGGCCCGGCGAGCGGACCGCTGGCCCGCCGGAACTCCAGGACCTGCCGCTTCGCCGTGTAGATCCGCTCCGCGGTGTTCGCCGGGTTGCCCCCGGTGGGCGCGAAGACGTCCGCCTCCAGCTCCTCCAGGTCCACCTGGAGCTCGCCCGCCACGTCGAGGTAGTGGTCCACGATCGCGTCGCTCACCGCGTACAGCACCGCCGTCGGCCCGTGCTTGAGCACCTCCGGGTCGGCTTCGAGACGGCGGCGCACCTCGGCCAGCGGCGCGCCCTCGCCGTGCCGGACCGTCACCACGAAGGAGGCGCCGATGAACAGCATCAGCTCGCCCGAGGAGACCCGGTCGCTCTCGGGCTCGTAGACGACCGGCTTGAGCACCGCGAACAGCGAGTCGTCGTAGACCTCGAGTTTCGGCCGCTGGTGGGCCTTGAGGGCGTCCTCGACGGCCAGCGGGTGCAGCGCGAACTCCGAGGCGACATGGTCGAACTCCGCCTCCGTGGGCTCGTGCAGCCCGACCCAGAGGAACGCGTCGCCGGCGGCCCGCGCCTCGTCGAGCGCGTCCGAGAGGTCGGCGGGCCCGTCGGTACGGCGCCCGTCCCGGTAGATGGCAGAGTCCACGATCACGCGCCGTATTCTCCATCGAACGGCCCAGTCACGCACGCGTGGAGTCGCCCACATCTCCCGCGGACCCGTCCGGACCAGGCGCCCGGCCCGAGCGGACCTCGCCGCGGCACCCCGGGCGGACCCGCGCGCCACCGCGATCCGCCCCCGACGCGGAAGGGGTACGCCGGGCCACCGCCTAGGCTGGCCGGCATGGCCACGTTGATCCTCGTCCGGCACGGACGCTCCACCGCCAACACCTCCGGGGTCCTCGCCGGACGCACTCCCGGGGTCTCCCTCGACGAGCGGGGGGCCGCGCAGGCCGCCGCGCTCCCCGGGCGCCTCGCGGACGTCCCCCTCGCCGCGGTCGTCTCCAGCCCCCTCCAGCGCTGCCGGGAGACCGTACGGCCGCTCCTCGACGCCCGCCCGGACCTTCCCCTGCACGTCGAGGACCGCGTCAACGAGTGCGACTACGGCGACTGGTCGGGCCGCAAGTTGGCCGAGCTCAACGACGACCCCCTGATGGAGATCGTCCAGGCGCACGCCTCCGCCGCGGCCTTCCCCGGCGGCGAGTCCATGCGCGCGATGCAGGCCCGCGCCGTCGACGCCGTGCACGACTGGAACGCGCGGATCGAGGCCGAGCACGGCGAGGACGCCTGCTACCTGATGTGCTCGCACGGCGACATCGTCAAGTCGATCGTGGCGGACGCCCTCGGCCTCCACCTCGACCTGTTCCAGCGGGTCCACGTCGACCCCTGCTCGGTCACCGTCATCCGCTACACGCGCCTGCGCCCCTTCCTCGTCCGCCTCGGCGACACCGGGGACTTCGCCGGATTCGCGCCACGCGAGCACCCCGACAGCAGTGGGACGGCCGAGGTCGGCGGTGGTGCGGGCGCACCGTGATCCTCTAGCGCAGTAGGGTGGACGCGCCGCTGTAGTACGACTGTCGAGACGCAAGGGAGCCGGGAAACGTGTCCCGTCAGGTGTTCCTCTACGACCCACCGGAGCGTTTCGTGGCCGGTACGGTCGGGCTGCCTGGCCGCCGTACGTTCTTCCTCCAGGCGTCAGCCTCCGGCCGGGTCACCAGCGTCGCCCTGGAGAAGACACAGGTGGCCGCCCTCGCCGAGCGCATGGACGAACTCCTCGACGAGGTCGTGCGCCGCACCGGGGGCAACGCGCCCGTGCCCGCCGTCGCCCCCGCAGAGGTCACCGACACCGCCCCCCTCGACGTACCCGTCGAGGAGGAGTTCCGGGTCGGCACCATGGCCCTCGCCTGGGACGGCGACGAGCAGCGCATGATCGTCGAGGCGCAGGCGCTCGTCGAGCTCGACGTGGAGTCCGAGGAGGACCTCGCGGAGGCCGAGGAGCGGCTGCTCCAGGACGAGGAGAACGGCCCGCCGATGCTCCGCGTCCGGCTCAGCGGAGCGCAGGCCCGTGCCTTCGCCAAGCGGGCCCTGGACGTCGTCAACGCCGGCCGGCCGCCCTGCCCGCTGTGCAGCCTGCCGCTCGACCCCGAGGGGCACGTCTGCCCCCGCCAGAACGGATACCGCCGCGGCGCATGAGCAGCAGCCCTCCGACGCCGCCCGACGCCGAGCTGCTGGCCCGTGGTGAGCTGACCGTGCGCGGCCGGGTCCGCGAGGCCTCCAATGCCGTGCTCTACTGCTCCGTCTCCTACGAGGGACGGGAAGCGGCCTGCGTCTACAAGCCGGTCGCGGGGGAGCAGCCGCTGTGGGACTTCCCCGACGGCACGCTCGCGCAGCGGGAGGTCGCCGCGTACGAGATCTCCGAGGCCACCGGCTGGGGCCTGGTCCCGCCGACGGTGCTGCGCGACGGGCCGTACGGGGAGGGCATGGTCCAGCTGTGGATCGAGGCCGACCCCGGGGCGCGGCTGCTCGCCCTGACCGAGGACGACGAGGCGGGCGAGGGCTGGAAGGCCGTCGGGCCCGCCCAGGTGGACGAGGACCGCACCGCGCTCCTCGTCCACGCGGACACCCCCGAGCTGCGGCGGCTGGCGGTCCTCGACGCCGTGATCAACAACGGCGACCGCAAGGGCGGACATCTGCTGCCGGCCCCGGACGGGCGCCTGTACGGCATCGACCACGGGGTGACCTTCCACGTCGACGACAAGCTCCGCACCCTGCTGTGGGGCTGGGCGGGCGAGGAGCTGCCCACCGAGGCGGCCGGGGTGCTCGACGCGCTGGACCGCTCACTGGCTCCGGGAGCGCCTCTGGCCGCCCGTCTGGCGGAGCTGCTCACCGATGCCGAGGTGGCGGCGGTACGCGCCCGTGTGGAGGCGCTGCGGGCCACCGGACGGCACCCGGAGCCCTCGGGGCAGTGGCCGGCGATCCCCTGGCCGCCGGTCTGAGGTTCCGGGTCCGCTCCTGGTCACGGCGCCGGCCCCCGGCGGACCGAAAAGTTTCGGCCAAGGGCGGTGAGAGGCTCTGCACCCCTGGGGGGTATGCACGCAAGCCTCCGACCCGCAAGACCGCCTAATCGGTCAAGATCCCGGATCCGGTTCGTATCCGGAACACCTGTCCGGTTACGCTCGGGTCATGCATGCCTGGCCCGCTTCTGAGGTCCCCGCCCTTCCCGGCAAGGGCCGCGACCTCCGGATCCACGACACCGCGACCGGTGGACGAGTGACCCTCGCCCCCGGCCCCGTCGCCCGTATCTACGTATGCGGCATCACGCCGTACGACGCGACCCACATGGGTCACGCGGCGACCTACAACGCGTTCGACCTCGTTCAGCGCGTGTGGCTCGACACCAAGCGGCAGGTGCACTACGTCCAGAACGTCACGGACGTGGACGACCCGCTCCTGGAGCGCGCGATCCGCGACGGCATCGACTGGGTCGGCCTCGCCGAGCGCGAGACCGCCCTCTTCCGCGAGGACATGACCGCCCTGCGGATGCTGCCCCCGCAGCACTACATCGGCGCCGTCGAGGCCATACCCGGCATCGTCCCGCTCGTCGAGCGACTCCGGGACTCGGGCGCCGCCTACGAGCTCGACGGCGACATCTACTTCTCCGTCGACGCCGACCCGCACTTCGGAAAGGTGTCGAACTACGACACCGAGCTGATGCGCCACCTCTCCGCCGAGCGCGGCGGAGACCCGGAGCGCCCCGGCAAGAAGAACCCGCTCGACCCGATGCTCTGGATGGCCGCCCGCGAGGGCGAGCCGAGCTGGGACGGCGGCAGCCTCGGCGCGGGCCGTCCCGGCTGGCACATCGAGTGCGTCGCCATCGCCCTCGACCACCTCGGCATGGGCTTCGACGTGCAGGGCGGCGGCTCCGACCTGATCTTCCCGCACCACGAGATGGGCGCCTCCCACGCCCAGACCCTCACGGGCGAGTTCCCCATGGCCAAGGCGTACGTCCACGCCGGCATGGTCGCCCTCGACGGCGAGAAGATGTCCAAGTCCCGGGGCAACCTGGTCTTCGTCTCGGCGCTCCGCCGTGACGGCGTCGACCCGGCCGCCATCCGGCTCGCGCTGCTCTCCCACCGCTACCGCGACGACTGGGAGTGGACCGACCAGGTCCTCCAGGACGCCGTGGAGCGTCTCGGCCGGTGGCGCGCCGCCGTGTCCCGCCCCGACGGCCCGTCCGCCGACGCGCTCGTCGAGGAGCTCCGCGAGGCCCTCTCCGACGATCTCGACACCCCCACCGCGCTCGCCGCGGTCGACCGCTGGGCCGCGCTCCAGACGGCCGAGGGCGGCACCGACGACTCCGCTCCCGGTCTCGTCTCCCGCGCCGTCGACGCACTGCTCGGAGTGGCCCTGTAACGAGCAGGACCGCGCAACTCTCTTTCAGGCAACCGCCCTTGGACTTCTCGCCGAAGTCCGAGGGCGGTTCCGTTTTGTCCTGGCGGCAATGCTTGTTCCTGCGCTAAATAAGCTCCATGCAATCATCATCGCGCATGAAAGTTGCACTCGCCGGAGCCGTCCTCGGGCTCCTCGCGGCCCTCGCCGGACCCGGCACCACCGCCACGGCCGAACCCGCCGGCACCGCGGCACAGGAGCCCGACACCATCGTCGGCGACCTCACCGGGTTCGCCGCCGACGGCCCCGTCTACCGGCTGACCGCCGGTCCGGCCCAGGCCCGGGTCAGCTTCGTCACCGCCGACACCTTCCGCATCGAACTCGCCCCCGACGGCACGTTCACCGACCCCACCGGCAGCGACATCGTCCTGCCCCAGGGCCCGCCCCCGGCCACCCGCTGGCGCGACCGGGGCGACCGCTACGAACTGAGCAGCTCCCAGGTGACCCTGCGCGCCTACAAGTCACCGCTCCGCTTCGCCGCCGTACGCGCCGACGGCACCCCGCTCTGGAGCGAGGCACGCGGACTCGGCTGGACCGCCGACCGCACCGTCCAGACCCTCACCCGCGGCGCCACCGAGCAGTTCTACGGCGCCGGCATGCAGAACGGGCGCGGCAACACCTCCCACCGCGACAAGACCGTCGAGGTCGGCGTCGACTACAACTGGAACGACGGCGGCCACCCCAACTCCGTCCCCTTCTACCTCTCCTCCGCCGGATACGGCGTCTACCGCAACACCTACGCCCCCAACACCTACGCCTTCACCGAACCCGTCACCACCAGCGCGAAGGAACGGCGCTTCGACGCCTACTACTTCACCGGAACCGGCAGCGACGCGGCCAAGGACGTCATAGGCCAGTACACCCGGCTCACCGGCAAGCCGTTCCTGCCGCCCGTGTACGGCCTGGAGATCGGCGACGCCGACTGCTACCTCCACAACGCCAACCGGGGCGAGCGCCGCACCCTCGACGCCCTGAAGGTCGCCGACGGCTACGTCGAGAACGACATGCCCAACGGCTGGATGCTCGTCAACGACGGCTACGGCTGCGGCTACGAGAACCTCCCCGAGGCCTCCGCCGGACTCGGCGAACGCGGCATGAAGCTCGGCCTCTGGACCGAGGACGGCATCGACAAGCTCGAAGAGCAGGTCAAGGCCGGCCAGCGGGTCGCCAAGCTCGACGTCGCCTGGGTCGGCGAGGGCTACAAGTTCGCCCTCGACGGCTGCAAGGACGCCCACGCCGGCATCGAGGCCCACAGCGACGCCCGCGGCTTCACCTGGGCCCCCGAGAGCTGGTCCGGCGCCCAGCGCTGCGGCGTCCAGTGGTCCGGCGACCAGTCCGGCACCTGGGAGTACATCCGCTGGCAGATCCCGACCTACGCCGGCGCCTCCATGTCCGGACTCGCCTACACCACGGGCGACGTCGACGGCATCTTCGGCGGCAGCGCCAAGACCTACACCCGTGACCTGCAGTGGAAGACCTTCCTGCCGGTCACGATGACCATGGACGGCTGGGCCGCGAACGACAAGCAGCCCTTCCGCTACGGCGAGCCCTACACCAGCATCAACCGCGCCTCCCTCAAGCTCCACGAGGCCCTCCTCCCGTACATCTACAGCCACGCCCACCGGGCCACGAAGACCGGCGTCGGCCTCGCCCGGCCGCTCGCCCTGGAGTACCCGGACGACCCCAGGGCCTCCACCGACGCCGCCAAGTACGAGTTCCTCAGCGGAGAGGACTTCCTCGTCGCGCCCGTCTACCGGGACGCGGTGGAGCGCGACGGGATCTACCTCCCCAAGGGCACCTGGATCGACTACTGGAGCGGCCGCACCTACGAAGGCCCCGTCACCGTCGACGACTACAGCGCCCCGCTCGACACCCTGCCCCTCTTCGTACGCGCCGGTGCGACCGTCCCCATGTGGCCCGGCGACATCCGCTCCTACGCCGACCGCGCCCCCGGCGACCCGATCGCCTGGGACGTCTACCCGAAGGGCACCTCCTCCTTCGAGCTGTACGAGGACGACGGCGTCACCCGCGAACACCGCACCGGCCGGTACGCCACCCAGCGCGCCGAGGTCCGCGCCCCGAACGGCGGACCCGGCGACGTGACCGTCCGCATCGGCGCGAGCAGGGGCACGTACACGGGCAAGCCGTCCGCCCGGCCGTACGCCTTCACCGTCCACACCGGCGACGCCCCCGGCACGGTGAGGCTCGACGGACGCAAGCTGCCCGCCCTCACCTCCCGCGCCGCCTTCGACGCCGCCGCCCAGGGCTGGTGGTACGACCGCGACGAGCGCGGGGGAGTGGTCCGGGTCAAGACGGCCGCCCTCTCCACCGCCCGCGACTTCGAGCTGCGGCTCAGCGACACCAGCGCGGTCGGCGGCGCCGTACCCGGTGCCTCCGCCACCCTCGCCGTCCCCACGGCGCAGGAACTCGGCGCCGGCGCCCCCGGCACCGTCGCCGTGGACGTCACCGCCGGCACCCGGGACGCCACCGACGTGCGGGTCTCCCTGGCCGCCCCGGCCGGCTGGCAGGTCACCCCGGCCGCGCCGATCGACCGCGTCCCGGCCGGCACCACCCGCCGCGTCGAGGTCACCGTCACCCCCGCCGCGGACGCCGAGCCCGGCGAGGCCACCCTCACCGCCACCGCCCGGCACCGCTCCGCGGGCACCGACCGCACCGCCACCCAGCGGTTCGCGGTCGGGGTGATGCCCCCGCCGCCGGCCGGCGACGCCTGGGCGAGCGACCTCGTCTGGCTGCGCTCCACCAACGGTTGGGGCCCGCCCGAACGCGACCGCTCCAACGGTGAGTCCGGCGCCGCCGACGGCCGTCCGCTCACCCTGGCCGGCACGACCTACGAGAAGGGCATCGGCGGGCACGCCGACTCCGACATCGAGGTCTACCTCGGCGGCCGCTGCACCACGTTCACCGCCGACGTCGGCATCGACGACGAGATCAACGGCTACGGGGACGTGGCCTTCTCCGTCGAGGCCGACGGAAAGGTCCTCTGGACCTCGCCCCGGCTCACCGGCGCCTCCGCGACCCTGCCCGTGAACGTCGACGTGACCGGAGCACGGCACGTACGGCTGAAGATCACGGACACCAACGGGTCCAAGAGCGGGGACCACGGGGACTGGGCGGCGGCCCGGTTCGGCTGCGCGTGACGCGTGATCCGATCCGCGCCTGACGCGACGACGGGAGGGGCGCCCTCGGGCCCCCCACCCCGC
>NZ_BNBZ01000015.1 GCF_014656215.1 Streptomyces zaomyceticus | reverse complement strand
GCCCCGGCAGGGAGGCAAGTTGTGGCTGGTGCTCACCCTGGAGCTCTGGCTGCGCTCGTACGACGTGTGACCCGCCCGGCGGTTCCACCGCGTCCCCTCCACCGAGCCCGTTGTGCGCAGCGATGCGATCGATCCCGCGAAAGGCCGTCATGAGCACCATCCTCCCGACACCCCCCGTCGATCTGACCGACCCCAGGACCGGGGCGCCGCGCGGTACCTCCGTGCGGTCTCGGCTGCCCGAGGTCGGGGCGGCCGTGTCCGCCGCTCGGGCCGCGCTGCCCGACTGGAGCACGCTGACCCCCAAGGACCGCGGGCGTCGACTGGACCGCCTGGCGGGCCTGGTCGAGGAGCACGCGGCGGAGTACGCGGCCCGTGAGCGGGCCGGCACGGGCAAGCCGGAGTCGGAGACCGCGGGCGAGATCGAGCAGGTGGCGGACCTGTTCCGGTTCTTCGCGATGGCGGCGCGGACCCGCACCGCACCGGCCGCGGGCCTGCTGGTGGCGGGACACGAGAGCTGGGTGCGCTGGGAGCCGATCGGCGTGGTCGGTGTGGTCGTGCCCTGGAACTATCCGCTGCTGATGGCGGCCTGGCGGTGCGCGCCGGCCCTGGCGGCCGGGAACACGGTGGTGGTGAAGCCGGCCGAGACGACCCCCGACAGCCTCGAACTCCTCGCGGAGCACGCCGCGCGGGCCCTGGGCCGGGACGTCCTCGTTCATCTTCCCGGCGACCGGGAGACCGGGCGGCTCCTCGTGGAGTCGGCGGTGGACATGGTGGCGTTCACCGGCAGCGGTCGGGCCGGGGCGGACGTGGCGACGCGCGCGGGCACGCGGCGGGTCAGTCTGGAGCTGGGTGGCAACGCCCCGGCGATCGTCCTCCCGGACGCGCCCGACGACACCTGGGAGTCACTGGCGGACGCCGTCACGTACAACGCGGGGCAGAGCTGCGCCGCTCCGGCGCGGGTCATCACGCTGCCGGAGAACTACGAGGCCGCCGTCGAGGGACTGGCGGCGGCTCTGGGATCCCGGCTGGCGGGCCGGGACTTCGGCCCGCTGAACAACCCGGACCAGGCGGACCGCTACGACCGGCTGATCGCCTCCTCGGGAGCCAAGCGGAACCTCGTCGGGGGCGTCGCCCCGGCGCCGGGCGAGGAGGCGGGGCACTGGCGGCCCACGACGCTCCTCGCGGACCTCCCGGACGACGATCCGGCCGTCACCGAGGAGGTGTTCGGTCCGCTGCTCACCGTCCAGCGGACCGATGACCTCCCGGCCGCCCTGGCCCTGGCGAACGGGGTGCCGCAGGCGCTCGCCGCGAGCGTGTGGACCACCGACCTCACGACGGGGCTCGAACTGGTCGCCGCCCTGGACGCGGGCGAGACCTGGCTCAACTGCCATCTGGTCCAGACGGCGGAGCTTCCGCACGGCGGCCGCGGCGCCTCCGGCCACGGCACCGATCTGAGCACCCTGGCACTCCAGGAGTACCAGCGGCCCAAGACGGTCACGGTCCGGCTGGGGCGCCGGGGCTAGGGGGTCTCCTCCGGAGCTCGCCGGGCGGGCCTGTCAGGATCGGGAAGGGACGGACCGGCGCTCCAGGTAGGACGCTCGGGGGATGTCCCCGGAGGCGAGGAGCGCCAGGTGGTCGCGGTAGCGGGGCGAGAGGCTCTCCAGCGAGGCGATCTTCTCCAGGGGAACCCAGTCGAGTCCGATCTGGTCGACGTCCTCCTCGGTGCCGCCGAGGAGTTCGGGGCTGCCGACCACGGTGCACAGGAACACGATCTCGACCCGGTGGTGGTTCTCCGCGGCCAGCGGGCCGGGGTCGTCGATCCAGCCCTCCAGGACCCAGAGCAGCGGGCCGACCCGGACGGTCAGCCCGGTCTCCTCCCGTACCTCTCGGCGGACCGTGTCGGGCAGGAGTTCACCGGTCTCCTGCCCGCCGCCGGGGAGGAACCGGCCTTCTCTGCCGTTCCAGATGTTCCGGGTGAGGAGGACGGAGCCCTCGTGGAGGACGACGGCCTTCGCGGAGGTGCGGATGCGGGTCGGGACGGTCATACGGGGTCTCCTCGGTCCGGCGGGGCGGCCACCCGGGCAGCATGCCCAGCGCGCCGGACGGCATGCCGCCCGGCGCGACGACGGACGGTTCAGAAGACGGAGGGGTCAGAAGACGGACAGGCCCGTGATGGTCGTGAACCGGTCGAGGGCGGTCACACCGGCCACCGAGTTGCCCCGGCTGTCGAGACCCGGGCTCCAGACGCAGAGGGTGCAGCGGCCGGGCACGACGGCGACGACGGCTCCGCCGACCCCGCTCTTGCCCGGAAGGCCCACCCGGTAGGCGAAGTCGCCGGCCGCGTCGTAGGTGCCGCAGGTGAGCATGACGGCGTTGACCTGCTTGGCCTGGCTGCGGGTCAGCAGCCGTGAGCCGTCGGCGCGCAGTCCGTGGCGGGCCAGGAAGCCGGTGGCCAGGGCCAGATCGGCACAGGAGGCTTCCAGGGAGCACTGGCGGAAGTACTCGCGCAGCAGGTCGGGGACGGGTCCCGTGATGTTGCCGTAGGAGGACATGAAGTGGGCGAGGGCCGCGTTGCGGTCGCCGTGGGCGGCCTCCGACGCGGCGACGCCGGCGTCGAAGGAGAGGTCCGGGTTGCCGCTCTCGGCGCGCAGGAAGGCGAGCAGGCTGCCGGAGGCGTCGCCGGTCAGCCGGTGGAGGCGGTCGGTGACGACGAGGGCACCGGCGTTGATGAACGGGTTGCGCGGGATGCCGTTCTCGTACTCCAGCTGGACGAGGGAGTTGAACGGGTCGCCGGACGGTTCCCTGCCGACATGGGCCCAGAGCGTGTCGCCCTCCCCCGCGAGGGCGAGCGCGAGGGTGAAGACCTTGGTGACGGACTGGGTGGAGAAGGGGTGGCGCCAGTCCCCCACCCCGTAGACGGTGCCGTCGAGTTCCGCCACGGCCATGCCGAAGTCGGTGGGGTCGCCGGCGGCGAGGGCCGGAATGTAGTCGGCCGGGGTGCCCCGCTCGGTGAGTTCGGCGATCTCCTCCGCGATCCGGTCGAGTACGGGCTGGAAGGAGGTGGTGGCGTTCGTGGTCACACGCGGTCCCGGGTCGCCCGGTCCTCGTGGGCCCGGCGGGCGGCGGCGAGACCGAGGTCGCCGCCGGGCGGTGCGGTGAAGAAGCGGGCGACGGCCCCGTCGGTGACCTCGGGGAGGGTGGCGGGGGTCCAGCGGGGGTCGCGGTCCTTGTCGACGACCTGGGCGCGGATGCCCTCGACGAGGTCGGGGGTGCGCAGCGCGGCGCAGGAGACCCGGAACTCCAGGTCCAGGACCTCTTCCAGGGTGCCGAGGGCGCGGGAGCGGCGCAGGGTGGCCAGGGTCGCCTTGAGCGCGGTCGGGGACTTGGCGAGGAGGGTGGTGGCCGCCTCCTTCGCGGCGGGCGCGCCGGTGTCGATGAGGCGCTCGACGATCGTCTCGACGGTCTCGGCCGGGTAGCAGGCGTCGATCCACTCCCGCTGCTCGGCGAGGACGCCGGGCGGGGCGGTGGTGGTGTGGCGGGCGACGGCCTCCTCGGCCGGAAGGCGGGTCAGGTCCTCTACCAGGGCGGGCAGTTCGGTGGAGGGCACGAAGTGGTCGGCGAGGCCGGTGAGGATCGCGTCGGCGGCGCCGACGTGGCCGCCGGTGAGGGCGAGGTGGGTGCCGAGTTCGCCGGGGGCGCGGCCGAGGAGGTGGGTGCCGCCGATGTCGGGGACGAAGCCGATGCCGGTCTCCGGCATGGCGATCCGTGAGCGTTCGGTGACGACGCGGACGGAGCCGTGCGCGGAGACGCCGACGCCGCCGCCCATGACGATGCCGTCCATGAGGGCGACGTACGGCTTGGGGTAGCGGGCGATACGGGCGTTGAGCCGGTACTCGTCGCGCCAGAAGTCCTCGGACGCCGATCCGCCCGCGCGGGCGTCGTCGTGGATGGCGCGGATGTCTCCGCCGGCGCAGAGACCGCGCTCCCCCGCGCCCTCGATGACGACGGTCGTGACGGCCGGGTCGTGCTCCCATTCCGTCAGGGCGGCGTCGACGGCGAGGACCATGGCGTGGGTGAGCGCGTTGATGGCGCGGGGGCGGTTCAGGGTGATGAATCCGGCCCGGCCCTCCGTCCGGAGGAGTACGTCGGCGGTTCCGGTCGGCACGATCACTCGGTCCCTTCGGGTGGCGCTGCTCACTGTTGCGATCACCGTACCGGGCGCGTTCGGATGTGCTCGACGCGGATCCGGAGAGCGGTGCGTGTGCGTTCCCGAAGGGGAGGGGGTCGACGCCCCGGCGGCCGCCCGGGGTGCCGGGAGGGCATCCGCGGCGACGACACCGGGGCCGTGGGCGCGGGCCCGGGCCGGGCGTCGGGGGGCGGCAGGACGCGGGGCGGGGACGCGTGGGACAAGGAGACGCGGGGTGGTGAGGCCCGGGGCTGGGAGGCCGGGGGCGCGGAGGCCCTGGGGTGCGGAGGCACGAGGCGGGGAAGGCGCGGAGGCCCGGGGCGGGAAGGACTCATCCGCTTCTCGCGGATCCTGATTGCACGGTGCACGGTCTGTGACGGCCGCTACCCCGCGTCCTCATATGTCGAGTCCTCCCCGTCCCTTCCATGGAACCACCGCTCCGGCGGGGGCGCGAGCGCCCGCCGGAGCGGTGCCGTAAGGGGTCAGGCCGGGAGCAGGTCCTGGGGGACGCGCACCTGGCGGGGTGCGGACAGACGTAGCTCGATGATGTCCCGGACGGTCGGCCATTCCTCGTCGAGGACCGAGTAGAAGGCCGTGTCGCGGACGGCTCCGTCGAGACCGCGGGAATGGGCCCGGCGGACGCCTTCGCAGCTTGCTCCGAGGCGCTCGATCGCGATTCTGGAGCGGGTGTTGCGGGCGTCGGCGCGCATGGTGATGCGGCGTACGCCCCAGGCTTCGAAGGCATGTCGGAACATGAGGTACTTGGCCTCGGTGTTGATGCCGGTGCCCCGGGCGTCGCCCGCGATCCAGGTGTTGCCGATCTCGGCCGCGTCCGGCACGGAGGTCAGCGGATCTCCGTGGGGCATCCCGGGGACGGGCGGCCAGATCAGCGGCCCCCGCCAGTAGTCGAGTTCGAGGAACCGGGTCGAGCCGATGACTCGCTCGTCGGCCGTGCTGATCAGGGCGAAGGGCAGGGAACGTCCTGCCGCCTGATCCGCCAGGGCGCGGGCGATGTAATCGAGGGCCGATTCGAAGCCGTCGGGTACGGGGGTGAAGGCGTAGGCCGATCGGTCCGCCCCGCCGGCCCGGGCGAGGGCTTCGGCGTGCCGCATCGCCAGCGGCTCCAGGCGCACGGAGCGCCCGGTCAGGAGAACAGGTACTGGCACGGATCCTCGGGTCTTTCACGGGCAGGGAAAGCTTCCGCCGAGGGGTCACCGGGGCGGCAGCAAGGGGGAGGTTCTCGCCGGTGCCGACCACGTCGTGAGAGCGACAAATAAGCAGGTAAAACGGTTCGTCACCGGTGCGAGGAGGACAGTATGCAGCCACAAGCGCTCCGAGAACAGAACCCCGGGCGAACCCGGATACACGCGTGGGTGAAGGCTCGCGCGTGCCCGGGCCGGCCGGTCTCAAACAACGGACGGAGCCGCCCGCCAGTCGGACGGCGGAAGGGTTCAGACGCAGGTGGGATGGCCCCAGCCGTCGGGGTTCTTCGCGATGGTCTCGCCCTTGTCGTAGGCCTTGCCGCAGCGGCAGCGGCCCGAGAATCGCGCCTTCAGCGTTGCGCCGGACGGGCGTGTCCGGCTCGCGGCCGGGCCTCGGGAGGAGCCGGCGGCGGAGCCGGACGGCGCTGAGGAGCGCGCACGGGGCGCGGAGGCGCGTGTCGGCGCTTCCGGCGGCGGCAGCGGGGCACCGGCGGCGGAGCCGATGGGCTCCTGCGTTCGGGCGGAGTGGCTGGCCGCGCGGTCGGCGGCGTCGTTGAGGGGGTCGCCGTCGACCTGGTGCGCGGGCACATAGACGAAGTCGACGTCCCGGCCGGTGAGGAGCGCGTCGATGCGGACGACCAGGTCCTTGTTGGCGACGGGGCTGCCCGAGGAGGTCTTCCAGCCCTTGCGGCGCCAGCCGGGGAGCCAGGTCGTGACGGCCTTCATGGCGTACTGGGAGTCCATGCGGACCTCGACCGGCACCGCCGGGTCGAGTGTTTCCAGCAGGCGTTCGAGCGCCGTCAGTTCGGCCACGTTGTTGGTCGCCCGGCCGAGCGGGCCGGCCTCCCAGCGGTCGATCGCCCCGTCGGCGCCGCCGATGACCCATGCCCAGGCCGCGGGGCCCGGGTTTCCCTTGGACGCGCCGTCGCACGCCGCGATGATCTTTTCCACCATCCCACGATCCTGACACGACGGCGGGGGTGGGCGGCTCCACCCGTCGGGGCGGGGCCGTCCCGCCCCGGCGGGGCCGGTCAGAAGTCGCCGTAGTTGACCTGCCAGGTGGGCAGGCCCATCCGGCGCCAGAGGGCGACGACACGGTCGCGGTCGTCGAGGGAGACGCGGACGGCGTACCGGTGGCGCACATGGGCGTCGAAGAGCTCGGCCTTCACGAGGTCGTCGCCGCGTCCGTCGCCGGAGGCCCGCATCCACAGTTCGTCGTAGGGCACCTGGTGGTGGGCGAGCCAGCTCTCGGTGAGCGCGCGGTGGTCCTCGCTCCGGCCGGACAGCAGCACGATCCGGTCCCGCTCGCTGTGCCGGAAGGCGCGCAGGGCGTCGCGTACCGAGACGTTGAGCAGGTCGCGGTCGCAGCGGGTGAAGTCGTACGGGCCCCGGTCGACGCGCAGGGCGAGGGTGCCGTCGATGTCGCACATGACGGCGCCGGGGAGGCTCGGGTCGGCGACGTAGGGCGCTCCGACGGTGGGGCGGTCGTTCAGCCACTCCGCGGTGAGCCGCCAGCCGCCCCGGGTGGCCTTGGCGTGCTTGGCGGCGAGGATGCGGATGATCTCCTCGCCCACGGGCCGCTCGCGGGCGGCGTCGCGGCGGACGCACTCGTCGACGGGGACGTCGGTGAAGTCGTGGACGGCGAAGGTGGCGAGGCCGCCCACGGCGGCCTTCAGCCGCTTCGGGATGTACGGGGTCAGATGGGTGTTGTCGACGACGACGTCGAAGCCGTCGTCGACGGCGGCGCGGACGGCGGAGTCCTGGATGCCGAGCACGGTCTGCTCGTGCTTGTGGGACCGGCCGCGGTCCGGCGAGGGGAGGTCGAGCATGGCGCGGAGGTCGTCGAGGTTGACCCGCCGCACCTGTCCCTCGGCGGTCGTCTGGAGGGCACGGGCGGCCGTCGTCTTCCCGGACGCGGGGAGGCCGGTCATGACGTGGACGACAGGCATGGTCAGTTCTCCTGGTCGTGGGTGTAGGGGTCGGTGGTCCCGGGGCGCAGCTGCCGCCAGACGAGGAGGTCGGTGGGGCGCCCGTCGAGGCGCAGGAAGAGTGCGGCGCGCAGACCGCGGTCGGTCACGTCGGCGGCGGCGCGGGCGAAGGCACCCCGGTCTCCTGCGAGGTGGGCAAGCCGCGCGTATGCCTCGTCGACGGCCCGTTCACGGTCGGCGGCGGCCGCTTCGAGGCGGCTGATCACCTCGCGCACCCAGGCGTCGAACTCGTCCGGCACCTGTTCCAGAAGGGCGTCCAGGGGCTTGCCGCCGGAGGCCTCGACGTCGGCGACCGCGCAGCCGAGGCCCTTGGCGAGCTCACCGGCGGGCACGGCGGCGAAGCGCTGGATGCCGTGGCCTCGCCAGATGTCGCGTTCGGTGACACCGGTGAGCACCTTGTGGAGGCGTACGTACTCGGCGAGCTTGGCCTTGGCCCGCAGGCCGGACGCGAAGCGGAGGACGAAGCCCTCGGCGTCGGTGCCGGTGGCCCGGTGCCCGCCGGGGAGCGTGTTGGACTCCGTCAGGGCGACGAGCTCGGCGACACTCATGGCGGGCCAGGTCCGGACGATCGATCCCACGGGATGCCAGCCGGCGGCGGCCTCGGCGAGCGGGGTCTCGGTGCCGTCGCCGCCGAACGCGGCGAGCAGGACGAGGTCCCGGCGCTCGCCGTAGTTCACGACGATGCGGTTGCCGGGGTAGAGGATCTCGGCGAGGTAGGTGACGCCG
Source organism: Streptomyces zaomyceticus (assembly GCF_014656215.1). GTDB lineage: Bacteria > Actinomycetota > Actinomycetes > Streptomycetales > Streptomycetaceae > Streptomyces > Streptomyces zaomyceticus. Next base: position 178,397 of record NZ_BNBZ01000015.1, on the reverse strand, counting down.
GGCGTCAGGCCCGTGGTGTCGGCGGCGTCGAGCCGGCGCTGTGCCCAGGTGGCCTGGGCGCTGGTGAAGGAGCCCTTGGAGGCGACGTGCCAGCGGCCGTCGTAGTGGAAGACGACGGCGAGGCTGCCGTCGACCTTGTCGTACACCTCGAAGGGCTCGTCGGGCAGCGGCGGCGCGTAGGGGCGTCCGGCGGCGTGCTCGCCGATGTTGAAGAACTTGGGGAGGGGCAGCGCGACGATCCGGCCGGTGGTGTCGTCGGCGACGAGTCCGCGGCAGCGCCTGGTCGCCCGGTTCCAGTGCTGGGCGTACTGACACGCGCGCGTGTAGGTGTAGATCGACAGCGGCAGCTCGGGGTGCCGTTTCCGTGTGACATGCCCCTCGGCGAGAGCGGCGTCGAGCTCGTCGGACGGCATCAGGTCGTGCAGAGTCAGGGTCGCCTGGCTCATGGGGTCCCTCCCGGTTGTTCGTTGATCCATTCTGGGTGCGCGGGGCCGGGGAGGACAGCGATTATCGGGCGGAAGCGGGCGTGCACGGGGCGGTGTGCGGACTCCCGAGCCGGGGTGTGTCGGTGGTGCCCCGTAGACTCGCCGTCGCCCTGTCGGTGACACCACCGGCGCAGACGAAGGAAGCGAGCCCCATGAACCACGCGGACGGCACGGCACCGATCTACGCCGAGCTCATACGGGAGCGGGGGGATGTTCCGGGTGACGTCCGCCAGGTCGCGGAGGAGGTTCTGCGGGACCTGAGCCGGGTCATCCAGGTGCCCCCGCAGGGCGTCCAGGCACCCCAGGGCGCCGTCGCGCACGCGGGTGTCGGCGCGCAGCTGGCCGTCGGCGGGCACACGGGCATGGGCGGGCAGATGGCGGTCGGCGGACACCCGGGTGTCGGCGGGCAGATGGGCGTCGGCGGGCACGCGGGTGTCGTGGGCCAGGCGGGCGCCGTCCTGCCGCACCGTCCGATGCTCTAGTTCGTCGCTTCCGGACCCTGCCCGACCCGAAGGAGAACGGCCCGGCCGTCCGATCCGCTCCCTCGTCTCCCCGGCCGTCGCCGAGGCCGTCGCCCCCGGGTGCTCCGGGGGCCGGTCCGCGCGTCTCCGGGCGTTGTCAGTGCCGTACGCCATGCTGCCTCCCGAACGGCCTGCGCCGCAGTGGGGCGGGCCACGCACGGTGAACCGGGGATGACGACATGGCTGAGGTTCTGCTCTTCCACCACTCGCTCGGGCTGACGGAGGGGGTCGGCGCGTTCGCCGACGCGCTGCGCCGGTCCGGGCACACGGTGCACGTGCCCGATCTGTACGAGGGTCGTACGTTCACCGATCTGGAGGCCGGCGTCGGGTACGCCCGGGAGATCGGCTTCGACACCCTGCTGGCGCGGGGCGAGCGGGCCGCCGCCGAGTTGCCCGAGGAGATCGTCTACGCCGGGATCTCGCTCGGTGTGGTGCCCGCCCAGAAACTGGCCCAGACCCGGGCCGGGGCGCTCGGCGCCCTGCTGCTCGGCGCCTGCGTGCCGGTGGCCGAGTTCGGCGCCGCGTGGCCGCAGGGCGTGCCCGCGCAGGTGCACGGGATGGACGCCGACCCCTACTTCGTCGACGAGGGCGACCTGGCGTCCGCCCGCGCGCTGGTGGCGGGCGCGTCGGACCGGAGACTGTTCCTGTACCCGGGGACCGCGCACCTGTTCACCGAGCGCGGCGCGCCGTCCTTCGTGCCGGAGGCCGCCGCGCTGTGCCTGGAGCGGGTGACGTGCTTCCTGGACGCCGTCAGGCGCTGAAGACGGCACCGGGCGCCGAGGCGGACGTCAGGCGCCGAAGCGGCGCACGTAGCGCCGCTGCCAGGGAGTCTCCACGGCGTGCCGGTCGTAGTGACGGCGGACGTGCTCGACGGCCTCGTCCGCCGGGACCCCGTCGAGGACGGCGAGGCAGGCCAGGGCCGTTCCGGTCCGGCCCCGCCCGCCGCCGCAGGCGACCTCGACCCGTTCCTCCGCGGCGCGTTCCCAGGCGTCGGTGAGGACGGCACGGGCCGTGTCGCGGTCCGCGGGGAGGCGGAAGTCGGGCCAGCGGAGCCACACGGACTCCCAGGGGACCTCGGGCGGCCGCTTGCCGAGCAGATGGACGGCGAAGGTCGGGCGGGGCCCTTCGGGCACCGGGCGGCGCAGGGCACGGCCGCGCACCAGCCGTCCTGAGGGGAGCCTCAGGACGCCGGGGGCGGACTCCTGCCAGGGTTCGGTCATGCCGTCACGGTAGTGGCGGGTGGGGACTCGGGGGCGGAGTCCGGGTCAACCGTTCGGTCGACCCCCGGGTCGTCCGTCCCGCTCTCGGGCGGGGGCCGGCCGTCGGACCGCGGGAGGCCGGGGGCGGGCGGAGGATCGGTGCAGGGCGCGGGCCCTCCTCCGGTCGGGGCCGCGCGTGTTCGCCGTACCGAGGAGTCCGTCATGACGAAGTACCGCCGTGCGTCCCGTGCCGCCCGGGTGCTCCTGCCCGGAGCGGTGGCCGTCGCCCTGCTCGCCGGGTGCGCTCAGGGGTCGGGAGGGGCGGCCTCCGCCGCGGACTCGACATCGCCGGCCGGGGCCACCCCCATCACCGGAGGCCCCTCGGACGGCTCTTCCGGCACCGTGACCCCCGCACCGACGGGCAGGCCCGCACCGGGCACGCTGCTCGTCGGCGACTTCGGCTCCGACACCGTCACCTTCGTCGACCCGGCGCGGGGTGCCATCGGCTCGGTGAAGGTCGGCACCGCCCCGTACGGTCTGGTCGTCGGTACGGACGGCCGGGCGTGGGTGGCGACCGCCGAGGGCGTCGCGGTCGTGGACACGACGACCAGGCAGCGGCTCGCGCTCATTCCGTACGAGACGGACGCGGGGCCGGTCACCACGGGCGAGTACCGGGGCGGTGGCATGGGCATCGCGCTCGCCCCGGACGGCCGGCGGGTGTACGTGGGGGTCAACGTGCCCGGCGGGAACGGCACCCTGGAGGTGATCGACACGGCGTCCCTGCGGGTCACCGACACGGTTCCGGTCGGCCGGCGGCCCTTCGACGTGGACGTGTCGGGGGACGGCTCCGAGGTGTACGCGACGAACCACGACTCCTTCGACGTCACGATCGTCACGGCGGGCACGCTGGAGCCGCGCCGGGTGGAGGTCGCGCCGTACGGCACGGAGGGCGGGCTCGGTTCGTGGCTGAAGCCGCACTACACGGCCGTACGGCCCTCGGACGGCAAGCTGCTGCTGCCCTTCGAGGGCGAGCGGCTGGCGGTCGTCGACCCGCGCACGGGCCGCACGACGATCGAGCCGATGACCGCGAACACCCATCAGCACGGTGCCACGGTGACGGCCGACGGGACGCTCCTCACGGTGGGCACGGGGCCGATCGACCCGTCCGAGGACCGCGGCCCCTCCCTGACGGTCCGGACGCCGGGCGGCGCCGAGCGCGTCTACCCCCTGGAGGGTCCGCACGAGACCGTCGCCGTGTCGAAGGACGGCCGGACCGCCTATGTGAGCGGTGGGTTCACCCGCGACGGGTACTGGGACGGCCTGAGCATCGTCGATCTCGACACGGGCGACACCCGCCGCCTGGAGGCGGGCTCGCGGCCGCTGGGCGTCGTGGTGCTCTGACGCCCGGAAGCGGAGCAGAGGCGGAGCAGCAGCTGAATCGGCCCCCCGGGCCGGGGCCAGCCGTGGCGGACCGAGGCGGGCCGCGACCGGAGCGTGGCGGACCTTGCCGAGGAGCGATCCTGCCGTAATGACGATAAAAAGGGTGAGCCACGGATAATCAGCAAAGAATTCTCATATCGGCTCACTCAGCCACATCCGTGGGCTTCTTGCACGCTCCTACGGAAGGGCGGACAGCGTGACGCGACCGAGGATTCTCGTGGTGGGCGCCGGATTCGCCGGAGTCGCCTGCGTACGGAGGCTCGAACGACGGCTTGCGGAACGCGAGGCCCAGCTCGCACTGCTCTCGCCGTTCTCGTACCAGCTGTACCTCCCGCTGCTCCCCCAGGTGGCGGCAGGGGTGCTGACCCCCCAGTCGGTCGCGCTGTCGCTGCGGCGCAGCGAACGCCACCGCACCCGGATCGTGCCCGGTGGCGTGGTCGGCGTGGACACGGCGGCCAAGGCCTGTGTGGTGCGGACGATCGCCGGCGAGTACGTGACCGAGCCGTACGACCATCTCGTGCTCGCACCCGGCAGCGTCACCCGCAGCTTCGACATCCCGGGGCTCGCCGAGCACGCGCGCGGGATGAAGACACTCGCGGAGGCCGTGTACATCCGCGACCACGTCATCGCGCAGCTGGACCTGGCGGACGCGAGCAACGACGAGGAGGAGCGGGCCGCGCGACTGCGGTTCGTGGTGGTCGGCGGCGGCTACGCGGGAACGGAGACGGCGGCCTGCCTCCAGTTGCTGACCCACAACGCGGTCAAGCGGTATCCGCGGATCGACCCGAAGCTGATCAAGTGGCATCTGGTGGACATCGCGCCGAAGCTCATGCCCGAGCTGGGCGACAAGCTGGGCGCCGCCGCGATGGACATCCTGACGAAGCGCGGCATCGAGGTGTCGCTCGGGGTGTCGGTGGCCTCGGTGGACGACGAGGCGGTGACGCTCACCGACGGGCGGGTGCTCCCGAGCCGGACGCTGATCTGGACGGCCGGGGTGGCGGCGAGTCCGCTGATCGGCACCCTCAACCAGGAGACCTTCCGGGGCCGCCTGGTCGTCTCGGCCGAGATGAAGGTGCCGGGGCTCGACGGGGTATGGGCGCTGGGCGACGCGGCGGCGGTGCCCGATCTCGCCAAGGGCGAGGAGGGCGCGATCTGCCCGCCGACCGCGCAGCACGCGATGCGGCAGGGTAAGGCACTGGCCGACAACCTGGTCTCGACGCTCCGCGCGGAGCCGACCCATCCGTACACGCACAAGGATCTGGGGCTCGTGGTGGACCTCGGCGGGCTGGACGGGGTCTCGAAGCCGCTCGGTGTGGAGTTGCACGGGGCACCGGCCCAGGCCGTGGCCCGCGCGTACCACTGGGCAGCGCTGCGGACCAATGTGGCCAAGACCCGGGTGATGACGAACTGGCTGCTGAACGCGGCGGCCGGGGACGACTTCGTGCGGACCGGGTTCCTGGCGGCGAAGTCGGGCACCCTGCGGGACTTCGAGTACACGGACGCGTATCTGACCCCCGAGCAGGTCCGCCTCCACACGGGCCCGTTCCGCGGGGCGGTGGGGGCCGGCGGGGGGAACTGACGGCCCGGGGAGGCCGAGGGCGGAGCAGGCGACGGCGGGGGCGCGACGGCAGAGGAAACGACGGCAGGAGGCCGCTGCCACCACCACGGGGCCGGGCGCCGATGAGGCGCCCGGCCGTGGTTCAGCGCGCGAGTTCGGCCGTCGGGCCCATGACCACGACCGGTTCCCTGGCCGGGTCGAGCGCGCGCAGCAGTTCGCGCAGCGCGCCGCGCCGCAGTGTGACGCAGGCCTGGGTGGGACCGCCGTGGTCGACGTGGATCCAGACGCCGCCGCCCTTCTCGGCGCCGTAGGGGCGTTCCTTGTCGAGCGGCGTGCGGCCGGGCACGCGGTTGTAGTCGATGGCGATCACATGGTCGAAGGAGCCTTCGAGGGGTTCGCCGGCGAAGCCGGTGCCGCTGATGGCGAACTGGTCGTCCTGGTCGTACGGGAGGCGGGCGCCGGGGTCGGGCAGCCGGCCGCCCGCGTCGCCGAGCCGGAAGACCCCGATCGGGGTGCGCAGGTCGCCGGCGACGTGGTCGGCGGTCCAGCCCCGGAGGGCGTTGTGCGTGGGCCAGGGTCCGGCGGCCGCGGTCCAGCGGCCGGCGGCGTTCCGCTCGTAGAGCGTCGCGGTGGAGGTGTTGTCGTCGCCGGTGTCGCCGGTCACGACGAAGGCCTGGGTGGTGCCGTCGGGGACGAAGGAGTGGGTCGTGGGGCCGATGCCGGGGATCCGGGGGGCGGGCGCGGGAGCGGGGGCGGAGGCGAGGCTGTTCGCCGCCCGACCGGGGCCGCCCGCCCCGGCGGCCGCTCCGGGTGGGAAGCCCTCGGGGCGGGAGTCACCGGCCGCGGGCGGCGCCGCGGCGGTCGCCCCCGCGGGGGCGGCGGGGGCGGGTGGCGCGGTGCTCGCGCAACCGGTGAGCAGCAGGGCCGCGCACAGTGTGCCGGCGCTCAGCAGCGCGGGGGCGCCCTTGTGGACGGACATGGACGGATCCTCCTGGCCGGGGGCAATGGTGCGATGGGTACCCGTTCGGCGGGCGGCGCTGCCGTGGTGGCGGCGGCCTCACCCGTACGGCCGCGTCCGCCGGTGGTCGCCGGGTCCCCGAAAGCGGTTGACCGTCCCGGCGCGGGGCGGTTTCCTGCACGAATGAACGATCTTCGTATCGAATCGGCCCGGAGCGAGGCACAGCTCGCCGACTGGCGGTCCGTCCACAACACGATCATCCCCACGGCGGTCCTCTCCCCCGAGGAGGTCCGGGAGCGCGCGGGCCGGAACCGGCTGGACGTCGCGTACCTGGGCCCGGTGGCGGTGGGCTGTTCGACGGTCCGCCCGCCGGACGGGGAGACGCCGTCGGCCACGGTCATCGCGCGGACGCTGCCGGAGTTCCGGGGGCGTGGTGTCGGAACGGCGCTGTACGAGCGGGGGCTCGCGCACGCGCGGACGCTGAGCGACGAGGGCGTGGAGACGGTGGTGCTGGCCTCGAACGAGGCCGGGCTGCGGTTCGCGCTGACCCGCGGCTTCGTGGAGGTGGAGCGGTACGTCCTGCCGGGCGACACGGTGCCGTTCGTGACGCTGCGGCTGGCCTGACGCGCCCGGACCCCTCCAGCAATCTGACGATTCGTCAGATCATTGCGTCGCGGGTCTGGGAACCTTCGGAGCCCGGCGCTACCCTCCGCGCATGATTCGGACGGTGGTGTGGGGTACCGGAAATGTCGGGCGCGCGGCGATCCGCGCCGTGGACGCCCATCCAGGGCTCGAACTCGCGGCCGTGCTGGTCTCCGATCCGGCGAAGGTCGGACGGGACGCGGGCCGGCTCGCGGGGCTCGGCCACGACCTCGGGGTGGTGGCCGTCGACGACGTCGCCGCGGTGCTCGAAGGGCGGCCGGGGGCGGTGGTGTACGCCGCCACCGGCGACACCCGGCCCGACGGGGCGCTCGAGGACGTGGCACGGGCGGTGCGGGCGGGTGCGGTGGTGGTCACGCCGGCGCTCTATCCGCTCTACGACCAGCGCAACGCACCGCCCGAGTTCCGGGACCCGGTGCTCGCCGCGATCACCGAGGGCGGCGGTTCGCTCTTCGCGTCGGGGGTGGACCCGGGCTGGGGCAACGACATCCTCCCGCTCCTCATGAGCGGGCTCGGCAGCACGGTGGACGCGATCCGCTGCCAGGAGATCTTCGACTACTCGACGTACGAGCAGGAGGAGTCGGTCCGGGACCTGATCGGGATGGGCCGGCCCCTCGACTACGAGCCGCCGATGCTGCTGCCGACGGTCCCGACGATGGTGTGGGGCGGGCAGATACGCCTGATGGCCCGCGCGCTCGGCGCCGAGCTCGACGAGATCCGCGAGACGGTGGACCGGCGCCCGCTGGAGTCCACCGTGAAGACGCGGACGATGGGTGTGTTCGAGGCGGGCACACAGGGTGCGATCCGCTTCGAGGTGCAGGGGATCGTCGGCGGCGAGCCCCGCATCGTGATCGAGCACGTGACCCGTATCCATCCCTCCTGCGCGCCGGACTGGCCGGTGCCGCCGGACGGGGCGGGGGCGCACCGGGTGATCGTCGAGGGCAGCCCCCGGATCGAGGTGACGGTCGCGGCGACGGCCGAGGGCGAGAACCGGTCGGCGGGCGGGAACGCGACGGCGGTGGGCCGGCTGGTCGGGGCGATCGACTGGCTGGCGGCGGCGGAGCCGGGACTGTACGACGCGCTGGACGTGCCGTTGCGGCCGGCGGTCGGGAAGCTGGGAAGGAGACCACGGTGATCATCGACATTCCCGAGGGCCAGGAGCCGATCGGGTACGTGTGGGGCGACATGGTCCCGGAGATCGGGACGGCGGCCGCGAACTTCTCGCTGTCGGTGTACGCCCATACGACGCTGGGGCTGCGCGAGTTCGAGGCGGCGCGGCTGCGGATCGCGCAGATCAACGGCTGCGGCTTCTGTCTGGACTGGCGTACCGACCGGGACGGGGTGAAGGTCGAGGAGAGCTTCGACGAGGTCGTCTCGGCGTGGCGGGAGACGGAGGTCTCGGAGTCCTTCGACGAGCGGACACGGCTCGCGGCGGAGTACGCGGAGCGGTACGCGCTGGACCACCACGGTCTGGACGAGGAGTTCTGGGACCGGATGACGGCCCGGTACAGCCAGGCGGAGATCGTCGAACTGACGATGAGTCTGGGGTCGTGGCTGGCCTTCGGGCGGCTCAACCGGGTGCTCGGGCTCGACACCGTCTGCGTGCTGCCGACGCACTGAACGCGGGAGGGGAAAGGGCCGGCCGGTGAAGACCGGCCGGCCCTTCTCCGTACGGGTGCGCGCTCCCGGTCAGAAGTCCTCGGCCACGATGCGTTCGATGTTGCGTTCGGCGAGGGCCGTGATGGTGACGAACGGGTTGACGCTGGCGTTGCCGGGGATCAGGGACCCGTCGATGACGTACAGCCCGGAGTAGCCGTGGAGGCGGCCGTGGTTGTCGGTCGCCCTGCCCAGGACCGCGCCGCCCAGCGGGTGGTACGTGAGGTGGTCGCCCCAGATCTTGTACGCGCCGAAGAGGTCGGTGCGGTAGATCGTGCCCTCCTTGGAGTTGATCTTGTCGAAGATGGTCTTCGCCGCGTCGATCGAGGTCTGCTTCCAGGCCCTGTCCCAGCTCAGGTCGACCTTGCCGGTGGCCGGGTTCCAGGTGAACTCGGCCCGGTGGGGGGTCTTGGTGATGGACAGGTAGAAGGAGGCGTAGGTCTCGATGCCGGTGGGCAGCGGGGCGACCTCGGCGAAGGCGCCGCCCGCGTCCCAGTTGTCGATGCCCGCGGTGGGCATCGCCGACTGGAGCTTGCCGGTCGGGTCCCACATGTGGTTGGCGCGGCCGCACATGACGTTGCCGTTGTCGCCCCAGCCCTTGCCGATCTCGCCGTTGAGGGCGGGGAGCGCGCCGGTGGCCTTGAGGCGGGTGAGGAGCTTGCTCGTCCCGATGCTTCCGGCGGCGAAGAAGACCTTGTCGGCGGTGACGGTCTTGCTCGCGAGGGTGGCGCCGGTCGTGTCGATCTGGTCGATGGCGACCGTGTAGCCGCCGCCCGCCGCGGGGGTGACGGAGGTGACCTTGTGCAGCGCCGATACGGTGACGCGGCCGGTGGCCGCGGCCTGGGCCAGATAGGTCTTCTGGAGGGTCTTCTTGCCGGCGTTGTTGCCGTAGATGACCTCGCCGTCCAGGGCCGACTTCGGGACGGCCCCGGCGGCCTCCTGCTTCATGTAGTCCCAGTCGTAGACGTTCGGGACGAACACGAAGGGGAAGCCGGAGCGCTGGGCGTGCTTGCGGCCGACGCGGGCGTACTGGTAGCAGGAGGTGCTCTCCCACCAGGCCTGGTCCACGGCGGTGACGCCGAGTCCGGCGTTGGCGCGCGGGTAGTACGTGGAGTACATCTCCGCCGCGTCGACGGTGGGGAGGATGGCGGCGAAGTTCTCCCGGCGCGGGGTGACGGCCATACCGCCGTTGACGAGGGAGCCGCCGCCGACGCCACGGCCCTGGTAGACGGTGATGCCGGCGAAGTCCTCGGCGTCGAGGATGCCGGTGTGCCGGGGGATGTCCTTGTCGAGGGGGAAGCCGAGGAAGTTGCTCAGCGGCTGCTTGGTACGGGTCCGCAGCCAGAAGGAGCGGTAGTCGGGTCGGGTGGTGTTGGCGAAGATCTTCCCGTCGGGTCCCGGGGTGTCCCAGGCCATGCCCATCTCGACCATGTGGACGTCGACGCCGGCGCGGGCGAGACGGAGGGCGGCGACGGAGCCGCCGTATCCGGTGCCGATGACGAGGGCGGGGACGTGGGAGCCGGTGGGGATGGGGGTGTCGGCGAGGCGGGGTTGGGCATGGGCCGGGGCGGCGTGACCGACGAGGGCCGCGGCGCCCAGAACAGAACCTGTTCCCGCGAGGAATCGGCGGCGGCTCACGCCGCCGATTCCCTTTGCGGGCAGGGGGTGTTCACTCATGTGACGTTCCTCACTCGTGAGCGAATGGGAACATGTTCTACTGTCGGGCATCGGGGAAGTCACGAGAAACCGACGGGTAACTTCCGTGCGACTCCCCTTCTCGAAGGGATGCCCCCCGCGGCCGGTCAGGCGAGCGCGGGTCCCGGGGCGCCGGTGAGACGCTCGGGGGTGAGCAGCTCGGCAAGCCGCTCGGCGGGCAGCAGCCCCTTCTCCAGGGTGAGTTCGACGACTCCGCGCCCGGTGGCGAGCGCCTCCTGCGCGATGGCCGTGGCGGCCGTGTAGCCGAGGTGGGGGTTGAGCGCGGTGGCGAGGCCGATGGAGTTCTCCACGGCCGCCCGGAGGGCCTCGGTGTTGGCCGTGATGCCGCTGACGCACCGCTCGGCGAGGGTCAGACAGGCGGCGCGCAGCGAGAGCAGACTCTTCGACAGGGCGTGGAAGATGACCGGCTCGAAGGCGTTGAGCTGGAGCTGACCCGCCTCGGCGGCCATGGTGATGGTGATGTCGTTGCCGATCACCTCGAAGGCGACCTGGTTGACGACCTCGGGGATCACCGGGTTGACCTTGCCGGGCATGATGCTCGAACCGGCCTGGACCGGCGGCAGGTTGATCTCGTTGAGCCCGGCGCGCGGCCCCGAGGAGAGCAGTCGGAGGTCGTTGCAGGTCTTGGAGAGCTTGACCGCGATGCGCTTGAGGACTCCGGACAGCTGCACGAAGGCACCGCAGTCCTGGGTGGCCTCGATCAGGTTGACGGAGGTCACCAGCGGCAGGCCGGTCAGCTCGGCCAGGTTGCGGCGGGCGGTCTCGGCGTAGCCCGGGGCCGCGTTGAGACCGGTGCCGATGGCGGTGGCCCCGAGGTTGATCTCGTGGATGAGCTCGACGGCCTCGGCGAGCCGGCTGCGGTCCTCCTCCAGCATCACGGCGTACGTGGAGAACTCCTGGCCCAGCGTCATGGGAACCGCGTCCTGGAGCTGGGTCCGGCCCATCTTCACGACCTCGCGGAACTCCAGGGCCTTGGCGGCGAAGGCGTCCTGGAGCACGGCCATCGCGAGCAGGAGTTCACGGGCCGCGCCGATCGCCGCGATGCGGATGGCGGTCGGGTAGACGTCGTTGGTGGACTGACCGAGGTTGACGTCCTCGTTGGGGTGGAGCCGGTCGTAGTCGCCCTTGGCGTGGCCGAGGAGTTCCAGGGCGCGGTTGGCGACGACCTCGTTGGCGTTCATGTTGGTGGAGGTACCGGCGCCGCCCTGGACGACGTCGACGACGAACTGCTCGTGGAGCTCCCCCGCACGGATCTCCCGGCAGGCACCGGCGATGGCGGCGGCCTTGTCGGCGGGGAGCAGACCCAGCTCCTCGTTGGCGCGGGCGGCGGCCTCCTTGACGGCGGCGAGCGCGTCGATCAGCAGCGGGTAGACGGAGATCGGGGTGCCGGTGACGGTGAAGTTCTCGGTGGCGCGCAGGGTGTGGACACCCCAGTAGGCGTCGGCGGGCACGTCCCGGTCACCCAGCAGATCGTGCTCGCGACGGACGGGAAGGGGGTGCGGGGCCGGTGCGGGAACCATGGATGTCGTCCTTGGGGAGGGAGGGGAGGGGCGGGCAGGTTGGACGGCGCGCCGGAGGGCGCGTTGCGTCCTCGTCGCGACACGAAGGGCTGGGGTCCGGCGACAGCGCGCCGGGGGTGGTGAGGGCAGAACGCCCGCGGGCGCGGGTATCGGCGCGCGGCGAGGGGGCGACGGCCGGGCCCGGAGCCGTACGAGCCCGTGCACCGCGCGTCGGGAGGACGGCGGCGGGCTCCGGGCCGGTACGGGGCCGTACAGGCCCTACGGAGAGCGCGGTGACCCGCGGCGCGGGCTCCGGCGGGCGCCGAGGAGTTGGCGCCGGCTCGCGGGCGGGCTGGGGGGCGCCACCCGCGAGCCGGGGTTTCGGGTGCGCGGTCAGGCGCGGGCGGCGACCGCCGAGGCCGAGCGGGAGCCGCCGGTGGCCAGGGCCGGTTCCGCGCGGACCGGGCCGTCGAGGAGGCGGCGCAGCAGGGCCGTACTCCGGGCGGGGTCGCCGGAGCCGCCCTCGGCGAGGAGCGTCGCCAGGACCGCGATCCGCGCCTGCGCGGCACGGAGCGTGCCGGTGAGCAGGGCCCCGGCGGCGACGAGGTCGACGGCACCGCCACCGGTGTAGATCTCGGCGAGCGGCCCCGCGGGAACGCGGGTGGTGACGGCGACGAGGACGCCCTGGGCGACCGCGTCGGCCACGGCGGCGGCGATCTCGGGGGTGGCGTTGCCGGCGCCGGTCGCCACGAGGACGATGCCCCGGGCGCCGGCCGCGACCGCCGCGTTCAGGAGGAAGGGGTCGCCGTCGGAGTGATGCGTGACGACGGAGACGCGGGGCAGAGGGAAGGCGCCGGGGCCGGTGTTGCCGGGGGCGGCCTTGTACGCGGCGGCGGGCAGCGGCAGCGGCGTCGGGCGCTCCGGCTGCCGCTCGATGTCGACGCGGGAGAACCCGACGCGGCCCAGGCGCTCGGCCGAGGGGTCGGAGAAGGCGTCGGCGGCGAGGGTCTGGGTCTTGACCGTGCCGCGGGCGGCGTGGACACGGCCGTCGAAGACGACGAGGACGCCGAGGTCGCTGACGGTGGAGGCGACCTGGAGCGCGTCGTAGAGGTTCCCCGGGCCGTCCCCGTCGCCGGTGCCGAAGGGGCGCTGGGCGCCGGTGAGGACGACCGGTCGGGAGTCGCTGTGGTGGAGGTCCAGGAGGAAGGCGGTCTCCTCCAGGGTGTCGGTGCCGTGGGTGATCACGATGCCGTCGACGCCGGGGTCGGCGAAGGTCTCGTGGACGGTCCGCAGGAGGGCGAGCTGGTGGGCCGCGGTCATCCGGGAGCTGTTGACGTTGAAGAGGTCGACGACCTCGACGGTGACGCCCTCGGGGAGGGGGGCGGTGGCCAGGACGTCGTTGCCGGAGGCGTCGGCCGCGTAGCCGGTGCCCTGCCAGCGGCTGGCGATCGTGCCGCCGGTGCTGATGACGACGATCCGGCGCGCTCCCCCGTCGTTCGTCCGCTTCATGACTGCCGCCCTTACTCCGTCTTGCTTACTCCGTACCGAAATCTCCCGGCATCGCAACGATAGGACAGGAGGTGCGCAAGGCGATTGCGAAATCAGCCGCAGGAATGTTTCAGCGTGGTAGATAATTGCGCCATGGACCGAATCGATCTCCATATCGTGCGCGAGCTTCAGAACGACGGCCGGCTCAGCAACCAGGAGCTGGCCCAGCGGGTGGGGCTGAGCCCCTCCCCCTGTCTGCGCCGGGTACGTCAGCTGGAGCAGGACGGCGTGATCCAGGGCTACCGGGCGATCATCGACCCGGAGGCGGTGGGGCGGGGCTTCGAGGTGCTCGTCTCGGTGGAGGTGCGGCGCGACCGGGAGACGGTCGAGGCCTTCGAGGAGGCGCTCCAGGACGTGCCGGACGTCATCGAGGCGTACCGGCTGTTCGGGAGCCCCGGCTGTCTGCTGCGGATCGCGGTGGCCGACCTCGCGGCGTACGAGCGGCTGTGGATCGAGCGGCTGACGACCCTGACCGGGGTCACCGAGGTGAACTCGCAGATCATCATGAAGCGGATCAAGGAGCCGAAGGGGATGCCGGTGGACGTCCGGGGCGCCTGAGGACACCCGGGACCGCCCCGATCCGACGGGGGCGATCTCCGCGACAGGCTCCGGAGGGCACCCCTCGTTTCGGCCATATGCAAACTCGTCATGCAACAGCCTCCTCCTCGTTACATGACAGGTACCTGCCGTGTGCCACTCTCCCGATGACACGAAGTCAACACGCGTAGACAGCGGAATCGTTGAGCCGACGACCCGCTGCCCCCACGTGTACCGTCCCCGGGAAAGGGCCCCCCATGTCCGTTGTGCGGATCGGCAGCTGGAAGGTGTGGGCGGCGGCTGTCGCCGCCACCCTCGTCGGCGTCACGCTCCCCACGGTCGCCGCAACCCCCGCCGGCGCCACCACCAACGCCTACGACAGCACGTACTACAAGAACGCGGTCGGCAAGACCGGCACGAGCCTCAAGTCCTCGCTGCACACCATCATCGGCAGCCAGAGCAAGATCTCGTACGACGCGGTCTGGAACGCGCTGAAGGTCACCGACCAGGACCCCGGCAACACCAACAACGTGATCCTGCTCTACAGCGGCACCTCGCGGAGCAAGAGCCTCAACGGCGGTGACGTCGGCGACTGGAACCGTGAGCACACCTGGGCCCAGTCCCACGGCAACTTCGGCACCTCGGCCGGCCCGGGCACCGACCTCCACCATCTGCGCGCGGCGGACGTCCAGGTCAACGGCATCCGGGGGAACAAGGACTTCGACAACGGCGGCAGCGCCGTCAGCGGCGCTCCCGGCAGCTACACGGACAGCAACTCGTTCGAGCCGCGCGACGCCGACAAGGGCGACGTGGCCCGGATGATCCTCTACATGGCCGTCCGTTACGAGGGTGACGACGCCTGGGCCGATCTGGAGCCCAACGAGTCGACCACCAACGGAAGCGTCCGCTTCCACGGCCGCCTCTCGGTCCTGAAGCAGTGGAACGAGCAGGACCCGCCGAGCGCCTTCGAAGAGCGTCGCAACGACGTCATATACAACACCTACCAGGGCAACCGGAACCCGTTCATCGACCACCCGGAGTGGGTCGAGGCGATCTGGTAGGCCGACGGCGCGACGCGTGCGCGCCGGAAGCGAACGGAGCCGGGCCGGGCTCGCAGCACCCGGCCCGGCTCCGCCGCGTTCCGGAGTGCGCGACGGCGGCCCGCTCGGGGCGACCCGTACGCCTGACCGCTCCCGACGCCTTCAAACGTCAAATGGCGGATGTTCTCACGCTCTTGGCGTGAACGGTGGAAGTACCCCTGAGCCGTTATCCATCCGTTACAAACGGGGACTTCACACCCTTTTGCGGTGGTTTGCCGAGCAGTGGAGCAGGTATTCGCACCCCTGAGGCCCCCAGTGCACCTATCACGTGGTGCCGCCCGGAACAAGCCCTCCGGGCCAGGAAGTTCCGAGATCCACTGGGTAACTTCGGCGCCCATGACTCCCATGACCACTGCCCGCACGACTCCCCCGACGATCGCGGACGGCGCCGAGCTCTGGCGCATCGCACGCGGCTCGGGAGAGCTGGACCTCAACTCGCCGTACAGCTACCTGCTGTGGTGCCGTGACTTCGCCGACACGACCGCCGTCGCCCGTGACTCCTCCGGACGCCCGATCGGCTTTGTCACCGGCTACCTGCGGCCCGACGCCCCGGAGACCCTTTTCGTCTGGCAGATCGCCGTCGAGGGTTCGCACCGCGGAAGCGGGGTAGCCGGGACCCTGCTCGACGATCTGTCCGCACGGGTGGCGGCCACACACGGAATCAGCCGTGTCGAGGCGACGGTCACCCCGGGAAACCTGGCGTCCGACCGGCTGTTCCGGTCGTACGCACGCCGTCACGGCGCGGAGGTGACGCAGGAGGTCCTGTTCCCCTCGTCCGCCTTCCCCGCCGCGGGGCACGACTCCGAGGTCCTGTACCGCATCGGCCCCCTCGGTGACACGGCGTCCTGACCCGTCGTCCGCGCACCCCACGATCCCCACAACACTCTGGAGAAGAGACTTCGTGACCCTGACCGACATCGCCACGCCCACCGTCTTCGAGACCGTCGAATCCGAGGTCCGCAGCTACTGCCGCGCCTGGCCCGTCGTGTTCGAGCGCGCGGTGGGCAGCCGGCTGTACGACGAGCAGGGGCGCCCGTACCTCGACTTCTTCGCGGGCGCCGGCTCGCTGAACTACGGCCACAACAACCCCGCGCTCAAGCGGGCCCTCCTCGACTACCTCGCCGACGACGGGATCACCCACGGTCTCGACATGTCGACGACCGCCAAACGCGCCTTCCTGGAGACCTTCCACTCGACGGTCCTGGAACCCCGCGCCCTGCCCTACAAGGTGATGTTCCCCGGCCCCACCGGCACCAACGCCGTGGAAGCCGCCCTGAAGCTCGCCCGGAAGGTCACCGGACGGCAGACGATCGTCTCCTTCACCAACGCCTTCCACGGCATGTCGCTCGGTTCGCTCGCCGTCACCGGCAACGCCGCCAAGCGCGCCGGCGCGGGCGTCCCGCTGAACCACGCGATCCGCATGCCCTTCGACGACTACCTCGACGGGCGGCTCCCCGACTTCCTCTGGTTCGAACGGCTCCTGGACGACGCCGGCTCAGGCCTCGACCACCCGGCGGCCGTGATCGTCGAGACCGTGCAGGGCGAGGGCGGCGTCAACGTCGCCAGGGCCGAATGGCTGCGCGGACTCGCCGACCTCTGCCGCCGCCACGACATGCTCCTCATCGTGGACGACGTCCAGATGGGCTGCGGACGCACGGGCGACTTCTTCTCCTTCGAGGAGGCGGGCATCACGCCCGACATCGTCACCCTGTCCAAGTCCATCGGCGGCTACGGCCTGCCCATGGCGCTCTGCCTGTTCCGGCCGGAGCTCGACGTGTGGCAGCCCGGCGAGCACAACGGCACCTTCCGCGGCAACAACCCCGCCTTCGTCACCGCCACCGCCGCCCTCGACACCTACTGGCGCGACGGCGCCCTGCGCGAGCGCACCCTGAGCCGGGCGGACCGGGTGGAGCGCGCCCTCCTCGACCTCTGCGCGGACGACGGACGCGGCGGGCTCTCGGTCCGCGGCCGCGGACTGGTGTGGGGCCTGGAGTTCACCGACGGGGAGCGCGCCGACGCCGTGTGCAGGCGCGCCTTCGAGACCGGTCTGCTCGTCGAGACCTCGGGTCCGCGCGGCGAGGTGGTCAAGCTGCTGCCCCCGCTGACCGCGACCGACGACGAACTCGACGAGGGCCTCGGCATCCTCGCCCGCTCCGTCCGGCACAGCGCCTGATCCTCACCGCCGTACCCCCACCGCCCGCCCCCGGGGCGGCACAGATCCGAAAGGCACACCCATGATCGTCCGTTCCTTCGACGAGCTGGAGAACACAGAGCGGCACGTGAGGGCCACGTCCGGCACCTGGGAGAGCAAGCGCATCGTCCTGGCCCGCGAACGGGTCGGCTTCTCCCTCCACGAGACGGTGCTGTACGCCGGAACCGAGACCTCCATGTGGTACGCGCACCACGTCGAGGCCGTCGTCTGCACGGCCGGCGAGGCCGAGCTCACCGACCACGAGACGGGTCGCACGTACACGATCGTGCCCGGGACGATGTATCTGCTCGACGGACACGAGCGCCACACCCTCAAGGTCAAGCAGGACTTCCGCTGCCTGTGCGTCTTCAACCCGCCCGTCACCGGGCGCGAGGACCACGACGAGAACGGTGTCTACCCCCTGCTCACCGAGCCCGACGGGACCGTCCGGGACGACGCCTGAGCCCACGGCACGGTCCGGCCGACGCCCCACGAGTCGCGAGACGGACGAAACGCGCGCCACCACGAGCGGCGCGTCACGAGACACCGGACAGGTGTCACGAGACCGCACGCACGCGTACGAGAAAGGAAGCACGCTCCCTCATGCCCTCCGCACCCACCCGCCCCGTCGACCTCTACCCCACCCGTGGCCCCAAGGAGGAACTGATCGGCCGCAAGGACCCGGTCGTGTGGTCCGAGCCCGGCACGGCAGGTCCCTTCTGGGACCGTGAACTGGAGGAGTACGACCGCGACGGCTTCGTCACGGTGGACGAGCTCGTCACCCCCGAGGAGGTCGACGCGCTCCGGGCGGAGCTGGACCGGCTCGTCTCCGACCCCGCCGTGCAGGCCGACGAGCGCGCCGTGGTCGAGCCCCACTCCCGGGAGATACGGTCCGTCTTCGAGGTCCACCGGATCAGCGAGGTCTTCGGCCGGCTGGCCGAGGACCCCCGGATCGTCGGACGCGCCCGCCAGATCCTCGGCTCCGAGGTATACGTCCACCAGTCGCGGGTCAACGTCAAGCCCGGCTTCGGCGCCAGCGGCTTCTACTGGCACTCCGACTTCGAGACCTGGCACGCGGAGGACGGCCTGCCGCAGATGCGGACCGTCTCGGTCTCGATCGCGCTGACCCCGAACCACACCACCAACGGCAGCCTGATGATCATGCCGGGTTCGCACCGCACCTTCCTGGGCTGTGCCGGGGCCACTCCCCGGGACAACTACAAGAAGTCGCTCCGGATGCAGGACGCGGGCACCCCCTCCCACGAGGCGCTGACCACCTTCGCCGACGCGTGCGGCATCCGCCACTTCACGGGTCCCGCCGGATCGGCCACCTGGTTCGACTGCAACGCCCTGCACGGGTCGGGCGACAACATCACCCCGTACCCCCGGTCCAATGTGTTCCTCGTCTTCAACAGCGTCGAGAACCAGCCCGAGGCGCCCTTCGCCGCCCCCGTCCGGCGCCCCTCCTTCATCGCCGCACCCGCGTGGGACCACTCCTGACAGATCCCGGCGCGCAGAAGGGTGCGCGGCCCGGCCACCGCCGGGCCGCGCACCCTCCACAGCCGTCTCGTGCCACGTCTCTTCAGACGCCTGTTCCCCACCTTGGACCAGGGTCCGCCCGGGGCATGGTGCCCCTCAGCCGTCCGTGCCCGGCTCGACCATGCCCTCCCGCAGCCGCTTCAGGCTCCGGGCCAGCAGCCGGGAGACATGCATCTGGGAGACACCGAGCCGCTCGCCGATCTGCGTCTGGGTCAGCTCCTCGACGAAGCGGAGGTGCAGCAGCAGCCGGTCGCGCTCGCCGAGGGCCTCCACCAGCGGCGCCAGGGTGTGGAACTCCTCGAACAGTGCGAGCGCCGGGTCCTCCTGGCCGAGCAGATCGCCCAGTGCGGCGTCCTCGTCCTCGTCGCCACCGCCGGCGATCCTGGCGTCCAGCGACGTCGAGTTGTAGCCGTTGGCGGCGACCTGGGCCTCCACCACCTGGTCCTCGGACAACTCCATGACGGGTGCCAGCTCCGCGATCAGCGGGGCCCGGCCGAGCCGTGAACTCAGCTCGTCGGTCGCCTTCGCCAGCTCCACACGCGCCTCCTGGAGCCGCCGCGGCACGTGCACCGCCCAGGTGGTGTCACGGAAGAACCGCTTGATCTCGCCCACGATGTACGGCACCGCGAACGTGGCGAACTCCACCTCGCGCGACAGGTCGAAGCGGTCGATCGCCTTGATCAGACCGATCATGCCGACCTGGACGACGTCCTCCGTCTCGTCGCCCCGCGCGCGGAACCTGCCCGCCGCGTAGACCACCAGCGACATGTTCATCTCGATCAGGGTGTTACGGACGTACTGATGGCCCTCCGTCCCTTCCTCCCGCGCCGCCAACTCGCGGAGGAACACCTTCGACAGGGCGCGCGCGTCCTGGGGTGGGAGCTCATGCGGTACCTCGAGAACAGGCAGGTCCTCACGCGTGCCGTTCGTCGCGTACGTCGTCGTCGCCTCGGCCGGATCGGTCCGCACGGGAACAACCTCCTCTTGTTCTCGGTCCGTTCAGCGGTCCCCGTTCTCGTACCCCCGCTTCCGGGAGGCACTCCCTGCCCCGCGGAAGGCCTCTTGCGTGCCCGGAGGGACGCATCACCCCGGCTCGAACGGGAAGGCGAAAACCGACACCGCCCGATGAACCAGGGAGAAAGGGACCTGTCATGAATACCCGGAGCGAGACCTGGTCTTGGACACCCGGGACCCACCCGCACACCACCGGAACCGACGGATGCTCCTCGGTCCGTACGCCCGCCGACGCGCGGCAGCTCGTCCGTCACACCCTCGCGGGGCTCGGCCCCCTGCGGCCCGCGCAGGTCGACGACCTGCTCCTCGTCACCTCGGAACTCGTCACGAACGCCCACCGCCACGGCGGCGGCGTCACCGGTTTCGGCATCGGGGTCGAACGTGACCGTGCGACCGTGTCCGTCTCCGACTCCAGCGGGAAGTCCCCCCTCTACGAACGCCGCGGGGAGTTGCCGTCCGGCGGCTACGGCTGGCCGATCGTGCTGCGGCTCTGCCGCGAGGTGACCGTGGACACCCGCCCGGACGGCAAGACCATCCACGCGGCCGTGGCACTGGACCACTGACCCGTACCGACGGATGTGCCGGGCGCCGGATCAGGACACGGCGGGCGCGGCCTGTGGGAGGCTGAGGCGATGACCTCACGCTCGTTCGACGTTCTCGCCGGTGCTCCGGACTCCCCCGTCCTTCTCCATGTGCCGCACTCCTCACGGGTGGTGCCCCCGGACGTGCGCGAGGGCATCCTGCTCGGCGACGCGGAACTGGGCCGCGAGCTGGACCACATCACCGACGCCCACACGGCGGAGATCGCCGCCTTCGCCGCGGCGGGCGCGGGGATCACCCCCTGGCGGTTCGTCAATCGGCTCTCCCGGCTGGTCGTCGACCCCGAGCGCTTCCCGGACGAGCGCGAGGAGATGCTGGCCGTCGGGATGGGCGCGGTGTACACCCGGACCACGCACCGCGGCGCGCTCAGGCCGGCCGGGTTCGACCCGGCGCCGCTGCTCGACCGGTACTTCACGCCGTACGCCGGGGCCATGGCCGACGCCGTGGCTGAGCGGCTGGCGGCGACGGGACGCGCGGTGATCGTCGACGTCCACTCGTACCCGACGGAGCCGCTGCCGTACGAACTGCACGGTGACGGGCCCCGCCCGCCGGTGTGCCTCGGCACGGACCCGTTCCACACCCCGCCGTCCCTCCTGGACGCCGCGCGGGAGGCGTTCGGCGGGTTCGGGGGCCTGGCCACGGACACGCCCTTCGCCGGGACGTACGTACCGCTGCCGTACTACGGCAAGGATCCGCGGGTCGGCGCGCTGATGATCGAGATCCGCCGCGATCTCTACATGGACGAGCCGGGTGGCGAGGCCGGCCCGGGCACGGCGGCGCTGGGCGCGGCCCTGGCCGCACTCGTCGACGCCGTGCCGTCGCACCACTCCGCGTAGCGTCGAGGGGCCGGCACCCGCGGCGGGCGGGCTGTCAGGCAACCGGCCCCGCTCCGCGAGCGCCCGGGGCGAAGGTCTGGTGAGCTGAACCGGGAGATCGCCAGCGCCTTCACATCCGGACTCCCGCTGCGTTTGGAGGAACATTCCGTGCCGGACTCAACGACGTCGTACGCCGACCTGCGCGCCCTGGTGATCAACTGCACCCTGAAACGTTCCCCGGAGCGCAGCCATACACAGGGGCTGATCGACATCAGCACCGGGATCATGGAGCGCCAGGGCGTGCAGGTCGAGGTGCTCAGGGCGGTGGACATCGACATCGCCACCGGTGTCTGGCCGGACATGACGGAGCACGGGTGGGAGACGGACGAGTGGCCGGTCATCTACTCGCAGGTGATGGCCGCCGACATCCTGACCCTGGCGGGGCCCGTGTGGCTGGGAGACAACTCCTCGGTCATGAAGAAGGTGATCGAGCGCCTGTACGCCTGCTCGTCGATCCTCAACGAGCGAGGCCAGTACGCCTACTACGGACGCGTGGGCGGCTGCCTGATCACCGGCAACGAGGACGGCGCCAAGCACTGCGCGATGAACGTCCTCTACAGCCTCCAGCACCTGGGGTACGTGATCCCGCCGCAGGCGGACGCGGGCTGGGTCGGCCCGGCCGGGCCGGGCCCGTCGTACCTGGACGAGGGCTCGGGCGGCCCGGAGAACGACTTCACCAACCGCAACGCCACCTTCATGACGTGGAACCAGCTGCACCTCGCCCGGATGCTCAAGGACGCCGGCGGCATCCCGGCGTACGGCAACCAGCGCTCCGAGTGGGACGCCGGCTGCCGGTTCGACTTCGAGAACCCCGAGCACCGTTGAGTGCGTGCCGGAACGGTCGGGGGATCCTGTCGAGGGGACGAACGGCGAGACCCCCACCTGTCTCGGGAGAGGGTCTCGTCCAGTAGCGGCGCGGGCGGAGTTGCTGCCCTTCGCGGGCTCAGCGGCTCTTGGACATCGTCACCGTGAAGCTGACCTTCTTACCGTTGTGGTAGTCGGTGCTGTCCCACACCGAGATGTGGGACCTGTCCTTCATCCGCAGGTGCAGCACCTCATTGGCGTTGCTCCAGTTGTACCCGACGAACTGGAAGTTCGGCTCCGGGCTGTCTCCCATTCTCCTGTTTCCCCAGCTGCAGATGTGCGACGAGTCGTTCTCGCAGACCGACCAGGCTCTGGCGTACAGATGGCAGTCCTCTCCCTGCCATACGTCGATGCGCTTCAGTCTCGCGTCGGACGAGCGCCACGTTCCGTTGAACCGGTTGGCGGAGCACGAGGCGGCTGCCTCTTTCGTGGAGGTGACGGTGAGCACCACCGAGAGGGAGAGTGTCAGGGCGGTCGTCAGGAGCACGGCCATGAGCCGGCGTAGTGGAATGCGGGCAGCAGAGACCTGTGTCATCGTGAACCTCCGATAGCGGGTCCGCAGCGCGGGGCATCCCGTCGTCACACGACGCGTTGTCCCCCGTACCTCGGCTGAACGCCACTCGTTCGGGCCCGGATCATTTCGCCCTTACCCCCTGCCCATTCCAGAGCAGCACCCCGCAATCCTGATCGCAAGTCGGCAGGCCGGCGGGCTCGGCGGGCCGCTCGGCTCCCCTCCTCCCGCCGTGTCCCGGGTCTGAGCGACCACCCCCCGTTTTGGATTGTCGGAGGATCATCAATACGATCCGGCGATGATCACGAGAAAACGGCTGGCGACCGGGGCCTGCGCGCTGCTCGCCGCCCTGAGCGTCGCGCTCCTGCCGACGAGCGCGACCGCCGACGAGCCGGTGGCGAAGGAATCCCCCAAGGTCGAGCTGGTCCTCGACGTCAGCGGCTCGATGCGGGCCAAGGACATCGACGGCAAGTCCCGGATGGCCGCGGCCAAGCAGGCCTTCAACGAGGTCCTCGACGCGGTGCCCGAGGAGGTCCAGCTGGGCATCCGCACCCTGGGCGCCGACTACCCCGGGCAGGACCGCAAGCGGGGCTGCAAGGACACCCGGCAGCTGTACCCGGTGGGGCCGCTCGACCGGACCGAGGCCAAGACCGCCGTGGCCACGCTGGCCCCGACGGGCTGGACACCGATCGGCCCGGCGCTGCTCGGCGCGGCCGAGGACCTGGAAGGTGGTGAGGCCACCCGCCGGATCGTGCTCATCACGGACGGCGAGGACACCTGCGCCCCGCTCGACCCGTGCCAGGTGGCGCGGGAGATCGCGGCGAAGGGCATCCATCTCGTCATCGACACCCTGGGCCTGGTGCCGGACGCCAAGACCCGGCAGCAGCTCACCTGTATCGCGGAGGCGACCGGAGGCACGTACACCTCGGTCCACCGCACCGAGGACCTCTCCCGCCGCGTCCGGCAGCTCGTCGACCGCGCCGCCGACCCGGTCGTGACTCCGGTCGCCACCGAGGGCGCGGTGCGGTGCGCCGACGCGCCGCAGCTCAAGCCCGGTCTGTACACCGACCGCGAGGCCTTCGGTCAGCACCGCTGGTACCGGGTGGACCTGCTGCCCGGTCAGGAACTCCGCGCCTCCGTCAGCGTGTCGGCCGACCGTGCCGTCAACAACGACTACGGGGTGCTGCTCCGGGCCGTCACCAAGCACGGACGGGAGATCGTCCGCGGCTCCGAGGCCGGCGACGGGCGCACCGATGTGATCTCGACCGGACTGCGCTACCCGAAGCCGGAGCTCGACGACGAGCCTGGTGACGCCAAGCCCGCCGCCGAGACCGTCTGTCTCCAGATCAGCAACTCGTTCTCCGCTCCCCCGTCGGTCAAGACGACCCCGGGCATGCCGATCGAGCTGACGGTCGACGTCGTCGACGGCCCGTCGGCCGCGTCGGACGTGGCCTCGTTCGGCCTCGGCCGCGGCTGGTGGCTGCTCGGCGCGCTGGTCCTCGTCGGCTTCGTGGCCGGTCTGCTCTGGGGCTGGCTGTCCCGCTGGCGCGTCGCTGTCTGGAGGACCAACTGATGCGTACCGTACGTATGCTCGCCGCGGCCGCGCTCACGGGCGCCGCTCTCCTCGGTCTCGCGGCTCCGGCCGCCCTGGCCGACTCCCCCACCGCCACGGCGAACCCCGACGACACCCGCTCCACCTCGGGGCCGACGGAGGCGGGCACCACCTTCCGTACCGCCGCGCGGTTCCTTCCCGGACAGCAGGCCACGGCGCAGGCCGCCACGGGTGACTACCTGTACTGGGTGTTCCCCGCCGACGTCGGCCAGAGGCCGACGGTGAACGCCACCGTCACCCTGCCCGACGCGGCCCTGCGGCACGGGCCCGCCGTCTGGCGGGTCGACGTGTACGACGGGCTGCGGCGGCGCCAGCCGTGCATGTACGGGACCCAGTCCCGTACGGCGGCCGAGGAGACCGCGACCGTGGAGCTGGCCTGTGTGCTGCGGCCGGTCCGTGCCTCGGCCGACGCCTGGGCCGACGACCCGCTGCCGGGCAGCTACTACGTGCGGCTGACCGTCACCTCGCTGCCTGACGACGACCTCGGCCAGCCGTTCACCGCCCGGATAGGGGTGAGCACCGTCGACAAGGGCGGCGCCTACGCCACGGACGGCTCGCTCGCCGCGCCGCTCGTGCCCGGGGCGACCACCGCCGACCAGGCGGAGGCCGATGCCGACGCCGGCCGGCCCTCGGCCGTCGAGGCCGCGGCCCCGGAGGACGGCTGGTCCTCCGGCTGGTGGTCCGACCGCTGGCTGTGGACGGGAGCGGGTGGCGTTCTCGCGGCCCTCGCCGGGATCGGTGGCTACGTGCTGACGCGCGGTACGGGCCGCCCGCCCCGCGTTCCGCCCGCCGCCTGACCCGTTCCGGAACGGACGAAGGCCCCCACCGCATCGGCGCGGTGGGGGCCTTCGGCCGTTCCGGGATCCCGTGCGAAGGGGCTCGGCGAGCGTCCGGACACGGTCCGGGGTCGACCGGATTCACCGGATTCGCCCGTGGGCCGGGAATCCGTGGGCACGGGCGCCCGCCACGATCGCCACCACCGGGACCAGCACGACGAGCACACCCAGGGTCAGGGCTCCCGCGCCGAACGCGTCGAGCAGTACGCCACCGGCGATGCCGCCCGCCGCCATCGCCGCGTTCCAGAGGCTGACGAGCATCGTCTGGGCGGTGTCGGCGTGGTCGCCGCCCGCGTCGGCGACGGCCGTCTGCAGCAGGGTGGGCGCACCGCCCCAGCCGAACCCCCAGAGAGCGGCGGCCGTCAGGACGAGCGCAGCGCTGTCGGCCGGGACGGCGAGCACGGCGGCGGCCACGGCGATGAGGACGGTGCCGCCCAGGGTCAGGCTCCGGAGCCTGCGGTCGATGTGCCGGCCGGTGAACCAGATTCCGGCGAGCGAGGCGGCACCGAAGACCAGCAGGACGAGACCGGTGGAGTCGGCGAGGCCGCGATGGCCGAGGTAGGCGGCGACATAGGTGTAGAGGACGGTGTGGGCCAGGACGAGCGTGACCGTGACGGCGAGCACCGGCAGGACGCCGGGCACCCGCACGGTCCGGGCGATCGGGGCGCGCCCGCCCCGTGCTTCGCCTGGCAGGTCGGGGACGGCGAGGGCGATCCAGCCGAGGAGCCCGGCGGCGATCACGGTCATGGCGGTGAAGGCGACACGCCACCCCACGGCTTCGCCGAGGAAGGTTCCGGCGGGGACGCCGAGGGAGAGCGCCAGGGGGATACCGGTCATGGCGACGGCGACGGCCCTGCCCTGGAGGTGCGGTGGGGCGATACGGCGGGCGTATCCGGCGAGCAGGGCCCAGGCGAGGCCCGCCGCGACGCCGGCGAGGAACCGGGCGCCCATGGTGAGGGCGTACGAGGAGGAGACGGCGGTGACGGTGTTGGCGACGGCGAATCCGGCGACCGAGGTGAGCAGCAGGCGCTTGCGGCGCCATCCCGCGGTGCGGGCCGCCAGGGGGACGGCGGTCAGAGCCGTGCCGAGGGCGTAGACGGTGACCGCCTGACCCGTCGCGGCCTCCCCGACGCCGAGGTCGGCGCTCATGGCGGGCAGCACACCGGCGGGGAGGGTCTCGGTGAGGCTGGTGACGAAGACCGCGGTGGCGAGGGCGAGCAGTGCGGCGAGGGGCAGTCGGCCGGAGGGTGCAGTGGTGTTGTCGGGGGTCGCTGATGTGGTGGCGGGCACGTCTGAACGGGCGGCCGCTGTCGTGTCGTTGGGCATGGATCTATGCTCGAACCCTCACATTGGTGTGAGGGTCAAGCGAGTCCCGGGAGGGGGCTTCCCATGCGGATCGGGGAACTGTCGGAGCGCACCGGAACACCACGTCGTCTGCTGCGCTACTACGAGGAGCAGGGACTCATCGTCGCGGACCGGCTGCCGAACGGCTACCGGGTCTACGACGGGTCGAACGTGGACCGGGTCTTGCAGATCCGGGGCCTGCTGGATGCCGGTCTGCCGACCCGGATCATCAAGCAGATTCTTCCGTGCCTCAACAAACCGCGGATCATCCACTTCCCCGACGCCACACCGGAGATGCTGGCCACCCTGGAGGACGAGCGGGACCGGATGACCGAGCGGATCCGCTGCCTCACCCGCAACCGGGACGCGGTGGCGGAGTATCTGGCAGCGGTGCGGGAGACGCCGGCGCCGTCCGTCTGACCTGTTCTCAGGACATGCCGCCGGCGCCGTCCGCCCGGCCGTCCCGCTCGGGGCGTCCCGGCGGCGCCGTCCACCGGACCGCTGCTGTCAGGACATTCGGGCGGCGCCCTCCAGAACGGCCTGCCGGATGCGGTGGTAGGTCCCGCAGCGGCAGATGTTGCGGATCGTGTCGAGGTCGGCCTCGGTGATCTCGCGCCCGGCCTCCCGGGCCCGGCGGACCTCCGCCACGGCGGTCATGATCTGCCCGGGCTGGCAGTAGCCGCACTGGGCGACGTCGAGGTCGAGCCAGGCCTCCTGCATCGGGTGGAGCTCGCTCCCGACGGTGTCCGGGAGACCCTCGATCGTGGTGACCTCGTCGTCCTGCGCGAGGTCCTCGACGGGCACGGCGCAGGGTGTGAACGCCTTGCCGTTGAGGTGGCTCGTACAGGCCCGGCAGACGCCGACCCCGCAGCCGTACTTGGGGCCGGTGACGCCGAGGACGTCCCGGAGGACCCAGAGGAGCCGGACGTCGCCCTCGACGTCCGCGGTGACGGCCTTGCCGTTCAGGATGAAGGTGTACTGCGGCACGGATGCTCCAGGTCTCAGAGTGCGCGGTCGCGGCCGTCGGTCGGCGAGGCGGGGACGGGCGGGACGGTCGGCAGGGGGGTGAAGGCGAGCGGATCGGCGTGGTTGACGGGGAAGACCGTCGGCATCGTGCCGGTGGCCCGGCCGTAGGCGCAGGCGACGGCCGCCATGGCGCCGGCCACGGCCAGCTCGCCCGCGCCGCCGGGCTTGTCGCCGGTCGGGGGCATCACGATGATCTCCAGCTCGGGCGGGGTGTTCCACTGCCGGGTGTAGAAGTACTGGTCCCAGCTGCCTTCGAGGAAGTGCCCGTCGCGCAGATGGAGGCCGGAGGTGAGGGTGACGGCGATGGCGTCGGAGATGCCGCCCATCATCTGGGCCTCCAGGCCGCGCGGGTTGACGGCGAGGCCGACGTCCACGGCGCAGACCACCTTGGTCACCCGTGGTCCGGTGACCGCGCCGGGGATCTTCCGGCCGGTGGTCCCGGGGCGGCAGTCGATCTCGGCGAGCATCGCGACGGCGGAGTGGTACTCGGTGTGGACGGCGATGCCCTGGGCGGTGCCGGCGGGCATGCTCCTGCCCCAGTCCCCCACCTCGGCGACCTTGTCGAGGACGGCGCGGGCCCGCGGGTCCTTCATGAGCCGGCGGCGGAACGCGTACCCGTCCTGGCCCATGCGCTTCGCCAGTTCGTCCATGACGAGCTCCTGCGCGCAGCGCACGTTGGGCGAGTAGATGTTCCGCATGGAACCGGTGTTGAAGCCCTTGTCGGTCTCGGACAGCAGCTGGGTGGTGACGCCGAGGTGGTAGGGGCTGATCTGGGTGAGCTGGAACATCGTCTCGGAGAAGGCGAGATCGGCGACGGGCAGCCGAGCCGCCTCCGCCGTGAGGACCTCGCCGATGCCGTGCCCGAAGTCGGTGGCGACGGAGGTGTGGCGCTGCTCGTACGTGAGGACCTCACCGAGGGTGTACGTGGCGCGGACCCGGGAGGTGGACATCGGGTGCGTACGGCCCTGGCGGAAGTCGTCGGTGCGGTGCCACATCAGCTTCACGGGCCTGCCCATGGCCCGGGAGATCTCGGCGGCCTCGTGGGCCGCGTCGTGGAAGAGCTTGCGGCCGAAGGAGCCGCCGCCTTCGGTGACATGGACGCGGACGGCGGAGACCGGCAGTCCCAGCTCGAGCGCGATCTTCTCCTGGGCGACGATCGGGGCCTTGAGCGAGGCCCAGATCTCCGCCGAGTCCTCCCGCACGTCGGCGATCGCGCAGTTGGTCTCCAGGGCCGCGTTGCTGGCGAAGTGGAAGGTGAACCGTGCGTCGACCGCTTTGGTGAGCAGCGGCAGCGGCGGCACCACCAGGGGGAGTTCGGCCTTGCGGAGCTTCGCAAGGACGGTGGCGTCGGAGGCGCCTTCGGCGGTGCCGGGCCCCCAGTCGACCCGGAGGGCGCGCACCGCGTCGATGCACTGGCCGAAGGTGCGGCCGCGGACGGCGACGCCGGTGGAGACGGTGACGACGTCGGTGACGCCGGGCATGGCCCGGACCTCGGCGAGATTGGCGACCGAGCGGACCGTGCCGTTGATGGTCGGCGGGCGGCAGACCATGGTGGGCAGGGCGTCCGGGACCTGGAGGTCCATCGCGAACTTCTTGCGGCCGGTGACCGCGTCGAGGGCGTCGACGCGGCGCTGCCCGGTGCCGATGACGCGGAATCGGGCGCGGTCCTTGAGGGTGACCGCCACGGCGGTGTCGGACAGCGCGGCGGCCTTCGCGGCGAGTTCGCCGTAGCCGAGCAGCGCCCCGGCCGGGGAGAGGACGGCACCGGCCTTGGTGGTGAGGGTGGAGACGGCCTCACCGAGGACGAGGGAGGCGGCCTGCAGCAGCCGGCCGCGGGCGACGGCGGCGGCGACGCGGAGGGGGGTGTAGGTGGAGTAGGTCGTGTTGGAGCCGCCGGTCAGCTGGTTGAAGAGCAGCTCGGGCCGGGCGTCGGCGAGCGTCACCTTCACCTTGTCGAGGGGCAGGTCGAGTTCCTCGGCGACGATCATGGCGCTGGAGGTGGTGACGCCCTGGCCGACCTCGGCGCGCGGAAGGGCGAAGTGGGCCGTCCCGTCGGCGTCGAGGCGGATGGTGATGAGGTGGCTGGTGGGCAGGGCCGCGAGGGTGAGGAGCTCGTTCAGATCGAGGAGTTCGGCGGGTCCCGGCAGGGACGGGACGAGCGCGGGGGCCGCCGCGGCGGCCTCCGCCGGCGCGAGGGCCTCGACGCCGAGCCGGGCGGCGACGGTGAGGGTGGGAGCGGCGAGGACGTACCCGAGGAATCGTCGGCGGCCGATGCCGGGCGCGTCGCCGCCGTCCGTGCTCCCGGGCCGGGCGGTCCCGTCCCCGGTGCCGCTCTTGGGGTGGTCGTCCCGCACGGGGTGCCGCCTCGCCATTCGGTGTGCCCTTCGTCATGGCCCGGCGCCGCGCGCCGGCCTCAGCCTCCTCGGATGCGTTGATCATCGCTCATGTGGGCGGCCTTCGGAGGCCGTTCGTCCGGGCGGTTGTCAGGTTGCCGTCAAGGATCGACCTCGCCCCGCCACCAGGTGCCGGTACGGCCGGTCACCGGACCGCGTCGCGGAGGGGCCGCCGGCCGCCGGGCCCGTCGAGTCGGCGCGCGTGGAGCGGGAACCGCACGCCCAGGAGAGGACGCCGCAGGCCTTCCTCCCGGCGCGCGAGCCGCGCGACCGAGCCGGGGCGACGCAGCGCGCCCGTACGGAGCTGGGCGGGTGAGATCCGGGCGCGCTGGCCGCCGCCCGCGATCAGGGCGTTGACGGAGGCCATCGGGTCGCCACCCACCGACCGGGCGATCAGGGCCCCGAGCACCACCGGGGCCAGGGCGACGGCGAGGGCCGTGCCGGTGGCGGTCACGTGCTGGAGAGGGCGGGCGCGCCGGGCGTCGGAGGTCATGGTGACAGTTCAGCAGCCGACGGGAGCCCGCCGTATCGGCCGAGGTACTCAGGCGTGCGCACGGGGGTACTCAGTCGCGCTCGCGCGGAGGCCCCGAGGGGTGCCGTACGGGCCCTGATTCGGCGATCCTCTGGGAACGCGACCGGGCGCACCCGGGGGGGGCAGAACGTGGAGGCGGGACAACCGTGACTGTGGAGACGGCGGAGACGGCGGAGACGGCGGAGAAGGTGGAGAAGGCAGGGACGATCGAGGTGGCCGAAGCCCGCCGGATGCGGGCGGCGGAAGGATCCGCGCCCGCTCCGGCCGTGCTGGTGGTGCAGCACGAGGAGGACGCGGGCCCCGGACTCGTCGGCAGCCACCTGGTGCGCACCGGCCTCCGCCTCGACCTGGTGCGCGCCTGGGAGGGCGAGCCCCTCCCGGCCGACCTGCGCGGTCACGCCGGACTGCTGGTCCTCGGCGGATCCGTGAACTGCGAGGCCGACGAGGCCGCTCCGTGGCTGCCCGGGGTCCGGGCGCTCGTACGCGAGGCCGTGGCCGGGGAGACACCGCTGCTGGGGATATGCCTGGGCGGCCAGATCGTCGCCCACGCGCTGGGCGGTTCGGTCGCCGTACGGCCCCAGGGCCCGGAGGTGGGCGCGGTGCCGCTGCGGAGGCTGCCGGCCGTGTCGGACGACCCGGTGTTCGGCGAGGTGCCGGACGGGGCCGTGGCGGCCCAGTGGCACTGGGACGAGGTGGACCGGCTGCCGTCCGGGGCGGTGCCCCTGCTGACCGGCGACGACTGCCCGCACCAGGCCTTCCGGGTCGGGCGGACGGCGTGGGCGGTGCAGTTCCACCCGGAGGTGGACGGGGACGCGGTCGCGGAGTGGGCGCTCGCCGACGCGGAGCTCGTACGCGAGGCCGGCGGCGACCCGGGCGCCGCGGTCTCCTCGGTGCGCGAGGCGGAACCCGAACTCCGCTCGGTCTGGGGCGCCGTGTCGGAGGCGTGGGGGGCGGTGGTGCGGGCCCGTGCGCTCGCCCCGGCATCCCGGCGCGTCGACGTGGCCGGGAGGGGGTAGTGGGGTTGCCCGGGCGGGCGACCGTACCGTACGGGGGAGCACACGAGCACCAGCACCAGCGTTGAGGAGATCGCCGTCATGGCCGACTACCGGATCGAGACCGTCCGCACCGGGTACCGGAACTGGACCGCCCGTAACGACCGGGGCGCGGAGGTCCGGATGGCCGCCGCGGACGACGCCGACGCCCAGCCCTCTTTCACACCGGTCGAGTTGCTGCTCGCGGCGATGGGCGGCTGCGGCGGACTCGTCGTGGACCGGACCGCGCGGGCCGTGGACCACGACGACCTGAAGATCGTGGTCGAGTCGGTCTCCGGTCCGGAGGACGACGGGCGGGTGGGGCGCATCCGGGTGAGCTACGAGTTCGAGCTGCCGGACAACAACCCGCGGGCGGCCGAGGTGTTCGCCCGCGGGGTGCGGCTGACCCACGAGAAGTTCTGCACGGTGAGCCGGACCGTGGAGCACGGCGCGCGCGTGGAGGCGATCCTGCCGGACGGCACCGTCGGGTTCGAGGGCTGACGCCTCCCGGGCCGGATCGCCCGCCGGTCACCGGACCGGCGGGCTCACTCCTCGATCGCGCCGCCGGTCCGGCGCAGGTGCTGCCGGAAGGTGTACGAGGGGTCTTCGGCCCGGCCCGCCAGATAGGCGTCGAACCGGGTCTGGGCCCGGAGCGTCTCCCCCGCCCTGATACGGCGGGCCTGTTCGCGCTCCGTGCGGAAGAGGTCCCGGGCCGTCTCCAGGACGGCCGCCGCGCGGTCGGCCGTCACGAAGAGCACCCCGTCGTCGTCCCCGAGGACGATGTCGGCCGCGGTGACCCGGTGTTGGCCGAACCGGGCCGTGGTCAGCGCGTCCGGGTCACGGGGGTCGAGGCGTACCGGTCCGGGCGCGTGCCGTCCGTACGAGAAGACGGGGAGCCCGATCTCGACGAGGTCGGGGGTGTCGCGGTGCAGGCCCCAGACGACGACCCCGGCGACTCCGGCCGCTTCCGCCTCCAGGACGGCGAGGTCGCCGATGCAGGCCTCGTCGCGACGGCCCGCGTTGTCGATGACGAGGACGTCACCGGGCCGGGCACGGGTGAACGCCTCCAGGAAGACGTCGACGCTGCCGTAGTGCCGGACGGGCAGGGCCCGGCCCGCGACGCGCTGCCCGTCGACGACGGGCAGGATTCCCGCGGGCGCGGCGCGCAGCGGTTCACCGAGGCGCACACACGCGTCGGCGACGAGCGGCGTGGAGAGACCGGCGAAGTCCGAGGGGTCGACGGAGTCTCCGGGGCGGATGGAGTCCCCGGCGTCGACCGAGACTCCGGAAGGGGTGGAGTCTCCGGAACGGACCGAGTCTCCTGAACGGGTGGAGTCTCCGGGGCGGCCGGAGACCGCGGGGTCGGCGAAGTCCTTCTGCATCGGGCGTTCCGTTCTTCGGCGGGTACGGTACGGCGGCCGCGCGATGCTATCGGGCGCCCGGCGTACGTACGTCCCGGCCTCGCCGGGAGGCCGCCCGGTCGGCCGTCTCCTGGCGTGCGACCGGCGCCCGGTCTCCCTACCATGAAGGAAATACGCCTCTCTGTTGCGTACGGGGTGCCCGTTCAGGGCGCTGACCAGGCGGAACCGGAGCGAGGGAACATGGCCGCAGAGGATGCCGCACCCGAAGGCAGGCCCCCGGGCCTGAAGGCGAACGCGATCGGTTTTGTCGACGCCCTCGTCATCGGGCTCAATTCGACCTCCCCGGCGTACTCCCTCGCGGCCGTCATCGGCCCCATCGTCGCTCTCGCCGGGATCTACGCGCCCGGCGTGATGTTCGCGTCCTTCATCCCGATGCTGCTCATCGCGTCGGCGTTCTACTACCTGAACAAGGTCGACCAGGACTGCGGCACGACCTTCTCCTGGGTCACCCGCGCCATGGGCCCCTGGGCCGGCTGGCTGGGCGGCTGGGCCATCGCGATGACCGGTGTCCTGGTCGTCGGCTCGCTCGCCGATGTGGCCGTGAGCTTCGCGCTCCTCTCCTTCGGCCTCGACAGCTGGGTGGACAACGCCTTCGTACGCCAGTCGCTCACCGTGCTGCTGATCCTGGTGATGACGGCCGTCTGCGTCATCGGCACCGAGCTCTCGGCCAAGGTGCAGAACGTCCTCATCCTCGCGCAGGTCGCGTTCCTGCTGATCTTCGTGGGTGTGGCGCTGTACAAGGTGTACGCGGGAACGAGCGCGTACGACTCGGTCGAACCCTCCCTGAGCTGGCTGAACCCCTTCGGCGCAGGTGGCGCGGCGCTCACGGGCGGGCTGCTGCTCGGCGTCTTCATCTACTGGGGCTGGGAGTCGGCGGTCAATCTCACCGAGGAGGTCCAGGACTCCGCGACGGCGCCCGGCAAGGCGGGCATCTGGTCGACGGTCATCCTGCTGATCACCTACGTGTCGGTGGGGTTCGCGGTCGTCGCGTACGCCGGACCGGCGTTCCTGGCGGAGAACGCGGGCGAGGAGGAGTTCATCTTCGCCCAGCTCGCCACCGACGTCCTCGGCGGCTGGGACTGGGTCCTGCTCCTGGCGGTCTCCACCTCCGCCATCGCCTCCACCCAGACGACGATCATCCCGGCGTCGCGGACCGCCCTGTCCATGGCCCGCCGCCGTGCGCTGCCCACGCACTACGGGCACATCAGTCCGCGCTTCCGGACCCCCGACGTGAGCACCTGGTGGGTCGCCGGCATCGCCATCGGCTGGTATCTCGTGGTGAACCAGATCAGCGCCAACGCCCTCTTCGACTCGCTGACGGCGCTCTCGCTGCTCATCGCCTTCTACTACGCGCTCACGGGGATCGCCTGCGCGGTCTACTACCGGCGCCATCTCTTCGAGAGCGTCCACAACTTCCTGCTGATCGGCCTCGGCCCGCTGGTCGGAGCCGGTCTGCTGACCTGGCTCCTGGTGAGGTCGGTCTCCGACATGTCCGATCCCGCGAACTCGTACAGCGGCACCTCCTGGTTCGGCCTGGGACCGCCGCTCGTCATCGGTATCGGCATCGCCCTCACCGGGGTGGTCGTGATGATCGTGTGGCGGCTGCGGGCGCCCGCCTTCTGGGAGGAGCGGCCGAGCGTGGTCGATCCCGATCTGGTGCACGGCAAGGAGCACTGAGATGTCGGTCGTCCTCGGTTACGACGAGTCCCCCGGCGCCGCCCGCGCGCTGCGCATCGCGGTCGAGGTGGCCGCCGCGTTCGACGAACAGCTGGTGCTCGTCTACGGGGCGGCCGCCCCCGGCCCCCTGGGCGAGGAGTACCGCTCCCACTACGAGGCCATCCGTCAGATCGGCCGGTCCGGCCTCGAACACGCGGTCACGGAGGCCGACCGGGCGGGTGTGCCGACCGTCGTCGAGGTGCTCGACGACAAGCCGGCCCAGGCCCTGATCGACGCGGCGACCCGCCACTCGGCCCGCGTCATCGTGGTGGGCAGCTGGGGCGAGAGCCCGATGCGCGGCGCGCTCCTCGGCTCCACGCCCCACAAACTCCTGCACATGTCGACCGTGCCGGTGCTCTGCGTCCCGCCGGAGCTGTGACCGGCCGGGACCGATCGGGGTCGTGAAGGCGGCCGGGGCATCCGGGTCGCGTCACATCCCCTGGACGACCGTGACCCGGGCCAGGGCCCAGGACGTGTGGTCGAAGGACGTCCTGGCGTTGGCGTCCGTCACCTCGAGCCGCAGGACCCGGACGCCCCGGACGTCCACGTCCACCGGCACGGGACCGCCCGCGGCGGTCAGGACGGGGGTGGTGAGGAGGGCACGGTCGTCGCCGTACACGGTGGCGCGGGTGGCACCGACGGAGCTCTGGCGGGCCGAGAAGTCGTCGATGCCGACCAGCGCGGTGAAACGGTCCCCGGCGCCGCCCAGATGGAAGGCGACATCGCTGGGGGCGTGGACGCCGAGCCCCTTGGCGTAGGTGGTGCCTCGGAAGGCGATCGGGGTGCCGTCCCCGGCGGCGTTCTTGCCGTTGGAGCTGTCGCGTTCGACAGGGCCCCAGCCGTTGACGGCGTGGATCCAGGGAAGGTCGGAGAGATAGCTGTCGCGGGTCGGGGCCGGGGGCGGGGTGGTGACAACACCCGTGGCCGGGTACCGCACCGGGCCGCCGGGGGCGAGGGCGGTGCCCTCGGCGGTGAGTGTCCACGGCGTCGCCGCGGGGGCTCCGACGGGCGGGGTGACCTGCCAGCCGGCGGTGAGCGCCGCACCGGGGGCGAGCTGCCCCGCGGTGGTCGCCGTGGTGGCCCGCACGGTCCAGCCGGCCGGTGCGCGCAGGGTGACGGCGGAGGAACTCCACGCCCGCGCGGAGCCGTTGGCGAGCGTGGCGGTGACCGTGAGGGGCTGTCCGGGTACGGCGAGCCGGGGCGCCGTCAGGGACGTCCCGAAGGCGCCGCGCGGGTACTGCTCCTGCCAGGAGGACCGCATGAGCGCGACCAGTTCGGCGACCCGTGCGGGGTGCCGGGAGGCGAGGTCGGAGCTCTCGCCGGGGTCGGTGGCCAGGTCGTACAGCTCGACCTGCCACTGGTCGTCGGGCAGCGTGCGGTCGCGAACGGGGGCGAACCGGACCGCCTTCCAGCGGTCCCTGCGGAGCGCCTCCGCGAGCCAGGTGGCCCGCTGCCGGTCCTGGGCGTCGGCGCGGGCGGTGACGCCCCGCTCGTCGCGGAACCAGTAGAGGTGGTCGTGGCGGGCGGCGGGCGCGCCTCCGGTGAGCAGGGGCGCGACCGACAGCCCGTCCACGTCGGAGGGCGCGGGGGCGCCGCCGAGGTCGGCGAGGGTGGGGAGGAGGTCGGTGAGCGGGGTCGGGCGGTCGCTCGTGCCGGGCCGGACCCGGCCGGGGCCCCAGGCGATGAGGGGGACGCGGACGCCGCCCTCGTACAGGTTGCGCTTGTAGCCCCGCAGCGGACCGTTGGCGTCGAACAGGTCGGGATTGACGCCGCCCTCCTCGTGAGGGCCGTTGTCGCTGGTGACGAGCAGGATCGTGTCGTCCTCCAGGCCGAGGGCGCGCAGCCGGTCGACGATGTCGCCGACGAGGGCGTCGAGGAGGCTCACCTGCGCCGCGTGCCCCTTGTTGGCGGCGCTCCAGCTCCTGGAGGCGTACGCGCCGGTGTCGGGGATGTCGCTGGGGGCGTGGGGGACGGTGGGGGTCAGCAGCAGGAGGAACGGTTCGGCCGCGTGGCGGTCGAGGAAGTCGAGCGCCCGCTGCCTCAGCAGGTCCGGTGCGTAGGCGCCCTTGGCGCCGCCCGCGTTGGCTGCGATCGGCTCCTTGACGCCGTTGTGCCAGAGGTACGCGGGGTAGTACTGGTGGGCGTGGCCGTGGTCGATGTAGCCGAAGAACTCCTCGAACCCGCGGGCGTTGGGGTGGCTCTCCTGGTCGGCGCTCTCCGGCCCGAAGCCCCACTTGCCGATCACACCGGTGCGGTATCCGCGGGCCCCGAGCACCTGGGCGAAGGTGGTGTCGGTGGCGGTGAGGGAGCCCTGTGCCCCGGACGGGTTGGCGCGCACGGTCGCGTGCCCGGTGTGCAGACCGGTGAGGAGCGAGCAGCGGGAGGGGGCGCAGACGGCCGCCGTCGAGTACGCGTCCGTGAACCGCAGCCCTTCGGCGGCGAGCCCGTCGACGCGGGGGGTGGTGATGAGCTTCTGACCGTACGCGCCGAGTTCGCCCCACCCGAGGTCGTCGGCGAGCACGACGACGAGATTCGGCGGGCGGGTCGTGTCCTCCGGTGTCCGCGCCGCGGCGGCGGAGGCCGTGGGCGCTCCGCCGGCGCCGGACACGGGCAGGGCACCGAGGCCGAGGGTGGCTGCGGACCCGGCGAGGAAGCGGCGGCGGCTGGACATCGGAGGCTCCTTGGGCAGGACGGCGGTCGCGGCGGACTCCACCGGCCCGCACGGACGGCCGAGGGCGGCCCGGTGGCGGCTCGGCGGACGGCGTGCCGGGGGCGGACGAGGGCCTGTCGTCGCGCCCCCGGCACGCAGTCGATCATCGGCTCACCCGTCCCCGCGGACCATGCACGGCGCATGAAGAACGTGTGACGCGGTGCCCGGCGCCGCTGCCTCCCCCTCAGTCGAGCCAGAGGGCGCGGACCCGCCCCACCGGGTCCGACGCGATCCGGGGCTCCGCGTCCCAGATCATCGTGGCGCGCTTCCCGGCCGTGTAGCGGGGCCAGCCAGGACCCGGGTCCTGGTCGGTCACGAAGGCGACCCAGGCCTGGTGCAGGGCGTCGGCGAGCTCGCGTGGCGGCGCGTCGCCCGCGACGGCCGTGACACCCTCGGCGTCGAGGAGATCGAAGGCGAACGGCAGGTCCAGGCAGTGGAGGGCGAGCCCCGAGAGCGGTGAGCGCCAGGTGAACTCGTAGAGCCAGGTGGGCCGTTCCCGCGCGGCGCGGGCGTCGGCGACGGCGAGGTTCGGGGCGCGGAAGGTCGCGTCGGTCAGCGCCTGGCCGAAGATCCGCTCCGGGCCGTCCTCCCCGTACGCCTCGATGAGGGCCTCGGCCCGCACGGGGTCGAGGCCGAGGCCGCCGAGCAGCACGGGCAGGGGCGGTGCCTCGGGTCCCGGTGCGGGAAACATCGTGAACTCGTGCTCGGTGAAGCCGAGCATCAGCGGCACGTCCGCGCCCGCCTCGCCCGTCGTGAGGGCGTCGAGGGTGGGGAGGGGGATCAGCTCGCCGTCGGCGAAGGGCGCGAGGACCAGCATGGGCGGCAGGCCCTCGCGGTCGGGCCCCGGCTCGGCCAGCCGGTCCTGGAGGGCGAGGATCTCGTCGTCGCCGAGGTCGCGGAGGGCGGCGGCGGTGGCCGGCAGGCCGGTGCGGGAGGTCAGGAGGCGGGAGGCGGCACGGGCGGTCTCGGGGCCGTCGGGCCGCGGGACCGCGCCCGAGACCGAGAGGGCCCCTCGGAACAGGCCACGGGCGGTGGGGACGGCGAGGAGGGTCTGGACGGCGCCGCCGCCCGCCGACTGTCCGGCGACGGTGACCTTGGCGGGGTCGCCGCCGAAGGCGGCGATGTTGTCCCTGACCCATTCCAGGGCGGCGATCCAGTCTCGTACGCCCCGGTTGTCGGGGGCGTCCTCCAGGTGCAGGAAGCCCTCGATGCCGAGCCGGTAGCCCACCGAGACGAGGACTACGCCGTCCCGGTTGAAGGCGGCCCCGTCGTACCAGGGGCTGGCCGCCGAGCCCGCGACGTAACCGCCGCCGTGGATCCAGACGAGGACGGGCAGCGCGGCGGCGGGGTCGGTGTCGGGGGTGAAGACGTTGAGGTTGAGGACCGCGGCGCCGGGGACGGAGGGCTCGGGGATGGTGGTGATCTCGGCGAAGGGGCGGCGCTGGGCCGTCGGCCCGTAGACGGTGGCGTCCAGCGGCTCCGACCAGGGCTCCGGCGGTACGGGCGCGGCGAAGCGAAGGTCGCCGACGGGAGGCCGCGCGTACGGGATGCCCAGGAAGCGGAGACTGCCGTCGGCGCGGCGCTCGCCGCGGACGGGCCCGCGGGCGGTGGTGACGGTGGTGCTCATGGGTGCTGCTCCTTCTGCACGGGGGCACACGGGTTCGGCACGGAGGCGCACGGGTTCCGCGCGGGGCACACGAGCCCGGGGAAGGAGCCTGTCACCGGCTACTTACACGTGTCAATCCCACGTCGGTCGCGTCAGTCGCGCACCGCCGCGCTCACCTCGCGCCGGGGAAGGAGCAGCGGTGTCGCCAGCAGCAGCACGCCCGCCAGGGCGATCGCGGCCCGGGGCCC
This sequence comes from Streptomyces zaomyceticus, assembly GCF_014656215.1. Taxonomy (GTDB): domain Bacteria; phylum Actinomycetota; class Actinomycetes; order Streptomycetales; family Streptomycetaceae; genus Streptomyces; species Streptomyces zaomyceticus. The sequence goes on along the minus strand of NZ_BNBZ01000015.1, from coordinate 139,451 downwards.
GACGGCGACGGCGAGCAGTCCCCAGAGCGCGGTCAGCCCCGCGATGCCCGCCTTCGTGGTGACGGACCAGGCGACGAGGGTACGGGCGATCCGGTCGGTCGCCGTCAGGTCGAGGCGGTGGGCGGCGAGCACCGGGTTGAACACGGCCGAGCAGGTGATCAGCGCGAGTTCGACACCCATCACGAGCAGCAGTCCCGTCACACCGGGGTGGACGAAGGCCAGCCCGACGGGCCAGCACACGCGCAGCACGCCCGCGGTCAGCAGGACCCGGTGCCGGCCGAAGCGTGCGACGAGCTGTGGGGCGAGCCGGGAGCCGACGAGCCCGCCGACGCACGGGACGGCGAAGGCGAGTCCGTACTGCCAGGGAGCGAAGCCGAGCGGACCCAGCATGAGCACGGCGAGGAGCGGAGCGGTCGCCATGATCAGGCCGTTGACCAGCACGACGTTGAAGAACAACGGGCGCAGCACGGGGTGGCCGAGGATGTGCCGCCATCCTTCGAGGAGGTCGCCGGCCCCCAGACGTCTCCCGTGCGCGCGGACCGGCGGGGACTCGCGCTTCCTGATCGCGCGGATGCCCGCGGCCGAGAGGACATAGCTCAGGGCGTCGACGACGACCACCACCACCGGGCCGAACAGCGCGACGAGGCCGCCGCCGAGCGGCGGTCCGAGCACGGTGGCGGTCCAGGTGGTGGATTCGAACCGGGCCTGCGCGACGACCCGGTGCTCCGGCGGGACGAGCGCCTTCAGGAACGCGCCGGAAGCCGCGCCGAAGGTGATGTCCGACGCGGCGACGACGACGGAGACGAGCAGGAGCTGGGCGAAGGAGAGCCGGTCCAGCGCGTACGCGCAGGCGATGCTGAGCAGCGCCGCACACCGGACGAGGTCCATGGCGATCATCACGGGCCGCTTGCGGCGGAACTCGACCCAGGGGCCGAGCGGCACTGCGACCGCCGCACCCACGGCGGCTCCGACGGCGGCCAGCGCGGCCACTTCGGCGGTCCCCTTGTGCAGCACGGTGATCGCGAGCAGCGGAAAGGCGTTGAAGGCGACCCAGGTGCCCAGGGTGCTCGCCGCGTAGGCCGCCCACAGCCGTCCGAAGTCCCGTCCCAGGGACACCCCGCCCGCCATACCCGCGCTCCTCTCGCCGACCGGACACACAACCACGCGCCGACCACCGACACCAAGCCGGGCCCGGCAGAGCCGAGCGAGCCGGGCCGAGCCCTGCCGAACGAGCCGGGCCCGGCCCTGCCGTGCGAGCCGCGCCGAGCCGGGTCGCACCTCGCCGGGCTTCCTCGCCTCGCCTCCCCTCACCGGGGGACGAACCAGGACCCCGGCCCGGTCGGTGCGGGCTGAGCGCCCGCCGACCGGGAGGCCGACATCCGGACACCCGCCCGGGACGCGGCCCCGCGCGCCGCGTCCCGGGCCCTAAAATCGGAGCGCACGTACGGACGGGCGGGTCCAGGGGGAAGGCGGCCGGTGATGAGGTGGGGCCCCGATGCGGTCGTGGGGGTGCTCGTCGTCCTGCTCGGCGTGGGACTCGTGACCGCCGGTGTGGTCTGGAAGGGGCGGGCGGTCCGGCCGTTCGCGGCCTCGCGGGCGCGGTCGGTGGCGCAGCGGGAGTACGCCCGCGATCTCCAGCGTGCCGCCGACCAGGTGATCGCGGCGGCTCGCCGGTCCGCCGGCGAGGGCGAACCGGCGATCGTCACCGTCGAGGCGGTGGTCCGGGCGACCCGGGACCGCTACGGGTACGCCGGGGTGGAGCGGCGGCACGCGGCGGCGGCGCTGCGCCGTCGGTACGAGCACGGGCGCTGCGCGGTCGACTGCGTCACGGACGCCTACGGCTGATCGTCGCTCCCGGGGACGGGCGTTCCCTGGTGGTAGTACAACCGCAGGCCCGCGCCGGCCGGCGCGGCGGGGTCGCGGCGCCAGAGCGAGCTGCGCCGGGCCCGGTGCCCGTCGTGGAGCGTCTCGTAGGTGAGGTGGACGAGGCCGGGTGCGAGGAGCGTCCCGGCGAGGGCCGTCGGCGTGTACGGCGATCCCTCCTCGTCGCTGCCGGCCATCTCCGGGAGCTCGGCGAGCATCTCCTCGTACGTCCAGCGGCGTCCGGAGGCACCGACCTCGACGAACTCCGGGTCGAGCAGCTCTGCCGCGAGCGTCCGGGAGACGCGTACGGCCGGGTCCATCAGGGCCAGTTCGCCGGCGATGGCCTCGGCGACGTCGGGGTCGCCGGGGGCATCGGGGTCGTCGGGAGTGGCGGACGCGGGCACGCGGGTCACTCCCCCGTCGTGCCGTCGAGGCGTTCGCGCAGCAGGTCGGCATGGCCGTTGTGCCGCGCGTACTCCTCGATCATGTGGGCGAGGACGTAGCGCACGGAGTACGTCTCCCCCTCGTGGGTTCCGGTGACGTCGAGGGAGCCGGCCGCGGCCACGATCGCGCGGGAGCGCGCACACTCCTCGCGCCAGATGGCGAAGGCCTCGTCCACGTCGGCCTCGTCCACGTCGAAGTCGGCCCAGTCGGTGGAGCCGGGCGGAGTCCAGGGGCTCTGGCTCCGCTCGCCGTTGAGGGTGTTGCGGAACCAGCCGCGCTCGACCTCGGCGAGATGGCGGACGAGACCGAGGAGGGACAGCGCCGAGGGGGTGACCGCCCGTTCCTTCAGCTGGTCGGGGGTGAGTCCCGAGCACTTCAGGGCGAGGGTGTCGCGCTGGAAGTCGAGCATGGCCGTGAGCGTGGCGCGTTCGTCCCCGGTGTACGGCACGGACGTGCGGTGATCTTGGAGCGTCATACGGGCATTGTGCCGTCCGAGCGGGCGGGCGGCCCGTGGATTTCCCCGGGCCGCCCGTCCGTCCGGCCAGGCCGGCGAGTGCGCTACTCGAAGGCCGCGGCGGCCTCCTGGAGCGCGGCGGCGACGACCTCGGGCGCGTCGGGGCCCGGGGCGCCGGGCCGGTAGGTCACCGAGCGCAGACGGCCGGTGAAGCGGAAGGAGCGGTGGCGTTCGAAGAGGGGCCAGGAGACGGGGGACTTGCGGTCGACTCCGACGCTGATGCCCTGGAAGGGGGCCATGCCGATCAGCTGGTGCACGCTGTCGGGCGAGGCGCGGTGTGCGCCGTCCACGGTGAGGGTGAACCGCCAGCGCAGCCCCTCCTCCGCCGTGGCGGCGAGGAGGATCTCGTGCGGTCCGGGACCGAGGGGTCCGGCATCGGTCTCGTGGAGGGTGCCGTACTCGTTGTACGCGAGGACCAGCCGACCGTTCTCGACGTACAGGCTGTAGCCGCCGCCCTGGTCGCCGTGGGAGACCAGGACGCCGTCTCCCGTCTCGTCGACGGCCACGGCGATCTCGAAGGAGCGCAGGGAGACGAGCCGCGAGGAGCGGTAGCGCTCCAGCTCCGGCGTGCCGGGCAGCAGCGTGACGGGGCGGGCGAGCCGCTCGTCGGCGGGGTTCCGGCGGGCGAGTGCTCCGCTGTGGTCGGGCAGCGGGAAGACGCCGTTGCGCCAGGCGGCTTCCTCCCAGGCGGCGGAGAGCTCCTTGACGAGCTCGGGGAGCCCGGCCGCGAGGTCGTGGATCTCGGTGGGGTCGGTCCGGATGTCGTACAGGGCCCACTCTGAGTCGTCGTAGGGGGCGCCGGGCCGGTGGAGGGTGACGAGTTTGTGGCCGTCGCGGTAGTGGCTGCGGTTGCCGGTCATCTCGCAGTACTGCTCGGGGTGGGTGGAGGCGTGGGCGGGGTCGGCGAGGACGGGGGTGAAGCTCGTTCCGTCGGGTTCCTGGAGCGGGACTCCCCGGCGGCTCTCGGGCCGGGCGAGACCGGCCAGTTCGAGCAGGGTGGGGGCGATGTCGGTGACGTACTGGTACTGGGGGCGCAGTCCGCTCGTGATCCGGCCGTCACCGGCGCCTTGTGGCCAGGAGAGGACGAAGGGCACCCGCACGCCGCCGGCGTAGGTGTGGCCCTTGTAGAGGCGGAAGGGGGTGTTGGAGGCCATGCCCCAGCCCCGGGGGTAGTGGACCAGGCTGCGGGGGCCGCCGATGAGTTCGGGATCGCGGTCGACGTCGGGGTTCCAGTCGCCGGGGAGGCGGGGGTGGTGGACGAAACGGCTGAAGTAGGAACGGGTGCCTTCGGCGCCGCCCTCGCCGGTGCCTCCGTTGTCGGAGGTGAACACGATGATGGTGTTGTCGAGTTCGCCGAGCGCGGCGAGGGTGTCGGTGAGGCGGCCGAGGTTCTGGTCGATGTTGTCGACGAGCGCCGCGTAGACCTCCATGTAGCGCGCGTAGAGGCGCTGCCGGTCGAAGGTCAGGGAGTCCCAGGCGGGCACGTCGAGTCCGGCCTCGCTGTTGCGGTCGGGGAGTTCGGTGCCGGGCGGGAAGAGGCCGGCGGCCAGCTGGGCGGCGAAGCGCCGCTCGCGCAGCACGTCCCAGCCCTCGTCGTAGCGGCCGCGGTGGCGGGCGATGTCCTCGGCCTTGGCCTGGAGGGGGCCGTGGACGGCGTTGTGCGCCAGGTAGAGGAAGAAGGGCTTGTCGGGCTCGTGGGCGCGCAGCGACTTCACCATGGAGATCGCCTGGTCGGTGATGTCGTCGGTGTAGTAGTAGTCGTCGGGGAACTCGTCGATGTCCAGGGGGCTGTTGTCCCGGACGAGCTGGTGCGGGTGGAAGAGGCTGGTCAGGCCCTCCAGCACGCCGTAGTACTGGTCGAAGCCCTTCTGGAGGGGCCAGTTGGCGCGGTCGTTCGCCGCGTTGGAGGCGGAGTCGCGGACGAGGTGCCACTTGCCGACGGCGTAGGTGGCGTAGCCGCTGTCGTGCAGCAGTTCGGCGAGGGTGGGGATGTCGCCGGCGACCTCCATGCCGTAGCCGGGGAATCCGGGGTCGGAGTTGGCGACCATGGCGTAGCCGACGCGGTGCGGGTTGAGGCCGGTGAGCAGGGCCGCGCGGGCCGGTGAGCAGAGCGGCATGGTGTGGTAGTTGGTGAGCCGGACGCCCGTGTCGGCCAGGGTGTCGAGGACCGGCGTGGGGATCTCCGACCCGAAGGGCCCGATGTCGCTGAAGCCCATGTCGTCGACGAGGACGACGACGATGTTGGGGGCCTTGGCGGGCGGGGTCGTACGGGTGGGCCAGGCGGGCTCGGACTCGGCGAAGGTGCGGCCGACGCGGCCGGGGAAGCCCTCGTAGGGGTCGCGGCGGTGGGCGGTGGTGGCTTCGCGCGGGGTGCCGGTGGTCATGCGGGGGCGGATCCTTCCGGGGACAGCGAGCGGGCGGCGCGGAATCCGCCGTGGCCGGTCGAGGAGTCGGGGGTGTTGTGGGAGCGGGCGGCGACCCGGTAGCGGTTGCAGTAGGAGGTGTGGCAGAGGTAGGAGCCGCCGCGGATGACGCGCTCCCCCGGTCCGAAGGCGTCCGCGCACCACTCCCAGACGTTGCCGGAGGTGTTGTACAGGCCGAATCCGTTGGGGTCGTACGACGTGACCGGGACGGTGCCGATGTGTCCGCCGGGCCGCTCGGACCGGTGCGGGAAGGTACCGATCCAGGTGTTGCACCGCTCCCGGCCGTCGGGGGTGAAGTCGTCGCCCCAGGGGTAGCGGGCACCGTCCAGGCCACCGCGGGCGGCGTACTCCCATTCGGCCTCGGTGGGCAGCCGGACACCGGCCCAGGCGCAGTAGGCGAGGGCGTCGTCGTGACTGATGTGGACGACGGGATGGTCGGCGCGGCCCGCGAGGTCGGAGCCGGGTCCCTCGGGGGTGTGCCAGGCGGCGCCTTCGACGCCGAGCCACCAGGGCGCCCCCGCGACCGCGCCGAGGACGTGGCGTTCGGCCACGGGGTGGAGCAGCAGGTGGAAGACGAAGGAGGAGCCGAAGCGTTCGGCGTCGGTGCGGTGTCCGGTGGCCTCGACGAACGCGGCGAACCGGGCGTTGGTGACGGCGGTGGCGTCGATCGCGAAGGGGGCGACGGTCACCTCCCGCACGGGTCCCTCGCGGTCGGCGGGGTAGCCCTCGTCGAAGGCGTCGCCCATGCGGAAGGTGCCGCCCGGCAGCTCCACCATGGGGTGGAGCCTCGGGGCGGTCCGTACCCGGGGCGGCGGGAGGAGCGTGAGGGCGTCGGGACGCCCGGTGTTCCCCGTGCAGCCGCGGCCCGGTGTGCAGCAGGCGCTCATACGGACACCGCCTCGGGCGTGCGCGCTACGGACGGCCGGGCCGCGACCGGTACGGGGTCGGGCGCGGCGGCGAGCAGCGCGCGCGTGTAGGGGTCGCGGGGGCGCTCGCACAGTTCGTCGGCGCCGCCGGTCTCCACGATCCGGCCGCCGTGCATGACGGCGATGCGGTGGCTGACCTGGCGGACGACGGCCAGGTCGTGGGCGATGAAGACGAGGGCGAGCCCCAGGTCGCGCTGGAGGTCGGTGAGGAGGCCGACGATCTGGGCCTGGACGGAGACGTCGAGAGCCGAGACGGGCTCGTCGCAGATGAGGACGGCCGGTTCCGGGGCGAGGGCGCGGGCGATGCCGATGCGCTGGCGCTGGCCGCCGGAGAACGAACGGGGGTGCCGGTCGGCGGCGGCCGGGTCGAGCCCCACGAGGCGCAGGAGTTCCGCGACGCGGGCGGGCCGCTCCTCGGGGGCTCCGACACGGAAGGCCCGCAGGGGTTCGGCGACAATCTCGCCGACGGTCATCCGGGGGTTGAGGGAGGCGTACGGGTCCTGGAAGACCATCTGCACCCGGCGGCGTACGGAGTGCAACTCGGCGCGGCCGGGGCGGGTGACGTCCCGGCCGTCGAGGAGGATCCGGCCGGCGTCGGCGGGGTGGGCGTGGGCGAGGACCCGCGCGAGGGTCGACTTGCCGGATCCGGATTCGCCGACGATGCCCAGGGTCTCCCCCGCCGCGAGGCTGAGGGAGACGTCGTCCAGCGCCGTGAAGGAGCGCCGGCCGCGCCCCTTGTACGTCTTGCGGATTCCCTCGGCGGTGAGGACGACGGCCCCGGGCGCGGGCCGGTCGAGCGGGGTGGGCGGCACGGGCGGCGGCAGCGGCTCGGCCCGTTCGGCGGCCGGCAGGCAGGCGGCCCGCACGGTGTCGGTGAGGGCGACGAGCGGGGGTAGGGCGGTGTGGCAGCGGTCCTCGGCCAGGGCGCAGCGGGCGGCGAACGCGCACCCGGCGAGGGGGAGTCGCAGATCGGGCGGGGTGCCGGGGATGCCTACGAGACGGGTCCCGGAGGGGGCGGAGAGCCGGAGCACGGCGGCAAGGAGGCCCGCGGTGTAGGGGTGTCGGGGGCGGGTGAGGACTTCGGCGGTGGGCCCGTCCTCGACGACCGTGCCGCCGTACATCACGAGGACGCGCTCGCAGGCGCGGGCGACGACGCCCATGTTGTGGGTGATGAGGACGACCGCCGTGCCGGTGGTCCGGGTGAGCTCGCCGAGAAGCGTGAGGATCTGGTCCTGGACGGTGGCGTCGAGGGCGGTGGTGGGTTCGTCCGCGAGGAGGATGTCGGGTTCGCCGGCGAGGGCCATGGCGATGAGGATGCGCTGACGCTGGCCGCCGGAGAACTGGTGCGGATGGTCGTCGAGTCGGCGCTCGGGCTCGGGGATGCCGACGAGGTGGAGGAGCTCGACGGCGCGGGCGCGCCGGGCGGCCCTGTCCCGTCCGGTGCGGGGAGCGGTCTTGTCCCGTCCGGATCGGGGGACGGCGCTGTCGCCTCCGGTGCGGGGGTCGGCGCTGTCGCCTGCGGTGGCCTTGTCGCCTCTGGACGCCTTGTCGCGTCCGGCGGCCCTGTCGCGTCCGGCGTGGGCGCGGAGGACCTCGTCGAGGTGGCGGCCGATGGTGAGGACGGGGTTGAGGGCCGTCATCGGGTCCTGGAAGATCATGCCGATGCGGACGCCCCGTACGGCCCTGAGCCGGTCCTCCCCGGCGGTGACGAGGTCCTCCCCGTCGAGTCGGACGGAGCCGCCGCTGATCCGGCCGGTGCCGGGCAGCATGCCGAGCAGGGCGAGGGCGGTGGTGGACTTGCCGGAGCCCGACTCGCCGACGACGGCGAGGGTCTCGCCCCGGCGGAGCGTGAACGACACGTCCCGGACGGCGTGCAGTCCCCCGCCGTCGGGAGTGGTGAACTCGACGTCGAGGCCCTGGACTTCGAGGAGTGGCGGGGTGGTCATCGGCGTATCTCCCGGTTCAGTGCCTCGGCGGTCAGGGAGAGGCCGAGGACGAGCGCGGTCACGGTAACGAGCGGTCCGGCGGCGAAGTGCGGGGCCTGGGCGAGGTAGGGCATCGACTGGCTGAGGACGGCTCCGAGGGTGGGCTCGGGTGGGCGGACCCCCACGCCGAGGAAGCTCATCGCACCTTCGATGAAGACGGCGACGGTGAGGGAGACGGCGATCTGGACGACGAGCGGGTCGGCGGCGTTGGGCAGGATGTGCCGGGTGAGGATCCGGCGGCCCGAGGTGCCGCCGACACGCGCGGCCGTCACGTACTCCCGGCCGCTCTGGACGAGGATTCCGGTGCGCAGCAGCCGTCCGAAGACGGGGATCTCGGCGAGGGCGATGACGAGGATCACGGGGAGCCGGCCGGGACCGAGGACGGCGGTGACGGCCAGCGCGAGGATGAGCCCGGGGAACGCGAGGATCAGGTCGAAGGTGCGCTGGACGACGGTGTCGGCGATCGGGTGGGCGGCGGCGGCCAGGGCGAACAGGCAGCCGAGGACGGCGCCGAGGGGGACGGCGACGGCGATGATGCCGAGGTCGGCCCGGATGCCGTGGAGCAGCCGGGCGAGGAGGTCACGGCCGAGGTCGTCGGTGCCGAGCGGGTGCCCGGGGGTACCGGGCGGAGCGAGCGCGAGGCCGCTCTGGTCGGTGGGGCCGTGTCCGGCGAGGAGCGGAGCGAGGAGTCCGGCGAGGACGACCAGGCCGACGAGGGTGAGACCGGTGCGTCCGCGGACGGTGGCGAGGGCGGCCCGGTAGGGGTGGCGGGGCTTGCGGGCGAGCGGCGGGTGGGCCGCTGTCTGTGCGGTCATGGGTCACTCCCACCTGATCCGGGGGTCGAGCCGGGCGTGGACGAGGTCGGTGAGCAGTTGGACGAGGACGAACACGGTGACGAGGAGGAGCAGGAGGTCCTGGACGACGGGGTAGTCCCGGCGGACCAGGGCCTGTTCGGCGAGTTGCCCGAGGCCGGGCCAGGCGAAGATCGCCTCGACGAGGACGGCGCCGCCGAGGAGGTGCCCGGTCTGCATCCCGAGGAGGGTGACGACGGGTGGGAGGGCGTTCGGCAGGGCGTGCCGCCAGAGCAGGCGCCGGGGGGCGACGCCGGCCGCGGTGGCGGTGCGGACGTAGTCCTCGGCGAGTGCGCGTTCGATGCCGTCCTTGAGGTAGCGGCCGAGGACGGCGGCGCTGGGCAGGGCCAGGCAGAGCGCGGGGAGCAGCAGGTACTGGACGCCCAGGTCGGGTGCGGTGAGGAGCGGGACGCGGCCGCCCGGCGGCAGTGCGCCGAGGAGGACGGCGAAGAGGAGGACGAGGAGGACGCCGGTGACGAAGGGCGGCACGGCGAGCGCCGCGGTGGTGAGGGCCCGTACGGTCCCCCGTACCCAGCGATTGCGGGAGGTGGCGCCGAGGATGCCGAAGGCGGCGCCGAGGACGACGACGAACAGCAGCGCACCGAGGGTGAGTTCGACGGTGGCACCGAGCCCGTCGGCGATGAGGTCGGCGGTCTGCCCGCCGATCGCGTAGGACGGTCCCAGGTCTCCGGTGAGGAGGTCGCCGATCCACTGGAGGTACTGGGTGTGCAGGGGTGCGTCGAGCCCGAGGCGGGTGCGGATGGCCGCCTCCGTCTCGGGGCTCGCGTCCGGGCCCGCGAGGACGGCCGCGGGGTCGCCGGGGACGAGCCGCAGGAGGGCGAAGGCGACGAAGGAGGCGACGAGGAGGACGAGGAGGGCGGAGGGGAGTCTCCGCAGCAGGTAGCCGCGCATCTCAGCCCGCCAGGTAGGCGTCGTCGAGGTTGAGGTAGGAGAACTTGTTGAGGGTGACGCCGTGCAGCTTCTTGGCGGCGACCTGGACGGCGCCGCGGATGACGAGGTCGATGATGAACGCCTCGTCGAGGAGGGTGTCGGTGATCTGCTGCCGGAGGGTGTTGGCGCGGGCGCCGGTCTCGGGGGTGGTCCAGGCCTCGCGGACGACCTTGGTGTACGCGGCGGAGCGGAACTTCGAGGTGTTCTTGGCCTCGTTGAAGGGGTAGGCGCTGACGGCCAGGGTGGAGGGCTGGACCTGGGCGAAGCCGTGGCTCATGGCCCAGAGGCCGGGCATCTTCTGGGCGATGAGGTTCTTCTGGGCGGTGGCCGGGTCGGTGGGCCGCAGAGTGACCTGGACGCCGATCTGCTTGAGGTCGTACTGGATGGCCTCGGCGACCGCGGTGTCCCCGGGCAGGTTGATGTGGAGCAGGGGCAGGTCGAGCCTGCTGTGGCCGGCCGACTTGAGGAGCTCGCGTGCCTTGCCGGGGTCGTAGGTGTAGTGGGTGCGGCCCGTCTCGCTGAAGGCGGGTGAGGACTTGGGCCAGGGGGTGGCGGAGGCCAGTCCGTAGCCGCCGAGGACCTGCTTGAGGATGCGCTCGCGGTCGACGGCCCAGGCGAGGGCCTGCCGGACGGTCTTGTCGTTCAGCGGGGCCACGGTGGTGTTGACGCCGAGGTAGAAGGCTCCGCCTCCGGTGGTGTACTCGCTGATGGCGAGGTCGGGGGTGGAGGCGACGACGGCGAGGTTCTTGCCGGGGACGCTGAAGGAGAGCTGGGACTGGCCGGTCCGGAGGGAGGACAGCAGGGCGTCGGCCTGGGGTACGACGCGGAACTCGACGCCGTCGAGGTAGGGGCGGTCGGGCTGCCAGTACTTCTCGTTGCGGGTGAAGCGGAGGCCGGTGCCGGGGCTCCACTTGGTGAGCTTGAACGGGCCGGTGCCGTTGAGCTTCTTGCCGGCGACGGCGTCCTCGACGCTGTGCCGGTCGGTGACGATCATGAATTCGAAGAGGTCGAAGAGGTTGTTCACCGGATGGGCGAGCCGGAGGACGAGCTCGTGGTCGCCGCGCTTCTCGAAGCCGGTGACGGCGGCCGCGGTGGCCCTCAACTGGGCTGCGCGGAGCGGGTTCTGAAGGTTCTTCACCGCGAAGATCACATCGTCGGCCGTGAAGGGACGGCCGTCGTGGTACGTGACGCCGGAACGGAGCTTGAGGGTGATGCTGCGGCCGTCCTGGGCGTACTCCCAGGAGGTGGCGAGTTCGGGCTGCGGCCTCAGCCGGTCGTCGTAGCGGGTGAGGGTGTTGTAGATCAGCCGGTGCTGGAGCGACTGACCGCTCTGGGCGAAGAGCAGGCTGGGAGTGAAGTCGCTGTTGACGGCGACGGTGAGGGTGCCGCCGCGGCGGGGCCCCGTACCGGCTTTCCCGGCGGGTGCCTCGGCCTCGGAGACCGCCGAGCGGCAGCCCGCGAGGCCGAGACCGAGCAGCAGGGTGCCGCCGCCCGCGGCGCGCAGGGTGGTGCGCCGGGACAGGGCGGTGGAAGGGGTGGAGTACAGCTCGGTCATCGAAGCCTGCCTGTGAATGGGGTCGGAGGCGCGCGGGACGCACGGATTCCTTCCGCAGCGGAAGGAAAGGAGGAGAGCGGGTGGTGGAGCAGCGGGGAAGCTGGGAGTTCGGGAGGTCGCGAACGGTCCGGGGGCAGCCGGCGCGGGCACACCGCGGCACCGCGAGGCACCGGGGATCCGGTACGGACGGCTCTACGGTGCGGTGCGGGAGAAGGTGCGGCCCGGTCCGGCGACGGGAACGGCGGGAACGCGGCCGTCAGCGGAGCGACGGCGGGCGACCCGCCTTCGGCAGGGCCGGAGCGGGACGGGCGTGGCCGGTGCGGCGACCGGCGCCTGGGTCAGACGCGGACGGCACAGACCGCGCTGGCCTGTCGACAGAGGTCGACGTGCCTGCGGGAGATGAGGCTCATGTCCGGATTCACGGGAGCAATATGACAGCGGCTTCGCGCGGCGGTCAACCGGGCTTGACCGCATTCCGAGACGACATCACGCATCACCCTCCGGCGCCAGCAGCTCTCCGACTGTCTGAAGAGGCCTCCTGAACAGGGGATTCAGCAGAACCGTGCCCGCGGCGACAGGCAGCGTGGCAGGTCCAGCATGTGGACTGACGATGCGTTCGGGATCGTCGCAGACGTGCGAGAGATCGATCGCGGCCCCCCGGATCTCCTCCAGGTACTCCGGTTCGATGACGCTCGACTGCTCGGTGACGACGACCAGATCGGGGTTCAGGACGTCGAGCAGGAGGGCGACGGCGCGGCCCACCGCGCGGGCGCGCTCGCGCAGCAGCCGGTCGGCTCGTCGGTCCCCCGCGGCCGCCGCGTCCACCACGAGGGAGGTGTCGGGCTCGGGCACGATCCCGCGCCGCACGGCCGTGAGACCGAGGGCGGTGTTCGACGCGGTCGCCTCCAGGCAGCCTGAACGCCCGCACGGGCAGGGCACGGTGGAGTCCGGTACGGGCAGGTGTGCCACGTCGCCGGCCGCCGCGCCGGGCCCCTGGTGGACGACTCCCGCCAGCCCGACGGCCGCGTCGACGACATTGCCGATGAACAGGTGGACCAGGCTCCGCCGGGCGGCGGGCCGGCCGAAGAGAATCTCCGACTGGGCGATGGAGCGGGCGTGGTTGTCCAGGCGCACGGTGCGTCCGCCGAGGCCGCGGGCGAGCTCGGCGGCGAGCGGCCGACGGCGCCAGCCCAGGACCTGATGCCGGACGACCACCCCCTCGGCGGGATCCACCCAGCCGCCGACGGCGGCGCCGACGCCGAGGAGCGGGCGCCCCTTCGTCCCCGCGTCGAGGAAGGCGCGGAGTTCACGGGCCACGGCTCCGGGCAGCCTGTCCGGCGCGATGCCGTCATGGGCGTACGTGCGATGGGCCAGGACCTGTCCGCGCAGGTCGACGAGGGCGAAGGTCGAGCTGGGGACGCCGAGATGGACGCCTCCGGCGACGGGCCCCCCGGAGGCGCCGATGTGCAGGTCGACGGGGATCTGGGGCCGTCCGACTCCCCCGCCCCCGGCCAGTTCGGGCAGCTCGCGCAGCAGGCCGAGCCGGGTGAGGTCGGTGGCCTGGCGCGAGACCGCGGCGGGGCTCAGACCGGAGAGCCGGGCGACGGCGCCGCGGGCCACCGGTCCGTGGTCGAGGACCGTGCGCAGGACGGTGGCGGCATTGGCCTCGCGCCGTCCGTCGCCCGCCATCCGCGAAGTGCGGGGAAGGTTCCTCGTCATGGGTGCCTCTCTGGTCACTGTTGCGGTGGTGTGAATTCCCGGAAGGGCCCCCACGCCCGGCGCCGGTCCGCCGCCGCCGTCGGCTCCACTCCGCGAGGAACGGCAGGACATCGCAGCTCAGGGGTGGTGCGACGGGGTGCTCCGGGCTGGTCCGCCGGCGCCCGGCAGGCGCCGATTGAACCATCGGTGACGGTGGTTCGGGGAGTCGGCCGGTGCTTGACGCGCGGCGGCGGCCGCTGCGAGTCTCCGGGACATGTTCGCGATCTCCTCCTGTCCCGCCGCCCCCGGCGCCTCCGCCGCTTCCGGCGTCTGATCCTCGCGACCCTCTCGCGGGACCGGTCCGCCGCTCGCGCTCCCGTAGGCCCCGCCTCCCCGACGAGGCGTCTCCTCCGCGGCCCGGCCGGGCACTCCCTTCTCCGCCCGCGTCCGACTCCCTCGACCTCGACCGGGCCCCTCCGATCCCGTCCGAACACGCCGACATGTTCGGGATCTCACGGGGCCTCTCGTCCCCTCATTACTTCCGCTCCGAGATTAATTGTCTCCGGGTCCGTCCCGGACCCACGAAAGGACCCACCATGTCGACCGCGACCAGCACCCTCACCGTCCAGAAGGTCGGCGGCCGCCTCGGCGCCGTCATCTCCGGGGTCCGCCTCGGCGGTGATCTCCCCGCCGAGACCGTGGCAGAGATCCGCGCCGCCCTCCTCGCGCACAAGGTCGTCTTCTTCCGCGGCCAGGACCATCTGGACGAGGAGGCCCACGAGGCCTTCGGCCGGCTCCTCGGAACGCCCGTCGCCCACCCCACCGTCCCCTCCGCCGACGGCCGCTACTCCTTCCCGATCGACTCGGACTACGGCGGCCGCGCCAACCAGTGGCACACCGACGTGACCTTCGTGCCCGCCTACCCGGCCTTCTCGATCCTGCGCGCGGTGGTCATCCCGCCGTACGGCGGAAACACCCTGTGGGCCAACACGGCGACCGCGTACGAGAACCTCCCCGAGCCGCTGCGCGCCCTGGCCGACAACCTGCGCGCGGTGCACTCCAACGACTACGACTACGCGGCGCTGCGTCCCGGCGCCCTGCCCGAGCAGCTCGCCCGCTTCCGCGAGATCTTCGCCTCCACGAAGTTCCTCACGGAGCACCCGGTGGTGCGCGTCCACCCCGAGACCGGCGAAAGGACCTTGCTGCTCGGCAACTTCGTCCAGCGGATCAGCGGTCTGACGGGCGCCGACTCCCGCGCCCTCCTCGGCCTCTTCCAGTCGCACGTCGAGCGCCCGGAGAACACCGTGCGCTGGCAGTGGCAGGTCGGGGACGTGGCCATCTGGGACAACCGCGCCACGCAGCACTACGGGGTGGACGACTCCGACGACCACGTGCGCAAGCTGCGCCGCGTCACCATCGACGGCGACGTGCCGATCGGCGTGGACGGCCGTTCCTCGGCCCTGCTCGCGCCCGAGTCGGTCCCGGACCCGGCGTTCGGCATCGCCTCGGGCAGCTCCACGGAGGAGCCGGCCGCCGTATGACCGTCGTCCCGCCCCGGGTGATCGTGGTGCTCACCGACCAGCAGCGGTGGGACACCACGGGCGCCCACGGCAATCCGGCGGGGGTGACACCCGAGTTCGACCGGCTGGCCCGTGAAGGCACCCTCGTCGAGCAGGCGATCACCCCCAACCCGGTCTGCGCGCCCGCCCGTTCGGCGCTGCAGACCGGCCGTTGGCCGACCTCCACCGGGGTCTTCCGCAACGGTCTGCCCCTGCCGACGGACACGCCCACGCTCGCCTCGGTCCTCGGCGCGGCGGGCTGGGCGACGGGCTACATCGGCAAGTGGCACCTGGCCGGCGAGGACGGGCCCGACGGGCCCGTCCCGCCCGAGCGGCGCGGCGGCTACGACCACTGGCTGGCCTCGGACCGGCTGGAGTTCACCTCGGACGCCCACCGCACGGTGGTGTTCGACGGCGAGGGCGAGCCGGTCCGTCTCCCGGGCTACCGCTCGGACGCCCTCGTCGACGCGGCGATCCGGTTCGTCGCCGACCATCACGACAGGCCGTTCCTGCTCTTCCTCTCCCTGCTCGAACCGCACCATCAGAACCCGACGGACGACTACCCGGCCCCCGCCGGGTACCGGGAACGGTACGAGGGCCGGTGGCTCCCGCCGGATCTCGCCGCGCTCGGCCCGTCCGCGCCGCAGGGCGGTGCGCACCGCCACATCGGCGGCTATCTGGGGCAGATCAAGCGCGTGGACGAGGGGGTGGGGCGGTTGCGCGACGCCCTGCGCAGCCTGGGCATCGAGGACGACACCGTGTTCGCCTGGACCGCGGATCACGGCTCCCACTTCCGTACCCGCAACTCCGAGTACAAGCGCTCGGCGCACGAGGCGTCGGTGCGGGTGCCGTGGGTACTGACGGGTCCCGGGTTCCGCGGCGGTGGGCTGGTCCGGCAGCCCGTGTCGACGGTCGACCTGATGCCGACCCTCGTCGAGGCGGTGGGGCTCGACGTACCGGAGGGGGTGCAGGGGCGGTCGCTGCTGCCGCTGGTCGGCGGCGGGAAGGACCCCGACCGGCCGTCGTCGGTCCTCGTCCAGATCAGCGAGGACCAGGTGGGGCGGGCGGTCCGGACGGAGCGGTGGAAGTACGCGGTGTCGGCGGCGCCCGGCGCGGACCCGTGGCGGGAGGCCGCCGCGGAGCTCTACCGGGAGACGGAGTTGTACGACCTGGCGGCCGATCCGTACGAACTGGAGAACCTGGTGGGCCTCACCTCCCACCGCGCGGTGGCGGACGGGCTGCGGGACGAACTCGCCGCCTGGCTGCTGCGGATCGAGGGGGCCGCGCCGGTGATCGAGGCGGCGCCCGCCCGGACGCTCGACCAGCGGCGCCCCGAGTCGTTCCCGGACGACCGTGTCCCGTGGGAGGGGGTGCGGTTCGGGCACCACTGAGCGGCGGCACCGGGGCGGGGCCGCCGGGGGCGTCGCCGCCGGGGGCGTCGGGAGCCGGCGGCGGGCCGGGGGGGGGCCGCCGGGGGCGCCGGTCGGCCCGGCGTGGCCGACCGGACGGCCTCGCGTGGCGAACCGGACCGCCGGGCGCCGACGGCCGGACGCATCCGCGTCGCCGGCCGGTCGGCCGTCGTCCCGTGTCGTCAGCCGGACGGCTTCGCGTAGTCGCTGAAGCCCTTCCAGTCCAGGGCCACGCAGGCCTCCTCGCCGAGGACCCACGCGTCGTGGCCGGGCTGGACCTCCATGTAGTCCCCCGCGCCGTACTCGGTGGTCTCGCCGTCGTCCATCACGACCTTCATCCGGCCGCTGACGATGTATCCCACGTGCGACGCCTGGCAACTGTCGGTACCGGCGATCGGTTTGACGTGCTTGGTCCACTGCCAGCCCGGCTCGAACACGGCGCGGCCCACCGCGCCGTGCACACCGCTGACCAGGTCAAGCCTGCCCTTGCCGTCCTCGAAGGGGCGGGTCTCGTCCGCTGCGTCGAAGCTCTTCTTCACGATGCCGGCCATCATGCGCTCCCGGCGGTGGAGAGATGGAGTCCCCGAGTCCACTTCCAGGCTACGCGCCGGGGTTCCGGCGGGCACCCCGCGTGCCGATACGGCAGACGGTTCGCTCGTGCATTGAATTTTTGTTGAACACCCCTCGCCATTTGGTGGGTCCACGCATATCCGCAGCTCAAATTCTGTACACATCCCTTATCGGGCAGACCTACACATAAAGGCCAGATAAGCGCACAATGAAGCAGCGGCAGCATTCGCCGCAAGCGCGGTCAGACGTGTATGACGCCGTAAGGAGGCGAGTCGTATGGCCGACGTCTCTCACCGTCCCGGTGATATCGCAGGACACCCCGATGCGCCGGAAATGCGGGACCGATATGCCCGTATGCTCCAGACCCGTGGTGTCGCGGCGGTGGAGGAACTCGTGATCCTCGCCGGTATCTACGCCGCGATCTCCGCGTGGACGGTCCACTTCTCCGCGGCCCAGCCCGCGCTCGCCATCACCAACCTGGTCGTGGGCATCGCCCTCGCGGTCCTCGGCCTGTGCATGTCGATGGTTCCGGAGCGGTCGCAGGACCTCAACTTCGTCGTCCTGCTGATGGGCGCGTGGCTGATCATCGCCCCGTGGGTGGTCGGGTCGAGCCCCGACACCGGCACCGTCCTCAGCAACGTGATCACCGGCGCGTGCGTCTGCCTGTTCTCCCTCACGGCCGGCGGACTGCTCATGACCAAGCGAAGGACGTGACGTTCTGATCCTCTCCCGGAACGGCGGCCCCTCCCCTCCCGGAGGTGCCGCCGTTCACTGTTTCCCGCCCCGGAACGGCCACTGCCCGGTAACGAATTGACCCATGTGGTTTCAGCCACCTAAGTTCTGCGTAAAGCTTGCTCCACAGGGACAGGCTCTCCCGCTCATACCCAGTCCTTGGGGGGACAAAGTGAACTGGTACCTCGACGTCATCAAGAAGTACGCCGTCTTCAACGGCCGGGCGCGTCGCCAGGAATTCTGGATGTTCGAGCTCTTCAACATCATCATCGCGATCGTGCTCGCCATCATCGGCGTGGTGCTCGACTTCTCGCTGCTCAGCACGATCTACTCGCTGGCCGTCTTCCTGCCGTCCCTCGGTGTGACCGTCCGCCGACTCCACGACACCGGCCGTTCGGGCTGGTGGATCCTCATCGGCCTGGTTCCGATCGTCGGCTTCATCATCCTGATCGTCTTCGCGGCCACCGAGGGCGAGCAGCAGCAGAACGCGCACGGCCCGAACCCGAAGCTGGCGCCCGCCTTCTGACGGTCTCGCCCCGCTGAAGGCCCCGAGCTCGCGTATCACCCCCGGAAGGATTCCTTCCGGGGGTTTTCCGCATCCTGGAGCCGGTGCGGACCCGGCGCGGCCCGGGCGCGGTGCGCCGAGTCGGGTACGACGTCCGCGCGGCGCGCCGTGTCGGATGGGACGTCCGCGCGGTGCGCCGAGTCGGGTACGACGTCCGCGCGGTGCGAGCCCGGCGTGCGGGCCGCATAGAGCCGGTACGGCGCGTTCGCCCGTATCGCCTTGTGCAGGATGGCGCACGACCGTCGTCCCGGACCCCGCCTAGCCTCGCCGCATCGGCACCAACGAGGGGCGGTACCACCGGTGAACTGGCACATCCACGACTACCGCGAGAGCGATCTCGCCGCCGTCGTCCATCTGATCGACACGACCGCGGAGCTGGGCCAGGAGTCCGTCTTCTCGCTGGCCGAGTGCATCGGCGCCCTCACCACCCGCCAGCCGGCCGTGGTCGCCGTCCATCAGGGCGCGCCCATCGGGGCCGCCCTCGCCTGCGTCTCGGGCGAGCGGGCCTGGGTCATGCGGATCGCGATCTCCTCCGCCTGGCGCGGCCGCGGTCTCGCCAGTGCCCTGCTCGTGGAGTTGGAGCGGCGGCTGGTGGCGGCCCGCGTCGGGCGGATCGCCTACGTCCTGCCGGAGGAGGAACTCCTCGGGGAGGGGCTGCTCAACGCCGGGTACACCCGTCAGCCCGCCGTGGCGTACTTCGAGAAGGTGGAGCCGCTGCACGGCCCGGCCGCCGGGCTCCTCGACGAACTGGGCGGCCGGCTCCTCCCCGGCGACCTGTGGGCCAGGGTCGCCGGGATGGAACGGGAGAAGGACCTCATCGAGCGCCGGGTGGTGCTGCCGCTCGCCGAGCCGGAGCGGGCCGGCAGGCACGGGGTGCGACCGCCCCGTGCGGTCTGTCTGTTCGGCCCGCCGGGCACCGGGAAGACGACGTTCGCGCGCGGGATCGCCTCACGGCTCGGCTGGCCGTTCGTGGAGATCCTGCCCTCCCGCCTCGCCGACGAGGGGAACCTGGCCGCCGCCCTGCGGTCCGCGTTCGCGCGGATCGCCGAGCTGGAGCGGGTGCTCGTCTTCATCGACGAGGTCGAGGAGATCGCTCCCGTGCGCTCCGAGCCCGCCCAGCCCGGTGGCATGCACGGGGTGACGAACGAACTCCTCAAGCTGATACCGGGCTTCCGGGAACGGGACGAGCGGCTGCTCGTCTGTGCCACCAACTCCATCCGCTCGCTCGACCCGGCGTTCCTGCGTCCCGGCCGCTTCGACTACCTCATCCCGATCGGGACGCCGGACAAGGCGGCGCGGGCGGCTATCTGGGCCCGCTACACCGACGGCCGTGCGGATGTCGACATCGACGAACTCGTCCTGGCGAGCGACCTGTTCACGCCCGCCGACATCGAGCACGCGGCCCGGATCGCCGCCCAGGCCTCCTTCGAACGTGATCTGCTCGCGGTCGGCGGGCGGGGCGGCGAGGCTCCGGTGCCCGGCGCGAGCACCGCGGACTATCTGGAGGCCATCGGGCAGTGCCGGCCGACCGTCACCCCGGAGATGGTCGAGCAGTTCGCGTCGGACATCACGACGCACGCCCGGGTCTGAGGGCGAACCCGTCCCGGGCGATGTCCAGTTCGGCCCGGTCGGGCGGCTGGGCACCGGCTCGGGACACGGTCACGGCGGCCGCCGCTCCGGCCGTGGCGAGAAGCCCCGCCAGGTCGTCGGCGGCCAGTGCGCCGAGCGCCGCCCTGTCCCGGCCGGCCAGCGTGTCGAGGACAGCCGACATGAAGGAGTCGCCCGCGCCGACGGTGTCGACGACGGCGACCCGGGGCGCCCCGGCGGAGACCGTGTCGTGCCGGGTGAAGGCGAGCGATCCGCCGGCGCCCAGAGTGACGAGGACGACGGCCGGTCCGAGGGCGAGCCAGCGGGCGGCGATGGTGCGGGGGTCCTCGTCGGGGTGGAGCCAGGCCAGGTCCTCGTCACTCGCCTTCACCAGGTCGGCGAGGGCGACACAGCGCTCGACACGGGCGACGGCCTCGCCGTGCTCCCCCATCAGCGCCGGCCGGATGTTGGGGTCGTAGCTGACGGTGGCCCGGTCCCGGAACCGCTCGGTCACGGCGAGGACGGCGGTCGCGCCGGGCGCGGTGACGGCGGCGATCGAGCCGATGTGCACATGGTCGGGCACGAGGTCGGCCGGCACGCCGCCCGTCAGCGTCCAGGCGATGTCGAAGGTGTACGAGGCCTTGCCGCTCGCGTCGAGACCCACGACCGCCGATGGCGTCCGTACGGGCGTGTCGCCGAGTTCCACGCGGACGCCCGCGCCCTGGAGACGCGCCTGGATGAGCCGCCCGGCGGGGTCGTCCGCGAGCTGGGTGAGCAGGGTGACCTCACGGCCGAGCCGGCCGAGGCCGTAGGCGACGTTGGCGGGACTGCCGCCCGGGTGGACACGGTCGGCGGCGCCCGGACCGGCCGGGGCGCGAACGATGTCGGCGACGCACTCGCCGATCACCAGGAAGGACATGGGTCGAAGCTCCTCGGCATAGGTGTCCTGGCGGCCGGCCCGGCCCGGTCGTCCCTGTCGGGTCGGGCAGGATCCGGAAGGGACGACGTGGACGCGGCTGCCCCGGTGGACGGTCCGCAGATGGTACGCGGCAACCTGCCGTGCGAAGTCGGGAGCACGGCGGCCGGTGTCAATATCGTGGTCACGAGCGCCCCGGACGCGGCCCGCGGGCGACGACCGACGACGACAGGGGGACCGGGTCCGATGGAGCGGTACGAGGGGCTCGAGCTGATGACGGTCACGGAGACCGCCGAGCTGGAGGCTTGGCTGGAAACCCACCACGCCGACACTCCGGGCGTCTGGCTGAGGATCGCCAAGAAGGGCAAGGGGGGCGCGTCGCTGACGATTCCGGAGGTCCTCGACTGCATGCTCTGCTTCGGCTGGATCGACGGGCAGCGCAAGGGCGGGGACGGGGCGTACTTCTTCCAGAAGTACACCCCGCGGCGGTCCCGCAGCCTCTGGTCCCAGGTGAACGTCCGCAAGGTCGCCGCGCTCACGGAGGCGGGCCGGATGCGTGAGCCCGGGTTCGCCGAGGTGCGGGCCGCGCAGGCGGACGGCCGGTGGGCGTCCGCGTACCCCTCGCAGGCCGAGGCGACCGTACCGGACGACCTCGCGGCGGCGCTGGAGGCCGACGCGCAGGCGCGGGCCTCCTACGAGGGGTTGGGGAGGACCGATCAGTATCTGGTGATCATGCGGCTCTGGCAGGCCCGCACCCCGAAGGGCCGGGCTCAGCGCCTGGAACGGATGGTGGCGAAGCTGGCGGCCGGCGAGAAGATCCGGTGAGCGCAGGGGGCGGCCGGCGGGATCATCGCCGACGCCGGTAGAGCACCTGGTGGGCCTCGTACTCGACGAACGACGAGACGTGGGTCATGCCGACGGCCTCGAGGAGTCGCC
Source organism: Streptomyces zaomyceticus (assembly GCF_014656215.1). GTDB lineage: Bacteria > Actinomycetota > Actinomycetes > Streptomycetales > Streptomycetaceae > Streptomyces > Streptomyces zaomyceticus. Next base: position 117,967 of record NZ_BNBZ01000015.1, on the reverse strand, counting down.
GGGAGGGACCGTTCGCCTGCTGGGTCAGCGCGACCACGCTCGGGGTGTCACGGAGCGTCGCGTCGAGGACGGCGGCGACGGCCTCGCGCGCATAGCCCCGGCCCCAGTGCTCGGGCAGGAACTGGTACGAGACCTCCGTCTCCCCGTCCCGCGCCTCCGGCTCCACCGTCACGAGCCCGAGGAGCACCCCGTCCACCGCCCGCTCCACCGCGTGGACGCCGGGCGCCCCGACGACGCGCCGCTGCCGGATCCGTACGACCTGCTCGGCGACCGGCCCGCCCAGATGGCGTCGGACCTCGGGATCCGTCCACAGCCGGGTGACGGCCGGCACGTCGCCGGCCCGCACGGGGCGCAGCAGGAGCCGTTCCGTGACGAGGGGAGCGCGCGGGGCCGGAGCGGGGGCCGCCTCCCGGCCGGGGCTCGTTGCCGGGACCGGGCTCGATGGCGAGGTCGGGGTCGAGGAGGTGGGCATACCCCGATCATCTCAGCCCGGACCCGGTCGGCGGCGGCCACGTCCGGGGACGAGGAGGCTCGGCGCAAGGCGGCTCGGGGCGAGACGGCCTAGGGCGAGCGACGGACGCGGGTCCGGTCCCCGGGCCGAGGTGCCGGTGCGGGCCTCGGGACCAGGATGGCCGTCATGCGAATCGGAATTCTCGGAACAGGAAATGTAGGACGGGCACTCGCGGCGGCGTGGGCGCGGACCGGCCACGACGTGGTCCTCGGGTCGCGGCGACCGGACGACCCGGAGCTCCTCACGGAGCTCGGGGAACTCACCGCGACGGGCTTACGGATCGTCGCCTCCGCGGCCGCGGCCGAACACGCGGAGGTCCTGGTGAACGCCACCCCGGGCACCGCCTCCGTGGACCTGCTGCACACGATCGGAGCAGAGGCCCTCGCGGGGAAGGTCCTTCTCGACGTCGGGGTCGGGTTCCTGGCGGACGGGACGCTCTCGCACCCGGTCGTCAGCCTCGGCGAGGAGATCCAGCAGGCGTTCCCGGGGGCACGGGTGGTGAAGGCACTCGCCACGGTCGATCGGAAGGTGATGATCGCACCGGACTCCCTGGAGGGCCCGGGCACGGTGTTCCTCTCCGGCGAGGACGCGGCGGCCAAGGACGTGGTGCGCGGACTGGTCGCCGAACTCGGCTGGTCCGACGACGCGCTGCTCGACCTGGGCGGCATCGCCACGGCCCGGGGGCAGGAACACTTCGCCCTGCTCTTCATGGGGATCGCGCAGGCGACGGGCACGTACGAGTTCGGCATCCGCGTCGTCCTGCCCACCTCGGGCGGGAGCGGAACCGACGGCTGAGACCCCGGATCGGCCGGGGCCGAGCATCGGAGCCGCCCCCGGGACGGCCTTCCCGGGGGCGGCTCCCCTACCGGAAGCGGAGGTGCGGATCGGTGCCGGCCAGCTCACCGGTGGCGGCCCACGGCCTCGCGGCGACCGCCGGATCGGCCACATGGGGAGGGACGGGCTCGCTCCGTGGCGTCACATGGACCGGCGGGCGGGACGGGGTGGGCGAGTCCGGCGCGCCGCCGGGGTGGGCCACCACGCCGAGCACCGTGCTGCCGACGGCTCGCGGTCGGCGGTCGAGTTCGAAGCCGAAGGACATCTGCGCCGGCTTCGACCGGCCGCAGGTGCGCTTGGCCGGTGGTCCCGGGTCGACCGCAGATCCTCCAGGTCCAGTCGATCGGAGCGCGCGGCGAAGCTACCCACCGTCGACGCGCCCCGACCGGGTCGCCCGGCCCGGGTCACCCCTCCGCGGCGGCCGTCAGGGCGGCCTTGATCGACGGCCAGTCCGTGTCCACGGGTGCGTAGGCCTCCCTCGCCGTGGCGATGTCCTTGTAGCCGCTCGACGTGACCACGCACACCACCGGTCCCTCGCTCTCGCGCGGACCGTGGGAGCGCAGGCCGGCGAGGCCGGCGGCGGAAGAGGTCTCGCACCAGAGCCCCTGTGCGGCGAGCTCCGCCCGCGCCTGCGCCATCTGATCGTCGGTCACGGTGCGGGCCTCTCCCCCCGTGTCGCGGACGGCGAGGACACCGCGATAGCCGTTCGTCTCGCAGTCGATGGCGTACGCGGCGGTCGGCCCCACGGGGACCCGCGCGACGGGCCGGCCGGTGCGGAGGGCCTCGGTCAGCGCGCCGGCCGCGGCGGGCTCGGTGGCGTACATACGGGGGACGGAAGCGGTGACCCCGAGCCGTACGAGCTCCTGGAAGCCCTTGGCCACTCCGAACAACAACTCTCCGTAGCCCGTGGGGAGATGCACCGCGGCCGGGGCGCGGCCGAGCTCGACGGCGATCTCGTAGGCGAGGGTCTTGTAGCCCTCGGGCCCGAAGGGGTGTCCGGTATGGCCGTTGTCCGTGACACTGCTGACGTTCTGGAAGCCGAGCTCGTCGACGATGCGCCGCATCAGGGGCCGTACCGAGGCGTACGGGGCGGTCAGCACCGTCGCCCCGTAGGCGCGGAGATGGGTGGCGACGGCGGGCGGGGCGTCCGGGGAGGTGAACACGGCGCAGGGCAGTCCGGCACGGGCCGCGTACGCGGCGGCGGCCGCGCCGTGGTTGCCGGAGGAGGAGACGACGATGCCGCGCGCTCCGGAGGCGACGGCGGCGCTGACGGCGACCCGGTTGAGGCGGTCCTTGTGGCTCCAGGTCGGATTGCGGGACTCGTCCTTGATCCAGACGCCGTCGGGGAGTTCGACCAGCGGGGTGTTCCCCTCGCCCAGCCCGGGGGCGGCGAGCGGCGGAAGCAGCAGGGCCCAGCGTTCGAGGCCGTGGGCGGCGGGGCGGGTGAACAGATCGGTGGGGACCTCGTCGTAGGCGTAGTCGATGTCCAGGGGGTACGCGAGCTCGTCGGTGGAGGTGACCGGGCAGCCCCCGGTGAGCGGTGGCAGGAGCGGGTGGCGTACGGACGGGTCGGCGAGCGAACGCTGGACGAGGGCGAGCGAGGTCACGCGGAGCCTTTCGAGGCACGCCGTGCACGGCGTGGCGTGGGCGGGTGGGCACGTGGTCACGGGGCGGGGTGTTCGGCCATGCGGCGCGTCAGCGCGGCCAGGGCTCCGGGCCGGCGGCCGGGAACGCTTCGCCGCAGGGCGACGAGTACGGGGCCGAGGGCACGGGCCCTCACGGGGTCGGCGATCTCTCCCCACTGGTGGTGGGCCCGGTCCACGGCCCCTTCGACGTCGGGGTCGTCGGTCCGCTGCCCCAGGCCGAGCCGGGCCTCCGCGGCGGTGAGCCACAGTTCGCAGCTGCGGGCGGGTTCCCCGGCCAGGCGGGCGAGGTCGGCCCGCACCTCCGTCCAGTGGACCGCCTCCGCGGACCGGGGCCCGTGGCGGCGCAGGGCCTCGGACTCCCAGGCCGCGGCCACCGCCGCGGCCTCGCCGTGCCGCCCGGCCATGGCGGCGGCCAGGATCGCCGGGTGCGGGTCCTGCGCCACCACGGGCACGGGAGTGGGGGCGGGCGCCAGGAACAGGGACTCGGGCGTGACCGAGGCGGCGCGGGCGGCGGACTCCGCGTGCAGGGTCGCGTGCGGCAGCCGGGCGCCGGAGCGCCAGAGTTCCGCCCAGGACCGCAGATAGTCGGGGGCCATGGGCTCGCCCCGGCGCGGTGCCGGGGTGACCCGCCCGTAGAGGAGCGGTCCTGGCCCGAGGTTCAGCAGCTCGGGTGCGGTGCCGAGGCGTTCCCATACGTCGGGGTCCGCGGCGAGGTCCGCGACGACGGTCGTGGTGCCGGGCGCCCGGACGCCGAGCTCGCCGACGAGCCAGTGCCAGGGGAGCGCCGTGTAGCGGAGGGTCGCCGGGGTGGTGCGGGCGAGCGCGAGGTGGGGCAGGTGCTGCCTGCGGTCGAGGTGGAGCTGCCCGGCGAGGCAGAGGACCAGCGGGCCCGGACTTCCTGCCGCGGCACGCAGGCGGGTGAGCACGGTCTGCGGGTCGAGCGGATCGGCGAGTTCGACGACCGTGGCGGTGGTGGTGCCGGTGAGGACCCCGGGCGGCACGGCCGCGAGGACGGGGAGCACGGAGGCGGCGTCCATCGCGCGTCCCCGCCCGGCGGGGGCGGCCGCCAGCAGGACGGCGGTGCCGACGGCGGCGGTCGCTCCGGGGGCACCGGCGGCCCCCGTCGATCCGATGGCTCGGGACGCCCCGACCGCTCCGGTCGCTCCGGTGCGCGGCTGACCCTTGACGTCGTTGACGAAGGCACCTCCACGCGGCCCCGCGGTCACCCCGGTCACTCCGGTCACTCCGGTCACTCCGGTCGTTCCGGTGGCGGCGACCCCGGCTCTCGGCTCGCTTCTCACACCCGGGAAGCCCGGGGCGGCGACGGCGGCGACGCCCGCACGCCCCTCACCCGCTATGCCCGTCACCGCTGCCACAACCGTCCCACCTGTCACGCCTGCGACTGGCCCGCCGACTCCTCCCGTCACTCCCGTTCGAGCCTCGGTCGTCACGCTCGTCACTCCCGCACCAGAGGCCCCCGAGCTGGCCGTTCCCGTCCCCGTACCCGCCCCGCCCGTGACCGCCGCGCGCGTGCCCACTGTGCCGATTCCGTCGTCGTTCACCACCCCCGCACCGTAACGCGTCGGGCCCTGGCCGATATTCGCTGGGCCTTTGACATATGCCAGAAGCACCACCGGATCGAGTGTTGCCAAAGCCCTTACGAGCCGTCCCGGGCTGTGCAACAGTCGTGTTCGGGCCTCACCTTCACATCTGGTCCGGCCGTGCCGCGCCTGTATCGGAGTACGACATGCCGTCCCCACTGTTCGCGGACCGCCCCGCCCAGCAGCCGGAGCCGGGCGCGGTGGACGCGCTGATCTCACAGACCCGTCGCCTGCGCGGCGAGCTCGTCGCCGTGCGCCGGGAAGCCGTGGTGAACGACGACGACCCCCAGCAGCGCTGGCAGCGCGCCCTCTGTGACCTGGCGGTTCACCAACTCGACGACCTGGGCGCCCACTTGGGTCAGCTGCGCGCCGGCGTGCCGGAGGAGGTCGTCCCCGAGGAGGCCCCCGAGGCCGTCCTCGACACGGCCCTCGCGACGGACCCCGGCACCGCGTACGGCGAGATCCCCCCGACGCGCACCGGCTCACTGCTCTCCCGCGTCGGCAGCGCCGAGTGGAACCTCCTCACCGACGAGGTCAGCTGGTCCGAAGAGCTGTTCCAGATCTTCGGACGTACGCGCGAGAGCGGCCCGATGTCGCTGGACGAGATGCCCACGATGGTCTTCGCCGAGGACCAGCCCGTCCTGCAGGGCATGGTCACGGACTGCCTGATCGACGGAAAGCCGATCGACGGCGAATTCCGGATCGTGCGGACCGACGGCCGGGTGCGCACGGTGCACATGACGGGCGAGCCCGTCCTCGACGCCGACGGCTGCACCGCCTCGATGTGGGCCGTCCTCCGTGATGTCAGCGAACTGCGGCGCAGCGAGAGGGCGGTCCGGGAGAGCCGGGACAGCCTGGAGCGCAGCCGTCATATCGAGCAGACCGAGCGACGGGTCGCCGTCGAACTCCAGGAAGCGGTCCTCCCTCCGTGGCGCGGCTCGCTCCTCTTCGCCCACGACGGCCCCGCCCCGCTCGACGTGGCCGCCCACTACCTCCCGGCCGCCAGCACCGGTCTCATCGGTGGCGACTGGTACGACGCGCTGGCCCTGCCCGACGGGGACGCGCTGCTCACCGTCGGCGATCTGACGGGACACGGGGTCGCCGCGACCTCCTCGATGGCCATGCTGCTCGGCGCGCTGCGCGGTATGGCGGTGGCCGGGATCCGCCCCGCGGCCCTGATGGGTCACCTCAACCAGCTCCTGGAGACCTCCGTGCAGCCCGCGCTCGGCAGCGCGATGTGCTGCCGCTACGACCCGGTCGCCCAGACGCTGACCTGGGCGCAGGCCGGGCACCCCGCCCCGCTGCTGTTCCGCGACGGGACGGGGCACGTGCTCCGGCGGCCCGAGGGAGTCCTCCTCGGGGCGACGACCGGGGCCGTGTACGGCGAGGCCGAGACCCGGCTGATCCCCGGTGACCTGCTGGTGCTGCACACGGACGGGCTGACCCGTGGCAGCGGTCCGGACGACGACACGGGCACACGCCGGCTGCTCGCCCTCGGCCGTCGGCTCGCCGGGGCGCGGGACGCCCAGGACGGTGTGCGCGCGGTGGTCGAGGAGTTCGGCGAGGAGCGGCGCGAGGACGACGCCTGCGTGATGATCGTCCGGGTCGGGAACTGAACCACCCGACGCCGGGCGGTGGTTGACGACGTCCGGACGCGACGGTCGCCGGGCGGCTATTCGTCATGCCCCTCGTACGGCCGCAGGGCGCAGGCCTGTTGACGAGAGATCGTCGTCCGTACGCGGATGCTCCGGACGTCTCTCCTCGGCGACGGCTCGTCGGACCCCTCGGCGCGGGCGGCCCGCTCAGGCCTGCCCCGTCCTCGGCCGGTTGACCGGTGACCTCGGCAGCGCCAGCTCGATCTCCTCGCGCAGGTGCTCGATCCTCGCGTAGCCGGAGTACTGCCCGGTGAGCCGGTACATCTCCCGCAGCCGGTCCCAGGTGCGGTGGGACGAGGTCTCGCCCATGGACATCAGGGCGAGCCGGGCGTACCGGTCGGCCTGCTCCGGATCGTCGGCGATGAAGCAGGCCGAGGCGAGCGAGATGTGGTCGAAGAGCTTCGAGCGGTCATGGCCGCCGCGCCGCAGTTCGAGCGCCAGCTTGGCGTGACGCTGGGCCGGGACCGCCGCGGCCGGGTCGTGGTCGGCGAGTGTGCGGTACGCGAGGGCTTGCATGCCGTGCATGTCGGCCTCGTCGAAGTTCTGCATCCAGCTCGGGTTCTTCTCGTCGCGCCGGTCGGACACGAACAGGTCCTCGGCCTCGCCGAGGGTACGGCGCATGGCCTGCCCCCGGCCCATCGAGGCCTGGGCCCAGGCCTCGATCGTGTGGAACATGGCCCGGGTGCGGGGCAGCACCCGCTCGCCCGAGCCGTCCTTGGCGAGCTTCATCAGATCGAGGGCGTCGTCGGGCCGGCCCAGATGCACCATCTGGCGGGCCGCCCTGGACAGTGCCTCGCCGGCCCGGGGCCGGTCGCCGCCCTCGCGGGCCGCGTGCGCGGCGATCACGAAGTACTTCTGTGCCGTGGGTTCCAGGCCCACGTCGTGCGACATCCAGCCGGCCAGGACGGCCAGGTTGGCGGCGACGCCCCAGAGGCGCCGCTGGAGGTGGTCGGCGTGGCGGTAGGCGAGCATGCCGCCCACCTCGTTGAGCTGGCCCACCACGGCCTTGCGCTGGAGACCGCCACCCCGGGAGGCGTCCCAGGCACGGAACACCTCCACCGAGTGCTCCAGTGCCTCGATCTCCTCCGACCCGATGGGGGCGGCCTCGTAGCGGTCGAACCCGGCGGGGTCGGCGTGGAGGGGATCGGTGGCCCGTCGGGGGGCTCCCTGGCGAGCGGGGTCGGTCTGCAGCCAGTCGTGCATGGCGTTGCTGAGTACGGAGCCGGCGGCAAGCGCGGCACCCGCGCCCACCAGGCCGCGTCGGTTGAGCATGAGGTCCATTCCCGTGAATTCGGTGAGGACCGCCGCCGTACGATCGGGTGCCCAGGGCAGCCCGTCAGGGTTCTCCGTCTTCCTGACGTCCTGCCTCTTTCCGCTGCGCCCGTGTCGTACGAACCCGAGGTCCTCGATGGTCACGACACGGCCGAGTCGCTCGGTGAACAGTGCTGCCAGCACCCGGGGGACGGGATCGCGGGGCGTTTCGCCCCGGTCGATCCAGCGCCGGACCCGCGAGGTGTCGGTCGCCAGCTGGGGGTGGCCCATGGCCGCCGCCTGCCGGTTGACGAGTCTCGCGAGTTCGCCCTTGGACCAGCCGGCCAGGCCGAACAGGTCTGCCAGGCGGGTGTTGGTTTGTCCGGTCACGTCTAAGCCCCCAGGTTCTCGGCTGAGTTGACAGTAGCCCGCTGTCATAGGGCTGGCGACTATTCGCCAGGGTTCGCCAGGGTGCGCCCGATGTTCCGCCACCCGCGCCCGGGTGTCAGGTAGGAATGCGCCACCCCGCCCCGCCGACCGGCCCTCATTCCCCAGGGTGCGGACCGGGGGCGGGCGGGGCGACGCACGCAACTCGTCGGCGCACGAAGGGATCTGTCACCTCCATGTACACAGCATCGTCCTCCGTGTCCGCCCCGCCCCGGCCGCAGCACCGCATCGTCCCGGCCGGCGCCGGACCCTACCTCGCTCCCGCCCCGCAGGCCGTCCGGCCGCGGCGCTGGGCGCCGACCACGGGGACCCAGCCGATCAGCGGGAGAATCGATCTGTCGGGCCCCCAGGGGGCGCAGCTGAAGATCGCGATCGCCTCCGTCCACCGCATCTGCCCGGAGTTCAACCCGGTGCAGGTGCTGCGACGCAGCGGGCGTTCCGTACTGATCGTCGGGACGACCGGGCGGACCACCGCGGTCGCGAAGTGTTTACTGGACCACTCCCCCGCGTGGGTCGAGCGGTTCCGGCACGAGATAGCGTCCTACCGCTCCTTCGTCCGCCACCGTCCTCCGGTGCGGGCGCCGCGACTGGTCGCGGCGGACCCGGAGAACTGCACGCTGGTGATCGAGCGGATGCCCGGGCGGGCGGCGGCGCTCTCGCGCCACCCCGTCGAGGCTCCGCCCCGGGCCGATGTGCGGGCCGCGCTCGGTGCGATCGCCCGGCTCAACGCCTGGCGGCCACCGGCCGGGACCTTCGACGCCCCGCTGGACTACGGCACCCGGATCGCCCGCTATCACGAGCTCGGTCTCTTCACCGACCGGGACCGGGACGATCTGCAGAAGCTGCTGCACGGTCTGTCGCACGCGGGCGGCCGCCAGGGGATGGGGCAGTTCTGTCATGGTGACGCCCTGCTCTCCAACATCCTCCTCTCCCCCGCCGGTCCGGTCCTCGTCGACTGGGAGCACGCGGGTTGGTACCTGCCCGGCTACGACCTGGCGACCCTCTGGGCGGTGCTCGCCGACGCTCCGCTCGCCCGGCGCCAGATCAGTCAGCTCGCCCAGCAGGCGGGGCCGGCGTCCAGGGACGCCTTCCTGGTGAACCTGATGATCGTGCTGACGCGGGAGATCCGTACGTACGAGACGGCGGTGCAGCGCACCATGAAGGAGGCTCCGCCGGCCGGTTCCGTACCGGTCCCCATGGGCGCGCTCGCGCCGGGCGAGGAACAGCGGCTGCTCCTGAGGCGGCTGCACGACGACTGCGCCATGGCACGGCGGGCCGTGCGCGCGGCGGTCGGGACGCGCTGAACGGGCGGGCCCGACCGACGACACGGGGGGGGGTGCGCCGTGCGCCCGGTGCCGACACACCGGGACGCGGCGCATCGGCTTCTCCGCTTCCGGTCCGATTGCGGGGCGCGGTCCGGGCGATTCCGGATCCCCGGCGGGAGTCGAGCCAATGGTCCACTCCACTGACGCGCCCCAGGCCCGGGACCTGTCTCACCGAAACTCCGCCAGATGGCCTCCATTCCCGCCCTGACGTGGGAACTCTCCTTCATGCGAGCGTGATTGACGGATCGTCCGGGAGCCGATACCCCTGTACGGGTTCGGCCCCGCACGCCCCGGTGTCACCCCCCGCCTCTGGAGGCTGCCTTGCTCCGTTCCGCGTCCCCAGGACGTACGTCCGTGCGTCGTTCCGCCAGGGCGGCGGGCGTCCTCGCGTCCGCCGCCCTGCTCCTTCCCCTGCTCTCCGCCGCTCCGCCCGCCGGCGCCGAGGCGCCCCGGGAGAGTTCCCTGCAAGGGCAGTTCGCACGTGCGGCCGCACGCCACGGCGTGCCCGAGAGCGTGCTGCTCGCCGTGTCGTACCTGCAGTCGCGCTGGGACGCCCACGGGGGTGCGCCGAGCGTGACCGGCGGCTACGGGCCGATGCATCTGACGGACGCGGTGACGGCGCTGACCGAGGCCGCTCCCCATCACTCGGAGGGCGAGGAGGACGCGCGCGGGGACTCCTCGCGTGCCGTGCGCTCCGGCGCGGCGGTGCCGGTGCCGGCCGCGGAGTCGCTGCCCGCGCGGCTGCGGACCCTGGAACGGGCGTCCGCGCTGTCCGGGATTCCGGCCGAGGAGCTGCGTACCCGGACGGCCGAGAACATCGAGGGCGGGGCGGCGCTGCTCGCCGCCGCACAGCGGGAGTCCGGCCTGGCGGCGAGCGCGGACCCGGCGGACTGGTACGGGGCGGTCGCCCGGTACTCCGGTGCGGAGGACTCGGCGACGGCGACGACGTACGCGAACGACGTGTTCGACGTGATCAGGACCGGGGAGTCACGGACGACCGACAGCGGTCAGGTGGTGACGCTGCCCGCCGCCCCGGCGGTCGCGCCCGCCACGGGGCAGGTCGCGGCCCTCGGACTGCGCCCGCCCGCGACCGGTCCCGTGGAGTGCCCGCGCTCGGTGGCCTGCGAGTGGATCCCGGCACCCTACGAGGAGTTCGGCGAGGGCGACTACGGCAACCACGACAAGGCGAACCGGCCCTCCTCCCAGTCGATCGACTACATCGTCGTCCATGACACCGAGGCCACCTGGGACGTCACCCTGAAGCTGGTGCAGGATCCGACGTACGTGTCCTGGCAGTACTCACTGCGGTCCTCCGACGGGCACGTCGCCCAGCACCTGCCGCTCAAGGACGTGGGCTGGCACGCGGGGAACTGGTTCGTGAACGCCAAGTCCGTGGGCCTCGAGCACGAGGGTTTCCTGACCGCGCCGGACTCCTGGTACACGGAGGCCATGTACCGGTCGTCGGCGCGGCTCGTGCGTCATCTCGCCGCTCGCTACGACATCCCGATCGACCGGCAGCACATCCTGGGCCACGACAACGTGCCGGGGACGGTGACGTCCACGATCAAGGGCATGCACACCGACCCGGGGCCGTACTGGGACTGGGCGCACTACTTCCGGCTGCTCGGCCGTCCGATCACACCGAGCGCCGGGCCCGACGCCGGAGTGGTGACGATCCGGCCGGACTTCGGTGCCCACCGTCCGGTGTACACGGGCTGTGTGACGGCGGGCGAGGCGTGCGCGCCGCACGGCAGCGGAGCGGTGCGGCTGCACACCGGGCCGAGCGCCGACGCGCCCCTGGTGAAGGACATCGGTCTGCGGCCGGGTGGGCAGGACTCGACCACCGGGGTCAACGACACCGGGGCGCGCGCCTCGACGGGGCAGAGCTACGCGGTGGCCGAGCGCCTGGGGGACTGGACGGCGATCTGGTACCTCGGCCAGAAGGCCTGGTTCCACAATCCGCGGCAGGAGCCGACCGCGGTGAACGCCCGGGGTCTCGTCCTGACGCCCCGCGAGGGGCTCGCGTCGGTGCCGGTGTACGGGCGGGCCTACCCGGAGGCCTCGGCGTATCCGGCGGGTGTGCCGGTGCAGGCGGTGTCGCCACTGCCGTACCAGCTGCTCGCGGGACAGCGGTACGTGGTGGGCGACCGGACCCCGGGCGAGTACTACTTCGCGCCGGTGTTCGACAGCAGCGGGCATCGGGTCGTCCGGGGCCAGGAGGAGTACTACCAGATCCAGTTCGGCCATCGGGTGGCCTTTGTGAAGGTCGCTGACGTGCGGGTTTCCCAGGCCTGAGGGAGGCCTGTCCGAAAGGTGCGGGGTGGTGCCGGACGATCGATCCGGCACCACCCTTTCGGCGTTCATAGGACTATTCAGGAGATCGCGTGCGCCGTACGGGCGACGGGTAAAGGTGGGCCGGACAACAGCTCGTGCTCACCGGAAGGCCCCCCAGCGCATGCCTCAGCCCTTCGTTATGCCGGATTTCTATGTTCCGTATCCGGCGCGGCTCAATCCCCATGTGGAAGCCGCCCGCACGCATACCCGGGAGTGGGCGCGGGGGATGGGGATGCTGGAGGGCTCGGGGGTCTGGGAGCAGCGCGATCTCGACTCCCACGACTACGCACTGCTCTGCGCGTACACGCACCCCGACTGCGACGAGGAGGCCCTGAACCTCGTCACGGACTGGTACACCTGGGTCTTCTTCTTCGACGACCACTTCCTGGAGATCTTCAAGCGGCCCCAGGACCGGGTGGGCGGGAAGGCCTATCTGGACCGGCTGCCGCTGTTCATGCCGGCGGACCCGGCGGCGGGCATGCCCGAGCCCACCAACCCCGTCGAGGCGGGGCTCGCCGATCTCTGGCTCCGGACCGTCCCCTCGATGTCCGAGGGGTGGCGGGTACGGTTCGCGGAGGCGACGGAGCACCTGCTCTACGAGTCGCTCTGGGAGCTCGACAACATCAACGAGGGGCGTGTCGCCAACCCCGTCGAGTACATCGAGATGCGGCGCAAGGTGGGGGGCGCGCCCTGGTCCGCCGGTCTCGTCGAGTACGCGGCGGGAGCGGAGGTCCCCGCCCAGGTGGCGTACTCCCGGCCGCTGCGGGTCCTCAGGGACGCCTTCTCGGACGCCGTCCACCTGCGGAACGACCTCTTCTCGTACCAGCGCGAGGTGGAGGACGAGGGCGAGAACAGCAACGGCGTACTGGTCCTGGAGCGGTTCCTCGGCTGTACGACGCAGGAGGCGGCCGAGGCCGTCAACGACCTGCTGACCTCGCGGCTCCAGCAGTTCGAGAACACGGCGCTCACCGAGGTGCCGCTGCTCGCCGCGGAGAAGGGGCTCGGACCGGCCGAGTGCGCGGCCGTGGCGGCGTACGCCAAGGGGCTCCAGGACTGGCAGTCCGGGGGCCACGAGTGGCACATGCGCTCCAGCCGATACATGAACGAGGGCATGGTCGGCGGCCCTTCGCACCTCGAAGGGGTCCTCGGCACCTCCGCGCTCGACATCCGCACGCTCTTCGGGCGCCAGGCCGCCTCCCGGCTGCGGACGCTCACCCACGCACCGCACCAGCGGGTGGGGCCTTCGCTGCTCCCGGAGTTCGACCTGCCGTACCCGCTCACGATCAGTCCGCACCACGCCGAGGCGCGCCGTCTCTCCCTGGACTGGGCCGAGCGGTTCGGTCTCCTGGACGACATCTGGGACCGTCCGACGGCGGAGGGCTTCGACCTGGCCCTGTGCGCGGCCGGGCTCGATCCGGACGCCACTCCGGAGGAGCTGGAACTCAGCGCCGAGTGGCTGACCTGGGGCACCTACGCGGACGACTACTACCCGTCGGTCTTCGGACGGACCCGCGATCTCCGCGGTGCCAAGGAGCAGACCGACCGGTTCAAGTCCCTTCTGCCGCTGGAGGATCCGGCCTCCGGGGCGGCGCTCGCCGTGAACCCGCTGGAACGCTCGCTCGCCGACCTCTGGGCGCGCACCGCCGGCCCGATGGCGCCCGAGGCGCGCGCCCAGTTGCGGTACGCGCTCGACGTCATGCTGGACAGCTGGATGTGGGAGCTGCACAACCAGATCCAGCACCGGGTTCCGGACCCCGTCGACTACATCGAGATGCGCCGCAGCACCTTCGGTTCGGAACTGACCACGCTGATGTGCAGGCTGCGGCACACCGAGGTGCTGCCGCCGGAGCTCTACCGCTCGGGCACGGTGCGCGCCCTGGAGAACTCCGTCATGGACTACGGGACGCTGATCAACGACCTGTTCTCGTACCAGAAGGAGATCGAGGTCGAGGGAGAGGTGCACAACGGCGTTCTGGTGCTGCAGAAGTTCTTCGACTGCGACTACCCGACGGCCGTGACCATGGTCGACGACCTGATGAGGGGCCGGCTGCGGCAGTACGAGCATCTGAAGGAGCGGGAAGTCCCGTTGCTCTACGCGGAGTTCGGGCTCGACGCGGAGGGGCGGGCGGCCTTCGAGGCGTATCTGCGGGAACTGGAGGACTGGCTCGCGGCCATCCTCAACTGGCACCGGAAGGTGCGTCGTTACGGTGCCGAGGACGTACGCCGGGGCAGCGGTGCCGCCCTGCTGCGACGCGGACCGACGGGGCTCGGTACCTCGGCGGCGCGGATGGCCGGACTCCTGGGTGCGGCGGGGCGCTGACGCACGGGACGGGCCGGACGTACGAAGAGACCGGCCGTACGGGACGGGCCCGACGTACGGGAGAGGCCTCCGGGATGCGCTCCCGGGGGCCTCTCCCCCGTCGGATCGGGCGAAGGTCAGGCGTGGCGGCCGCGGAGTTCGTCGAGTTCCCTGCGGTCGCGCTTGGTGGGACGTCCGGCTCCCCGGTCACGGACGGCGGCGACGGCCACGTGTTCGCGCGGCGGCGGGGGCGGACTGTTGTCCTCGTACGCCTCGGCGGCGACCGGCGGGCCGATCCGCTTGGCGTGGAGCACCTTGACCTCGACGATCCGCTCCCGGCCCCCGTGGAAGATCCGGACCTCGTCACCGGGCTTCACCGGCTGGGCGGGCTTCGCCCGTTCGCCGTTGACCTTGACGTGTCCGGCCCGGCAGGCCGCGGCCGCCTGGGACCGGGTCTTGGTGAGGCGGACCGCCCAGATCCAGCTGTCGACGCGTGCGCTCATCGGCCCCCGCTCCCCCGTCAGCCCTGCTGGAACAGCTCGGCGGGCAGCGGCTTGAGCAGCGCGTAGAGGTCGTCGGTGATCGGCCGGTCCCAACTGGCGATCGTCACGAGGACGTTGTCGCTGCGGTCGAACTGGACGCAGGAGATGCGGCTCTCGGAGAGCTTGAGACGGCGCACGATGAGGAGGTTGTCGCCCTGCATCACGGGGCAGTCCTCGGTGTCGAGGACCTCGACCGGCTCGTCGTTCTCGAGAGCGGCGAGGAGCTGGGCCACCTCGAAGGGGATCTGGGTGTCCGCGAGCTCACGGGCCGGGGAGCCCTCCGGCAGATTGCCGATGATCATCGCGGGACCGCGGCCGCCGAACAGGTCGTAGCGGAGGAAGACGCCCTGGCAGGAGCCGTCGGGCGCGGGCAGCAGGCCGGCGCCGAGATTACCGGGCCAGTCCCCCGGATCCATGGCCAGGACATCGAAGTCCGGGCCCGCGGGAGTGGCGGCGCTGCGGCGGCGGAGGAAGGACATACGGCCATGGTACGTGCCCCGGCGCGCGATGCGACGCGCCGGGCGCCTTCGGGCGCTCAGCCCCGCCCGGCGTGGTCCCCGGGGTGTCGTCCCGAGTTCTCCAGGGCCTGCGCGAGGCCCGTGCGGTCGGTCCCGAGCTTGCGGTAGACGGCCGAGAGGAGCCGGCCGACGGTGGTCGCGTCGACGCCGAGGACGGCCGCCGCGTCCTGGTCGCGGACGGTGAGATCGGCGGCGGTGCGCTCACGCGCGGTGAGCGTGTCGGTGCCCGCGGGGTGGAGCGCGCGGGGACGCAGCCCGGCGGCCGCGAGCTCGGCCCTGGCCACCTCGACCAGGGCGTCGGCGCCACAGTCCTGGGCGGCCTCCAGGCCGCGGTAGAGGTGCTCGGCGGCCTCCGCGGCGCGCTCGGTGCGGCGCAGGGCCACGCCCAGGGCGACGAGGGAGCGGGCCAGCTCGTACGCGGCGGGCGACTGGTCGAGCCAGTCGACGGACTCCTCCAGGAGCTTCACGCGCTCGGAGGGCTCGGACACCTCGGCGGTCACCCGGAGCGCCTGGCCGATCGCGGAGGGCGCCCCGTACTGGCGGGCTCGGGCGACCGCGTCCTGGGCGGTGGCGCGGGCCCGGCCGGGGGTGGTGGCGGACTCGGCGAGGGCCAGGTGCAGCTGCCAGGGACACCAGGCGGGGTTGCGCATCCCGCGCGGGTCGAGGCGGCGGCCGACGGCGGCCAGCTCGGCGGCGGCCTCCTCCGTACGCCCCCGCGCCAGCAGCAGTTCGGCGTGGACGGTCTGGGAGTCGGGGAAGGTGACGGCGGCGGGGAAGGGTTCGCCGAAGTCGTGGGTGTCGGCGATCCGCGCGGCCTCCTCGACGCGGCCGCGGGCGAGGAGCACCTCGATGATGACGCCGACCGCGTACCACTGGGCGGGGGTGCGCGGCCCGACGCGTTCGGCCAGCCGCAGGCCCGCGCGGACGAAGTCCTCGGCCTCGACGAGACGGCCCCTGCGGTAGCGGATGTAGCCCTGCAGGGTGTACGCGAAGGAGAGGTGCGCCCCGCGCCACCCCTGGCTCTCGAACTCGGCGGTGCCGGCGGCGAAAAGCTCTTCGGCGCGGCCCGGCCGGTCGGCGTACAGATGGGTGAGGGCGACGAGGACCGGCACCTCGAAGCCGCGGCTCTCGTCGGCCCAGCTCAGGCCGCCCTCCAGAGCCCGTTCGGCGTGGCGGAGGGCGACCGCGGAGGGTTCGGCGCGCAGGGTGGCGTCCCAGGCGCGCAGACCGATGATGTACCGCTCGGTGAGGTCGCGCCCGGTCAGCCGGTCGGCGAGGGCCGTCAGGCGGCGGGAGCGCGCGGGCGACTCGGGTTCGTCGGCGCGGAAGGCGTCCCACATGAACTTCTCGGCCTGCATCCGCAGCCTGCTGCGGGCGTCGGTGGCCTGCCGGGCCTCACGGCCGAGGAGCTCGGACGCCTCGACGAGCCGGTCGCTGTGGGCGAGGACCTGGGAGAGCCGGTAGACGATGCCGTGGCGCAGCGCCGGGTCGGCGACCGGCTCCTCCAGGGCGGCGCGCAGATGGTTGACGGTGGTGGCGGGTTCGGTGAGGAGCGAGGAGCAGCCGAGCTCGAAGAGGACGGCGGCCCGGTCGTCGGCGGCCGGCGGTTCGCGCAGGGCGCGGGCGAGGAAGCGGCGGGCGGCGTCGGGGGCTCCGGCACGGAGGTTCTCCCCGGCGGCGGCGCGCAGCTGATTCACGACCCAGGAGTCGCCCTCGGGGTGGGTCTCCAGGAGGTGGCGGGCGGCTGCGGTGGGGCCGAGGCCCGCGTCGACGACGCACCAGGCGGCCTGCCCGTGCAGGGCCACGCGGGTGGCGGCGGGGATGGAGCGGTAGACGGTGGTCGCGATGAGGGGGTGGACGAACTGGAGCGGGTCGTCCGGCCCTTCGGTCTCGGCGAGCACCCGGGCCTCGCGCAGGCGCCCGGCGCATTCGGCGACCGCCTCGCCGCCGAGACCGGCGACGGCTCCGGCCAGCTGGGGCGAGATCTCGGTGCCGAGGACGGCACAGGCCCAGGCGAGGCGGACGGTGGCGGGGCCGAGCCGTTCGAGGCGGGTGACGAGGCCGGTGCCCTTGAGGGCGGCGGCGAGGTCGCGGAGTTCGTGGGCGCCGTCGGCGGTGGGTTCGAGTCCGCGGTCGCGGACCTTCGCGGCGAGTTCGACCGTCTCGAAGGGGTTGCCGGAGGTGACGTTCCAGAAGTCGCGGCAGAAGGTGTCGTCGGCGTGGGCGCCGACCCGGTCGCGCACGAGCCTGGCCACGGCGGAGGAGGTGAGCGGGGCGAGGGCGTGGGGCCGTTGTCCGGAGCGGTGACCGGTGAACTCGATCCCCTCGTCGGGGAGTTCGTCGGGCCGGTAGGCGACGACGAGGAGCATGGGCAGCTCCTCGGCGCGCGGGGCGAAGGCGGCGAGCCAGCCGAGGGACTCGGGGTCGGCCCAGTGGACGTCGTCCAGGACGACGACGAGGGGCGCCCGGCGCACGGCGAGATGGGTGAGGACCCAGTCGAGGCCGTCGCGCAGCCCCTGCGGGTCGGGCGGGGAGCCCTCGGCGGAGGCACGCAGCCCGAGGGCGGGGCCGACGATGTCGTACCAGGAGCCGAGGCGTTCGCGCAGTTCGGTGTCGGTGGCGTGGGCCAGCTGCGGCTGGAGGAGCTGGCGGGCGACATGGAAGGCGACCCGCTGCTCCTGGTCTCCGCCGCGGGCGGAGAGCACGGTACAGCCGCGGGCCCCGGCGCGTCGTCGGATCTCGGCGAGCAGCGTGGTCTTGCCGAGTCCCGCGGGGGCGGCGTAGGCGAGGATGCCGCCGCGCCGTGCGGCCCGGGGTCCTTCGGCCGGCGCGGGACCGGGACCGCCGTGCCGGAAGGAGTCGGGACCGCCGGGTCGGGGGGTGTCGGACCGGACCGCGACGAGACGGGGGCTCCGGGTGGCCTCGCGGGGTGTCGGGACGCGTTCGGGCCACGGCGGCTCGTCCGCCAGGCCCGTCAGGAGGTCAAGGGCCTCCTCGGCCGCGGTGAGCGCCGCCTCGCGCTCGAAGAGGCCGAATCCCTGCCGGGCCGACCCGCCGTCCTGACGTGCCACGTTCCACCCCCACACCGGGGGCGCACGCCCGGCGCACGGTCAGGAGCGTCGAGCGGGTGGCCCCGCGAAAGCCCCAGCGTACGCCCGTTGGAGTGAGCTGGGGCGGTCAAACGTCCAAGCCAGGGGCGCTCGACGGCGCATACGGCTCATTCGGATCGGCGCAGAGCGGTGGCGAATGCCTTCGTCGCGGCGGCCTCGGCCGTGCCGGGCACGGTCGGAACCGGTACCGGCGCCGGGGTGATACGACGCTCGGCGTCTCCCGAGGTGAAACCGAAGGTCCGGTGTCCGGCGACGCCTCCGGTGTGCCCGAGGCCCTGACTCCGTCCGGTTCGCGCCCGTCCGGTTCGCGCCCGTCCGGCTCACGCCGGTACGCCTCGGGTCTGTTCCGCTCCGCTCCGGTCTCAGCTTCCGGTCGTGAGCCGCTCCAGGATCCCCAACGCCTCCTCGGCGCGCGCGTGCTCGACGAAGAGGTGGTCGTGGTGGAAGCCCGCCACCACGTTGCAGCTCAGCCCCGCGTCGGCGAGCGCGCCCGCGACGGCGGCCGTCAGCCCGACGGCGTCGAGCGCGGAGTGCACCCGCAGGGTGATCCGGCCCGCCACGTAGTCGTACGGGAGGGAGGCGGCGTCCGCCTCCTCCTGGCGCACGACGAGGGTGAGGCCCTCGGCCTCGGCGACGGTGACCACCGGGGCGACCCCGGCCGGGGCGGGGCCGTCCACCGTGGTGAAGACGTAGCGGCCGGGGTCCAGTTCCGGCCGCATCCCGGCGATGAGCCGGGTCAGATCACGTTCCGCGTTCATGCCCGTCAGGGTAGGCGCACCCGGCCGGAGCGGTTCAGCCGGCGGGCGGGGTGTCCCCCACGAGCCACATGGAGAAGAACTGGGCGCCACCGCCGTAGGCGTGCCCGAGGGCCCGGCGGGCGCCGTCGACCTGGTGCTCGCCCGCCGCCCCCCGTACCTGGAGCGCGGCCTCGGCGAAGCGGATCATCCCGGAGGCTCCGATGGGGTTGGTGGAGAGCACTCCGCCGGAGGGGTTCACGGGCAGGTCGCCGTCGAGTTCGGTCACCCCGGCCTCGGTGAGCTTCCAGCCCTCGCCCTCCTCGGCGAAGCCCAGGTTCTCCAGCCACATCGGCTCGTACCAGGAGAAGGGCACGTACATCTCGACGGCGTCGATCTCCCGCCGGGGGTCGGTGATCCCTGCCTGCCGGTAGACGTCGGCCGCGCAGTCCCGGCCGGCCCGGGGCGAGACGAAGTCCTTGCCGGCGAAGAGGGTGGGTTCGCTGCGCATCGCCCCGCCGTGCACCCAGGCGGGCGGGCGGGGCGCACGGGCCGCGCCCTCGCGGTCGGTGAGGACCATCGCGCAGGCGCCGTCCGAGGAGGGGCAGGTCTCGGAGTAGCGGATGGGGTCCCAGAGCATCGGGGAGGCCTGCACCTTCTCCAGGGTGAGGTCGTGCTCGTGGAGATGGGCGTACGGGTTCTTCAGGGCGTTGCGCCGGTCCTTGTACGCGACGAGGGAACCGACCGCGTCGGGGGCGCCGGTGCGGCGCATGTACGCCCTGACGTGCGGGGCGAAGAAGCCCCCGGCGCCGGCGAGGAGCGGCTGCTGGAAGGGGACGGGCAGCGAGAGGCCCCACATGGCGTTGGACTCGGACTGCTTCTCGAACGCCAGGGTGAGGACGGTCCGGTGGACCCGGGCGGAGACCAGGTTGGCGGCGACGAGCGCGGTGGAGCCGCCGACCGAACCGGCCGTGTGCACCCGGAGCATGGGCTTGCCGACCGCGCCGAGCGCGTCCGCCAGGTACAGCTCCGGCATCATCACGCCCTCGAAGAAGTCGGGGGCCTTGCCGATGACGACGGCGTCGATGTCCGCCCAGGTCAGTTCCGCGTCCGCCAGGGCGCGGACGGCGGCCTCCCGGACGAGTCCGGCGATGGAGACGTCGTGCCGGGCGGCGACGTGCTTGGTCTGGCCGATCCCGACGACGGCGACTGGCTCTTTAGGCACGGTTCTCCCCTTCCAGGACGGCCACCAGGTTCTGCTGAAGGCAGGGGCCGGAGGTGGCGTGGGCGAGGGCGCGGTCGGAGTCGCCCCGGTGGATGCGGGCGGCGGCCTCGCCCAGCCGGATGAGGCCGGCGGCCATCACCGGGTTGGCGGCGAGCACTCCGCCGGACGGGTTGACCCTCACGCTGTCGTCGAGGTCCAGGGCCCGCCGGAGCACGACCTCCTGGGAGGTGAAGGGCGCGTGGAGTTCGGCGGTGTCGACGGGCGCGTCGAAGGCTCCGGCGCGTTCGGCGGCGAGGCGGGTGGAGGGCGAGTCGGTGAGGTCGCGGACCCCGAGCGAGTGGGCTTCGATGCGGTGGTCCATGCCGCGGATCCACGCGGGGCGGGCACAGAGTTCGCGGGCCCGGTCCCCGGCGGCGAGGATCACGGCGGCGGCTCCGTCGCCGATGGGCGGGCAGTCGCCGGTGCGCAGCGGCCGGACGACGTATCCGCCCTGGGGGCGTGCCCCGCGCAGCTGGGCGTGGGGGTTCTCCGCGGCGTCCTCGCGGCTGCGGGCGGCGATCGCGGCGAGGGCGGGCTCGTCGGTGGTGCCGGAGTCGAGGAGCGCCTGTGCCTGGAGGGCGGCGAGGGCGACGGAGTCGGGCCAGAGCGGGGCGAGGTAGTACGGGTCGAGCTGGCGGGTGAGGACGTCACGGACGGAGCCGGGCGAGGACTTCCCGTAGGAGTAGACGAGGGCCGTGTCGGCCTCGCCGGTGAGCAGCTTGACCCAGGCCTCGTACAGCGCCCAGGCGCCGTCGGTCTCGACGTGGGACTCGGAGATCGGGGGCCAGGCGCCGACGCCGTCGAGGGCCATGGTGAAGGAGAAGGCGCGGCCCGCCAGGTAGTCGGAGGAGCCGGAACAGGTGAAGCCGATGTCGGAGGTCTTGAGGCCGGTCTGCCGGAGGACCTCGTGCAGGACGGGCATGACCATCTCGACCTCGGAGAGGTCGTCGGTGCGACGGCGGTGGTCGCTCTGGGCGAAGGCGACGATCGCCACCTCTCGGTCCGGCCTCACAGCAGCTCCTTGTAGGTGTCGTAGTCGGCGTCGGGCTCGCCGGTGGGCCGGTAGTGGTCGGGGTAGCGGCCGTCCTCGCTCCACACGGGTTCGACGCGCAGGCCCATCCGGACCTGGTCGTAGGGGATGCCGCCGATGCGGCCGTGGAGGGCGAGCCCGGCTCCGTCGAGAGCGATGTGGGCGTAGACGTACGGCACGTCGATGTCGGCGTTCTTCGCCTTGATGTTGACGATGCAGAAGGTGGTGACGGTGCCGGCGGGGCCGACCTCGACCCGGTCGGTGGTGGCGATGCCGCAGGTGGGGCAGGCGCCGCGGGGCGGCACGTACACCTTGGTGCAGGAGGGGCAGCGTTCGCCGACGGTGCGGCGCTCGGCGAGCCCCCGCAGATAGCGGGTCTGGGCGGCGCCGGGGCTGTAGGTGTAGTCGAGTCGGGCGGGGGCGACGATGCCGGTGACCGAGTCGGCGAACAGGCCGTCGTGGGGCCGGTGTTCGACGACGGGGTCGCTGTCGTACGGCTCGAAGCAGGCGATGTCCGTGATGGCTCCGGAGCGCTCGGCGGCCCAGCGGATACGGACCCGCAGTCCGGTGCGGACGGCTTCGGGTCCGGGGGCGTCGAGGGCGTGCAGCACCGCGGTGTCGGCGCCGTCGAGTCGGACGAGGACCCAGGCGAAGGGTGTCGCGAGGGGCTGGCCGCGCCGCGGCTCGGGGTTCCAGGCCCAGGTGGTGACGGTTCCGGTGACGCCGACCTCCACGAGGTCGCGGAGCTCGGCGGCGGTGGCGGGGTCGTACTCGACGGGCGGGACGAGGATCTCGCCGGTCTCGGTGCGGACTCCGAGGACGGTCCGCTCGCGGAGTCCGGTGAGGAAGGCGGACTGGACGGGGCCGAGGGAGCGGGTGAAGGGGAATTCGACGACGAGGGGTGCCTGCAGGATTTCGGGGGGCGGGGTGGCTTTCATGAACGGGGCTCCTTCGTGGTGGGGTTACGGGGCCGCTGCGCGGGGCGCTCTCCCCGCCCCGCCCCTTCCCGAACTGGGGCTCCGCCCCGGACCCCGCGCCTCGATCGCGGGCGAGGCCGAGTCTCCGCCCAGCGGGCGGGAGACTCGGCCCGCCCGGCTTCCGAGGGACGGCCGCAGGGCGTTCGGGGCCCGGGGGCTTGCCCCCGGTTTCGGGAATGGGCGGTGCGGGGGAGGTCGGCTCACTCCCGGCGGTACCGCGGCGCCCGCTTCTCCGCGAAGGCCCGCGCACCCTCCTTCGCGTCCGCCGTGTCGAAGATCGGCCACCCCCGCTTCAACTCGGCGGCCAGCCCCTCCGTCTCGGTCATCTCGGCGGTCTCGTAGACCGACGCCTTGACCGCCTCGACGGCCAGCGGCCCGCACGCGTTGATCCGTTCGGCGATGTCGAGGGCCGCGTCCAGCGCCGTGCCGTCGGGGACGACGCGCCCGACCAGACCGATCCGGGCCGCCTCCTCAGCGGAGTACGGGCGGCCCGTCAGGAGCATTTCGAGGGCGTGGGTGCGGGCGATCTGGCGGGGCAGCCGGACGGTGGAGCCGCCGATGGGGAAGAGGCCGCGTTTGACCTCGAAGAGGCCGAAGGTGGCCGAGGAGGCGGCGACCCGGATGTCGGTGCCCTGGAGGATCTCGGTGCCGCCGGCGACGCAGTACCCCTCGACGGCGGCGATGACGGGTTTCCGGGGGCGGTGGTGGCGCAGCATCGCCTTCCAGTGCAGGTCGGGATCGGCCTTGAGGCGGTCCCGGTACTGCTCGCCCTCCATTCCCCGGCCGGCCAGGGCCTTGAGGTCCATGCCCGCGCAGAAGGCGCCTCCCGCGCCGGTGAGGACGACCGAGCGGATGCCGTCGTCGGCGTCGGCCTCCAGCCAGCCGTCGTAGAGGCCGACGAGCATCGGCAGCGAGAGGGCGTTCTTGGCCTCGGGCCGGTTCAAGGTGAGTACGAGCGTGGCGCCTTCGCGCCGCACGCCGAGGTGTTCGGTGCCACCCATGGGGGTCTCCCGTCTCCAGTTCTGGAACAGGTTGCAGGAGCCGGGGGTCCAGTTCAATAGTTTTCTGACACTCAGTCAGATTCTTCTGCGCACCCCCTTCCACATGGGACCGGTCGGCGCTCTAATGACCGCCGAGTCAGTGCTCACCCGTACGAGTCAGCGCGAGCCGGGGTCAGGAGGAACGGTGGAGTACAACCTTGCCGACCTGTTCGAATCGGTGGTCGACGCGGTACCCGACCGCGAGGCGCTCGTGTACGTCGACCATCCGGGGACGGGCGAGGAACGCCGGCTCACCTACGCCGGGCTCGACGCCGCCGCCAACCGGATCGCCCACCACCTCCTCGACGCGGGCATCCGGCCCGGCGAACACCTCGGCCTCCACCTCTACAACGGGGTCGAGTACCTGCAGACCGTCCTCGCCTGCCTCAAGGCGCGGATCGTGCCGGTGAACGTGAACTACCGGTACGTGGAGGAGGAGCTCGTCTACCTCTACCGGGACGCCGACCTGGCCGCACTCGTCTTCGACGCCGAGTTCACCGACCGGGTCGCCGCGGCGCTGCCGCAGACGGAGAAGCTGCGGCACCTCGTGCGGGTGGGGACCCCGCCCGAGGGAGCCACCGGCCTCGACTGCGTCCCGTACCCGCAGGCGGAGGCCGCCGGATCACCCGAGCGGGGCTTCGGCCCCCGCTCGGCCGACGACCTCTTCATCATCTACACCGGTGGTACGACCGGGATGCCCAAGGGCGTCCTGTGGCGCCAGGAGGACCTGTTCTTCGCGGGACTCTTCGGCGGGGACCCCTCGGGCGAGGCGGTGAAGCGCCCCGAGGAGCTCGCCGAGCGGGTCGCGGCCGGGGGCGCCGGCATCACCTTCTTCCCCGCGCCGCCGCTCATGCACGGCACGTCCACGCTGACCGCGTTCATCGCCTTCAACTACGGCCAGCGGGTCGTCCTGCACCGCAAGTACGTGCCGGAGGAGGTCCTGCGCACCCTGGAGAAGGAGAAGGTGTCCAGCATCTCCCTGGTCGGGGACGCGATGCTGCGGCCGCTCGTGGACGCCCTGCGCGGGCCGCTGAAGGGAACGGACCTCTCCGCGCTGTTCAGCCTGTCCTCGTCCGGGGCGATCATGTCCGAGACCGTACGGGCGCAGCTCCAGGAACTGATGCCGAACGTCCTGCTCCTCAACAACTTCGGCTCCACCGAGTCCGGTTCCAACGGGCGCGCCACCGACGACTCCGGCCCCGCGAGGGGCTTCCGGCTCCACGTCAACGAACGCACCCAGGTCGTCGACCCCGCGACCCGCGTCCCCGTCGCCCCCGGCGAGATCGGCCGCCTCGCCCAGCGCGGCCACGTGCCGCTCGGCTACTACAACGACCCGGCCAAGACCGCCGAGACCTTCTTCGAGCGGGACGGGGTGCGGTGGGTGCTGCTCGGCGACATGGCGACCGTGGACGAGTCCGGGGTCGTGACCGTCCTCGGGCGCGGCTCCCAGTGCATCAACACCGGCGGCGAGAAGGTCTACCCGGAGGAGGTGGAGCAGGCCCTGAAGTCCCACCCCGACGTGTACGACGCGCTGGTCGCCGGAGTGCCCGACGCCCGCTGGGGCAACCACGTCGCCGCGGTGGTCCAGCTCCGCCCCGACGCGCCTCCGCTGGACCTGGAGTCCCTCCAGACCCACTGCCGCCCCCGCCTGGCGGGGTACAAGGTCCCCCGTCAGCTGGTCCTCACCGACCGCATCCAGCGTTCCCCCAGCGGCAAGGCGGACTACCGCTGGGCCCGCACGGTGGCGGTGGACGCCGACGCGGCGGGCCCGGGCACGGACGCCGACGGGAGCGTCGGCGCCGACAGGGCCTAGAGCCCGAACTCCTCCAGCTGGGCCAGGAATCCGGCCTCCTGCTCCGTGTGGACGAGGTGCCCCGCCTCGCTCGTGACGAGGCGGGCCCCGGGGATGCGTTCGGCCAGCCAGGACAGCTGTTCCTGGGGGATGTGGCTGGACGGGCCGCCGGTGAGGACGAGGGTGGGGGCCTTGATCGCGGGCAGGTCCTCGCGCCAGTCCGGGTCGGGCGCGTTCAGCTGGGCGTCGGTGGCCGGGACGATCTCCCAGTCGAAGTCGAGGGTGCCCCCGGGTCGGGCGCGCCGCGGTCGCGGAGGATCGAGCGGGAAGAAGACCGGCGGCTCCTCCAGGACGAGCCTGCCGATCAGCTCCGGTTCGCGCTGGGCGAGGAGATACGCGGCCGCGGCGCCCATCGAGTGGGCGACGACGGTGGCGCCGGTGAGGTCGAGCGCCCTGAGGAAGCCGCCGAGCTCGTCGCGGAAGACGTCGAAGCCGTAGCGGCCCGGCCGGTCGCTGAGTCCGTGGCCGCGCAGGTCGACCGCGTACACCCGGTGGTCGGCGGCGAGCTCCGCCGCGATCCGGGTCCATGTGGTGCTGTTCTCGCCGCGCCCGTGGACCAGGACGACCGGCGGGGCGTCCTCGGAGCCCCGGACCCGGTAGGCGAGGCGTACCCCGTCCACCATGACCGTACGGACCTCCGGGTCGAGGAAGGCGACGATCGGGCGGACGAACCCCTCCGCGTCGTCCACCCAGGGGAAGTGTCCGGCGCCGGGCAGGACGACGAGTTCGGCGTGCGGGAAGCAGGCGGCGGCCTCCGCCGCCTTGGCGGGGGTGGGGCCGGCGTCGTACTCCCCCGCCAGGACCAGGACCGGCGCCGTGAGCGCGGTGAGCGCGCGGCGGGTCGTCTCCGGGTCGTACGCCCCCTCGCCGTGGTAGGCGTTGGCGGCGTCCCAGCGGATCTGCCGGTCCGCGCCCGCCGCGTGTTCCTGTGCTGCCGCGTCCCAGCGGCCGTACGCGAAGGGTGCGACGATCTCGAGGACGCGCGGCAGCGGGGTGTCCGGGCCGATCGTCGCGAGCGCGGCCCGGGCCTCCGGGTACCAGGGCCGGTCGGCGAAGATCTCGACGGCCTCGTCCCACTCCTCGTCGGTGGTGCCCGCGCCGACGGCCTGGCCTCCCGAGGTGACGAGGACGAGGGAGCGGATCCGCTCCGGGTGGGCGGCGGCGTACAGGGTGGCCAGGCTCCCGGAGGCGGAGTGGCCGAGGAGGTCGATCCGCTCCAGGCCGAGGTGGACGCGGAGCGCCTCGACATCGCCGACCTGGCGGTCGCAGCGGTAGCTGCCGGGGTCGGCGGGCTCGGCACTGGCCCCGGTGCCACGGGAATCGAGCAGGATCAGTGCCCGGTGGGCGGAGAGTCCGCCGAGATCACCGAGGTAGGCGGCGTCGCGCATCGGCCCGCCCGCCAGACAGACCAGTGGCTCGCCCTTCCCCTCGATCCGGTAGTGGAGTTCGGTTCCGTCGTACGAGATGAACTTCGGCATGCGTGCGATCCTCACGGGCCGCGGACGATCTTCGCAACGGGTTTCACCGAGAGCGCGATACGGTGGCCGGACCCCTCCCGATCAGCGAAGGAACCGTGCCACCGTGCCCGACACCCGGGAACCCGCACTGCGCGGCGACTGCGCCAACTGCTTCGGCCTGTGCTGTGTGGCGCTGCCCTTCGCGAAGTCGGCCGACTTCGCCGTGAACAAGGCGCCCGGAGAGCCCTGCCGGAACCTTCAGGAGGACTTCCGCTGCGGCATCCACACCCGGCTGCGGACCAGTGGATTCCAGGGCTGCACGGTGTACGACTGCTTCGGCGCCGGCCAGCAGGTCTCCCAGGTGACCTTCGGCGGGGTCTCCTGGCGCGAGGCGCCGGAGACCGCGAGCCGGATGTACGACGTGTTCTACGTGATGCGTCAGCTCCACGAGCTGCTGCGCCACCTCACCGAGGCGCTGGCCCGCCCGGCGGCCCGCCCGGTCCACGCCGAGCTGCGGGACGCGCTCGCCCGGGTCGAGGAGCTCACCGGAGGATCGGCGGACGACCTGGAGAAGATCCGGGTGCCCGAGGTGCGCGCCGATGTGAACCGGCTGCTTCTGCGGACGAGCGAACTGGTCCGCGCCACGGCCGGCGGGAAGCCGAAGAGCCGGCGCGGGGCGGACCTGGTCGGGAAGCGGCTGCGGGGGGCGAGGCTGAGGGGCACCGATCTGCGCGGGGCACTGCTCATCGCCGCCGATCTGACGGGCGCCGATCTGTCGCTCACGGACCTGATCGGCGCGGACCTGCGGAACGCCGATCTTTCGGGTGCGGATCTGACGGGCGCCCTCTTCCTGACGCAGCCCCAGCTGAACGCGGCGCGCGGGAACGCAGGGACGCGTCTCCCGGAGGGTTTCGAGCGTCCGGCGCACTGGGCGTCCTGACGGCCGGGCCCGCCGCCACGGGGTGGACGGCGGGCCTCGCGTCATGACGACGACGCCGCTACGACGACGGGGCCGCGTTGCGCCAGACCGTCAGGTCGATCGTCAGGTAGGTGCTGGGCGAGTCCTCCGGGGAGATGCCCTTCACGGTGACGAGGCCCAGGTGCCCCGAGCCGGTGGTGACGCAGACCTGACGGCCCGTGGTCAGCTTGTTCACATAGACCTCCTGGGTGAACCGGGTCTCCGCGCGGCAGACCGCGAGGGAGCCCTGCTGCCCCGGATCGAGGAGGACCAGGCTTCCGCCGCTGCTCTCGGCGTCGAGGTACCCACCGGTGTCGTAGGAGAGTTCGTACCCGCCGTCCTCACCGTCCTGGGGCCGTACCAGGTCGTCCCCGAGGGTCAGGTGGTAGCCGGCGGTGAGGTTGATGCTCCCGAAGTCGGCGGGCGCCGGGTCGGCGGCGGCCGAGGCCTTCGCGCTCGGCGTACCGCTGCTCCCGCCGGTCCCGCCGGTGGTGCCCGACGTCGTCGTTCCGCCCGGCCCGCTCGGCTTGTGGCTGTCCGAGGCGTTCGTCTCCGCCTTGTCCTTCAGGAGCGCGTAGGCCGTCACACCGCCGACGGCGCCGAAGGCGAGCACGGCGGCGACCGCGACGAGCAGCCCCCGCCCGGCCGCGCTCCGCGGGGCGCCGGGGCCCGTGGGCATCGGGCCGCCCGGGCCGCCGGGGGCGCCGGGGTACGGATACGCCGACGGGGGAACCGGCCCGTGCGGCGGCCCGTAGCCGTGGCCCTGCGCCGCGTGGGTCGGCGCGGTGTGGGGCGCGGGCGCGCGGTACGGCCCGGGCGGCGGCGTCTGCTGGTGTCCGACGGCGGGCCCGTACGCACCCGGCGGGGCGGCCGGGGGGCTCGGCGGAGCCGGAGTCGAGGGAGCGGTCGGCGCGTGGGCCGCCGGGGCTGGCGGCCCGGCCGGAGCCGGCGGGGTGTAGCCCGCGGGGGCGGTCGCCGGGGGCGGCGGCGTCTGGACGGGCGCGGGGGCCGCCGCGCGTGCCGTGATGTCGGCGGAGACCGGCGCCGGCAGCCAGTCCTCGGGCCGGCGGAGCACGGTCGCCGCGTTCGCCTCCTGGCAGAGCCGGATGACCTCGGCGAGCGTCGGCCTGGCCTCGGGGTCCTTCGCGAGGCACCGCGCGACCAGCTCGCTCAGCCGCTCCGGCACCGCGCCGAGGTCCGGCTCCTCGTGCACGATCCGGTAGAGGACGCCGTGCGAGGTTCCCTCACCGAACGCCGGGACCCCGGTGGCCGCGTAGGCCGCGACCTGTCCGAGCGCGAAGATGTCGGTGGCCGGGGTCACCTTGCGTCCCGCCGCCTGCTCGGGAGCCATGAACGACGGGGTGCCGATGGCGACTCCGCTGCCGGTCAGCGAGGTCGCGTCGGCGGCGTGGGCGATGCCGAAGTCGATGACGCGGGGCCCGTCGGCGGCGAGCAGCACATTGGACGGCTTGAGGTCGCGGTGGACGATCCCGGCGCCGTGGATGACGTGCAGGGCCTCGGCCATCCCGGCGACGAGCAGCAGCACCGTCTCCACGGGCAGCGCTCCGTGGGAGACGACCGCGTCGGCGAGCGAGGGGCCCGGCACATAGGCGGTGGCCAGCCAGGGCTGCGCGCCCTCGGGGTCGGCGTCGATCACGGGAGCGGTGAACAGCCCCTGCACGCGCTGCGCGGAGCGCACCTCCTGGGCGAAGCGACGGCGGAACTCCGCGTCCTCACCGAACTCGGGGCGGATCAGCTTGATGGCGACGGGCCGGCCGCCGGGCGTGTAAGAGAGGTACACCTTGCCCATGCCGCCGGCGCCCAGCTTGGCGGCGAGCCGGTAGCCCGCGACCGTGGTGGGGTCGTCCGCCGCCAGGGGGTGGAAGACCTCGCCCGTGCCGTTTCGCCCCGACCTCTGATCACTCATGGATCCGTGTCTCCCCACGCAGACCTCGATTGCCGGACGGCACCCTACCGTTTCAGGACACCGCGCCCGTCCCGTGTTCGACGGCTCGGCGGATCGGGTTCGGCAACTCGGGCTCGGCGGCTCGGGTTCGGCGGCCGGGGCGCTCGGAGGCTCGACAGCGCGGTGGCCTAACCGCCGTACGTATAAGGGGTGGTGGTGGAGAGGGTGAGGAAGCCGAGGCGGTGGAGGATGGGCCGGCTCGTGTCGGCCGCGTCGACCTGGACGTAGCGGTGGCCGCGTTCGGCCGCGATGCGGGCGCGATGGGCGACGAGGGCGCGGTAGAGGCCTCGGCCGCGCCAGCTCTCGACGGTTCCGCCGCCCCACAGTCCCGCGAAGTCGGTACCGGGGCAGAGTTCGAGGCGGGCGGCGCTGACGGGTTCGCCGGCGGCGAGGGCGACGACGGCGGTGACCGTGTCGGGGTCGGCCGCGAGCCGGTCCAGGAGCTGCCGTCCGATGTGGGTGCTGTCGGTGCCGAAGGCGCGTTCGTGCACCTCGACCACCTGGCGTACCCCCTGCTCGTCGGTGACGGCGCGGAGTTCGACGCCCTCGGGCAGGGGTACGTCGTGGGGCAGCGCGGCGGCTTCGGCGGCCATCAGGGTCTCGGGGTCCTCGGCGGTGAAGCCGGCGGCGAGGAGCCGGTCGCCGAGGTCCGCGGGGGTGTCGTGGCCGTAGAGCTTCCACTCGAAGGACAGACCGGCGGTCCGGTAGTGGTCGATCTGCCCGGCGATGGCACCGGCGGCGGTGGTGTCGTCGAGACCGGACCAGAGGACGCCGTTCCAGGCGTGCGCGGGTCCGGTCTGCCGGACGACGTCGCCGACGCGTTCGACGCGGCAGCCGGGACCGTCGGGACGGGCCTCGCGGCGGAGCTGGCGGTCGTACAGATCGCGGAGGCGCGGTGCTTGCGCGCGGTGCTGGGATTCCATACGGGCCACTCCAACACCCCTGGTCAGGACCTTGCAACGGGATTAGGGGGCCGTCCGGTGCCGGGCGTGCGGGGAAAAGTTCTCCCGCCCCCTTGCCAACCCCCGGGTACCTCCGGTTTAACTGGCCCGGAGCGGATCTACCGAATGATCGGTAGTCCGTTTTACGACCCTGGAGGGTGGCTCGATGACGGACCTGCTGGACAGTGGCGAACGGCTCGGACGCGAGGAGCTCGCGGCGCTCCAGCTGGAGCGGCTGCGCGCGACGCTGCGCCACGCGTACGAGAACGTGGACCACTACCGGCACTCCTTCGACGCGGCCGGGGTGACCCCGGACGACTGCCGGACGCTCGCGGACCTGGCCCGCTTCCCCTTCACCACCAAGGCCGACCTCCGCGAGCACTACCCCTTCGGCATGTTCGCCGTCGACCAGTCCCGGATCCGGCGCGTCCACGCGTCCAGCGGCACCACCGGCCGGCCGACCGTCGTCGGCTACACCGACGGCGACCTGGACATGTGGGCCGACGTGGTGGCGCGTTCCCTGCGGGCGGCCGGCGCCCGCCCCGGGCACAAGGTGCATGTGGCCTACGGATACGGCCTGTTCACCGGCGGCCTCGGCGCCCACTACGGCGCGGAGCGCCTCGGGTGCACGGTGATCCCCGCCTCGGGCGGGATGACGGCCCGGCAGGTGCAGCTCATCCAGGACTTCCGGCCCGAGATCATCATGGTCACCCCTTCGTACATGCTCACGCTTCTCGACGAGTTCGAGCGGCAGGGCGTGGACCCGCGGTCGACCTCCCTGAAGGTGGGCGTGTTCGGCGCCGAGCCGTGGACGGAGGCGATGCGGAAGGAGATCGAGGAGGCCTTCGCGATCGACGCCGTCGACATATACGGGCTGTCGGAGGTGATCGGCCCGGGCGTGGCGCAGGAGTGCGTGGAGACCAAGGACGGTCTGCACATCTGGGAGGACCACTTCTACCCGGAGATCGTGGACCCGTTCACGGGCGAGGTCCTGCCCGACGGCGAGGAGGGCGAGCTCGTCTTCACCTCGCTCACCAAGGAGGCCATGCCGATCGTCCGCTACCGGACCCGTGACCTGACCCGTCTGCTGCCGGGGACCGCGCGGGTGTTCCGGCGGATGGAGAAGGTGACCGGGCGCAGCGACGACATGATCATCCTTCGGGGGGTGAACCTCTTCCCCACCCAGATCGAGGAGATCGTCCTCCGCACCCCGTCCGTGGCCCCCCACTTCCAGCTGCGGCTGACCCGGGAGGGGCGGCTCGACGCCCTCACCGTACGGGCCGAGGCCCGGGCGGGGGCGACGGAGGAGGAGCGGACGGCGGCGGCCCGGGCGATCGCGGCGGCGGTCAAGGACGGAATCGGGGTCTCGGTCGGGGTCGAGGTCGTCGATCCCGAGACCCTTGAGCGCTCGGTGGGCAAGATCAAGCGGATCGTGGACCTGCGGGAGCCCCGGGAGTCCTGACGGGCCGGGCGGGGGGCCGCCGGGCCCGGGTCGGTGCCGTCGCCCCGGGTCCGCCCCGTCTCACTCCTCGCCGACCGCCGCCCCGAGCCGGTCGCGCAGCTCCCGCTTGAGGATCTTGCCGCTCGCGTTGCGCGGCAGTTCGGGGGCGAAGTGGATGCGCTTCGGGGCCTTGAAGTGGGCGAGCTTCTCCCGTGCGTGGGCGAGGAGTTCGGCCTCGGTGACCTCGCCGCGCGGGACGACCACGGCTGTGACCGCCTCGATCCAGCGGTCGTCGGGGAGGCCGATGACGGCCACCTCGGCGACACCCGGGTGGGTGTAGAGCGCGTCCTCGACCTGACGCGAGGCGACCAGGACTCCCCCGGAGTTGATGACGTCCTTCACCCGGTCGACGATCGTGAGGTACCCCTCGGCATCGCGCACGGCGAGGTCGCCCGAGTGGAACCAGCCGCCCCGGAAGGCCGCCTCGGTCTCCTCGGGCTTGCGCCAGTAGCCCTCGCACAGCTGGGGCGAGCGGTAGACGATCTCGCCGGGGGTGCCGTCGGGCACGTCCTCTCCGTCCTCGCCGACGACCCTGGCCTCGACGTGGCGGACCGGCCGCCCGCAGGAGTCCATCCGGCCCTCGTGTTCGTCGGGGCCGAGGACGGTGGCGAGCGGACCGATCTCGGACTGGCCGAAGCAGTTGTGGAAGCGCAGTCCGGGCAGCCGGGCACGCAGCCGCTCCAGCACGGGTACGGGCATGATCGAGGCCCCGTAGTAGGCCTTGCGCAGCGCCGACAGGTCCCGGTCCCCGAAGTCCGGGTGGTTGGCGAGAGCGATCCAGACGGTCGGCGGGGCGAAGAAGCTGTCCGCCCGGCCCGCCTCGACCAGGTCGAGGAGGGCCGCCGGATCGGGTCCGTCGACGATCGTGTTCTCGGCGCCGACGGCGAGGTACGGCAGCAGGAAGACATGCATCTGTGCCGAGTGGTAGAGCGGCAGGGCGTGCACCGGCCGGTCGTCCTCGTGCAGGCCGAGGGCCTCGATCGCGCTCGCGTACTCGTGGACCAGAGCGCGGTGGGTCATCATCGCGCCCTTGGGCAGGGCGGTGGTGCCCGAGGTGTAGAGCAGCTGGACGAGGTCCCGGGCGTCCCGGTCGCTGTCGTACGGCTCCGGTGCGGCGAGTGCGTCGAGGAGTGAACCGGGCGCGTCCCGCAGCGCCTTGACCGCGAATCCGTCGGGTACGCGCTCCGCGAGGGCTGGGTCGGCGAGGACCAGGGAGGTCTCCGACTGCTCCAGGAGGTACGCGAGGTCCTCTCCGGCCAGATGGTGGTTGACGGGCACATGGATCAGGCCCGCCCGCGAGCACGCGAGGAACGCGACGAGGTAGGCGTCGGAGTTGTGGCCGTAGGTCGCGACCCGGGCGGACTCGGCCAGGCCGAGGTGGTGCGGTTCGCGCAGGACGGCCGCGGCGGTGGAGACGGCCGCGTCCAGCTCGGCGTACGTCCAGGCGCGGTCGGCGTACCGGACGGCGATCCGGTCGGGGACGCGCTGGGCGCTCATGCGCAGGACACCGTCGACGGCGCGGCTGAGGAGTCGATCCATGCGGCGATCCTCGGTGTGCCGTGGGCGGGAGGTCAAGTACCGTGCGGCGCGCCGCACATGCCCGGACCTCGGATACCGAACGGCATGTTGACAACGGGGGCGGCCTGCTGCGTGCATGGTCGGACCCGCAGTGCTCATCCTTCCGTTGGGAGGCACCTTGCACCGACACACTCGTCCGACGGGTCCCCGACCGGCCCGTCCCGGGCCGCTCCGTGCCCGCCTGCTCGGTACGTGGCTGTTCCGTACGAGGCTGAGGCGTCCGGCGCTCACCGGCGCGGCCCTCGCCGTGGTCGTCGCCACACTGCCCGGCGCGGCGGTGGCCGATTCCGGGGACCGGGGCCACCACCCCTCCGACCGGGGCCTGTCGGCCGTCGTCCGGTACACGGAGTACGGCATCCCCCACATCGTGGGCAAGGACTACGCGAACCTCGGCTTCGGTACGGGCTGGGCGCAGGCCGCCGACCAGATCTGTACGCTCGCGGACGGCTTCCTGACCGTGAACGGGGAACGCTCCCGGTACTTCGGCCCGGACGCCGCCACGGACGGCTCGCTCTCCTCGGCCGCCACCAACCTCTCCAGCGACCTGTACTTCCGCGGGGTGAAGGAGGCCGGAACGGTCGAGGCTCTGCTCGGGACCCCGGCGCCCGCCGGCCCGAGCCGGGAGCTCCGGGAACTCATGCGCGGCTGGGCGGCCGGATACAACGCCTGGCTGCGCAAGAACCGGATCACCGATCCCGCCTGTGCCGGGGCGGACTGGGTCCGCCCGGTGACCGCCCTCGACGTGGCCCGGCGCGGCTACGCCGTCTCGGTGCTCGGCGGGCAGGGCCGCGCCGTCGACGGCGTCACCTCCTCCCGGCCGCCCGCCACTCCCCCGGCCCCTCTCACCGGGACCCCCGGGAGCTCGCCCGACCCCGAACGTGCCGCCGCGGCCGCCCGGGAGTTGTTCGCCGCCGGGAACGCCACCATGGGTTCCAACGCCGTCGCCTTCTCGGGCGCCACGACGGCGAACGGCCGGGGGCTGCTCCTCGGCAATCCGCACTACCCCTGGCAGGGCGGCCGTCGCTTCTGGCAGTCGCAGCAGACCATCCCGGGCGAGCTGAACGTCTCGGGTGCCTCGCTCCTCGGCACGACCGTCGTCAACATCGGCTTCAACGACAAGGTGGCCTGGAGCCATAGCGTCGCCACCGGGGTCCCGTTCAACCTGCACCAGCTGACGCTCGCCCCCGGCGACCCGACCGCGTACCTGGTGGGCGGCCGGCCGGAGCGGATGACCCCGCGTCAGGTGACCGTGCCGGTCAAGGGCGGCCCGCCCGTCACCCGTACCCAGTGGTGGACCCGGTACGGCCCGGTCGTCGGCTCCCTCGGCGCCCAGCTCCCGCTGCCGTGGACGACGACCACGGCGTACGCGCTCAACGACCCCAACGCGGCGAATCTGCGGGCCTCCGACACCGCGCTCGGGTTCGCCAGGTCCCGCTCCGTCCAGGACATGGCCGAGACCCTGCGGCGAACGCAGGGGCTGCCGTGGGTCAACACGATCGCGGCGGACTCGGCGGGGCACTCGCTCTTCAGCCAGGCCCAGGTGCTCCCCCGGATCACCGACGAACTCGCCACGCGCTGCTCCACCCCGCTCGGCCGGGCCACCTACCCGTCCTCGGGGGTCGCGGTGCTCGACGGCTCGCGTACGGACTGCGCGCTCGGCTCCGACCCGGACGCGGTGCAGCCGGGTGTCTTCGGCCCGGCGAGGATGCCGGTGCTGCGGGACACCCCGTACGTGGAGAACTCCAACGACAGTGCCTGGCTGACCAACGCCGAACGGCCGCTGACCGGTTACGAGCGGATCTTCGGGACGATCGCGACGCCGCGCTCGCTGCGGACCCGGGGCGGTGTCGAGGACGTGGCGGCGATGGCGGCGCGCGGCGGCCTGACGGTGGCCGACCTGCAGCGACAGCAGTTCGCCAACCGGGTTCCGGCCGGTGATCTGGCGGCGGCCGACGTGGCGCGGGCCTGTACCGCGGCACTGCCGGGCGATCCCGAGCCCTGTCGGGTGATCGGCGCCTGGGACCGGACGGTGGACGTGGAGAGCCGGGGTGCCCTGCTCTTCGACCGCTTCTGGCGGAAGTTCACGGCCTCCGTTCCGTCGGCGCAGCAGTGGACGGTGCCGTTCTCGCCGGCCGACCCGGTGCGTACACCGCGCACCCTGAACACGGCGGCACCGGGCTTCTCGAAGGCGCTCGCGGACGCGGTGGCGGAGCTGCGGGCGGCGGGGATCCCGCTGGACGCGCCCCTCGGCGCACATCAGTTCGTCGTACGCAAGGGGGACCGGATCCCGGTGAGCGGCGGCGCCGAGTCGTTGGGCGTCTGGAACAAGACCGAGCCCGTGTGGGACGCGGCGGGCGGCGGATACACGGAGGTCGCTCACGGGACCAGCCATGTGCAGGCGGTGGGCTGGGACGGCAGCCGGTGCCCGGTCGCCCGCACGCTCCTCACGTACTCCCAGTCGTCGAACCCCGCGTCGCCGCACCACAGCGACCAGACCCGGCTGTACGCGGGCGAGCGCTGGGTGACCTCCCGGTTCTGCGAGAAGGACATCCTGCGCTCGCCGGCGCTGCGGGTGGTGGTGGTCAGGGGCTGAACGACAGGAACACGAAGGCGGCGAAGATCGCCATGTGGACGCCGCCCTGGAGGAGCGTGGCCCGTCCGGGCACCACGGTCAGGGCGCTCACCACCCCGGTGAGCACCAGCAGGACCATGTGAATCGGCCCGAGGCCGAGCACCAGGGGCCCGGACAGCCAGATGGAGGCGAGCGCGATCGCCGGAATCGTCAGACCGATACTGGCGATCGCGGAGCCGTACGCGAGATTGAGGCTCGTCTGCATGCGGTCCCGGCGGGCCGCGCGGACGGCGGCGAGGGTCTCGGGCAGCAGCACCATCAGGGCGATCACGACACCGACGACCGCCTTGGGCAGGCCGGCCGACTGCACGCCGTCCTCGATCGTCGGGGAGATCAGCTTGGCGTTCCCGACGACGGCGACGAGGGCGACCACGAGGAGTCCGAGGCTGGTCCAGGCGTCACGCCGGGTCGGCGGGTCCGCGTGGTCGTCCTCCGAGTCGTGGCCGGGACGCGGCACGGGGAGGAAGTAGTCCCGGTGCCGGACGGTCTGGACACCGACGAACACGCCGTACAGACAGATGGAGGCGACGGCGGCGAAGGCGAGCTGGACGCCGGAGAACTCGGGGCCCGGGTGGCTGGTGGTGAAGGTCGGCAGGACGAGCGTCATCGTGGCCAGGGTGCAGACGGTGGCGAGCGCGCCGCCGGAGCCCTCCGCGTTGAAGACGGCGACCCGGTTGCGGAGCGCGCCGACGAGGAGGGAGAGACCGACGATGCCGTTGCAGGTGATCATGACGGCGGCGAAGACGGTGTCGCGGGCGTAGGTCGAGGTCTTCTCGCCGCCTCCCACCATCAGCGAGACGATGAGTCCGACCTCGATGACGGTGACGGCCACGGCGAGGACGAGCGAGCCGTACGGTTCACCCACCCGGTGGGCGATGACCTCGGCGTGGTGGACCGCGGCGAGAACGGCGGCGATCAGGCAGAGCGCGATGAACCCGACGGCGAAGCCGGGGAGGTCACGCCCCCAGGCCGCGACAAGCGCAAGCGCCGCCACCACCGGCCCCCAGGTGGTCCACTGCCGTGTCAATGACGCCGTGCTCGAACTCATGATCCGCATCCTGCCACAAAGGGGGCTTTCGCCCGGTTCGGTCAATCCAGGGGGTCGCTGAGGCCGCGCTCGTACGCGGTGAGGGTCTCCAGGAACATGCGCCGCTGCGCCGCGTCGAGGGGGGCGAGGGCCGCCCGCCAGGCGCCGGCGCTGCGGCCGAGCCAGCCGTCGATGGCGGCACTGTGCGCCGGTGCGATGGAGACGATCTTGCGCCTGCGGTCGGCGGGGTCCTCGGTCCGCTCCAGCACACCCTTCTTCGCCAGGTCTCCGACCATCAGGCTCACGGTCGTGGGGGCGATCTCCAGCCGGACCGCGAGCTCGTTGACGCTCAGCGGCCCGTCGAACAGGAGGTAGGCGAGCAGGGAGAGATGACGGGGCGCGAGTGTGAGCGACTGCAACTCGTCGGGAATTCTGATGCGCTTGGCCCGCCCGACCATCCGAGGCATGAGCAGCAGCAACGCGCGTACGGCCTCGTCCAGGTCCGGCCCGGCGGCGGCCTCGTCCCCCTCGTGTGCGGTTGACACCCTGCACCCTCCCTTTTAGCTTTGCTTTCAAAGCAAATAGATCTGTCGGGATCGATGCTACCGGAAGGCACAGCCATGTCCGATTTCAACCAACGGGTCATCGAGG
Organism: Streptomyces zaomyceticus; assembly: GCF_014656215.1. Classification (GTDB taxonomy): domain Bacteria; phylum Actinomycetota; class Actinomycetes; order Streptomycetales; family Streptomycetaceae; genus Streptomyces; species Streptomyces zaomyceticus. The sequence goes on along the minus strand of NZ_BNBZ01000015.1, from coordinate 80,286 downwards.
AGTTCCGGGCCAACAGCGGCCGCGTGGGAGGCATGTTCGAGGGCGCGGCCCTGCTCCTTCTCACCACGACGGGCGCCCGCAGCGGCCGGGCCCACACCACCCCCGCGGTGTACGTACGGGACGGGGCGCGGTTACTCGTCTTCGCCTCCAACGCCGGCGGGCCCAAGCACCCGGCGTGGTTCCACAATCTCCGCGCCGACCCGCACGTCACGGTCGAACTCGGCACTCCGGAAGGGGCGGTCGAACGCTTCGCGGCGACATCGGTGGTGACGGAGGGCGAGGAGCGGGACCGGCTGTACGCGGAGCAGACCGCACGGGACCCGGCGTTCGCCGCCTACCAGGCGGCGACCGACAGGATTATCCCCGTCGTCGCCCTGCACCGCCTGGACCTCGCCGACCCTGCGAGGCACCGCGCGATCGCCGACCATCTCGTCACCGTCCACAACGAGCTCCGTGCCGAACTCACCGCCTTGCGCGCGGGACTGGAGTCACCGGCGCCGGAGCTGGGCCGGCAGCTCGCCCGCCACTGCCTCACCTTCTGCGGCGCCCTCCACGCCCACCACCACAACGAGGACAGCGTCTTCGACCTCCTGGAGCGACAGTTCCCGGAGCTGGCGGACGCCCTGGAGCGGATGCGCGAGGAGCACAGGGCGGTCGCCGGCACGGTGGCCGAGCTGGAGGCACTCCTCGGCTCCGGCGCCGACCCGGAGACCCTGCGCGCCGGGTTCGACGGACTCGCGACCCGACTGGAGGAGCACTTCGCCCACGAGGAGGCGCGACTGATCCCGGCCCTCACCCAGAGCCGGGTCGCGCCCGGTTCGTAGCGCGGGTCCGCCCCACGGGACGGACCCGCCGCACCGACCCGCACCGAGGTCCGCCGGGCCGCGCCGAGCGGTACGGCGCGGGGCGTCGGGTCAGCGCAACCCGTATGCACGGCGTCCTGTCGCTCGAACTCGCGGGCCACTTCACCGGCATGGACCTCGACCCGGCACTGCTCTTCGCGGCCGAACTGGACGAGCTGCTGACGCCCCGGCCCTGAGGCCGTACGCCGGCCCTACGGCGTACGGAACCCGCGGAAGGTCACCTGCCGGCGCGTCACGAAGCCGAGCTTCTCGTAGAGGGCGATCGCGCCGGTGTTCGCCTCGGCCACATGGAGGAAGGCTCCTTCGCCCCGCGCCTCGACGCGTGCCGCGAGCGCGCCGACCAGGCGGGCCGCGCAACCCTGCCCGCGGGCCTCGGGCGCGGTGCAGACCGCGCTGATCTCGGTCCATCCCGGAGGCCGGAGCCGCTCACCGGCCATGGCCACGAGCACGCCCTTGTCACGGATGCCGAGGTAGGTGCCGAGCTCGGGGGTACGGGACCAGAACGGCCCCGGCCGGGTGCGCTCGACGAGGTCCAGCATCTCGGGCAGGCTCTCCGCGCCCAGTTCGACCACGCCGTCGTCCGCCTCGTCGCCCCACGGCACGGACGGGGCGTCGCCCGGCCGGATCATCTGGCGGCCCTCGAGGACGAAGACGGGCTCCCACTCCGGCGGCGGCAGCACCGGGCAGCTGAACATGTCGGCGAACGCGTCCCGGCCGAGGAGTTCGATGAGGTCCGTCCACCGGGCCGGGTCCGGGTCGGTGGACACGGCGGCGAAGGTCGAGACGTCCGGCAGATAGGTGAAGGCCCGGCCGACACGGCGGGCGAGATGCGAGTGGCGGCCCCGGAGGGACTCGCCCACGGGGTCGTCCAGTACGACGGGATCGCGGCCCACCATCGTGTCGTCCCTCTCATGCGCCCTGCTGCCGAACGGGAGAGGCGATCACCGTGGGAGACCTCCTCGCACGCGCAGTCTATGCGGGCGTGCGGACGGCCCGTGGGCCCGGTCGGGGTACGGCCGGGCGGCGGATTCGTGAGCCGGCGGCCGTGTCCGCGCCCTTGCGGCGGCACCGTGCGGGACAGCCGGAGCGATGGCGATCGCGTTCTTCCACGCGATCGGAACGGCGGCCGGCGGCGTCTCCGGCCCGTTGCTCTGCGCCGAACCGACGGAGAGCGGGCCGTCCGCGACGCCGTCATCGTCTTCCGCGTCGGCGCCGCCCTCATGGTCCTCGCGGGCCTGGTCGCCCTGTTCTTCGCCGTCGCGGCGGAGGACCGGTCGCCGGAGGACATCGCGACAGCGCCCTCGGCGAAGCAGACGCCCGAGGACGGCCCTCCGCCGGCGGACGGCTCCCACCGAGGGGACGCCCGGCGGCGGGCCGGGAGCCTTCGGCCCCTCAGAGCGGGCGCTCGTGGCCCTCCCAGTACGGGTCGCGCAGGCGGCGCTTGTACAGCTTGCCGTTGGGGTCGCGGGGCATGACCGGGACGAAGTCGACCGACTTGGGGCGCTTGAAGCCGGCGAGTCGGTCGGCGCAGTGGGCGAGGATCTCCTCCGCGAGCGCGGGGCCCGGCTCCCGGCCCTCCGCCGCCTCGACGACGGCCTTGACCTCCTCGCCCCAGTCCGCGTGCGGGATGCCGAAGGCCGCGGCGTCCGCGACCGCGGGGTGGGCGAGGAGCACGGCCTCGATCTCGGCCGGGTAGATGTTGACCCCGCCGGAGATGATCATGTCGATCTTGCGGTCGCGGAGGAAGAGATAACCGTCCTCGTCGAGGACGCCGAGGTCACCGACGGTGAAGAAGTCACCGATGCGGTTCTTCGCGGTCTTCGCCCGGTCCTTGTGGTACTGGAAGCCGCCGGTGTTCATCTTCAGGTAGACGGTGCCGAGTTCGCCGGGCGGCAGCCGCACTCCGTCGTCGTCGAAGACGGCGAGTTCGCTGATGGGCCAGGCCCTGCCCACCGTGCCGGGCTTCTTCAGCCACTCCTCGGCGGTGGCGAAGGCGCCGCCGCCCTCGCTGGCGGCGTAGTACTCCTCGACGCACCGGCCCCACCAGTCGATCATCGCGCGCTTCACGTGTTCGGGGCAGGGGGCGGCACCGTGGATGGCGTGGCGCATGGACGAGACGTCGTACCGCTCCCGTACCTCCTCGGGGAGGGAGAGCAGCCGGTGGAACTGGGTGGGGACCATATGGGTGTGGGTGCAGGCGTGCCGGTCGATCAGGCGCAGCATCTCCTCGGGTGTCCACCGGTCCATCAGGACCAGTGGGTGCCCAATGTGGAGGGCCGCGGCGGCGAACTGGAGCACGGCCGTGTGGTAGAGCGGCGAGCAGACGAGGTGGACGTTCCCGTCGCCCGGGCGGATGCCGAAGATGCCGAGGAATCCGCCGAGGTGGGTCTCCTCGGGCAGTCTTCCGGGGAGCGGGCGGCGGATGCCGCGGGGGCGTCCGGTGGTGCCGGAGGTGTAGTTCATGACCCAGCCGAGGGTGCGGTCGGCGGGGGCGGCCGCGTCCCTGCCCTCGAGCAGTTCGGCGTACGGGCGGAAGCCGGGGATCGCGCCGACGGCGTAGCGGTGGGTGGCGGCGAGTCCGGCCTCGTCGGCGGCGAGGGTCACGGCCTCGGCGAACCGCTCGTGGGCGAGGAGGACCTTGGCGCCGGAGTCGGCGACGATCCAGGCGATCTCGGGGCCGACGAAGTGGTGGTTGACGGGCACCAGGTAGAACCCCGCCTGGGTGGCGGCGAGATGGGCGGTGAAGAACTCGGGGCCGTTGGGCAGGACGACGGCGAAGGCGTCACCGCGTTCGAGGCCCGCGGCGCGCAGCCCGTGGACGAGCCGGTTGGCCTCGGAGTGGAGCCGGCCTGCGGTCCACTCCTCGCCGTCGGGTGCGACCAGGACCGTACGGCCCGGGTCCGCTGCGGCCTGCGCCCAGAATCCGCTCGCTGTGGTGGACTGGCTCATGACTCGCTCCGTCCGGCGATGCGGTTGATGCGGTCGACGGCCTTCTCGAAGCCCCGGGTGAGCTCGTCGACGACCTGCTGGACACTGCGCTCGGAGTTCATCCGCCCGACGATCTGGCCGACGGGGGTGCCGAGGAGCGGTTCGACCTCGTGCCGCTGGATGCGGGAGACGGCCTCGGCGACCAGAAGTCCCTGGAGCGGCATGGGGAGCGGCCCGGGGCCGGCCGGGTCGTCCCAGGCGTCGGTCCACTCGGTGCGGAGCTGGCGGGCGGGCTTGCCGGTCAGGGCACGGGAGCGGACGGTGTCGCCGGAACCGGCGGCGAGCAGCTTGGCGGTGAGGGCCCGGGAGTGCAGTTCGGCCTCGGTGGTGGTGAGCCAGATCGAGCCGAGCCAGACGCCCTGGGCGCCGAGGGCGAGGCCGGCGGCGATCTGTTCGCCGCTGCCGATGCCGCCGGCGGCGAGCACGGGCAGTGGTGACACGGCGTCGACGACCTCGGGGGTGAGGACCATGGAGGCGATCTCGCCGGTGTGGCCACCGGCCTCGTATCCCTGGGCGACGACGATGTCGATGCCCGCCTCGGCGTGGTGGCGGGCGTGGCGGGCGCTCCCGGCGAGGGCGGCGACGAGGACACCGTGGTCGTGGGCGCGGGCGACGATGTCCGGGGGCGGGGAGCCGAGGGCGTTGGCGAGGAGTTTGATCGGGTAGTCGAAGGCCACGTCGAGCTGGCCGCGGGCGACCTGTTCCATCCAGCCGGTGATGCGCCAGCCGGAGGCCTCGCCCTCGGGGAGTTCGGGCACGCCGTGCTTGGCGAGGGTGGCGCGGACGAACGCCCGGTGTTCCTCCGGGATCATGGCCTCGACGTCGGCCTCGGTCAGTGTCTGCCCTCCCGGGGCGGCCTCGACCTTCTTGGCGGGCATCACGACGTCGAGGCCGTAGGGCAGGCCGTCGGTGTGCTCCTGCATCCAGTCGAGGTCGCGGGCGAGGTCGTCCGGGGCGGTGTAGCGCACCGCGCCGAGGACTCCGAATCCGCCGGCTCTGGTGAGCGCGGCGGCCACCGCGGGGAAGGGCGTGAAGCCGAAGATGGCGTGCTCGATCCCCAGGGTGCGACTCAGCTCCGTCTTCATGGGCGGCAGGATGCCGCAGCGGCGCGCCGGAGGGAAGAGGTTTTCTGATGCATCGTCAGATTCTTTGCGGGACGGCCTGTCGACGTTTCACCGCCGCCCGGGGTGGGAGAGGGTGGGCATGGCGACGGATGCGACGAGAGGCCGGGGCGGACCGAGCCGCCGCACGTTCGGCGGCGGGCTGCTGGCCCTGGGAGGTGCGGTGGTGATCGGTACGGTGCCGGGGGCGGCGGCCGCCCCGGATCCCGGGTCCGGGGGAGACTCCGGGTTCGCGGGGGACGGTGGGGGTTCGGCCACGCGGCGGACCACGCTGCGGCGGGGCTCGGCCGAGCGGGCCGGGCTGATCTCCGGGCACCTGGACCGGCTCGTCACGGAGGCCGAGACCTTTCTCGCGCCCTCCCCCGTCCACCCCTGGTACGCGGGGGCCGTACTGCTGGCCGGGCGCGGCGGGACCGTCGCCCTGCACCGGGCCATCGGCTCCGCCGTGCGGTACGCGCGCTACGACGAGAAGACGGACACGGGGATCGAGCTGCCGCCCGAGCGACAGCTCCCGATGACCGAGGAGACGGTCTTCGACCTGGCGTCGGTGTCGAAACTGTTCACGTCGATCCTGGCGGTGCAGCAGATCGAACGCGGAACCCTCGATCTGGAGGCGCGGGTCACGGCGTACCTCCCGGAGTTCGGCGGGGGCGGGAAGCAGGACGTGACGGTACGGCAGCTCCTCACCCACACCTCCGGCTTCCGGTCCTGGATCCCGCTGTACAAGGAGCCGACGCGGGAGGGGAAGCTACGGCTGCTCTGGGACGAGGTTCCGGCGAATCCCCCGGGGTCCGCGTACCTCTACTCCGATCTGAATCTGATCTCGCTTCAGCTGATCCTGGAGGAGATCACCGGTCACGGTCTGGATGCCCTGCTCCACGACGAGATCACCGCTCCGCTCGGGATGCACCGCACTCGTTTCAATCCGCCGCTCTCCTGGCGACCGGATATCGCCGCCACCGAGGACGCCCGGCCGCCCTGGTCGGGCCTCGACCGGGGCATGGTGTGGGGCGAGGTCCACGACGAGAACGCCCACAGCCTGGGCGGGGTCGCGGGCCACGCCGGGATCTTCTCCCGCGCCTGGGACCTCGCGATCCTCGCCCGGACCCTGCTCAACGGCGGGGCGTACGGCCGGGCCCGCATCCTCTCCCCCGCCTCGGTGGAGCTGATGTTCACCGACTTCAACACGGCCTTCCCCGGCGACGAGCACGGGCTCGGCTTCGAGCTCTACCAGCACTGGTACATGGGAGCGATGGCCACGCCCCGGACCGCCGGACACACCGGCTTCACGGGCACAAGCCTCGTCCTGGACCCGACGACCGACGCCTTCCTGATCGTCCTCGGCAACTCGGTCCATCCCGTGCGCTCCTGGCGCTCGGGCTCGGCGCCCCGGGTCGCCGCAGCGAACCAGCTGGCCAGGGCCGTGCCCGTGCGGCCGGCCCGGGGCCGAACCGCTTGGTTCTCGGGAATGGCGAGCGCCACGACCCGCACGCTGACCCTCCCTCATGTGGCGGGAGCCGCACGACTGGAGTGCGCGCTGTGGTGGGACACCGAGCCGGGCGCCGACCCGGCCGCCCTGGAGTCCTCGGCCGACGGCGGTACGACCTGGCGGCCGCTGCCCTTCACCACCGACGGCCGCACCGCGCACCCGACCGGCGCGGTCGGCGGCTGGTCCGGCCGCGTCTGGCACCGGGTGTCCGCGCCACTCCCGGAGGCGGCCACGCTCCTGCGCTGGCGGTACACCACGGACCAGCGGTACGTGGGGCGGGGCGTGTACGTGGACGGGCTGCGGCTTCTCGACGGGGCGGGGCGCCCGGTGTTCGACGAGGCGCGGCCCGCGGACGGGGCGCGCATCACGCCGAACGGCTGGATCAGGTCGGGCGATTGAGCACGATCGGACTCATAGTCAATACAGAGTGCGCACAAGTGATCACCTGAGGTACCGTCCCGGCGGGAGATCTCACCGGGGGGGACGGAGCGAACGCCTAGGCGAGCGCTTGCCGCGTCGCCCGTTCGCGGTGCGCTTCCGGCAGGCGGGGGTCGCCGCGACCGGCCCGCCCACGAGCGGCACAACCGCTTCCGGGCCCAGCCGCCCCATCGTCCTTCGTCTTCGCATTCCGAGGTGTTCCTTCGTGTTCTCCCTGTCCGAGCGCCGCCCACCGGGCGCGCGTCCCTTCGCCCTGTCCGCGTGGCTGTGCGCCCTCTCCCTCGCCGTCCTGGCGGCGGTCGTCCTCGCGGTCGCACCGCCGTCGCGCGCGGCCGCGTCGGCGGCGAACGCCACAGCCGTCACCGGCTCCACGGGCACCACCACGGCGTCGGTCCCGACGCAGGTGCTCACCACGCTCTTCAAGGCCCGCGAGAACTACTTCTGCACGCGGATCCCAGCCGTCGTCACCACGGGGACGGGCATCGTCCTCGCCTTCGCCGAGGGCCGCACGCGGCTGGACACGACCGGCTGCAACGATGTCGGCGACAACGACATCGTGCTCAGGAGGTCCCTCGACGGCGGCAGGACCTGGGAGAACGACCTCAGGGTCGTCGTCGGCGCGGGTGACGCGCTGGCGCACGGCAACCCCGCGCCCGTCGTGGACGCGGCCACGGGCCGGATCACGCTGCTGTATTCCAGCAGCGACTGGAACCGCAACGCGGCCGCCCCTTCACGGAAGGGATTCCCCCGCACCGTCCACGCGGTGCACAGCACGGACGGCGGAGCGACCTGGTCCGCCGGCGTCGCGCTGCCGCAGCTCAAGCCCGCCGGATGGGGCTGGGTCTCCACCGGCCCCGGCCACGGCATCCAGCTCGACCGCGGCCCGCACCAGGGCCGGCTGATCGTGCCGGGCGACCACACGGCGGGAGGCGACACGACCGCGGGGGCCCAGCTGTACTTCAGCGACGACGGCGGCCTGACCTGGAGCCTGGGCGCCACCACCACCCCCGTGCCGAAGACCGGTGCGTTCCCCGGTGAGTTGACCGTCGCCCAGACCACCGACGGCGCCGTGTACGTCAACGCGCGCAACTCCGAACCCACCCGCTGCGCCACCAACGAGCACCGGCTGGAGACCACGAGCGCCGACGGCGGAGCCTCCTTCGCCGCGCCCTTCACCCCGGTGGCCAACCTGGACACGTCCCCGACGTTCGGCTCGCTGTTGCGGCTGCACGCGGAGGATCGCGAAGGCAAGCCCGACCAGCTCCTCTACTCGGGCCCCTCGCGACTGGGCCCGAGCGCGCTGGAGGACCGGCGTGAGCTGGCTGTCCGCTCCTCGTACGACGAGGGCAGGACCTGGAAGACCGTCGGCACCCTGGTCTCGGCGGCCCGCACCGGCTACTCCGACCTGACGCTGCTGCCGGACCGCTCCATCGGCATCCTGTACGAGACGGCCGCCAACATCCCGCACGGCAACGTCGTCTTCGCCTCCTTCACCGAGACGGGGATGAACGGCGCCGCCACCGAGCTGCGCCGCCCGCGCACCGCCGACACCCGCGAACGGGCACCCGGCGAGCCCGGCAACCATGCCGTCATCCACGGCGGGGCCGTCCTCGGAACCCGCGGCAGCGGCAAGGCCATGGAGTTCGACGGCACGGACGACTATCTGCGCCTCGTCTGCTCGCCGTCCCTGCGGGTCGACGACAAGAACTTCACCGTCACGGCCTGGTTCCGGCACTCGGCCACCACCGGCACGCTGCCGATCGTGTGGGCGTACGGGATGCAGGGCCGGCACTTCTCGGTCCGCGCCGAACCCGGCTCGGGCAACGTCCTGCGCGCCACCGTCGGCACGGACGCCCGCGTCACGGAGGTGACCCTGCCCTCCTCGTACAACGACGGGGCGTGGCACCACGTCGTGTTCACCCGTGCCGACGGCGGCATCAGCCTCGCGGTGGACGGGGGCGCTCCGGCCACCGCCGCCATGAAGGTGGCGCTGATGGAGACGAGCACCAGCCTCACCCCGGCCGGCGAGTTCAACATCCACATCGGTGCGCGGCCCGACTTCCCCAACCAGCCGGCCGGCGTCGCGCAGCTCTTCCGCGGCACCCTGGACGACGTGCGCCTCTTCGGGAAGGCGCTGACCCCGGAGGAGGCCGCCGAGGTACGGAGCGGCTCCCTCGGCGTGGCCACCGAGGACGAACGTCTGCGTCTCGGTTTCTCCACCGTCTGGTAGCCGGGGCGGCCCACGGTCGTCGGGATTCACCCCCGTCGGCCGTGGGTGTGGGCACCCGGCGGCCGATCCCACCGGCCGACCCTCCCGGGCGTCTCAGGCGCCCGGTGCCGAGGCCTCGCGCAGGGCGCTCAGTACGGGACTGATCAGCGGGTGCTCCTCCGCGCCCCGCCGGACGGCGGCGAAGACCCTGCGGGTGGGGGCGACGCCGTCGATCGGCCGCACCTCCACACCGGTCAGCTCCATGCCGCGCAGTGCCGAACGCGGCACGAGCGCCACACCCGCGCCCGCCGCCGCGAGGGCGACGACCGCGCGGAAGTCGTCCGACGAGTGATCGAGGCGCAGCGCGAACCCGGCGTACTCGCAGGCCAGAACGGTCACGTCATGGCAGGGGTTGCCGGTGGACTGCCCGATCCAGGTGTCCTTGGCCAGGTCGGCGAGCGCGACCTTCTCGCCGGGCGCGAGCGGGTGGCCGGTCGGCAGGACCGCGTCGAAGGGCTCGGCGTAGAGGGGGACCCGGGTGAGCCGGGCGTCGTCCTCGCCCGGAGCGCCCCGGTACTCGACCGCGACGGCCACGTCCACCTGCCGGTCGAGGACCATGAGCAGGCTCTCGTCGCCCTCGGCGTCCCGGACCAGGACCCGGATGCCCGGCGCGGTGCCGGCCAGGGCCCTGAGGGCGGGGGCCACCACCAGCCCGATGCCGGTGGCGAAGGCGGCGACCGTGACCGTACCGGCCTCGCCGGAGCTGTAGGCGGCGAGTTCGGACTCGGCGCGCTCCAACTGGGCCAGGACCGCGTTGGCGTGGCTGAGCAGGATCTCGCCGGCCGGGGTGAGGCGGGCGCCCCGGGCGCTGCGGTCGACCAGGCGGTGGCCGGTCTCCTGCTCCAGGGCGGCGAGCTGCTGGGAGACCGCCGAGGGGGTGAGATAGAGCGCGGCGGCCGCCGCGGTCACCGTGCGGTGGTCGGCCACCGCACGGAGGATGTGCAACCGCCGTGCTTCGATCATGCCCCTAGTCTCGCAGGCCACGAGCCCCCTGCTCACCGCGGTGGAACCGGCCCGCGAGACCCCCGCCGCTCACCGCGGCGGCACCGGCCCCGCCGTGGAGCCGTCAGCCGCGCAGGGCGGCGCGGGCGTCGACGAAGGCGTCGACGGCCCGGTTCACGTCGTCCGTGGAGTGGGCGGCGGAGAGCTGGACGCGGATGCGGGCCTGGCCCTGCGGCACGACCGGGTACGAGAAGCCGATCACGTACACACCGCGCTCCAGGAGCAGCTCGGCCATGCGGCCGGCCTCGGACGCGTCGCCGATCATGACGGGGGCGATGGCGTGGTCGCCGGGGAGGATGTCGAAGCCCTCCGCCGTCATCCGAATCCGGAACAGCTCGGTGTTGGCGCGGAGCCGGTCGCGCAGGTCACCGGCGGACTCCAGGAGGTCGAGGACCTTGAGGGAGGCGGCCGCGATCACCGGGGCGAGGGTGTTCGAGAAGAGGTACGGGCGGGAGCGCTGGCGCAGCAGGGCGACGATCTCGGCGCGGGCCGCGACGTAGCCGCCGGAGGCTCCGCCGAGGGCCTTGCCGAGGGTGCCGGTGATGATGTCGACGCGGTCCATGACGCCGTGCAGCTCGGGGGTGCCGCGGCCGCCGGGGCCGACGAAGCCGACGGCGTGCGAGTCGTCGACCATGACCATGGCGTCGTAGCGCTCGGCCAGGTCGCAGATCTCCTCGAGCGGGGCGACGTAGCCGTCCATGGAGAAGACGCCGTCGGTGACGATGAGCTTGCGCCGGGCGCCGCCCTCCGAGGCCTCCTTCAGCTGCTGCTCCAGGTCGGCCATGTCGCGGTTGGCGTAGCGGAAGCGGCGGGCCTTGGAGAGACGGATGCCGTCGATGATCGAGGCGTGGTTGAGGGCGTCGGAGATGACGGCGTCCTCGGGGCCGAGGATCGTCTCGAAGACTCCGCCGTTGGCGTCGAAGCAGGAGGAGTAGAGGATCGTGTCCTCCTGGCCGAGGAAGGAGGAGAGGCGCGCCTCCAGCTCCTTGTGCACCTCCTGCGTGCCGCAGATGAAGCGGACGGACGCCATGCCGTAGCCCCAGCGGTCGAGCGCCTCGTGGGCGGCGGCGATCACCTCGGGGTGGTCGGCGAGGCCCAGGTAGTTGTTGGCGCAGAAGTTGAGCACCTCACCGGGGCGGCCGCCGGAGGTGACGGCGACGGTGGCCGACTGGGGGGTGCCGATGACCCGCTCGGGCTTGTGCAGCCCGGCCTGCCGGATCTCGTCGAGGGTGGTACGGATGTCGTCGCGTACGGAATCGAACATGGGTCAGGCTCCCGCAGTCCAGTCGAGGATGATCTTGCCGCTCTTGCCGGAGGCCGCGTCGTCGAAGGCGGCCTCGAAGTCGGTGTACGCGTAGCGCCCGGTGACGACGGGGGCGAGGTCGAGACCGCCCTCCAGGAGCACCGACATCGCGTACCAGGTCTCGAACATCTCGCGGCCGTAGATGCCCTTGACCGTGATCATGGAGGTGACGATCTTCGCCCAGTCGACGGCGAAGTCCTCGCTGGGCAGGCCCAGCATGGCGATCTTGCCGCCGTTGGTCATGTTGGCGACCATGTCGCGCATCGCGCGGGGGTTGCCGGACATCTCCAGGCCGACGTCGAAGCCCTCCTTGAGCCCGAGGGTGCGCTGGCCGTCGGCGATGGTGTGCTCGGCGACGTTGAGGGCGAGGGTGACGCCCGTCTTGCGCGCCAGGGCGAGGCGCTCCTCGCTGACGTCGGTGATCATGACGCTGCGGGCGCCGGCGTGCTTGGCGACGGCGGCGGCCATGATGCCGATCGGGCCGGCGCCGGTGACCAGGACGTCCTCGCCGACGAGCGGGAAGGAGAGCGCCGTGTGGACGGCGTTGCCGAAGGGGTCGAAGATCGCCGCGATGTCGAGGTCGACGGGGACGCGGTGCACCCACACGTTGGACGCGGGCAGCGCCACGTACTCGGCGAAGGCACCGTCCCGGCCGACGCCGAGACCGATGGTGGCGCGGCAGAGATGGCGGCGGCCGGCCAGACAGTTGCGGCACTTGCCGCAGACGAGGTGGCCCTCGCCGCTGACCAGGTCGCCGACGTTGATGTCGGCGACGTCACGGCCGACGGAGACGACCTCGCCGACGAACTCGTGGCCGACGGTCAGCGGCGTGGCGATCGACTTCTGCGCCCAGCCGTCCCAGGAGCGGATGTGCAGGTCGGTCCCGCAGATGCCGGTCCGCTTGACCTTGATCAGTACGTCTCCGGGGCCGGTCTCCGGCTCGGGCACGTCCGTGAGCCAGAGTCCCGGCTCCGCCTTCAGCTTGACCAATGCCTTCAATGCCACGGCTCCCGACGTGCGTGTCCTGTGATGTGCGGGGTACGGGCGCGACTGCGCGCCCAAGATCCCTGGAAGAGAATCTTCCGTACGGAGCGCTCGCGGTCCATCGAGGATTTCTTAAGCGCGCTCGCAGATCAGCTTCACACCACAGGCGGGGACGGGGCGACGTCAACGGGGCCGAACGGAGAGCCCCCGCCGGGGGCGCGCCCGTGGCGCCCCCGCGGCGGACGCCCTCGTCAGCGGCCCAGTGCCGCCATCGCGGCGTTGTGCCCCGGGATGCCGCTCACTCCGCCGCCCCGGATCGCGCCCGCTCCGCACAGGAGCACATTGGCGTGGCGTGTCTCGACGCCCCAGCGGCCCGTGCCCTCCTCCGCGTACGGGAAGGAGAGGTCCCGGTGGAAGATGTGGCCGCCGGGCAGCCGCAGTTCCCTTTCGAGGTCGAGCGGGGTTTTCGCCTCGATGCAGGGGCGGCCGTCGGTGTCGACGGCGAGGCAGTCGGCGATCGGCTCGTCCAGATGGGCGTCGAGCTGGTCGAGGGTCGCCGCGAGGAGCGCGGTCCGGGTGCTGTCGTTGTCGGCGGTGAACAGCCGGGCGGGGGTGTGCAGCCCGAACAGGGTGAGGGTGTGGTGACCCGTGGCGGCCAGTCCGGGGCCGAGGATCGTGGGGTCGGTCAGGGAGTGGCAGTAGATCTCGGAGGGCGGGGCGGAGGGCAGCCGGCCGGCGGCGGCCTCGGCATGGGCGGTGGCGAGCTGCTCGTACCCCTCGGCGATGTGGAAGGTGCCGGCGAAGGCCTCGTGCGGGTCGACGGAGCGGTCGCGGAGCTTCGGCAGCCGGGTGAGCAGCATGTTGACCTTGAGCTGGGCGCCTTCCGGGGCGGGCGGGGGCGCCTCGCCGAGGAGGACGGCCAGGTCGCGGGGGGAGGCGTTGACGAGGACCTGGCCTGCGTCGACGGTGCCCTCGCCGTCGGCGGTGCGGTAGGTGACCGTGGCGCGCTGCCCGTCGGTCTCGATCCGGGTGGCCTCGTGGCCGGTGCGGAGGTGGGCCCCGGCGGAGCGGGCCGCGTCGGCGAGGGCGTCGGTGAGGGCGCCCATGCCGCCGATGGGCACGTCCCAGTCGCCGGTGCCTCCGCCGATGACGTGGTAGAGGAAGCAGCGGTTCTGGAGGAGCGCCGGGTCGTGGGCGTCGGCGAAGGTTCCGATGAGGGCGTCGGTGAGGACCACGCCACGGACGAGGTCGTCGGCGAACTCCCGCTCGACGGTGACCCCGAGGGGGTCCTCGAAGAGGATCCGCCAGGTGTCGGCGTCGTCCACGCGGGCGTGGAGCTCGGCGCGGGTGGGGAGGGGCTCGGTGAGGGTGGGGAAGATGCGGCGGGCGGCGCGGGCGGTGCGGTCGTAGAAGGCCTGCCAGGCCTCGTACTCGCGGTCGGAGCCGGTGAGCGCGGCGAAGGAGGCACGGGTGCGCTCGGGTCCACCGCCGACGAGCAGGCCCCCGTCTCCCTTGGGGGTGTACGAGGAGATGGACCGTTTCCGCACGGCGAACCGCAGTCCGAGCTCGCGCACGATCTTCTCCGGGAGGAGCGAGACGAGGTACGAGTAGCGGGAGAGCCGTGCGTCGACCCCGGCGAAGGGCCGGGTGGAGACGGCCGCCCCACCGGTGGTGCCGAGCCGCTCGAGGACGAGGACGGAACGCCCGGCGCGGGCCAGATAGGCGGCGGCGACCAGGCCGTTGTGGCCGCCTCCGACGACGACGGCGTCGTACGAGCGGGAGGCGGTCCGGGCATCGGGGAGCGTGTCGGGGGCGGTCATGGCTCATGCTCACACGCCGGCGACGGCCGGGGAAGACCGACCGCGCGAGGTCGCCGGACATGGCCGAAGTCGTCTCCTTCGGATCCTGCCGGTCAGGCACTCGGAGGACGGGGATCGCGCCGCCGGACCCGCGGGGGATCGGCCCGGCGGGCCCGGAGGGGCTCAGGACGGTGGGCCCGCGGCTCTCAGGTGGAGGGCGGCCGCCTCGGCGTGTCGCCCCAGGCGCTCCAGGCAGTGGGCCTCGTCGTCGAGGGCCGCGAGGGTGTCGGGGTGGGCGGGGCCGAGGAGCCGGGTGCGGGCCGCGGCGACGGCGCGGTGGGACTCGAGTGCCTCCTCCCGGCGGCCGAGCCGGCCGAGGGCGACGGCGGTCTCGCGGCGGCTCAGGAGTGTTTCCGGGTGGTCGGGCCCGAGGACCCGCAGGCGGTCGGCGTGGACGCTCTCGGACTCGGTCAGCGCCTCCGACCAGCGGCCGAGCCGGCCGAGGTTGACGGCGAGGGCGTGCCGGGCGCGCAGGGTCTCGGGGCCGTCGGCGCCCTGCGCGCGGGTGCGGGCGGCGACGAGGTCGAGACAGACGTCGAGCGCGTCCGCGGCCTGGCCGAGCCGGCCGAGGCAGACTCCGGTCTCGTACCGGGCGGCGAGGGTGTCCGGGTGGTCGGGGCCGAGGGCCGCGGCGCGCGCGTCGGCGACCGCGCGGTACTGGGCGAGCGCCTCCTCGCCCCGCCCCAGCCGGCCCAGGGTGTACGCCACTTCCTGCCGGGTGAGAAGGGTGTCCGGATGGTCCTCGCCGAGGAGCCGGGCCCGTGCCTCCGCGACCTCGTGCGCCGTGCGGTACGACTCCTCGACGCGGCCGAGGCGGCCGAGAGTGAAGGCCAGGTTGTGCCGGCAGCGCAGGGTGTCGGGGTGGTCGGGGCCCACCGTGCGCTCACGGGCGGCGAGCACGGAGACGTACACCTCGTACGCCTCGGAGTGCCGTCCCAGGCGACCGAGCGCGTAGGCCCGCTCCTGCCGGGCCGCCAGAGTGTCGGGGTGGTCCTCGCCGAGGACACGGGACCGGGTCGCGGCGACCCGGTCGAAGACGGCCAGGGCCTCGGCGGGGCGGTCGAGCCGGGCGAGGGCGAAGCCGACCTCGTAGTGGCTCGCCAGGGTGTCGGGGTGGTCCTCGCCGAGGGCCACGGCCCGGTGCTCGGCGACGGACCGGTGCACGGACTCGGCCTCGCCCCAGCGGCCGAGACGCCCGAGGCCCATGCCCGCCCGGTATCGGCCGGCGAGCACCGCGATCAGCTCGGCGGACGGGACGACCCGCTCCGCCGGACGCGCGTCGGGTGCGGGCCCGCCGGAGGTGGTGGTCCACTCGGTGGTGAGCACGGCCGCGGCGGGGTCGTGGGCCACGGGACGCGGGGTGCTGCCGCCGGCGGGCCGGTGCCCGCCGGTGATCGCCCGGACCCAGGCGGGCACGGGCGCGGGCGCGCCGGGACCGAAGCCGGGGCCCGGGCCGGGCACGACCGTGGCCCCGGGGAAGGGCGGACCGGCCGGAAGGGGCGGCGAGACCCGGCCGGAGACGATCCGGCGGCGCAGGTCGCCCGCGTCGGCCGGCCGCTCCTCCGGCACCTTGGCGAGCAGGTCGACGACGAGCCGGTCGAAGTAGTCCGGGAGTTCGGCGCGGTGCGCGCGCGGCGGACTCGGCACCGTGTCGCGGTGCCCGATGAGGATCGCCCAGGAGTCGCCCAGGTCGAACGGCGGGGCGCCGGTGGCGAGCTCGTACAGCACGCATCCCAGCGAGTAGAGATCGCTGCGGTGGTCGACCTCGCCTCCGCCGATCTGCTCGGGGGACATGTAGTGGGGCGTGCCCATGGCGATGCCGGTTCCGGTGAGCTTGGACGTGAAGCCCACGTCCGCGCCGAGGCGCGCTATTCCGAAGTCGCAGATCTTCACCGTCCCGTCCCGCAGCCGCATGATGTTCGCGGGCTTCAGGTCGCGGTGCACGATCCCGTGCCCGTGGGTGTACGCGAGGGCGTCGGCGACCTGGTCGGCGATCTCGACGACGTCCTGGACGGGCAGCGGGTGCTGTGCGTTGGCGGCGAGGAGCTGGCTGAGGTTGCGCCCTTCGAGGAGCTCCATGACGAGGAAGAGCACCCCGTCGTACTCGCCGAAGTCGTGCACGACGGTGATGCCCCGGTGCTGGAGCGCGGCGGCCACCCGGGCCTCGCGCCGGAACCGCTCGCGGACCACGGTGAGGACCTGGGGGTCCTGCTGCGGTCCGAGCGGCTTGAGGCACTTCACGGCGACACCGCGGCCGAGCGCCTCGTCGGTGGCGCGCCACACCTCGCCCATACCCCCGCGACCGATGACCTCGTGCAGGCGGTATCGGCCCTGGATCAGTCTCGAGTCCCCCATCGTGTGCTGCCGCCCCCGTCGATTTCTACGCCTTATCCGGCTTCTCCAGTATGGACGCCGGGTCGGACAGTGGGTACGGGGCGGGGTACCCGAAGGGGTCGGGCCGGGTCTCCGGACCGAGCCGGTCCATGGCGCGGAGGATGTGCTGGGGCGGCAGCCGCCAGCGCAGGCGGGAGGGGATGCAGCGGAGCAGGTTGGCCGTGGCGACGAGACGACGGGTGACGGTCTCGGCCGGCGGGGCGGGGCGGCCGTAGAGCGCGTGGGCGTAAGGGGGCAGAGTGTCGTACGCGAGCGCCGCGACGCGCCGCCAGATCACCTCGCGCGCCGGTACGAGCGCCGGTGCCACGGGTGGGCGGCGGAGGAACTCCTCGACGGTGCGGGCGTCCGGGCCGGCGGCGAGCCGGGGCCGTACGGCGTCGAAATAGTCCGCGAGTTCGGCGGTGGACCCGGGGACGGTCGCCGGGTCGAGCCCGACGAGCCGGGCCGAGGTGCGGTGTTCGTCGACGTACCGGTCGGCGCGGGCGCCGGAGAGCGGGATGCCCGAGCGGCGGGCGACCGAGAGGTACGAATCGGTCTCGGCGCAGTGCACCCAGAGGAGCAGTTCGGGGTCGTCCACGCCGAGCCGCCGATGGATCAGACGCACCCTGGCCCCGGCCGTCTCGGCGGCCTCGGTGGTCCCGTAGCTCAGGGTCCCGACGAAGGTCGCGGTCCGCATGAGCCGCCCCCAGGGGTCCTCCCGGAAGCTGCTGTTGATCATGACGCCGCGCACGGCGACGGGATGCAGCGCCTGCAGCCACAGCGCCCGGACACCGGCGATCCACATGACGGGGTCGCTGTGCACCTGCCAGGTCACGGAACGTGGGCCGAAGAGCCCCGGGTCGGCTTCCTGTCTCATGGCGCGTCCTCCCTCGACCTCTTCAGGCTATGCCGGAACCCGCCCGTCCAGACCCGCCTCGTCGAAGGGCGGATAGGTCTCGGCTCCCGAGCGCTCGGCCGCGTCGATGTAGACGGCGAGCGCGCCGCGGGACTCGGCGAGCCGCTCCATCTGGTCGTCGATGCGCCGCATCCGTGACCGCATCGCCGCCAGCAGCTCCGGACATCCCGTCAACTCCGGGACCTCACCGACCGCGCAGGGCAGCAGGTACGCGATGTCCTCGGAGGACAGACCGGCACCGAGCAGGTGCCGGATCTGCTTCACCCGCAGCACGGCGCTCTCGTCGTACTCGCGGTATCCGTTCGCGCCGCGTTCCGCGTCCAGCAGGCCCTGGGCTTCGTAGTAGCGCAACTGATGGGTGTGGACACCTGTCCGACGCCCGAGTTCCCCGATCCGCATCGCACCTCGCTTGACCTTCACACCGGTATCAACGTTGACGATGCTGCCATGACCAACCGAACCGCCGCACCCGTCACCGTCATCGGACTCGGCCTGATGGGCCGGGCTCTCGCCACCGCCTTCCTGAAGGCCGGACATCCCACCACCGTCTGGAACCGTTCGCCCTCCAGGGCCACCGAACTGGTCGCCCGGGGCGCCCGATCGGCTCCCTCGGTCGGCGCCGCCCTCGAGGCGAGCCCGCTGACCGTCCTCTGCGTCACCGACTACCGCGCCGTGCGCGAACTGTTCGGCGCGAGCGAGGCCGGGCTCGCCGGTACGACACTGCTCAACCTGACCTCGGGCGACTCCACCCAGGCGCGGGAGACCGCCCGCTGGGCCGAACAGCACGGCGCCCGTTACCTGGACGGCGCCATCATGGCCGTCCCCCCGGTCGTCGGCACCGCCGACGCGACGATCCTGCTCAGCGGGCCGCACGCCGACTTCGACACGCACAGGACCACCCTCGAAGCGCTCGGCGCCGTCACCCACCTCGGCGAGGACCACGGCCTCGCGGCCCTGTACGACGTGGCCGGCCTCGCCATGATGTGGAGCGTCCTGAACGCCTGGCTCCAGGGCACCGCCATGCTCCGGACCGCCGGCGTCGACGCCGCGACGTACGCGCAGTTCGCCCGCCGGATGGCCGCCGGCGTGGCCGACTGGCTGCCCGGCTACGCCGAACAGATCGACCGGGGCTCCTTCCCCGCAGAGGTGGCGGCCCTGGAGACCGACGCACGGGCGATGGCACACCTGATCGAGGAGAGCGAGGCGCTGGGCGTCAACGCCGAGCTCCCCAAGCTGTTCAAGGCGATGGCCGACCGGGCGATCGCCGCGGGTCACGGCGGGGAGCAGTACCCGGTACTGATCGAGGAGTTCAGCAAGCCCTGACGGGGTTTCCGGACGCGCCCCAGGGCGTGTCCGGAAGGCGGCGCCGTCTGCCTCCGGAACCAAGAGCGCGGGGGTGGCGCGCGGGAGGAGGGGGCGCTGGTGCTGGTGCTGCTGGTGCTGGTGCTGCTGCTGGTGCTGGTGCTGGTGCTGGTTGATGCCAGGCACCGCGACGGCGGTCAGTCCGCCTCCGGAGGGCGCGGGGAGCGGGCCTCGGAGGTCCCTGTCCGCGATTCCGGCAGTAGCCCCCGCGTCGCCCGCCGCACCCGCAGGGCCTCTTTCGCCGCTGCGGTCTCCCGCTCGATCCACTCCGTCAGCAGGCGGATTCGGGCTTGCCTCTCCGCACCGGTCAAGCCCGTCAGACCCAGCCTGGCGTCGCGTTCCTCCTGGGACATGGGCCCCTCCTCTCGTTCGCACGTCCACCGCCGGATAACAGCGTGCCGACTCGACGGCGCATTGTCATACTGCTCCGATGATCGACGTCCCTCCCCCCGCGCTGGACTCGCTGAACGGGCTCGCGTTCGGCGACGCCTTCGGCGACCGCTGGTTCGGCATCCTGCGCAGGGAAGGGCCGGAGGCCCTGGAGGCGCGGACGCCGCCCCCGGAGGTGCTGTGGCGGTGGAGCGACGACACCGCCCAGGCGATCGTGCTGGTAAGGGAACTGGCCGAGGGCGACGGCACCGTCGACCAGGACCGACTCGCCCTGCGCTTCGCCGAGGCCTACGCCGACGACACGCACCGCGGTTACGGAGCCTCGATGCACGACGTTCTCCGTCGGATCGGTGCGGGCGAGTCCTGGCGGGAGGTGGTCGCCGGGCAGTTCTGCGGCCAGGGCTCCTGGGGCAACGGGGCCGCGATGCGGGCCGCCCCGCTGGGTGCCTGGCACGCCGACGACCTCGACGTGGTCGCGGAACAGGCCGGCCGCCAGAGCGCCGTCTCGCACCACCACCCGGAGGCGGTCGCCGGGGCCGTGGCGGTGGCCCTCGCCGCTGCGCTGGCCACGCGCAGCCGGGGCGGGCCGGCTCCGGCCCGGCCCGAGTTCCTCCACGCGGTCGCCGAACTGCTCCCCGAGAGCGACGTGCGGTCGGGGGTGCGGGTCGCGGCCCGGATGCCGGAGCACACCTCGGTCCGGCACGCCGCGGAGGTCCTGGGCTCCGGCTATCGCATGTCCGGTCCCGACACCGTCCCCTACGCCCTGTGGTGCGCGGCGGGGCACCTCGACGATCTGCACGAGGGCCTGTGGACCACCGTCGCCGGGCGCGGCGACATCGACACCACCTGCGCCGTCGCCGGCGGGGTGATCGCCGCCCGCACGGGCGTCGCCGCCCTCCCCGCCGCCTGGCACACCGCCCTCGAACCGCTGCCGCCGATCATGCCCGCCTGACCGCGGACGACTCCGGGGGGTGCGGGAGGAACGGCCGCCGGCGACTTCACACCGGTCACCAGGGGACGACACCGTCGTCCTCGAAGAACGAACCGGTCGGACCGCCGTCGGGCAGCGTGGCGAGCCGGATCGCCGTGGCCGCGCCCTGTTCAGGAGTGCGGGGTCCTTGGAAGCCCGTGAAGTCGGTGGCGACCAGGCCCGGGCAGGCGGCGTTGATCAGGATGTTCGTACCGGCGAACTGCCGGGCGTACTGCACGGTGAGGGCGTTGAGGAACGACTTCGACGGCGCGTAGGCCGCCATGATCGGGATCTCGGTGTCCGGGTCCGCCTGCCGGGCCAGGGAGCCGACGCTGCTGGAGACGTTGACGATGCGCGGCGAGGCCGAGCGCCGCAGCAGTGGCAGCATCGCGTTGGTCACCCGGACGACACCCATGACGTTGGTGTCCACGACCGTGCGGAGCACCTCCAGGTCCAGCGCGGTCGGGTCCTGTACCCACCCCGGGTCCATCTCGCCCGATATTCCGGCGTTGTTGACCAGGGCGTCCAGGCGCCCGGCCTGCCGTTCGACCAGTTCCGCGGCATCGGTGACGCTCCGGTCGTCGGTCACGTCCAGCGGTACCCCGTACGCGTCCACGCCGGCGGCGCGCAGCTTCTCGACGGCGGTTTCGCGTCGGGTCTCGTCGCGGGCTCCCACGCCGACGCGGTACCCGAGGCTGCCCAGCCCGGCCGCGATCTCGTATCCGATGCCCTTGTTCGCGCCTGTCACCAGCGCGATCTTCGTTTCGCTCATGCCGATGATGGTGGCGCGCGGACGAGTGGCGCGGCCAACACCGATACGGTGCCCTGTGATACCTGCCGGGTATCACCCCCGCGTATGCTGCGGCCGTGGAAACCCTGGAGACCCGCGAGCTGCGGTACTTCGTGGCCGTCGCCGAGGAACTGCACTTCGGACGCGCCGCCGAACGCCTCCGCATGGCCCAGCCGCCGCTGTCGAGGGCGATCCAGCAGCTCGAACGCCGCCTCGGAGTCTGCCTGTTGCAGCGCAACCGGCGTGGAGTCCGCCTGACAGGTGCCGGAGAGGTCCTGTTGCGCGAGGGCCGGGCGGCCCTCGACGCGACCGCTGCCGCTGCTCGCCGCACCCGGCGCGCCGGCGGTGCCGACAGCCCTGAAGGTCCCCGCGGCCGGCTGGTCCTCGCGGTGAAGGCCGCCGCGTCCCACGAACTGCTGCGGAAGCTTCTCGACGCCTACGCGGCCGAGCCGGACAGCGCCGAGATCGAGGTGCTGCCGTGCGGCATCTCCGAGCAGGAGGAGCTGCTGCGCGACGGACGCGCCGATGTCGCGCTCATGCACACGCCGTGGAACTCCCTCACCGGGTTCGACAGCGAGGCGCTGACGACCGAGGGGCAGGTCGCGGTCCTGCCTGCCGGGCACCGCCTCGCCGCCCGCGAGACCTTGTCCCTGGCCGATGTCCGGGACGTCCCCGATCTGCCGCTCGCCCGCTGGCCCACCCACGGCACCTACGCACCCGGCCCGGGCCCCGAGATCCACAACCAGACGCAACTGGCCCAGTTGATCGCCCTCGGGCGCACCCTGGCGATCGTCCCCGACTCCGCCCGCTCCTGGTTGTGGGCCGAGCACACGGCCGTCCCCTTGACCGACGCACCTCCCGTGGTGACCCACATCGCCTGGCCCGCCCACAGCCGCTCCCCCGCCCTGGCCGGCCTGATCCGCACGGCCGCACGGCTATGACCAGCTCCCGCCCCTGGTTGATCGGATCCGACTAGCTCTCGCCGCGTGCGGATGTAGCCGTGGCCACGACAGCGGACGCCGCCCCGAGGCCGGCAAGCACTCCGAACAACTCCGGGTAGCCTCCCAGAACCGAGGCAAGGGTGGCTGCGGCGAAGGGCGCGAGAGCCGAGGCCGTCATGGCCGGGGCGCTGAGGAGCGCGGAGAGTCTGCCGTAGTGCCGTGTGCCCCAGCGGTCGGTGATCGCGGTCGCCTGGAGGAGCGTGAGGTTGCCGCGGACCATGCCTGCCGCGATCGACACCGAGATCACCAGGCCGTACGGGCCCGGCGTGACGGCGAGTGCCGCGGTGGTCAGGGCGCCCAGGGCGATGAGGGTCGTGGTGCGGACTGTCGTGCCGGTGTGGCGGGCGAGCGGGGCGTAGAGCGTGCGGCCGAGGGTCTGGCCCGCGCCGCCGAGGCCGAGAGCCCAGGCCGCCTGGGATGTGGTGTAGCCGCGTTCGAGCAGGAGGGGGACGAGGGTGACGACGACGGCGTACATCGCGAAGGCCGAGAGAGTGAACGCGACCGCGAGCAGGAGGAACGGTCGGCTGCGGGCGACCGAGCCGGGGCTCGCGTCCGTACCGGCCGAGGAGGGTGGTGCCGGTGGCCAGGGGGCTTTGAGCGCGATCGCGTGGGCCGGGATCGTGACGGCGCCGAGGATCGCCGCCAGTACCAGATAGGTCTCGCGCCACGACAGTCGGTCGGACAGGGCCGCGGTGAGCGGGGCGAAGACCGTGGAGGCGAGACCGCCGGCGAGGGTGACGACCGTGAGGGCGCGGACGTGATCGGGGGCCCACCAGCGGGTGAGTGCGGCGAACGCGGGCTGGTAGAAGGTGGCCGCCATGGCCGACCCTCCCAGCAGCCACCCTGCGAAGAACACCGGCAGGTTCGGCGCCAGGGCCACGATCACCAGACTCAGGACCCCGGCCACGGAGCCTGCCGTCATGACCGTGCGTGGGCCGCGGCGATCGATGATCCGGCCGACCCGGATTCCGGCGAGGCCGGAGACGACCAGGGCGAGCGAGAACGCCGCCGTCGTGCCGCCGGTGGACCAGCCGGTGTCGGCGGTGATCTGCGGGTTGAGGACCGGGAAGGCGTAGTAGACGATGCCCCAGCCGGTGATCTGGGTGGCGCAGAGCGCGGGCAGGACGGCGCGGGGCCGCGACCGGTCCCCTGTTCCGGTCGCGGCTCCGCGGGTGTGAACGTCGGTCATCGAGAGGTCAGCAGCATCCGCCGACGGCGACCGGTTCACTCGCCTCGTTGTCGGCGGTGGCCGCCGGGCCGGCGCAGCAGGTGCTGCCCTGTTGCCTGGTCAGGGTGTCGGCGTCGGCCTTCACGACGTACACCTCCCACGGTTCACGGCCGGGGCCGTGGACCCACACCTTGTCCTGGAGGGCGTAGCAACAGGTGGTGTCGTTCTCCTCCTTCGTCGGCAGACCGGCCTCGGCCAGGCGGGCGGTGGCGGCGTGGACCGCCTCGGTGGTGTCCACCTCGACGCCGAGGTGGTCCAGACGGGTGTCCTCGTTCTCGGTGCCTTCGACGAGGACGAGCTTGAGCGGCGGTCGGTCGATGGCGAAGTTGGCGTAGCCGTCACGGAGTTTGGCCGGTTCGGTGCCGAAGAGCTTGGTGTAGAACGCGACGGACGCCGCCAGGTCGGGAACGCGCAGGGCGAGCTGTACGCGGGACATGGTGTTCCTCCAGCTGCGGATGGGTGGATGGATGGATGGATGGGGCGGGGAGTCAGCAGCCGCCGGAGGCGGCCGGGGCTCCGACGCCGATCTGGAGCGCCGTCGGGGTCGCGCAGCAGCCGCCGCCGTCGGTCGGGGTGTCGTCGGGCTGATCGAAGAGGCCGGCACCGCCGCAGACACCGGTCTCGGGGAGTACGAGCTCGACGCGCTCGGCGGACTCGCGGTCACCGGCGATGGCGGCGACGACGGAGCGGACCTGCTCGTAGCCGGTGAGGGCGAGGAAGGACGGAGCGCGGCCGTAGGACTTCATCCCCACCAGGTACACGCCCGCTTCCGGGTGCGCCAGCTCCTTCGCGCCGTGCGGATAGACCGTGCCGCAGGAGTGCTGGTTCGGGTCGATCAGCGGAGCCAGCTCGACCGGGGCCTGGAGACGGTCGTCCAGGCCGAGGCGGAGCTCGTCGAGGAAGGACAGGTCGGGGCGGAAGCCGGTGAGGACGATGACCTCGTCCACCGGGTCGAGGCGGCGGCCGTCCTCGGCGACCAGGACCAGGCGCTCGCCGACGCGCTCGATCGCGTCCGTACGGAAGCCGGTGACGGCGTCCGCGTGCCCCTCGTCGACCGCGGCCTTGGCGGCAAGGCCGAGGGCCCCGCGGGCGGGGAGCTGGTCGGCACTGCCTCCGCCGAAGGTGTTGCCCGAGATGGCGCGCCGCAGGATCCATGTCGCACGGGTGTCCGCGCCGCCCTGGGACTTCGCGAGGGCGGCGAGGGAGGCGAGCGCGGTGAAGGCGGAGGCTCCGGAGCCGATGACGGCGGTGCACCTGCCTGCGTAACGGGCGCGCACGGCGGGGTCCTTGAGGTCGGGAACGCGGTAGGAGATCCGGTCGGCCGCCGCGCGCTCGCCGAGGGCCGGGAGACCGTCCCCGCCGGCCGGGCTCGGGGTGGACCACGTACCGGAGGCGTCGATCACGGCGCGGGCGAGGACGCGCTCCTCGCGTCCGTCGCCGTACCGGATGTGCACGGTGAAGGGCTGCTGCTCACGGTCGGCGTCGACGACGCGGTCGCGTCCGGTGCGGGAGATGCCGGTGACCCGGGCGTCGAGCCGGATCCTGTCGCCGAGGGCGTCCGCGAGCGGCTGAAGGTAGGCCGCCGCCCAGTCCCCACCGGTCGGGTACGTGTCCGCGTCGGGCTTCACCCAGCCGGTCGGGGCCAGGAGCTTCTCGGCGACCGGGTCGACGACCTCGCCCCAGGCGGAGAAGAGCCGCACGTGGGACCACTCCCGCACAGCGGCTCCCGCCTGTGTGCCGGCCTCCAGGACCAAGGGGTCCAGGCCCCGGTCGACGAGGTGCGCGGCAGCGGCCAGACCGGCGGGCCCGGCTCCGACGACCACGACGGGCAGCTGGTCGATGGCGGTGACGTTCACGGATCTTCCCCTTTTGATTCGACGTTCGTCGATCTCTTGCGCCTTCAGCATGGCACTTGATTCGACAAGCGTCAACATAGACATTCATCGAATCGATGGCTCGCAAGAGCTCTGCAAGAACGGGTGCACGTCGATGGCGAAGGCGGGCCGTGGCACTACGCGCCCCAGCGACGGCCATCCCGTCCGACAGAGCCTTGGGCGACTGGTTCGACGTGTGTCAACATAGATACATGTCGAACGTGAAGGTGCTGCCGGTACTGGAGCCCGAGATAGAGCCCTGCTGCCCGCCTCTCGACGAACGGCCACTGACCGCCGAGGAGGCCGAGCGGACCGCCGTCATGTTCAAGGCGCTGGGCGATCCGGTCCGGCTGCGGCTCTTCTCCTCCGTCGCCTCGCACGAGGGCGGCGAGGCGTGCGTCTGCGACATCTCCGACGTCGGCGTCTCCCAGCCCACGGTCTCCCATCACCTGAAGAAGCTGAAGGAAGCCGGGCTGCTCTCCTCGGAACGGCGCGGCACCTGGGTCTACTACCGCGTCGAACCCACCGTCCTCGCGGCCATGGGAGCCCTCCTCACGAAGGCCGCCTCGGCCTGACCCGGTCGCACGCTCGCCGGGGCGTCACCCGCGCTGTGACACGGCGCCGCCGGAGCCGGCTGCGCCCTTCGCGGCCGATGTCCGAGGTACGCCGTACTCTTCCCCGAGTTTCGACTGCCCCGGGAGACTCGCTTGTCCGTTCACGCTCGGCTCCGTGCCACCGTCCCCGCCCTCATGCCCTCGTCGCAGGCCGGCCCGCCGGAGATCACGGGGCCGCCCGGGCGCCGGATGCTCGTCCAGCGGAGCGACGACGAGATCGTGGCCCAGCCCCTGGACGACGACTTCGTCGCACGCGCCGGGGCGAGCGTCTACTTCCCCGCGCCCTGGCCCCGCAGTCGGGGAACATGGGAGGTGGCGCCGGACGCGAGCCTGGCCGTCTTCGCCGGGGTCCATGCGGTGCGCGCGGTGGATCCGTCGGGTGCGACGCGCTGGGAGGTCCGCCACGGATGCTGGTACGGCGCGTGCCGGGAGATGCACGAGTCGTACGACGAGTACGCGGACCGACAGGACCATCGGTATCCCGAGAGCGGCTCGGTCGGTTTCTCCGCCGACGGCGAGCTCGTCTGGGCGCACGTACGCGGCCCGTTGCCCCAGGGCGAGCTGAGCCCCGACACGGCCGACGAGTGGCTTGTCATCGACGCCGAGAACGGTCGCGTGCTCGCTCGGGCCGACGCCGAAGCCGCAGCGGCCGGCAGCTTTCACCTTCCCCACCCGACCGATCCTCATCAGATGGGGCTGAGCATCGGCGAAGGCCAGGACGGTGCACCGCTGCGATGGGGCCGGTGGGACGGCGAGGAGCTGACCGTGGACTGCCTGGACGGCGATCTGTGCCTGCTGAGCCTCAGCCCCTCGGGCGACCGGCTCATGACCGTCTCCCACGACCAGGACTCCCTCGCCGTACGAGACTCTCGCGGCACCGTCGTCGAGGCGCTGGACTGGAACGCCGAAGCAACGATTCCCCGACACCCTGAAGCTCCCGCCACCGACACCGACACCGACTCGGACTCCGACTCGGACTCGGACTCCGACGAGCTGGACGTCTGCTGGGACTGGGCCGGCGGCTTCCTCGACGAGACGACCCTTGTCACCTCGACCGTCGAGTGCGACGAGGAGTGGGGGCAGGGCCGGCACTGGCTGGTCGACACCACGGGAACGCACGGCTTCCTGCCCATCGACTACCCCGCACCGGTCTCCGGCGAGCCGACCGCGCTGGGAAGCGGCGTCTGGTCGACTCTCTCCCCCACCCGTGACGTCCTCCATGTCTGGGGTCCCCACGGGCCGGAAGGCCCCATGACCGGATCAGCCACCCACGCCATCACCGTCGCACCCCTCACGGCCGATCACGCCGACGAGGTCGTCGCGATCCACCAGGCCGGAATCGACGAGGGCAACGCCACCTTCGAGACCGTCGCCCCGAGCTGGGAACAGTTCGACGCGGCCAAACTGCCCGAGCACCGATTCGCCGCGCTCGACGAGGCGGGCCGACTGCTCGGGTGGGTGGCGGCCACGAAGGTCTCCGACCGGTGCGCGTACGCCGGTGTCGTCGAGCACTCCGTGTACGTACACCCCGACGCGAGGGGGCGTGGCGTCGCCTCGTTGTTGTTGAAGGCGCTCATCGACTCCACCGAGACGGCAGGGATCTGGACGATTCAGTCCGGCATCTTCCCCGAGAACTCCGCCAGCCTCGCCGTCCACGCCCGCGCGGGCTTCCGGATCGTCGGCACGCGCGAGCGCGTCGGCCGCCACCACGGTGTCTGGCGCGACACGGTCCTCGTGGAACGTCGCAGCCCGCGCATCGACTGACGCGAGCGAGCACGGACGCACGCCTGCCCACACGCGGGCAGGCACACCACGACAGAACGGCGCCGCCTCCCCTGTTCAGGGGGCGGCGGCGCCTGACGTCAGAACGCCCGGGCAGCCAGAGCGATCTCTTCCTTGCCGGCCTTCTCGGTGTCGGCGAGAAACGCGCCCAGCGAGGCCAGGGCCCCGGGCGCCGGACGGTAGTACACCCAGGTGCCGCGCCGCTCGGAGGTGAGCAGGCCCGCTTCCCGGAGCTTCTTGAGATGGTGGCTGACCGTGGGCTGGGAGACGCCCACGTCGGCTATGTCGCAGACGCATGCCTCGCCGTTGGGGTGCGAGGCCACTCGGGACAGGAGGCGGAGCCGGACGGGGTCGGACAACGCCTTGAACATCGCCGCCATGATCTCGGCGTCCCCTTCGGACAGCGCGGCGGTCACGATGGGCGGGCAGCAGGCGGTAGGGGTCGCACCGGGTATGTGCGGGGTCGGCTCGGTCAAGGGGCCGTTCCTCACGCCGAGGCCGCGGGGCGGCCCATGACAGCGTCGGCAGCACTCGGGAAGCACGCCACGCAGGCGACGTTGATGGAGTAGAGCATCGAGGTCCCCTGGCGCTCGCGCAGGACGAATCGCACGTCGGCGAGCAGCTTCAGGTGGTGGGACACCGTCGACTGTCCGACGCCCATCCGGTCCACGATCTCTCCGACACTCATCGGCCCGGTTGCCAGCGCGAGGAGATTGAGGATCTGCACGCGGGTGGGGTCGGAGAGGGCCTTGAACCAGGTTGCGTAGGACTCGGCCGTGCTTCGGTCGATCAGTTGGGCATTCATCGTACCGCTCATGATCCATCGATGTTATTCGATGACCACCCGCGACGGCAAGGTTCGTTCCGCCCAGACAGGGCCCGCGGAGGGCCGTGAGCGCCACAGGTACGCCCGCAACCGCCGGCGCGAGTGACTGTGTAGACACCACATGGAAGGCAGTCGCATCGGTGCGACCTGGGAACAAGCCTCACTTCCCGGCAACCGCCGGCGAAACCGCAGGGCGGGCCCCTTCGGCACGACGAGGGGCCTCGGATCCCCATTGCCGGGCATCTCTTTAATCGTCTATCATCGATATTCGATAAAGGGGATGCCGATCGAGCGTCCCCACGCGGCTCGCCACGTCCCCCGAACGCCCCTTCACGGCGCCGCTCTCCCTCATGTGTCACCGTCTCAGAGAGGTTCACCTGTGGACGAATTGCTGGCCCTTGGCCGGTTCATCCTGTTCGAGGTGCTGCACTATCTCCCGTGGTTCCTGGTCGCCATCGTCCTGGGGATCGCCGTACAGCGTCTGTCGATCGACGTGGTCGCGCGCCGCAGCTTCGCCCACGGGCGCAGGGGCGTCCTCGGCATCGCCATCGTCACGGCCATCGGAGCGTTCAGCCCCTTCTGCTCCTTCACCGTGATCCCGCTGATCCGCCGCTTCCTGATAGCCGGCGTCCCGCTCTCGGCGGTCATGTCGTTCTGGATCGCCTCCCCCTCCATGGACCCGGAGATCTACGCGCTCTCCGCCGCCCAGCTCGGGCTCCCCATCGCCACGGCCCGCCTCATCGGCGCCCTGGTGCTGAGCTTCGGCGCGGGCCTCATCGTCCTGGCGCTCGAACGGCGCGGACGATTCGCGGATCCCCTGCTCGACTCCACCGAGGAGAAGACGCCCGCGAAGACCTGCTCGCAGGAGACGGTGACCGTTCCCGAGACGGCGTGCTCCACGGCGAAGGCGAACGTTCCCGAGCCCGTGACCGTCGGAGGCGGCGGTGCCGGGGGCGGCACCTCCGAGGGCGGCTGCGGGGGCGCCGCGCAGGAGCCGGCTCCCGCGGCGGGCGGGTGCTCCACCGCCGCGCGGAACGACGCGGACGACGACGGCACTCCGTGGCGTGTGCTCGTCAGGCGTGACATCAAGAACCTCCGCGCCGGCGAGATCCTCAAGGAGATCGTGAGCGACTCGCTGATCCTGGGCAAGTGGCTGCTGCTCGCCATCGTCCTCGAAGCCCTGATCGTCCGCTACGTGCCCACCGACGTCGTATCGGGCATCCTGGGCACGGACGGCGTCCTCTCCGTCCTGGTCGCCGGCCTCATCAGCGTCCCGCTCTACCTCAACGGCGTCGGTGCGATCCCGGTCGTCGAGGGCCTCCTGGACCAGGGCATGGTCGCTGCCGCGGGTGTCACCTTCCTCCTCGGCGGTGCCATCACGACGATCCCGGCGATGGTGGCCGTCAAGAGCGTCGTCAAGGCGAAGGTCTTCGCGTTCTACCTCGGCGTGGGCCTCCTCGGCAGCGTGGGCATCGGCCTGGTCTCGCTGGCGATTCTCTGACCCGGAACCCCTCCTCACCCCCCACCCACGCTCCTGTGGCGGTCGACGCCGCCACAGGAGCGTCGCCGTACCCGCCCCCGTGCGCACCTTCCAGAAGCGCACCCCGGAAAGGATCCGAGCATGGCCGCACCCCCACGCACCGCAATCGCTCTCGCCCCCATGACCGACGACCACGCGCCCGCCGTCATGGCGATCTACCAGCAGGGCATCGACGAGGGAAACGCCACGTTCGAGACGGTCGCACCGCCGTGGAGCGCCTTCGACACCTCCAAACTGCCGGCCCACCGGCTCGTGGCACTCGACCCGCGGGGGCAGGTCGTCGGCTGGACGGCGGTGTCCCGCGTCTCGGCTCGCCCCGCGTACGCGGGGGTCGTCGAGCATTCCGTGTACGTCGGTCCCACGGCACGCGGAGCCGGCGTGGGGCGTGCGCTTCTGGAGGCGCTGATCGTCTCCACGGAGAAGGCGGGCATCTGGACGATCCAGGCGGGCGTCTTCCCCGAGAACGTGGCGAGCCTGGCCCTGCACGAGTCCGCGGGATTCCGCGTGCTGGGCCGGCGGGAGCGCGTGGCCCGCCACCACGGCGTCTGGCGCGACGTCCTGCTGGTGGAGCGCCGTAGCCCGGTGGTCGAATGACTGATGCCGGTCACCCGAGTGACCGGCATCAGCCGCGCACGGGCTGATCGGCGCGGATCCGGGCCGCGCCGATCGCCCTCTCAGGGCAGCTCGAACGGCAGGTCCATCCCGTCGAGCGCCGTCGCGCACGCGCATTTCCTCTCGCGGTCCAGGACGTCGACGGTCTTCAGGACCAGGCCCTTCAGGCGTTCCACGTTCGCCGCGAACACACGGAACACCTCGTCCTGCGACACGCCTTCTCCGTGCTCCACACCCGCGTCGTAGTCGGTGACCAGGGCTATGGAGGTGTAGCAGAGGGCGAGTTCACGTGCGAGTACGGCTTCTGGGTGCCCGGTCATGTTGATCAGGGACCAGCCTGCGGAGGCGTACCACCGGGACTCCGCCCGGGTGGAGAACCGGGGGCCTTCGACGACCACCATCACTCCCCCGTCGTGGACGTCGGCGCCCGCCTCCCCCGCGGCCTTGAGCACGGCCGCGCGGCCCGACGCGCAGTACGGGTCGGCGAACGACACATGGGTGGCGCCGTGCTCGTAGTACGTCTGTACGCGGCCGGCGGTCCGGTCGACGAGCTGATCGGGGAGGACGACGCTTCCGGGGCCGAGGGAGCCGCGCAGCGAACCGACGGCGCAGGGCGCGAGGACCTGGCGTACCCCCAGCGAGCGCAGGGCCCACATGTTGGCCCGGTAGTTGATGCGGTGCGGGGGCAGTTCGTGGTGGCCCCCGTGCCGGGGCAGGAAGGCCACTCTGCGGTCGCCCACGGTGCCGACGGACACCGCGTCGGAGGGTGCGCCGTACGGGGTGGTGACCTCGACGCGCTGAACCGATTCCAGGAGTTCGTAGAAGCCGCTGCCGCCGATGACCGCGATGTCGGCCTTCGGCACCGAGTCGGACGGGTCACTCATCGCTTGGGTCCTCCTGCGTGTGCGTGTCGACCGGGGCCGCGGAGCTGTCCGTGGCGGGTCGGGAAACGAGTGGGGTGAGGGAGGCGACGGCCCTGTGGCCGGTCACGGCCGCGCGAGCGTCGTCGGGGCGGCGCACGGCCACCGTCCGCCAGCCGGCCGCGGCCGCGGCGTCGAGCTCGGCTCCGACATCGCTGACGAACAGCAGGTCGGCGGGTGCGTGCCCCAGGTCCGCCGCGATCGCGCGGTAGGAGTCGGCGTCCGCCTTGGGGCCGGCCGTCGTCAGGTCGAAGTAGCCGTCGAGCAGGGGGCGCAGGTCGCCGTGGGCGGTGTGGCCGAACCAGTCCCGCTGGGCGGCCACCGAGCCGGAGGAGTAGATGAAGCGGCCTGTGCCCTGGGTCCGCCAGTGCTCCAGTGCGGCCGGTACGTCCGGGTACACGTGACCGTACAACTCGCCCGCCGCGTATCCGCCGGACCAGATCAGTCCCTGCAGTGTCTTCAGCGGCGCCGCCTTCGCATCGGCGTCGGCCCACTGTTCCAGGAGCGCCAGCGCACTCGCCTCGTCGTGGGCGGCCCCGGTGTGGGTGGTGACCGCGTCGAGGATCTGCTGCCAGGGCGCGGTGCCGCGGTGAGCGGCGAGCCAGGGAGCCAGCCGCTCACGCGCGTAGGGGAAGAGGACGTCACGTACGTGACCGAGGGAACCGGTGGTTCCCTCGATGTCGAGGACGACGGCCCGCGGCCCGTTCTCGGGAACCCGGGCCTGCCGGCTGCCCGGCATCAGCCTTCCCGCAGGAGCGCGTCGAGGCGGGGGAAGCCGTTGGCGATGGGCTCCTGGGTGAAGTCGCCCACCCAGCCGTCCTCCTTCTCGAAGAACCGGATGGCGCAGAAGTCCGGTACCGGACCCATGTCGAACCAGTGCCGGGTGCCGGCCGGGACCGACAGCAGGTCACCCGCCTCGCACACCACGGCGTAGACGCGGTCGTCGAGGTGCAGGTAGAAGCAGCCGGTGCCGTGGGCGAAGAACCGGACCTCGTCCTCGGCGTGCCGGTGCTCGTCGAGGAACGTCGAGCGTGCCTTGGCCGCACG
This sequence comes from Streptomyces zaomyceticus, assembly GCF_014656215.1. GTDB lineage: Bacteria > Actinomycetota > Actinomycetes > Streptomycetales > Streptomycetaceae > Streptomyces > Streptomyces zaomyceticus. The sequence continues at coordinate 47,725 of NZ_BNBZ01000015.1, read as the reverse complement.
CTCCCGCCACTCCGCTCCCTCCTCGGGGTGGAGCCGGGCGACGTCGACGAGGCGCAGCCCCTGGTCGGCGCACAGCTCGTCGACCTCGGCGCGGTAGGCGTCGAGCAGCTCCTCCGACGACGTCTGCGGCGTCACCTCTGTGCGCCGCGGCCAGCGGGTGAAGGAGACCGACCGTTCGCGCAGGGCCTGCGCGATGGCCTCCTCGTCGCGGGTGCGGAGCAGGACGGTGTCCGGTGCGTCGTCCGGCATGATCTGCAGCAGTGTCATGGCGCGGTCCTGTGGTCGGGTGCCTGCGCGGCACGGGAGACATGCAGCTCGGCGTGGGAGAGCACGAGCAGTTGGCAGAGCGACTCGAGGCATTCGAGCCGGTTCTTGGCCTGGCCCAGCGAGTCGCCCCACGCGGTGATGCCGTGATCGGCCAGGAGGAGCCCGGGCGGGCCTTCCCGGTCCGCGGTGAGGTGGGCGGCCACGTCGTCGGCGATCCGGTCGACCTCGGGCCAGTTGGGGAACACCGGCAGGTCCGTGAAGGCCGGATCCTTCAGCCCCAGGCCCTTGAGCAGCTCGAAGCGCTCCACTCGTACCGAGGAGACGGCGTCCCGGGCAGCGGCACGGTGGGCGACGACGGTGGCGTACGGGGAGTGGACGTGGATGACCGCGCGGGCTCCGGTGACGCGGTAGACCGCCGCGTGGATGGAGGTCTCCGCCGAGGGGCGGTCCTGGCCGGGACGGGACGCCCGGCCGGTGCCGGCGACGACCTCCACCACGTCCCGGGCGGTCAGTTCGCCTTTGTCCCGGCCGCTCGCCGTGATCAGTGCCCGGCCGGGGTCGTCGGGCAGCCGCATGGAGATGTTGCCGGACGTGCCCGGCATCCATCCGCGCTCGTACAGGGTGCGGGATGTGTCGGCCAGCTGCTGGGCGGTCTGCTTGCCGGCGGCGGTGGACGGCGCGTAGCTCATGCCCTTGCCCCGGATGCGTGGTGGACACCGTGCTCGGAGACGATGGCGGTGATCAGGGAGGCCGGGGTGACGTCGAACGCGGGGTTGTACGCGCGGGTGCCGGGCGGGGTGGTGCGGGTCCCGCCGTAGGAGGTCACCTCGTCGGCCGCGCGTTCCTCGATGACGATGTCCCGGCCGTCGGCGAGGGACCTGTCCCAGGAGGATTCGGGGGCGACGACGATGAACGGAATGCCGTGGTGGGCGGCGGCGATCGCCAGACCGTAGGTGCCGATCTTGTTGGCCACGTCGCCGCGTGCGGTGATCCGGTCGGCTCCGACGAGGACGCAGTCGACGAGCCCCTGGCTCATGGCCGCGGCGGCCGCGCTGTCGACGCACACGCGGTGCGGCACCCCGGCTTCGGCCAGCTCCCAGGCCGTCAGCCGGGCTCCTTGCAGGAGCGGTCGGGTCTCGTCCACGAGGACCTCGGTGACCTTTCCGGCGTCGGCGAGGGCCAGGATCGTGCCGAGGGCGGTACCCACGGCCGCTGTCGCCAGCCGGCCGGTGTTGCAGTGGGTCAGGAGCCGCAGGGACCGCTGCGGGCAGCGGTCCTGTACGGCCTGGACGGCGTGGTCGACCATCCGCCGGTTGACCGCCCGGTCCTCGTCGATCATGGCGTTGGCTTCGGCCAGGACCGCGTCCGGACCATCGGCGAGCTGCGCGAGAGCCCGGTCGACCGCCCAGGCCAGGTTGACGGCTGTCGGACGGGCGGCGGCGAGCCGCTGTGCGTCGGCGCGCACGGCCTCCTGCCCGTCGCCGGTGCCGCCCGGCCGGCAGTGCGTGTACGCCGAGAGCGCGACGCCCAGGGCGCCGGCGAGACCGATGGAGGGGGCGCCCCGTACCGCGAGGGTCGTGAGGGCGGTGATGACGTCGTCCACGGTGTCCAGGCGCAGGAGCCGCCGCTCGTGGGGCAGCGCGCGCTGGTCGAGGGTGACGATCGCGTTGTCGTCCCAGCGCAGTGACGGCTGGTCGGAGGGCTTGCTCACGGGCGGCGGCTCCTTGGGGCCTGAAGGGTGGAACCGGTCGGTCCGGCGGTCAGCCGGTCAGGGGGCGCGACCGCAGTTCGACCAGGGTGGGCGCGGCGTCCACGTCGGCGGTCACCTGGTCGTGGTTCTCTCCGACAGCGATGACATGGCCGTACCGGTTCATGTACGCCCGGGGCGGGAGGGCCAGCCGGGTGCCGGGGCCGGCCGTCGCGACCGCGCTGTGCACCGTGGGCCCGAAGAGGTCGGTGCGGACAATCACTTCGACCGCTTCGCAGTCGCGCTCCGGGTAGAGGAACCTGATGGCCGCGGTCCGCTGTGTCTTCGGCGCGGTGTCGGGGGCGAGCCCGGCCGCCACGTGGGCGGCGGCGACGGCGGGATCGGTCCCGGTGGCGAGCATCCCGATGAGGGGGATGAAGTCGCCCCCGAGGCGCGCGTTGATCTCGACGAGGCGGGGCCCCTTGGGGGTGAGCTTGAACTCGGTGTGCGTGGAGCCGTGTGCGAATCCGAGCGCCTTGTGGATGCGGTCAAGCTGGTCCAGGAGTTCGGTGTCCTGGAGGAGGGGGTCGGCGGCGTCGACCGTGTGGCCGGTCTCCTCGAAGTACGGGTCCATGCCGACCTGCTTGCGCGCCACGATCATCGGGGTGCACACGCCGTCGACGACAACTGCGTCGATGCTGATCTCGGGGCCGGTGAGGTACTCCTCGACCAGGACGTCGGCCTCGTAGCGGGGTACTCCGGGCCAGTTGGCGGAGCTCGCCGCCTCGAAGGCCGCTTCGACGGCGTCGCCGTGGTCGGCCCGGACGACACCGAGGCTGCCGGCGAGTCCACGGGCCTTGACCACGACGGGATAGCCGGTCGCGTCGGCCGCACGACGTGCCTCGGCCGCCGTGGAGACCGCGGTGCAGGCCGGCTGTGGCACGTCGGCTGCCGTCAGCCGTGCCCGGGTGGTCGCCTTGTCGCGGCAGGCGAGCACCGCGTCGGGCGCGCTTCCGGGCAGGCCGAGGACCTCGGTGAGTCGCGCGGCGGCGTGCACGAGGGACTCGTCGTAGGTGAAGACCCCCGCAACGGGCAGCTGTTGCATGAGCTTCTTCGCCTCGACCAGGAGTTCGTCGAGGTTCTTGGTGTCGAGGAGCGAGGTCCCCTCCACGTACGGCAGTTGCCAACTCGGCTCGTGGGCGTCGAGGAGCCACAGGCGGAAGTGGCGGGAGACGGCCGCCACGATGTACTCCCGGTAGCGGCGGTCACCGCTGCCCATGAGGAGCAGGACCGGTGCCTCGGTGGTGGACGAGTGCGGGTGGGGCGTGGCGGCCATGGCGGAAACCTTTGGTGTCGACGTGTGGTCGGGGCCGAGGCCGGCCGACGGAGTGGTGCGGAGCCCAGGTCGGCAACGGCACTGTCGACCGACGGCCGGAACCCTTCCAGCTTCGAGCGATGTATGTCAATAGATCGATGAATGGCCGAAGAGGACCCCTTGCCGGACGTCACTGCCACACGATGTCACTGCCCCGATTCGACCGCCTCTGTGTGTGCTTGCGAAAGTCGGTCAGGTTACCCAGTGTGGGCGTTCACGCAGATGGGCCCGGCGAGAACCAAGGGCGCTCACAGACTTGGCGACTTCAGCGGATTCCGCCGCCAGGACCGCGGGGCGCGCCTGGTCCGCGCGGAACACGGCGAAATTCGATCGGTGACCATCGATCGTCAAGGCGTGACGGATGACTCCGGGTCGGGCCTGCCCCCAAAGGGGCGCCGGCACGATCGAGCCACCTGTGGAGGGTCGCCGGAGAGGCGGGGAGGGAGTAACGTTCGCGCCCGGATCGCGATCCGCAGCCCGCGAGGTCACGGGCGAGTGGACGTGGAGACGGCACGGGCGCTCCGATGAAGAAGCGGCCGGACTTTCAACCGCAGGGCCGCCGGGGCGCGGAGGCCTCGCATCCCCCGTCGGCCAGACCACCGAAGAACGCGGCCAGGTCGGCCGGCACCTCGGGGCGCAGCCGGTAGTAGGTGAAACGCCCGCAGGGCTCGGTCTCCACGACACCCGCTTCCCGGAGAACCCGGAGATGGTTCGACAGGTTCGCCTGCCGCGCGCCCGTCTCCTCGACGAGGTGAGTCGTACACAGCGACTCACGGGCAAGCAGGCACACGATGCGAAGCCGCAGGGGGTCCGCCAGGGCCCTCAGCAGTTCCGCGTTCACCGACGTCAGCATGGCCCGATCGTGACACGCCGAGCACAACCGGTGTCAACCACCGGATTTCAGAACACCCTTGTACCGCAACTCATTTGAGGAGACACAAGTGTCCCGGACACCCTCCGTCCTGTTCGTCTGTGTTCACAACGCCGGCCGGTCCCAGATGGCCGCCGCGTGGCTTCGCCACCTGGCCGGCGACCGGATCGAGGCCCGTTCGGCGGGCTCCGCCCCGGCCTCGGCGGTGAATCCGGCCGCGGTCGAAGCGATGCGCGAAGTCGGGATCGACATGTCCGCGGAGGTCCCCAAGATCCTCACCACGGAAGCCGTCGGAGCGTCGGACGTGTGCGTCACGATGGGCTGCGGGGACACCTGTGAGGTCTTCCCCGGCAAGCGCTACCTCGACTGGAAGCTCGACGACCCGGCCGGGCAGGGGGTGGCGGCGGTGCGCCTCGTCCGCGACGCCATCAGGGGCCTCGTCGAGAATCTCATCGCGGAGATGGACGCGGCGCCGGCGCGTTGAATCGGAGCGGTCAGAACGGCGAGCAGTCGATGCCTCGGGGGAAAGCGTGCTTCCTGAGCTCCTGAAGAGCATCCCAGCGGATCGAGAACCAGGCCCAGGTTCCCCGCTGTTCACGGCGCAGCAGCCCTGCGGTGGTGAGGATCTTCAGGTGACGGCTCACCGTGGGCTGCGCCAGGTCGAGCGAATCGGTCAGGTCACAGACGCAGAGTTCCCCGGCCGGCGCCTTGTCGATGAGGTGGACGATCTGGAGGCGGGTCTGGTCGGCCATCGCCTTCAACTGGACTGTCAGCGTCTCGACTTCGTCGCGGTCGATCAGCCGCCCCGGTGAGCAGGGCACACAGTGCTCCCCGCTCACGTCCTCGATCGGTATGCCTGCCAACGGAGTTGCCATCCGGACACCATACGAGCCGACAAGATCGCAGGGCGAATTCGACGATCGATATCCGTCAGGCGTTCACCTTTCGTTCACCCACGCGGCCTCATCGCAGAAGGTCGGCGATCGCCCGCGCGGCTTCGCGGGCGGGACGGCCGACGCCGACGAGAGTGGCCGAGGCGGGCCCGGTCCAGTCGCCGTACCCGAGCAGATGAAGTCGGGGCTCTCCGACAGCCTCTGTGCCCCGGGTGGGAATGTGTCCGCGAGGACCGCGGAGCCCGAGCGGGGCGAGGTGGGCGAGAGCGGGACGGAACCCGGTGCACCAGATGATCGCGTCGGCCTCGGCGCGCGTGCCGTCGGCCCACTCGACACCGGTCCCCGTCACACGTGCGAACATCGGCTGCGCCTTGAGGAGGCCCGCGTCGCGGGCTTCACGTACGGGCGGTACGGCGACGATGTCACCGAGCGAAGCGACTCCCCCGCCGTCGGTGCGGCCTTCGTCAAGTGCACGGCGGCGGGCGGTGGCGTGGTCGAAGAGGGCGCGGCCGTCGATGTCGTCGGAGAGGAATCGCGCGGGGCGCTGCGTGACCCAGGTGAGGTCGGTGTCGTACACGAGATCGGCGGCGATCTGCGCTCCGGAGTTCCCGCCTCCGACGACGATGACCCGCGTGCCGGCGAACTCGCCGGGGGTGCGGTACTCGACGGTGTGGAGCTGCCGTCCCCGGAACGCGTCACGGCCGGGGACGGCGGGGAGGAACGGCCGTGACCACGTTCCGGTGGCGCTGACGACGGCGCGGGCGCGCCAGGTACCCGAGTCGGTCTCCACGCGAAGGTGCCCGCCGTCGCGGCGGACCGCCTCGACACGGACGGGCCGGTGGACGGGGAGCTCGTAGCGCTGCTCGTAGTCGGTCAGGTAGCCGACGACGTGGGCGGCGTCGGGGTACGTCTCCCCCTGCTGCGGCGGCATGAGACGACCGGGCAGGGACGAGTACGCGGCCGGCGAGAAGAGGTGCAGCGAGTCCCACGTGTGCTGCCAGGCTCCGCCCGGCGTGGGCTGAGCGTCCAGGACGGCGAAGTCGAGGCCGCCGAGGCGGCGGAGGTGGTATCCGGCGGCGAGTCCCGCCTGGCCACCGCCGATCACGACGACGTCGAGTGAGCTGCTCATCTCTCCGGCTTCCCTTCGTGCGACGGCGACTCGCCCGGTCGAAGGGGCGGGACACCGAGGAGCGGCGTGGGCGGGGTCACCGCTGGGCGGGGGCGAACTTCTTGCGCCAGGCCAGCGACACGTACACGAGCGCGACCAGGACCGGCACCTCGATGAGCGGGCCGACGACCCCGGAGAGCGCCTGGCCGGAGGTGACACCGAAGGTGGCGATGGCGACGGCGATGGCGAGTTCGAAGTTGTTGCCGGCGGCGGTGAAGGCGAGCGTCGCGGTGCGGTCGTAGGTGAGGCCGATGGCCTTGCCGAGGGCGAAGGTGCCGAACCACATGACCGCGAAGTAGACGAGGAGCGGCAGCGCGATCCTCGCGACGTCCAGCGGCTGGGAGGTGATGGTCTTCCCCTGGAGGGCGAAGAGGATGACGATCGTGAAGAGCAGTCCGTAGAGCGCCCACGGTCCGATCTTCGGCAGGAACGTCGTCTCGTACGACTCCCGGCCCAGCTTCTTCTCGCCGATCCGGCGGGTGAGGAAGCCTGCCACCAGCGGGACGCCGAGGAAGACGACGACGTTCAGGGCGATCTTCCACATCGAGATGTCGAGCGTCTCGCCCTCGCCGAGGCCCAGCAGGCCGGGCAGCAGGTCGAGGTAGAACCAGCCCAGGACGCCGAAGGCGACGACCTGGAAGACCGAGTTCAGGGCGACGAGGACCGCGGCGGCCTCACGGTCGCCGCAGGCCAGGTCGTTCCAGATGATCACCATGGCGATGCACCGCGCCAGGCCGACGATGATCAGGCCGGTGCGGTACTCGGGCAGGTCCGGCAGGAAGATCCAGGCGAGGGCGAACATGAGTGCCGGGCCGAGGATCCAGTTGATGACGAGCGACGAGACCATGAGCTTCTTGTCGCCGGTGACGGCGTCGAGCCTGTCGTACCGGACCTTGGCGAGGACCGGGTACATCATGATCAGCAGGCCGACGGCGATGGGCAGCGAGATGCCGCCGATCTCGACCTCGGCCAAGGCGTCGTTCAGACCGGGGATCAGCCGTCCGAGCCCGAGGCCGAGGCCCATGGCGAGGAGGATCCAGACGGCGAGGAAACGGTCGAGCGTCGACAGCTTCGCGACGACCGAGGACTCCACCGCCGGAGCGGACGCTTGGGTGGGGGTCACGGACAGGCCCTCTTGTTCTCGGCGGCGGTACGGGCGGACTCGGCCAGGTCGGCGAACCGGTCGGCGAGCTGGGCGATGACGTCCGGCTTCAGGCGGTAGTACGTGAAGCGACCGCAGGGCTCGGTCTCCACCACACCGGCCTCGCGCAGGACGCGCAGGTGGTTGGAGAGGTTGGTCTGCTTGGCACCCGTCTCCTCGACCAGATGGGTGGTGCAGAGCGTCTCGCGGGCGAGCAGGGTCACGATCTGGAGCCTGAGGGGATCGGCCAGAACCCGGATCAGATCAGTGTCGACTGACGTCATCATGGACTGATACTGTCACATCACTCGCTGCTGATACCAGCCGGGGCTGACCTCTTGCCGGCAAGGAAGAACCGATGACCACCGCTCCGCTCGCCTCCGTGCTCTTCGTCTGCGTCCACAACGCGGGCCGCTCCCAGATGGCCGCCGGATTCCTGCGCCACCTGGCCGGCAACCGTGTCGAGGTCCGCTCCGCCGGTTCGATTCCGGGCGACCAGGTCAACCCGGCCGCCGTCGAGGCCATGGCCGAGGCCGGCGTCGACATCTCCGACCAGAAGCCGAAGGTGCTGACCACGGAGGCCGTCCAGGCGTCCGACTACGTCATCACCATGGGCTGCGGCGACGCCTGCCCGGTCTTCCCCGGCAAGAAGTACCTCGACTGGGCCCTGGAGGACCCGGCCGGCCAGGGCGTCGAAGCCGTCCGCCCGATCCGCGACGAGATCAAGGTCCTGATCGAGGGCCTCATCGCCGAGATCGACGCGCAGCAGGAGGCGTGACTCCCTTGACCGCCTCGAACGCGGCGACCGCGGGCGACGTCCGTGAGGTCATCGTCATAGGCTCCGGCCCCGCCGGATACACCGCCGCCCTCTACACCGCCCGCGCCCAGCTCGATCCGCTGCTCTTCGGCAGTTCGATCTTCGTCGGCGGGTCCCTGACCACGACGACCGAGGTCGAGAACTTCCCCGGCTTCCCCACGGGCGTCGACGGCCCCGACCTCATGGACAACATGCGGGCCCAGGCCGAGCGCTTCGGCGCCGAGATGATCGACGACGACATCGTCTCCGTCGACCTGACCGGCGACATCAAGGAAGTCACCGACAGCGAGGGCACGGTCCACCGCGCCAAGGCCGTGATCATCGCGACCGGCTCCGGCTACCGCAAGCTCGGCCTGCCGAACGAGGACGAACTCTCGGGCCGAGGCGTCTCGTGGTGCGCCACCTGCGACGGCTTCTTCTTCCGCGACCGCGACATCGTCGTGGTCGGCGGCGGAGACACCGCCATGGAGGAAGCCACCTTCCTCACCCGCTTCGCCCGCTCCGTCACCGTCGTCCACCGGCGCTCCACCCTGCGCGCCTCCCAGGTCATGCAGAACCGCGCCTTCGCCGACGACAAGATCTCCTTCGCCTTCGACAGCGAGATCGCGGAGATCAAGTCCGAGAACGGCATGCTCGCCGGCGTCGTCCTGCGCGACACCTTCACCGGCAGGACCCGCGACCTGGACGCCACGGGGCTGTTCATCGCCATCGGCCACGACCCGCGCACCGAACTCTTCACCGGCCAGGTCGACCTCGACGACGAGGGCTACATCAAGGTGGAGGCGCCCTCCACGCGCACGAACCTGCCGGGAGTCTTCGCCGCCGGCGACGTCGTCGACCACACCTACCGCCAGGCCGTCACGGCCGCGGGCTCCGGCTGCCGGGCCGCACTCGACGCGGAGCGACACCTCGCCGCCCTTGCCGACAGGAGCACGGCCGTCGCGAGCGTCGCCGCCACGGCCTGAGGCCGCACCGGAGCCCACGCCGTCGACCCTTCCCATGAACACCAGCTCCTGCCCGCCACGTTGGCGGACCTGACGGGCAGGAGCTGGCCCTCTGATCCGATCGCCATGCGGGGTGGGACGCACTCCGGTCGGCCTCCGCTCCACGGCCACGCGCAAGCACAAGAAGCCGGCAACGCGACGCGTTGCCGGCTGATCCGCGCTCACGGCAGCGGCCGAGGGGCCTTCAGCCGGATCCCGGTTCCCGGCAGGAGGGGGCCGGGGCGCCGATGAGGATGTCGGCGGCGCTGGGGAACTCGGTGATGCAGCGGGGGTTGATGGCGTACCGGATGCTGGCACCGGCACGGCGCCTCGTCAGGAAGCGGGCGGTGTGAAGGATTTTCAGGTGGTGCGAGACGGTCGACTGGTTGAGTCGAAGATGGTCGACGATCTCCCCCACCGGCACGGGCCCCGGCCGACCGCTCAGGAACCGCATGATGCGGATGCGCGTGGGGTCGGCCAGGGCTCGGAACCAGCGGGCGTACTCCTCGACGGTCTCCCGGTCGAGCGACGTTTCGGGCATGGGAATCCTTGGCGGACCACGAGGAGAACCGCCGCCGTGCCGGCCGCGGCGAGCGGCGGACCGGCCGTGCGATCAAGAGCTGTCGGCCGTTGCGCGCGCCGGGATCGGCACGCGGCGGGCACGAGCGTGCACAACGTGGCCAGGCTGTCCGTGGCCCGAGCTCCGGCTCCGGCCACGGACACCCCGGCCGTGACGACATGGTCAGCAGCAGGTTCCGCCGGGCGCGCACTCCTGCGGGCTGCCGGCGGTGCCGTCCGCCGGCTTGTGGGCGCGGATGATCGCGGCGTGGAGGCCGTCGGCCGCCTCCTGGGTGAAGACGACCTCCGCGTCCTTCAGGCCGACCGCGTCGAGGAGTTCCTTGTACTCGGCGACCGAGAGAGCGCCGGCGATGCACTGGCTGTGCCCGCCGCGTTCGGCCCGCTCGTCGGGGCTGAGCCGGTCCTCGGCGACGACGTCGCTGATGCCCAGGCGGCCGCCGGGGGTGAGGACGCGCGCCATCTCGGCGAAGACGGCGGGCTTGTTCAGCGACAGGTTGATCACGCAGTTGGAGATGATCACGTCGACGGTGTCGGCGGGCAGCGGGATGGACTCGATCGTTCCCTTGAGGAGGACGACGTTGTCGATCTCGGCGTCGGCGACGTTGCGGGCGGCGAGGGCGAGCATCTCCTCCAGGAAGTCCAGGCCGAAGACGCGGCCGTCCGGGCCGACGCGCCGGGCGCTGAGGATGACGTCCAGGCCGCCGCCGGAGCCGAGGTCCAGGACCGTCTCGCCCTCGCGCAGTTCGGCGACGGCGCTCGGGTTGCCGCAGCCGAGGCTGGCGAGGAGGGCGGCGTCCGGGGCGGTGCCGGGGCCGATCTCGTCGTACGCGGCGGGGCCGAAGGTCTGCGGGTCGGGCGAGCAGCAGGCGCCGCTCGTCTCGGCTTCGGCGGCCTTGGCCCGGTAGTACTCCCGGACCTCTTCCTGCAGGCTGCCGGCAGTGGTGGTGTCGCTCATGACGGGGGGTCCTTCTCGGTCAGGCGCCGGCGGGGGCGAGACGGTGCACGGGGCGCGGGTAGGAGGGCTTGAACGACACCGGGGTGGTCGCCGAGGAGGTGACGGCGGTGGCCAGGTCGGCGGCCTCGACGGCCTCCGTGACGGCCGTGTCCAGGGCGTCGGGCTCGCAGGCGACCCGGGCGTTGACGACGGCCCTGCCGGTCGGCACGCTCGCCTCGGCGGCGCGGTCGAGGGTGGGCTGCGCGCCGGACTCGGTGAGGCTGAGCTTGGCGAAGTCGCCGTCGGCCGTCTCCACGGTGATCTTGGCGTGGCCGATCACGGCGTCGTGCTCCGCGGCCCAGCCGGACAGCTCCTGAAGGACGGTGCGGGCCCACGCGGTCGCGTCGAAACCGTCCCCCGCGGCGGTGAGGTCGAGCTCCTGGTTCATCCAGGCGAGCTGGGCCTCGGCGGCCGCGTAGCGGTCGTAGTCGATGTCGAGGACGACGTCCTCGTTCGTGGCCGGCGCCTGCCACGCGTCGAGCAGCGTGTCCAGGTGGGCGCCCGTGGTGGCCGAGTAACCGACGACGGTCGCCTTCGGATGACTCGTACGGAGCGAGGCGAGGAGTTCCTCGGCCCGGTCCGGCTTGATGGTGTCCAGCTTGTTCACGGCGATGACGTCGGCCTCGGTGACCTGCTGGCGGAAGAGGTACGACAGGTCCGACTCCGGCTCGCCCCGCTCCGCGGCGCGGGCGAACGCCAGGTGCCGCAGGGGGTCGACCACGGTGGTCAGGGGGGCGACGACCATGTCGTCGCCGTAGTACTGGCGCAGCGGTCGGACAACGGTGGCCTGGAGGTCCGTGCAGCTGCCGACGGCCTCGGCGATGACGGTGTCGACGCTGTCGGAGGCGACCAGCGCGACGATCGCCTCGACGAGGTCCTCGAACTTGCAGCAGAAACAGCCGCCGGTGACCTCGGCGACGCTGTCCAGCTTGCTGCGCACCAGCTTGGTGTCGACGAGCTCGACGCCCTGGTCGTTGGTGATGACCGCGACCTTGCGGCCCTGCGCCTGGAGTGCCAGCGCGGCGGCGGTCATGGTCGTGGTCTTGCCGGCCCCGAGGAATCCGGTCAGAGGGATGAAGGTGATCATGTGGTCCTTCTCGTCCTTGTCGTGAGCCGGGCGGTGTCAGCTGCCGCAGGCGCTGTCGCAGGAGCCGCCCAGGAGGGGCAGCTGCGCGGGCTGGGCAGGGGCGGGGGACGCGGCACCGAACGCGGCCCGCCTGCTGTTTCCGAAGGCGTCGAGCCAGGCGCTCGCCCGCGGTCGCAGCGCCGGGTCGGACAGAAGTATCGAGGTGGTGACTTCACGCGGGGTGCAGCCGCGCAGAGCCTTCGCCTGGTGCGCTCCGGCGCCGAACTCGACGGTGCGCAGACCCTCGGCGTACGCGTCACGGACGGGCGCGTCGAGGACCAGGGCGAAGTAGATGCCGCTGCGCTCGCCGATCGCCGCGTAGTCGAAGCCGGCCCACTTCGGGAAGAGGCGGTGGTTCTTGCGGATGGTGACGCAGGTGGCGACCAGCGCGCCGTCCTTGTATCCCAGGTAGGCGCGGACGTCCGCGCCCTCGTCGATCAGGGCGGAGAGGACGCCGACGATGTGCTCGGGCTCCTCACCGGCGCCGTTCTTCTCCCGGTTGAGGCAGGTGAGTTCGGCGATGCGCGCGATGTAGGGGCGGATGTCGGTGCCGTCGACGCGCTTGATCGTCACGCCGGCGGCTTCGGCCCGACGGACGTCGCCCTTGATGCGCTGGCGCTTCTTCAGCGGCAGGGCGGCGAGGTGTCCTTCCCAGTTCGGCGCGTCGAGGCTCATGAAGTCCTCGTAGCCCCAGAAGGTGCTGGAGGCGCCGGCCGCGTCGAGGGCGTCGACGAGGGCGTCGTTGCCGCGGCGGCCCGGTATCCAGGGGGCGACGATGCATCTGATGCCGGCCTCGAACGCGGCCGGGACCAGCTTGTCGACGATGGCGCCCATCAGGGTGGGGGTCCAGAAGTTGTAGGCGACCTCGGTGCGGTAGCCCAGCGGGGAGCCGAGCAGGAGCGTCGGGAAGAACGGCTCGGTCCCCAGCGCGTCGACCTCGGCGCTGCGCGCGGCGTCGGTCTCGGCGCCGCAGCACACCTCTTCGCCGGAGGGCGCCTGCCAACCGAGGTAGGTGCGCGGTTCGTGGTCGACGACCGGCGGGGTGGTGAGGATGTAGCCGGGGAGGAGGGCCAGTTCGCCGCGGGCACGGTGGGCGAGGGTGTGCCAGGGCTGGACGTCGGGGAGCACCTTCTCCGTGGCCCGCAGCCAGGTGGGGCCGAGGTACGGCCACGAGTCGGTGAGGCCGGCGAGCTCGCCCGCCCAGTCCATGTCCGGGAGGGCCTGGCCGGTGGAGATGACGACGCGGGGTGATCCACCCATGTCAGTGTCCTTTTCGTGTGAGCGGGTGGGTCAGCACTTCACGCAGCAGCGGATCTTGCCGGCGTCCTCGGCGTCGGTGCGGCGCTCCTGCCAGAGCTCCTCGACGCGCTTGTCGGGGTGGGTCCACTCCACCCAGAAACCGCGGTCGACGGTCGCGATGTCCTCCATCCAGGGCGAGGAGAGCAGCGGGGAGCCCTTGAACAGCAGCAGTCGGGTCTGCAGGGCGGTGGGGTCGGTGACGCGGGCGAGGCCCGTCTCGACCAGCCAGTCCTCGAAACCGAGGAGTTCCTCGTACTCGATCCACGGGGTGAACGGGATGAACGTCGGGTACAGCTCGAAGCCGATCCGCTCGGCCTCGTCGACCGCCTCGCGCATGTGGTCGACGTCGATGTGCTTGTCGAAGATGCGCAGGATGCGGTCGGAGGGGAACTCGAGGGCGCAGGTGACACGGCGCAGCCCGAGCGAGACGAGCTTCTCCAGTTCCTTGGTGTAGTCGAGGACGTGGTCGACGCGGGTGGTGAACTCGAAGGTGATGGGGCCGATGGCCTCGACGAGTCGCTCGACCACACCGATGCCGATGGTGCGGGAGTTGAAGAACTCGGCGTCGATGAAGCAGAAGTGCCGGACGCCCTCCTCCGCCAGCTGCAGTGCGTCGGCCAGGACGCTGTCGGCGTCGTAGGCGGCGACACCGCCGTCGTACGCGCCGTAGACGGAGCAGTAGGTGCACTTGTGGTGGCAGCCGCGGGACGCCTCGATGTTGCCCATCAGGCCGAACGGCGAGTGATGCGCCGGATAGTGCACGAGGGAGGGGAACAGGTCCCGGGCGGGCCTGGTGACCGAGATGCGTCGGCGCGGGGGCTTGGGGCGCATGCCGTTGCGGGTCATCAGGGCGGGCACCGCGTCGAGCGTGAGGGTGCCGGCGGCGAGCTGGGCCAGCTCCTCGCTGATCAGCTCGGGCTCCTCCATGATGATGCCGTCGGCGACGTCGAGGAACTCCCGGTGGTTCATCTGCGCGTACTGGCCGAAGGTCACGACCGTGGTGCCGTACGCCTCCGAGACCCGGCGCGCCAGGGCGATTCCCCGCTCGAGACCCTCGAACTGCTGGACGGAGACGAGCGTGAGGTCGAAGGGGCCTTCCGGAATGGCATCGGGAAGCAGGTGCGCGTCCCAGCCGACGACGTCGGCGCCGTGGTGCTGCAGAGCGGCAGCCGCACATGCGGACGTCAAGGGCTGGAGCTCCGCTTCGAACGCGGAGGCAACCAGAACACGGGGACTACTCACACTTCCCCCCAGGGAGTGATCAAGGAGCGTGACGGTTCGAGGTGGGGCCGGGTCAGAGCCGAGGTCGGTAACGACGCTGTCGACCGACGGCCGGAACCCTGCCAGCATCGAGCGATGTATGTCAATAGATCGATGAATGACTGAAAGCCCATCTCTCCGACCCCCGTGGCCGCACAGCGCCACTGCCCCGATTCGCCCTCCTCTGTGGCTGGTTGCGAAGAGAGGTCATCCGCTTGAATCCGTTTGTTCACACAGCTTGAAGCCATCTGGGGATAGGGAGTAGACCGACGACCCGTGCGGCTTCGGATTTCGTGGCCGCCCCTCGGCGGCACACCCGCCGGCCCCGCGCATGACTCAAATTCAATCGCTGATCATCGATGATTTCGTCCATCAAGATCTCGCCAGGACAACTCGGAGGCGGTAGCGTTCGCCCACGGCATCGCGGTCCGCACCCGGGGTCAGCGGGTGAACGGACACCGATGCCCTGATGCTTCGGGCCCTGTCACAAGGGGAGCGGGCCGAGCACCGTCGTTCGGGCGCGCAAGCGCCCCACGACAGCCCCAACGGTCCTGAGCGAGTTCAACGGGGAACGCGACAAGGATCGCAAGGACATCCGGCTGCACATCGTCAGCAGCCATCACCCACACCCTCGGCGTCCACCACGCCGCGCGCCCAGAACGCCTGCGGGCTCGCCCGGCCCGGCCCCGGCGTTCCGCCGACGGCCTTCCCCGACTCCCACCCTTCCCTCACCGCAAAGGCACCGCCATGTCTTTCATGTCCACCGAAATCCGCAGGAGAGCACCGCGCCCCACCGGACGGCGTGTCCGCCAGGGCACCTCCGCCGCCTCCGCCGCTCTCGTCCTCACCGCCGCCCTGGCCGGCTGCGCCGGCTCCGCGAAGGCCGGCTCGGACGCGATCCAGGCCAGCGGCTCGACCACCGTCGCCCCGGTCGCCTCCGACGCCGCCGAGGCACTCAAGGCCAAGGGCCTGAACATCACCGTCGCCACCCAGGGCGGCTCCGCCGGCGGCATCTCCCAGCTCGGCACCGGCCAGATCAACATCGCCCTCAGCTCCAAGCCCCTGTCCGACAAGGACCACAAGGCGTACCCCGACACGGACTTCGTCACCACACAGATCGGCGCGGACGCCGTCGGCGTCATCATCACGAAGGAAGTGGCCGACGGCGGGGTCAAGGGCCTGTCCAAGGCGCAGGTGGCGGGCCTGTTCGAGGGGAAGATCACCAACTGGAAGGAGGTCGGCGGCCCCGACCTCCAGGTCTTCGTGTACGACAAGGAGCCCGGCCGCGGCACCCGTGAGGTGCTCGACAAGTTCATCTACGGCAAGGACGAGCCGCCGGCCCCGCCCAAGTCCGCGAACTACGCCATCGTCGGCGGCAACCTGGAGACCCGCAACAAGCTGAAGTCCACCCGCGGTTCGGTCGCCCCGCTGTCGACCGGCTTCATCGACGGACACCCCGAACTGGTCGCCGTGCCCCTGGAGGGCGTCGCCCCCACGCTGGCGAACGTGGCGTCCGGCGCGTACCCGATGACCCGTCCGCTGTACATGATCACCAATGGAAGCCCGAAGGGCGCCGTCAAGCAGTACATCGACTACATCCTCTCGCCCGAGGGCCAGAAGCTGCTGCCCAAGCACGGCTACCTCACGCGCGAGCAGATGGGCCTCTGACCATGGGTCTCACTCTGGAGCGCCCCGCCCGGGCGCCCGGACCCACCCTGTCGCGGCCCTCCTCCGGGAGCGGCCGCGGCAACCGGGCGAGATGGGTCTGGAGTTGGGCGTACAGCGGCATCCTGTCCGTGCTGCTCACCCTCGTGGTCCTGCTCGGCTACCTGGTCACGGGCATCGCGAGCGGAACCGTCGACTGGACGGCCCTCTTCACCTCGTCCACCTGGAGTCCGGGAACCCTCGCCTTCGGCGGCCTGGCCATGATCTACGGCTCGGCGGCCGTGTGCGTCCTGGCACTGGTCCTCGCCGTCCCGATCGGCTGGGCGGCGGCCGTCGCCCTGTCCGAGTACCTGCCGCCCCGACTCGCCAAGCCGCTACGCCTGAGCATCGAACTCCTGGCAGCGGTCCCCTCCATCGTCTACGGCCTGATCGGCATCATGGTGATCCGGCCGTTCGTGGCGGACCTCGGTGACGTGCCGGGCGGCGACAGCCTCCTCGCCGCCGGCATCGTCCTCGCCGTGATGATCATGCCGACGATCGTGGCGGTCAGCGTCGACGCACTGGCCGCCGTACCCGGCCGGTACCGGGAGGCCGCGTACTCCCTCGGCCTGACCCGCCGCGAGGTCGTCCGGTCCGCCGTCCTGCCCCAGGCCCGGTCGGGCATGCGCGCCGGCGTCCTCCTCGGCCTTGCGCGGGCACTGGGTGAGGCCATCGCGGTCTTCATGGTCATCGGCCGCGCCGACGGACGGTTGCCGGAGTCGCCGGGGGACGTCCTCTCCTCCCTCGTACGCCCCGGTCAGACGCTCACCACCAAGCTGGCAGGCCCCGAGCCGATGCTGGCGGGCACCTCCGGCCCGTACTTCGCGGCGCTGTGCGGACTGGGCGTCATCCTGCTGGCCCTGGTCGCCGTCGCCACCGTGTGGGGCACCCGCGGCTCCACGGGACGGGCCGCTCGCGCTCCGCGTGCCCGGCGGTCCTCCGCGTGGCTGCGCACTCCGAAGGACCGGATCACCACCGTCGTCCGGCTCGGGGCCCTGCTGCTGCCGGGGGCCCTGCTCGTCGGCATGCTCGGCATCCTGCTGGCCCGCGGCGGCGCGGCACTCCATCCGGTCTTCTGGTTCTCGCCCTCCGAAGGCGCGGCAGGTGGCGGCATCCGCGACCAGATCATCGGTACGCTCCTGCTCCTCGCGACCACGGCACTGATCGCCCTTCCGCTCGGCTACGGAGCGGGCATCGTGATCGGCACGCGTGCCTCCGCGAGAACCACCCGCGTCCTGGAGACGCTGACCGTGGCGATCGGCGGGACGCCCACCATCCTGCTGGGCCTCGCGGGGTACGTCCTCTTCTGCACGACCATGGGCTGGGGTCGTTCCTGGCTGGCCGGCGCCGTGGTCCTGGTGCCGGTGGTGGTGCCGGTGGTCGCCCTCACCACCGCGGGCCGGATCCGGAGCATGCCGGGCGAGATCACCGAGGCCGCGCTCGCCCTGGGCCTCACCGGATCCCAGTACGTCCGCTCCGTGGTCATCCCGTACACCTGGCCGGCCACGCTCACCGGCCTGCTGCTCGGCCTGGCCCGGGCGGCGGGCGAGACGGCTCCCCTGATCTTCACCGCCACGGTGTTCTTCGGGGCCCCCGCCCTCCCGACCGGCATCGTCGACGCTCCGGTCCAGGCCCTGCCCACGCACATCTTCACCCTGTCGCAGGACTCGGGCGCCCCCGAGGCGATCGCCCAGGCGTGGGGCAGCGCCCTCGTCCTGGTCCTGATCACCGCGGGCCTGCTCGGCCTGGCGGTCCTCCTGCGCAACCGCTTCGAAGGAGCACGACGATGGACGACGTGACAACCGGTGCCACGACCCCGCGCGGCAAGGCCGACGGGACGGTCATCGCGGTCCGGGACCTGCAGATCCTCGACGGCTCCAAGCGTCTGGTCGGACCGGTGACGTTCGAGCTGGCCGCCGGATCCACCACCGGCCTGTGCGGCCCGTCGGGCGCCGGGAAATCCACCGTGCTCCGCGCCCTGGTCGACCTGCTGCCCCACGGGCTCCGCCGTCAGGGCGAGGTCGAGGTCCTCGGGCGTCCCGTCCGGTACGGCAAGGGCGACGCCGACCTGCGCAGCACCGTCGTCCTGGTACCGCAGACCCCCGTGGTCTTCGGCGGCAGCATCCTGGACAACGCCCTCTTCGGCCTCCGTCACCTGGTACGGGCGTCCCGGACGGAGATGCACGACCGCGTCGAGCAGGCTCTGCGCGAAGCGGGCCTGTGGAGCGAGATCTCCGACCGGCTGGACACCCCGGCCCAGACGCTGTCCAACGGCCAGCGCCAACGGCTCTGCCTGGCCCGGGCCCTGGCCCTCGAACCGGCGGCCCTCCTGCTCGACGAGCCGACCAGCGCCCTGGACGAGCGGAGCCGCGACACCGTCGAGGAGTCCGTGGCGGCCCTGCGGGGCAACCGAACGGTCCTGCTCGTCTCGCACGACCCCGCACAGGTGGAACGGCTCTGCGACCGGACGGTCCGCATCGACCTGGCGAACACCCGCGAGCCTTCCGCGGCGGCCGTCTGAGCACCCGTCCGTCCCGCCGTGCCGGACGGAACCTGTGCCCGCCGTGGCGACGCGACCGCGACGACGGGCACAGGCCCCGCCTGTGCCTCTGGGGCCCATGACGGGACCGAAGGTCCTACCCGAACAGGACAGAGCGCGGACCGGCGACGTCGTGCCCGTTCGGGCCTGAGGGTGGACCGTTCGGCCCTCGCCGCCCCCGGGCGTGCGAGGGAGGGTGGAGACACGGGACAACACACCGGCCGGCCCCTCGGACAGGAGGCTCGGTGATGAAGCACATGAAGGTCGGCGGCCTGATGACCGACGACGTGGTCTCCGCCGTCCCCGCGGCGTCGTTCAGGGATGTGGCGAAGCTGCTCGTCGAGCACGACATCAGCGGGGTCCCCGTCGTGGACGAGGAGGACCGTGTCATGGGTGTCGTCTCCGAGAGCGACCTCCTGTCCAGCGACGAGCTGACGGCGCGGGGCCTGATGACCACGCCGGCCGTCACGGTGCACGCCGAGGAGACCGTGGCGGACGCGGCACGGCTGATGGTGCGCCGCGGAGTCGAGCGCCTTCCCGTGGTCGACGAGGAGGAACGGCTGGTGGGCATCGTGACGCGTCGTGATCTGCTCTGCGTCTATCTCCGCCCGGACTCGGAGATACGGCACCGCATCCGCGAGGACGTCCTCACGGATGCCATGGACCTGCCAGGGGACGCGGTGGACGTGCACGTCCTGGACGGCGTGGTGACACTGGGGGGCCGCGTCCGGCGGCAGAGCCAGGTCCTGATGCTCGTGGGACTCGCCGAGAGGGTCGACGGCGTCGTCGCCGTCGTGGACCGGCTGTCCTTCCACGAGGACGACGTACGTCCCGCCCCGTCCGCCCGGACTCCGCACGACATCGCTTGGTGACTCACCGCAGACAGGACGAACCGTGTCTACCACCGCTCTGACCCGACCGTTCGTGACGTCGCTGATCGAAGACGCCGTCACGGCACCCTCGATGCACAACGCACAGCCCTGGACATTCGTGTGCAGGACGGACGCGGGCGTCATCGAGCTGCACGGCGATCCGCTGCGCGGCATGCCGCACGAGGACCCGGACCACCGTGCCCTCCACCTCGGCTGTGGCGCCGCCCTGTTCGGTCTGCGGGTCGGCGCCGCGCACAGAGGCCGGCACGCCGAGGTCCGGCTGCTGCCGCGCCCCGAGGACCGCTGGCACTTCGCCGACGTGGAACTCCACGGAGCGGACGACGTCGACCGCGGACTCGTCGCGCTCCACGCCGCCCTGTCGCAGCGCCACACCAGCCGTTTCCCCTTCACCGAGGAGCGGATCCCCTCCGAGGTGGTCGACGGTCTGCGGGCCTCGGCCCTCCTGGAGGGCTGCCGGCTGGTCGTGCCGGGCGACTGGCACACCGACGCCGTCCTCGAGGTCGTCCACGACTCCGAAAGGTTCGAGGCCGCTGACGCGGCGGTTCGCGCGGAGATCGCCGCCTGGACGCGCACAGGTGCGTCCGACGAGGGCTCCCAGACGGAGGGCATCCCTTCGTACGCCTTCGGTCCGCGGCAGTACGACGTCACCTCTCCGGTCCGGGACTTCGACTCGCTCCGGAAAGCTCCCGACCGCCCGTCGGCTCGCTTCGAGAAGAGGCCGCAGATCGCCCTCCTCGGCACGTACGAGGACAATGCCCAGCAATGGCTGACGGCCGGCCAGGCGCTGCACCGGGTCCTCCTCCGGGCCACCCTCGACGGACTGTCGACCTCCCTCATGTCGCAGCCCCTGGAGTGGCCCGAACTCCGTTCCGCCGTACGCGATCCGGCTTCGACGACGGGCTTCGTCCACATGGTGATCCGCCTGGGCTACGGCCCCCAGGGGCGGGCCACGCCGCGCCGGCCCGTCTCCGAGGTGCTCACCTTCGACTGAGCCTCCGCTCACAGACGGAACCAGCGCTCCTGTCCGGGTGCGACGGTCGCCCGCCGTCCGCCGGGGAGTTCGACGGTGAGCGGGCCCTCGGGCGAGGCAGGAACCCGAACCGCCAGCCGCCCGGGAAGCATCCTCAGGCGCACGCCCCGATGACGGCCGACGCACACGGTGAAGGTGAACCGGGGGATCTCCGCGAGCGTCACCGGAGCCACTCGAAGCCCTTCCGGTCCCGTCTCCAGGCCGGTGATCCCTCGTTCGACGAGGTCGATCGTGCCGGCCATCGCGCCGAGATGGATCCCCTCGCCGGTCGTTCCGCCCTGCACGTCGGCCACGTCGGCGAGCAGGGCCTCCTCGCAGTACCGCCAGGCGTCGGCACCCTTCTGCCGGGCCAGCACCCATCCATGGACGAGGCTGCTGAGTGTCGAGCCGTGGCTGGTGCGGCGCAGGTAGTACGAGACGGTCGCACGCCACATCTCGTCGTCCAGCGCGTAGCCGAGCCGGTCGAACAGGCCGTACAGCTCGTCGGGCCGGAAGAGGTAGCCGAGCATGAGGGTGTCGGCCTGCTTCGAGGCCTGGTAGCGGTTGACCGTGTCGCCCTCGGCCTCCAGGATCCGGTCCAGCCTGCGAATGTCGCCGTAACGGGCCCTGTACGCCTTCCAGTCGAGCTCCGCCAGGTCTCCGAATCCCTCGAACTGGCTGACCACGCCCTGGTGGAACGGTACGTACAGGCGCCGGGAGACGTCCTCCCAGCGAGTGAGTTCGCCGTCGTCCAGCGACAGTTGCTCCGCCAGTTCCGAACGGCGGGCCACGGGCAGTTCGCCGAGTAGGTCGAGGCCGCGGGCGAGAACCCATGCGGCGGTCGCGTTGGTGTAGGCGTTGTCGTCGATGCCCGGGACCGTCGCATCGGGATAGCCGTCGTGGTATTCGTCCGGTCCCACCACCCCCCGGATGCGGTAGCGGCCGAGCGCAGGGTCGAACGTGGCGGCGCCGGCCCAGTAGCGGGCGACCTCAAGGAGGATCTCTGCCCCGGCGGAGTGGAGGAACCCCCGGTCGCCGGTGGCCCGCGCGTACTTCCAGACATTGAACGCGACGGCGGAGCCCACGTGACGCTGCAGTCTGGAGTGGTCGGCCAGCCACCGCCCCGAGCGCGGGTTGAGGTGCAGGGCCTGGGTCTCCTCCCGGCCTGAACCAGCGCTCTGCCAGGGGTACATACCGCCCTGACGACCGGCCAGACGGGCGGCTTCGCGGCCGGCGGGCAGTCGACGGTGCCGGTACATGAGCCGCGCCAGGGCCACCTCGGGGAAATGGAGGTCGAGGTAGGGCAGGACGAAGAGCTCGTCCCAGAAGACGTGCCCCCGGTACGCCTCACCGTGCAGTCCCCTGGCGGGCACGCCCACGTCGAGCTCCGCCGTGTGCGGGGACAGTGTCTGCAGCAGATGGAACACGTGCAGCCGCAGGATGCGGCCCGCCTTCCCGGGCACGTGCAGCTCCCCCTGTTTCCAGACACGCTGCCAGGCCGCCTTGTGGGCGGAGACCAGCTGGGGAAAGGCCGGGGCACGAGCGACCAGGTCAGTGGCTGCTGTGAGCGGGTCGGCGGCGGGCCGGTCCATCGATGTGTGCAGTGCCAGTGTCTTCACGACCATCGCCGAGCGGCGGGGAACGACCGGCAGACGGTACGTCTGCACCGTACCGGTCGAGGTGGCTGCCTCCCGCGCGGCTCGAACGGGGCGGGTGACTGTGCGCACGGCCATGGCGATCCGGATGCCCGGGTCGACGGTACGACAGGTGAGCCAGGCGACGCCGCCGGGCTTGAACCCGGTCCGGTGGTCGCCGAGATGGCGCCCGTCCAGATGCCGGTAGCGCTCGACCCCGGCATTGGTGATGTCGCCGTCGAGGGCGGACCGCACCTCGACGGCACCGCTCCAGCCATAGGCCCGGAACAGGGTGCACTGAGCCGCCGACCCCGGATCTCCCATGTGCACGACGCGGATGTGGCTGACGCGCAGGCCCCGCCCGTGGGCGTCCTCGTAGAACAGACGTCGTGTGAGAACGCCCGCACGCAGGTCGAGTTGCACGTCGTAGTGGCGCAGTTCCCCGGCGTCGGGAGTGAGCCAGTCGCCCGGCGGACCGTCGTCCGGGAGGCGCCGGTAGCGCAGAAGCGTCCAGTTCGGCAGGTTGACGAGATCCTCGTTCTCGACCTGCTGCCCTGCGACGGTCGAGGTGAGCCGGTCGTAGCCGCCGGCCAGATAGGTGCCCGGGTAGTGCGCACCCCCGGCGGTGCACTCGGGAGCGGAGCCCCGCGTGGCGAACCGGCCGTTGCCCACGGTGCAGAGCGCCTCGACCAGCGGCTCGCGTTCCGGTTCGTACCGGTCGTACGTCCACGTCCAGCCGGCGGTCATCCGTGATCACCCCAGACGCTCCGGACCAGCGTCGTCAGATCGGGAACCACCAGGTCGGCACCCTGCTCACGCAGGAGGGCGGCGGTGCGCCGCAGCGCGGTGCGGTCGACGCCGACAACGAGGCCGAAGCCGCCGCGACGCGCTGCCTCGACTCCGGCGAGTGCGTCCTCGGCGACAGCGGTCTCCTGCGGACGGCTGTCCAGGAGGTCGGCCGCCCGCAGAAAGAGCGCGGGATCCGGCTTGCCGGCGAGGCCGAGCCTGGCGGCGTCCTCGCCGTCCACTATCACCGTGAGGACACCGGCGAGCCCGGCGGCACGGATCAGTGTCCGGGCGTGCCGGGAGGCGGAGACGGCAGCGCACGGCACGCCCACCGTGCGCAGGGCCGACAGGGAGGGCCGTACGTCGGCGAAGGCGGTGAGGCCTTCCGTACGAAGCAGGTGGACGAACGCCCGTTCCTTGTGGGCCGCGACCGACCAGACGGTCGCGTTGCCGGGCGGGTCGCGGGGCGTTCCCGCCGGAAGGTGGAGGCCACGGGCCGCGAGGAAGGCGGCGGCCCCGTCGTAGCGGGACTTTCCGTCGACGAACCGGCGGTACTCGTCTTCGGCGTCGAAAGGCGGCTGCCGTTCGCCCCCGGCGGCCTCCAGGCAGACGTCGAGCGCGGTCTTCCACGCCGCCGCGTGGATGCGGGCCGAGTCCAGGAGCACTCCGTCCGTGTCCAGGACGAGTGCGCGCGGCGGGCGTGGTTCGGGGCTTCGGTCGTCCGCCGGAGCGCTCTGTACCGGGTGGGCCCGAGGGCTGGTCATGAGCGTGCTAGGCGCCGCTGAGCACGACTTTGAGGGCACCCGTGTCCGCCGCGCGGCCGAATTCGTCGTATGCCTCCTCCATCTGTCCCTGCCCGAAACGATGGGTGATCAGGGAGGACGACGGCAGTCGCCCTGCCGCCATCATGTGCAGCAGCATGGGGGTGGACGAGGTGTCCACGAGCCCGGTCGTGATGGTGACGTCCTTGATCCACAGGTCTTCGAGGTGAAGGACCGCGGGCTTGCCGTGGACGCCGATGTTGGCGACCCGGCCGCCGGGCCGGACCATCCGCGTACACATCTCGAACGACTCCGGAACACCGACGGCCTCCATGACGACGTCGGCGCCGAGGCCGTCGGTCAGATCCGCGACGAGCTCTTCGGGGCCTTCTCCGGCGTTCACGGTGGTGTCCGCGCCGAGGGCGCGGGCGGCAACCCGGCGGGACTCGACGAGGTCGACCGCGACGATACGGCCCGGGCTGTAGAGGCGCGCCGTGATGACGGCGGCGAGGCCGATGGGGCCCGCGCCGACCACGACCACCGTGTCGGCGGGGCTCACCGCGCCGTTCAGCACACCCACCTCGTAGGAGGTGGGGAAGATGTCGGCGAGCAGGACGGCGTCGGAGCTGTCGATCGAGTCGGGCAGCGGGTGGACGGACAGGTCGGCGAAGGGTACGCGGACGTACTCGGCCTGCGTGCCGTCGACGGTGTGGCCGAGGATCCAGCCACCGCCGCCGCGGCACTGTCCGTAACGGCCCTCGCGGCAGAAGCGGCACCTGCCGCAGGCCGTGATGCAGGAGATCAGGACGCGGTCCCCCGGCCGGACCGTGCGGACGTCGCTCCCGGCCTCCACCACCGTGCCGACCGCCTCGTGTCCGAGCACCCGGCCGGGCGTCACCTCCGGGACGTCCCCCTTCAGAATGTGCAGGTCCGTGCCACAGATCGTGACGGCGTCGACCCGCACGATCGCGTCGGCGGGATCCTCGATCCCCGGGTCGGGAACCTCCTTCCAGGCGATCCGTCCCGGGCCCTGGAAGACAAGTGCCTTCATGGCACCCACCCACTTCCTGTCGCGCTGCGCCGCGGTCCCCGTCCACCAGGCTCCGTCCGGTACTCGGGCGCCACATGGGCCGGTCGGTCCCCCGATGTGCCCGTACGGACTCTCGGGGCCGGCCACGTCCGGATGCGAAGGTGGAAGTCGGTACACGTTCCGAAGGAGGAACGGCCATGTCCGAGGCAGCCCCGAATTCCGCTCCCAGGACCCCCCGACCGGCTCTGCTCAGCTTCCTGGGGGGCGTGGGGACGGTCACCGGCAGCAAGTTCCTGGTCGAGAGCGACCATGCGCGGATCCTCCTCGACTGCGGTCTCTTCCAGGGTTTCGCGAAGCTGCGACACCGCAACTGGGAGCGGTTCGCCCGCGACACCGCGGACGTCGACGCGGTGGTCGTCACCCATGCCCACCTGGACCACTGCGGCTACCTGCCGCGCCTGGTGCGGCAGGGATTCCGGGGACCGATCCTGGCCAGCGCCCACACCGCCCGGCTCGCCGGGATCGTGCTGCGCGACAGCGCACGGCTCCAGATGGAGGCCGCCCGGCACGCCAACGAACACGGCTGGTCCAAACACCGCCCGGCCAAACCGCTCTACGACGACTCGGACGTCGAGAAGACCCTGGCGTTCTTCGACCCCGTGACCGTCGGCGAGGACGTGGAGATCATGGCCGGCACCCGACTGACACTCCACCACGGCGGACACATCCTCGGCTCCGCATGGGCCCACCTCACGCTGGAGGACGGCCACACCCTGGCCACCTCCGGGGACCTGGGCCGCCCGGGGCACCCGCTGCTGCTGCCACCGGAGCCGTTCTCCGGCGCCGACGTCCTCCTCATGGAGTCCACGTACGGCGACCGGCACCACGACCAGGACTCCGCCCGTTCGGAGTTCGCCTCCGTCATCGCCCGCGCCCTCGCGCGGAACGGCACTGTCGTCGTCCCGGCCTTCGCGATCGACCGGACCGAGGTCGTCCTGCACGAACTGGGCCGCCTGCGCGACACGGGCCTCCTGCCCCGTTCGGTGCCCGTGTACGTGGACAGCCCCATGGCACTCGCCGCGCTGGACGTCTACCAGGACGCCGTACGCGAGCGCTCCGCCGAGCTGCGGCCCGAGATCCTCGCACGGGGAGAGGGGGCGCTGAGCCCGGAGCCGTTCCTCGCGGCACGCACGGTGCAGGAGTCCGTCGACATCAACAGCACGCACGGACCCGCCGTGATCGTCTCCTCGGCCGGCATGGCCACCGGCGGCCGGGTCCTGCACCATCTGCATCGCCTTCTCCCGGATCCGCGCAATGCCGTGGTCGTGGTCGGCTTCGCGGCGGCCGGCACCCGGGCGCGAGACCTGGTGGACGGAGTCCGGACGCTCAAGATGTTCGGCGAGTACGTGCCCGTGCGGGCCGAGATCGCCGACGTTCCCCACTTCTCGGCCCATGCCGACGCGGGACAGATCATCGACTGGCTCCGTGGGCTCCGTGGCACTCCTCCCCCGCACACCACCTACCTCGTCCACGGCGAACCGGCGGCGTCCGAGACGTTGCGTGATCGCATCGACCGGGAACTCGGCTGGACGGCCGTCGTACCCCGCTCCGGGGAGGCCGTCCTGGTCCGCTGACCCGGTCCCTCGGTCAAGGAGAGAGCCATGACACCTCAGCCGTTCACCGTCGCCGACGTGATGACCAAGAAAGTCGTCGCGGTCCAGCCCGGCACCGAGTTCAAGGAGATCGTCACCGCCATGGAGCGGTGGAAGGTGACGGCCGTGCCGGTCATCGAGGGCGAGGGCCGCGTCGTCGGTGTGGTCTCCGAGGCCGATCTGCTGCTCAAGGAGGAGTTCCACGACCACCGCCTCGGTCTCGTCGAACAGATGCGACGACTCGACGCCACGGCGAAGGCCGGTTCTCGCCGGGCCGAGGACCTGATGACCTCGCCCGCGGTCACCGTCGCTCCCGAGGCGTCCCTGCCCCAGGCCGCCCGCCTCATGACCTCCCACCACGTCAAGCGGCTGCCGGTCGTCGGCGCGAGCGGAACGATCCAGGGGATCGTGAGCCGGTCCGACCTCCTCAAGGTCTTCCTCCGCCCGGACGAGGATCTCGCCGCCGAAGTGCGGCGCGACGTCGTCGAGCACCTTTTCCCGCTCTCTCGGCACCGGGTCGACGTCCGTGTCGACGCCGGAGTGGTGACGCTGTCCGGCGAGGTCCGCGACAGCGCGCTCATCCCGCTCGCAGCCCGCCTGGCCCGCGCTGTCGAAGGCGTGGTGGACGTACGGTGCGAGCTCACCGCCCAAGCCCGGACGTAACCATGTCCGACCGTGTCGGCGCAGGTCATGGGTCACGGGTCCACCGTGCATGCCCGAAGCATGTCCCAGGTGACCACCACCGACCTGTGCGAGGTCACGAGGGCGCTCTCGTACCTGCGACAGGACATGCGAGCCCCGGCCGGCTTCGGCCTCTTCGTCCGCGACCTCCCCCGGCGAAGACGTGGTCACGTACGAAGACGACGACCTGACGAGGAAGTGAGGACCATGGACACCCCGAGCGCCCCGCACCCTTCCGTGGCGGTGACCGCCGAACTCGACAAGCCGCTGTCGCGCTGGTTGTGGCTGTTCAAGTGGATCCTGGTGATCCCACACTGGATCGTGCTGATCTTCCTCTGGGTCGCCTTCTTCGTGGTGACGGTGATCGCGTTCTTCGCCGTCCTCTTCACCGAGCGCTTCCCCCGAGGTCTGTTCGACTTCAACCTCGGCGTGCTCCGCTGGTCCTGGCGCGTCTCGTACTACTCGTACGGCGCGCTCGGCACCGACCGCTACCCGCCCTTCAGTCTGGGCCCCGAGCCCGACTACCCGGCCCGGCTCGACATCGCCTACCCGGAGCGGCTCTCCCGCTCGCTGGTCCTGGTCAAGTGGTGGCTGCTCGCCATCCCCCAGTACCTCGTGATCGCCTTCTTCACCAGCGGCATGCACGCAGGATGGTGGAGCAGCGGCCTGATCACCCTGCTCACGCTCATCGCGGGCTTCACCGTGACCTTCAGCGAACGCTATCCGCGCGACCTCTTCGCCCTGATCGTCGGCCTGAACCGCTGGGTCCTGCGGGTCGCCGCCTACGCGAGCCTCATGACGGACACCTACCCGCCCTTCCGCCTCGACCAGGGCGGCGAGGAGCCGACGGCCGGGACCGATCGGTTCGCGAACGCCGGCTGACGGCGCCGCTCGGCGCGCCGCAGCTCGTCCATGCCCCGCACCAGGACCGGGAACGCCGCGACGAGCAGATGACCGCGAGGATCACCGCCCAGCCGGGAGCTACCGCCGCACCTCGTTCGTCCATGAACGGCGAGGCGTCGGGCGGCCTCACCGGCCGAAAGGCCATCCGGTCCCGTGGCGAGTTCACGACCCAGCCGGGCAGCGGTTCACTGGGATCGAAGGGCAACGCCTCCGTGGAGGCAGCGGTCCGGTGCGTGGTTGCGCGGCCGCCGGCATGCTCAGTCACCGCCGTCCCCCGCACCGCTGCCGCGACGGAGTCTCCCGGACCATACGGGTTCCACCTGCTCCCACTCGCGTTCCCAGGCCGCGAGCCGTTGGCCTTCGGCCCGCCGCCGTACGAGGAAGACCACGGCGGTGCCCGTCACTCCGACCACACCCGCCGCTGCCGTTCCGCCGGAGAGGGAGGTGAAGGCGCGGTCCGCGGCACTGCCCGGAGGCGGGGTCGGGGCTCCTGCGTCGTCCACCCGGATCGTCACAGCGCGGCCCTTGGGTGTCTGCGACGGAACGTTGACGGTGCCGGACCGACGGACGTGCTCGGGCTGCTCCCACACAGCCGGCGCGACGGCCTGCGGTGTGGAGCCGAACCTCGTGGCGACGGGTGGGGCCTTGGCCGGCCCTGTGGTCGTCGCGGTCACCCGATGACTGTGGACGGCACGTTCTCGGTCGGACTTGGCCCCTGCCGTCCACAGCCTCCCGGCAGCCACAGCACCGCAGATCAGAGCGATCATCAGCACGAAGACCGGAGCGGCGCGCCTCGCGGGTCTCCCGAGCGGGGCGGTCCCGCTCCCCGGCGGCTCGTGGTGGAGCATGCCGCACCTCCCGTCGGGGTGGGCCGGCCTGTCAGAGGCCCGATTCAATGGTTGGCGCCGAGTTCCGTTCCGATGTGGTGGGCCCACGCCTGGATGCGTTCCGGATTGCGGAAGTCGCCGCCCTTGCCCCCGCTCACCATGTGCCGGGCGACCGGGTCCGACGTCTCGGCGGTCATGGCCCCGCCGAAGGTCATGTGCTCGCGGGCACCGAGCTTCTTCATCCGCCGGGCGACTCCACGTACGGGCGGGATGTCGTGCTCGTCCGCGGACGTGTCGACCGGGCCGCTGCTGAAGAGCCACAGCGGCCGGTGCCTGAGCTGTTCGGCGTTGCGCCGGGCGCAGCGCCGGGCCTTGCCGGTCCAGTGCCCGGCGTAGAGGGCTCCGCCGAGGACGACGCCGTCGTAACCGCTCACGTCGGTGACGGTGTCGGCCGGCAGGACGACAGCGTCGAAGCCGTCGTCCCGGAGCGCCCTGCCGATCTCCTCGGCGATGCCGGCAGTCGCACCGGCCTTGCTGCCGTACGCGACCAGGACACGCTTGGTGTTCATCACGCCGCTCCCTCGTCCGGCTTGTCGATCCGCTTCACCGGAATGGTCCGGACGGAGGTGGTCTCCTCGTCGGGCATCGGGACGCGCACGGTGAGAATGCCGTCCGCGTACGACGCCTCGACACCGTCGGCGGGGATCGTGGCCGGGAGGCGCACGGTCCTGCGGAACGATCCGTAGCGGAACTCCGAATGCTCCTTGTCCTGTTCGCTCTCGCCGTGCTCCGCGGTCACCGTGATGAGGTTGTCGTCGACGGTGATGCCGATGTCGTCGTCGGGGTCCATCCCCGGCAGCTCGGCCCGCAGCACGTACACGCCGTCACCACTGGTCACCTCCACAGGAATGGAGTGGGCGGCCGTCGCAGGGCGCCACCCGGGCAGCCCCGGGAACTCCCTGTCGAACCAGTCGTTGAAATCGGGGAAGCGGCTGTGCCTGCGTTCCACCTTGCCTCCGGCCATTGCTCTGCTCCTCATGTACGGGGCCCAGGACGGTCGCCGTGGACCCGAGTCGGTGCGGACAGGCGGCGGATCGGGTTGCGGAGCTCGGTCCGACTCCACAACCCACTCTTCCACCCACGAGGTCGCGTGACGCAGTGCCCAACGGGGCTGTCCGACGGGGCCGAACGGGCCGCACCGGGAGGGGACCGACCGGCCCATGGCACCACGCCGCGGGTGCCGGTCCTCCGCGGTCGCGCTGCTCCGCACCGCCACCTCGGGCGACTGCCGGCCGATCTCCTGGGCCGGCCGCTCGTATGCTGCCGGCACCGCGTTCCGCAGGAGGGTGGGCAGCGGCTCCGCGAGGAACAGGGCACGGACGGCCGCCCCCACCTCGTCGAGCGGAGCTCCCTCATGCGGTCGGTCGATCTGTGCTTCCACTCGACGGCGGAGGCCTGAGCCGAGCAGCTCCTCGTACGCTTCGGCGGTGGATCGGGGCAGCGGGCACGGGCCGGTCGGCCGTGCCGGACCGGGGCCGGTCGGTCCATGCCGGGTCGCCGGTCCGGCGCTCGCGTTGCGGGAGGGGGACGGTGATCACCGGACACGGGGCACGGTGCAGCAGGCCGTGCACCGTCGAACCCAAGCGCATGCCGGAGTAGCCGCCACGGCCTCTGCGACCGATCACGAGAGAGAGGGATTCCTGGGACGCCAGGGCGAGTTGTTCGACCGGGTGTCCCCGCAGGACCTCTTCGGAGATAGCGACGTCCGGATACCTCTCCGCCCAGCCCGCCACCGATTCGGCGAGCAGACGACGCCGCTCGGCCAGGCCCTCCTCACCGTCGTCGTGGGCGAGGACGGACCGGGGCCAGACCCATACGGCCCGCAGCCGTGCCTCGCGGAGGCTCGCCTCCTCGACGGCGAAGGCGACCGCGGCCCGCGAGGACTCGCTTCCGTCCACGCCGACGACGACGGTCGGTGGGTGCACGGCGGTGTGCTCGGGCGCCCGGACCACGACGACGGGGCCGTCGGCCCGCGCCACGAGGGGGACGACCACGGAGCTCTCGCTGAAGGTCTCGGTCACCCTGCCGAGACGACGCGAGCCCACGACGACGAGTGCGGCGTGCTGCGCCATGTCACGCAGCACGGTCGCCGGCACACCGTTCACCCGTTCCGTAGCGATCCTCAGGCCGTGGTGCAGTTCTCGGACGAGGTCCTCGGCGTTGGTGATCGCCGACTGCGCGCGGATGCTCAGGGCTCTCTGGCGGGCGAGTGCGTCGTACCGGAGACCGTTGTGGGCGGGTGGTACGGCAACGACCAGCCGGAGCGCCAGCCCTCTTCGTACGGCCTCGTCGGCGGCCCATACGAGAGCGGGGACCGACTGCTCCCCGGGGTCGACTCCGAGCAGTATCTCGCTCACGTCTCCTCGACCCGGGTGGCGAAGGCTGGTGGGACGATCTCCACCGGGCATTGGGCGTGGTGGAGCAGGACGTGGGCGACGCGCCCCAGGGACGGGCCTGCGCCCAGGGCGCGGTGTTCTCTGCCCACCACCAGCAGATCGGTGTGGGCACTGGCCTCCACCAGGATCCCGGGCGTGCTCGTGCCCGTCTCGACGTGATGGCTGACGATCAACTGGGGATAGAACTCACGCACGAGGTCGGCGAGCGACTTGATCTCCTGCACGCGTTGCCGCGCGATCCCGTCGAGGTCGTCCAGCATGGTCGCGACGCTGCCGACGTGGGTGAGTACGTTCCACACGCTCACCAGCCGCAACGCCGCCTTGCGGGCGTCGGCCTCGGCGGCCGCGAGGAGCAGCCAGCCCAGATCCGAAGCACCGTGCACGGCCGCTGTCACGGAGCCCGACGCGGGACGGTCACCGTCCCCACGCACCACGATCACGGGAACTTCGGCGCGGGCCGCCACACCCAGACCGATGGATCCGAGCATGAGTGCGGAGAATCCGCCGAGCCCCCGGTTCCCCACCACGATCGTGCCCCGGTGGCCGGCGGCCGCACGAAGACCGGCGACCGGCTCCTGACGGTTCAGCTCCTTCGTGACGGCAAGGTCCGGAAAGCGGTCACGGACCGCACGCGCGGTCTCGGTCAGCAGGTCACGACCCGCTTCACGCACCGCCTGGATCGTGTCGGCATTGGCGAAGAGGGCCCGCCGGTCGGTGTCGGCGGCGTGGACGAGATGCAGCGCCCGCCCCCGTCGGTCCGCCTCGGCGGCGGCCCAGAGCACGGCTGTGCGCGCGGAGGGGGATCCGTCGACTCCCACGACGACAATGCCGAGCTCCGGTCGGGCGGGGGTCTCACTTGTCATGGCTCCTCCTCCGGGGTGGACCCGAGGCTCGGGAGCGCGTCCCGAGGGGCGACATCTCCCAGACTGGCATCGTGGCGGGCCTCCGCGGGATGGGCCGTTCGGCCCTGATCGCGACCTGCCCGGCCCTGCTGCGGGGAGAACGGAGATACCAGCCTTGGTGCTGAGTGCACTGCTCGATCCGGCCCACGGCCGGAACGAAGCGGACACGACTGAGGAGGACGGCCATGACAGCCCAGGTCACCGTCGGTCTGGACGGCTCGGAGGAAAGCCTCGCCGCCGCGGCTTGGGCGGCGACGGAAGCGGTGTTGCGCGAAGTGCCCCTCCGGCTGGTGCACGTGGAGGAGTGGCCGAACACCCCGGAGTTGCCCGCACCGCACACCCGCACCTTGGCCGAGCGGGCCGAGGGCCTGTTGCGGGACGCGGCGGCCGAGGTCGCTCGTGGCATGCGAAGGACACGGGTCACCGGCCGTGTTCGTCACCGGTCTCCTTCCGCGGTCGCCGGAGCCCGCTGAGGAACGACGGCGACCGGACACGAGGCGTGGTGCAAGGCACGGTGGGCGACCCTGCCGAGCTCCAGGCCGACGAGCCCGCCCCGGCGTCCGGCGCCCACGACCAGCAGGTCGGCGGCGGCGGAGCGCTCGGTCAGCACTCTGTGGGCGGGGCCCTCGACGGTGCTCCTGCGCAGGCGCACCCGGGGATGTTCGGACGCCGCGGCCTCAAGGGCCTTGTCGAGCAGTTCGGAGGCCCCTTCCGTGAAGTAGGCCGCCCCGGCGCGTCTCATCAGCAGGTTGTCGGCCGGTTCATGGGCCTGCCGTCGCCAGGCGCGGACGACGTCGAGTTCCGCGTCGCGGACAGCCGTCTCGCGGAAGGCGAACCGCACCGCCGGCGAGTCCACGTCGCGCTCTCCGATGCCGAGCAGGACGCGCCCGTGGCGTGCCTCCAGGGCGTGCCGGTCTCCTCTGACGACGACGACCGGGCAATGAGCTCGGGCGGCCACGACGAGACCGACGGATCCGAGCAGGAGGTCGGCGAACTCGCTGCGCCCCCGTGACCCGACGACGAGGAGTGCGCCCTCTCGGCCCTCCCTGAGCAGCGCGGTGGACGCGTCCTCGGCGAGGACGTCCGTGGTGACCGGGAGGTCGGGTGCGCGGCGCCGGGCGCGTTCGGCCGCGATGGCGGCGATGTTCTCGGCGAGGATCTGGCCCGAGGGTCGGTCCGCGCTCCAGGGCGGCACGACTCCCTCGTACCGTTCCCACATCGACGCATGGACGATACGGAGGGGGACCGCGTGCCGTACCGCTTCGTCGACGGCCCAGTCCACGGCCGTGAGACTGGCGTCGGACCCGTCGACGCCCACCACTCCTACCACCAGGGGCGATTCCATCGTGCCCACCGCCTTCCGGGTCGTGAGGTGGCTTGCCACCACGCTCGCAGCCGTCCGGACGTGCTGGGTA
Source organism: Streptomyces zaomyceticus (assembly GCF_014656215.1). Taxonomy (GTDB): domain Bacteria; phylum Actinomycetota; class Actinomycetes; order Streptomycetales; family Streptomycetaceae; genus Streptomyces; species Streptomyces zaomyceticus. Next base: position 14,073 of record NZ_BNBZ01000015.1, on the reverse strand, counting down.
GGGCCGGTCGGTCCCGTGCGCGGCCCACTCGGACCAGGTGTGGCGGCGACGTGGAGACACGACGGGAGGAGGGGGCCATCCTCGGCTCGCGCATCCTGATCGCGTAGTGCGCGGCTCGGAGCCGCTTCCCCGCGTCCCTCTGGCGGTCCCTTCCTCACCGTCAGGAAAGCATCGGGAGACGGGCCGTGCCAGGGCTGCCCGGGTCCCGACGCGCCCCTTTCGGCCCTTGTCCTCCGCCGCTCTGGCCGGCCGAGGGGCGAGTGGTCGGCGTGGTGTCCGAGGCGGCGGAGTTCACGACCGCGTAGCGGTCTTCACGGCTCGGGCCTCTCTCGTGCCGTGCGGCGGGAAGTGCTGGACCCGTGCGTCGGGGCCGGGGAACACCAGGGTGACCCGGCCCGTGTCCGACCATCGGACGTCGAAGGGCGGAGTGCCGTCCGGATGGTGCAGTCCGACGATCTCACCGTCACGTCCCTCGTCACCGACCGTGGCACCGCCCACGATCAGCCGGTCGCCGACGCGAGCCCACAACCAGGCGCGAGGCTTCTCCCGGCCCTGCCGTTCTCCGGTCGCAGTCATGGTTCTCGCCTCCTGGCACGATCGCCCGGTCACGGTCCTCCCGAGACGGGCTCTCCCGCCTTCTCCACCGTGCGTCCCGGCCGGCCGACCTCCATAGGGGCCAACGGTCCCGGACGGGGACCGTTCGGCACTGCCCCGGGTGTGCTTCGCACAGCAGAGTGAGATCTGGGGCGGCCTCGTCACGCGAAGGAGAACCGTCATGAAGCACCGTACGGTTTTCGAGGTGATGCCCCCCGACGTGGTCACCGCAGCCCCCGAGACCCCGTTCAAGGAGATCGCCCGGCTCTTCGCCGACCACGACGGCTCGGCGGTCCCGGTCGTCGACGCCGACCGGCGGCTGCTCGGTGTGGTCTCGGAGGCCGACCTTCTGCGGTCGAGCGCTGAGCTCCCCGGCCTGGAGGGCCGTCGGGCGGGCGTCCGGCTGCTGTCCCAGGAGCGAGGGCTGCCCGATGCGGAGACGGCTGCCCAGCTGATGACCTCGCTGGCCGTCACGGCTCGGGCGAACTGGAACCTCGTCGAGACGGCCCGGACGATGCAGCGCAAAGCTGTGAAGAGACTGCCCGTGACCGACGAGACCGGTCGGCTCGTCGGGATCATCAGCCGTAGCGACCTGTCGCGGCCCTTCCTGCGCAGTGACACCGCGATCCGTGACGAGATCGAGCACGACGTCCTGGCCGACACGAATCGATCGAACGGTTCGTCGCGAGCGTCGGAGAGCCGCTCAATCCCGAGGCCGTGCACTGGGGGTGCGCTGGGGCCGGGAGGCACTCGGGCTTCCGGTCCACGACACCTGGTGGCAGACCGAGACCGGCGCCATCATTTCCGGCCCTCGACACCTGGGACGGCTGCGCCGATCGCCTGGTGACCGATGCCGGTGCGTCCGCGCGAGGAAGGAGAGGGAGATGCGCCACCGCAGGATCGACCAGCTGATGACCCGTGAGGTGGTGAGCGTGCGCGGTGACACACCGTTCAAGGAGATCGTCCGTACGCTCTCGCAGCACCAGGTGACCGCTGTACCCGTGATGGACGGCGACGGCCGGGTCGTCGGGGTGGTCTCGGAGGGTGATCTGCTGCGCAAGACCGCCGACCAGGCAGCCACACCGAGTGGCATGCCGGCCGTGCCGGACCTGGAGACATGGGAGCGGGCGAAGGCCGAGGGAACGCGGGCCGAAGAGCTGATGTCCGCCCCCGCGGTGTGCGCCCGCCCGGAGTGGACCGTGACCGAGGCGGCACGGCTGATGGAGGTCCAGAGGGTGAAACGGCTCGTCGTCGTCGACGGCGACGACCACCTGCTGGGCATCGTGAGCCGGCGTGACCTTTTGGGCATCTTCCTCCGCGAGGATGACGACATCCGTCGGGAGATCGTCGGGGACGTGCTCGGTGACACCCTGCGTCTCGAACCGGCCGCCCTTGCCGTCGAGGTGCACGACGGGCGGGTGGAGCTGCGTGGGAGGTTGCCCTTCCGCGGCATGTCGACCGCGATCGAGCGCATGTGCTCCACGGTGGACGGCGTGGTCTCCGTCTCCGGCACCCGTCTCACGTACGACGTCGACGACACCGAACGAGGAGGTGGACGATCATGACGCGGAGCATCGTGGTCGGCCTGGACGGCACGGAACAGGCAAAGGCAGCCGCGGAGTGGGCGGCCGAGGAGGCGCTGCTGCGCGGCACGGACGTGCATCTGGTGCACGCGGCGGAACCGGTACCGGAGGCCGCTCTATCGCTCCTGAAGTGGGAGTCCGAGGAGCCGTGGGCCAGGGAGATGATGGCGCGCACCGCCGGTGAACTGCGTGAGCGCCATCCCGGCGTGTCGGTGACCTCGCAGGCGCTGCCCTCGGGGCCCGTTCCGGGTCTCGTCGCCGCGGCCGAGGAGAGCGATCTGCTCGTCCTCGGCTCACGGGCGCTGGGCAGCGTGGCCGGATACCTGCTCGGGTCGGTCGGCCTGACGGTCGCCGGTGTCGTCGAGCGTCCCGTCGTGCTCGTACGGGCCGTCAGCGCCGCAACCGCTCCACGGGGACCCGTCGTGGTCGGGGCCGACGTGCGGCAGCCCGTGGACTCCGTGCTGGGCTTCGCCTTCGAGGAAGCGGCGCGACGGCACACCCAGGTCCTCGTCGTCTACGTACAGCAGCTCCCGCTGCACGCGGGCATGGGGCCCGCGATGGTCCCGGACTTCAGGCTCTCCATGGTTCCGGAGATCAAGCGTTCGCTGGAGGACATGCTGGAGCCCTGGCGGGCGAAGTGTCCCGACGTCGATGCGGTCGCCCGCGTGGCAGTCGGATCGGCCGGACTCGAACTGGTGGCGGTCGCCCGGGAGGCCTCCCTCGTGGTCGTGGGCCGGCGTACCCGCCACTCGAAGCTGGGGGCGCACATCGGCAGCGTGGCCCATGCGGTGCTGCACCACAGCCCGGTTCCCGTGGCCCTCGTGCCCCACGCCTGAACCCGGTACCGCTCAGTCGTCCGACACCGCCGGACGCAGCCGAACCGCCGTGACCTTGTACTCCGGACACGAGGTCACGGTGTCGGCGTGCTCCGAGGTGAGGGAGTTGACGCCGCTGACCGGGAAGTGGAACGCGCAGAAGACCTGCCCGGGAGCGAATTCCGTTCCGACGTGGGCGACGAGTCGCGCCCGTCCGTGACGGCTCTCGACGGTGACCGGGGTGCCGTCCCCGATACCGAACCGGGCGGCGTCCTCCGGGTGCAGGGTCCAGACGGTCGGAGGCGTCGAGAAGAAGGTTGCCGCCTCGCCGGGGCATGCTCCCGGAGTTGTAGCGGGCCCATCGGCGCCCGGTGACGAGCACCAACGGATAATCCTCGTCCGGTTCTTCGCCGGGCGGTAGACAGGTGGCTGCCGACACGTGGGCGAGTCCGTGGGGATTCGTCCTCCTCGCCGTCACCGCGACCGGCGCGGGCACCCTGGCCACCACCGCTGTCCGGCGACACGCCCGGGCGACCGCGGACGCCTGATCGCGGCTGCGAAGACCACCTGTGCAGGCTTCCCGGATACCCGGCGATTGGGCCGTTCGGCCCGATTCGGGGCCTGGGTGGCCGTAGCCACCGGTTCTCTCCGGGGGCTGGTATGGAAGACATGAACGCCGACCGCCCACTCCTCGTCGCCGGCGGGGTACGCAAGATCTACCGGACGGGCTCCGTCGAAGTCGCCGCCCTGATCGACCTGGATCTCGTCGTGCGCCACGGGGAGATGGTGGCGGTCATGGGCCCGTCCGGCTCCGGAAAGACCACGCTCCTGAACTGCCTGTCCGGTCTCGACGACATCGACGCCGGCCGGGTGGAGGTCGACGGCCACGACCTGTTCGCGATGTCGGACGCGGCGCGCACGGAACACCGGGCCCACACCATGGGGTTCGTCTTCCAGGCGTTCAACCTCATACCGGTCTTCTCCGCGGTGGAGAACGTCGAACTGCCCCTGTTGCTCGTGGGCACGCGTCCGCGTGAAGCGCGTCGCAGGGCTCTGGAGATACTCGACCGGGTGGGCCTCGGCCACCGGGTCGAGCACCGGCCGAGCGAGATGTCCGGCGGTGAACAACAGCGGGTGACCATCGCACGCGCCCTCGCCGGGCGGCCCGCCATCGTGTGGGCGGACGAGCCCACCGGGAACCTCGACAGCTCGATGGCCGGCCAGGTCATGGACCTGCTGTGCGAACTCAACCGGGACGAGGACCAGACCATCGTCCTGGTCACCCACGACAGCGCCATCGGCGCCCGCGTGCCCCGACTGATCCGGATGCGCGACGGGCAGCTGGTCGACGACGTCCGCCAGACCGTCACGGACCCGGTCCCGATCCGCGACGCACCGTTGGGCTGACCATGTATCCGAACCTCCTCGTCCCGCTGCTCACCGCCCTGGTGCTCGCCCTCGCGGCCCTGGTCGTGGTCGCCGTCCGGCAGCCGGTGTCACGGCGGCTGGCCTTCCGGCAGGTCGCCCGCCGGCGCACCGAGGCCGCGCTGGTGATCGGCGGTTCGATGCTCGGAACGGCCATCGTCATCGGGGCCCTGGTCGTCGGCGACACCCTGAACTTCTCCGTGCGCCAGGAGGCGTACCGGACCCTGGGACCGGTGGACGAGCGCGTCGTCGCACCCCCCGGACCGACCGCGCGCGCCGTCACCGAACGACTGGCCGACCTGGCGGGCGATCCCGACGTCGACGGCGTCCTGAACGCCCGGGCCACCCAGGCATCGGCCGTCAGCACCGCCGACGACCGCACGGCCGCGGAACCGCGCGTCCTGGCCTGGCAGATGGACTTCGACAAGGCCGCACGCTTCGGCGCGCCGGGTGGAGACTCCGGTCTCGGTGGGGCGAACCCGAAGCCCGGCCAGGTCGTGGTCAACGAGCCGCTGGCCCAGTCCCTGAGCGTGGGCGCCGGGGATCCGGTCACGGTGTACCTGTTCGGGACACCCCAGACGTACGAGGTCGAGCGTGTGGTGCCGGAGCGGGGTCTGGCCGGAGTGGGCCTGGGCGGCAGGCTGAACCGCGACGTGTTCCTGCCACCGGGAGCCTTGGACTCCGCAGCCCGGGCCGCCGGTGCGGAGCCGCGCTCGGTCACCTTCGTGTCCAACCGCGGCGGCGTCGAGAGCGGCGAGGCCCTCACCGACCGGGTGACCACCGACATTCGGCAGGCATTGGGCCCGCTCGCCGGGCAGACAGCGATCGAGACGCCGAAGCAGACGGTCCTCCGCGACGCCAAGCAGGCCGGGGACTCCCTCGGAGCCCTGTTCCTCATGATCGGCAGTTTCAGCATCATCGCCGGCGCGCTGCTCCTGGTGAACATCTTCGTGATGCTCGGCGAGGAGCGGAAGTCGCAGATGGGCATGGTGCGAGCCGTGGGGATGAAGCGCTCGCGCCTTGTCGGGTCGTTCACTCTCGAAGGGGCCACTTACGCGCTGTTGTCCGCGCTGCCGGGAGTGGCGCTCGGGGTTGCCGTCGGCTGGGGCGTCGCCGTGGTGGCGGCGCAGATCTTCCAGGGCTGGTCGGTCGGCGGAAGTAGCCTCCGCATCGTGTTCGCCCTCACCCCCACCAGCGTCCTCAACGGACTGGCCATGGGGCTGCTCATCGCCTTCGCCGCGATCCTGGCGACGAGCGTGCGCATCAGCAGGTTCAACATCATCGCCGCGATCCGCGACCTCCCCGCCACGCCCGGCCGGGGCACACGCCGCCGTCTCCTCGCGGTCTCCACAGCCCTGGCCGTCCTGTGCGCGCTCGTGGCCGTCCCGGCCGTGGCGCGCAGCCAACCCGACGCGACCTACCTCATGCCGGCACTCGCACTCGCCTTCGCCACTCCTGCTCTGCTGCGTGTCCTCCCTCGTCACACGGCGACCACCCTGGTCGCGGGAGCTGTCCTCGCCTGGACGCTGCTGGCACCTGTCATCCGCCCCCGGATCTTCGACACCCCCTCGATGTCCGTGTACGTCATCCAGGGTGCCTTGGCCGCCTTCTCCGCCGTGGTGCTCGTCAGCAACAACCAGAAGACGTTGCTACGCCCCGTACGACGACTCCTCCAGCGCCCGACGGAGGGCGGCCTGGCGGCGCGGCTCGCCGTCGCGTATCCGCTGGCCAAACGCTTCAGGACAGGAGCGACGCTGGTGATGTACACCCTCATCGTCTTCGTCCTCGTCCTCCTGACGGAGATCTCGGGCATCATCCGCGCCGGCGTCGACGGAGTCGTCTCCGATGCCACCGCCGGATACTCCCTGCGACTGGACTACAACCCACAGGTCGCCGGCGACCGGCTCCTCTCCGATCTCCGCGGCGGCCCGTCGGCCGCCGGGATCGCCGCCGTGACACCGCTGCTCAACGCCACGGGGCGGGCCACCGATCCGGGACACCGCAGCCCTCGACCGCTGGACGCCGCCGTCGTCGGCGTGCCCGACGAAGCGATCACCGGAATCACGTTCCGGGAACGTCTGCCCGGCCTGAACAACGACGCCGCCGTGTGGCAGGCCCTCGCCTCCGACCCCCGCTACGTCGTGCTCGACGGCTTCTTCGGCAGCACCGGCGGCCCGGCCGGCGACTACTACGACCCCGGGGACACCCTCACCCTGACGGACACGCGTACGGGCCGCAGCGAACAGAAGGTCATCGCCGGCGTGCTCAGCAACGGACTGGTCTTCTACCCGGGCACCGGCGCCAGTTCGACCACCTACCCCGTCGTGGCGAGCGAGAAGGCGACGCGCGAGCTCTTCGGCCCCCAGGCACAGAACGCCTCCGCGCTGGTGAGAACCAGCCCCGGAACCCCGCCCGACGCCCTGGCGACCCAACTGCAGGGCGAGCAGCTCTCGGCCAGCCTGGTGGCCACGCCGATCGAGTCGGACATCCGCCGCCAGTTCGACTCCAGCACCGCCTTCTTCCAACTCATGCAGGGCTTCCTCGCCCTGGGCCTCGGCGTGGGCATCACCGGCCTCGGCGTCGTCATGGTCCGGGCCGTGCGCGAACGCCGCCGCACGATCGGCATCCTGCGGGCCCTCGGCTTCCGGGCACGGACGGTCCAACGGTCCTTCCTGTGGGAGAGCTCCTTCATCGCCGTGGAGGGAATCGTCCTCGGGTCACTGCTGGGCGTCCTCACCACCTGGCTGATGTACAGCAACAGCGCAGCTTTCGAAGGCCTCGAAGGAGGTTTCCCGGTCGAATGGACGAGTATCTGCGCCCTGGCCGCAGCCACCTTCGCCGCGTCGCTCCTCGCCACGATCGGACCGGCCCGCCGAGCCGCCGCCATCCGCCCGGCGCTCGCGGTCCGCGTCACCGAATGAAGGGCACCCCGTCCGAGCGGAACGCGCCTGCCCATCCCTCCTCGGCGTCCGAGCGGCTCCACCGAGCGGCGGACCTCCTCCCGGAATCGGCAACTCTCCTACACCACAACGAGGTTCCTACTCAGGAGAACCGTCGTCGCGGGTGCGGTGCCAGTCCCCGTACGCGGCCACCGCCGTGGGCAGTGTGGGGAAGATCAGATCGGCACCGACCGAATCGGTCAGCCCGTAGGCGTCGAGGTCGTCGAGCAGGTCCTGCTTCACACGCGCCAGGGCGAACACGATGCCGCGCCCGGACAGTTCGCGACGCAGCTCATCGACGGAGTCCAGTGCGGTGATGTCCACCTCCACATTGGCCTCGGTATTGAGCACGAACCAGTGGACGGGCCCGGACTGCTCCGCGACGGCGGCCAGTGCGCGGCGCCGGAAGTTCTCCGCGTTGGCGAAGAACAGGGGCGAGTCGTATCGGTAGACAAGCAGCCCAGGAATGGTGCGAGCCTCCGGATAGTCGTCGACGTCGTGCATGCCGGCCACGCCGGGCACCAGCCCCTGGACGGCATCGTGCGGGCGCGCCACCCGAGTCAGAAGCTCGGCCACCGACAGACCGACCGCCACCAGCACCCCGTACAGAATGTCCAGGGACAGCACGCCGCACAGACAGCCGACGGCCAGCAGGAGTTCTCTGAGACGGAAAGAGGCCAGCCGCCGGAAGCCCGCCAGGTCGATCATCTTGACGGCGGCATAGATGACCAGGGCGCCCAGCACGGCGACCGGGGTCAGGCTCAGCAGCGGGCTGAGGAACAGCAGTACGGCGAGAACGGCCGCGCCGGCGGTCAGCGAGTACACCTGGCTTCGCGCGCCGGTGGAGTCCGCCAGCGCCGTGCGGCTGGCACTGCTGCTCACCGGGAACCCGCTCAGGAGGCCCGCGCCGAGGTTCACGGCACCCAGGGCCAGCAACTCCTGGTTGGCGTCCAGACGCCCGACCTCGTCGCCGGCGGCGAAGGCACGCGCGGTGAGGATGACATCCGTGTAGCCGACGAGGAGGATCCCGAGCGCCGGAACCATCAGACGGGACAGCTCGTCGAAGTCCGGCAGTGCCGGATGGGGCAGCCCCGCCGGCACCGCTCCGATCACGGCGATGCCGTGATCGTCCAGGCCGAACGCCGCCACTGCCACGGTTCCGAGCCCGACCACCACCAGTGGCCCAGGCACCGCGTGCAGGAAGAGCGGAAGGGCGCAGAGGAGAAAGAGGGCGGTGCCTGCGAGGGCGATGGTGGCCGGTTGGACCTCGGGCAGGTTCCGTGCGAAGGACACCAGCTGCGGAAAGAAGCCTGAACCGGTGGGGCTCACGCCCGTCGTCTTCGGCAGCTGATCCACGATCATGATCAGTGCCACACCCGCGAGATAGCCGACCAGGACCGGCCGTGAGAGGAGGTCGGCGAGGAAGCCGAGCCTGGCCGCCCATGCCACCAGGCACAGCAGCCCGACGGCGACCGCCAGCGCGGCCGCCAGGACGGCGTATCGCCCAGGGTCCCCGGCGGCGAGCGGCGCGACGACGGTGGCGGTCATCAGCGCGGTCGTCGACTCCGGCCCGACCGACAACAGCCGCGACGAGCCGAGCAGCGCGTACAGCACCAGCGCGGGCAGAATCGCCCACAGCCCGGCGACGGGCGGCAGCCCCGCCACGGTCGCGTATGCCATGACCTGTGGCACGAGATATGCCACGACGGTCACTCCCGCCAGCAGATCGCCGCGCAGCCAGGAGCGCTCGTAGCGGGCGAGGGCAGCGATGCCCGGCGCTCCAGGTACCCACCGGCGCCACCCCGGATCGCCGGATCGGGCGTGCTGCGACATGAGGCTCCTCTCCCCCGCCGCTTCAAGACCTCACCGACTCTGTCACGGCCGCGAGAGCCGAAGGTCCCACCACGCCGCCACCGCTTCGGGACGTGACCGCCACGGCGCCCGCCGGCACGAACGCCGGGCCGGACGGCTGAAACCCGTAGCCATCTTGGAGCCGCTCCACGCAGGTCGTGAACCTGCGCCGGTCGACGGGCTCGACACAGCCCCACCTTCCTGGCTCTGGTCACGACTGTGCCCACTGCGCCGGTAGGTGATCCCGTCCGGATGACATCGGGTCCGAGCGCGCGCCGGGCGGCGTCGTCCCGTCGGCGTCAAAGTACTGCCGGACGTGGGCCGGCAGCCGGTCCTGGCGCCGGCCCCGCGCCGGCCGGCCCATCCGGCCGGCGCCGGCAACGGAGCGATCAACGCCCACGACTCATCCGTCAGTTCATGTCGACGCCCCCCGAACGGAGCAACGACCGATCGACTTCACGGACACGCCACGCCCTAGCGGCGGACCCGGGGCATGCCCAGGCCGATCCAGGAGATGATCTCGCGCTGGATCTCGTTGTTGCCGCCGCCGAACGTGAAGATGACGGCCGAGCGGTAGCCGCGCTCCAGTTCGCCGTGGAGGACCGTGCCCGCCGAGCCCTCCTTGAGGGCTCCCGCCGCGGCGACGACCTCCATGAGGGCCGCATAGGCGTCGCGGCGGGCCTCGGAGCCGTAGACCTTGACGGCCGAGGCGTCCTGCGGGGTGAGGGTGCCGTGCTGGACGGCGTTCACCATCTGCCAGTTGAGGAGTTTCATCGCGTCGAGCCGGGCGTGGGTGCGGGCCAGGGTGCGGCGTACCCAGGGCAGGTCGATGACGCGGCGGCCGTCGGCGAGCGGGGTGGCGGCGGCCCAGCGCTGTACGTCGTGGAGCGCCCGGATCGCCATCGTGCCGTGGGCGGCCAGGGTGACGCGTTCGTGGTTGAGCTGGTTGGTGATCAGGCGCCAGCCCTTGTTCTCCTCGCCGACCCGGCGCGAGGCCGGTACCCGGACGTTGTCGTAGTAACTGGCGGTCGTGTCGTGCGAGGCCAGGGTGTTGATGATCGTGCAGGAGTAGCCGGGGTCGCTCGTCGGGACCAGCAGCATCGTGATGCCCTTGTGGAGCGGTACGCCCTCCTCGGGCGTGGCCGTGCGGACCGCGAGCCAGACCCAGTCGGCGGTGTCGCCGTTCGTCGTCCAGATCTTCTGGCCGTTCACCGTGTACGTACCGGTGGTCTCGTCCCCGTCCCGTACCGCGCGGGTCTTCAGGGCCGCCAGGTCGGTGCCCGCGTCCGGCTCGCTGTAGCCGATGGCGAAGTCGATCTCGCCGGAGAGGATCCGCGGCAGGAAGTACGCCTTCTGCTCGTCGGTGCCGAAGCGCATGATCGTCGGTCCGACCGTGTTCAGCGCCATCAGCGGCAGGGGCACACCCGCCTGCGCCGCCTCGTCGAAGAAGATGAACTGTTCCATCGGGGTGAGCCCCCGCCCCCCGAACTCGGTCGGCCATCCGACCCCGAGCCAGCCGTCGCCGCCGAGCCGCCGCACGGTCTCCCGGTAGAACCGCTTCTGCGCGGCCGGGTCCGCGTAGCGGGTGTGGACGTCCTCCGGGACCAGCTCGGCGAAGTACGCGCGCAGTTCGGCGCGCAGGCGGTTCTGGGCGGGCGTGTACTCGAGGTGCATGGGGGCCTCCCGTGGCGGCGGTCCTGCGGCGTCCTCGGTGCGGTGCGACGCGCGACGGCGGCCACGGTAGAACGTGTTCCATAAATGCGGAAGTCTCGGGGCGGGCCGAGTCGGGGCGGGTGCCTCGGTTCCGGACGTCCGTCGGCCCCGGTCGGTACGACCGACCGGGGCCGACGAGGTACTGCGGTCACTTCGAGGTGGCTCGATACTTCGAGGTGTCGAGGAGAGGATTCCGAGGATCGGGCCGATGCCGTCGGGCCGAAGCCGACCGGTGTCTTGGCCGGGCCGGCCTACGGCAGGAGCTCGTCCATGGAGGCACGACCCTTTTCCGCCATACGGCGTTCCGCCCAGGCGAGGGTCTTCGGATTCACGTCACGGCCGGAGGCGAGAACCAGGTCCTCCGGCGTGAATTCGCCCTCCGAACCGGCGTGCAGCAGCCGGTCGGGCGTCGGGAAGTCCCCCAGGGACGTCTTGTCGGGCTCAGCGTTCATGCCGCCTCCTACGTGTTCTTCCGGCACTGGCCATTCTCGTGTCCGGCCACGCCGAGCGCATCCGGGCGGCGCGTCGGGCCACGGCCCGCCGTGCCCCGCTCCGCGCTCCGCCCCGTGTCGACGCGGTGTCGGTCCGGTGTCGACGGGGCCCGGGAGGGTGGGAGGACACCCCCGCCCGACACCAGGAGCCCCGATGCCCCAGCCCTCGCCACGGTCCGAGCCCGCACACGCACCCGCGCCCCTGCCCCTGCCCCTGCGGCTCCTCCGGGTGGTCGCCAACCGCCTCATCACCCCCCGCATGCGGCGCGTCACTCTCGGCGGATCCGATCTCGAAGGCTTCACGACCGCCGGGCCCGACCAGCAGGTGAAGCTGTACTTCCCCCGTTCGGGGCAGACCGAGCCCGTTCTGCCCGCCCCCGGCCCCGACGGGGACGTGATGCGCTGGTACGCGTCGTACTCGGCACTCCCCGAGGCCACGCGGCCGTGGATGCGGAGCTACACCCTTCGGGCTCACGATCCGGCCGCCGGGACCGTCGACATCGACTTCTTCCTCCACGGGGGCGCGGGAGACCCCGACGGCGAGGGGCCCGCGACCCGCTGGGCGCGGTCCGCGCGGCCCGGGGACGCGGTCGGCATGTTCGGCCCGTCCGCCGTCTTCGCGACGCCGGTCGACCCGGGCTCCGGCGACTGGACGCTCCTGTACGCCGACGCCTGCGCCCTGCCCGCACTCGCCACCGTCGTGGCCGCGCTGCCGCCCGGGCAACGGGCCGTCGCCTACGTCCACGTCCCGGACGCGGCCGAGGTGCAGCCCCTGCCCACGGCCGGGCAGCTGACCGTACGCCCGCTGTACGGCGACACCTCGGCCGTCGAGGTCGTGCGGGCCGACCCGCTGCCGGACGGACGGCCGTACGTCTGGCTGGCGGGCGAGGCCTCGGCCGTCCGGGCTCTCCGGCGCCACCTCGTGGAAGAGCGCGGCGTCGACCGGCAGGCGGTGCACTTCACCGGGTACTGGCGCCGCCGCCTCACCCAGGACGACGCGCCGACGACCGAGGATCTCGCGGAGGCACGGGAACGCCTGGCGGCCGGCTGAACGGGGCGTGAGGCGGGCGGCGGACAGGGAACCGGCCGGCAGGGGAAGGCCCGCCGGCACCGCCGGCTCGGCTGACCGCTCCCGACGGATCAGACGTCGTCCGGAGCCCCTCCCGGGTCGCGGACGAGCGCCGCCGCCGCGTGAAGCGTGAGCCCGGCACCCTCCGCGTGGTGGCGGGCGTACGTCTCCGGGGCCAGGTGCTTGCGCAGGGCTTCCTCGGCTCGCGCTCTGATCCGGTCCTCCGTATCGCGGGTGAACGGACGGAAGCCGCCGCCCCCGTCGGATCCCGCGTGGGCGTCGTACGCGCCGAGGAGCCGGGTCCCGGCCACGGCGTCACCTGCCCCGCCCCGCCCGCCGAGGGCCCAGGCGGCCGTCGCGAACTGGGCGGCGACCAGGTACGGGGCGACCATGTGGGCGAGGGTCTCGACGTCCGCGACGGCCCGGGCCAGCCGCCCCACCGCCCGGTCGTACGCACCGTCCAGGCAGTCGAGCCAGGCCCACGTCCCGCCCGCGAGGCCCCAGAACAGTGCCGGGGTCACATCTCCGAACTCGCCCTCGAGACGGGAGAGCTGAGCACGGGCGAGGCCGGTGCGCCCGGTGTGCCCGTAGTGCTGGGCGAGCAGCAACCGCGCGGAGCCGGCCGCCTCGGCGCCCCACTCCCCCGCCTCCTCGGCGGCTTCGGCCAGGAGCTGTTCGGCCGCCGGGTCGCCTTCGGGGCGGAGCCGGAGCCGTACGGCCGCGAGGCGCGCGGTGTAGAGGGGCACCTGCGAGCGGGCGCCGACACGGGCGGCGGCGTCCGAGGCCCGCTCGAAGTCGGCGGCGGCCTCGGCGAGCCGGCCCGCACGCTCATAGGCCTCACCCCGGGCCGCGAGGCATTCCGCGATGCCCCAGGGGTCGCCGGCCGCCTCGAAGAGCGCGAGCCCCTCGGCCGCGTCCTCGGGGCCGTGGCCGGCGAGTTTGGCCCGGACGAGAAGGGCGAAAGCCAGGTCCCAGCCGGGGGCATGCACCCGGCAGGCGTCGACGATGGCCGTGAGGGCCTCGTCGAGACGGGTGAACTCCCCGTTCATCAGGCGGGCGTAGTACCACATCGTCCCCGGCTGTCGGCAGGTCTGGGGAAGGCCGGGGCGGTACGCCGAGACGAGGCGGGTGAGCCGGGCGCGGGTCTCCGGGTGCTCGAGGGCGGTGGCGCCCCGGCCTCCCTGGGTCGCGACCGCGTAGAGGTGACCGCCGCGCCGGGCCTCGTGGAGACGCTCGCCGGTCCACGGCGGAGGAACGTCCACGCACCGCCCGGTGAGCGGCCCGGCGGCGAGGACGGGTTCCCCGAAGGGGTCGGGGCCGAGGCGGCAGGCCTCCACGGCCCAGGTCCGGGCGTCGGAGTGGTGATTGCGCAGCTGCCAGAACCAGCTCAGGGAGTGGACGAGGCAGAGCACCTCGTGTTCGTCACCGAGTGCGAGGGCCGTTCGCAGCGCACCGCGGAGGTTGTCGTGCTCCCGCTCGAGGAGGGCGATCGCGGGGACCTGTCCGGCACCGCGCAGTTCGGGGTCGGTGCGTCGGGCCAGCTCGCGGTAGTACGTCAGATGGCGCCGCTCGACCGCCGCCCGCTCCCCGGAC